>CAVZMZ010000016.1:0-37349 GCA_963776475.1 uncultured Chloroflexia bacterium
TATCGCCGGTGTACAGGGAAATGGCCAGACCGAGTTGGTGTATGCGTTGACCGGTCTGTCCACCTCTGGTCAGCGGGGAAATCTGCATTATGGACAAACCGGTCCACCATACTTCCCCGCGTAATATTTTGGAGAGAGGGGTGGCACATATCCCCGAGGATCGGCAAAAGCATGGCCTGATCCTTACTTTTCCTGTCCAGGATAACCTGGTATTATGCACGTATTATCAGCCGCCTTTTGCCAAAGGGCTGGCGTTGCAGCAAAAGATCATCCTCGAAACGGCTGGAAAACTGGTCCACCAATATGATGTACGGACTCCCAACGTATTTGTGCCGGTATCCACGTTGTCGGGCGGCAACCAGCAGAAAGTGATCGTAGCACGTGAATTCTCGTGGCCGATCCACTTGCTGATTGCTTCACAGCCAACCGCGGACTGGATGTCGGTTCGATTGAATATATCCACAGCCGTATTATCGAAAAACGGGATGAAGGAACAGCCGTGCTGCTGGTTTCCCCTGAACTGGATGAAATCATTGCCCTGTCTGACCGTATCGCCGTGATGTACAAAGGGCAAATCGTGGGAATTCTGCCAGCGGCCAGGATCAATAAAGCCTACCTGGGCCTGCTCATGGCTGGAGTCAAACCCTCCGAAGCTCTCGAGACGACTCCCGCCACCATACAGGAAACCGAAGTGGAACGCGTTTTTTAGGAGGACTTCAACTTGACTGCAAACGCAACCCCAACCAATCCAGAGGCAACCAAATCCTCAGGGAAGCAGAGGCAGGGCTCAAAACTCCTCCAGACATTACTGGTGCCTGCTCTGGCGGTACTGACCGGCTTCATTATCGGAGCCATCGTGATTGCGTTATCCAATGACGCGGTCATTGTAGCCTACCGAAACTTCTTCCATGCCCCTGGTGCGGCACTGGCAGCCACCTGGAATGCTATTTCCATCGCTTACGGGTCACTTTTTTATGGATCTTTTGGCAGTCTCCCTGAAATCTACCGAGGTCTCCAGAGCTATTTTGCAACTGGCGACAACAAACTTATCCTAAAAGCAATTTATCCAATCACTGAAAGCCTGACTGCTGTTACGCCATACATCCTGGCCGGATTGGCAGTGGCGGTGGGATTCAAGTGTGGCCTTTTCAATATCGGCGCAGAAGGGCAATTCGGGATCGGAGCGTTGACCTCGGCTTTCGTAGGGTACAGCATCCATGGTCTGCCCTGGTATATCCATCTACCGCTGGCTATGCTGGCGGGGGCAGCCGGAGGCGCCCTGTGGGGAGCCATACCAGGTTTATTGAAGGGGCTTACAGGGGCGCATGAAGTTGTAACCACCATCATGATGAATTATATTTCTTACAGTTTGAGCAACTGGTTATTGAACGGCCCGATGAAAGCGCCTGGATTCAGGCCACTGACGCCTGTTATTGATAATTCGGCCATGCTGCCGCGTTTTTTCCCGGCTCCGTTACGCTTCAACTGGGGCTTTATTGTGGCATTGGCGGTGGCCGCTCTCGTCTATTGGTTCCTATTCAAAACCACGATTGGTTTTGAAATCCGGGCGGTCGGAGCCAATCCGGATGGCGCCCGTTATGCCGGGATGAATATCGTGAAAAATTTTGTGATCGCCATGACCCTCAGCGGAGGCTTGGCCGGCCTGGCGGGGGCAGCCCAGGTGCTGGGTGTCGATCACTGGGTGGGGCAGGGCTTTTCTGCCGGCTACGGATTTGATTCCATTGCGATCGCCCTGCTGGGGCAAAGTCATCCCTTTGGGGTGGTCCTATCGGCCTTTTTGTGGGGCACGCTGCGCAGCGGCGCAACCAGCATGCAGTTTACGGCAGGGGTGCCGATCGAGATCATATCCATTATCCAGGGGTTGGTGATTGTTTTCGTGGCTGCACCGGCTGTCATCCGCTGGATCTACCACATCCGCGCCATCCGCACCGAGACAACCGTCCTGACGCGCGGCTGGGGTAAATAACCTTTGATACGTCATACCAAAAAGACGTTGTGATAATAAGGATTGTATGACAACCAACCTGGCTCAAAATAACAAAAAGAAATCCACTCTCCGCACCCGCCTGGTCCCGGGTATTGTGCTCATTATCGCCGGCCTGGCTATCCTGCTCTTGTTTGGCCGGAACATTCAACCCGGGCTGCAATCCACGTTTGGTCTCACCCCGCAAGGGGATTCGAATGTCATTCCGATCCCGGACCTGGTTCTACCGGCCCAGCCTGCCATCTATGTGTTGGCGCTTATAACGGTCTTTTTGGGGGCCTGGCAGTTGGCGCGCGGGATCCGGTCGACCAACCTGCTGGTCGGGCTGGTTGCCTTTTGTTATGTAGCCGCGTTCCTGGTCTGGGCAGCCATGGGTAGATCGATGGACCTGGTGGGCATGATGAATACCTCCCTGGTCAGGGCTACCCCGATCGCATTGGCGGCCCTATGCGGGGTGGTCAGCGAACGTGCGGCTGTGGTCAATATCGGAATTGAAGGGATCATGCTATTGTCAGCCATGACCTCCGTCATGCTGGCCTCTTTGACCCACAACCTCTATTGGGCCTCCTGGCTGGGATGCTGACCGGGATGTTCGTGGCAGCCCTGCACGCCATACTGGTCATCCAATTCAGGGTTGATCAGATCATCAGCGGCGTGGCCGTCAATATCGTTGGAGCGGGCGCCTCCAGTTTCATTTCCAACCGCTACCTGCAAATATCCAATACTCTCAATAATTCCGGGGTTTTCCCGAATCTGGCAATCCCCGGCCTGGTAAAAATCCCGATCCTGGGGCCGGTCCTTTTTGAGAACAACATCATGGTTTACCTCATGCTTATCCTGGTGGCAGTCACTTTTGTGGTGCTGTTCTATACCCGCTGGGGATTGCGCACCCGGGCGGTGGGTGAACATCCCAAGGCGGCGGATACACTGGGTATCAATGTTTACATGATGCGTTATGTGAATGTGATCCTGGGCGGCATGATCGCCGGGATGGGCGGAGCCTATTTCACCATCGGTTCGGTTGGACGGTTCGACAAACTCATGACGGCCGGTAAGGGTTTCATCGGCCTGGCGGCCATGATTTTCGGCAACTGGAACCCGATCGGAGCACTGGGTTCATCATTGATTTTCGGCTTTGCTGACAGCCTGCAGATCAAGATGCAGATCTTGAGCATTCCCATCCCGACCGAATTCCTGCAAATGGCTCCTTATATCGTGACAATCGTTGTCTTGGCCGGCCTGGTGGGCCGGGTCCACCCGCCTGCGGCGGATGGCACACCTTACAAAAAACAATAACCTGACTCGGGCAATCACAATTCAGGGACGACGGAACTCTGTCGTCCCTGAATTATTTTCGAATCGAAAGATGAAAATCTTGTCACTAGGGTACGAAATCTCCAGACTTTGTGTTCCGAACAGGTCTGCTACGCACGCCCGGGCTTGTTCGTATGTAATATGGACTGCGTGAAAATGCGGTATAGTTGCTTCTTCTAAGCACAGAAAAGGAGTAAGTACAATGATTCAGATATTGATCGGGGCAGGGGTCATCTTCCTGGTGATCCTGTTTTTCGTAATGCTCTCCGGGATTCGCTTTATCCCGAACAACCGGATTGGCATGATCGAAAAACGCTGGAGTGGCAAGGGTTCCGTCAAAGGCGGACTGATCGCCCTGAAAGGCGAGGCAGGCTACCAGCCACAGATCCTGCGCGGCGGGCTGCATTACCTGATGCCGATCCAGTACGTCGTTCATATGGCGCCGCTGGTGACCATCTCGCAAGGCAAGATCGGCTACATCTTTGCCCGGGATGGCAAGCAGCTTGACCCGGCGCAGGTGCTGGCTTCCAATGCCACCGTCCAGGATTTCCAGGATGTGGAAGGGTTTTTGAAAAATGGCGGGCAACGCGGCCCTCAGCGCCGCATCCTGCGTGAAGGCACGTATGCCTTTAACCTGGTGCAATTCATCGTGATTACCGAAGAGCGTGTTTACGCCCTTTCGCTCAGCAAGGAAGAAGCGGATACCGTCCGCGGCATGGCCGAGGTGATCGGCCAGCGCTACGGCTTCCGTCCGGTGGTGATTAAAGACACGGATGACACGGTCGGGATCGTCACCGTGCATGACGGCCCGTCCCTGGTCCAGGGTGAAATTATCGCCCCGATTATTGGTGATGTTGCGGCACAAGACGGGACCTATCATAATAGTTTCCAGGATGCCGATAAATTCCTGGCGGCCGGGGGTATGCGCGGCCGCCAGTTGCAAGTGCTGGTGGAAGGCACCTATTACATCAACCGCCTGTTCGCCACCGTGGAAATGATCCAGAAATCGGTCATCGAAGTCGGTAATGTGGGCGTGGTGGTTTCGTACACCGGCGCCATGGGCGCCGACCTTTCAGGTAAGGATTACCGGCATGGTGAACTGGCTTCCAAAGGCAATCGCGGCGTTTGGAATGAACCACTTCTGCCCGGCAAATATGCCTTCAATACCTATGCCGGAAAAATGATCTCTGTCCCGACCACCAACTTCATCCTGAAATGGATCCGCAGCGAATCCGGCGCCCATCACTACGATGAGAACCTGTCCGAGGTCTCGCTCATTACCAAGGATGCCTTTGAACCTTCCCTGCCGCTCTCGGTGGTGGTGCATATCGATTACCAGAAGGCTCCGCTCGTCATCCAGCGTTTTGGCGACATCAAGAAATTGGTGGAGCAGACCCTCGACCCGATGGTGTCGGCTTACTTCAAGAACGTTGGCCAGACCCGCACGCTCATCCAGCTTTTGCAGGAGCGCAGTGCCATCCAGCAACAGGCCAGCACGGAGATGAAGGAAAAGTTTGCCCATTACAACCTGCAATTGGAAGAAGTTTTGATCGGCACGCCCTCCTCACCCGAGAACGATACGCAAATCGAAACCATCCTTACCCAACTGCGCTCCCGGCAAATTGCCACCGAACAGGTGGAAACCTATGGCCGGCAGGAACAGGCTGCCGTTAAGGAACGCGAACTGCGTGAGGCCGAGTCGCGTGCCCAGATGCAGACCAAAATGACCGAGGCCGAGCTGAGCATCAATATTCAGACCAACCAGGGCAAGGCCGAATACCAGCGCTCGATCCAGCAAGCTTCCCAGATCCGCGCCCTGGCCGAAGCGGAATCCGAAAGGATCGCCCGCATCGGTATTGCCCAGGCGCTGGCGACCGAGGAACAAGTGCGGGCTTATGGCGGTCCGCAGTTCCAGGTGACTCAGCAGGTGCTCAACCGCTTCTCCGAAGCCATCCAGGCCTCCGGAGTGGATGTGGTCCCGCGCGTGGTGGTCAGTGGCGGCGGCAGAGGCGATGGCGAACAAGGCAGCAGTACCAGCAGCATCATGGAGGCTTTGTTGACCATGCTGCTCTCCGACCGGTTCGGCGCAATGGCGCAGGAAGCACAACGTGCTCCGCGTTCCCCGGAAGCCGAAGCCCTGCGTGAACAGATCCGCAAGGATATGCAGAATAAAACCAGCCAGCCGGAAGAAAAGAAAAAGAAGTAATCGAGTTTTCCATCAGGAGCGACTATGACCCGTTGGATCGCCATTACGCGCGGCAGTCAGCAGTTCCATCGCTGACTGCGAACTGACCTTCCTGGAGCGCATCCCGATCGACCTGGAGAATGCCCGCCGCCAGCACCATGCCTACGAAGCAGCCTTGCGTTCCATGGGCGTGGAAGTGATGTCGCTGCCCGAAGAGCCGCACCTGCCCGACGCAGTCTTCGTTGAAGATATTGCCATCCTGCTGGATGAGTGCGCCGTCCTCACCCGGCCCGGGGCCGAATCGCGGCGGCCCGAGTCGGAATCCATCTCCCGGGCACTGGCGCCTTACCGGAAACTGCTAAGCATCCAGGCTCCTGGCACGGTCGATGGCGGCGATGTACTTGTGGTTGGCAGGCAGGTTTTCGTCGGATTGTCCAGCCGCTCGAACCGATCTGCAATTGAGCAGATGCAGGCATTCCTGGCTCCCTTTGGCTATTCTGTGAGGGCCATCCCGGTCAGCGGCTGCCTGCATCTGAAATCGGCTGTGACGCAGGTGGCGCAAGCTACCTTGTTGATCAATCCGGATTGGGTGGAAAGGAAGAACTTCCCCGGCATGGAGTTCATCGAGGTGGATTCCTCCGAGCCTTATGCAGCCAATGCCCTGCTGGTCGGGGAAAAGCTGCTCTACCAACCCGCCTACCCAAGAACGCTCTCCCGGCTGGCTGCGGCGGAAATCCATCCGCTGCTCGTGGACCAGTCTGAACTGGCCAAGGCCGAGGGAGCGCTGACGTGTTGTTCGCTGATCTTCAAGGGGTAAATCCAACCTTCCGAATTTTTACTTTTTGCTCAATCTGGTAACGCCCCTGGCAGAACACCGCCAGGGGCATTCATTATTTTAGAAAGTTAGCTTGTCAGGGGGTGCGTGAATGAGAACTTCACATCAATTTAGTGACATCTATCATATTCCCCGATTTGAATGTGAGTGTATAATGCATTCGGAGCCATGAATATGATTAGAACCGAACTACCTTCCAGCCTCGCCAAAGTAAGCGATCTATTGCAAGTCATCAGCCCTGAAGTACGCCTGGAAATTCTGATGGCGATCGGCGCGGGTGAGGCCTGTGTCTGTCACCTGGAGGCCAGTCTTGGGTACCGCCAGGCCTATATCTCCCAGAATCTAATGGCGCTGCGCGAAGCCGGCTTGCTCAGCACCCGGCGGGATGGCAAGTACATTTATTATCGATTGGAAAAACCGGAAATCATGGAGATGGTGGATCTGGCAGTCCGCCTGTCAGGCTTTGATGTTTCGAGTATAACCGCCAAGGTCAATCAGGCGAAGGCCAGCTGCGATTGTCCCAACTGTTCCACTGCAAAAAGAAACTCATGTCGTCAAATAAAGAATACTGGCTGGAAATAGACGAGCAAGGCCGGCTGGTATTGCCACCAGAGGCCTTGGAGCTGTACGGGATCCGACCGGGCTCGCAAATCCTGATGCAGGAAAGCCAAAACGGCCTGAACCTGCAACGGCCGACCACGCACCTGGCCAAAGTCTATGTTGAGCCAACCTCGCGCTGCAACCTGACCTGCCGGACCTGCATTCGCAATGCATGGAAAGAACAGCAGGGCGATATGTCGGCGGCGACATGGGAGCGCGTGATCGAAAGCCTGAAAGCGCTGACCTTCCGCCCGGATGTTTTCTTCGGCGGCTTTGGCGAACCGCTCCTGCTGCCGGATATCGCCCGGATGGTGTCTCAGGCTAAATCCGTGGCCGGCAAGGTCGAGTTGATCACCAACGGCATCCTGTTGACCGAGGCAGCGCTCACGGGAACTGATCGATGCCGGTTTGGATATCCTGTGGATTTCCCTGGATGGCGCCACCCCGGAGAGTTATAGCGATGTCCGGCTGGGAGCAGTTCTGCCGCAGGTCCTTGAAAATATCAAACGCCTGGCGATCATGCGGCATGAAACCGCCCGCATTCCTGAGATCGGCATCTCCTTTGTGGCAATGCGTCGAAATATTGCCGATCTGCCGGCCCTGATCAGGATGAGTTAAAAATTTGGTATTTCACGATTTATGGTGACGAATGTCCTGCCTTACACACAGGAGATGTGCAAGGAAATGCTTTATACACGCAGCCTGGATATGCTGGACACAACCCCTTCGCCATGGGCGCCGCGCATCGACCTGCCGCGCATTGACCTGAATGATGCCAGCCAGGAGGCGATCATCCACACGATGCGCTACAGGAGCAATGTCCATTTGAACGGCGTAACGCTGGGACATGACCGGGGGCGCTGCCCGTTCATAGAACGGGGTTCAGTTGTGGTTGGTTGGAACGGGGCAGTCAGCCCGTGCCTGGCCTTGATGCATGGCTACGACACCTTTCTAAACGATCAACGCAGGACGGTACGCCAGTGTGTATATGGCAACCTCCAGGAGCAGAGTCTTTTGTCGATCTGGGAGGCGCAGGAGTACGCCGCCTTCCGCAAGCGCGTCCAGGAATTCGACTTTTCTCCGTGTACCTGGTGCGGCGGCTGCGAATTGATCGATACCAATGAAGAAGATTGCTTTGGCAATATGTTTCCCACCTGCGGCGGTTGTCTATGGGCGCAAGGTGTGATCCGGTGCCCGTAGAAAGCGATATTGAAAAGGAGTAAAGCATGTCTAGATTTCCTGGAAACCACGGTTGACAAATTCACCTTCAAGGTGGCCACTGACCGTTTTTATTCTTCGGAAGGGGTCTGGGTGAAAGAGGAGAACGGACGTGTTCGCATTGGGCTGTCTGACTTTGTCCAGCAGCGCAGCGGGGATGTGGCCTTTGCGGATGTCAAGACCGGCTGGGACAATCCTGGCTATTGGAGATGAGGTGGCGAGCATCGAGACGATCAAGGTGAATATCGCCTACACAGCGCCGATCAACGGAAAAATTGCAGAAGTAAACCCTGCCATGATTGACGCTCCGGAGGCCATCAACCAGGACCCGTACGGGAACGGTTGGCTGGCAGTCATGGAAGTCACCAATTGGGATGAAGAGAAGACCAAACTGCTCGACCCGCAGGCCTACTTCGAGATCATGAAGGGCCAGGCGGAAGAGGAAACAAAGAAACTATGATGGAAAAAATTCAAAAAGTTGTTATCGTGCCCTGCAGCGGGATCGGCAAGCCGTACGGCACTGTCAGCCGTGAAGCAGCCTACGCTGTTAGCGAAGATCTGCGTCCCGAACAGACCCAACTAGTCCCGCTGGCTTTGTTGGTTCTCGGTGACGAAGCCTCCAGGTCGGTAGTCGCCGAATACCCGGCGATTACCATCGATGGCTGCAAGCTGGCCTGCGCTGCGAAAATGGTTCAACAAAGCGGCGGCATGGTCGCACAGGAAATAGCCGTCCTGGATGTTTACCGTCGCCACAAGGACCTCAAGCCCCTGGGCATCGCCGAACTCAACGAGGGCGGGCAAAAACTGGCGCGGGTCCTGGCCGAGGAAGTGATTACCATGGTCGACGGTCTTATCTCCGGAAAACAGGGAGGCGAAAATGCCTGAGCTGCCCAGGAAGAAAGTTGGGATCGTCTCCTGCTCCGGGGAGGAACTGCCGGAGGGTACGGTGACGCGCCTGGCGGCCTTGCGGGTTCTCGAACAACTGCGTCCGGCGGATACGGTCACGATCTGCCTGCCGCTATTCCTGGCGGGTGGGGAAGGCGACCGGGCTTTTGCAAAATTCTATCCGACGATTGCCATCGACGGCTGCGACAAGCGCTGCGCAGCACGCGGCACCGAAATGTATTCCGGCAAGCCGGCTGCGAGCATTGTCGTCACCGATCTCGTCGCGGAACGAGGCCTGGGAAAACCGGAAGGCAAGCGCCGGCTGAACGAGGCCGGCAAGCAGGCCGTGGAGGCGACCGCAGCCAGGATGGCTGAGCTGGTGGACGAACTGCTCCAAAAACACTGGAACCGGACGGCAGGCGCTATGGAAGAGATGGAACTACCCGTGATACAAGAGCCGGTCCAGGCGACCTGTTCCTGTGGTTCGGGCATACCCGTGCAGGATATCCTTATCAACGGGCAGAAGGTCACCCTGATCGCCCTGCCGCTGATCTTCCAGCAGTTGCTGGAGGCTGGCAAGACTGCTTCGCCGGATACGACCCGGGAACTGCTGGAGACCGTGAAGATCTATAACCCGATCCCTTCCGGTGAAGAAGATGCCTATGCTGCATCACTATCCATTGAATATGCAGCCTTTTGTGAAAAGGAAAGAGAAGTCAAATGAGCCGTACATCCACCTATAACACCACGGTCGCCTGGAAAGGTGAACATTGGGGACATATCGTCCTGGGCAACGGCCCGGAGATGGACTTCTCCGCGCCACCGGACGCACAGGGTCATCCGGGCGTTCTGACTCCGGAGGATGCCTTTGTGGCAGCGGCTAATACCTGTATCATGATGATGTTCATCTGGGCCACGGAACGCTACAAGCTCGACCTGATTTCTTACGATTGCCGCGCCGAGGGCACCAAGTTGATCGAATTGGACCGCACCGAGCTTTTCACCCACCTGCGTTTCTGGCCGGTCATCCGCGTCGCGGCCGGCGATGAAGACCCGGAGAAGGTGCATGGGCGGATCGAGCGTGCCCTCAAATCGGCGCAAAAGTACAGCCTGGTGGCCAATTCGGTCAAATCCGAAATCATCATCGAGCCAAAGATCGAGGTGGTGGCTTGAAGCCCATATTAGACGAACGCAAATGTCCTGCAATGGAGACCTGCCCGGCGATCAGCGCCTGTCCGGAGGGGGCGATCCGGCAGGTTGTAGATAAAAAGGCCAAACTCGGCGGTCGGATCGTATTCGAACTTGCAATATGTACAGGCTGCGGCGATTGCGTGGCTGCCTGCTGCGGGAATGCAATCGCTCTTGCCGAAGAAAGTCCAACCGCCGAAGAAATTTCAACAGAAGGAGAATTGAATATGCTTACGATCAAAGTACTTGGCCCTGGATGTGCGAACTGCGTCAACCTGGCCTCCCTGGCCCAGCGGGCGGTCAGTAACCTGGCTATCGAAGCCAAGGTGGAGAAAGTGACCGATTATGCCGAGTTTGCAAAATACAAGATCCTGGCGACGCCCGGGCTGGTGATCAACGAAAAGTTGGTGTCAGCCGGTCGCGTGCCAAACGAGGCAGAGATCACCACCTTTCTGACGAATGCACTAATGGAGAAGTAACATGACAGAGACAAGTATTTCAACGAGTAAAGTAATGGAGCCGGCAGCCACCAAGCGTCTCTCGACACTTGACCGTTTCCTGACCCTGTGGATCTTCCTGGCCATGGCGGTTGGGGTGGGCATTGGCTTCTTTTTCCCCACGGCAGTCCAGACTTTCAACCAATCCGTCTCGATCGGGACGACCAATGTGCTCATTGCGGTTGGGTTGATCCTGATGATGTACCCGCCGCTCGCCAAGGTTCATTACGATGAGCTGGGGGATGTCTTCCGCAACTGGAAGATCCTGGGGCTGTCCCTGCTGCAGAACTGGATCATCGGGCCGATCCTGATGTTCGCCCTGGCGATCATCTTCTTGCGCGGTTATCCGGAATACATGACCGGCCTGATCATGATCGGGTTGGCCCGCTGCATCGCCATGGTGATCGTCTGGAACGAGCTGGCCAAAGGGTGACACCGAATATGCCGCCGGCCTGGTGGCTTTCAACAGCATCTTCCAGGTCTTGTTCTACAGTGTCTATGCCTATGTTTTCATCACCGTTCTGCCGACCTGGTTTGGCCAGTCCGGCGCTGCGGTGCATATCACCATCGGCGAAATTGCCAAGAGCGTCTTCATCTACCTGGGCATTCCCTTCATCGCTGGATTCCTGACCCGTTTGATCCTGGTGAAACTGAAGGGCAAGGAGTGGTACCACGACAAGTTCATCCCGAAGATCAGTCCGATCACCCTGGCGGCGCTGCTCTTCACCATTGTGGTCATGTTCTCGCTGAAGGGTGAATACATCATCAAGCTGCCGCTGGATGTGGTGCGGATTGCCATCCCACTGCTGATCTACTTCGTGGTCATGTTCCTGGTAAGCTTCTTCATGGGCAAGGCTGCCGGTGCGAACTACAAGCAGACGGCGACACTGTCCTTCACCGCAGCCAGCAACAACTTCGAACTGGCCATTGCGGTAGCTGTGGCGGTCTTCGGGATCTCATCCGGTCAGGCATTTGCAGCCGTAATCGGGCCACTGGTGGAAGTGCCGGTGATGATCGGGCTGGTCAATGTAGCCTTCGCGCTTAAGAAGAGATTGTTCGCAGCCCAGCCAGAATAACCGCGGTTGCCTTACCTCTTTGGTGGAGGCAAGGTAGGAAATCCAGGATCATCGCTTTTCAGGCAGGAGAATGCACATGTTCGCAACGTTTGAGACTGCGTTCGAGGTTCTTCGAACTCACAAGAGTTTTGCCTTGCTCGGCGCCTCCCAGGACCATACGAGATTTGGTCACGAGGTTTTCGAGGCATTCCACAAGAACGGATACCCGCTCCAACTCATCAACCCGAAATACCCGGATATCGACGGGCACCCTTGCTACCCTTCACTGGCCGCCCTGCCGGAAAAACCGGAGGTTGTCATCGTTGCGCTGGGACCGGCGGTGACCGAGAAGGTTATGCCTGAAGTGGTGGCGTCGGGCGCAAAGCTGATCTGGATGCCTCCGGGTTGTTTCAACGAAGCCGCAGTACAGATCTGCCAGGAGGCAGGCGTGAAGGAACTGCATGACATCTGCCCGGTCACTTCGCTCGGGATGATGTGCGCCAAGCGATAAGGAAAAGTAACCTGCCATGATAATCGATTACATTGAACAACACCGGCACCTTGAACAACGCCTGGTACAGCTTGGACAGGAGCTTCCAGGCCCAATGAGCGGTTTTGCCCGCCTGCATAAAAAAGCCGTGGAAGATGGTGCTCTCAGCGGTAAAGTCAAGGAGATGATGGCCCTGGCGATCAGCATCACCGTTGGCTGTGAGGGTTGTATTGCCTACCACGTTCACGATGCCATTGCAGCCGGTGCCACTCGCCAGGAATTACTGGAAACCATTGGGGTTGGCCTGATGATGGGCGGTGGTCCGGGTTCCATCTATGCCGCCCACACCTTGGATGCCATTGACCAGTTTTTACCTGGAGAAGAAAAACAACCTTGAAGGTTTGTTTCCTAATAGACAGAAGTAGTCCCTTCCCCGCTTTCGAGCGGGGAAAAAAATCGGTATAACCCATTCGGATATTTGAATATGTTCTTGTTATCACAAAAACATTTGAGGAGGATCAATAACTATGACTATTAGTTCCACTCTAATCGCAGCGATCATCTTTGCTTTTGCGATCGCGTTCATTTTTTCGATGTTCGGCCAGGGCGGAGGCTCAGTGTACTCACCGCTGCTGATCACGCTCGGATATGCGATCCTGCTGTCCACGTCCACGTCGCTGGTCTTGAATCTCATCACTTCGTTGTCGGCAGGCTATATTTTTTATAAAAAGAAGATGATCGACTACAAAACTTCCCTCATTTTCGCCCCCGGGATCAGCCTTGGCGCCTTCGCCGGAGGCGCACTTTCGAAATCCTTCAATACCACCTTCCTGCTGTGGTTGTTCGTGGCTTTCCTGCTGATTGTGGGGGCCAGGATGATCTATTCCTACTGGGAGAAGGAGAAGACGAATGTTGAACCGCAAAAACCCTTTACTGCCGGTTGGATCACCCTGATTGCCATCGTGGGGCTCGCAGTGGGCTTCCTGGCCGGCCTGTTGGGGGTTGGCGGAGGTATTTTCATCGTTCCATTCATGGTATACGTGCTTAAGACCCCGACCAAGATCGCGGCAGGCTCCTCCCATTTGATCATCTCGTTTTCGGCGCTGGCCGGGATCCTGGGTCACGCCACCTCTCACAAATTCGACCTACCCCTTATCCTCGTGACCGGCGTCGCCGTTCTCATCGGTGGGAATCTTGGGGCCAGGGTCAGTATGAAGATCAATACCAAAATGATCAAGGCCGGCCTGGGGCTGATCATGTGGGCTTTTGCAATCCAGATTTTGATCAAGCTATTAGGTTAAGGGCAATTTCATCCAACCCTTCTTGAATATGGGAAGGGAATAATGATTGAAAAGGAGATCGAAAATGACTACGCAATATATTCCCCCCGAATGGGCCTTTGAATTTCATGCCCACGAATGCCCCTTCATGCCGATTGGCTACCGGATGGGCAAGCTGGCGCTCGAGTATTTGGGCGCTGAGAAAGAGCCCGATCACGGTTTCTTCATCTTCCCCGAACTGGGCGAAGGCCATCCGCAGACCTGCATGATGGATGGGATGCAAATCGCCACTGGCGCGACCTACGGAAAAGTTATGATCGCCAAGACCTTCTATGGCAAGCTGGCGGCAACCTTTTACCATCCGCAAAAGGGTGCGGTGCGCTACTCGCTCCTGCCGGATTTCATTGACGCGATGGGCAAGTTCGAGTTCTTCGTCTACCGCAAAAAGGGCGTCGAGCCTTCCCAAATTCCGCTGGAAGTCCGGCGCGAGGTGATCCAGTGGGTCTATGACCAACCGGATGAAGCCATCTTCAAAGTGGAAGCCAAGCCGGATTTCAAGTACACGCGCATCAAAGGCTCGTTCAATAAGACCAAATGCGGCGTGTGCGGCGAGTATGTCTTTGACCGCTACCTGCGTATGAAGGACGGCCAGCCGGTATGCATCCCGTGCTCCGGATACGAAAAAACCGCTCTAATCGAGCGCTAACCCTTAATTCTATATTTCAAGAGGAGATTTCTTACAATGGATACCAACAACGAACTTTACAAAGCGGGTCTGCTGTTGCACGGGCACAAATGCCCGGCCATGCCGATGGGATTGCGCGCCGGAATGGCGGCTCTCGAAGCCCTGGGCGTGGAACGAGCCAAGGATGGGCAACTGGTTGCTTTGGTGGAGATTGACGCCGACCACTGCGCCACCTGCTACGCCGACGGTATTCAAATGGCGACCGGCTGCACCTTTGGCAAGGGCAATATCCAGAAACTGGGCTATGGCAAGTTTGCCCTGACCCTGATCGACCGGAAGAGCGGAAAAAGCGTGCGCGTGGTCACCCGCCCGGAGACCATCCAGAAAAGCAAGGAAAGTGAATTTATCGGCTACCGCAAGAAAGGCGTGCCCGCTTCCCAAATTGACGCCGCACTGGTTGACCCGATGATTGATATGATGCTATCTACCCCGGCGGAACAGTTATTCATCGTTGAGCCAGTCGGCGAAACCAGGCTGCCTGCAGGGCGCGCTCACGACTTCAATACCCAAATCTGCACCGAATGTGGCGAAGTGATGGTCGAGCGTTACGCCCGTATCAAGGACGGCAAACTCGTCTGCATGGTCTGTGCGGCGAAGACATAGGTCCATCATGAAAATCGCAGCTGTTTCTGAAGATGGTGTGACCATCAGCCTGCATTTTGGCCGGGCTCCATATTACGTAGTTGTTACCGTCGAAGACGGAAAAATTGTCGCGCATGAGAAACGTGACAAGCTGGGCCATAACCAGTTCGGCGGGGAAACCCACGAGGAAGCGCACGGGGCAGACCCGCGCGGGCATGGCTTTGCCCCGTCAGAACAGGACCGTCACGCCCGCATGGCGACTGCCATTGCCGATTGCGAAGTCTTATTAGCGCGCGGGATGGGCGCCGGTGCGTATGAAAGCATGAAGCAGGCTAATATCCGCCCGGTGGTGACGGAAGTCGCCAACATTGACGAGGCCGTGCAGGCTTACCTGGCCGGCAATCTGAAGGACCACGTTGAAAGGTTGCATTAGCTAAAATATACCTGGCGGTGCGTCTTGCAAGGCGCACCGCCATCGATAATGGATAAATTATGGAAAATGAATTAGCGAATATTTTGGAAGTACAACCCCGCCCGCAAATCTCGCTGTGGACTATTTTTAGTTCTTACTTCATGATCGGCCTGACCGCCTTCGGCATGGCCATCATCCAAAAGATCAGAACGATGGTGATCGATAAAGGCTGGCTGAGTGAAGAAGAAGTCAACGAAGGGATGGGAATGGTGCAACTGTATCCAGGCCCGCTGATGGTGGATTTCAGCGCTTACGTCGGTTATAAGTTGCGTGGTGTGATCGGCGCGATCCTGGCAACCACCGGATTTATTCTGCCAACCTTTGTTTTGATGTCGGTGCTTTCGGCCTTCTATTTTTCCGCCGGCAACCTGCCCTGGGTGCATCCACTCTTTGTAGGGGTGGAAGCGCTGGTGGTGGGTGTTGTGGTTAACGTCACACTGGAGATGGGTGGGCGAAACATCCATACCCGCACCCAGGCAATCATCATGTTACTGTCTTTTGGCGCTTTATTATTCAAAGTCAATTCAATTTTGATCGTGCTGGTAGCGTTGGCTTTGGGTGCCTGGCTGATCCGCCCGACAGTGGGTGCAGGAAAAATGGCCGGGGTGGGCAAACCGGCTGCAAATGTGCAACCCGTTCCGTTGAAACGCTGGGCAGGTATTGGGGCGGTGGTGCTGGTCGTTCTGGCGGTAGTTGTTTTTTCGTGGACTTTGAGATCCGAAATGGGCGCACTGGCTTTATCCTTGTTCAAGATCGGTTCAGTGGCCTTCGGCAACGGCTATACCATCGTCTCGCTGCTTCAAACCGAAGCAGTTGAAGCGCATCCGTGGCTGACGATGAACCAGTTCGCGGATGGGCTTGCGTTGGGGCAGATCACGCCTGGCTCAATCTTGATCATCGCCACCTTCCTCGGGTATAAGATGGCGGGATTCTGGGGCGGCTTGCTGGCAACCTTTGCCATCTTTTCGCCTTCGTTTGCCATGACGCTGGTGTTCACCGAAGTTTTTACCCGCATTCGCGATCTGAAAGCCGTGCGCGGTGCACTGGCGGGAGTGATGGCATCCTTTGTCGGCCTGCTGGTGGTGGTGCTTTTGCAATTGGGCGGCGTAGCGCTAACCAGCCCGGCGGCATTTGCACTGGCGGGCGCAGCTTTTGTGGCAGTGCGCTGGTTCAAGCTTGACCTCTTGTGGATCTTTCTAGGTGGATTGGCGGTATGGGGCGGCCTGCTGGCGTTGGGGCTGGTGTAAAAAGAACACTTCCATACAGCATCCAGCCAACTAGTAAGCAAAACCATAGGAGAAAATATGACTCAAAATCACGACCACACTAATGAAATCAAAGAAAATCGTTTTGTGCTTGCCCTGGTCCTGACCGGCTTGATCTTTTTTGCCGAATTCATCGGCGGATTCTGGACGCATAGCCTGGCGCTGCTCTCCGATTCGGCGCACGTCTTTATGGATGCCTTCGCCCTCGGGCTAAGTTATCTCGCCATCCGAGCGGCCAAACTGCCGGCCGACGACAAACACACCTACGGATTCCACCGCATGCAAGTGTTGGCCGCCTTGACCAACGGCGCGACGCTCTTCCTGATCGCCTTCGAGATCTTACGTGAGGCCTGGAATCGCTTCAAAAACCCCGAAGCCGTGCAAGCCGGCCCCATGCTGGTCATTGCCGTCATCGGCCTGGTTGTCAACCTGGTTGTGGCCTTTACCCTGAGCAAACATGACCACGACGACCTGAACACGCGCGCCGCGTTCCTGCACGTACTGGGCGACGCGCTGGCCTCGGTGGGTGTGATCGCGGTGGGTGTGATCCTGCTGTTCGTGAACTGGACCTGGCTCGACCCGCTGGTCAGCGTGCTGATCGGGGTATTGATCTTGTTCAGTTCAGGGCGGGTGCTTAAGGAGACCGTCCATATTTTGGCGGAGGGAATGCCCGCAGGGATGACCGCCACAACCATCGGCGAAATCATGCTAAAGGTGCCTGGCGTCAGCCAGGTGCATGACCTGCACGTCTGGACGGTCGCACCCGGCTATATTGCCCTGAGCGCCCATATCACGGTTGAGGACCAGTCCCTCAGCCAGACCACCGAGGTGTTGTCAGCGCTTAAAGAGGTTCTGCATGAGAGTTTTGAAATCCAACACACTACCATCCAGTTCGAGTGCGGTAACTGCGGACAGGGATTGGTTGCATGCCTGGAGCTGCCTGAAGCGAATTAAAGCTGAACATGATCTTGTTGGTTACGATGCTGCTGCCTGTGCGGCGGATGCCATCCTGACCACCACTCCTCTCGAAACAGTGAGCGATGTACTGGACACGCGCTCTGCCAGTCTCCGCCCGGGCAGATAGCCATTCATGATCGGCAGCCGCACGCATTTTCTGCCATACGTTCTTGACGATAAACGATATGCCAGATATAATTCAACCTATGTTGAACTATTTACCATCCTAAACCAGCTTCCGCTCCGATCGACTTGAACCGGATGGCAAAGTGGCTGAAAGTGTTGGCCGAGCCCAACCGCTTGCTGATCTTCCATTACCTCATGGAAGGCGTACAATGCAACTGCGAACTTGGAAGCGGACTCGATATGGCTCCGAACCTGATCTCGCATCACCTGCGGGTGCTGCGTGAGGCGGGTCTTATCGATGTCGAACGGGATGCCGTGGATGCCCGTTGGATGTACTATTCGATCAACCGCCAGGCGCTGGAAGAACTCAACCAGGCCTGGGGCAGTTTTTTAACCCCCAACGGATCAAACCTCGCCGTCTGACCTGTGGCCCTAAGGGTGAGTTTATCCGCCTGGATCTTGTAAAGGAAAGTTAGTTTTTTTAACAAAATACTTCAATGGAGACTGAAATAATATGACACAACCTATTCCCATCTCTGATCTTTTCCAGGAGAAAGCCACACCGGTGGATGTGGAAATATTCGACCCGCCCATGTGCTGCCCAACCGGCATATGTGGTCCGACCATCGATCAAACCCTATTGGATCTTAACGAAATGGTGCTGGCGCTCCAATCCCAAGGGGTCAGCGTGAGGCGCTACCAGATGACTACTCACCCAAATGCATTTCTCAGCAACGCTGAAGTGATGAAACTCGTCCGCGAGCAGCAAATGGCTGCCCTGCCGATTACTGTGGTGCGCGGCAAGGTGATAAAAACCAAAGCTTATCCTTCCCTGGTGGAAATAAACACTCATCTCACCGGAGCATCGAAATGACCCAATACATTTTCTTCTCTGGTAAAGGTGGCGTAGGAAAGACCAGCATGGCCTGCACACATGCGGTGCGTTATGCCGATGAAGGAAAACACACGCTGATTGTCACTACCGATCCAGCCTCAAACCTATCCGACACGTTTGAGCAGGAAATTGGACATCATGTTACACCCATTACGGGAGTGCCGAATTTATCTGCAATGGAAATCGACCCCGACAAAGCCACCCAGGAGTATATCGACCGCGCCATGGCACCCATCCGGGCCGCCTTTCCTCCCCAGATGGTACAGGTTATGGAGGAGCAGATGAGCGGCCCCTGCACGGCGGAAGTGGCCGCCTTTGACCGTTTTACCGATTTTCTGGAAGCACCGGCTGATAACGCGGCGGCTTTTGATGTGGTGATATTTGACACCGCTCCCACCGGCCACACCATTCGCCTGCTTGAATTGCCGGCTGAATGGAGCCAATCCATAGATGCGGCCAGTTCGGGCAGCGGCCAGACCTGCATAGGTCCGTCGGCGGCCATCCAGGATGCCAAGCACAAGTACGAGCGTGCCCTGGCCGCGATGCGGGAGAGCGCACAAACCACTTTTATCTTTGTGCTGCACCCCGAAGCGATTTCCATCCGCGAGACCCAGCGCGCGATCAGCGAATTGCGAAAATTGGATATCCAGAATTATCGATTGATCATCAATGGGATCATACCGCTCGAAGGCGAACAGAACGCTCTTTTTGCCGCCCGCGCTGAAATGCATATTCGTTACCTGGCGCAAATCGAACGAGATTTCAGCTTACCGAAACAGCGCATGACTTTGCAAGCGGGAGAAATCAAGGGCGTCGAGCGACTTCGCGAGGTGGCAAAAATCTTCTTCGACGGCGAGCGAGCTACCGGGATGTTCGATACGCAACGCTCTCAAGCTCAAGACATACCACTCGTTTTATCATTCGGTGACGTACGCAAAAGCATACAACCCAATGGTCAGCGTCGGACTGTTTTCTTCGCCGGTAAGGGCGGCGTTGGCAAGACGGTTGCATCCTGCATCACGGCTGTCTGGCTGGCTCAGCAAGGTTATAAAACCCTTTTGTTGACCACTGACCCGGCCGCACATCTGGGTGATGTGCTGGACAGCCCGGTGGGAGATACAATTACGCCTGTGAGCGGCCAGCCCAACCTGTGGGCGGTCAAAATCGATCCCAAAGCCGCCGCAGAAACATACAGGGAACGCATCCTGAACGATGCCCGCAAGCGTGGACGTCCCGAAAGCGCCATCCAGGTGATGGAGGAAGAACTCAATTCACCTTGTACCGAGGAAATGGCTGCTTTCGATAAATTCATCGAGTATGCTTCAGAGGATGGGTGGAATTCGGTTGTCTTCGACACCGCCCCGACCGGTCACACATTGCGCCTGCTGGAACTGCCGGTTGACTGGAGCAAGCAAATCGATGTGAAGATCTTTGCCTCGGTGGAGACCACTGCTGCGGATGATGTTGCCAAACAGCGTTTCGGCAAGGTCATCGACATGATGCGCGATCCGGCGCAAAGCACTTTTGCTTTTGTGATGTACCCCGAGGCGACCCCCATTCTCGAAGCCTGGCGCGCCGCACGGGAATTGGGTACGGTGGGCATACACCCCGGCATGGTGGTTGCCAATATGATCATCCCGGCAGAGCAGGCGACCACGCCTTTTGTTCGCTCCCGGCGCCTTATGCAGGAAAAATACCTGGCTGATATTGCCGAACGTTTCCATGTGCCACTGGTGCAGATCCCGCTCCTGTCGCACGAAATCAAGGGGCTGGATATGCTGGCCGAACTGGGCGAGCTGATTTACGAAAGAGAGAGTGCGGAGGAGAAAGTCACAGCATGAGCGATAGACGCAAGGTCCTATTTCTCTGCACCGGCAACTCCTGCCGCTCGCAAATGGCCGAAGCGATCGTCAATTACCGTCTAGGCGACCGGTGGGAAGCGGTCAGCGCGGGTACAAAGCCAGCCGGCTACGTCCACCCGAAAGCGCGGGCGGCGCTGGCCGAAATCGGGATCCAGCACTCAGGTCGCTCGAAGCCGGTCGATGAATTCCGGGATGTGGACTTTGACCTGGTGGTTACTGTCTGCGACACGGCTGCCGAAGAATGCCCGGTCTGGCTGGGCAAAGGCAAGCGTGTGCATCATAGTTTTCCCGATCCGGCTAAAACAGATGACATGAACGATTTTCGCAAGGTGCGCGATGGAATGGAACGCGAAATCATCTTTCTGTTGGTGAATTATGCAAATTGACCTGTTGTATTTCGATGGCTGTCCTTCTTATTTGGATGCAATGGAGAACCTGAAGTCAGCTCTGGTGGCAGAAGGCATGGAAGCCGAAATCCGACTGGTGAAGGTGGATGACAATGATGAAGCGAGACGCCTGAAGTTTTTGGGATCACCCTCGTTTCAAGTAAATAGCGTGGATTGGTGGCCTGAAGAGCGCGCACTATACAACCTGAGCTGCCGCGTCTATAACACCTCGCAGGGTATCCGAGGTGTTCCTACTGTTGAGATGCTGCGGGAGAAATTACGGTCGACGTTAGCTTTCGGATAAAACTTCACAAGCCGAAGCAATTAAGGATGCTTTTCAACCTAGAGGAGAGAAAAAATGGCTGAACCGGAATTGAACGAAATTGAGGTAGCTTCGCCGTCAGTGGTTCACACTGCGGCCCGTGATTTTGCCGCTGCCCTGGCCGAGACCCCAGAGTTCAAGGCTTTCGAACAAGCCTACATGACTTTGAGCCAGGATGCCGCCGCCCAGAAGGCTATGTCTGCTTACCGGGACAAGGCGAACGAGTTGGACGTAATGCTGAAGCTGAATGCTGTCAGCGAGGCCGAGCGGGCGGAATTGGAGCGGCTGAGGCAAGATTACCTGACGTGCGCCAGTGTACAATCCTATGGAGCGGCTCTGGCCGAATTGACCAGCCTTTGCCAACAGAGCTGCGGGGAAGATATCTGCAGCCATTGGCTTGAATTACGCCTCTTCCTGTGCCACTTCCTGCTGTGGGTGATGCCATGAGTAAACCTGCGAATTTACCCCCTGAACTGGACAAAGCAACGGATGCCCTGATCGAGAATTTGCTTGCTTCCGAACCTTTCCTGGCGTATCAAAAGTCCCGGACACAGTACAAGTCTGACGCACATGCGGGTGCCTTGGTCGAGCATTTTTCTACGCTGCAAGCCGCGTTGCGCCGCAATCAGAACTACGGCAATGTGACCCAGGCGGATCTGAAGGAGTTGGGCGCGGTCCAGGCTGAGATCCAGTCGAATGCCACTCTAATAGAATACACAAAGACCCAGCAAGCGGCGGCCAGCTTTCTGCGCGAGGTCAACCAGGAGATCAGCCAGCTACTGGGTGTGGATTTCGCCTCGCTTGCCAAGCAGAGCAATTGTTGTTGAAGATGACCGAGCGGATCCTTGTGCAAATCATCGGCGCGCCGATTGCCTGTAAGGATGGCGTGAAGGATAGCTGGCGTGAGGTTGCGGAGTGGACCAGAGGACAGTTAAATCAGCGCTTTGGCGAGGGAGTTGAAGTGCGATATTTTGACTTGTTCGATCCGGCATGTCCACCCATCCCGAACGGAGCGCAGTTACCTGTGGTGCTGGTCGATGCAGAAGTGTTGAGCAGCGGCGGGAAAATTTCTATGCCCAAAATTCGGTGTAAAATTGAAGCCATCCTGGAGAAGGAAATTACGTGAAAAGGGAAGCACCTTTCCAGGGATAATAAACACTTTAACCAGAGTGTTCCACATCTTCATTGTTTCAGAGGCATCATGCTCATTACAGTAAAGATTCTTGGTACCAAATCCCCCATGCGCTACTGCGTCCGGCGCCTGGTGGTGCTGGCGGAAAGCGTTTTACAGGCGGAGTATCCCGACCTGGAAGTGAAAATCCAGGAATTAAAGACGACGGAAGAAATCTATAAATACACGAATGTGCTGACCGCGCCGGGATTGGTGATCAATGAGAAATTGGTCTACAACCTGTGGATCCCAACCAGAGAAATGGTTTTTGGTTGGATGCGGGAGGCGATTGCCGAGCTGCAGTCCGTTCAAAAACCTGCGAATTAGCGATAAGACCCGGATCGAACTAGCCGGGGTTCTGGTTGTCTGCCATCCTAAATTTGATAAGGAAAATAGAGGAGCAAATGTCTGCCAAATTTCGACTGAATGGTTCCTTGCACGATGTAATTGGCGGCCCGTCCGAATACACCGTTGAACCAGGCCGCAGCGTGAATGAAACCCTTGTATCCCTGCATATCGAACCGTTGACGGTTGCGGTCGTGACCGTTAACAAGGTGCACGAAAACAAGGATTACATTATTCGGGATGGAGATGATGTGTTTGTGATGGCCATAGTCGGCGGCGGGTAAGAGACTGGGGGACGTAGTCGCCGCAGTTATCGCTCCGCGGATTGAGGTGCCGGTGATGATCGGGTAGATAACGTCGCATTCGAGTTGATAAAAAAACTTTTTGCAACCAAGGCTGCGAATGTTAATTTAATTGGAGAAAAGGAGTAATACCGTGTCTGACGAAACTTGCGAGTGCAACGAGTGCAAGAACGGTGAATGTGACTGCGGAAATGACTGCGGCTGTGAATGCAGCGATGGCGGTTTTCAGCGCCGTTATTTGACCAAAGCCGAACAGGCTGCTGAACTGGAAGCTTACCTGGCCGACCTGCGCCTGGAGGTCCAGGCGGTGGAAGAACGGTTGGCAGATTTGAAGAAGTGAGCTTCCCTGTAATAAAAACGTCAGGGCACCGGCCCTGACGTTTGTTCTTAGGAGGTTTGTAGTTACCTGGCTGCCAACCCATTTCGCCCCGCGCCCTTGGCGATATACATGGCCTGATCTGCACGCACGATCAAGGCATGTAAACTGGGGGTCTCCTTGTTCATCCCTGCGATACCGATACTAAGTTGGATTGTCAGGTTCCCCGCTTCCGTTTCAATGGGTACATCCGCAACATGCGAGATCAATCGTTCAGCCACGCCAATTGCTGCCTCGGCGTTCGTTTCTGGCAAAATAATGGAAAATTCCTCGCCTCCATAGCGCCCGATGATGTCGTTTTCACGCAAGGCAGAGCTCATCATTTGGGCGACTGCCTTTAATACTTGATCTCCGACCACATGACCGTAGCTATCATTGAATTTTTTAAAATGGTCAAGATCAACGATCAATGCCGAGAGTGGAGTATTCTTTTTCTGTGCTTGTGAGAATTTTTCCTCGGCCAATTCAAAGAAATGCCGGCGGTTAAAAATACCGGTTAAGTCATCAGTAACGGCCAGTCGCCCAACTTCGGTCAGCAGGCTCGCATTCTGAAGGGCTGTGGCGAGTTGGCTGGCAAACAAGGACATCGTTGGCAGATCACTTTCGTGCAGGCCCTCCCCCCACATCCACAAAATCCCCATAGGTTTTCCCTCAGTGATCAACGGCAGAAAGCAAATTGAGCTGGTTCTTGTCACCCCAATCAGTTTTAAGACTTTTTTGGCATTTCGCTCTGGGAAGTCGGGTATCCAACTCATCACGATTTCAATAGGGTCTTTGACCAGGCTTGCATTCGGCGAAGGATTGGAATATGGGGAAAGTTTGGAGGTCGGGATCGCATAATTTTGTATATGTAGATTGCTAATGTGTTCCAAAGCTCCTACAAGCCGGCCGGGCAAAGAAATGTATCGAAGAATGACATTCTGGCCGCTCGGGTCTGAAAGAGCGATCGCACAACGCAATCCAAGCGTGGCCAGCTCGTTTCCTAACGTTTTTAATACACCTTCCAGGTCTGCCGCCACCGCCGCCCGCGTATTTACCTGGGCGAGCGCCCGGATCAAAGCATTGGAACGTTCCAGTTGTTGAGTCTGAAAACGCTCAGCCTGCACGGTCCTCAGACGTTGGATGGATGAAGCCAGTTGACCGGCAATAATGGAAAGCAATTCCTCGTCTTCGGCGCTGAATGCATTGACCCTGGTACTTTCCACATTAACGACGCCCAGCATTTTTGATTCGACTTTCAGGGGGACGCAAAGCTCGGAGCGTGTCAGGGGATAAAGGCTCAAATACTCCGGGGAAACAGATACATCTTCCACCCGGCGCGGAATGCCAGACCTGGCAACTGCCCCCGTAATTCCCATCCCGATCGGCACGCAGTCCAGGCTTTCGTGCGATCCGATCCGATAAGAAGAATGTAAACAGAGTTCTTGGTTTTTGTCATCGATCAGCAGAATTCCGAAGCTGTCAGAAAAAAGCCTCTTCCCAATGATCAGGGTGACTTGTTCGATCAATTGGTCTTCACTGACTGCTTCGGTGGAAGCAGCAGCAACCGCGTGTAAAACAGCCAATTGCTCTGCGCGTGTCCGTTCTGCATCAAGCAATCGGGCATTTTGGATGACAGCCGCAACCTGTCTCGTGAGGATTTTGAGCAGGCTGATATCATTGTCTGTGAAACCGCCCGGTTTGTTTGCCGCAAAAATTACTCCCAACAGATGCTCTTCGGCATCCCACAGCGGCGCAGCCAGGACGCAGTTCACGCTTAAAGTTTGTGCCAATGGGATGAATGCCGCCGGTATCTCGCTCTCGGAGTTTGCAAGAAATACACCCGATTTCGAAAAATCCCAGTTATTTTCAATCGCTTCTGCCGGGTAGTGTAAAACAGTTATTTGCTTGGGGTCCAGGCCGTAAGCCGAGGCCTGCGGAAGGAGTTCGTTCATGCCGGCATCATACAGACTGATGGCGCATATTTTGACGCCCATCAGTTCGGCCATGGTTTCGGTCAGCCGTCCATAGGTCTGGACAGGTTCGCCATGCAATGAAAATGCCTGGGAGATATCGTGTAAACCGGCCAGTTCATGGACCCGTTTCCGGGCCTCATCCAGGAATAAGGCTTTTGTCACTGCCAGGGAAATCTGGCGGGCCGCCAGTTCGGCATGTTCGATTTCTTCTTCTGTAAAATTGTGATGATCGTCAAAGCCCAGGACAACTGCGCCCAGCTTGCGATTTCCAGAAATAAGCGGAAGGCCCAGCGCAGAACCGTTGGTGAATTTACTTCTCACCGTTTGTGACATGTAAGCAGAATTCCTGCTATCCTCGATCGCAAGGGCGTGACCCGCATCCAGGACAGAAGCTGTCAAAGAGCGTTCACCTGACTCGAATTGGCGGACAGCCGAAAAAAAAGCTTCACTCTGCGGGCCATAAGCCGCCATGGGTATGGTTTTCCGGAGCTTTTCATCCCAAAATGAAATAAAGCAATGGTCTGTGTTGAAGAGTTTGCCGGTGCGGTTTGCGAGCACTTTCAACATGGCTTCCATATCGTCCGTCTCCATGGCGGCCGACAGGATTTCACTGAGCAGAGCTAAAAAGCGGGAATGGTTGGTGCGGTCTTGCAAGTACGATATCCGCTGGTGGGACTCTTCCAGGTTTTTTCGTATCAGGTTACCCTGCCATCCCGTAAATATACTGACGATTACCCCAGTTGCCAGCCAAAGCAATCCACCCGGAAGAACAGCGGTTTGGATATTTCCACTACCTGTAAATAAAATGATCAGGACAATCGCGTAAAGCGTAAAGGTTATTAGGATTCCCGCCCAAATGCCATAAAACCATGCCCCCAAGAGAATGGGAATCATTCCCAGGTACATAATGGACAGTCCGAAGCGCGGATATAAGAAGATGACTGCTGCAATGTATACAATAAAGGACGCCGCAACAGCGCCGAACCTGCCTGCCGGAGTTTGGAGATGCTTTGCCAGATGCTTAAGATCTATTAGATTTCGCATTGAAATTAAGGATCAAGGGGCAACCCGAATTCCCCGTAGGAAGCCCATTAAAACATATCTCATTGTTAAAGCTATTTTTATTTTTTATCGCCCGGTCCAATGGTTTAAAAATAAAATTCCTTTACGGGGTCACCAGGTTCGGATCCATCGTATATTGCCACCAATTGTTTGCCACGCCGCTGGTCCGCCCGGCAACTTTGGGCAGGTGATTCAACCACCATTTGTGCAGGATACGCATATCTCCATTCCCCCATTCTTCCGCATTGACCAGGCGAACATCATTCTTAAAGGCTGGGAAGTTATACCAGTCATAACAATTGCTGAGCACCATGCGGGTATTGTTGTAATCGTAATCTCTTTCAGCATTGGGAGGAAAATGGATATTTCCGACTTGAGCCTTTCCTGGTGAAACCAGGTCATAAGTTGCGAATTGAGCGTATAGATTGGCGTTGCCCTTTGTCCTGGAAAACGCCTGGGTCAAAATGGATTCGGTGCGGTGGCCGAACGAATGCAGCATTTCTCCCACGCCCCGCTCAAAAGAAAAGCCCATTACGACGAACCGGCGGTTGCAACCGGCTGACCATGTCTGCGGTTGGGAATTGCACCAGAAGGCTCCCGCGCCGCACATAGTTGATTCATAGAAACCGCCCCATGGAAAACCCATCAGCCAGACCTCGTCGATTTCGCGGTTGCTGATGCGTGGCAGGACATTCAAACCGGTCAGGATGGCCTGGTAGTTGATATACTCAGGCTGGTGCGCAGGTTGGGTTTTGTTCATTACTGCCAGGAGCGTCTGCGGATCGTAGCGATATCCATCAGTCAAAGCTGGAAATTCTGTCAGCTCTACACGCTCGACGATCTGGTAACGCGCCAGTCCGCCGCTGGTTTCCATGATATCCTGGATAAAAGCATTCGACAGATCGTCGGGGTCGTTCCAGTGCATTTTCTGAATCAGCCGGGTGCCGGAAGTGGTGTCCATGATCGGGTTATAGATCACAAACAACACGCGCGCGCTTGCGATACGCGCCGGTTCGGTGGTGTTATCGGGCGGGACGACCGGTGGCGGCGGTGTAACGACCACGTTGGGGTTCGTTAAGCCGCCAAACAGACTGCGCAGGAAATCCCAGAAGGATGGCTTTTGACTCCCGGAGGGCGAGTTCATCTGTGCTCCTATGGTACGTCACTGGCAAAATAGACTTGATTGCCAACGCTAAAAAATACGTAACGGTTTGAAGCGATGGTCATTGCCGTAGCCGGGCCGTTGAATAGTGTGTTGGTCTGTTCCATGCTGGCCCGGAACTGGCCGCGCAATTCCAGCGAATCGGGCCTGGGGCTGAAGCGATAGATTGCCCGCGTCAGCGGTTCGAGCATGTACAGGCTCGGGTCGGGCGCGGAGGCAAAGCTCATCTGGGTGAAGATGGCATCATTGATTTTGGGGCCGGGCTGTCGTTCCGGACGCCTATCCACGAAGGTGGCCGGGTCCGCACAATGCATCGGAGAGACATCCAGGCTGGTTAGCGGGCAGGAGGTGACGTGCCCGTCCTGGAAAAGCATATATAGATCTGAAGCATTGGCGGCCAGGTCGATTGCGGAATTCATGTTTTGTGGCACCTGTTCGCCAAAAAACATTACCGGCGGATTCGTGAATTGGCCAAGGCTTCCGGTATATTGCCAGACGGCATTTCCGGCGGGATCGAGTACGTACAGGTTATTTCCATCCGAATTCAAAGAAAATGCTGCTACACTCCGCCAGCCAAGTTGCGGCGTGACAAGCGCAACGGCCACCGGGTCGGCCACTCCACAGTAGAGCAGGTTGCCTTTGCTGTCCATTGCCAGTACGCTGGCATTATAGTAATTGCTCAGCGGCAGGGTTTCGAGGTCCACCAGAGCGCCGACGATGATCGAGCTATACAGCCCCGGATCACATTTGAAGGTTGGATCCACTTCGAAGCCCTGGCTGGTCATGGTGGCGCGCATGACACCGCCGCGCGCTGCATCCAGCATGTACAGGTCGGTATCCGTGGCGGCCAGGTGGCTGACTTGCACGCTGCGGTCCAGCCCACCGATGATGCCTGAACGAAAGTCCAGGCGCATAATTCCATCCAGGTTGTCAAGCGCGGTCTGGGCTTCCTGGCGCAGGTTGGTCGAATCCTGGGTCTTCTGGCTTTTATCGGCCAGGTCGAGATAGTAGATGGTGCTGTCCCAGGCGTGCCGAACGTCGGTTGCATTTGTCAGTCCGCGTGCCTGGGCTGCCTGTGCCACAGCCATTTCGTAATTCTGCTGGTATTGTGCCGTGCGACCATATTGGATGTAGACCATTACCGCAACAGCCACAATGATGACCGGAATAACAATTGCAAATAATGCCATGCTTGAGCGGGCAACTTCAGCGTCTTCCTCCGCATTGGGCGCCAGGTTCGGTAAAAATTTCCGCGCTCCTTGGGAAATTTTCTGTGTGCCATTGCGCGTTCCCTGGATGGCCTTCGCCAGCCCGCCGAAGATTTTTCGACGGCTGCGGGATGGGGGCCGTTTGATTTCAGGGATCTCGCTGGTCGCGCGCGCAGATGCAAAACGTCCCGTACGCCTCACCGGATGCGAAACGGATACGATCGGGTTGGTCCCCGGGCGGCGGACGGGTTGCGCGGCTGCACCCGGGACCGGCTGCCCGGTTGAAGTTGCGTCTGTTTCGGGACTTTGGGGCGGGATATTCGTGGCCGTAGGAATTGGCCTGGCTCCCCCCGCCATGAGATTGGTAAAGCGTCCCGCCGGACGTCCACTTTCCACCTGTGAAGTAGGCCTGGCAGGTGCGGCTGTTTGCACCCCGCTCGCAGCCTGAACCGGTTGAGATTCTCCCGCTGGAATGACCTCTCCCAGGTTGGTTGAGTCGACTGTTGCGGCTGCGGGTGCCGCCTGGGCAGCTTGCCTGCCCGTCAGGATGTTCAGGTTCCCTTTGCCGGACTTTACCTGCACTATGACTGCATTCAAATCCTCGCCGCCGCCGCTTAGCAGACTGCGGCGTAATGTTTCAGTGGAAACGTTCTTTAATCCAAGCAGAGTGGATTCCCATCCGCCGGGCAAGTTGGGACACAGCACCAACAGATCGTTGTTGTGCAGATCCACCTGTGCAAAATAGAGCGGCGTGGACTGGCCGATCCCCAGGCCGCGCCCTGCGATCTGCTCATCATGGACTTGGCGGGTTTCGCTGCCGTTCAGTTGAAACATGTGAGTCGGGCCGCATTGGGCGAATACGAACTGGGCGCCGTGCAGCGCGCCCAGGATCAACCGCCCGATGACATATTCGCCTTTGCCGGTGGTATGCAGGTTGCGGTTTAGCAGGGACTGGTTAAGGTCTCCGGCAGCCGTACGGATTGCAGCTGTCAGGCTTCCCGGGGTCTGGAAAAATCGCTGGGTCGCTTGCTTGACGATTCGGTCATATTCAGCTGGTGTGAAATGGGAATTGCCCGAAAGGGTCAGGTAAAAAAGCAGGGTTTCGTCCTCACGGCCGCGCGCCGTCCGCTTGGGAGGCGTTGCAGCCAGAAGGCCGGGCAATGGATCAGTTTCCTGGCCTTGGACGCGATACAAAGGGAATAAGTTGAGATCGAAATCTGCAGCCACACTCCCATTATAACTGGTAAAATCCCCGCATGGACTTTGCCCTTCACCGAGACTTTACTGAGCTTGCCTCCCTGGCTGAGGATTGGAACGAGCTCCTGTCCGAAAGCGTCACGCACATCCCCTTTTTACGTCATGAATACCTGTCAGCCTGGTGGACGACTCGTGGCGGAGGCGAGTGGCCTGAATCTGAACTGGCCGTTGTGACTGCCCACCAGGGCAACCGCCTGGTGGGGGTCGCGCCGGTTTTCTCTGCCCGTAACCGGGATGGCAACCAGGCATTGCTGCTGCTCGGCAGTATCGAGATTTCGGATTACCTGGACATCCTGGCCCGCCGTGCGGATTTACCTGCTTTCCTGGGCGGCTTGCTGGATTTCATCGCCCAGCCCGGAAAATTGGATTGGCAACTGCTCGACTGGCACAACCTCCCCGAGTCTACGCCCACGCTCCCGTTCCTGCAGGTTGAGGCCGAAAAACGTGGCTGGAGCTTTACGCGCGAACAGACCTATCATGTCCCGGCCATTCCATTGACGGGCGATTTTGAGACCTATCTGGCCGGCATCGATAAAAAGCAGCGCCATGAGATCCGGCGCAAGATGCGCCGCGCCGAGGAAAGCGGGCAAAACGTCCGCTGGTATATTGTCGAAGATGCTTCGACCCTGGATGCCGAGTTGGAAGCTTTCCTGGATTTGATGGCAGAAGACCCCGAAAAGGCTGCCTTCCTGACCCCCGCAATGCGCACTCAGATGCGCCTGGCCTGCCGGGCTGCTTTTGAATGTGGCTGGCTGCAGCTGGCCTTCCTTGAGGCCGATGGACAGAAGGCTGCCGGGTACCTCAATTTTGATTACCTGAACCGTATCTGGGTCTACAACTCCGGGATCAGCCGGCGTTTCATGGATCTTTCGGCGGGCTGGGTGCTGCTGGGTTATCTCTTGCAGTGGGCCAATGAAAAGAAGCGTTCCGAATTCGATTTCATGCGCGGCAATGAAGATTACAAGTACCGTTTCGGCGGGGTGGATAAGTTTGTAGTCCGGGCAAAGGTCGTAAGGTGAAACCTTAGAAAGTGCTTTGCAGTAAAGATTTACCGGAGATATACGTGGATAAATTGGATTTATAACCTTGAAAAGCCACCTTTGCAATGTTTATCAATCGAAAATTGTTTATCTTCGTTTGTCTCCGGTTAAATTACTGGTTTTCAAAATATTCTATTGCAGCCCGCGTGAAACCTCATCCAGTCTGACCAGATCTTCTTTGGAGAGTTGGAACTTCATCGCTCCGGCGCTTTCCTCGGCCTGGCGGACCTTCGTCGCGCCCGGAATGGTCACAACGATCGCCCCGTTGAAGTAGATCACCCAGTTCAGCGCCACCTGTGCAATGCTGGCGTCGTATTTACCGGCGATCTCTTCCATTGCGTTGATCAGCGGGCGGGTGCGTTCGATGTTGCGCTGCATGCCGGCTTTGCGCCAGCCGGGCACTTTTTCCAGCAGCGCCGGGTCTTTGTGGTATTTGCCCGAGAGCAGGCCGCGTGCCAGGGGCGTATAAGCGGTGATGGTTACGCCCAGTTCCCGGGCGGTTTCCAGCACGCCATTCGTCTCGATCTCGCGGTGCAACAAGCTGTAGCGCATCTGGTTTACTGCCAGGGGCAGGCCTCTTTTTGCCAGCGCCGCGTGCGCCCGCCGCATGCGGGCCGGGTTGAAGTTGCTCACGCCCACCGAGCGGATCTTGCCGGCTTCCACCAGGTCAGCCATGGCGTTCATTTCGGCCTCCGGGCTGGAGAAACTGTAAGGCTGGTGCACCATATAATTCCCAATGCTGTAACCATCCAGGAAGCGCAATCGGTTTTCGATACTATGCGGGATATTGGCGGCCGTCCGTAAAATCGGCTGCCATTTCGTCGCGATGACGACCTCTTTGTCCGCCTTCCCGGCCGCTTTTAACCCGGTAGCCAGTGACCGCTCGGATACCCCGGCGCCATACATTTCGGCCGTGTCGAACCAGTTCATGCCGCCATCCAGGGCGGCCTTGATGATGGCGTTCTTTTCCTCCTGCGGGATCACCGGGAATGCATAGCCGATCAATCCGCCCCCGCCGGCCAACTCCATCACGCCCAATCCGACCGGCGTGACCAGGATATCCGTCTTGCCAAGCTGGCGCAATTTAATTTCGTTGGTCGAATTCATATTTTGCCTCCATCAATTATTAAAACTCATTCTAATGAGAATTAAGTGAAAAACAGGTGCCAAGCACCTGTTTTTCACTTTTTTCTTCTAAATTTCTTTGCCTTCAAACTGGCTGTTATACAGCTCGGCGTAGAAGCCATTCTTGGCCAGCAGTTTCTCGTGCTTGCCCTGCTCCACAATATCGCCGTCTTTCATCACCAGGATCCAATCCGCCTCGCGGATGGTGGACAGGCGGTGGGCGATCACGAAACTGGTGCGGTCCTTCATCAGATCGAGCATGGCCTTCTGGATCAGCACCTCGGTATGGGTATCCACCGAACTGGTCGCCTCATCCAGGATCAGCATGGTCGGGTCCAGCAGGATGGCCCTTGCGATCGTCAGCAGCTGCATTTGGCCCTGGGAGATGTTGCTGGTTTCCTCATTCAGTACAAAGTCATATCCCTTCGGCAGGGCGCGGATAAAGTGGTCCGCATGGGCAGCCTTGGCGGCTGCAAAGACTTCCTTGTCGCTTGCGCCGGCGCGCCCGTAGCGAATATTCTCCATGATGGTGCCGTTGAAAAGCCAGGTATCCTGCAGCACCATGCCGAACATGCAGCGTAGTTGGTTGCGTTTGAACTCCTTGACGTTACAGTCATCCAGCATGATTGCGCCGCTGTTGACATCATAGAAACGCATCAGCAGCTTGACCATGGTGGTCTTGCCGGCGCCGGTCGGACCGACGATGGCAATCTTCTGCCCGGGTTCGGCATAGAAGGAGAAATCGTTGATGATGGTTTTGCCGTTTGTAGCCGAAGTGGACATTCTTGAAGTCCACGCGGCCAGATATCGTCTCTGTTACCGCCGGCATGATCGGATCGGCGACTTCTTCTTCGCTTCCGCCAGGAACTCGAAAACGCGCTCGGCCGCTGCCATGGTCTGCTGCAGGACGTTGGAGATGTTGGCGATCTGAGTGATCGGCTGGGTGAAGGAGCGTACATACTGGATGAACGCCTGGATGTCACCAATGGTAATGGTGCCCTTGATCGCCAGGTATCCGCCCAGGATGCAGATGGCTACATAACCCAGGTTGCCGACGAAGTTCATGATCGGGAACATCAGCCCGGTCAGGAACTGGGATTTCCAGGCCGAGTCATACAGCACGTTGTTGACCTGGTCGAACTGCTCGATGCTCTTGGCCTCGCCGTTGAAGGCTTTCACCACCATGTGGCTGCCGTACATCTCTTCCACATGGCCGTTAATGTGACCCAGGTAATCCTGCTGTCGCTTGAAGAAAACCTGCGACTTGCTGACGATCACACCGATGATCCCGAACGACAGCGGGAGCAGGGCGATCGCCACCAGGGTCATCTGCCAGCTGATCGTTAGCATCATCACCAGTACGCCGACCACGGTGGTCACCGAGGTAATGATTTGTGTCAGGCTCTGGTTAAGGGTCTGGCTGACCGTGTCAACGTCGTTGGTGATGCGCGAGAGTACTTCACCGTGGTTCGTGCCGTCGAAATACTTGAACGGCATGCGGTTGATCTTCTCGGAAATATCCTTGCGGAAGCGATAGGTGATGTTCATGGCTACATTGGCCATGATCCAGCCCTGGACGTATGCCAGCATGGCTGAGAGTACGTAAAGGAGCAGCACCTCTACGATGATATGGCCGATAAAGTTGAAATCGATCGTGCCGGTCCCGGCGATCTTGGCCATCACGCCTTCGAATAATTTGGTGGTGGCGCTGCCCAGGATCTTGGGGCCGACGATGGAAGCGACCGTGGAAGCGATGGCGAAGAGCCATACCAGCAGGATCAGGCCCCGGTATTGGTCAAGGTATTTGATCAGTTTGTTCAGGGTACCTTTAAAATCGTGTGGTTTTTCGCCCTTCATCATGGCCATTGGGCCGCCGCCCATCGGACCGCGTCCACGTCCCCCCATCGGACCCCGGGCGGCGGGAGCGGGTGCGCCAGTGCTGTGCATCATGCTAATTCCTCCTTGCTGAGCTGCGATAAGGCTATGCCTCGATAAACTTCGCAGTCCGCCATAAGTTCGTGATGTGTGCCTTTGCCGACGATACGTCCCTCGTCCAGGACGATGATCTGTTCGGCATTCTTGATCGTAGCGATACGTTGGGTCACGATCATCAGGGTGCTGGAGCCGGTATGCTCTTTCAGCGCTTTGCGCAGGGCCGAGTCGGTTTTATAGTCCAGGGCTGAAAAGCTGTCGTCAAAGATGTATATCGGGGCCTTCTTGACCAATGCGCGCGCAATGGCAAGACGCTGTTTCTGCCCGCCTGAGACGTTCATTCCGCCCTGGGCGATCTCCGTCTGCATTCCTTCCGGTTTGGCAGTGATGAACTCGCTGGACTGGGAGATATCCGCGGCCAGTTTCAAATCCTCATCGCTGGCATTCTCGTCCGCATACAACAGGTTGCTCTCGATCGTGCCCGAGAACAGGTTGCTCTTTTGCGGCACGAAACCGATCCGTTCATGCAGATCGTGCTGCGTGACATCCCGAATGTCAATGCCGTCCAACACTGACGGCGCCTTCGCTGACCTCATAGAAGCGCGGGATCAGGCTGACGATGGTGGATTTGCCCGAGCCGGTGGTGCCTATGAAGGCCGTGGTTTGTCCAGGCAGGGCAGTGAAACTGACGCTGTGCAGCACGTCTTCTTCCGCACCGGGATAGCGGAAACTCACATTCCGGAACTCGATGTTCCTTTGAAGGGTTCGGGGAACTGTTTGGGAGACTGTGGGTCCTTGATCAGCGGTTCGGTATCCAGCACGGCCGCGATGCGGTCGGCTGAAACAGAAGCGCGCGGCAGGATGATGAACATCATTGAGAGCATCAGAAAGGCGAACAGGATCTGCATGGCGTATTGCATGAACGCCATCATGTCACCCACCTGGATGGCCGAGTTCGCCACCTGGTGCGCCCCCACCCAGATGATCGTCACCATCACAATATTCATGACCATCATCATGACCGGCATCATCACCACCATGACCCGGTTGACGAACAGCAGGGTACCGGTCAGGTCTTTGTTGGCCTTATCGAAGCGCTGTTCCTCGGATGTCTGCATATTAAAGGCCCGGATGACCATCATGCCTGAAAGGTTCTCGCGGATCACCAGGTTGAGCCGGTCGATCAGGTTCTGGATGGCCTTGAATTTGGGTAGTGCGATCGAGAAGACTGTCAGGATCAGGCCGAGCAGTACAACCACTGCCAGGGCGATGATCCACCACATATTGGCGCTCTTGCCGATTGCCCGGATCACCCCACCGATACCGATAATGGGCGCATAAAAGACCATGCGCATCATCATGATGACCACCATCTGGATCTGGGTGACATCGTTGGTGGAGCGGGTGATCAGCGAAGCGGTCGAGAATTTGTCGAATTCGGCGCCGGAGAAATTCTCCACGCGCTCAAAGACATTCCGGCGCAGGTCACGCGCCAATCCGGCCGCCGTGCGGGCGGCGAAATAGCCCACTGCGATCGTACACGCACCCGAGAGCAGCGTCAGCAGCAGCATCAGTGTGCCGATTTGCAGGATATAGTTTGTCTGGAGGCTGTTTGTCTTCATCCCCAGGGCAACATATTCGGCTTTGACCGCCCCTGCCGCCATCTGCACGATCATCTTGTCTCCCAACGCGGCGAATTTCGTATCGATCGAAGCGATCATCTGGGCCAGGGTCGCTGGCGGGAGTTTCTGCAACAAGGCAAAAACGTCTGTCCCCGGTGGGACATTGGATAAGAAGAGCCAAATGGCGTGGCTCCTGCCGTGGTTGGATTGGCCACGGCCTGTTCAATACCCGAGACCACCAACAGCGCTTTCCCCATGATCGGGTTCAGCCTGGTGATCTCGGTTGCATCGATACTCTTCAGCACATAGACAGGTTCATTCGCCAGGACGGGGTATTGCTTCACGTCCGTGGCATAATCCGCCGAGTTCTTGTCCACCAGCGTGTAATCTGCCAGCACGGCTGTCTGGTTATCTGTACTCATGAAAGCCAGCAGCCGGTTCATCTCGCTCTGCCGGATGGCCATCGGGACGGCGTCGACAACGCCGCCTTGCTGAATACCGTAGTTGACGATATTCGACATGTAATCCGGCAAAGCCAGGTCGGCATTCGCCTGCACGAATAACAGCGCAATGGCGATCACGATCAAGAGCAGGTAGGGTTTCAAGTATTTTGCGAGACGTAGCATGGTTTAGTGTTGCTCCTTAAAAAATAAAATCCAGGCAAAAGTGTACCGGTGAATTGTGAATTGAGTGTGAAGGGTACACGCAAAGCCTGTGCAGATTTCAATCTTCGGTCTTCCTGGCCGCCCCGGTCAGCAGTGTCAGCGCGGCGATGATCATGTCCTGTTGAGCGGGACTCAGCGCCTCGGTCGCGCCCTCGACCCATTGGCTGCGTGCTTCAACAGCTTTCTCGATCACAGCCTGACCAGCCTGGGTTAGGGTCAATCGCTTGGCGCGCCGGTCAACCGGGTCCTCCGTGCGTTCGATCAGTCCCAGGTGTACCAACCGGTCCACCGCCTGGCTGGCTGCCGCGTTCGTGACTCCCATCTGGCCCCCAATTTCGGAAACACCGCTCTTGCCGCCATGTTTCAATCGCATCAATACTGAGATCTGCGAAAATGACAGGTCGGTTTCGTCCATGAAGCGCTTGAAATCACGCATCGAACGATGCATGAAGACTTCCGTCCACTCGCGTACCACTTCTGTTAATGTTTCAGTTGGTGACATAATTAACATCCTCAATTAGTTAAGCGGCCGAACTATATCTGTTTGATGCCCTTTTGTCAAGGAAGAAAACTTACGATCAAATAAGAGTTCTATATGAAAAATATGCAACTCTCAAATCTACATTTGGAAGCCTCAGCACGCTTTTCACAAAGTAGCTTGACGAGAGATTCTGGAACTGCGGCGCCAAAATTTCCTTTATTTCGGTAAGCGCCGGAGGGGGTACTCGTTCCTCCTTCGTTCCCCTGAGGAAACGCGTCCTTCTCCCCAAAAAACTTGATGAAAGCCATTCGTTCCTATCGTACTCTTAAGAACGAGACTTGTCCCCGTCAGGGGATACTCCTTGTTCCGCGGTATCTCAACAACGTGCCCGCCTCCCTCTCCTCGTGAAACCTTCCATGCATTCCACATCACTCATTACAATTAGCGAATTCATCCTTGGTTTGAGCTTACCTTAAAAAAAT
>CAVZMZ010000017.1:0-46376 GCA_963776475.1 uncultured Chloroflexia bacterium
GACTGCGTTCAAATCCTCGCCGCCGCTGCTTAGCAGACTGCGGCGTAATGTTTCAGTGGAAACGTTCTTTAATCCAAGCAGGGTGGATTCCCATCCGCCGGGCAAGTTGGGACACAGCACCAGCAGATCGTTGTTGTGCAAATCCACCTGTGCAAAATAGAGCGGCGTGGACTGGCCGATCCCCAGGCCGCGCCCGGCGATCTGCTCATCATGGACTTGGCGGGTTTCGCTGCCAGTCAGTTGGAACATGTGGGTTGGGCCGCATTGGGCGAATACGAACTGGGCGCCGTGCAGTGCGCCCAGGATCAACCGCCCGATGACATATTCGCCCTTGCCGGTGGTATGCAGGTTGCGACTTAGCAGGGACTGGTTAAGGTCTCCGGCAGCCGTACGGATTGCAGATGTCAGGCTTCCCGGGGTCTGGAAAAATCGCTGGGTCGCTTGCTTATGATCTGGTCATATTCAGCTGGTGTGAAATGGGAATTGCCCGAAAGGGTCAGGTAAAAAAGCAGGGTTTCATCCTCACGGCCGCGCGCCGTCCGCTTGGGAGGCGTTACAGCCAGAAGGCCGGGCAATGGATCAGTTTCCTGGCCTTGGATGCGATGCAAAGGGAATAAGTTGAGATCGAAATCGGCAGCCACACTCCCATTATAACTGGTAAAATCCCCGCATGGACTTTGCCCTTCACCGAGACTTTTCTGAGCTTGCCTCCCTGGCTGAGGATTGGAACAAGCTCCTGTCCGAAAGCATCACCCATATCCCCTTTTTACGCTACGAATACCTTTCAGCCTGGTGGACGACACGTGGCGGAGGCGAGTGGCCTGATTCTGAATTGGCCGTTGTGACTGCCCACCAGGGCGACCGCCTGGTGGGGGTTGCGCCGGTTTTTTCTGCCCGCAACCGGGATGGCAACCAGGCATTGCTGTTGCTCGGCAGTATCGAGATTTCGGATTACCTGGATATCCTGGCCCGCCCGGCGGATTTACCTGCTTTCCTGGGCGGCTTGCTGGATTTCATCGCCCAGCCCGGAAAACTGGATTGGCAGCTGCTCGACTGGCACAACCTCCCCGAGTCTACGCCCACGCTCCCGGTCTTGCAGGCTGAGGCCGAAAAACGCGGCTGGACCTTTACGCGGGAACAGACCTATCATGTCCCGGCCATCCCATTGACGGGCGATTTCGAGACCTATCTGGCCGGCATCGATAAAAAACAGCGCCACGAGATCCGGCGCAAGATGCGCCGCGCCGAGGAAAGCGGGCAAAACGTCCGCTGGTATATTGTCGAAGATGCTTCGACCCTGGATGCCGAGTTGGAAGCTTTCCTGGATCTGATGGCAGAAGACCCCGAAAAGGCTGCCTTCCTGACCCCTGCAATGCGCACTCAGATGCGCCTGGCCTGCCGGGCTGCTTTTGAATGTGGCTGGCTGCAACTGGCCTTTCTGGAAGCCGATGGCCAAAAGGCGGCCGGGTACCTCAATTTTGATTACCTGAACCGGATCTGGGTCTACAACTCCGGGATCAGCCGGCGTTTCATGGATCTTTCGGCGGGCTGGGTGCTGCTGGGCTATCTCTTGCAGTGGGCCAACGAAAAGAAACGCGCCGAATTCGATTTCATGCGCGGCAACGAAGATTACAAGTACCGCTTCGGCGGGGTGGATAAGTTTGTGGTCCGGGCAAAGGTCGTAAGTTGAAACCTTAGAAATGCTACGTAGTAAAGATTTACCGGAGATAAAGTAGATAAAATGGAGTCAGAACCCTGTAAAGACAACTTGCAATGTTTATCAGTCGAAAATTGATTATCAGCGACTGAAGTCGCTAAATTACTGGATTTCAAAATATTATATTACAGTTGCGTGACACCTCATCCAGTCGGACCAGTTCATCTTTGGAGAGCTGGAACTTCATCGCGCCGGCGCTTTCCTCGGCCTGGTGCACCTTGGTCGCGCCCGGGATGGTCACGACGATCTCCCCGTTGAAGTAGATCACCCAGTTCAGTGCCACCTGTGCGACGGTGGCGTCGTATTTGGCGGCGATCTCTTCCATGGCGTTGATCAGCGGGCGGGTGCGTTCGATGTTGCGCTGCATGCCGGCCCTGCGCCAGCCGGGCACTTTTTCCAGCAGCTCCGGGTCTTTGTGGTATTTGCCGGTCAGCAGGCCGCGTGCCAGCGGCGTATAGGCGGTGATGGTTACGCCCAGTTCCCGGGCGGTTTCCAGCACGCCATTCGTCTCGATCTCGCGGTTCAACAAGCTGTAGCGCATCTGGTTCACTGCCAGGGGCAGGCCTCTTTTTGCCAGCGCGGCGTGCGCCCGCCGCATGCGGGCCGGGTTGAAGTTGCTCACTCCCACCGAGCGGATCTTGCCGGCCTCCACCAGGTCGGCCATGGCGTTCATTTCGGCCTCCGGGGAGGAAAAACTGTAGGGCTGGTGCACCATATAATTCGCGATGCTGTATCCATCCAGGAAGCGCAGGCGGTCTTCGATGCTGTGCGGGATATTGCCGGCCGTCCGCAAAAACGGCTGCCATTTGGTCGCGATGACCACATCTTTATCCGCCTTCCCGGCCGCTTTCAAGCCGGTCGCCAGGGAGCGCTCGGATACGCCGGCGCCGTACATTTCGGCCGTGTCGAACCAGTTGATGCCGCCATCCAGGGCGGCTTTGATGATGGCGTTCTTTTCCTCCTGCGGGATCACCGGGAAGCATAGCCGAGCAATCCGCCCCCGCCGGCCAACTCCATCACGCCCAGGCCGACCGGCGTAACCAGGATATCCGTCTTTCCAAGCTGGCGCAATTTAATTTCGTTGGTCGAATTCATATTATGCCTCCATCAATTATTAAAACTCATTCTAATGAGAATTAAGTGAAAAACAGGTGCCTAGCACCTGTTTTTCATTTTTTTCTTCCTAAATTTCTTTGCCTTCAAACTGGCTGTTATACAGCTCGGCGTAGAAGCCGTTCTTGGCCAGCAGTTTCTCGTGCTTGCCCTGCTCCACGATATCGCCGTCTTTCATCACCAGGATCCAATCTGCCTCGCGGATGGTTGACAGGCGGTGGGCGATCACGAAACTGGTGCGGTCCTTCATCAAATCGACCATGGCATTCTGGATCAGCACCTCGGTATGGGTATCCACCGAGCTGGTGGCCTCATCCAGGATCAGCAGGGTCGGGTCCAGCAGGATCGCCCGGGCGATCGTCAGCAACTGCATCTGGCCCTGGGAGATATTGGTGGTTTCCTCGTTGAGCACCAAATCATAGCCCTCCGGCAGGGCGCGGATGAAGTGGTCCGCATGGGCGGCTTTGGCGGCTGCAATGACTTCCTTGTCGCTTGCACTGGCGCGGCCGTAGCGGATGTTTTCCATGATGGTGCCGTTGAAGAGCCAGGTATCCTGCAGCACCATGCCGAACATGCAGCGCAGGTCGTTGCGCTTGAATTCCTTGATGTTGCAGCCATCCAGCAGGATGGCGCCGCTGTTGACATCGTAGAAGCGCATCAGCAGCTTGACCATGGTGGTCTTGCCGGCGCCGGTCGGGCCGACGATGGCGATCTTCTGCCCGGGTTCGGCGTAGAAGGAGAAATCGTTGATGATGGTTTTGTCCGGTTGTAACCGAAGTGGACATTCTTGAAGTCCACGCGGCCCAGGATATGGTCCGTTGCGGCCGGGGATGATCGGATCGGGTTGTTCTTCGGCTTCCGCCAGGAACTCGAAAACGCGCTCGGCGGCTGCCATGGTCTGCTGCAGGATGTTGGAGATGTTGGCGATCTGCGTGATCGGCTGGGTGAACGAGCGCACGTATTGGATGAACGCCTGGATATCGCCGATGGCAATGGTGCCTTTGATGGCCAGGTAACCGCCCAGGATACAGATGGCCACGTAGCCCAGGTTGCCGACGAAGTTCATGATCGGGAACATCAGGCCGGTCAGGAATTGGGATTTCCAGGCCGAGTCATACAGCGTGTTGTTGATCTGGTCAAACTGCTCGATGCTCTTGGCTTCGCCGTTGAAGGCTTTCATCACCACGTGGCCGCCGTACATCTCTTCCACATGGCCGTTGATGTGGCCCAGATAGTCCTGCTGTCGCTTGAAGAAGATCTGCGACTTGCTGACGATCAGCGCGATCACGCCAAACGACACCGGCAGCATCGCCATCGCCACCAGTGTCATCTGCCAGCTGATGGTTAACATCATCACCAGCACGCCCAGCACTGTCGTCACCGAAGTGATGATCTGGGTCAGGCTCTGGTTGAGGGTCTGGCTGACAGTGTCCACATCGTTGGTGACGCGTGAGAGCACTTCGCCGTGGCTCGTGCCATCGAAGTACTTGAACGGCATGCGGTTGATCTTCTCGGAGATATCCTTGCGGAAGCGGTAGGTGATATTGATCGCTACACTGGACATGATCCAGCCCTGGATATATGCCAGCATGGCCGAAGCCACGTACAGGAGCAGTACCGTAACGATAATGTGACCGATATAGGCAAAGTCGATCGTGCCGGTGCCGGCGATCTTGGCCATTACACCTTCGAACAGCTTGGTGGTGGCATTGCCCAGGATCTTCGGGCCGAGGATGGACGCCACCGTGGATGCGATGGCGAAAAGCCAGACCAGCAGGATCAGGCCGCGATACCGGCCGAGATATTTGACCAGCTTGTTCAGGTACCTTTAAAATCGCGCGGCTTTTCGCCTTTGATCATGGCCATCGGCCCGCCACCCATTGGGCCGCGTCCACGTCCGCCCATCATGCCGCCGCGCTGGGCGGGTGCGGGTGTGCTTGTGCTGTGCATTTCATGCCAATTCCTCCTTGCTCAACTGCGACAAGGCAATGCCTCGATAAACTTCGCAGTCCTTCATAAGTTCGTGATGTGTGCCTTTGCCGACGATGCGGCCTTCATCGAGAACGATGATTTGTTCGGCATTCTTGACCGTTGCAATCCGTTGCGTAACGATCAGCAGGGTGCTGGCGCTGGTGTGCTCTTTGAGCGCCCTGCGCAGCGCCGCATCGGTCTTGTAATCCAGGGCGGAAAAGCTGTCATCGAAGATGTATATGGGGGCTTTCTTGACCAGGGCGCGTGCGATGGCGAGACGTTGTTTCTGCCCGCCCGAGACGTTCATGCCGCCCTGTGCGACCTCCGCCTGCAATCCTTCCGGCCGGGTAGTCGATAAATTCGCTGGCCTGGGCGATGTCCGCGGCCAATTTCAAATCGCCTTCGCTGGCATTCTCATCCGCATAGCGCAGGTTGCTCTCGATCGTGCCGGAGAACAGGTTGCTCTTTTGCGGCACAAAACCGATCCGGTCGTGCAGGTCATGCTGTGACACTTCCCGGATGTCAATTCCATCCACCAAGACGGCTCCTTCGCTCGCCTCGTAGAAGCGCGGGATCAGGCTGACGATGGTGGATTTTCCCGAGCCGGTGGTGCCGATGAAGGCGGTCGTCTGGCCCGGTTTGGCCGTAAAGCTGATGTCGTGCAGCACATCCTCCTCGGCGCCCGGGTAGCGGAAGTTCACGTTGCGGAACTCGATGTTGCCCTGGAAAGGCGCCGGGAACTGCCGGGGAGCTTTGGGGTCCTTGATCTGCGGTTCTGTATCCAGCACTTCCGCAATGCGGTCGCCCGACACGGAAGCGCGCGGCAGGATGATGAACATCATCGAGAGCATCAGGAAGGAGAACAGGATCTGCATGGCGTATTGCATGAACGCCATCATGTCGCCCACCTGGATGCTGAGTTGGCCACCTGCTGCGAGCCAACCCAGATGATCGCCAGCATGACGATATTCATGACCATCATCATGACCGGCATCATGACCACCATGACCCGGTTGATGAACAACAGGGTGCTGGACAGGTCTTTGTTGGCCTTATCGAAACGCTGCTCCTCGAAGGATTGCATGTTGAAAGCCCGGATGACCATCATGCCCGACAGGTTCTCGCGCATGACCAGGTTGAGCCGGTCGATCAGCTTCTGGATGGCCTTGAATTTGGGCAGGGCGATCGAGAAGACTGTCAGGATCAGGCCAAGCAGGACAACCACTGCCAGCGCGATGATCCACCACATCGTGGCGCTTTTGCCAATTGCCCGGATCACGCCGCCGATACCGATAATGGGGGCATAGATGACCATGCGCATCATCATGATGACCACCATCTGGATCTGGGTGATATCGTTGGTGGAGCGGGTGATCAGCGAGGCCGTCGAGAACTTGTCGAATTCGGCGCTGGAGAAATTCTCCACGCGCTCGAACACATTCCGGCGCAAGTCACGCGCCAGACCGGCTGCCGCCCGCGAGGCCAGGTAGCCGACTGCAATCGTACAGGCGCCCGAAAGCAAGGTCAGCAGCATCATCAGCATGCCGATGCGCCAGATATAGCTGCTCTGCAGGGTTTTGGTATTCATCCCGAGCGCAGTATATTCAGCTCTTGACCGCCCCGGCTGCCATCTGGACGACCATGCTGGTGCCCAGGGTGGCGAATTTCGTATCGATCGAGGCGGTCATTTTGGCCAGGGTCTCTGGCGGGAGTTTCTGCAGCATGGCAAAAACATCCACGCCCGGCGGGATCTTGGACAGGTCGAAACCGAAACTCTGGCCCATGGCTTGCGCCTTGGCAGGGTCGGCCAGGGCCTGTTCGATACCCGAGACCACCAGCAGCGCTTTGCCCATGATCGGGTCCAGCTTGGTGGTTTCGGCCTTGTCGATATTTTTGAGCACATAGATCGGCTCGTTCGCCAATACCGGATAAAGTTTTACATTGGCGGCGTAATCGGCCGAGTTCTTGTCCACCAGTGTGTAATCGGCCAGGACGGCCGTCTTGTTATCCGCGCTCATGAACGCCACCAGCCGGTTCATCTCGCTCTGGCGGATGGCCACCGGGACGGCAGACACTACGCCGCCCTGCTGGATGCCGTAGTTGACGATATTCGACATGTAATCCGGCAGCGCCAGGTCGGCGTTTGCCTGCACGAACAGCAGGGCCACCGCGATCAGGATCAAGAGCAGATATGGTTTTAGATATTTTGCCAGTCGTAGCATGGTTTCAGGTACTCCTCATAAAATAAAATGCAAGCTTAGTGTATCTACAACTTGTGAACTGGATGTGAAGGTAATATGGAGAGGCGGGGGACTATCATGGAAAAGAGTTTATTCCTTGGTCGCCCGCGCCGCCGTAGTCAGCAGGGTCAACGCCGAGATGATCATGCCTTGCTGTTCGGGCGTCAGGGCATCCGTGATACCCTCCACCCAGCGGCTGCGGACTTCGATACCCTTTTCGATCAGTGTCCGGCCTTTGGTTGTCAATGCCAGCTTTTTGGCGCGCCGGTCTTCAGGGTCCTCCGTCCGTTCAATCAGGCCCAACTGCACCAGGCGGTCTACAGCCTGGCTGGCAGCTGCGTTGGTCACGCCCAATTGGATGCCAACTTCGGAGACGCCGGTATTGCCTCCATGCAACAGACGCATCAGGATATTGATTTGCGAGAACGACAGGCCCGTCTCCTCCATAAATTTCCTGAAGTCATGCATGGAGCGTTGCATAAAGACTTCAGACCATTCACGGATCACATCAGTAAATACTATAGTTGGTAACATAATTAACATCCTTTATTAGTTAAGCGGCCTGAACTATATCCATTTCATGCATATTTGTCAAGGAAGAAAAATTACGATTCCCCAACTGGACAAGATAATTCCTTTCAGGTATTATTACTTGGAATTCTGTTGTTTTGTGTGATAAAAATAGTTATCGTATAAAATCACCCCGGAAAGGGTGTAAACCAGGGGATGTGGGCGCGCACGAATCTGCCTGCATCCCCATATCCACGTATTTTATAGGTAAACCTGGGAAACCGATTTTATCGAATGCCTTGGAGACATTGATTATATGGACTCAACCGAACAACTTCTCAAGGAATTGACCGAAACTCACGGCGTGCCTGGGTACGAAGCCCCCATCCGGGCAGTCGTTCGTAAATACCTGGCACCGTTTGGGCAGCTTTCGCAAGATAAGATTGGCAGCGTCATCTGCGAGAAAAAAGGCACCTCCGAATCGCCGCGTGTAATGCTGGCTGGTCACATGGACGAGGTTGGTTTCATGGTGAGACACATCACCAAGGAAGGCTTCATCCGCTTCATACCCCTGGGTGGCTGGTTCGACCAGGTGCTGCTGGGCCAGCGTGTGCTGATCAAGACCAACAAGGGCGACGTGATCGGCGTCATTGGAGCCAAACCTCCGCACATGCTCAGCGCCGAAGAACGCCAGAAGGTCGTGCTGCGCAAGGATATGTACATCGACATCGGCGCCTCCAGCGATACCGAAGTCAAGGAAGCCGGTGTGCAGTTGGGCGATCCGATCGTACCGAGCGGTGATTTCCAGATCATGGCAAATGGCAAGACCTATCTCTCCAAAGCCTTCGACGACCGGGTCGGCGTGGCGCTGATGGTTTCGGCCATGCAGCAGTTGCAGGGTCGCCCGCATCCCAATAGCCTGTTTGCCACGGCTACCGTGATGGAGGAAGTTGGCTTGCGCGGCGCCACTACCAGCGTGGACGCAGTTAAACCGGATGTGGCGATCATCCTCGAATCCGACATTGCCGGGGATGTGCCCGGCATCAAACCTGAAGAGTCTTCGATCCAATTGGGGGCCGGACCCTCGATTGTCATTTTCGATGCCCGCATGATCCCGAACCTGAAACTGCGTGACCTGGTCCTGCAGATTGGCAAGCAAATCGGCGTAAATGTGCAGTTGTCCTCCATCGAGGGCGGGACCACCGATGGCTCCTCCATCCATCTTTATAAAACCGGAGTACCCACCCTGGTGCTGGCTGTCCCGGCACGCCATATTCATTCGCATAGCTCAATCATTCACCGCCAGGATTACGATGGTGCGTTGAAGATCCTGGTTGAATTGGTTCTGCACCTGGACCTGAAACAAGTTGCAGAGTTAACGGCTTAGTGTCTATCCCAAAAATAACCACGAAGTCGCCAAGATACTAAGAATTACAAACGTTATAAATGTTTTTTTCCTGACTTTGCCTGCACTCCCTGCCCAGTACCGCAGGTACAGGTGTCGCAGGCAAACGTGCGCCTTTGTGGTTAAGTTCTATGATTTTGGGAATTCTTCCTTGTGGAGCATAAATGGCTGATCTAATTAAACAGATTACGAACGATCTGCAGAAGAAGATCAATTCCTTCGAGGCGAAGGTCGAGATCGCCGATATCGGCACGGTGCTGGAAGCGGGCGACGGCATTGCGCGCGCCACCGGACTGGCCAATGTCAAATCCCAGGAACTGGTGCAGTTCGCCAACGGCGTGATGGGCATTGCCTTTAACCTGGAAAAAGACACCGTCGGCATCATCATCATGGGCGAGTACTCCGAGATTGCCGAAGGCATGGCCGTACGCGCCACCGGCCGGATTGCCTCCGTCCCTGTTGGGGACGGCCTGATTGGCCGCGTGGTCAATGCCCTGGGCGAACCGGTGGATGGCAAAGGCACGGTCAAGTTCACCGATTATCGTCCGATCGAGCGTATTGCCGCCGGTGTGGTTGAACGGATGGATGTGGATACTCCCGTCCAGACCGGCATCAAGGCTATCGATTCCATGATCCCCATCGGCCGCGGCCAGCGCGAACTCATCATCGGCGACCGCCAGACGGGCAAAACTGCCCTTGCCATTGATACCATCATCAACCAGAAAGGCAAGGATCTGGTCTGCATTTACGTGGCGATCGGGCAGAAAAAAGCCGCCGTCGCCCGCACTGTCGGCATCCTGGAACAACACGGTGCCATGGCGCACACGATTGTCGTGATTGCCGCCGCGGATGAATCGGCTGCCTTGCAGTACATTGCTCCCTATGCCGGCTGCGCAATTGGTGAAGAGTTCATGGAGTCCGGGCGGGATGCCCTCGTGATCTACGATGATCTTTCCAAGCATGCCTGGGCCTATCGCCAGGTTTCACTGCTGCTGCGCCGCCCGCCCGGGCGTGAAGCTTATCCGGGCGATATTTTCTACCTGCACTCGCGCCTGTTGGAACGGGCTTCCCGGCTGGCAAATAAGTTTGTCATCGTCAAAAAGGACTTTACAAACAATCTGGCTGTTGCAGCCGATGCCATTGGTGGCAGGATTTTCTCCGGCCCGATGGCCAGGGTGGATGCCACCGAAGCCTGCAAGAAATTAAAGAACCCCGAAGATTGCAAAGTGGTCAAACTGGCCGGTTCGGGTGGCTCATTGACAGCCTTGCCGATCATCGAAACCCTGCTGGGCGACGTCTCGGCTTACATCCCGACCAACGTTATCTCCATCACGGATGGCCAGATCTACCTGGTCAATAACCTGTTCAACGCTGGCATCCGTCCGGCTGTCGATGTGGGTATTTCAGTCTCGCGTGTCGGCGGCGCCGCCCAGACCAAGGCCATGAAACAGGTTGCTGGCAAACTCCGCATCGATATGGCCACCTACCGCGAACTGGCGGCCTTTGCCCTGATGAGCTCCGACCTGGATAAATCCACCCAGTCACAGTTGACGCGTGGCCAGCGCATGCAGGAGATCCTTAAGCAGCCCCAGTATGAGCCCATGACTTTGGAGAACCAGGTTATGGTCATCTTCGCCGGGACCAACGGTTATGCTGATACGGTTCCGTTGGAACGCATGCAGAAATGGGAAAGTGACCTGATCCGCTACTTGATGGCCTCCTACCCGGGCATCGGCAAGGATATCGCCGAAAGGAAACAGATCATCCCCGAGACCGAGCACAAGCTGCGAGAGACCCTGGAAGCGTTCAAGATCACCTGGTCGTAGCTGGCGTTCCTATTGTTAAAGTGTCAGCGTGTAAACGAGGAAACGAATGAGTTCAGCCCGTGAAATGCGGCTGCGCATCCGCAGCGTCAGGAACATCTCGCAGGTGACGCGCGCCCTGGAGGCCGTCAGTGCCAGCAAGGTCCGCAAGGCTGTCGCGGCCGTCACCGCCACGCGCGCCTACGCCACCAAGGCCTGGCAGGTTCTGACACATATTGCCAGGCAGCCCGGCCGGGCCGTCCTGCATCCGCTCCTGGCGCGCAGACCCGCGATCAATAATATTCTCGTCCTGGTGGTCAGCGGCGACCGCGGCCTGGCAGGTGCATACAACACCAATATTATTCGCTTCGTCACCCAGCGTTTCGACCGATCTGAGACCCCGGTTCGCTATGTTGCCATTGGGCGTAAGGGCCGCGATCTGCTCCTGCGTCGTCGCAAACAGGTGATCGCTGAGTTTGCCAATCTGCCGGCCGCTCCCTCCTTTGCGGATGTTTCGGCGATTGGCCGCGTCGCGGTCGATGAATTTCTCAAAGGCGATGTGGACGAGGTTTATCTGGTCTATACGGACTTTGTCAATATGGTCCGGCAGGAGCCGGTCATCAAGAAGTTGCTTCCATTGGAAGTCGATGATGAGGTCGGTCGGGTTGAGGAATACACCCACCAGCATTTGGCGGCGGCCTACATATATGAGCCCTCGGAAGAGGAACTCCTGGATGAGATCATCCCACGTTTCACCGCGCTGCAGGTCTACCAGGCCATCCTGGAATCGCTGGCTTCGGAGCATGCCGCCCGTATGGTTGCCATGAGCAATGCCACCGAAAATGCCATCGAGCTGGTATCCCATCTGCAACTGCAATACAACAAGGCCCGCCAGCAGACCATTACCAGTGATCTCCTGGATATTGCCGGCGGCGCGGAAGCCCTGGCCAAATCGACGGCACAGGAATAAAGGTAACACAAAGTAGTAACGACTTCTATCGTATCAAAAAATGTAGTAACGACTTCAGTCGTTCTATGGCTCCAGTTTGAAGAGATATTTTTCCGGAGGTAGTTAATGGCAAAAGCAGTCGGCCGTGTGATCCAAATTCAAGGAAGTGTGGTGGATGTGGAGTTCCCCTCTGGCGAACTCCCGAACGTGTTTGAAGCCCTCGAAATTCCACGCGAGAACGGCGGATCGCTGGTTCTGGAAGTGGAAAAACACCTTGGCAAGGATCAGGTACGCTGCGTCTCGATGGATACCACCGATGGCTTGCAGCGTGGTTTACCCGTCACAGCCACTGGCGCTCCGATCATGGTGCCGGTCGGCCCTGGCACCCTGGGACGCATCTTCAATGTCCTGGGCATGCCCGTCGACCAAAAGGGTCCGGTCGCGACCGGGGAGTGCTACCCCATTCACCGTCCGGCGCCGCTCTTTTCCGAGCAGTCCACCCGCACCGAGATTTTCGAAACTGGTATCAAGGTTATTGATTTGATTGCGCCTTTCACCAAAGGCGGAAAGACTGGCATCTTCGGCGGAGCCGGCGTGGGCAAGACCATCGTTATCCAGGAACTCATCCGTTCGGTCGCCACGGTCCACCAGGGCAATTCGGTCTTTGCCGGAGTGGGTGAGCGCAGTCGTGAAGGCACACAGCTCTATCGTGAGATGCTCGAATCCGGCGTCATGAAGGATACCGTCATGGTCTTCGGCCAGATGAACGAGCCGCCCGGCGTGCGCCTGCGTGTGGCGCTAACCGCGCTTTCCATGGCCGAGTACTTCCGTGACCAGGGCCGGGATGTTCTGCTCTTTATCGATAATATCTTCCGTTTCACCATGTCCGGCTCCGAGGTTTCGGCGCTGCTAGGGCGTATGCCGTCTGCCGTGGGTTACCAACCCACACTGGCCACCGAGATGGGCGAGCTGCAGGAACGCATCACCTCCACCCGCCACGGCTCGATTACTTCAATGCAGGCCGTCTACGTTCCGGCCGACGATTACTCCGATCCCGCCCCGGTAGCCACGTTTACACATCTGGACGCCACCATCGCGCTGGAACGTCCCATCGCTGAAAAAGGCATTTATCCGGCCGTGGATCCATTGACCTCCACCAGCCGCATCCTCGACCCGAACGTCGTCGGTGCCGAGCACTATAATACTGCTCGTGAATGCCAGCGCATCCTCCAGCGCTACAAGGACTTGCAGGATATCATCGCCATTCTCGGTATTGATGAACTCAGCGAAGACGACAAACAAGTTGTCTCGCGCGCCCGCAAGATCGAACGTTTCTTCTCCCAGCCAATGTTTGTGGCCGAAGTGTTTACCGGCACGCCTGGCAGGTATGTGCCTATCAAAGAGACCGTGCGTGGCTTCCGCGAGATCCTGGACGGGAAATGCGACGATCTGCCGGAACAGGCTTTCATGATGGCCGGTACGATCGATGATGTCCGGGAAAAAGCCGAGAGACTTGCCCAGAGTGCCTAAGAAAGTATCCCGTGTTTTTGAGTCAGGTGTCATGTCTTTTGATGCACGTGACACAGGAGAATTGAAGAAATGCCCATCCGCTGCGAAATCGTCTCACAGGACCGCGTCGTCTACCAGGGCGATGCAGATATGGTGCTCCTGCCTGGTACGGACGGGGAGATGGGCATTCTGCCGCACCACGCGCCCCTCCTGACTACTCTGAAATACGGTATTATCAAGGTGCGTTTGCAAGGACAGGAATCCATTTTCACCGTAGCCGGTGGAATTGCCGAGGTTCAGCCGGATATCCTGACCATCCTGGCAGATTCGGCCGAAAATGTCGAGGAAATTGATGTTCAGCGTGCCGAAGCCGCCCGCAAACGCGCCGAGGAAAGCCTTGCAAAGGGTATTCCGGCCGACTCGGATGCCTATTTGAGAATGGAAGCCGCCCTGCGTAAATCCAATCTGCGACTGGACGCGGTCAGGCGCTACCGGCACGGACCTGCCAGGCCGCCCCGCCGATCCGACGAATCGAGATAACATGCCCTCTTTTTCGAAGAACCTGGGAATAGATCTTGGTACAATCTCGACCCGTATTGCTGATTCCAGTGGCATCCTGATGGATGAGCCCACGGTGGTTGCAATAGCCATCGAAGAGCAAAAAATGGTCGAATTCGGCAAAGGTGCCCGCGATATGACGGGTCGTGTGCAGACCGAGACTATCGAGGTGGCTCATCCCTTGCAGAATGGTGTTGTAGCCGATTACGAGATTACCGAAGCACTGCTGCGTTACCTGCTGCAGCACGTCAGCGGGCCGATGCGTTTCTTCCGCCCGCGTGTCATGATCACCGTGCCCTACGGCGTTACCAGCGTGGAATCGCGCGCCGTCCACGAGGCTGTGCTGCAGGCTGGCAGCCGGGATGCCTACCTCATCCAGCAGCCTCTGGCAGCCGCCCTCGGCGTGGATCTGCCGATTAGTTCGCCTTCCGGAAATATGGTCATTTGCCTGGGGGGTGGGACTACGCAGGCGGCCGTCATCTCGATGTACGGGATCGTCGCGGCCGAGACAATGCGTTCTGGCGGCTCCTTGCTTGACGAAGCCATTGTCGGCTATGTGCGCAGAAAATACGGGATCATCATCGGCCCTGGTACAGCAGAACAGTTGAAGATCAGGATCGGCGCAGCCGTCCCGCAGGATAAAGAGGAAAGCCTGGAAGTGCAGGGCCAGGATCAGGTCAGCGGATTGCCGCGACCGGTCACCCTGACAACCGGTGAAACGGTCGAGGCACTCGAGGAACCGCTCAAGCATGTTATTGAAACCTGCCGGCGCGTCCTCGAAAAGACTCCACCTGAGCTTGTCTCGGATATTATTGACCGGGGTGTCGCGCTGTGCGGCGGCGGAGCAATGTTACGCGGCGCCGATAAACTGTTGACAAAGGCCCTTGGCATTCCGGCTTATGTTGTGGATAACCCTGCCACATGTGTGGTGGAGGGGGCAGTCAAAGGCTTGGGGTTGTACCCCATCCTTAAGCGTAATCTTCCGCCTGTTTAGGCCATTGACCGGGTTGTCCCCCGGTCTTTTATTTATCATCGATGAGAGGCCCTTATGGACGATCCTCAATTTCCCGAAGCATTTGCTACTCTGGTGGTCGGTCTCGGAGCGCCCAGGCGCTACTTCCCGGTCAAGACCTCGCGCCGGATTGGCAGCCTGGTCATTGCACTGATACTCGCCGCTGGTTCGGTCCTGGTATTTTTCTATGGCCTCTATGTTTCTTACCTGGATTATCAGAATCATGGCCTGGTTGTGACCGAGGCCAGGCTGACCGGACCCTTGATTATTGCTTTTGTCCTATTATTGTTAGCAAGCCTGGCTGGCTGGTGGGCGTACGCCAATTGGAATAAGGGTGTGGCGCTCTATGAGCGCGGGTTTGCCGTCCGTAGCCGCAAAGGCCTGCAACTATGGAGCTGGGAGGAAATTGTTTCAATGACCGCCGCGGTCACCCGCCATTACACAAACGGCATTTATACCGGGACAACCCATGTTTACACTTTGATGGATCTCAAAGAGCAACGTTTTGTATTGAGCGACATTTTCTTCAAAGTGGAAGATCTGGCGAAGGCCATTCAAGATGCCATCTACCCATTCTTGTATGAGCGCGCTGCACAGCGATATAACGCCGGTCAGATGCTCACCTTTGGACCGGCTGTGATCAGCAAGGAAGGTTTTCAGATTGGCAAAAAGACCTTTCCCTGGAGCGAAGTCCGGCAGGTATCGATCCGCCAGGGGATATTAAAAGTTTCTAAAATCGGTGGTGGTTGGTTTAGCGGGTCGAGTGTCTCGGCTTCTGTTGTCCCCAACTTGAATGTTCTGCTCAACCTCATTTACCAGGTGGTTGGCCTTAAGCTGGAATAAGAATGGCCGTTAGATAAAATTAAAAGTGACGGGCAGCGATTAGACTGCCCGTCACTTTAATACTTTATCCATTACGCAGGCGAAAGATCAATTTGGTTAGCTCCTCGGATAGAGCCGGGACACACGCCAGGCTGAGGACAACCACCCATTCCCGCAGGCTCATGAAATGGGTGTTGAAGATCCCTTGCAGGAACGGCACGGTACAAACCAGCAGGAGCAGGAGAATGGAAGACCCGACTGCCAGCTGCATCCACTTGTTCGAGAAGACACCGATGCGGAAGAGCGAGACTTTCTCCGAGCGGACGGTGTAAGCGCGGAATAGTTCACACAACGAAAGTGTCATGAACGCCATGGTTTCCGCAGTCCGGACATTCTCAAGGTTAACCGAATGCCAATCGAAGTTTATCAAGTAAACCAGCGGGTTGCTGCCTTGCGGCAAACCATGCCCAAGGATACTTAGCTCCCACAGGAGTCCGAGGGCAAAAGCCGTTAGCACTGCGCTGGTTTGGGTGATAGTCTGGATGATGATGCCCGTGCGCATGGAAGAATTGATGATCGCCTCATCCTTTGGACGAGGCTTGCGGTCCATGATATCCGGGTCGCCCTTTTCCATCGCCAATGCCAATGCCGGTGCGCCGTCGGTGATCAGGTTGAGCCACAGCAGTTGGATAACTGTCAGCGGGGAGGGCAGCCCGGCCAGGGTCGCCAGAAAGATGACCATGATCTCGGCCACGTTGGACGAAAGCAGGAAGAAGACGAATTTGCGGATGTTATTGTAGATGATGCGTCCCTGCTCAACTGCTGAGACGATACTGACGTAGTTATCGTCGGTCAGCACCATGTCGGCTGTTTCCTTGGCCACATCCGTGCCGGTAATGCCCATGGCCACACCAATATTAGCGCGCTTGATGGCGGGTGCGTCGTTAACGCCGTCGCCGGTCATCGCAACCACTTCGCCGTTGGCCTGCAGCGCATCCACGATGCGCATCTTGTGTTCGGGCGAGACCCGGGCGAAGACATCCACCTGCTCGATCTCATCTTTCAAAACATCATCGCTCATCCGGTCCAGGTCCGCGCCGGTCAGGACCGTGTGCCCAGGCTGTAAAAGTCCGATTTCCTGGGCGACCGCCCGGGCTGTATTCGGATAGTCGCCGGTGATCATGACCGTGCGGATGCCGGCATGCGCAGCGTTCGCCATGGCCTGCTTGACTTCCTGGCGCGGCGGATCGATCATCCCGACCAGGCCGACAAAGACCAGGTCTTTCTCCAATACGTCCACTGCTACAGTCTCGGCCTTCGGGGCTTCCCTGACCACCCGGAAGGCCAGTCCCAGGACACGCAGGGCATCCCGGGTCATGGCATCGTTGGCCTCCAGAATGTGCTGGTGGGCGTCTGCACCCATCGGCTTGGTTTTGTCATCGATTGTCTGGTAGGACGTGCACAGATCAAGGATCAGGTCGGGTGCCCCTTTTACCGCGATCACATCCCAGCCGGTCAATTTGCTATCCTTGAATGGAGAAACATCCGTCGGGTTGGGATCCCAGATATCATGGATGGTGACCATGCGTTTGCGTTCCGAGTCGAATGGGACTTCATCCAGGCGGGGATAGGCCTGGTGCAATTCCACATTGTAAGTATCTGCCTTGGCTGCCGCGATTAGCAAGGCGCCTTCGGTTGGGTCGCCCACGATCCGGTAGGAAAGTTCGTCGCCCTCAACCGCCTCAAGTTGGGAGTCGTTATTAAGCGCGCCCACCCACAGAGCGGTCCCGACGCCCGGATATTTGTGCCGGTCGATGGTCTTGCCATCCACCTGGAATTCGCCCTTCCGGGAGTAGCCAGTGCCGGTCACGTTGACGAACTGCCCATCCACCCAAACACGCGTAACGGTCATCTCGTTCTGGGTCAGGGTACCGGTTTTATCCGAGCAAATGACCGTGGCCGAACCGAGTGTCTCCACCGAAGAGAGCCGCCGGATCAGGGCATGACGTCGGATCATTTCATGCATTCCCAAGGCCAGCGTGATGGTTACCACGGCAGGCAGACCTTCAGGCACGGCGGCAATTGCCAGGCCGACGGCCAGCATGAACATCTCGACGATTTGGGTTTTCGCCGAGCCTAGATAAGCCAGGAGTCCACCACCAGGTGCGGTCAAAATGCTCAATTCCGTGCCGCGCAAAACGGCCACGACAAAAACCAGGCCGCAGATTGCCAGCGCGCCGATACCGAGGGTTTTACCGAGTTGGTCCAGGCGCTTCTGCAAAGGTGTCTCTTCCTGGTCCACCCCCTCCAGCATCTTGGCGATCAGGCCGAGCTGCGAGCGCATGCCTGTCCCGATGACGACGCCACGCCCGCGCCCGTAGGTGACCGTTGTCCCCATAAAAGCGGTGTTCCTCCGGTCACCCAGTGGAATGTTCGCTTCCAGTATCATGGCGGCATTCTTTTGGACGGCCAGTGACTCGCCGGTCAGGGCGGCTTCTTCTATTTGCAGGTTGAATGCCTCCAGCAGGCGTACATCCGCCGGAACGTGGTTGCCGGCCTCCAGGAAAACAATATCGCCCGGTACGAGATCCCGCGAAGAGACGGTGACGTGGTGTCCATCACGCATGACGCGTGCTTCCGGGGCAGCCAGGTTTTTTAGGGCAGCCAGCGCTTCCTCGGCTCGCTTTTCCTGGACGATACCCAGTACAGCGTTCAAGACGACAATGGCAATAATGGCAGAGGCGTCCACCCATTCACCCAGCAAGGCGGAAATGATGGAAGCCACGATCAGCAGCATAACGATAAAATTATTAAATTGCTCCCAAAGAAGCCTAAGGAAACCCGGGCGAGCTGCCTGGGTGAGTTGGTTCGGCCCGTATTGGGTCAGCCGTTGGGCTGCGTCCGCGCTGGTCAACCCGTTCTCGCGGACTTTAAGATGTTCCAGAACTTCCTCAGCTGACAGTGCGTGCCAGATTTCGTCTTGTTGCGATACTGGGGCTTTATTGTTCTGAAGAACGGTTTTCTTCATCAGGCATGGTTCTCCAAAATGGGATTTGGCAGACTTTCCGAACTGTGGGTGCTCATAGTTGCTCGATCTGTATGCAGGTGCCGGGCGGCAGCCTGGTATCCTTCGGGACTACAACAATCCCGTCCTGTACGGTCCAGTTTGGAGTGCTGATATCTGTGCCGCGTGGGAATGGGCGAATGACTACATCTGCACCAATCCGGGCATTCTTGTCGATAATGGCGCCTTCGATGTGGCAATTCGGGCCGATACCAATTGGTGGATCGCCAGGCTGTTCGATGGAATAGTAATCTGCCCCCATGATGACGCTGTCTTTGATGATTGTCCCGCTGGAAATGACGCTGCGGACTCCGATGACCGAGTGGGTGATTTCAGCTTTCTGAATGCGGCAGCCTTCGGCCAGGAGTACATCTTTCAACAGACTATCTTCCACGGTGGAACCCGGCAGCAGTCGGGAGTGTGTGTAGATTGGGTTTTTCGTATCGTAAAAATTGAAGGCTGGGGTGGGACATGTCAGGTCCAGATTGGTTTCGTAGAAAGAGCGGATGGTTCCGATGTCCCGCCAGTAGCCGTCAAAATCATAGCCATAAACAGAGCGATTTTGGATGGCATATGGGATGATATCTCCGCCGAAATCATCAAAACCGGGGTTATCGGTTAGCAGTTCGATCAGCGCTTCCGTTTTGAATAGATAAATGCCCATCGAGCAAAGGAAGGGACGCTGCTCGTCGGCACGGCTGACAAATTTGGACAGGATGGCAGGCTCTTTGGGTTTTTCGACGAAATCAGTGATACGGCCATCCTGGCCCCGTTTGAGGATTCCCAGGCTGGGAGCATCCTCGCGCCTGACTGGTTGAACCGCGACCGTTATATCCGCCTCATTCGCCCAATGGAACTGGGCCATTGGACCGTAATCCATTCTATACAGGTGGTCGCCGCTCAGAATAAGCACGTATTTGGAGCGCGCAGAACGCAATTGGAATATTTGTTTGCGCACAGCGTCGGCATTGCCCTGGTACCAGTCTGTGGATTTGGGGGTTTGTTCGGCCGCCAGGATCTCGACGAAACCGGTGTGGAAAGTATCGAAGTTGTAAGTCTGGGTGATATGTCGGTGGAGGGAATGCGAGTTGAACTGGGTCAGCACATCGATCCGGAAGAGCCCCGAGTTTATGCAGTTGCTGATTGGGATATCGATCAGGCGGTATTTCCCGGCGATCGGTACGGCTGGTTTTGAACGGAGTTTATTCAACGGATAGAGGCGTGAACCGCGTCCACCCGCCAGGATGAGGGCCAGGATATCATTCATGCCAGGCATAATTATTCCTCCGTTTACTTCGTGAGAACCGGGAGAGGTATTACTCTATATTTTATCCCATCTGCATCTGGAAAAGCTTACGGGACGCTACCATTTACGAAAAGATAAAAAACGCGAGACCACCTGAATGGCGGTCTCGCGAACGCTATATGGTACCCATACGGGCACAGGCGCACAGGCGACCGGGAGTGCAGCTCCGTCTTGACGATCAACCTGTCCCGCGATTGCGGGCGCTACTCCCCGACAAAGGGAACTTTTATTGATATAATGCCGAAGGTGGGAATTGAACCCACAATCCCGTAAGGGAACACGAGTTTGAGTCGTGCGCGTCTGCCAGTTCCGCCACTCCGGCTAACGCCCCAGATTTTACCACAACTAAAGGTTAACGATGAAATTAGGAATTATCGGCTTTCCCCAGTCCGGCAAGACAACCATCTTTAATGCACTAACGCGCGGTAATGCGCCGACCACCGCCTCGGCGGGAAGGGTTGAGATCCACACTGCAGTAGTGGATGTCCCCGACGTGCGCGTGGATAAGCTTTCGGCCATGTTCAAGCCCAGGAAAACCATTTACGCCAAAGTAACCTATGCCGATATCGCCGGTCTGGATAGTGGCTCGGCCAAAACCGGCTTTGCTGGTCCGCTCCTGAACCAGTTGGCTCAGATGGAGGGGCTGATCCACGTTGTTCGTTGTTTCGTTGATGATAACGTGCCGCTTCCTTCCGGAAGCCTTGACCCGGTCCGTGACATCGCCTCGATGAATGGCGAACTCCTGTTAAACGATTTGATTGCCGTCGAGCGCAAATTGGAACGGCTGGTCGAGGAACGCAAAAAAGGCGGCACGGACAAAGTGTTGAATGAACGTCAGACAGCCTTGTTCAGCCGTTTGCATGAGGTTTTATCAGCAGAAAAACCCCTGCGTGGGGTGGAGGTTTCCGCCGAGGAGGAAAAACTCCTCTCCGGATTCGGGTTGTTGACGCGCAAACCCATCCTCGTGTTATTGAACCTGGGGGAGGGACAGGCACAGCCCGATGTTTATGTTGAAGCGCCTGTGATTGGCTTACAAGGTAAACTGGAGATGGAGATTGCCCAACTCCCGCCTGAAGATGCGACCATGTTTATGTCCGAATATGGCATCACCGAGTTGAGCCTCAACCGCATGATCAGCGTCTCTTATGACCTGCTCGACCAGCAATCCTTTTTCACTGTCGGCGAAGACGAGGTGCGAGCCTGGACCACCCGCCGGCATGCTACGGCAGTTGAAGCGGCTTCCGAAATTCACACTGACCTGGCGCACGGTTTTGTGCGCGCCGAGGTGGTTGCGTACCAGGATTTGATCGATTTGGGCGGGATGACCGAAGCCAAGGCCAAAGGGAAACTGCGCCTGGAAGGGAAGGAATATATCGTCAAGGATGGCGATATCGTCCATATCCGTTCGAGCCTGTAATCGCAATTAAATCACAGGCGTCGATGGGACGAGTTCAATAAATAAAGAAGCGCATCTTGCGGAAGCAGAATGCGCTTCAATGTTTTTTAGGTTGTACTTATTACGTATATTCTTTACGCTTCGTAATCCCCTGCTTCCTCTTCTACCGCTGTGACCGGCTCTTCCTCCGGCTTGCGGTCCAGCATTTGCATGGACAGCGCCACCACCTTGGTGTAATATTTGCTTCCACCGGCTTTGTCATCGACTTTGTCGGTTTTTAAGCGACCTTCAAGAAAGACCAGGCTGCCTTTGTGCAGGTATTGCGCGCAGATCTCGCCCAGCCGTCCCCAGGCCTCGATATTGACCCATTCGGTGGATTCCTTGGTTTCCCCTTCGGCAGATTTCCAGCGGTTGCTGACCGCCAGGCTGAAATGGGCAACTTTTTTGCCGGTGGGTGTAAAGCGGCTTTCGGGGTCCTTGCCGAGCCGGCCGATTAATTGTACGCGGTTAAGAGATGCCATTCGTATGCTCCTTTATCTCTAAAGAATAGTTATTTGGGAATCGCCTTTCACAGAGATTCCCAATGCCCTGAAGTATGATTAATTGAAGTGTAGCGATAATGAAAGAAATGTCAATAGGGATACATGGGTGATTTTTATGCAGACTGTGACGACCCTTCCAGAATTGCGTTCCAAATGCAGCGCCCTATCGGGACCAATTGGCTTTGTCCCCACCATGGGTTACTTGCACGCCGGGCACATCTCGCTCGCCCAACGCGCACGGGCCGAATGCGCCAGTGTGGTAGCCAGCATTTTTGTTAATCCAACCCAATTTGGCCCAAATGAAGATCTGGCGAAATATCCGCGAGACTTGCCGCGTGATCTGGCCATGCTTGAACAGGCCGGAGCGGATTTGGTCTGGACGCCTACGCCTGAGATCATGTATCCGCCCGGCTACCAGACCTGGGTGGAGGTCGAGGGGTTGACCAGAGGCCTGGAGGGGGCAGTCCGCCCGGGGCATTTTCGTGGAGTAACCACGATCGTAGCCAAGTTGTTCAATGCGGTTGGGCCGGACAAAGCTTATTTCGGTCAGAAGGATGCCCAGCAGGCAGCCGTCATCCGGCGCATGACCCGCGATCTGGATTTCCCCATCGAGATCATCGTATGTCCAATAGTTCGGGAGGCGGATGGGTTGGCCATGTCCAGCCGGAATGTGTACCTCAACCCCGAGGAGCGCCAGGCAGCAACGGTACTTTTCCGGTCCCTGAGTGCGGCCAGGTCGGCCTTTGATTCTGGTGAACGTGTTGCCGAAAACTTACGTGCCCTTGTGCGTAAAACGGTCGACAGCGAATCTTTAGTTCGCCTTAATTACGTATCCTGTGCGGATTACGACACTCTGGAAGAATTGGAAACGGTGGCTGGCAAGACCCTGCTTTCGATGGCGGTCTACCTGGGAAAGACCCGCTTGATTGATAATTTCGTGCTTGGCTAATTCAAAGCCCCGGTCCTTTTGAAGAACCGGGGCTTTTATTTGATCCTGGTTACCCGGGCAAGGCGGAAAGCAATATCCCAGGAAGGTGGTGATAACGCGGATCCAGGGTGATCCTGGCAATCAGTGCTGACTTAATATACTTGCCAGTGCAGAACACTCTCCAGGGAACGTTTCTCGATGGTAGGCCATTCCTGCGGGACCCCAACCGGGACCAGTGAGAGCAGTCTTTTCCCTTTGGGGACACCTAAAAGGGTTTTGAACTCCTCTTCGCGCGGTAGGGAATCCCCCTCCACCCAGCAGGACCCATATCCCAGAGCGGTACTGGCGATCAGCATGTTTTCAATCGCGGCAGAACCATCCTCAACCCACCAGCGCGAGTACGGATCGAGGACCACGGCGATGATCGCTCCGGCTTTTTCCATCCACTTACCGACCACGGTAAGCTGGCTGATCATTTCCTTGTCCGTTACAACGATGAATTCCCAGGGCTGTCGGTTACTCCCGGAGGCAGCCAATCTGCCTGCGTCCACGATCTTCTCCAGGTCTTCGCGTGAGATGATCTCGCCGGTGAATTTTCGGACGCTTCTACGCTTGCGGATGGCTTCCAATGCTTCCATATTGCTCCTACTGCTTTTTGCATCTAATGAAAGAATTCGCTGATACGAAGCGCTCAAGAATATCAAGATTTTGGTTTGCTCATTTACGCATTTCTTCGTAATAGGTCAATCCATGCCCGAACGGAAAGACCGGATCTTGCGAGTCGTATGGTAAATCTTCTTTTTGCATTTTAACAGCTTCCATCGAGGAAGGCAACTCGAAAGGCAGTTTACCACCTGGCTTGAATTTCCCGAAAATGATGTCAAGTACGGCGGCATCGCTGGCGCCGAAGTCGGCCAGTAGCGCAGCGCTCTTTTCGGCAATCTCCGGGATGACCGCCGGGCGGTCCAGATAAATGTCAACAATGGTGGGAATTTCGTCCAGCAGACCCAGAATGCGTTCTTTTTCAGGGCTTTTGAAATCCAGGTCCCCGGCGTGGAAGTGGCTGTCCAAAAAGCCATGGCGGGGTTGGAACGGGCAGTCCAGGCGGATAATCGCCAGATCCGCTTGCGCCGGACTGGCAACCACCTGCCCATACTGGCCAGCCACTTCAGGATCGATGCCTTCCACGTAAATAAGTGGTTTACCGTGCAGGGGCAGAAATTTCCCGTTCGAAATTGTGGCATTTTTCAAAAGAACAATGGATTTTCGTTGTGCGGTCTCGCCGGCTTTACGGAATTCCGAATTTCCAACAACCTTTTCTGCATTCTCCGGGTCCAGATATGGCGAATCGAACAAGCCCAGGCGGAATTTGTCCTTAAGTAAGCGACGAACAGATTCGTCAATCCGGGCTTCAGTTATCTGGCCCTTATTTACCAGAGCGACAATGTTCTCGGGACAGGCCTCCCCGCCGAACTGGTCAACACCTGCATCAATGGCTTTCTGGATACGTTCTTCGGGACTCAGATCCTCCACCCCCCAGCACTTGGCTTCCATGATGACCTGTCCGTTTACAATGACGGGATGAATCAGGAGCCAGTCGGTGCAGACCACTCCATCGAAGCCGTATTTCCCGCGCAGCAGACCTGTGATGACATCCTTGTTGAAACCAAATCCGACTTCCTCCACCGCTAATCCCAGCGGACGGCCGTAATAGGGCATGATCATGGTGGTGCCGGCCTTGAAGGCCGCCTGAAAGGGAACCTGATGATATTCAAAATTGTTGCCTGGATAAACCTGGTCCTTGCCATAGGAAAAGTGCGGATCCTCGCCATCCTTTTGCGGGCCGCCGCCTGGGAAATGCTTAGTCATACAGGCCACGCTTTTTGGACCGAGTTTTTCACCCTGGAAGCCGCGGATATAAGCCGAGACCATGCGTGAAGTCAGTTCTGCATCCTCCCCAAAGGTGCCATTGATGCGCGCCCAGCGCGGCTCGGTGGCCAGGTCCGCCATGGGGTGCAGGGCAGTGCGGATCCCTACGGCGACATATTCCTGGCGGGCGATGTCGCCAAATTCTTTGACCAGGGCCTCGTCACCCGTGGCAGCCAGGCCGATCGGCTCCGGCCATTGGGAAAACGCCCCAACGCCGGAACCAGTAGCCGGGTTTTTGCTAAAAGCGTGGCAGGGATCGGATGAAATTGTCACCGGGATGCCCAGGCGGGTGCGCTCGGCCAGTTTCTGGAGCCGGTTATACCATTCGGCCATATGAAGCGGGGGGGCAACTTGATAAACATTAAAATGGTTGATGAGGCGTTCCCAAACCATCTCGGATGTGCGGGCTGGATTGAACGCCTGGATTTCTTCAATCAGGCTGCCATCCTGATTCATCCCAATCATGGTATGGAACATCATCCCGGCTTTCTCCTCCAGGGTCATTTGGGAGAGCAGATCTGCGATGCGTTCCTGGATGGGCCGGCGGGGATCCTCATAGGGATCCAGCCGGCCGTTTTTATTCAGATCTCGGAAAGTAACTTGCCCCTCGGTCAGAACGGGGGCTTCGGATCCCGGATTAGTGCTTTTCATTTAGTCTCCTTATGGGGGTAACGTGCAATAACGGAATAGGTGGCACAATTCCCGGTGAATTAAACGTCACTTAAATCGGATTTTCCGCGGAACGAATAAGAGCTGATCGTTTATATCTGTTCGAAGCGGTCGACCGGCACCACAAAGATGGTGGCGCGTTTTTCGCCCTCGGTAGCTGGCGTGCAGGTTTCACGCAAGATCCGTATGGCGTCATCCACCTGGTCTGTTTCCACCCCAATCAGGAGCGTAGTCATTCCCCGCCGTAGCAAACCTCCGGTCGAGGCGACGCGTGTGACGCGGTATTTGCCGGAGGTTAAGCCGCGGGTGACGGAATCCGAGTTGGAGTTACGGACAATGGCAAGGATCAGTTTCATGGCTAAATCTCCTCGTAGCGTTCCACCGGTATGGCAAAAACGGTAGCTCCGCCCACGGTGACCGGAACCGGGGTTGGCAGCGGCAGGGGTGCGCCTTCCATCGGAATGGCCAGATATTCAACCCGCTGGCGGCAGGATTTTCGCAAGGCGGCCAGTGCTTTTTCTTCCAACCCTTCAGGTAGTCCGATAAATAGCGTCGCATTGCGGCGACCCAGGAAGCCGCCCGTACTTGCCAGGTGGATGACCGGCACCTCCAGCAAAGCCAGGGCGCGCTCGGCCACATCCACATCCTGTTCCTGGACGATGGCTGTCATCAAGTAGCGAATGGGCGGATGGTCCATGCTAACTCCTTTTATCGGACAATCACTATTTCGTGGTAACCACGCATCCATCCCGACATCAATCGACAAATACGACTGCATCAGTTGGATCATTCAGGGAGAATGTCTGCCCATCCGGGAAGACGATCTCCGTCTTTTCTGCCTGGCGTGTTACCGTCAGACCTCTATATTTTACCGTAACTGGCCAGGGAAATGGATTCTTTCCGGACAGCCTCAGCCGTTTTGAAGATTGGATCTCGACTCCCAATACATCCAAAAATAATCCGAGAGGGGCCAGACCCTGGACCGCGTTACGTTCCCCGATACCCGCGCCTGTTTCGGCCTGATAAGCCCGGTAAAAGGCGTGTTGTTTCTTGAGGTTTTGGATTACAGCCGTCATCAGTCTTGCCGTCAAATTTGCAGCTTCCTGCCTCAAACCATAGGTAAGCAAACCTTCTCCAATGAGAACATTCCAGGGGAGATGAACTGCCTGGCAAGTCGAATTCATTGCCAGGTCAGGCTTGGTTTTCTTGACCGTGGGTGGCGCAGAAGCACAAGCCGGGATGCCAAATGGTCTTCCAAAGCGATCAGCCGCCAGCAGAGTCCGGTTTAGGAGTGCCTGAACGTGTTGCACCGCAGGAATGCCTGCCCAGATTGGCAGGAAAAGGCTTATATCTTCGCAAGAGAAATCCATAATTTGTATGGAGGCCTGGTCACGCTCATCGAGGCCGGAGATTTCAACTTCATCCAGCCGGGTATAAAGCTCACGGCTGGTTGCGACTGCCAGACCAGGCCCCCATTGGAAGTCCATTCGTTCCAGATGCTCGGACAGTAAGGTCTCGCCATTTTGACCGTGCAGGGTTATTACCGGGCGGCGGGTAGCCTCACTCTTTAAATTTAGTCGTATGAGCAGGCGTACAGATTGCTTGAAAGTTTGGCCCGCTGCAAGGGTACCTATACCACGCTGTTTGGCAAGGGATTTGCCTGCCGGGCTGCGGTGTGTAACACGGTCACGATTGTGGTAGAGTACGGCGGAGGCGTCCCAGCACTCCTCCGTCAGGGACCGCAATTCTGCGAATTTTAATTCCAATCGTTCGTGCTCTTGCGGATTGTCAAGAACCTCGGCAATGCATGCCATAGAATGGATTTCATGGAACAGCATCGCCGAAAGAGCCGGATTTTCCGCGGCTGAGATGCCTGCCCCTTGCCCACCTGTTTGCCATATGGTGAAAGCCGGGTTATCTTCGAGGCCGGTTTGCAGGGGATGGTCCCATTCAGGGAAACCGTCAAGGTCGCGGTCGTGTTCTTGGGTGAACCAGCAGCGGATAAACGCATCCAGTCCAGGTTGGATTTCATGCAGAAAATTCTGATCGAGTGATCGCTGGTAAGTTCGCCAGGCCAGGCTGGCGAGCAGCGGGGCTGCCAGCCAGGTCCCGCGCTGACCGGCTAAACCGGGCCTCCAATCCACAGCGCCATTCTTGGATTGCACAGCCAGGAAATTGCGGATCAAGCCGGCAGCCAGTTCAGGCGCGCCGGGCAAAAGGCCGGCCAGGTAGTAGGCCTCCAACGGCGATTGACCATTCCAAAGCGGGGAATAATCTTTGCCATCCCCGCGTGCTGAATGACCCTGGTCAGGCTGGCGGGAGATAACGAAACTTGGGCTGGGAAGAGATTGGCTGGGTCCGAAGAACAGGCTGAAGGCGGTCTTCTGACTAAAAGCTAGAGCGGCGTCCCAGTCCGGATCACCAGTTTGCACATCGACGGTCTGGGCAGCGTTAACCATTTCTATCCTGGCCCGTTCTGCATCCCAAGGCCGGGCAGCTATACGTCGGGCCAGTTCGAAGGAGGCCGATGGGTCTGAGAGCGCTGCCAGGACCCAGGTGAGGCTGCGCGCAGCCCCGGCTTCCAGAACCAGTTCGAGGGACAGGGATGGGTAAGGACCAGGCCCGGGTTGGGGCCCGCCGGTAAGAAAGATGACCGGTGATAGGCCCGAGGTACTCCCAGCCAGTACGTTCACCGATTGGATCAGGAGCGTCGAGAGACGTTGTCCATCCAGGGGAGCCAGTTGTCCGCATAGTTCCAGGAGCAGCGGGAGCTTTTTGTGAGAGCGATTGGTGACCGTAAAGCGTCCGGCAGTTGCATGCGAATCGGGAACCCAGAACTCGGCATTGACGTCTATATCTTGAAGAGGTGAGAAATCGAGGTGCAGAAAGTTTGGATAGAACCGATGCAGACGCACAGGTTCTGTAAAAGTAGCCGGGTCGGTAATCATTTTGTTGCCGATAGTAAAGCGCGGAAAGAGCCGCATAGCGCGGGCGCGGAGGCCGAAGGTGGTGTGCAATGCCAGGGCGGGCGGGTCACCCCCACCGGTCTCGAGTTCCCAGATCTGATCGTTGACGTAATCAGTACTGGACAGGCGGAAATCTGCTGCCAGGGTGAGTGCCAGCGGGTCGCTGGGGCCTAGAGATCCAATCGCGCATGAATACAGTATACGGGGGTTTGTGCCGATGGTCAAAGGTTTTGTGCTAAAATTCTTTAGTTATGAGGAAATATGACTAATCCTGAAGATCCGCGTGAAAAATTTCGCCGTTTACTGGATTCTGAAGCTGATACACAAGGTGAAGCCCCTGCTGATGATTCCAGCACTAAAGATACTACTCCAGTCGTTCGCCACCCGGCCATCGATGAGAACGGGATGCCGCTGCCACGGCGTGTGGAAGAGATCGATATGGGCGCCACCCGTGTTACACCTTCCGCCTTCGAATATACACCCAGTACAAAGGTGCATCGTCCTGTCACAAGCCGAAGCGTCCAGCCATCCCGCCGCCGGCCAATTAACTGGTCAAAAGCCGGGGGTTGCCTCCTGCGAGGCTCGATCGTCTTTATTTTTATTGTTGTTGCAGTGGGACTGATCATGGCTGCGGCTGGGATCTATGAATACTACTCGATTGCCTCCGGGCTGCCCAGCGTAAGCGATTTACAGCAGCGTGCTTCACAGTTTGAAACAACCCGTATCCTCGATCGCAATGGGGATCTCTTGTACGAGATCCTTGATCCGTCGGCCGGACGACGGACATACGTGCCTTTAGCTGACATTTCTCCAAACCTGGTGGCCGCAACCATTTCGACCGAAGATAAGGATTATCTATTCACATGGAGGGTTCGATCCGCTGGCGATTGTACGCGCCTTCTGGGAAAATATCACCAGTGGTGAGACCGTCTCTGGCGCATCGACCATCACGCAGCAATTGGCACGCGCCTTGCTGCTAACACCCGAGGAACGCGGCCAACGGACCTACCTGCGCAAAGTGCGCGAGGCCATTTTGGCGACCGAAATTGAACGCCGCTACAGCAAGGATGAAATCCTGGAGCTATACCTGAACGAAATATATTACGGCAACCTGGCCTATGGTGTGGAAGCTGCCGCTGAGACCTATTTCAACAAGAGCGCCAGTCAATTAACCCTGGGTGAAGCGGCTTTCCTGGCAGGCCTACCGCAGGCGCCGTCTGTCTACGATATCTATAATAATCGGGATACCACTCTGGTGCGCTTTCAGGGCGTTGTAATGGGGATGCTCGCTTTGAGTACGGAACGGCATTGTATTTATGTAAGCAACGATCCTCAGAGCGTGTGCGTGGATGGTACCGCCACTGCCAACGCCCTCCTGGAGATCCAGAACCAGACTTTCAATCCGCCAACTGTCAACATGCGTTACCCGCACTGGGTGCAGTATATCCGCGCCCAACTTGAATCACGTTTTGATCCTCAAACCATCTATCGCTCCGGTTTTACTGTCTATACTACGCTCGATCCGGCAATGCAGGATGCTGCCCAGCAATCTGTCACAGCCCAGGTTAGCGCATTGGCTGATAAACATGTTACAGACGGCGCGTTGGTGGCAATCAAACCATCCACAGGTGAAATCCTTGCGATGGTAGGTTCCCCCGATTTTAATAATGATGCTAATGCCGGGCAAATCAATATGGCGGTAAGCCCCACCCGGCAGCCGGGAAGCTCCATCAAGCCCTTCACCTACCTGGCCGCTTTCGAAAAAGGTTGGACGCCTGCCACCCTTATCTGGGACGTGCCGACTGAATTTCCGCCTTCCGGCCTGCCCAACGACCCGAACCCGAAATATGTACCCACCAATTTTGATCATAATTTCCACGGTCCGCTCACGGTACGTGTGGCATTGTCAAATTCATACAATATACCGGCAGTCAAGACGCTGCAATTTGTTGGGGTGTATGGCGATAATGGTTTAATTGCCATGACAAAGCGCCTGGGTCTCACCAGCCTGACACGCGACGATTACGGCCTGTCGCTCACATTGGGGGGAGGTGAAGTAAGCTTGTTGGAGATGACAGGTGGATATTCCGTTATTGCCAATGGAGGGGTCAAGATCCCGCCCGTAGCGATTCTGAAGATAGTGGATTTTAAAGGAAATGTAGTTTATCAATACACGCCCCCGGCAGGCGACCAGGTTCTGAGTCCGGAACATGCATTCCTGATGTCTTCCATATTATCGGATAACGCTGCCCGCGTCCCGACTTATGGAACGAATTCAGTCCTGAATCTGCCGTTCCAGGCAGCAGTTAAAACTGGCACTTCCAACAACTCACGCGACAACTGGACGCTTGGCTATACTCCCGACCTGGCTGTAGGCGTCTGGGTCGGAAACGCTGACTATACCCCGATGCTCAACACCACCGGTGTGACTGGCGCCGGGCCTATTTGGGCGGAATTTATGACATATGCCATCAACTATTTGACGGGTGGCAATCCAACACCTTTCGCTATTCCCAGCGGGATCGAGCAGCACACAATCTGCGCGGTCTCAGGTACTCAACCCTCCCAGTGGTGTCCCAGCCAGCGCCAGGAGTTTTTCGCTGCCGACCAACCGCCGCTGCCTGCGGATCATGATTTATGGCGCCAGGTGGAGTTCGATACCTGGACGGGTCTGTTGTCTTCACCGGAATGCACCAGCAATTACATAGATAATCGCATGGAAATTAACGTAACCGATCCATCTGCACGCAAATGGATCCTCCAGGACGAGAGCGGCCAACAGTGGGCGCGCGATATGGGTTTTGACAAGATTTACTTCGTTCCAGACCGGAGCTGCAAAGCAAGTGACCCGCGCCCGAATCTACAGTTTGTCGGGTTGCAATCAGGACAGATCATCACGCAACCTTCCCTGGATTTCAACATTGAGGCGAGTGCTACTGGCGGATTTCAATCATGGCGGTTGGAATGGAGTACGATCCAGGGTTCCGGAAATTGGAAACCTCTGCTGGATAATCAGAAAGCGCAAGTCCCCACGCCTGCTTTGGTTTATACCTGGAATCTGAACGATGTGCCGAATGGTCGGGTTTATTTACGCCTTTATATGGTTGCCGATGGAGGCGGATACGCGGACAGTAATATCAACCTAAACTTAAACGTGCCGACACCTACCCCAACGCCAACTTTGACGCCAACATTAACACCTACTTCTACTCCCACACCAACTCCCACAGATACTCCGTTGCCGTTGCCGACGGATACTCCTACGGAAATTCCAACTCCAACGAACACACCCACACCAGAGAGCAGCCCGACTCAATAAGTACCTTTCCTAAAATTTTGTAGAAGAACTTCCTCCCGAATTTCCGGAAAGGTTCTAAAATAGAAAACGTCCCTGTTTTTTCGGGGACGTTTTTTGTAAACTCTCATTGATCATCGGGGTTCAGGGAGCGTATGGACGCCAGTCCGGATCGAAGTCCGATGCTTCAAGGTTTACCGCCAGACTGATGGGCGCGTTTCCAATCGCATTCTTTACAATGTAAATGTGGTAGTCGGTGCTGTCCGCTCGGGCGGTATCGAGACTTTCATAGACTACCCAGAGGCCATCGGTAGAGTAGCTGCCATGGTTGCCATATGAACCGGGGCGGAAAAGGACTGCCTCGCTGGTTTGGCGATGCTCGTAATCGAAGATCATCAACCAGCCCAGTTGCTGGGGGCCGCTTGTCTCATTGAAAATGATGGTCTTGCCATTTGGTGACCAGCTTGGCAGGAAATCCCAATTTGCGGCGCCTCTGTGTATCAGGAAGGTCTGTTCTTGACCCAGGTCGCTCATGACCCAAATTTGCAAAGCGTTGGTCAGGAGGCTGTGACCAGTGTAAACAATCTGTTTCCCATCCGGTGACCAGGCCGGCTGTCGTGACCAATCCGGCATGAGAACACTGGCAGAGGGCGACGTAAGTTGAGTTACATAATAATCGTTCAGGTTTATCACGTAAATTTGAGGATTTGCATTTTGCAAGGATGCAAAAGCAATACGCGAACCATCTGGCGACCAGGCCGGGTCAAAACCACCCCCATCCATTTTTGGCAGTTCAACAAGACCGCTGCCATCAACATTGATCACAAATAATTGCGCACCCGGGTGATCGTTCTGGCGTGCCGGACAGGGCGAGATGAAGACAATATGCAACCCGTTCGGAGACCAATCGGGTTGGCAGGCGCCATCGATAATATTTGTTATCTGTCGCAGACTGCTGCCATCCGAATTCATGATAAATATCTGGGGCGTGCCGGACCGGGTGGATGCGAAAGCTATCTGACCGTATCCGCCTCCGAGTGGGGTCGAGGTAGGTGCCAATATTTGGGTGGGCGTGGGTGTAAGGGATGGCAGGAATGCCGGCGCCAACGTTTTGGTGGGTGTCGGTGTATTCACTCGGGCCGGGGTTGGGCTATTTGCCAATGTCGGAACTGCGGTCTTATTCTGCACAACCAGGGCTGTGGTTGGATCCAGCGTTGAAACTGAAGTCAAAGCCGGGCGGGCGCTGGGATTGGCCAGGAAAGCCAGAGAATCCTGCCGGGATCGGTGACGAGTAGAAAATGACGAAAAGTACGCCAGCCAGAATTACCAACAGGAAGAAGGAAAAGAATATCCAAAGACCAGCGCCCCGACTTTTTCTCTTCCGGGGCTTAGAATTTCGGGGCTTTGAAGCCGGAGGCGGTGGTGGGGGCGGATTTTCTTCAGGAGGCACTTCCTGGGCAAGTCTCCCGTTTTCGCCGCTTTCGCTGGCTTGAGGAGCAGGCTGAACGATGATCTCGCCCTCCAGGCGCTGCGTCTTGATGTTGGAGGTGGCCAAAGCCAGTTTGAATTCCTCCGCCGTTTGGAAGCGTTCTTCGGGGCGGATCGCCATGGCCTTCTCGATGGCACTCGCTAATTTGCGCGAGACTTTCGGGTTACGCTTGCGCACCGGTGTCAACTCGACGTTATCCATGGCACGCGCCAGCCCATCTTCGGGAATAATGCCAGTTAAGGCTGCGTAAAGCGTGGCGCCGAGAGAATAGACATCCGTGCGCGGGTCAGTCCGTGCCGTGCCATACTGCTCGGGTGGGGAATAGCCGGGAGTCATGGCACGCGCCCCGGTGGTGGTTGCCTGGCTGCCTTTGACCAGTTTAGCCAGACCAAAATCAACCAGGAAAATGTGACCATCCGGTGTGATCCGGACATTACCGGGTTTTACATCGCGGTGAATAACGGACGGCTTGCGGGTATGCAGGTATTGGAGAGCGTCGCACATTGCAACGCCGATCAGGATGGCCTCTTCTTCTGAGACGGAGCCATTACGCTCCATGCGCTGGCGCAGGTCTTCCCCCTCGATGTAATCCATGATCAGGTACTGACCCTGGTCGCCAATAACGAAATGATCGGTAACACGCGGCAGGTTTGAATGGCGCAGATTGGCCAGGATTACAGCTTCCAGACGGAACTGCCGGGCATATTCATCGCTGGTGAACAGGTTTTCTTTAACCGCCACATCCATCCCCAGGTTCTCATCCACGGCACGGTAAACCGATCCCATACCCCCCTGGCCGAGGATTTCGATGATCCGGTAGCGTTTGTGTAACAGTGCACCACGATCGAGAGTTGAACCCATCACCGTACGATTATAACAGACGTGAAATTTTACACAACCAATCGTAAAGAAACCGTAATGTTTTATTCACCCAATTTTTCAGCCAATTTCAAGCGAATAAATGTCCATGGGGCTCCACCGGTAACCCAGAAACCTATCAATGTATAGCGCAGGTAACGCAGAAAATAGGCCAGGACATTCTCACCCTCAGGGAAGATAAATTTCAGCCCATACCGGATGATAAGAATACCCGCCACACCCAGCAAATAGCGCAAGGTGAGTTTCCACCATAACCCGTTGGTTTGGAACCCGCCCCGGCGGGTGATCCAGACCAGGCCGACCAGCAATCCAAAGAGTGTTCCGGCGGCGGTCGCAGCGTCTTGTAATGAAATGGCTTGTGTAGCATAAGCAGCCCAGGCTTGCGGCGGCTGCCACTTTATCACCTTCAGCCAGACAAATGGAATCGCAGGCAAGAGGAACGCCACCAGTGAAACCAGGAAAGCGAACAGAACTTGCCGGTTGGCGCTTTGCTTCCTTACCCAGGCAGTAACCGGGTTCCAGAACCGCAACACCAGCCATAATATCAGTCCACCGATCAGCCAGCCCAACAGCACATCGTGGGGGAAGTGGACTCCCAGGTAAAGCCGCGAAAGGCCGATCAACAAAATAAGCAAGGCGGCTATCAGCCAACTCCACCATTTTCGAAAGTAAGCTGCCATAATGCCCCATACGACCATTGCACTCTGGGCATGGTTCGAAGGAACGCCAAAGGATGTCTCTACAGCCATACCCCGGACACTGGGACTGTACCAGTACGGGCGTGTGCCATGGAAGGCCATTTTGAAAGCTGAATTCAGGTTCGTGCTCAACATCAAGATGATGGCCACCTGGAGACCCAACAGACTGTCCACGCACCAGTAGAGAATGGGCAAGGCCAGCACGAAAAACTCTTCCGTACCCAAAAATGAAAACAATTTCATGGGCAGGGATGGCCAATCTCCCAACCCCTGCAGGGCAACAACGAGACGTACGCCTAAATCCAGAATGGTTTGCATAGCTTTCCTCGGGAATTGACGGTTTTATTATATTCATTGTACACTCAAAGGATGAATCGCACCCCGAACCGCCGATGGGATTTCCCGTCCGTCGCATTCCTTATTCTCGTCCTGCTGACGGCCAGCCAGCGTCTGTTCGCCACGCATTGGGCCTGGGAACTGGGCAGTGCGATCATCCTTACCCTGATCGGTGTAGTCCTTGGCCTTGCCATCGGTTACAGCAAATTCGAGCGTGGAGCGGTTTTCTGGTTGAGTTATGGATTCAGCATTCCGGTTGTTCTTCTGGTACTGTGCTGGTTTTTGTATGCCGGAATTCCATGGATGGTACGCGCTGCGGATCTGAGCAATCGCCTGGCAGGTTCGCTCGGCTTGTTTTTTACGGGAAAGCCCGTGCCGGATACAATCCTGTTCGTTGTTTTTATGGGGCTTGTTTTCTGGTCGATCGGCTTGATGGCCGGTTTTGCGATGACACGCTACGGAAATTTTATCGGCGCAGTGGTACCTGCCGGTGTCGTGTTGGTGATTGTTCAGTTATACGATTTGGGTAGAAGCCACAGCGATACGGCTTTGGCAATCTATATTTTCTTATCCTTGCTAATACTTGGCCGCCTGACATATATACAGAGACGAACCTTTTGGAAGGAGAGCCGCATTACCCTGTTGGGCGAATCGAGAACAGATCTGAACCTTACCCTGGCTATTGTCACGATTTGTATCGTGATGGTGGTCTGGTTGGCGCCAACCTCGCTCCAATCTTTTGCGGATGCCAAGGCAGCCTGGGAAAAATTCACCCGCCCCTGGCAGGATATTCAGGAAAACCTGGGTCACGCGGTTGCCGGCATTCAGGAGAGCCCAAAAGTAAACACGGTCAATTACTTTGGGGAGGCCTTAGCCCTCGGCAGCCAGGCCGCCACGGGGGATACAGTTTATTTGCGCATCCAAACGCCACCCGCCAAGCCGACTGAGCGTTATTACTGGCGGGAACGTTCCTATAATATTTTCTTAAACGATCAATGGTACGCAGAGAATGTTTCCAGTATGACTTTTGCGTCAAACCAGGCACCCATTTCATTGGCGGAGCCTGGAGGACTGACGGGCGATTTTAATTTCACTGTTTTGTCGCCCGATCTGGGCGAGCTGGTTACACCGTCGCGGCCGGTCTGGGTCAGCTACCCGGCAGAGTTGTTCTTCATACCAGTCTCAACCGAAAAAAAAGACCCGATCCAGTTCCGCTCCGTCTCACTCGCTTCAACTGGCGAACAGTACCTCGTCCAGGCTGACGTATACGAACCGACCGTCCTCCAACTCCGCAATGCGGGGGCTGTCTATCCTGCCTGGGTCACCGCTCATTATCTGCAATTGCCGGATACCATCTCACCGGATATCACTGCCCTGGCCCAAAGGATCACTGCGCGTGCCCGGACATCTTATGATATGGCCGCTGCCATCACAAGATACTTGCGCAGCAATATTACCTATTCCAATACGGTCGAAGCTCCTCCGGCTGGCCAGGACCCAATCGACTGGTTCCTCTTTCATTCAAAAAAAGGATTCTGTAATTACTATGCCACGGCTGAAGTCCTCCTGTTGCGCAGCGCCGGAATTCCGGCCAGGATGGTAGTCGGCTTTGCACAGGGTGAATTTGATCCCCCGAATTCTTACGTGGTTCGTCAACGGGATTCTCATGCCTGGCCGGAAGTCTATTTTCCAGGTATCGGGTGGGTTGAATTTGAGCCGACCGTCAACCAGGAACCGCTCGTGCTTCCACTGGGCGAGAATCCCACTCCCACCGGCCAGGTAGCCACTGCAACGCCTGTTGGACAGAATACTTCAGGCCAGGAGACGCCGCCTGCGGCTGTTGGAACCGGCCTGCTATCTGTAACGACCGCCAATTTGATTGTACGCCTGCTTCTTATCTGCGTTATCATCATCACAATTCTTCGGCTGACCAGCTTTGAATCCTTTGACAGGCCCCTTGAAGCGGATCAAGGCGGCTCACGCAGATCATTGCCATCCTTTTTAAAGCGCTTTTTTGAGAATCGAGGGATGACTCCACCGGATTGGTTGAAGCAATGGGCGTACCTGGTAGAATTAAGTCCCATCGAGAGATCCTTTGCCACAGTATATAGAAGTCTGCGTTGGTTAGGCGAAAAACCCTCCGTGGCCCAAACTCCGGCCGAAGCCGCGGCTACGCTGGCGAGACGTCTTCCAGAAGTTTCGGATGAAATCCATTCCCTTTTGCACGAATACCAGCGTCAACTTTATAGTCCATTACACGGATATTTACCGCTTGCCCGGCGTGCCGAGAAAGTTATCCGGCAGGCTGCAGCGCGCCTAGCGATACGGCAGCGCTGGACAGCATTTAGAGGTATATTAAGGATAAGCTAAGAATAATGGGTTGCAGCAGCACTATTTTCCCAAGCCTTTCATTCAATCTGTCAGGAAACAGGTATGAAAAACGAATCTCCGGCACCTCTCGATGAGCAAATTCTGGCAATAAGCAAATTAGCTGGCCAAATGCGCAATTCCTTGCAGACCGTGCGCGCAAGTCTCCCGCCGGATACCCTGGAGAAATTATCCAACCTGGAAAGCCTGCTCTTCCAGGCCAGCAAACAGGTGAACGCAGTCGAGGAAGAACGCCGAAAATTGCTGGCTCTGGCCAATACCACCCAGGCGGTGAACTCATCGCTCGAACTTGACGAGGTATTGCAGCTGGTCATGGATACCATTATCCGCCTGACGGAGGCCGAACGTGGCTTCCTGATGCTGCGAGATGCGGAGGGGGAAATGGCCACGCGCGTTGCACGTAACTGGGAACAAGAATCCATCAACCCCGGTGAGTTTGCCATCAGTCGCACCATCATCCAGCGAGTGATCGAGTCAGGCGTACCGGTACTGACTACCAATGCCCAGGAAGACCCGCGTTTTGGCGGTCAACAGAGTATTGTGGCTTATAACCTGCGTTCCATCCTGTGTGTGCCACTCAAAGCCAAGACGGAGATCATCGGGGTCATTTATGCGGATAACCGCATCCGTTCCGGGATTTTCAGAGAAGCCGAGCGCGACCTGTTGACTGTCTTTGCCAACCAGGCGGCGATTGCCATCGAAAATGCCCGTTTATTCGCATCTGTACGGCGTACCCTGGCCGAAGTGACCGAACTCAAGAACTTAATGGATAATATTTTCGCCTCGATTGCCAGCGGCGTATTGACTGCGGATGTGCAGGATGAGATCACGCTGTGTAACCGTGCGGCTGAGTTAATTCTCGGGCAAAGTATCGCTGAACTGGTTGGCACGCCACTGGATGAGGCTTTTCCATACGAACTCCAGGCCCACCTGGCCTCCGTGCGCGATACCGATAAACCGGTGATGGGCCTCGAGATAACCCATAACCATCCGCTGCGTGGCGCTTTGGATTGGCGACTCAACTTATCTCCACTCAAGGATGCTGACCAGGTCACGCAGGGGGTGGCCATCGTGGTTGACGACATGACCGAGCACAGAAAACTGGAGGCCCAGCGCCGCTTGCTGGAACGGATGGTTTCCCCGGCCGTGCTAAACCAGATTAACCCTGACAGCCTGCAGATCGGCGGGCAGCTACGCGATATCACAGTGCTGTTTCGCCGATATCCGCGGCTTTACCAGCTACAGCGAAAAACAATCCCCGGCCGACCTGGTGGCCGTGTTGAACCGCTACCTGGCAGCCGGAGCGGAAGCTGTCCTTGACCAGGAAGGAACGGTGGATAAGTTCCTTGGCGACGCGGTCATGGCCTGGTTCAATGCACCACTGCCTCAGGCAGACCACACACTGCGGGCGGTAAAGGCCGCGCTGGCCCTGAAATCTGCAGTGGGAAAACTTCATTCCGAACTCCCACCTGAGGCCCACCTTTCATTTGGCGTAGGCATACACTATGGCGAAGCGGTCCTGGGCTGGATAGGAACCGAGAAACGCCTGGAATATACTGCCATTGGTGACTGTGTCAACACCACCAAACGCATCCAGGAGAATTCTGCCAAGAACCAGATCCTGGTCAGCAAGGCAGCCTACGAACGTGTCAAGGACTGGGTGGAGGCAATCCCCTTTTCACCGCTCAAGGTCAAGGGGAAAAGCGAGGTGGTGGAGGTATACGAGCTGGTTGGGATGAAATAAGCGCCTGGCGGTTTGCCACCAGCAATTTGTAGAGGGAATGGAGGATAAATGACAGGAAGTGAGAATCCCTTGATCATTGCGCGCAATGAACGCACCCGCTGGTTTTCATCCGACCGATTTGGGATGTTCATCCATTGGGGTTTATATTCCATTCCTGCCAGGGGGGAATGGGTGCGCAGTGTTGAGCGCATCAGCAACGAAGCCTACCAGCCGTATTTCGATGAATTCAACCCGAGCCAATATAACCCTAAGGTTTGGGCAGCCCTGGCCAGGCAGGCCGGGATGAAATATGCAATCCTTACTGCCAAGCACCACGATGGATTCTGCCTGTTCGACAGCCAGTTGACCGACTACAAATCCACCAACACTCTTTGCCGCCGGGACCTGGTCCGGGAATATGTGGAGGCGTTCCGGGCCGAAGGGCTGAAAGTGGGCCTGTATTATTCCCTGCTGGACTGGCATCACCCGGATTACCCCGCCTATGGGGACCGGCAGCATCCGATGCGGGATAACGAAGAATATAAAGACCGGCCGCAGGATTTTTCAAGATATGTCGAATATCTACATGGCCAGGTGCGGGAGCTTTTGACGAACTATGGCAGGATCGACATCATTTGGTTTGACTTTTCTTATGACAAAATGAGCGGCGAGACCTGGAAAGCGGCTGAACTGGTCGGGATGGCACGCGCGCTCCAACCGCACATCCTGATCGATAACCGCCTGGGCGGCTCGGGCGAGAGCAACCGCAATTTTGGCTCAAAAAACCCGCCGGTATATGCCGGGGATTTCGCCTGCCCGGAGCAGATCATTCCACCCGAAGGTCTGGTGGATGAGGATGACCAATCTGTGCCATGGGAAGCCTGCCTGACCTTGAACAAGAACTGGGGCTACGCCGCGGCGGATAAGGATTTCAAGTCACCCCAGCAAGTGGTGCGGGCACTGGTGGAATGCGTCAGCAAGAACGGGAATATGCTGCTCAATGTAGGCCCGAATGCGAGGGGCGAGATCCCAGCGGAATGCGTGCAGATCCTGAGCGAGGTGGGCGAGTGGATGCGCAAGAACAGTGCCAGCATTTATGCCTGCAGCCGGTCGGAATTTTCCAAGCCCGAATGGGGTCGCTATACCCAAAAGGGTAACCGGCTGTATGCCCACATTTATGAAAGGGGCATCGGACCGGTAAACTTTCGGGGATTGGCCGGCAAGATAAAAAAAGCGCGCCTGCTGGCAGATGGTTCCGAGATCAAATTGGAGCGGCCCTGGATGACAACTGAATATCCGACGGATGCGTTCATCGATTTCCCCAGTTCACGACTTCCGGATGCGCTGGACAGCGTGGTGGAATTGGAACTGCTTTAATCCAGGCAGCGGAAACTAAAAAAGAGTGGCGAAAGCGCCACTCTTTTTAGTAAGCGGTGAAACATTACGGCTGCAGACTCGGCCAGATCTTCCTGTCTTTTGGAAAGCGCGGGCAATCGACCGTTTCGCAATTTTCACAGTGTTTTTTCGATACTTCCGGCAACAGCCAGAAGGCATCCACGCAGAAGATTGCCAATAACGCCAGGCTGCCCCATGAGAATTGGAAAACCAGAAGATACAGCCCGGCAACTGGCGGCAGGAACCAACCCGGGTAAAGTACCCAGGATTTACGCCGGAACTCGCTGCCGAAGGTTCTGCCTGGCTGCGGCTTGTAGCGTTTGCGGGAAAGGATATCGAAACCAGCCGCGCAGGTCCCGAGGCCGTAATGGCCACAATAAGGGCAGATCCAGGCCATGTAAAGAACGTTTGAGTAGAGCGAGTACGCCAGATAAACCAATCCCAGGGGCCACCAGATCAGGCCAACCAGCATGCTCCCCAGGAGATACATGAGGATCTGCAGGCCATTTTCGCGCAGGATGGTCCAGGTATTTCTCTTTAAGGGCAGAGCTGATGGCATCAAAGATAAGTCTGGTTGAAATCTAAAAAATTATACAAGCAAATCCGGCAGCTTCATTGACTGGCGGGAACCAGACGCCAGAAGAGCAGTCCGGCCATCAAAGCCAGCACGGCGCCAAAGTAGAAAGGCGCCGAGGGTCCCAGTCCATGCCAGCCAAAGGCACCCTGCCAGAGCAAACCTGCGATGGCGGAGGCCGGGAAGGCGGTCAGCCCGATGGCGGCGTTGTAGAGACCATATGCGGTGCCGCGCCGGTCGGATGGGACCAGGTCAGCGATAAAGGCTTTGGCTGAACCTTCGGCCGCGGCGTAGTAGATCCCGTAGAGGCCGAAGAAGGTCCAGATTTGCCAGCCGGTCTTCGACAATGCAAACCCGAGATAGACCAGGCCATAGGCAATCCAACCGCCGATGATCAGACGCCGACGCCCAACCTTATCGGAAAGCGCCCCCAGGGGTCCGGCGAGCACCGAATAGATCAGGTTGAAGGTCATAAGCATGAGCAGGATCTGGAAAACGTTCAAGCCGCGGTTCTGGCCAAGCAAAATGATGAAAGCGTCCGAGGAGTTGCCCAGGGTGAACAGGACCAACACCAGCATAAAAAGTTTGAAGCGGGTGTCCATGCCCTTAAGACTCAGCACAGGCACCTGTGACTTTTTTCGAACACCGGTCTCCCTGGCTCCCAGGGCCAGGACCAGCACCGCCAGTATCGCCGGGACGATGCTCACCAAAACCAGGATCTGGAAGGTATTGCGAGTCAGGTCTGCCGAGCCGCGTTCGGTCAGCCAGACGATGAAAGCCGCGATCATGACACCCAGGAAGGCGCCGGCGGTGTCGCCAGCGCGGTGCAACCCGAAGGCCAGACCACGCTGCTTTTCATCGATGCTATCCGCCACCAGGGCATCGCGCGGGGCGGTGCGCACACCCTTGCCAAAGCGGTCGGCGACGCGCACCCCCAATACCCAGCCCCAGGCGTTGGCGATATACAGGAATGGTTTGGAGACGGTCGAGATGCCGTACCCAAGCACGGTCAGCCACTTGCGCTCACCCAACTTATCGGACAAGCCGCCGGCATACATCTTCATCAGGCTGGCAGTGGTCTCGGCCAATCCATCGATCAACCCGATCACCGCCGTCCCGGCGTTGAGCACATTAGCCAGGAAGAGCGGCACCAGGTTGAAGATCATTTCAGAGGAGACATCGGTGAGGAAGGAAGTGGCCGTCACCACCCAGACATTGACAGGCAGGCTGCGCAGGCTTTCCATGACCCCGGTCGAGGGGGCGACTTTGGGTTCGTCCATGGTATTCTCCAAAAAAATAATGTGGGGAAAAAAGGAAGACTCCCGCCAAATACACAGGAAAAGCGAGTCCGCCCGCATAACTATATCATGGAAATAATCTTCTTGCCTTAACTTCGGCCACCGCGTCGGGACGGTAGCGGTAGAGCCGGGCCGGGCGGCCTTCGCCGGTGTGGAAGCGCGGGGTCCTCTCGATGATTCCGGATTGGAGGATGCGACGGCGGAAATTGCGCTTGTCCAGATTTTCCGCCAGGATGATCTCGTAGGTATGTTGGAGTTCAGACAGGCTGAATTCGGCCGGCAGCAATTGGAATCCGACCGCGCTGTATTCCAATTTGTAACGCAGACGGCGCAGGGCATAAGCCAGGATGTCAGGCTGGTCGCCAGGCATCTCCGGCAGAGTTGCGACCGGGAACAAGCATACTTTCCGCCCAGGCAACAAATGCGCCCCGGCCGGCACCAGCGCAAGATAGACGACACTGACTGCCAGACGCTGCGGGCTGCCATAGGTATAGAGCTGGTCGAGGTAGGTCTCATGCCGGTCGATCAGGGTAGCCAACAGGCGCGCGGCAGCCTGTTCAAGGGATTCATCATCCTTGACCGGTTCAGCCGGCAGTCCCCAGTTGGAGGCCTGCGCAACAAGCAGCACTTGCAGGCGGTCCTCGCGCAAGCTGAAGGGAATAACGTTGACCAATAACGGGCGTCCGGTCACCATCTGATCATCACTTGATCATTGTCTTGATTATCATTTCTTCCTGCGGGCCGGGAATTTAGCTATGGCAAACCAGGCGGCGCCCAACAAAGGCAGAATTCCCAGGAATGCTATCAGCGAATCGCCGCTTTCCATGCCGGCTAAAATCATGATCAAACCAAAGCCTGCCAGGATGGGCAGGACCATAAAGAATTGAATCCAGGGATAGATAGGCAGGTCCTGCCCGCCGGGCCCCAGGGTGCTTTGAAAGAACGACCAGGCCCCGGCGAAAAAAAACATCAGCCCACCCACAACCTGGGCGGATCCTTGCATGTCAGGGAACCCTGTGCGGAGAAGCCCCAACCCTTCCAGGCTCATCCAAGCGCCAAGCAAGCCAAACAGGATTCCGAGCAGGATGCCTTCGGTACGTGCGCGCATACTATTTCAACCTCGGGATCCAGCGCGGCACTTTGCAGGTATATTGCACGTAGGCCACCGCCAAAGGTTTTCCGCAGATGAGGCTCTTCGTAGAAAACCACGAACAGATAACAAGCAATGAAGCCGATGACCGGCATGAGCAACATGGGCAGGGAAGGCGACCAGAACGCCCAGCCCACCAGGTTGACGATCACGGCAATGTAAATCGGGTTGCGGACATAACGATACAAGCCTGTGACAACCAACTGTCTGGGTGGATCGAGCGGATTGGGCGTGCCATGGCCGTGGAGGGTGAAGCTCCAGAAGCACCAAACCAGGACCGGCCATCCGGTCAGCCAGAGGGGAATGGCCACCCAGCGCCAAAGACCAGGGTCGGCCAGCGGCGCGTTCGCCTTCAGAAAATAGGCGGGTACCAATCCCTGGACCAGGATGGCGACAAGCACGAAATATATGGCGGATTTGAAGGCGGTCACGGAAGTATCTCCATGCACTAACCGCGCTGCTTGAGCCATTTTAGCAGTTTATCAGAAGGCCAGCAATTGATCACATCCTGTTTCGTCAGCCAGGCACGGCGGGCCATGGCGACCCCGAAATGCAGCAGGTCGAGATCGGCCTCGGCATGCGCATCGGTGTTGATGCTGATGGGGATGCCCAACTCGCGGGCGCGCCGGGCGGCGACATCATCCAGGTCGAGGCGGGCCGGGTGGGCGTTGATCTCGAGCGCCACGCCGCTTTCTGCAGCGGCGGCCAGCACGGCCGGCATATCCAGGTCGGCGCCTTCCCGGTCGGGGATGATGCGCCCGGTCGGGTGGCCGATGATATCCACGTTGGGGTTGCGGATGGCGTTGATCAAGCGCTCGGTAACCTTTTGACGCGGCTGGCGCAGGCTGGTGTGAAGGGAAGCCAGCACCAGGTCGAGGCTGGCAAGGAACTCATCCGGATAATCGAGCGTGCCATCGGCCTTGATCTCCACTTCGGTGGCGTGCAGGATGCGGATGCTGTTCCCAAGCTCCTTCTGAGCTTTCTCGATTTCCTTCTGCTGTTCCGTATGGCGTTCAATGCTCAGCCCGTTGGCCACTCCCAGGCTGATGGAGTGATCGGTGAAGGCGATGACCTGCATGCCGCGTTTGGCAGCCGCACGCGCCATCTCGAGCATGCTGAGCTTGCCATCCGACCAGTTGGAATGTACCTGCAGGTCGGCGTGGATGTCGGCCAGCTCGATCAACCTGGGCAGCTTCCCGGCTTTGGCAGCCTGGACCTCGCCATGGTCTTCACGCAATTCGGGCGGGATCCAGGGCAGGCCAAGGTCAGCATAGACCTCTTCTTCGGTGGCGCAGGTGATCTCGCCGGAGCCGTCCGTGCGCAGCAGGGCATGCTCGGAGAGCGACAGCCCTTGAGTGAGCGCCAGCTCGCGCAGGCGGACGTTGTGGTCTTTCGAGCCGGTGGCATACTGCAGGGCAGTGCCGAAGCGTTCGGGTGGATGGACCCAGACCTGGGCGCGCACCCCGCTGGTGAATTCGACGGAAGACTTGGTCTCGCCATGCCCGAGCACGCGGCGGACGCCCGGCAGGCTGGTGAAGGCCTGCATGACCGGAGCCGAGTTCCTGGGCGGCCACCAGGATATCCAGGTCGCCGACGGTGGGTCGCATGCGGCGGAGCGAGCCGGCCGGGGAGGCATCCTTAACGCCGGGGACTTTCAGCAGCGCGGCGATGATCTCCTGGACGAGCGGGTAAGCCTGTCCGAGCGGGAGGCGCCCGGAGCGATGGGCCAATGACTCGATCCCGGCCAGGATCTGCGCCTCAGACTTCTCGCCCATGCCAGGCAGCCCGCGTATTTTTCCGGCCTGGGCGGCTTTTTCCAGTTCGGGCAGAGTTGTGATGCCGAGCTCCTTCCAGATCAGGGCGATCTTCTTGGGCCCCAGGCCGGGCACCTGCAGCCAATCCGCCAGGCTGGGCGGGACTTCCTTTTTTAGCTTCTCCAGGAACCGAGTTTGCCGGTGCTGAGCAACTCGTCGATCTTTTCGGAGATGGCCTTGCCCACGCCGGGGATATCTTCGAGCCGGCCTTCCTTCCAATATTGATTGATATCCCCACCAAGTCCCAGCAGGCTTTCGGAGGCTTTGCGATAAGCCAGGGTTTTATATATGATTTCGCCTTTAATCTCGGATAGATTGGCGATCAAGGTAAATACATCGGAAAGTTGACGGTTATCCATAATATTGCCCTTTTTGGAGCATTATATGCCGAATTATAATAAGCTCCAGATACCTTATGTACCATACCGATCACGTAGCGCTTTTACGCCCGGCGAACCTGCCTGCGGGCGGCAATTGGGCAGACCTGGGAGCCGGTTCCGGGGCATTCAGCCTGGCCTTACGCGAACTGGTCGGAGGGGAGGCCGAGGTTTACGCCATCGACCGGGACAGGTCCCGGCTGGGCGAACTGGAGCGGGCCTGGCGCCTGCGCTTTGGGGATACAACCCGGCTGCACCTGCTGCCGGTCGATTTCACCCGCCCGCTCGAGCTGCCGGCGCTGGAGGGGGTCGTGATGGCCAATTCCCTGCATTACTATCAGGACAAGGAAAAGGTACTGCGGCACATCCGTTCGTTCTTGAAACCCGGCGGCAGGCTGCTGCTGGTGGAGTACAACGTGGATTCGGGCAATTTGTGGGTGCCCTATCCGTTGTCATTCGAGACTTTTAAGGCACTGGCAGTGCGGGCGGGGTTCGAGGCGCCACGCTTGCTGGCTACGCATCCATCGAGCTTTTTGAGAAGTTTTTATTCGG
>CAVZMZ010000018.1:0-42842 GCA_963776475.1 uncultured Chloroflexia bacterium
TTATTTGCTTGGGGTCCAGGCCGTAAGCCGGGGCCTGCGGAAGGAGTTCGTTCATGCCGGCATCATACAGACTGATGGCGCATATTTTGACGCCCATCAGTTCGGCCATGGTTTCGGTCAGCCGTCCATAGGTCTGGACAGGTTCGCCATGCAATGAAAATGCCTGGGAGATATCGTGTAAACCGGCCAGTTCATGGACCCGTTTCCGGGCCTCATCCAGGAATAAGGCTTTTGTCACTGCCAGGGAAATCTGGCGGGCCGCCAGTTCGGCATGTTCGATTTCTTCTTCTGTAAAATTGTGATGATCGTCAAAGCCCAGGACAACTGCGCCCAGCTTGCGATTTCCAGAAATAAGCGGAAGGCCCAGCGCAGAACCGTTGGTGAATTTACTTCTCACCGTTTGTGACATGTAAGCAGAATTCCTGCTATCCTCGATCGCAAGGGCGTGACCCGCATCCAGGACAGAAGCTGTCAAAGAGCGTTCACCTCGACTCGAATTGGCGGACAGCCGAAAAAAAAGCTTGACTCTGCGGGCCATAAGCTGCCATGGGTATGGTTTTCCGGAGCTTTTCATCCCAAAATGAAATAAAGCAATGGTCTGTGTTGAAGAGTTTGCCGGTGCGGTTTGCGAGCACTTTCAACATGGCTTCCATATCGTCCGTCTCCATGGCGGCCGACAGGATTTCACTGAGCAGAGCTAAAAAGCGGGAATGGTTGGTGCGGTCTTGCAAGTTCGATATCCGCTGGTGGGACTCTTCCAGGTTTTTTCGTATCAGGTTACCCTGCCATCCCGTAAATATACTGACGATTACCCCAGTTGCCAGCCAAAGCAATCCACCCGGAAGAACAGCGGTTTGGATATTTCCACTACCTGTAAATAAAATGATCAGGACAATCGCGTAAAGCGTAAAGGTTATTAGGATTCCCGCCCAAATGCCATAAAACCATGCCCCCAAGAGAATGGGAATCATCCCCAGGTACATAATGGACAGTCCGAAGCGCGGATATAAGAAGATGACTGCTGCAATGTATACAATAAAGGACGCCGCAACAGCGCCGAACCTGCCTGCCGGAGTTTGGAGATGCTTTGCCAGATGCTTAAGATCTATTAGATTTCGCATTGAAATTAAGGATCAAGGGGCAACCCGAATTCCCCGTAGGAAGCCCATTAAAACATATCTCATTGTTAAAGCTATTTTTATTTTTTATCGCCCGGTCCAATGGTTAAAAATAAAATTCCTTTACGGGGTCACCAGGTTCGGATCCATCGTATATTGCCACCAATTGTTTGCCACGCCGCTGGTCCGCCCGGCAACTTTGGGCAGGTGATTCAACCACCATTTGTGCAGGATATGCATATCTCCATTCCCCCATTCTTCCGCATTGACTAGGCGAACATCATTCTTAAAGGCTGGGAAGTTATACCAGTCATAACAATTGCTGAGCACCATGCGGGTATTGTTGTAATCGTAATCTCTTTCAGCATTGGGAGGAAAATGGATATTTCCGACTTGAGCCTTTCCTGGTGAAACCAGGTCATAAGTTGCGAATTGAGCGTATAGATTGGCGTTGCCCTTTGTCCTGGAAAACGCCTGGGTCAAAATGGATCGGTGCGGTGGCCGAACGAATGCAGCATTTCTCCCACGCCCCGCTCAAAAGAAAAGCCCATTACGACGAACCGGCGGTTGCAACCGGCTGACCATGTCTGCGGTTGGGAATTGCACCAGAAGGCTCCCGCGCCGCACATAGTTGATTCATAGAAACCGCCCCATGGAAAACCCATCAGCCAGACCTCGTCGATTTCGCGGTCGCTGATGCGTGGCAGGACATTCAAACCGGTCAGGATGGCCTGGTAGTTGATATACTCAGGCTGGTGCGCAGGTTGGGTTTTGTTCATTACTGCCAGGAGCGTCTGCGGATCGTAGCGAAATCCATCAGTCAAAGCTGGAAATTCTGTCAGCTCTACACGCTCGACGATCTGGTAACGCGCCAGTCCGCCGCTGGTTTCCATGATATCCTGGATAAAAGCATTCGACAGATCGTCGGGGTCGTTCCAGTGCATTTTCTGAATCAGCCGGGTGCCGGAAGTGGTGTCCATGATCGGGTTATAGATCACAAACAACACGCGCGCGCTCACGATACGCGCCGGTTCGGTGGTGTTATCGGGCGGGACGACCGGTGGCGGCGGTGTAACGACCACGTTGGGGTTCGTTAAGCCGCCAAACAGACTGCGCAGGAAATCCCAGAAGGATGGCTTTTACTCCCGGAGGGCGAGTTCATCTGTGCTCCTATGGTACGTCACTGGCAAAATAGACTTGATTGCCAACGCTAAAAAATACGTAACGGTTTGAAGCGATGGTCATTGCCGTAGCCGGGCCGTTGAATAGTGTGTTGGTCTGTTCCATGCTGGCCCGGAACTGGCCGCGGAATTCCAGCGAATCGGGCCTGGGGCTGAAGCGATAGATTGCCCGCGTCAGCGGTTCGAGCATGTACAGGCTCGGGTCGGGCGCGGAGGCAAAGCTCATCTGGGTGAAGATGGCATCATTGATTTTGGGGCCGGGCTGTCGTTCCGGACGCCTATCCACGAAGGTGGCCGGGTCCGCACAATGCATCGGAGAGACATCCAGGCTGGTTAGCGGGCAGGAGGTGACGTGCCCGTCCTGGAAAAGCATATATAGATCTGAAGCATTGGCGGCCAGGTCGATTGCGGAATTCATGTTTTGTGGCACCTGTTCGCCAAAAAACATTACCGGCGGATTTGTGAATTGGCCAAGGCTTCCGGTATATTGCCAGACGGCATTTCCGGCGGGATCGAGTACGTATAGGTTATTTCCATCCGAATTCAAAGAAAATGCTGCTACACTCCGCCAGCCAAGTTGCGGCGTGACAAGCGCAACGGCCACCGGGTCGGCCACTCCACAGTAGAGCAGGTTGCCTTTGCTGTCCATTGCCAGTACGCTGGCATTATAGTAATTGCTCAGCGGCAGGGTTTCGAGGTCCACCAGAGCGCCGACGATGATCGAGCTATACAGCCCCGGATCACATTTGAAGGTTGGATCCACTTCGAAGCCCTGGCTGGTCATGGTGGCGCGCATGACACCGCCGCGCGCTGCATCCAGCATGTACAGGTCGGTATCCGTGGCGGCCAGGTGGCTGACTTGCACGCTGCGGTCCAGCCCACCGATGATGCCTGAACGAAAGTCCAGGCGCATAATTCCATCCAGGTTGTCAAGCGCGGTCTGGGCTTCCTGGCGCAGGTTGGTCGAATCCTGGGTCTTCTGGCTTTTATCGGCCAGGTCGAGATAGTAGATGGTGCTGTCCCAGGCGTGCCGAACGTCGGTTGCATTTGTCAGTCCGCGTGCCTGGGCTGCCTGTGCCACTGCCATTTCGTAATTCTGCTGGTATTGTGCCGTGCGACCATATTGGATGTAGACCATTACCGCAACAGCCACAATGATGACCGGAATAACAATTGCAAATAATGCCATGCTTGAGCGGGCAACTTCAGCGTCTTCCTCCGCATTGGGCGCCAGGTTCGGTAAAAATTTCCGCGCTCCTTGGGAAATTTTCTGTGTGCCATTGCGCGTTCCCTGGATGGCCTTCGCCAGCCCGCCGAAGATTTTTCGACGGCTGCGGGATGGGGGCCGTTTGATTTCAGGGATCTCGCTGGTCGCATGCGCAGATGCAAAACGTCCCGTACGCCTCACCGGATGCGAAACGGATACGATCGGGTTGGTCCCCGGGCGGCGGACGGGTTGCGCGGCTGCACCCGGGACCGGCTGCCCGGTTGAAGTTGCGTCTGTTTCGGGACTTTGGGGCGGGATATTCGTGGCCGTAGGAATTGGCCTGGCTCCCCCTGCCATGAGATTGGTAAAGCGTCCCGCCGGACGTCCACTTTCCACCTGTGAAGTAGGCCTGGCAGGTGCGGCTGTTTGCACCCCGCTCGCAGCCTGAACCGGTTGAGATTCTCCCGCTGGAATGACCTCTCCCAGGTTGGTTGAGTCGACTGTTGCGGCTGCGGGTGCCGCCTGGGCAGCTTGCCTGCCCGTCAGGATGTTCAGGTTCCCTTTGCCGGCCTTTATCTGCACTATGACTGCGTTCAAATCCTCGCCGCCGCCGCTTAGCAGACTGCGGCGTAATGTTTCAGTGGAAACGTTCCTTAATCCAAGCAGAGTGGATTCCCATCCGCCGGGCAAGTTGGGACACAGCACCAACAGATCGTTGTTGTGCAGATCCACCTGTGCAAAATAGAGCGGCGTGGACTGGCCGATCCCCAGGCCGCGCCCTGCGATCTGCTCATCATGGACTTGGCGGGTTTCGCTGCCGTTCAGTTGAAACATGTGAGTCGGGCCGCATTGGGCGAATACGAACTGGGCGCCGTGCAGCGCGCCCAGGATCAACCGCCCGATGACATATTCGCCTTTGCCGGTGGTATGCAGGTTGCGGTTTAGCAGGGACTGGTTAAGGTCTCCGGCAGCCGTACGGATTGCAGCTGTCAGGCTTCCCGGGGTCTGGAAAAATCGCTGGGTCGCTTGCTTGACGATTTGGTCATATTCAGCTGGTGTGAAATGGGAATTGCCCGAAAGGGTCAGGTAAAAAAGCAGGGTTTCGTCCTCACGGCCACGCGCCGTCCGCTTGGGAGGCGTTACAGCCAAAAGGCCGGGCAATGGATCAGTTTCCTGGCCTTGGACGCGATACAAAGGGAATAAGTTGAGATCGAAATCTGCAGCCACACTCCCATTATAACTGGTAAAATCCCCGCATGGACTTTGCCCTTCACCGAGACTTTACTGAGCTTGCCTCCCTGGCTGAGGATTGGAACGAGCTCCTGTCCGAAAGCGTCACGCACATCCCCTTTTTACGTCATGAATACCTGTCAGCCTGGTGGACGACTCGTGGCGGAGGCGAGTGGCCTGAATTCTGAACTGGCCGTTGTGACTGCCCACCAGGGCAACCGCCTGGTGGGGGTCGCGCCGGTTTTCTCTGCCCGTAACCGGGATGGCAACCAGGCATTGCTGCTGCTCGGCAGTATCGAGATTTCGGATTACCTGGACATCCTGGCCCGCCGTGCGGATTTACCTGCTTTCCTGGGCGGTTTGCTGGATTTCATCGCCCAGCCCGGAAAATTGGATTGGCAACTGCTCGACTGGCACAACCTCCCCGAGTCTACGCCCACGCTCCCGTTCCTGCAGGTTGAGGCCGAAAAACGCGGCTGGAGCTTTACGCGCGAACAGACCTATCATGTCCCGGCCATCCCATTGACGGGCGATTTTGAGACCTATCTGGCCGGCATCGATAAAAAGCAGCGCCATGAGATCCGGCGCAAGATGCGCCGCGCCGAGGAAAGCGGGCAAAACGTCCGCTGGTATATTGTCGAAGATGCTTCGACCCTGGATGCCGAGTTGGAAGCTTTCCTGGATTTGATGGCAGAAGACCCCGAAAAGGCTGCCTTCCTGACCCCCGCAATGCGCACTCAGATGCGCCTGGCCTGCCGGGCTGCTTTTGAATGTGGCTGGCTGCAGCTGGCCTTCCTTGAGGCCGATGGACAGAAGGCTGCCGGGTACCTCAATTTTGATTACCTGAACCGTATCTGGGTCTACAACTCCGGGATCAGCCGGCGTTTCATGGATCTTTCGGCGGGCTGGGTGCTGCTGGGTTATCTCTTGCAGTGGGCCAATGAAAAGAAGCGTTCCGAATTCGATTTCATCCGCGGCAATGAAGATTACAAGTACCGTTTCGGCGGGGTGGATAAGTTTGTAGTCCGGGCAAAGGTCGTAAGGTGAAACCTTAGAAAGTGCTTTGCAGTAAAGATTCACCGGAGATATACGTGGATAAATTGGATTTATAACCTTGAAAAGCCACCTTTGCAATGTTTATCAATCGAAAATTGTTTATCTTCGTTTGTCTCCGGTTAAATTACTGGTTTTCAAAATATTCTATTGCAGCCCACGTGAAACCTCATCCAGTCTGACCAGATCTTCTTTGGAGAGTTGGAACTTCATCGCTCCGGCGCTTTCCTCGGCCTGGCGGACCTTCGTCGCGCCCGGAATGGTCACAACGATCGCCCCGTTGAAGTAGATCACCCAGTTCAGCGCCACCTGTGCAATGCTGGCGTCGTATTTACCGGCGATCTCTTCCATTGCGTTGATCAGCGGGCGGGTGCGTTCGATGTTGCGCTGCATGCCGGCTTTGCGCCAGCCGGGCACTTTTTCCAGCAGCGCCGGGTCTTTGTGGTATTTGCCCGAGAGCAGGCCGCGTGCCAGGGGCGTATAAGCGGTGATGGTTACGCCCAGTTCCCGGGCGGTTTCCAGCACGCCATTCGTCTCGATCTCGCGGTGCAACAAGCTGTAGCGCATCTGGTTTACTGCCAGGGGCAGGCCTCTTTTTGCCAGCGCCGCGTGCGCCCGCCGCATGCGGGCCGGGTTGAAGTTGCTCACGCCCACCGAGCGGATCTTGCCGGCTTCCACCAGGTCAGCCATGGCGTTCATTTCGGCCTCCGGGCTGGAGAAACTGTAAGGCTGGTGCACCATATAATTCCCAATGCTGTAACCATCCAGGAAGCGCAATCGGTTTTCGATACTATGCGGGATATTGGCGGCCGTCCGTAAAATCGGCTGCCATTTCGTCGCGATGACCACCTCTTTATCCGCCTTCCCGGCTGCTTTTAACCCGGTAGCCAGTGACCGCTCGGATACCCCGGCGCCGTACATTTCGGCCGTGTCGAACCAGTTCATGCCGCCATCCAGGGCGGCCTTGATGATGGCGTTCTTTTCCTCCTGCGGGATCACCGGGAATGCATAGCCGATCAATCCGCCCCCGCCGGCCAACTCCATCACGCCCAATCCGACCGGCGTGACCAGGATATCCGTCTTGCCAAGCTGGCGCAATTTAATTTCGTTGGTCGAATTCATATTTTGCCTCCATCAATTATTAAAACTCATTCTAATGAGAATTAAGTGAAAAACAGGTGCCAAGCACCTGTTTTTCACTTTTTTCTTCCTAAATTTCTTTGCCTTCAAACTGGCTGTTATACAGCTCGGCGTAGAAGCCATTCTTGGCCAGCAGTTTCTCGTGCTTGCCCTGCTCCACAATATCGCCGTCTTTCATTACCAGGATCCAATCTGCCTCGCGGATGGTGGACAGGCGGTGGGCGATCACGAAACTGGTGCGGTCCTTCATCAAATCGAGCATGGCATTCTGGATCAGCACCTCGGTATGGGTATCCACCGAACTGGTGGCCTCATCCAGGATCAGCAGGGTCGGGTCCAGCAGGATCGCCCGCGCGATCGTCAGCAGCTGCATCTGGCCCTGGGAAATATTGGTGGTTTCCTCGTTAAGTACGAAATCATAACCCTTCGGCAGGGCGCGGATGAAGTGGTCCGCATGGGCTGCCTTGGCGGCTGCAAAGACTTCCTTGTCGCTTGCACCGGCGCGGCCATAGCGGATGTTATCCATAATGGTGCCGTTGAAGAGCCAGGTATCCTGCAGCACCATGCCGAACATGCAGCGCAAGTCGTTGCGTTTGAACTCCTTGACGTTGCAGCCATCCAGCAGGATGGCGCCGCTGTTGACATCGTAGAAGCGCATCAGCAGCTTGACCATGGTGGTCTTGCCGGCGCCGGTCGGGCCAACGATGGCAATCTTCTGCCCGGGCTCGGCGTAGAAGGAAAAGTCGTTGATGATGGTTTTGCCGTTGTAACCGAAGTGGACATTCTTGAAGTCCACGCGGCCCAGGATATGGTCCGTTGCGGCCGGGGAAATCGGATCGGGTTGTTCTTCGGCTTCCGCCAGGAACTCGAAAACGCGTTCGGCGGCTGCCATGGTCTGTTGCAGGACGTTGGAAATGTTGGCGATCTGCGTGATCGGCTGGGTGAACGAGCGCACATATTGGATGAACGCCTGGATGTCGCCGATGGCAATGCTGCCTTTGATGACCAGGTAACCGCCTAAGATACAGATGGCCACGTAGCCCAGGTTGCCGACGAAGTTCATGATCGGGAACATCAGACCGGTCAGGAATTGGCTTTTCCAGGCCGAGTCATACAGCACGGAGTTGATCTGGTCGAACTGCTCGATGCTCTTGGCTTCGCCGTTGAAGGCTTTCACCTCCATGTGACTGCCGTACATCTCTTCCACATGCCCGTTGATATGGCCCAGATAATCCTGCTGTCGCTTGAAGAAGACCTGCGACTTGCTGACGATCAGGGTGATCACCCCAAACGACAGCGGCAGCATCGCGATCGCCACCAGGGTCATTTCCCAACTGATGGTTAACATCATCACCAGCACGCCCAGCACCGTCGTAACCGAAGTGATGATCTGAGTCAGGCTCTGGTTGAGGGTCTGGCTGACGGTGTCCACATCGTTGGTGATGCGAGAGAGCACTTCGCCGTGGCTCGTGCCATCAAAGTATTTGAATGGCATGTGGTTGATCTTCTCGGAGATATCCTTGCGGAAGCGGTAGGTGATATTGATCGCCACGCTGGACATGATCCAGCCCTGGATATATGCCAGCATGGCCGAAGCCACGTACAAAAGCAGTACAGTAACGATAATGTGACCGATATAGGCAAAGTCGATCGTGCCGGTTCCGGCGATCTTGGCCATTACACCTTCGAACAGCTTGGTGGTGGCATTGCCCAGGATCTTCGGGCCGAGGATGGACGCCACCGTGGACGCGATGGCGAAAAGCCAGACCAGCAGGATCAGGCCGCGATATCGGCCGAGATATTTAACCAGTTTGTTCAGGGTACCCTTAAAGTCGCGCGGTTTTTCGCCTTTGATCATGGCCATCGGCCCGCCACCCATTGGGCCGCGTCCACGTCCGCCCATCATGCCGCCGCGCTGGGCGGGTGCGGGTGTGCTTGTGTTGTGCATCATGCCAATTCCTCCTTGCTCAACTGCGACAAGGCGATGCCTCGATAAACTACGCAGTCCTTCATAAGTTCGTGATGGGTACCCTTGCCGACGATGCGGCCTTCATCGAGTACGATGATTTGTTCGGCGTTCTTGACCGTCGCAATCCGTTGGGTAACGATCAGCAGGGTGCTGGCGCTGGTGTGCTCTTTGAGTGCCCGGCGCAGCGCTGCATCCGTCTTGTAATCTAGGGCGGAAAAGCTGTCATCGAAGATGTATATGGGGGCTTTCTTGACCAGCGCGCGTGCGATGGCGAGACGTTGTTTCTGTCCACCCGAGACGTTCATGCCACCTTGTGCAACTTCCGCCTGCAATCCTTCCGGCCGGGTGTCGATAAATTCGCTGGCCTGGGCGATGTCCGCAGCCAATTTCAATTCGCCTTCGCTGGCATTCTCATCCGCATAGCGCAGGTTGCTCTCGATCGTGCCTGAGAACAGGTTGCTCTTTTGCGGCACAAAACCGATCCGGTCGTGCAGGTCATGCTGTGACACTTCCCGGATGTCAATTCCATCCACCATTACCGCCCCTTCGCTTGCCTCATAGAAGCGCGGGATCAGGCTGACGATGGTGGATTTTCCCGAACCGGTGGTGCCGATGAAGGCGGTCGTCTGGCCTGGTTTGGCCGTAAAGCTGATGTCGTGCAGCACATCCTCCTCGGCGCCCGGGTAGCGGAAGTTCACATTGCGGAACTCGATGTTGCCCTGGAATGGCGCCGGGAACTGCCGGGGAGCTTTGGGGTCCTCGATCTGCGGTTCTGTCTCCAGCACTTCTGCAATGCGGTCGCCCGACACGGAAGCGCGCGGCAGGATGATGAACATCATCGAGAGCATCAGGAAGGAGAACAGGATCTGCATGGCGTATTGCATGAACGCCATCATGTCGCCCACCTGGATGCTGGAGTTGGCCACCTGCTGCGAGCCAACCCAGATGATCGCCAGCATGACGATATTCATGACCATCATCATGACCGGCATCATGACCACCATCACCCGGTTGATGAACAACAGGGTGCTGGAAAGGTCTTTATTGGCCTTATCGAAACGCTGCTCCTCGAAGGATTGCATGTTGAAAGCCCGGATGACCATCATGCCAGACAGGTTCTCGCGCATGACCAGGTTGAGCCGGTCGATCAGCTTTTGGATGGCCTTGAATTTTGGCAGGGCGATCGAGAAGACTGTCAGGATCAAGCCGAGCAGGACAACCACTGCCAGCGCGATGATCCACCACATGTTGGCGCTTTTGCCAATTGCCCGGATCACACCGCCGATACCGATAATGGGGGCATAGATGACCATACGCAGCATCATGATGACCACCATCTGGATTTGGGTGATATCGTTGGTGGAGCGTGTGATCAGCGAGGCCGTCGAGAACTTGTCGAACTCGGCGCTGGAGAAATTCTCCACGCGCTCGAACACGTTCCGGCGCAAGTCACGCGCCAGCCCGGCTGCCGCTCGCGAGGCCAGGTAGCCCACTGCAATCGTACAGGCGCCCGAGAGCAAGGTCAGCAGCATCATCAGTATGCCGATGCGCCAGATATAGCTGCTCTGCAGGGTTTTGGTATTCATTCCGAGGGCTGTATATTCGGTCTTGACCGCCCCGGCTGCCATCTGGACGACCATGCTGGTGCCCAGGGTGGCGAATTTCGTGTCGATCGAGGCGGTCATCTTGGCCAGGGTCTCTGGCGGGAGTTTCTGCAGCATGGCAAAAACGTCCACGCCCGGCGGGATCTTGGACAGGTCAAAACCGAAACTCTGGCCCAGGGCTTGCGCCTTGGCAGGGTCGGCCAGGGCCTGTTCGATACCCGAGACCACCAGCAGCGCTTTGCCCATGATCGGGTCCAGCTTGGTGGTTTCAGCCTTGTCGATATTCTTGAGCACATAGATCGGCTCGTTCGCCAATACCGGATAAAGCTTTACATTGGCGGCGTAATCGGCCGAGTTTTTGTCTACCAGTGTGTAATCGGCCAGGACGGCCGTCTTGTTATCTACGCTCATGAACGCCACCAGCCGGTTCATCTCGCTCTGCCGGATGGCTACCGGGACGGCAGACACTACACCGCCCTGCTGGATACCGTAGTTGACGATATTCGACATGTAATCCGGCAGCGCCAGGTCAGCGTTCGCCTGCACGAACAGCAGGGCCACCGCGATCAGGATCAAGAGCAGATATGGTTTTAGATATTTTGACAGTCGTAGCATGGTTTCAGGTACTCCTCATAAAATAAAATGCAAGCTTAGTGTATCTATAACTTGTGAACTGGATGTGAAGGTAATATGGAGAGGTGTGGGACTAACCTAAAAAAGGTTTATTCTTTGGTCGCCCGCGCCGCCGTGGTCAGCAGGGTCAACGCCGAGATGATCATGCCCTGCTGATCGGGCGTCAGGGCATCCGTGATACCCTCCACCCAGCGGCTGCGGACTTCGATACCCATCTCGATCAGTGTACGGCCTTTGGGGGTCAATGCCAGCTTTTTGGCGCGCCGGTCTGCAGGGTCATCCGTCCGTTCGATCAGGCCCAATTGCACCAGGCGGTCTACAGCCTGGCTGGCAGCCGCGTTGGTCACGCCCAGTTGGCTGCCAACTTCGGAGACGCCGGTATTGCCTCCATGCAACAGTCGCATCAGGATATTGATTTGCGAGAACGACAGGCCCGTCTCCTCCATAAATTTCCTGAAGTCATGCATGGAGCGTTGCATAAAGACTTCAGACCATTCACGGATCACATCAGTAAATACTATAGTTGGCAACATAATTAACATCCTTTATTAGTTAAGCGCCCTGAACTATATCTATATCATGCACATTTGTCAAGGAAGAAAACTTACGATTAAATAAGAGTTCTATATGAAAAATATGCAACTCTCAAATCTACATTTGGAAGCCTCAGCACGCTTTTCACAAAGTAGCTTGACAGAATCTGGAACTGCGGCGCCAAAATTTCCTTTATTTCGGTAAGCGCCGGAGGGGGTACTCGTTCCTCCTTCGTTCCTGAGGAACGAGTCCCTCCCCAAAAAACTTGATGAAAGCCATTCGTTCCTATCGTACCTTAAGAACGAAACTTGTCCCCGTCAGGGGATACTCCTGTTCCGTATCTCAACAACGCGCCCGCCTCCCTTCCTCGCGAAACCTTCCATGCATTCCACATCACTCATTACAATTAGCGAATTCATCCTTGGTTTGAGCTTACCTTAAAGAAATCGCTTGATTCTATGCGCATCTCGTGATAAACTATTTGGGAATGATTAATTTACTGGTGGTAACCTCTGATGCTGCTTTCGGAGAACTCATCCGCCAGAACCTGGGGGAGATGGGGAGATTTCAAGCCCATCTTGCCTGGAATGTCGAATCGGCGGTTGCGTGTGTCCAAAAAGAAGATTTTCCGCTCGCTTTTTTGGATACAAGCCTGGCCGAGGGTGATTTACTTGAAATAGGCAACCGGCTGCGCCAGATCAACCCCAAGTTGCGCTTTGTCATCCTCTCGGAAGTTGGGTGGCAACCTTCGTTCGAAGAACTTTCTCCTGAACAGTACCTGTCAAAGCCTTTTTACCTTCCAAGCCTGCGAGGAATGATGGACAATCTCTTCCCCAATCAGCAGTCCTCTGAAAATACGCTCCACTCTGACGAGCAGGGCAGCGAGCCGCCCTGGCTTTCCGACGTCACACGTGCTGCCCAGCATTTAACCCGCCTGACCCTGGAATCTTCCGCCCAGGCAGCCCTGATTACACGTAACGACCAGTTGTGGGCTTACGCCGGGCAATTGCCTCAATCCTCCACAAGCGAATTGACCGATACTGTCTCCCGCTACTGGGACCGCCAGAAGGAGAATGACCTGGTGCGCTTCGTCCGCCTGGCGTCCACCGGCGCCGAGCACATGCTTTATGCCACGCGGCTGACCCAGAATATGGTGCTGGCGTTGATTTTCGATGCCGAGACCCCTTTTGGCACGATCCATACGCAAGCCAACCAGTTAGTACACTCGCTGGCTGCCTCCCCATCTGAGAAACAAGAAGCCATCCAGGAGAGCGATGATGAAGAAGCGCCTTCTGCGCCCATCTCAGATATCCTCTCGGATATCCCTTCGCCAAACCCCGGAATGGAGACGGAGACTGCCGGGTTGAATAATTCGAAAGAGAGCAATCCTGCAATCTCATTGACCCCGGCACGCTTTTCGTATTTCAACCACTCGGCCTCTCCGGCAATGCCGCTTAATCAGTCGGCATCCACCCAGGAAGCCGACCCTGAGATTGATTCGGAGAAGACGGCCCCCTCCCCGACACTCCCCCGGAAAAGCTGGTTCAGAAAGGATAGTGCCGCACAGAATGATCCTGAAGCTACACATCCAACCTCCTCCAAAGGTGAGTCGGCCCGCAAGATCGTTCTCGAGCCGGTCAGCCCTTCTGTTTATAACCTGGATTATGCCTGCCTGCTCATCCCGCGCTTTCCGCAACACCACCTGATTGGCGACCTGTCTGAATGCCTGACGGGCTGGGTGCAGGAAAACTGCATTGCCTACGACTGGCGCTTGGAATACATCGCGGTGCGGCCGGACTATCTCTTGTGGATTGTCAGCATGCCGCCGGCGGGATCGCCCGCCTATCTGATGCGGATCATGATTCAGCGTACCTCCGTAAAAATCTTCGAAACCTTTCCACGTTTTAAGAAGAGAATCCCTCGGGTAATTTCTGGGCTTCCGCATTTCTCATTATGGGTAGATCGCAGCCACCTCAGGCACAATTGATCAAGGAATTCATCACCCAAACGCGCCAGCAACAGGGATTTACCCAGCAACTCCACTAAATCACTCTTACGGTTTTACACATGCCCCCTACACTTTATTTGATCGATGGTCATGCCCTGGCCTATCGAATGTATTTCGCATTAACCGCCGGAGGTTCCAGCCAGCGTTGGCAGACCTCCACGGGCGAACCCACCGCAGGCACCTATGGCTTTGCGCGCGAACTGCTGCGCATTCTCGAACTGGAAAAGCCGGATTACCTGGCGGTGGCCTTCGATACCGGGAAGACTTTCCGCGATGATATTTTTCCGGCTTACAAAGGCACGCGTGCCAAAATGCCGGATGACCTGCGTCCGCAGATCGATCGCATCCGCCAGGTGGTGGACGCCTTCAATATCCCCCGCCTGGAGATGGAAGGCTTCGAAGCCGATGATGTGCTTGGTTCGGTGGCGAACTGGGCTGCCAGGCAGGGATTGGGAGTTAAGATCGTCACGGGTGACCGCGACCTGCTCCAACTGGTAAACCAGCGTGTTATCGTCTACCTGGCCGGCGACGATCAGAACTTTATAACCTCTGAAGATGTACTCGGAAAATTGCACGTCCGCCCGGACCAGGTGGTGGATTATAAAGCCCTGGTGGGTGACAAGTCGGACAATATCCCTGGCGTAGCGGGCGTAGGGGAAAAGACCACCGAAAACCTGCTGGCAAAATACGGGACATTGGATGCAATTTACGCCCATCTGGATGAAATCGAGCCGCGCTGGCGGACCAAGCTCGAAGCCGGGAAAGAATTTGCCTACATGAGTTATAAACTGGCGGCCATCCGCACCGACCTGCCGGTCACCCTCGACCTGGAACAGGCCCGTACCGAAGCGTATGAACCCGCCAAAGTGGAGGCCATCTTCCGCGAGCTGGAGTTCCGCACCTTGGTCGACAAGCTAAAAAAGATGAATGGTAAGTCCGCTCCCGCCGGGACGCAGCAAATGAGTCTCTTCGCGGAGCAGCCACAGCCGGTTAGCGAGACACGGCCGGTGTACCATACTGAATCTAAATTAAAAACCATCATCGTCAATTCGGCCGCCGGCCTGAAGTCGCTCGCAAAGGTTCTCAACAGTGCCTCAATAATCTCCTTCGATACCGAGACTACTTCCACAGATGAAATGACTGCCAGCCTGGTCGGCATTTCGCTGGCGGTTGCGCCTGGCGAGGCTTACTACCTCCCGGTCGGTCACAAAGCCGGGGAGCAGTTGTCGATTGAGCAGGTCATCTCGGTATTACGAAAACCGATGACGGATGCTTCCATACCGAAAATCGGGCACCACCTGAAATACGATTTCATTATGCTGGTGCGTTATGGCGTACGCGTAACCCCGCTGGCTTTTGATACCATGCTGGCCGAGTGGATGCTCGACCCAAGTTCACACAACCTGGGCCTGAAGAACATGGCCGAGGTACGCCTGGGTGAGAGCATGACTCACATCGAAGATCTGATTGGCACCGGAAAGAACCAGCGCACAATGGATCAGGTCGCCATCGCGCAGGCCGCCCCATACGCGGCTGCGGATGCCGAGACCACACTGCGCCTTAAGCCGCTGCTTGAGACTGAACTCAAGCGCCTTCCAAAGCTCTGGGAATTGTTCCTCAATCTTGAGATGCCTCTGATCGGCGTGCTGGCGGATATGGAAATGGCCGGCGTGGCGCTCGATAAAAGTTTCTTTGCGACCTTCTCGGTGGAGCTTACAGACCGCATGGCTGCCCTCGAAAAACAAATTTACGAGGCGGTCGGCAGAACCTTCAACATCAACTCCACCCAACAGCTTTCCTCAGTGCTGTTTGAAACTCTGCGGCTGACCCCACCCGACCGCGGCAAGAAGACAGCTTCGGGCCATTATTCCACCGCGGCCGGTGTGCTGGATGAGATGAGCGGACAGCATCCGGTCGTGGACATGATCCTGGAATACCGCGAGTACTCAAAACTTAAATCCACTTATGTGGATGCACTCCCGGCCCAGATCCATCCGGAGACCGGGCGCGTGCACACCTCCTACAGCCAGTCTGGCGCAGTGACCGGGCGCCTTTCCTCATCCAATCCTAATCTTCAAAACATCCCCATCCGCACCGACCTGGGCCGGCGCATCCGGCGCGGTTTTGTAGCTGACAAAGGCAATGTATTCATCAGCCTGGATTATTCCCAGATTGAACTGCGCATCGTGGCGCATATGGCGAATGATGAGGCAATGTTGAACGCCTTTCGGCTCGGTCAAGATATCCATGCCACCACCGCAGCCGCCATCTACGGGGTTCCACTCGAAGCGGTCACGAAGGAACAACGCCGGCATGCCAAAGCCATTAACTTTGGTTTGATTTACGGCATGTCTGCCTTTGGCCTGACGCGTACAACTGAATTAACGTTGGCAGAATCGCAGGATTTTGTTGAAGCATACTTTAAGCAGTTCCCCGGGGTCAAGAAATACCTGGACGGCATCCGCCACTCCGCCCGTGAGACTGGCTTTGTCGAGACCCTGCTGGGCCGCCGGCGTTACTTCCCGGCGCTTAAAAGCTCGCTGAACCAGGCCTTACGGAACCGTGAGGAACGAGAAGCCATCAACGCTCCCATTCAAGGCACGGCTGCTGATATAATGAAAATAGCCATGATCAGGATCCCGCCTGCCATTGCGCAGGCCGGTCTGCATGGCAGGATGCTCTTACAGGTGCATGATGAATTGGTGATCGAATGCCCGCTGCCTGAGCTAAACGAGACAATTCGTGCTGCACGTGTCGTCATGGAAACGGCTTACCCGATGTCCATCCCATTGACTACCGATGCACGTTGGGGTACGAATTGGGACGAAATGCAGCCAAGCGCATAACCTTGTTGTGAGAAATGATGTCAGGAAGCAACGAAGTATTCCAAGAAGCAATGAGCAAGGGTCATTCCGCAGCCTGGGACCAGCAGTGGGCTCAAGCCGCGCTTGCCTATCAGCAGGCCCTGGATGAAATTCCAGACAGCCCCAAAGCACTGACCAGCCTGGGGTTGGCTTTGTTTGAGCTGCAGCGCTACGAAGAATCCCTCCAGGCCTACCAGAAGGCAGCCCGGGCGGCTCCCAAGGATCCCATCCCGCTGGAGAAGGTGGGGCAGCTCTCGGAACGGTTGGGAAATATTCAAGGGGCCATTCAGGCATTCCTGCGTGCCGCCGAACTTCACATCCAAAACCAGAACTCCGAAAAAGCTCTTGAAAATTGGATGCGTATCACCCAGCTCGATTCCCAAAATATTACAGCACGTTTGTACCTTGCGTTGGTCCACGAACGTCTTGGTCATATCCCACAAGCCTCCAGTGAATATTTGGCGACTGCCAGTTTATACCAACGTTCGGGGGATGCAGCCAAAGCCAACGAAATGGTAAACCGGGCGCTGCGGCTGGCGCCTCAGAGTCAGGAAGTTCGCCAGGCGGAGAGCATGCTTAAAAATGGGCAGCTGCTGCCCAAGCCCATGCACCGTCAGGGAGGCACTGGCGCGCTGCGATTGGCGCAGGTGAAACAATTGGAACCTCCCAAGTCCGCCGACACAGGTCTGGACCCGATCGCTGAGGCGCGGAAACATGCTCTCAATCGTCTGGCAGAGGTCCTATTCGACCTATCCGAAGAATCTGGGGCGAGTGCCGTCTCATCCAAACGTGGTATGCAAGCGATTGTACACGGTACCGGGCCATTAAATATCAAACAAAGTGAACGCTCAAAGGTCATGATCCACATTGGCCAGGCTATTGACGCCCAGACCAAGGAACACGACAGCCAGGCTGCTGAGGAGCTTGAGAAAGCCCTGGCAGATGGTTTCACTGAACTCGTCGCTGTACTTTGACCTGGGTCTCCTGCGCTCCAAAACCGGGGACCCGGAAGGAGCCCTGCGGCACTTGCAAATTGCAGTAAATCATAAGGATTATGCCATCGGATCCCGCGTGCTCATGGCAGAAATACAGCACCAGTCGGGGCGGCTGTCTGAAGCGAGCATAGAGTATTTGGAAGCGCTTAAGCTGGCCGACACGTTGATCGTTCCGCCTGAACAATCCGCCGAAATTCGTCAGTTGTATGAGCCGTTGATTGAGACCCAGAGTCATGAGACCGATACAGAAAAAATGGAGCAGCTCTGCACGAACATTAACCATCTGCTCGTGCGCCCGGACTGGCGGGCGGCCATCACCCAGGCGCGTGAACAGCTTCCCAAATATGCTGAAGGGGCTGTGCCGTTGGCTGAAATCCTGACCCAGGCCCAGAGCGGCCAGGTAATCGAAGCGGTCGGAAAAATCCGTCAATTGGCGCGTGATGGATACTTGCGTTCTGCGATGGATGAAGCTTTTAAATCGTTCAAATTTGCTCCGACCTATTTGCCGTTGCATACATTGGTGGGCGATCTGTTAATCCAGGAAGGACGCACGCAGGATGCAATTGCCAAGTATACCGTTGTGGCTCAAGCCTACAGCGTACGGGGCGAAGCCGCCCAGGCAGTAAGCTTGCTTCGCAAGGTTGTTCAGGTTGCTCCGATGGATCTATCCGCCCGCACCCGGTTGATTGACCAGCTGGCGGCGCGCGGCCAGGTTGAAGATGCCATTGGCGAATACCTGGACCTGGCGGATATTTATTACCGCCTGGCGGAATTGGATTTGGCTCGCAAGACTTACACAACGGCTTTACACCTGGCTCAGCAAGGCGGCGCCAACCGTAGTTGGAGCGTTAAATTACTCCAGCGCATGGCTGATATCGATATGCAGCATCTGGATTGGCGCCAGGCCCTGCGCGTCTTCGAACAACTCCGCACTCTCGAACCGGACGATATTGCAGTCCGCAAGAATTTGATCGAACTGAATATCCGCCTGGATCAAAAACCGCAAGCCGCGGCAGAACTGGAAAATATGATGGCTCACCTGGAAAGTGTGGGCCGGCGCGGCGCGGCCATTCCTTTTTTGGAAGAACTGGTCAACGAAAATCCCACTCAGGCTGTTCTGCAACGCGCCCTGGCGGAGGAATATCGCCAGGCGAAACGGATTCCGGAGGCCGTGGCCCAGCTCGATAAGCTGGGAGAAAGCCTCCTGAACGCAGGTGACCGGGATGGGGCGGTGCAGGTGATCGATGCCATCATCTCAATGAACCCGCCCAATCAAGCCAATTATCGAATTTTGCTGGCAAGGTTAAAACCACCTCTTGATTTATAAGAGATCTGGCTTAATGGGAATCCGCTTGGAGCGGGGAAGGGATGCGGATATTCCTACTTCACTTCTTTTTTCAAGATATTAACTGCAAAGTCAAGATATTTACAGGGGGCAGTATTAAAGTCGGCGTACGCTCCTCGGTATTGAGCTGGTAACAGGCTGGCCATTTGGAACATTACCGCGTCAATCATTTGCTGGCGTATTGCACTTGTGACCCGTTGTCCGCCTGCATTCAACCGGAATGGCCTGCCGACCACGTAATGTAGATCCGTACGGCGCAGTCGTTTCAAATTTTCTGAGTAATTCTCACTGCCATAATGTACGACTGGCAGTATCGGCGCACCGCTGTGCAGCGCCATCAGGATGGCTCCCGGGCGGCCTCTCTGAAGGCACCCGCTATGGCTGCGCGTTCCTTCCGGGTCGAGCAGGATGATTTTACCTTCGCTTAATTTTCGGATACCCGTGCGCAAAGCATTCAAGTCAGCCTCACCCCGCCAGACCGGGATGGTCCCGAACAAACGCAGGATTTTCCCGGTGATATTCTTGTCGAGTACACGTTCAGCCTGCGCCATGCCGTGCACTTTGCGCGGCAATAAACGGACATAGAGTGTGGGTATTTCGGGGATGTGAACGTGGTTGGCGACAATGATCAATGGTCCGCTGCGGGGAACTTTGGCCAGTTGTGCGGCGTCCACTTTGAACATCAGGGCAGTCAGGACCTTGAAAAATGTCGCTGCAATGCGCTGGAGCAGGCTCATGCTGTTACACTTTTGGGCAAACGATTTCAACCTGACGCGGCAGCATTTCGATGTCCAGACGCGCTCCGTCCACACAGATGATCTCGCCGTCGCTTTGAGCCGGGAGAGCCCCTGAAACCGCAGTAATCGCCACCCGGGCAGCCCGTAGAGTTTGAACCTCCGGTTGGGTGCCCTGCGTGCCTTTCATGAAGTGCGGGATCAAGCCGAAGATCCGCAGCCGGCTGACCTGACGGACGATGACCAGGTCGAACAGCCCGTCGTCCGGTTTCGAATCGGGAGCCATCTTGAAACCGGTCCCCATCCGTTTCCCATTCATGGTCAGCAGCATCAGCGTGGAAGTAGTGAGAGTCTTATCATCATAATCAAGCCGGACGGTGGGGCCTTTGTAAAACAGGAATATGGTTTTCAGGATGGCAATGAAAAAGCTGAGCATGCCCCATTCCGGTAATTTGGCAACCTCAATGGTACCGATGGCATCAAACCCGACGCCGACATTGTTGGCAAAATAACGCCCCTGCGGAAATTTTCCACCGCTTACGCGGCCGATATCGATGATGCGCCGGTTGTCGTCCTTCAGCACCTGATAGGCAGTCGGCAGGTCTTCCGGGATATTGACACAGGGTCCGAAATCATTGCCGCGTCCCATGCACAGGACTCCCATGGCTGGGCGGTTCTGGCTTACCAGCCGCGCTTCCATTAGACCGTTGAGCACTTCATTGACAGTTCCGTCCCCACCCGCCGCCACAATGACATCGTAGCCCTCCAGAGCGGCTGCATGTGCCAGCCGGATGCCATGTCCGACACATTCTGTGCGGACCAGGTCGAAGTCCAGGCCAAGGCGGGTGAGCTCCCGTTCTATTTCCGGGATGGCGCGTGCCCCCTTGCCGTGTCCGGCATTGGGGTTGGCGATAATCTTATACTTGGTCATTGGGTTCTCCGGTGATGGAGCTGTCAATTATTCTGGGCTGAAGCCAAAGGTTTTTCGTAAAAACGGTAGCGCTTGTAGATTGTGGCGCCCATGCGGTGCGCCAGGGGCCAGGTATCCGTGTTGTATTCGCCGGTCATGGACATATCCGCCCAGGTGTAGCCTTTGGCAACAGCCCGGCGGGCCATTTCATCGAAGAGCAGCACCCCCACGCCCGTATCCCAGTATTCCGGCGGAACAACTACGCTTTTAATGGCGATGCTTTTGGGTTTGTAGCGTGAATACTTGATCAGGCGCAGGTAATTCCAGGGATAGCGTAAACCATTCAGATGAATAAAAATTTCGTTCAGGTTGGGGACTGCCGGGAACCAGCCCGCCGGCTTGCCGTCCACTTCAGCGAAGAGCACCAGCTCCGGGTCGATTACATCCAGCATGGGCAGGACCATGGCTTCGATCGAAGCGCGTGTGTAAGGAGTGAAGTTTGGAAAATGGGCCAGGCCGCGGTTCTGCAGTTCAAGGATGCGGTCGACCTCGCTATCGATGTTCTTCAGATCGGCTCCCCGCACGCGTGATGTTCTGTTTGCGTTGGCGGATTTTCTCTGCCAGACGCATCAGGTGCTGGATCTCGGTCTTGTTCAGGTCCAGATCAACGGCATAGGCCAGCCCGTCTTCGTCGAATTTTGTAAAGCCGTATTGTTCCAGGAAGGTTTGGTAATAGGGCGGGTTGTAGCCACAATAGACGGCAGCCGGGCGGTCGCGTCCTTCGATCAGAATGCCGCGTAAATCCTCACGGTCAAGGTTGTAAGTCCCCAGCAGTCGGACGAGGTTGTGCTCACTCGCCCAGGCAGTTGCCCGGTCAAAAAGCGCTTTGGCTACCTCGTAGTCATTCACACATTCGAAAAAGCCGATCAGGCATTCACCAAAAGCCCGGCTGCGTGTGGCAGACTGGTCCTCACCGCATGCGATGGTGCCAACCGTCCTGCCGTTTTTCCTGGCGATGAACAATTCCGCATACCCATCCTCAAAAAACTTGCCCTTGTTCGGGTCGATTACTTTTTTGCGCTCGGATAGTAGAGGCGGGACCCAAAGCGGGTCGCCCCGGTAAATTCGCCAGGGAAAGGTCAGGAAGAGGTTCTTTTCGCGGCGGGTCCTAACGGCGCGGATTTCAATATTATCCATTGGGTCGCTTTCCATAAATTGGATTAATGCATAATATTATAACAACCACTTTTTGATTCCGGTTCGTTTGATTCACCCTCCCAACCGGATCTAAAAATAATTCCCTTGGTTCAGGGAATTTCCATGGCATTTGAACAAAATAACAGCCAGGCAGCGAATTGGCAACTATGGGCCCAGGTTCTTAAGCCAGGCCCGAGAAAAAATCGGTTTTGATTTGCGAGCTGTGAATTCTCATCATGCCCAATGATTTTTCGAATGAATCAACCATGCCTTTGGGGCCGGAAACATAAAATGTGCAGCGCCGGTAGTCAGGCACTAAGCTCTTGATCATCTTGGGGGTTATGCGTCCTACTTGTCCCGTCCAGGAGGCTGGGAGATTATCAGTATCGGTTACCGTATAAATTGTTCGGATACCCAGTTCATGTTCGGCCCGGTCGAAAATATCTTTGTAGAGAATGTCGTCAACACTCTTATTGGCATACAGCAGGGTAATGGGCCGGCGTTGACGGGTATCCAGCAAATACTTGATCATGCTGCGGAAAGGCGTTACGCCCACTCCACCGGCGATCAATACACATTTCTGCCTTGGATCCTCGGGAAGGACAAAATCTCCTGCCAACTGGGAGGCGACAATTTCATCGCCGTTGTTCATTTTCAGCATGGCTTTTTTGAAGCTGCTCAATTCCTGGTAAAACTTGACCCCCAGCCGCAGTGTTTTTTCGGTTGGCGCAGATGCCAATGTAAAAAATCTCCGGTTCCCGCGCGCGTCAGGGTGCTCGTGACCCAGTGTCCACTCCATGTACTGTCCGGGCGCAAAAGCAAAATTCCGGATGTGCGAGAAGATGAAATCATAAGTATCTGGCGCGATCTTGATCTTCTCCTTAAGTTTGAGGACCGCCCTGGTTTTGGGGCTGATCAGGTAGGAAACGACATTCCCAATAAGTATCGCCAATTCCGGTGTAATATAAAAAGTGCCGAAATGGATCTGTGGGGTAAACAGGAAACCTACCAGCAGACCGTAGATAATCCTTGTCTTTTTCGTGGGTGGTGTCGTCAACGGTTCGGTAAGGATAATGAAGGCAAAGAAAAACAAGGGGGAATAGAGGACGATTTTCTGCAGTTCTCCAACCAAACCGCCTCCGCCAAATAAGCTTGCCAGCAGGCTGATCACACCGGTTGTGATCAGGAAACTGAGCACCAGGTCGGACCTTCCGATCTTTCGGACAACCAGGATTCCTCCGAGCAGCACGAAAGGAAGCATGGGCGCATTGCCCACCCACCAGCTGGCCGATTGGTTGAGTACAAAATATGTCAAAGCGATTGCGAAAGCGACTGGGTTAAAAATATGCTTTCGGTTGATGGCAATAATATATTTTGAAGCCATTGCCAGGACCGCACTCCAGCCCAAAAACCATAGATCGTTGAAAGATTGGATCGGTGTGATGATCAAAGCCAGGATGAGCGCCGAGATGTAAACCGATTCTACATTGGTCGCAACCCCGAACACTCTGGCAAAGATCCAATTTACAACCCAGCCGACCGCAATCAGGAAAGCGATCGAAAAAAGCAGTGCAAAAACATCGTACTTTAATATGCCTAAAACTGATAGACCAACCGCTGCAGTCAGCAAAAAAATCAGATAATACAGCACCAACCGGTACATCGTGATCCGGTTTAGCCAGTTGTCGATGAACTTAAGCATGACAGACATACCTTTCAAACCCGCTGGTATAAGTTGCCAGCCCCTTTTGATCGATCATATACCCTTCGAAACCTTTCAGGTTTTCAATGAAATAAACACCGGCAGATCCCATCGCAAAAGCCGCCGTGGCAAACCGATCGGCTTCATAGATATCAGGTCCAATCACTGTCAGGCTGACAATTTCGGTAATAAGCTGTTCGCTGTTCTTCGGATTGTAAATATGCTGTCCACGCACGTATGTCCCTGAAGTAGCCATGCCGCAATCCTGGAGCGAGACAATTTTTACGATTTCTTTAGGGTTGAAGGGGCTTTGAATCCCAACCCGCCAATCCTGACCTTCAGCGTTTTTCCCGGAGACTTGAATGTCGCCTCCGGCATCCACGTAATAGTTTTTAAAGCCGGCTTGCCGTAGGATTTCGGAAGCATTGTAGATTGCCCAGCCTTTTACGATCCCGGAGGGATCATATTTGCCATTGCTCGCAATGTCGAAATAACCGTCGGTTTCCTGGCGGGTCTGCTCGGCTAACATAAAAATGGCCTGCATATCTTCGCTGGATTGTTCAAGGGTGATTTCCTGCCGGTTGATCAAGGATATTTCGCTCTCGTCCTTATAGGTGCTGAATTTCCTGTCCACGTATTCGAAATAGGCGAATACTTCGTCGAATGTTTTCCCGGTTACCCAGGAATCAATAACCTCCAGAATCACGGGCATGCCCATGATCATGCGGGATTGTTTCATAATCAGTTCTTGGCAGATTGAAGCGCGGCTTGTAGCGAATTCGCAAAACCTTCGCTGGTCAGAGTGGCCCCGGAGATAAGATCGACATTCGCGCTCTGGGCCTGGATGGCTTCCTGCTGGAGCCACGGCATGACCTGGCTGTTGATCTGCTGGCTGGTCCGCCGGTCATTAGGGTATTGCAGGAACTGTACATTAGAGATTTTTCCACCCTGGATAACAACCTGTACTTGTACCAGACCATAATATGCGTTCACCGCTGGCCCGGTAAAAGTCCCGTTTTTATAGGCGCCCTGGGATGTTGTATCCGCCACTGTTTGAGTTGCGTTGGGTGTGGAGGCCGGATTGCCGGTGTTGGCGCTCGCGCTCGCCTGGCTCGTGAACTTCTCGTGAAAGAAGTAAGCGATAAATGTCACGATCACAAAGGCGGACAGAAAAAATTTCTTTAAATTCCTGGCAAAAGCCGAAGACTGGGTGGATTGTTTTCTGGACATTGATATCTCCTAACCTTTATCTTAATGGGATGAATATACAGCCCCAAGATGAATAGGAGATGAAGCCCAGGCGATCAACCCCGCCGGTCAATTTGTTTTGTCTGAACTCTACTTTATTTTCCCCGCCGCGCGGGCGCGCTCCAAAACGCGTTCGGCAGCCATCACCAGCGGCTTATCGATCATCCTGCCATCCAATGCAAACGCGCCGGTGCCCTGGGCCTGGTGCAACTTGAAGGCCTCCACCAGCCGCCGGGCAGACTCGATGGCGGCCTCATCCGGTGTGAAAGCTTCCTGTACCGGCGCTACCTGGTTCGGGTGGATGACCTGCTTGCCCGTATAGCCCAACTGCGCCCCGAAACTGGCCTCCCGGCGCACGGTCTCCAAATCCTTGAAATCCACTGTGACCATATCAATAGCCTGCAGCTCATACGCCGCGCACGCTGCCACCACCGCTGAACGGGCGTAGAGCAGTTCCAGGGCTGTGGGTGTTCGGATGGCTCCAACGCTGGCCGCGAAATCCTCGCCCCCAAAAATGAGTGCATCCAGGCGCGGATGAGAAGCTATTTCATTCAGATTCAAAATGGCTCTGGGAGTCTCCACTCCCACCAGCATGCGGATCGAATGGATCGGCCAGCCATAGGCCAGTTCCGCCGCTTCGATCTTCTCACTGGCCCACTGGATCTGATCCAAACGCTCGACTTTCGGTACGACCACCCCATCCGGCCCGAAAGGCAGGACTGCTTCGATATCCTCGGTCTCAAGCCCGGAACCGACAGCATTAATGCGGGCTAGTTTTTCGGAGCGGCCGAAACCTAACTCGCGCAATGCCGCTGCTATGCTCCGGCGGGCTTCGGCTTTGCGGTTCAGCGCCACCCCGTCTTCCATATCCATGCAGACGCAGTCCACGCCCAGCGTCAGGGCTTTTTCGATCTTATGCCGGTCATCGCCCGGCATGTAAAGCAGGGCACGTCGTGCGCGCATACGGCCTCTTTTCTCCAATTATTACACATCTAGGAAGATGTTTTTTCCACGCAACTGGCTCCGCTTACACTGATATTCAATGGGAAGATGCGCGCGCTCAACCCGGCCTGGACGAAGGCTTGCTGCATGGCCTGGCCGATGGCGGGATTGGCAGGTTGCCTGGAAAAGGCGATCAAGCTGGGCCCGGCACCCGAGAGTGCCACTGCGCTGGCGCCAGCCTGCCGGGCAGCCTGCATGGCAGCCTGTGCTCCCGGGATCAGCGGCAGGCGATAGGGCTGGTGCAGGGCGTCTTCCATCACCTCGCCCAGTAGCCTCAGATCGCCGGTCTCGAGCGATTTGATCACCAGGACTGCCCGGCTGACATTGAAGATGGCATCCTCCCGCAGCACATATTCTGGCAGGATTGCGCGCGCAGTCTTGGTCGGGAAATAGAAATCCGGGAACACCACAGTGATGCTCATGGGGCTGACCACCAGCTTGCGGGTGACGATCCGGTCGTCACAGACGACCGAGGCCACCAATCCGCCCAGCATAGCCGGGACAACGTTATCGGGGTGACCCTCGTTCTCGGTGGCCATGGTCAGGATATCCTGGCGCGAGAAAGGTTCGCCCAGCAGGGAATTCGCCCCCAGCATACCTGTCACCAGGGCAGCAGAACTGGAGCCAAGTCCCGAGATGAGTGGGATCCGGTTGATACAGTGAATGGACAGGCCGGCCGGATCTTTTCCAGCCAGTTTGTATAACTGCAAGGCCGCCGCCGCAATGGAATTCGTTTCATCTTTGGGGAGTGTCTTCTCACCTTCACCCGAGATGGTTATGGAAAATTCACCGGCATCCGTCTGGGCGAATTCCGTTTCGTTCCACAAGTCCAGCGCCAGACCGAGCGTATCGAAACCCGGGCCCAGGTTGGCGGTGGTGGCCGGGACATGGATGGTGATGCTGTTCATTTCAGGATTGCCTCCTCGAGCGCCTCCAGGCTTGGCGGAACCACCTGTGGCCTGCTCATCTCCTTTGTGATGATATCCGGGTCTTTCAAGCCGTGACCTGTGCAAATGGCTACGATCCGCTTGCCCTTGGCCGCGAAACGCCCGGCCGCCAGCTCGTGCGCCAAGCCCGCCAGCCCGGCCGCGGAAGCCGGCTCCACCCACAACCCTTCCAGGCCGGCGAGAGTCCGCTGCATCTTCAGGATCTCGTCATCGCTGACCGCGATGATACGCCCGCCGGATTCTTCGGCGGCCTGCAAAGCCTGTTCGCCGCGCGCCGGACGCCCAATGCGGATGGCGGTCGCGACGGTCTCGGGCTTGTCCACCGGGTGTCCCAGCACCAGCGGCGCGGCCCCTTCAGCCTGTACACCCAGCACCTGCGGCAGCCCGCTGGATTTCAGGTCATGGTATTGCTTGAAACCGGCCCAGTAGGCGGTGATATTCCCGGCGTTGCCGACCGGCAGACACAGCCAGTCCGGGGCGCTCCCCAGTACATCGCAGATCTCGAAGGCCGCGCTTTTCTGGCCCTCGATGCGGTAGGGGTTGAGTGAGTTGACCAGGCAGATGGGCTGTTTCTGGGTGATCTGCACCACCATGCTGAGCGCATCGTCGAATGAACCGTCCACCTGTATGACCTGCGCCCCATAGGCCAGCGCCCCGGCCAGCTTTCCGGCCGCCACCTTGCCTTGCGGGATGAGCACCACTGACCGCATCCCGGCGCGTGCCGCATAGGCTGCCGCAGACGCGGCTGTATTGCCGGTGGATGCGCAAATGACCGCCTTGGCATCCCGGCCATAAGCTTCGCTGACGGCGGCAGTCATGCCGCGGTCTTTGAAGGAGCCGGTCGGGTTCAGTCCCTCGAATTTGATGAACAGCTCGAACCCGCCTCCCAATTGTTCTGCCAGTCGCCTGGCCGGGATGAGCGGGGTATTACCTTCCAGCAGGGTCACCGGGCGGGTATGGGCGGGCAGGTCGAGCAGGCCTTGATAACGGTGCAAAACCCCTTGGTATGATGTCATGGCTCTCCTAGAATAAAGAATAAAAAAACTCCCGAAGTGAGCAGACTTCGGAAGCCGGGATTTGACCAGGTACAACCCTCCGTCCGCTCAAGCGGGGAGCGGGGTTGTAGTCGTGGTGGTCGTTATAAAACAATCTGGTCTATACATGCAGGGCACTCTTAAGCTTGGCATTATATCCTTTTTTGAGCGGACGGGAGGAATGAGTTTTTATGATTCGTTGTACAATAAAGGCAACCTACATAAAAATCGATCACTCTGCTATTTTAATTTCTTTCTATGTTGGGGCAAAACATTTTGCACTCTTGTGAAAGTCAAATGAAAATAAAATTTGACCCCAAAATCCATCATCGCAAATCCATTCGCTTGAAAGAATATGATTATTCGCAAGCAGGTGGGTATTACATAACCATCGTGTCGTTGAGACGGGAATCAATATTCGGCGAGGTAGTGAATGGCGAAATGCGGATTAATGCATTAGGCAAGATTATAGAAGAATGTTGGTTCGAGATCCCGGCACATTTCCCAAATACAAATGCTGACATATTCGTGGTCATGCCGAATCACGTACATGGAATTTTGATTATTCATGCCGATCCTGGTAGGGGCACGATATATCGTGCCCCTACCCCCGGCATCGAAAATCGTGCCCCTACCCCCACCATCGAACAATTCGGCAAACCAGTGGTTGGGTCATTACCAACCATTATTCGGACGTTTAAAGCCACCGTCACCCGACGCGCCGGGCGCGAATTGAATTTGAGCAACGTCTGGCAATCTAATTATTATGAGCACATCATCCGGGATAATAACGACTACGAACGTATCGCCGGCTATATCCTTACAAATCCTTCAAACTGGAATAATGATGAAGAGAACCCGGGTAATGTCAAGTTGCGTGGCTTTGCGATAAAGAAGTAGAATTGGTTGGATGCATATTCGTCAATCTGCGCTTTTGCTTCTGCTCTTGCTCACAGCCTGCCAGCCAGCCATCGCATCGGTTGGGACTCTGCTTCCCATCCACAACCCCCTCAACTTCGCCTGTCGCCAGCCCGACCCCGCAGCCATCCTCTACCCCCACTCCAACACAGGTCCCGCTCCCCGGCCAGACGCCCCTGCCCTCGGCTACCGTTACTTCCTCCCCAACCCCGCTCCCTGCCGCACTGGGCCTCGACCCGGCGGATTGGAGCAATTGGCCGGTGCTCCCGATTGTCCCGGAACACGCCCGCCAGATTTACCAACTCGGGCAATCGCTCGGCAACGACCCCCACGCCTTCTCGGTCTTCGGGGATTGCCAGTCCGAGCCGGATGTCTTCATGGGCATCTTTGAAACCGACCCGCAGCTGGTTGAAAAGCTGCCATCCAATTTGCGCGAGACGGTGGCCTGGTTTACCGGTTCGTTCAACCGCCAGAGCCCCACTGTTAGAGGCGGCACAACCACCGGCTCTCTGATGTGGCCCCCCTGGCATCAGAACAAGTACACTTGCACGATTTACGAGACTCCCATTCAATGCGAGTTGCGCATCCACAAACCCGCTTTTGTTATCATCCACGTTGGCACGCACTACGAAAGCCGCAACCAGGATTACATGCGCAAGCTGCTCGACCAGCTGATTGCGGCTGGCGTGGTGCCCATCCTGGCAACCAAGGCCGACAACGATGACCTGGACGAACACATCAATACCGCCTATGCCCAACTGGCCGTGGAATATAACCTGCCCTTCTGGAATTTTTGGGCAGCCGTCAGCGAACTTCCCAACCGGGGTCTCTATACCCGTCCGGATGCGAGGTATCAAGGCGATATCTACCTGACGGATGTAGCGGTCGATATCCAGCGCATGTCCGCTCTGCTGGTGTTGGACAGCGTCCGCCGGGCCGTAATGGGGCCTTGATTCAAGAAAAAAAACTTGAAGTTTTCGCTAATAATGATAGACTCATCCTGGATATCAGGAAAATGATGAAAGAAGCCCGTTCTTTCCGTGTAGAAGCCGTGGTCCTGCGTCACTCCGATTGGGGCGAGGCCGACCGCATCCTTACGCTCTATACCCGCGAGCGCGGCAAGGTGCGCGCAATAGCCAAGGGTGCGCGCAAGATCCGTTCGCGCAAAGCCGGGCACCTCGAACCGTTCACACGCGTGACCTTGCAGCTTGCCAAAGGCCGCGACCTGCTGATCGTAACCCAGGTCGATACCCTGAATGCATATCTCGCACTGGGCGCGAACCTGGTCAAGACCGGCTACGCCTCTTATGCGGTTGAACTGCTCGACCGTTTCACCTACGAGGATGAAAGCGAAAACAATGCCATCTTCCGCCTGTTGACGGAGATCCTCGACCGCATCGCCACCGAACCCGAGCCCTGGCTGGCCATCCGCTACTACGAGGTGCGCCTGTTGGATCTGCTCGGCTTCCGCCCGCACCTGTTCGAATGCGCCAATTGCGGTGAGCCGATCCGGCCGGTCGCCCAGTACTTTTCACCCGCCGCAGGCGGCGTGTTGTGCCCGAAATGCGGCGCCGGGTTGCCGGGCGTCTGGAATGTATCGATGGAAGCGCTCAAGGTTTTCCGCCACTTCCAGCGTAGCTCCTATTCGGAGGCACAGCGGGCGCGGCCCGGCCCCGAGGTGCAGAACGAACTTGAAGTGTTGATGCAGAGGTACCTAACGTACCTGCTGGAACGCGGTCTAAATTCCCCCGGGTTTATCAAGCAAATCAACCGGTAGGGGCAAAGTACCCCGTAGGGGCACGATATATCGTGCCCCTACTTATCCTGCCTGCTTGCCCATCCGATGATGAAGGTTTGCATGACCCATTCGACCAGCCAGCCCAACCTTCTCCAGACCAGGGTCTGGATGGCGCGGCTGCGAAATCGATAGTAGGTTTTGGCAAGCCAGGTACGCCGCTGCAGGGACTTGCCCATTTCGGAACGCAGGATGGTCCTTTTATAATCTCGAAAGGAGAAATCCTGCCTGGCAAAGGCTTGCTGGATGGCCTGGGCGGCAAAGCGGCCGTACCCAAGGGCGATACTGATCCCTTCGCCGAAGAGCGCATCCGCTCCGGCCGCATCTCCCACCAGCAGGACATGCGCGGCTGACAGGGCGCTTTTCGCCTCGAACCAGCGCAGTGGATGGCCCTGCAGCTCATATTCTTCAATTTTATATCCGTGGAGTCCGATCTCGTCCGCGAGCGCATCCCGCAGCGAGATATCCGTTTTGAGCGGATAAACATTACTGTCGTAGATGCCGCGCACCCGCACAGGCCGGCCTTTTTCGAGCGCCGGGAAATCCCAACTGTAACCAAGGATTCCCTGCGGGACGTACAGGAAATCGAAATAAGAATTCGCCTGGATGTGGAAGGAAGCTTCCGGCCTGGGCTCGGTGACGATTTCCAGCAGGCGGGCGGTATGGGTACTTTCCAGGGGGACCACCAGGCGCCGGACGACGCTCTTTGACCCATCTGCACCTACGACGACCGTGGCGCGGTATTCTCCCTGATCGGTTTCCAGTGCCACCTCGGACCCGTTCAACGAGACTCGTTTTACGGATATATTCTCTTGGATATGGAAACCGCGCTTGCGCGCTTTGTCAGCCAGCCAGGCATCGAACTCATACCGGCGGATGGTGCGAAATGCAAAGCTGCCCTTTTTTTCGGCGCGCATCCGAAAACCCTTGCCACCGAAATCAAAATGCGCCCAATCCACGTCGTAATGCGGCACATCCCGGCTGTCCAGCCCGAGGGAATTCAGGATAACCTCTGCATCCGGCAACAACCCACCTCCGCACAGTTTCGGGCGCGGGTGGTGTGCTTTTTCCAGGATGAGTGTCCGATGCACCATTTCCGGCGCGATCTGCGCCAGGTGGAGTGCGGTGGAAATTCCCGCCGGACCTGCACCTACAATGATCAAGTCGAATCGGGCTGGGTTGGGCATGGCGATTGCAGAGGCTCGCGAACCTGATTTTTATGGCCAGGCAATTTCCGGGGATGGGTAGAAGTTCACTCCCAGGGCTTGCAGGCGCGGCCCTTGTGCGGCCAGACGTTTTTTATATCCGTTCCAGTCCCGGCTGGCTTGCTGGGACCACCCGATCTCGGCATAGCCAAGGATGCGTGGAAAAGCCAGGTACTCGAGGTCGTCCATCGTGTTCAGCTTCTCGGACCAGAGCGGAGCTTCTACACCCAGGATATCCTTTTCGGTAATACCGCCAACCAGATTGGCCGGATCCCAGTTATAAGCCTTCTCGAGGCTGATCGTTCCGGCCCAATTCTGTCCTATGCTGGTGGAGTCGTCGTACTTCATATCCAGATAGGTCCGATCCGCCGGCGACATGATGACTTTGGCGCCCTCTTGTACCGCCTGCGGGGCAAAACTCGCATCGAGGTTCCAGTGCTGGACGATGGAAGTGGGCAGGAGCGGAGACTGGGCGATCTCTTCCCATCCAATCACCTGTTTGCCGGCGGCCGCGACGATGTCTTGCACCCTTTTGACGAAATTAATGTAATCGGGCTTATTTGTGTTTTGAGCTTCATCGCCTCCGATGTGGATGTACGGGCCTGGCGTCAGTGCGGCCAACTCGCCGATGACATTCTCCAGGAAAGTGTAGGTGATATCCTGGTTGACACATAAGGAACTGCTGGCGGCTTCCGTGCCAGTGTACGGTTCGGGTGCGACCCCATCGCAATTAAGTTCGGAGTAGGAGACCAGGGCGGAGTTGATGTGTCCGGGCATGTCGATCTCCGGGATGACCATGATATAGCGGCTGCGGGCATAATTAACGATGTAAGAATAATCAGCCTGGCTGTAATAACCGCCGGGGGTGCCGCCCACTTCCAGGCTGCCGCCAATGGCGGTCAGGTTTGGCCAGGAGTTGATTTGGATCCGCCAACCCTGGTCATCGGAAAGATGCAGGTGCAGGCGGTTGATCTTGTAATAGGCCAGCAGGTCAATGTATCGGGTAACATCCTTGACGCTGAAAAAGTGCCGGGCTACATCCAGCATGGCTCCGCGCCAGGCGAAGCGCGGGCTGTCGGTGATCGTCCCGGTGCCCAGCCTCCACGGACCAGGCTGGACGGAAGAACTGTCGATTGCAGGGGGCAGCAACTGCCGCAGGCTCTGGACGCCATAGAACAGTCCTGCCGGCTGGTTGGCTGCCAGCTTGACCAGCTCCGGCGTGATGATCAGTTCATAACCCTCGTCGCCGAGCGCCGGGTTTGCTCCCGTCAGGCTCAGGGATATGCTGCCCTTGGCAGGGGTTTCGTTCGACGCCTGGACTTTGAGCGAGTAGCCGGTCGCCGGGTTTAGCGCATCCGCCAGGTACTGCCCAATCGCCTGAACCTCAGCATTGTCAGGTTCAACCTGGATGCTGGCGTCGGCAGACAGGACAAAGCTTCCGCCTGTTTCAACCACCGCGACAGGCTTGGGGATGATATTTTCCATAGTAGGCGGCGGGTTGGTCGGGGTGATCGTTGGCGTGTCCATGGCGGCAGTAGTTGGCGCGCTGGTCATAGGGATCGTCGCAGGGGCCGGATTTCCACAGGAGGCCAACAACACTGCGCCAAGGATAACGGCGGATACTTTCCACATGCCGGTATTACAATGATTTCTATTCGACACACATTTCTCCTTATCCGGACCGGGCAAGCCTTCCCCGCCGGAAGCGAAGTTCATTTTAATCGATTTTGATTGGGAATATCTGGGGGATCCATTTCTCCTAATTCTTTCCCCACCCCGCCTTCCCCAATAAATCCTATTTGTCTCGGTTATAATGGGCCAGTTCAAATCCCGGAGGTCTGGTGATCAAAGCGCTCATTTTTGATTTTGACGGTCTTATCATGGATACCGAATCGCCCGAAGTGGACGGTTGGCAGGCTATTTATGCTGAATACGGACAGGAATTTCCGCTCCAGGTCTGGATCCGCGACGTGGTTGGTTCCACGATCGCCAATTTTGACCCGGCCGCCAACCTGGCTGCCCTCACCGGCCTCAGTCTTGACCAGGAGGCGCTCCGAACCCGGATGCGTGTATATCGTCTCCAAAAACTGGAAAGCCTGCCTGCCCGGCCGGGTGTGCCCGAATATCTGATGGCTGCCAGGCGCAGCGGTCTACGCCTGGCTGTGGCTTCCAGTTCGGGACATGCCTGGGTGGAAGGCTATCTACGCCAGCTCGGCTTGTTCGAATATTTCGAGGCGATCTTGTGCAGGGAAGATGTCCGCTGCCTGAAACCGGACCCCGAGTTGTTCCTGGCAGCCCTGAATGCCCTTCAATTGCCAGCCGACGAGGCGCTGGTCTTCGAAGATTCGCCCAACGGTGTGCTGGCTGCCAGGCGGGCCGGGATCCGCGTGATAGCGGTCCCAAACACGATCACGGCCCATGCTGCCATCGAAGGCGCCAGTCTGGTGCTCGGTTCCCTGGAGGATTTGCCTTTGGAAGATCTCCTGCGACAGATCGATCCCGACATCCGCCTGGAAACTTCCTCGGACGTCTCCGGCATCCGCAACGTTGAGGAACTGGCGTTCCAGCGCCTCACCGAAGCTGACCTGGTGGATTTAGTCCGCACGCGTGGCAAAGACAGTCTATCCATGGTGGCAATCCGTTCCGGATCTGTAACCGGCCATATTCTGTTCACTCCGGTGACGCTGGAGCCGCACACTGATTCTCTGCGCGGGTTGGGCATCGGGCCGTTGGCCGTCCTGCCCGATTGCCAAAAGGCCGGGATCGGGTCCCGGCTGATGCGCGCCGGATTGGAGTTGTGCCAGGCGCAGGGCTACGATTTCATCGTCCTGCTCGGGGATCCGCGTTACTATTCCCGTTTCGGCTTCAAGCCCGCCAGGGAGTACGGCCTGACCAGTGATTATGGGGATGGCGACGAGTTCCAATTGCTGGAGCTGCGCCCGGGTGCACTGACCGGCGCCTCCGGAAAAGTAAAATATATTCCGGAGTTCAAAGAGTTGGATTGTTGAGCGGAGTGCGGCCTGAAGCAACAGGCTGCATTTTTTTGTACCTATCAAGAATTAGCTAACAATTACCTATCAATCAGCTATCCATTATCTATTCAGAATTATGGGGGCATCCTTCAGGGTGTATAAACACCCAAAGGACAAATAAGATGAATATAGTATCAAATCTACCCTCTCAAAGCGATAAGTCGCGCTGGCATGAGATCGTAGCGCGGTATGCCCGCTCCGACCTGAAGCGCAGCTTGTGGGAAATGTTCAATACTCTCATCCCGTACTTTGCACTCTGGTTCCTGATGATTTACAGCGTGCATATCTCTTACTGGCTGACCCTGCTGCTCTGCATACCGACTGCCGGTTTTATGGTGCGCACCTTCATCATCTTTCACGACTGCGGGCATGGCTCGTTTTTCAAATCCCAAAAAGCCAATGACGCCCTGGGCATCTTCACCGGGATCTTGAATTTCACGCCTTACTATGAATGGCGGCATACGCATGCCATCCACCACGCCACCGCCAGTGACCTGGACCGGCGCGGAGTTGGCGATGTTAAAACCATGACAGTCAAGGAATACCTGGCTGCTCCCTGGTACAAGAAGGTCTCCTACCGGATCTTCCGCAGCCCGTTCATCATGTTTACGATCGGACCGCTGCTGGTCTTCTCGCTTGCCAACCGCATCCCAGGATCGTTGGGAGGCAAGCGCGAGCGCCTCAGCGTCTGGTGGACGGACCTGGCCCTGGCGGTAGAGATCAGCCTCTTGATCCTGCTGGTCGGATGGAAGACCTGGCTGATGGTGCAGCTGCCGGTCTTTATGCTGGGCACCTCGATCGGTGTCTGGTTGTTCTACGTCCAGCACAACTTCGACCCAACCTATTGGGAACGCCACCAAAAATGGGAATTTGTCAGAGCCGGGTTCGAGGGCAGTTCGTACTACAAACTGCCGGCCGTCCTGCAGTGGTTTACCGGGAATATCGGTTTTCACCATATCCATCACTTGAGTCCGAAAATCCCCAACTACAAACTGCCGAAGGCCTATAACGAAAACCCTGCCCTGCAGGTCCGGCCGATGACGTTCCGCGCCAGCCTCAGTTCTTTACGGATGCGGCTGTACGATGAAGACCGGGGCATCATGGTCGGGTGGGAGGTTCTAAAGAAATACCAGCGAAACACAGTCTCGGCTTAGTCATCCAAACCCCGCAGGTTGCAGCCAGCGGGGTTTTTTTTATCAGAGCGGATTGCCCAATCTGCCGGAAATGCCGTACAATGGAAAAGTTCTACCTGCGCGCCTGCCTCCGGATGCCGGGGATGGCCTTGGGATTAATGCCTGCTGCCTGCCAATGCCAATCTCCACCTTGAAAGAGAGAATTTAAAAATGCCTGCGAGAAACCGTCCGATTACCCAAATCAGCCAGCTGTTGATCGTGTGCGTGCTGCTGGCAGCCTGCGTGTCTACCCCGCTTCCACCCACCGCCACTGGTGTGCCGGCTTCCCCCACGGCGGTTGTCTCTGCGACCCAGGCGCCAAGCGCAACCCCCAGCCTGCCAACTGCGACACCCAGCCTTTCGCCTACCTCCAGCTCCACGCCGCCGCCTGCCGCGATCCATTTCGCCGTGATCGGCGACTTCGGGGAGGGCAACCAGGCCGAGGCGGACGTTGCTGCGCTGGTGCATGGTTGGAATCCGGATTTCGTCATCACGGTCGGCGACAACAATTACCCATTGGGTGAGGCCTCCACGATCGACGACCGCATCGGGAAGTACTATCACGATTTCATTTTTCCCTATACCGGCAAATACGGCCCGGGCGCGACCGAGAACCGCTTCTTCCCGACGCTCGGCAACCACGACTGGTACACGGCGGGAGCGAAACCCTACCTGGATTATTTCAGCCTGCCGGGTAACGAGCGCTACTACGATTTCGTCTGGGGACCGGTGCACTTTTTCGCAGTCGACAGCGACGAGCACGAGCCGGACGGCTTTCGCGTAAACTCAGTCCAGGCAGCCTGGCTTAAAAAAGGCCTGGCCGCTTCCACCAGTGTGTGGAATATCGTTTATTTCCACGAGCCGCCCTACTCATCCGGGACGGTACACGGCTCCTCCACCTGGCTGCGCTGGCCGTTTGCCGCCTGGGGTGCGCAGGCCGTGCTGAGCGGGCATGAACACAACTACGAGCGCCTGCTGGTGGACGGCATCCCCTATTTTGTAAATGGAGTGGGCGGAGGCGCACGCTATGATTTTGGCACACCCCTGCCCGAAAGCCAGTTCCGCTATACCGCCGACTATGGGGCCATGCTGGTGACCGCCAGCGCTACGGACCTGCACTTCGAATTTTACAGCCGGGCGGGCAAGCTGATCGATCAATACCAAGTTAGCAAACCTTGAGAGATTGTCTTAAAATTTTTTCCACAGATAAACGCGGATGAATAAGAATTCCTGATAAGACTCTCAAATGGAAAAAATCATAAACACAAGTCGCGAAGAAATAAATGGCACCATCTAAATTCTTTGTGACTTTGGGCCTTGGTGGTTATTTTTGGAATTCTATGATTTCAGAGCTGTCTTTTGAGCCCGCCGCTTCGTCCAGGTGGAAGCGGTGCAGGATGCGGTGAAAGACCGGGGCAAAGATGATCCCGACTGCCACCAGGAAGACCATGCCGGAATACAGGGCGTAGAAGGAAGCAAACAGCTTCCCGGCGGTGGTGTGCAGGGCGTCCACCGGGCCCATGCCTCCCAGCAGCATGGAGGCATTCACCAGGGAGTTGATCCAGGGCAGGCCTTCCAGGATGTGATAGCCCAGGATCCCCATCAGGAGCGAGCCAAATATGACCGCCAGGGCCACCAGGGTGTGGGAGGCCAGTCGACGCAGGAAGGCCCGGAGGGGAAGCAAGGGTTGGGTGCGGTGCTCGTACAACATATGCGACTCCTATCCGAATACCTGCAGCATTTCCAGGCGGGCATGCGGGGCGAACAGGCGCACATACTCCTGGATATCCTGCAGGTGTTCCGTGACCGCCTCTTCGCTGATCCCGGCCGGGGCATAGGTGGTGTAGATCACGTTACGCGTGGCCGGCTTGATCTGCGTGCGCTGGTCCGGACCGTAGAGGATGTTCGAGATAATGCCTGCGCCGTCCGAGATCTTCATATCGCCCGGCTTGACCTGCTGGGGCTGGCCGCGCAGCAGGGTATAGACTTCGTCGCCTTTGGTCACATCCAGGCAGGCGGGCAGCTGCAGGGTGTCCAGGTCGTGCCCGGCGGTCAGCAGCCGGTTCTCGATTTCGGCCATGAACATGGCTTCCACCAGGGCGGCTCCGCTCGGGATGGCTTTGCCCCTGAAGGCGATCGACTCGAGCTGGAGCTGGACGTGATAGGTCTTCTTGAAGCGCTTATAGTGGGCGGCATAGGCTTGCAGACGGGGGTCGGCCTGCATCTGGCTGCGGTCGAGCTGGCCGTAGCGCGCCCGCAGGGTTTCCACCAGACTTGCCTTGCGGCGCTGCAGATCCTCATGGCGGGCGGGATTGAGCGCATCCTTGATGACCAGCACCCCGGCGTGCGCCTGCGGAAAAGCCGATCTCCAGCCTTCGGTCACTTCGAATATCATAGCGCTCCTTTGGGTGGTGCAATCCCGGTCTCGATCCAGTAGCGCCGCACCAGGGTCTGGTAATGCGCGGAATAGCGCTCGGTCTCCAATACGCCGCCGCAGTGTTCGATGGTCCTCCAGGAAGCCGGGTTGTTCGTGTCCGCGCATAAGAGCACACGCGCCAGGCACAGGCGGCGCGCCTCTTCCAGCCCGGCCTGAAGGCAGGCAATGCCATAGCCATGCCCGCGGAAGGACGGTGGGACGTCGTAGCCGATATGCCCGGCTTCTTCGGCCAGGAACCTGGGCTCAATATTATGCCGGATGCGGACGATCCCGAGGATCGCCCCGCGGTCATCCAACAGCCAGCGGTGCGAACAGGGCACCCACTCGGGGCGCAGATTAATGCCCTGCTCTTCATCGGCGAGACTCTGCACGTAGGCCGGAAAATCCGCCCGGCCGCGCGCATAGAATTCGCCATTCGGCGGGTCGTGGGATTCGTAATCTTCCAGCATGCGCAGGAAGGCTTCCCGGTGGTTCAGGTGCAGGCGGGTGACGATCATCCTTTTACCAATTATATGTGCCTGGTTACTTAGAAATTCAGAAAGCGTAATCCTTAAACGTGAACTCAACGGGTCTTTTTTATGAATCTTTACCGTCTTTTTCTTTTCCGTTGTGTCCGTTGTGTCCGTCGTGTTTAAATCTCGGATAGGTTACTTCCGGCGATCTGCGAGCGCTTTTTCGATCTCGCCCAGATGGGTGCGGCGGTGGTTGGCGCGCCTGAGGTTGACGGTGGCGCCTTTGGTCTGGATGGCTTCCAGCAGGGCGGGCGTCAGGCCGGCGATGAGCTGGTCGATTTCACCGGCCAGCCGCACGGACAGTTCGGCGGCCGAGCGCGGCTCGATGGCCAGGCACAGGAGGCGCGTGGCTTCGTTGACCACGTCGGTATCGACGGCGGAGGGACCCACGCCTTCCTTTTGCCACTTCGCGATCAGGGTGATGGCGCGCTGGTCCCAGAAGGCCATGTGCCCCAGCACGGCCGCGACGGTCCAGCCGGCTTCCATGGGCAGGCGCAGGTCGGCGTCGGAAAGTTGATCGACCAGCTTGCGCAGGTGAGCGTTTTCGCTGGCATTATCTTTGATTAAGTCGGCGAGTGTATCCATAATGTACTCCTTGATTGCTGTCATTGCGAGCCGTACTTTGGCGAAGCAATCTCCTCACTAAAGTAGGGGATTGCTTCGTCGGGAAAAACACCCTCCTCGCAATGACACTGGGTTGGGGGGATTGCTTCGTCGCACAGTACGCTCCTCGCAATGACACATCATTCGATTCTATGATCCTCCAGGTGGTTGACCAGCTCCCAGCGGATCTGGTCCAGCACGCGTTCATCCTTGAAATCGGCCTCGGAAAGCGCCCGCACGCTGGCAACGAACTTGCGGCGGGCGGCTTCGAAGAGGCGCACCTCTTCGGCATCGCTGACCGCCTGCACCCGCTCCACGGCGCGCGCGTTGAAGCTGTCGATGTCGATCTCGGGCTGCCAGGCATCCGGGTCGCGCTCGGTACTCCTGGATATTCTGCAGGCCGACTTCCCACCAGGCCACGATATGCGCCAGCAAATCCGCCAGCCTTTTATAGCCCTGCTGCTGCAGGAATTCCATTTGCCGGTCGGAGGGAAGCTTCTGGAAGCGGGCAACGTACTTGGCCCAATCCCCGTCCAACAGCTCGAGCGTACTGCGGCGGGTGATGGCTTCCGTGGTCATGCCCAACCCTCGGCCGCCAGGGCATCGTGCAGCTCGTCCGGGTGGTGCCGGCAGCGGAACTCCATGCGGCTCGATTCGGCGTGCGCCTGGCTGTAGGGCATGCCTTTCTCCATCTGGTTGCGCTCGTGCAGCTCATGCAGCAGCACAAAGCCGCGCTCGTTTTCCTGGATGGCATCGTCGATCCAGACCGTGGCGGCGGGCACGAACTCGTAGACGTGGTCGTGGCCCCCGGCGGTGAAGTCGATGTCGTAGGCGCTGCGCACCAGGCGGCCGTTCACGATCCAGACACACAGGCCGTTCTCGAGCTTCTTCCACAGGCGTTCCTCGACCGTGGCGGGGTCGGGCAGGGAGCTGGCCCTGGTGGGTCACTTTGCGCCAGGTCGCCGGCCCGGCGGCGTTCGCGGCGCTCGGCTTCGTCGGCCCTGGTCAGCGCATCCGCGTAGGGCATGCCTTTGGCCATCAGCTCATGCTCGACCAGCAGGTGGTCGATGAAGAACTGGTGCTCGTCGTGCTCGGCTTCCTGGTCGATCCAGAATTCCTGGTCGGGGATGTAGGGATAGCGGTAGTGCTGGCCAAAGTTGGTGAACTCCTCGTCGGTGTGGCCGCGGATGTAAGCGCCGTCCACGATCCAGACCACGAAATCACCGCGCTGGTCGACCTTGCTCAGATAGGGTAATTTGGGGGATTCGTCCATCTTGGCTCCTCATGTGGTTACATACCAGGCGGCCACGTACCCGACCATGCCGCCTGGCAGCCGGACGTTCAGCCACTGGTTCACGACCCCGACCTTGAGGCGGGCGGCGGCGGCCGGTTCCAGCACGGTCATGGATGTACCCGGCATCAGCACTTCCAGGATGTTGCCGTTCGAGCTGGGCTGGTCGCGCAGGCGCAGCCCGGCGCTGGCCTGGCTGGAGACGATCACCGTCAGGGCGGGCGGGTCTGGAAGCGGCTTGGGAACCGGAACAGGCGCCGGGGACCGGCACGGGCGCAGGTGCCGGCGCGGGGGCAGGTTTGGGGGCATCCTTGAGCTCCACGAACCAGGCGGCAATGTAGCCGCTGGCGCCGCTCAGGTTGCGCACGTTGAGCCACTGGTTGAGCTGCCCGATCTTCTTGAGGGCCTGCTCCGGCGGCTCGAGCACGCTCAACTGCGCGCCGGCGGTCAGGATCGCCAGGGTGTTGGAGCTGGTATCGGGCTTTTCACGCAGGCGCAGCCCGACCGCCCCGATGCTCTGCGAGACGAGCACGCTCATGCCCGTGGGCGCAGGGGCGGGAGCGGGAGCTGGCTCCGGTGCAGGCGGCGGGATTGGAACAGGCGCGGGCGCAGGGGCGGGTGCGGGGGCCGGAGTTGGCTCGGGCGGCGGGATTGGAACAGGGCGGATCGGCGCGGGGCTTCCGACGCGCTCCACGTACCAGGCCGCCACGAAGCCCACCAGCCCGCCCGGGTCGCGCACCTGCAGCCACTGGTTGACCGCGCCGATCTTGAATCTGGGCGACGGCTTCCGGTTCGAGGCAGTGCAGCAGCGTGCCGGGGGCTTCGGTCGCAATGGCATTGACGCTGGTGGTGGGGGCGTAGCGCAGGCGCAGGCCGGCGGTGGCGGAGGTCTGGACGCGCACGTACAGGTTGGGGGCGGGCTCGGGCACTGGCACCGGCTGTGGTGCCGGTTTAGCGCCGGCCTCGTACCAGGCCACGGCGGTGATGTACTGGCTGGGCGGGCGGCCAAAGCCGTAGCGGGATCCGAGCGTCTTGGGGGCCTGGTCGGGGGGATTGGGCCAGGGGTCGAGCATCAGGTAGTCGCTGCCCTGGCGGGCGACCAGCACCACCCAGTGGTTTTGCAGCCCGGCCGAGGGCGATTCGTCGATCTCGACCACCAGCGGCTGCCCGGCTGCCAGGCTGGTGTTGATCTCGTCCAGCGGGGCGGGGGCGTCGCGGCAGACGATGATGTGGTTGAAGACGATCCCGGGGAAGGCGCGCGTCAGCCCGGGCCAGACGATCAGGCCGCCCAGGAAGCCGATGCCGCTGCCCATATCCTTGAGCTTGCGGTTCATGCTGGAGGGGGTTTCATTGAAGCCGTAACCATTGACGAGCATGGTCAGGCAGACCAGCGTGCAGCCGTCCGTGCCGATCGTGACGGAATCATCGAAGCCGAGTTTTTCATTTGCCCAAAGCGGGTCACGCTGGGTGAGGATTTTGGGAGTGAAAGACACGGAAGACCTCCATTCTGGCCGGACAGGCGCGCGGGACGATGGGGTGATTATAGTACAAGAGGGGGAGGATTGAGGATTGTAGATTGAGAAAGATTTACCGCGAAGGCCGCGAAGGAAAAAAGAAGAACGCGAAGTAAAATAATTAATCATGGAAAAGATTTAACCACAAAGGAACACTAAGGTACACGAAGGAAAAGAGGGAAAAAGAAACAAGAAACAAAAACGTAATACGTAAAAAGAAAAGCTGAGAGCTGAAGGCTGAAAGCTATGCAATCAACTGCGCTCTCACCAATACCGGTGATCTGCAAAACACGGATCCATTCCTGGGGCCGCTGGCCGATAACGGCGGAGCGACCCAGACGCAGGCCCTGCTGCCCGCCGGCCCGCTGCACGCCCGCGCAGCCCGGCCATCGACGCCGGCGCCAACAGCGGCTGCCCGGCCACGGACCAGCGCGGGGTTCCCCGTCCCCAGGGGGCGCATTGCGACATGGGCGCCTATGAATTCGGGTTCCCGATCTACCTGCCGCTGATCTGGCGCTAAGCAGCGGGGGCAGCAGACAGGCCGGGGCATCCCTGGATAAGGATGCAGACCTCGGAGTTCTTTAAGAACTCCGAGGTCTTTTGACCGGGATTACAGAACCGTCATGGTTTTGTCTCAGGGCGGTTTTCGTCGTACAATAAGGTATCGCCTATTTGGGGTCCCCGTTGATGGGAGTTGGGTGTACGGGG
>CAVZMZ010000019.1:0-72188 GCA_963776475.1 uncultured Chloroflexia bacterium
CCACCAGGCGCAGACCCGGCCTGCAGAGTGGGAACAGGCGCAACTCATAGGGCAGGCCAGCCGGGAGCGTAATCATTTTTCCTGAATTGCCACAGGCAAGGCTGCCCCAGCCAGGTAGCAGGCTGCCGCCCTGCCAGATTTCTACAGTCAGGGTAGCGTTGCCGGAGCATGCCAGGCCGAAAACCAGGCGGGCAGGGGCAGGGTTGATAGCATAAGGTGTGAACTCGATCCAATCTTCGGGATCCGCCTGCGGGCGCGGAGACCTGGCTGGAGTACGTGAATTGACGCGTTCCGGAGGACGAGAATGTCACACGGATGGCCGGGTTGGCAGGAGAATCATTATCGGCAAAGGCAGGGCCAACAGTTGAAGTGGGAGTGACAGGAACGGCTGGTCGGGCCAAATGTTCCGCTGGCAACCGGGGTACCGTAATCATCCAACACCGGTAGACTGGCAGCATCCGTCTGGACGTATTGGGCGGTCACCCAACCGTGCCCCGCCGGGTCCGGCAGGAAAAGTTGATCTGGAACCAGGAAGCGGTGGAATTTTTACCGGCCAGGGCAACGACTGTACCCGGTTCCAGCACCCCCAGCGAGTTGAACGTGAGACCCGGCCCGGAGCGGACATTCAGTCGCTGCATGACGTGCCCGGTGGGGCCAGTAGGAGTGGGGGTAGCCAGCAATGGGACCTGGGTGCCGGCGGCGACCTGGACAAATTGGGCAGCCACCCAACCACTGCCTTCCGAGGAGGCCGGATAGAACTAACTGGTACCAGGTGGAGGTGGCATCCCGGTAGATTATCCGGACTCGGCGTTTAGCAAGCCAAGGGTCGTAAAACTGATGCCAGGCCCGCTGCGGACATTAACCTTGATCGTAAAGAGTACCTTCAACGAGGAGGGGGGTGGCAGTGGCGGTGGCAGGCAGCGGCGTGGCAGTGAGTGTTTGCGTGGGAGAACCGGTAGCGGCGAGGGCGAAGACGGCAGAAGGAGTAACACTTGGCGGGATTAACAGCCGGGGAGGGGGTCGCACAGGCAGAGAGGAGCAATGGGAGGAGTGCCATTAGGAAGATTAATTGTTTCATCGGAGTAATTCTACTGCTTCTTAGGAAATTGATGTAATCTAGGGAAGAGCGTTATTCGTTTCCAAAGGTACTGATAAAGGAACGAATAACTTCTGTTATGTTTTTTGGGGGCTCGTTCCTCAAAGAACGAAGGAGGAACGAGTGCCCTTCCACCAGATTCCTTAAAATATGGGATTTTTCGCGGTTGCATCTCCAAATACCCACAGTCCGGGGTCATCCATGAGAAGTGTGAGTAGGCATGATAACCGGGCTGGCAATACGCAGGACAAGCAGGCAGGACAAATACAACATGGCAAGATTTCCTATAGGGAGAGAGATGGCAAGGTATGAGACCTTGCCGTGTCTGCCATCATTTTAAGCAACATTTGTTCTTTAACTCGTCAAGGGCTGCAGAAAACACCATTGAATTTTTATATTGACCTGACCTGTGTTTACTCGTACAATACCCGCATGGTAAGCATCTGCCAATACCAGACAGGCTTCTTTCGGCCCGACCACGATCCGCCGGTACGTTGACACGTTGACATGTTGCACGTTATACGTAAACACGTTTACTCCTTTCGCTTTTACGTTTTTAGATTTTGAGTCGGAGAAAAAATGAATTTACCTTTCCCTTCCAAACGTTCCCCCGCTTTCGCCGACGTTCCGGATGAAAAATGGAACGACTGGCGCTGGCAGCTCAGCCACCGTCTGAATACGGCCGAAGAAATCGAAAAGGTGATCCCCCTGACCGACGCGAGCGCAAGGCGCTCAGCGCCGACCGGCTCTTTCCGCGTGGATATCACCCCTTACTTTGTCTCCCTGATCGACCCCAACGATCCCGACGACCCGGTGCGCAAGCAGGTCATCCCGACCGACGGCGAGATCGTGCCCTTTACGCGGATGATGGAAGATTCGCTGGCCGAAGACCGGCATTCGCCCGTGCCGGGCCTGGTGCATCGCTATCCCGACCGGGTGCTGATGCTGGTCACCACCCAGTGCGCCTCCTACTGCCGCTACTGCACCCGCTCGCGCATCGTGGGCGACCCGACCGCCACCTTCTCGCGCGACGAGTTCGAGATGCAGATCGAATACCTCAAGCGCACCCCCCAGGTGCGCGACGTGCTGCTCTCCGGCGGCGACCCGCTGGTGCTGGCGCCCAAGATGCTGGAGGAGCTGCTCAGCCGGCTGCGCGAGATCCCGCACATCGAGATCATCCGCATCGGCTCGCGCGTGCCGGTCTTCATGCCCATGCGCATCACCGACGAGCTGTGCGACATGCTGCAAAAATTCCACCCGCTGTGGATGAACATCCACGTCAACCATCCCAACGAGATCACCGCCGAGCTGGCCGAGGCCTGCGACAAGCTGACCCGCGCCGGCATCCCGCTGGGCAACCAGTCGGTGCTGCTGGCGGGCGTCAACGACTGCGTCCACATCCAGCGCAAGCTGGTGCAGGACCTGGTGCGCATCCGCGTGCGCCCGTATTACCTGTACCAATGCGACCTGGTGGAAGGCGCCGGGCATTTCCGCACCCCGGTGGCCAAGGGCATCGAGATCATCGAGGGCCTGCGCGGGCACACCTCCGGCTATGCCGTGCCGCAGTTCATGGTGGACGCGCCCGGCGGCGGCGGCAAGATCCCGCTCATGCCGAATTACCTGATCAGCATGTCGGACCACAAGATCATCCTGCGCAACTACGAGGGCTACATCACCACCTACGAGGAACCGACCGATTACACCCCGGCCAAGGCTGCCAAGTACTAAAGGCCACAAGCGCCCCGAGCCGGGCCAGGACAGGCCTCACCGGCCTGCTGGATGGCGAGCAGATGTTCATCAAGCCCGAAGGCTTCGACGAGCTGCATGACCGCCACGGCAGCCAGCACCGCCTGAAGGACGAGGCCAAGTGGAAGCCGCTGGGGATCGGGCCGGGGGAAGAAAAGAGTACCAAGTAAACGAGTGGTGCGATGAAAAAATAGCTGCGGAGAAAATTCCCGGCTCTTTTTGGTTCTGTTCCCTGTCCGCCTCTAGAGAAAGGTCAGGTTACAAACAAGAAAAATCGCATTACTTCATAGTAGCTATCAGTCTCAAACCGGACCGTACCATCGTCTTTCTGAACCGCTCCAGGAAAAAAGCCGAAATGATAGGCATCGTATGGCCGACGGTATTGGACATCCACCGAAAAGTGGGAAGGTAATTCAACCTGGCACAAAGACAGATCCCCTTGCAAGGCTTTGGACACGCCCTCCCGGATCCTGGAAACTGCCAGGTCCGGGTGGATACTTAGGGTTGAATTCCCGATGCCTTCTTTTACTGCCACGGTGGCGATGTTCGGGTTGAACTGGTTGATTTCATTGCACAAGCCCTGGTCGCCCGACACAAACACAACCGGCACTTTTACGGAACCAGCGGCATAAGTATGGATCAGGAATTCGGAAGCCGGACGGGCGTTGATGCTCATCCGGGTAATGCTGCCCGTCATGGTGTGCGCCAGCGGACTTGTCCCTGCGCCGCTGCGGGAGTGATAGCCGATCAGTACCAACCCCTGGAAAGTTTCATTTAGTTCCTGAACCATTATGAATGGATGGCCGCTCCAACCACGGATGAGCCTGGCTTCATGCGGCAGCCGGGAGGCAATAATATTCCTGGCGCTGTCGTGCGCGTCCTTGACCCAGATCTCGGTCGCGCCGGCCTGGAGGGCGCCTTCGCAGGCCGCCACCACTTCAGCGGTCATTTGCTCCCGGAATGGGCCGCTCTCTCCTTTAGCCAGATCGGTTTCATCCCAATGGGTCACACCGGTAACCCCTTCAATATCTGCGCTGATGTAGATTTTCATTATTTTCTCCATTCCTGTTTGATATATCCGCCAGCAACCGGCCTAGCAACTCATGGGAAAGTCGGCCCAAGAGAAGTATCAGGGCTTTATGAATGCGGGTCGAAGAAGAGTCCGCCAACGATGAATTCCACGATCTGGTGGCGGGCGCCTAGCTGCGCAGCGGGAGAAGCCAGATCCATGCCAGGCAGAACCAGCTGGTAAAAAGGAAGCGAGGTTGGGTAGCTCCAGCAGATTTGCTCGGCCAGCAAAAACAGCACGGACGGATCCAGATCGGTGCGGAACAGCCCGGCAGCCCGCGCCCGGCTGATGAAGGCTTCAAACCGATCCAAACCTTCGATCTCAAATATAGAGGCAACCTTTATATAGGTCTGCCAGCCTTCAGCGTGTTCCCAAACGATCATACGCATGAGGCGCGGATGGGCAGCCACGTAATCAAAAAACGTACCCAATGCGGCCCTGAAGAAGTCCCTGAGCCTGTGAACGTCCGAGAGGATGGTCTCATCTTCAAGCAATGGCCGGATGAGTTGTAATAAAGGCTCCCCGACCTGTTTGTCGATGCGCTTAAGCACTTCCGCGTACAGATTAAGTTTGTCGCCAAAATAGCGGAAGATGAGGGTTTTATTATGGCCGGAAACCTCGGCAATCGCATCGATACGCGCGCCATCGAAGCCATGTTCGGCAAACACAGCTTCGGCTGCATCCAGAATGGCCTTACGAGTCAGGTCGGATCGTCTCTCACCTAGTGCAAATTCGCTCATCATAGACCCTTAGTGAAAACTCAAAATTCACCACAGATAAACGCAGATAAATGGGATTTTAATGGATTTACGAACGATGCATCGAAGGTTTTATCAAAAAAATCAATGTTCATCTCCGTTTATCTCCGGTTAAATAGTTATTAAACAGTCCCTTACTTAAAGGATTTAAATTTCAGGACGATAGAGAAAGCAAAAAAGACAGCGATAGAAGTCCCCATAACAATAGCGAAGGATTGCTTGAAAGAATCGAGAGGGTACAGACCAGCAAGAACCATGCCAATCCGTCCAATGACATCACCACATAAGAGGACGATTGCGCTTATCGCTGCCCATTTTTTCTTCGAGAGCACCAACAAACCGCCCAGGAAATAGAACAAACCGAGAGTTACTCCCAAATATGTTGAGAGATTGTTCCCGGAGGTGGTAACGACCCCGATGAAATTATGGGTGAAACCGGTGGCTACCTCGGCCATCCCAAAGAGAATCATTAAAACTGCCACAACCATCAGGCTGCGAGGAAATATTTCTTTTCCTGACGGTTTCATTTCAATGTTTCGATCCATCATATTGTCTCCTTCTATATTAACAATGTAACCAGATAGTTACGTAACTATCTGGTTACATTATAAGAGGGTGTTAATTTATGTCAAGAGGATATTATTATCAGATCAAGGAGTTAATCGACGGGTAACCGTTTTTAATCGATAAGGCTTGATTGTGGCCAGGACCTTCAATTCTTCATTCTGAGCATGATACAAATCCCAACGCAACTGCAAATTCATCCAAAAGTCCGGTGAATTTCCAAAGAACTTTGCTAACCGCAATGCAGTGCTTGGCGTGATACCGCGACGTCCATTGACAATGTCATTGACGCGCTGGTAAGGCACCTGAATAGAGCTCGCCAGCTCGCGCTGGGTTATGCCGGCGGGAACGAGAAATTCTTCCAGTAACATTTCACCGGGATGGGTGGGTACACGATTTGTAGGAATTCGAACCATAGTCACGACCATTTCTTATCAGTGATAATCAACGATTTCTACTTCGGCAGGGCCTTGATCAGTCCATGTGAAGCAAATACGATATTGGTCATTAATACGGATACTGTATTGGCCTTCCCGGTCCTTTGTCAATGCTTCCAAGCAGTTTCCCGGAGGTACTCGCAAATCGTTTAATGACACTACTGAGTCGAGTAAATCCAGCTTCCTGAAAGCTGCTTTCCAAAGAGTCTTTGGGCAAGATTGCCTGGCAGCTTTCGTATTTGCCCCATTGAAGACATCTCTGGCGCCTACATCTCGAAAAGACTGTATCACGCTAACATGATAGCACGATACTCATGCTATTACAAGAGGCAGGATGATCAAAAACCTCCCGCCAGTGTCCAGGCGGGAGAATTATCTTGATCAGATTATGGCGAAGTTAATGGTTAATTCGCAATGGAAATTACTTACTTCTACCCTCATTCACCTGCTCAGCCGCGGTAAAACCGGCTTGAAGCGCCTGGCGGTTCATCTCCTCGGTGCCGCGCGGGGCACGGGCAGTGACGGCTTTTTCGATGGCTTCCCGGGAGACCACACCGGTCAAACCGACCAGCACACCCAGCGCAACCGTATTAGCCGTGATGGACTTCCCGGTTGTGTGGAGCGCCAACCAACCAATGGGGATCTTGATAGCCTCCGGCACAGCGATTGAGCGCACATTATCATCGTCCACGATCAACAGGCCGCCGGGTTTGACAGTGGAGGCATACTTGTCAAAGGCCTCCTGGCTGAGGGTGACCACCACATCGGCAGACAGGACTTCGGGATGATCGATCTCTCCAGCCGCGATGACCACCTCGGATTTGCTGGCTCCGCCGCGCGCCTCGGGCCCGTAACTCTGAGTTTGGACAGCCATTTTGCCATCATAGATCGCGGCAGCCTCGGCCAGGATGATCCCGGCCAGGATCATGCCCTGGCCACCTTCGCCTGCCAGCCGGATCTCGGTGCGAGGCGCGATTGACCCGGTCATTGTTCACCTCCCTGGACACGTGTGATCAGGCTGGAATACGAATTCGTATATTGAGGACGATCAATGTTGGCAAAATTACCCCGTACGATCTTGGTGTTGTTGGTTTTTTCTTCCGGGGAAAGGTTCCCAAAAGCGGTCTGGGAAATGCTGTTATCTTTCAATGCCCGCATCATATCGGCTGCAGTACCCAGCTTGTTAATCCGGCCATAGGTGGTGTGGCAGTAACTGACTGCTTCCACCACGCTAAACCCATCCTTGGAAATGGCTTCGGAAATGAACTTATCAAGTTCGAGAGCATGATAAACGGTGCTGCGTGCCACATAACTGGCGCCGGCCGCGACAGCCAGGTCGCAAATCGGGAAAGGCGGCTCGATATTGCCATAGGGAGCGGTGGTGGCCCGGCTATTGAGGGGAGTAGTCGGGCTGTACTGGCCGCCGGTCATGCCGTAAATGGAATTGTTGATAACGATGGCGGTGATGCCCATATTCCGCCGGGCGGCGTGGATGAAATGGTTTCCGCCAATGGCCAGCGCGTCGCCATCGCCCATAATGGCGATGACTTTCATGTCGGGACGGGCAATTTTCAGGCCGGTGGCAAAGGCCAGGGCACGTCCATGCGTGGTGTGGAGGGTATTGTAGTCCATATAGATCGGCATGCGGGCCGAGCAACCGATGCCAGCCACCAGGGCCACGTCATCATTTTTCAGGCCGAGATGTTCAATGGCACGGATGAGGGCACCCATGACCACACCGATCCCGCAACCAGAACACCAAATTGTGGGGAATTTCTTATTCCTGCGGAGATTCTGAAGAGTTTCGCTGCGTTCAAACCAGTCCTCTGCAGGCAACTGGCCTTCATCAACTTCCAAACCATGAGCTACGCGTATGTGATCGTTCATGCTTCAACCTTCCAATGCGTCCAGTACCATCTGCGGGGTTACCATCTCGCCGTTGGCACGCGTGACACGTCTTACTTTCTTCCGTCCGACCATGCGTTCCACTTCATAGGCCAGCTGTCCGAGATTCATTTCGGGGACGATGATCCGATCGACCCGCTCGCCGAGGGCTTCCACCTGGGCTTCAGGGAAAGGCCAGATGGTAAGCAGCGTCATAAGATCCACTTTCTGGCCACGCGCACGCGCCAGTTTCATCGCGTGCCGGGAGGTGCGGGCCGAGGCGCCGTAAGACAAGATGGCCGTCTGCGCGCCGGGCACGCGATCTTCTTCAAGCATGAGGATGTCATCGAGGTGCTTTTCTAATTTCGCATTGAAACGTTCCAGCCAGGGATCGATTTCATCCACACGCTGAGTTGAAAAACCCTGCTGATCGTGGAAGAGGGCGGTAATGTGATAGCGGTAGCCCACGCCGAAATTGGCCAGCGGCGGCACGTCGCCGGGCTCGTTGCGGTAGGGGATATACTCCCCGTCTTTCTTGGTCAGGCGGTATTCAGGGAGCTGGATGGTTTTGAAATCCGGCAAATCCACCGGCTCACGCATATGCCCAATGATCTCATCAGTTAGCAAGATAACCGGCGTACGATATTTCTCGGATAACTCAAAAGCCTTTACCGTCAAATCGAAGGCCTGGCGAACGGAGGTGGGGCTTAGGGCGATGATCGGATGATCGCCATGGGTGCCCCAGCGAGCCTGCATCACGTCGCCCTGGGAGGCGGCAGTGGGCTGGCCGGTGGAAGGGCCGAGGCGCTGAACATCCACGATCACGCAGGGGATTTCCGTCATGGCCGCATAACCGATGTTTTCCTGCATCAATGAAAAGCCGGGTCCGCTGGTGGCAGTCATGGACTTCAAGCCTCCCACTGAGGCGCCGATGATGGCTGCCATGCTGGCAATTTCATCTTCCATTTGGATGAATTTTCCACCGACTTTTGGCAATTCACGCGATAGGATTTCGGCAACTTCCGTGGAGGGGGTGATCGGATAACCGGCGTAGAAGCGGCAACCCGCCGCAATCGCCCCCCAACCGATGGCATCGTTCCCTTGCATTAACTTGATGGTCAACATTTCCTCCTTACCGTAGTAACGACTGAAGAGTAACGACTGAAGTCGTTACTACGCTCAACTAATCCAGCTTCCTGACAACTATGGCAAGATCAGGACAATGGGTATCACAAAAATGGCAGGCGGTACATTTTTCCGGCAATACCACGCGGGGATAGTCTTCGCCCGGGTCCATGGCCAGAACTTTGGGAGGACAGAATTCCACGCAGATGCGGCAGCCCTTGCACCATCTGGCATAGATGATGACCTCACCGCGCGGGCCTCTTTAACCGGGGCTGAGGCGATACCTGGTAACGACGGTCGTGGGGAAATATCTGGCATAGCTACCTTTCATTATGTTTTTTGGCTGGACAGGCTTTATATTCTACTATAAGACCTAATCCTATAAGAGATGAAGAATATCCTCTTTCCCTTATTACGGAGTATGTCGCCTGTCATTGCAAACGAGCATCTCCGAACTGAACCCGGCTGGTGAACCATCAGCCGGATGCAAACAATGAGGATAACCCGGCTGCTCGAGACCAACCAAATGGTCTATTTGAATTAATTGTTTTCTCTGCTATACTTTTATTGCCCTTACAAAACCAAATTTTTTACAAAGAGGAGAAACCATTATGAATACCCAGAAGAAATTTTGGCTCGTTTTAATTGGAGCAGTCCTGGCGCTGGTGATCATCGCCTGCTCGTGCGGTTCGCTTGTCCCCACGCCGACGGCTGCGCCCCAGCCCCCGGCGGGCGCCAGCATGGCGGGGAAATGGCTGGACCCCGACACAACCGGTACCGTCACCACCATCGTGGCAAATGGCAGCGGGTTTGAAGTTGTCTCGGTGATCAACCCGGAACGCGGCGGAAACGAGCTGACAAAGTCCTCCTGGTCGAACGGCGTGCTAACCTGGACTTACTGCATCCCCAACGCGAACTGCATCACTTCTGTGACCGTCTCTGTGAGTGACAGCAGCCTGGAAACAACCTGGACAGATGATCGAGGCTACTCAGGAACGACAACATTCCAGCGCCAACCTTGATTTACTGCAATCCATAACCGGACGAACTGCCCCGGGGAGAAGTCTTTCCCGGGGCAGTCTTTAGACTGCAATTGCAGGAAGAACGTAAAACGAAGAACCGGGTCTCCGGATTCGGTCAAGAAGCGTTATAATGCCGCCATGCTTAACCGCCCACTGCTGCATCCAAGGCATGCATCGGTTTCCCCGCTTGTATATATATTAATACCGCTGGCATTCTTCCTGGGATTGGGAGGAGGATACCTGCTCTGGGGGGGTTCACAAGGAGCGGTCGCGGCAGATCCGAACTCCAACCGGCGCGTGGATGTTTCGACAGATGACGATCCATCGCTCGGGCCGGAAAACGCCCCGATCACCATCATCGAGTTCAGCGACTACCAGTGCCCCTACTGCCAGGTATGGTACAAGCAAGTCTACCAGGAGCTGCTGGCGAGCTACCCGGACAAGATCCGGTTCGTCTACCGGGACTTGCCGCTGCCCATGCACCCCGAGGCGATCCCAGCCGCCGAGGCGGCGGATTGTGCGGGTGAACAGAACGCCTACTGGAAATACCACGATGCTCTTTTTAACCAACAATACGGCTTGAACCGGGCAGCTTATGAGCGCTACGCCGTTGATCTGGGATTGGATACAACAGCTTTTACTGCCTGCCTGGATAGCAACAAGTATAAGAGCGAGGTTCAAGCGGATGCCAGTGATGCTGCCCGGGTTGGCATTAACGGCACGCCCTCTTTCGTAGTTAACGGCAGGATCCTGGTCGGGGCGCTCCCGATTGCAGATTTTAAGGCAGTGATCGACGAAGAACTGGCTGCCAAGCCCTGATATTTCAAACGACCCGGCGGGTCACATTCACGAGAGTACAAACCATGAAAAAATTTATTGCCATTGCAGGGAACATTGGCGTAGGTAAATCCACGCTGGTGGAAATGTTGTGCGCGAAATTAGAGTGGACGCCATTTTTTGAGCCGGTGGCGGAAAATCCTTACCTGGCGGATTTCTATCGGGACATGCAGACCTGGGCCTTTCACAGCCAGATCTTCTTCCTTACGCACCGGCTGCGCGCCCACCATCAACTGGCGCAGTATCCCACTTCAGCCATCCAGGACCGTTCGGTTTACGAAGATGCCGAAATTTTTGCGCACAACCTGTTCCTGCAGGGCCATATCCGCCCGCGCGATTACCAGACCTACCGTGAACTCTACCTGACGCTGGTCGAATTCCTGCCTCCGCCCGACCTGGTCATTTACCTGCACGCCTCCGTTCCGACCCTGGTCCAGCGCATCAGCCGGCGCGGGCGGGATTACGAACGCACCATCCCGGCTGACTACCTGGCCAGCTTGAACAACCTGTACGAATCCTGGATAACCGATTTCACACTCTGCCCGGTGCTGACCGTCCCGGCAGACGACGTCGATTACGTGGCGCATCCCGGTCACCTGGAACTGATCGTTAGCAAAGTGGAGGAGAAACTGACCGGCAAAGAAGAGGTGATCTTTGAGCCGGAAGAAGTTGCCCGAGCAGCGTTCGATTAAGAAAGCAAAATCCCCGGCTTTACCGGGGATTTTTTATTGTACGAACACACCCCATTTCCAGTGGTCTTGCAGCCAGAAGGTCTGCTCCAGCGGGTTACTTGCAATCCCGGCGCCAAAGCCTCCGCACTCGGCCAAAACCAGCGGCTGCGGGGCAGTGTTTATCTGCGGACAACCGGGATTTTCAACTGTCTGAGCGCCAGGTACGGGGGTGGCAGTAATGGAAATGTTGGGCCGGCCCGGAGTGGGACGGCAGTTAAATCCCCACCTGTCGCCGCCATCCGGCAGCCGGCACCAGGTCCGTTCCGGCACCTCAACCGCAGGATAGGTAAATGCATCGAAAATGCGCCCATCCGTCCTGAGCAGGCGGACGGTCCCGCCGCCATCGCTCAAGGAAATGCCGGTCTGCGAGCCAAAGAAGACCGCGATCCCACGCGGCTTAAGCAGGGTGTCCGGCAGGGTGTAGGTGGTCGGGCTATTAAGGCCGGTATCGAGTCTCCAACCCTTCAAATTAAGGTCAACGGAACCCAGGTTGATAACTTCGATATATTCGTCGCCAAAGTTGGCTACACCGTCAGCATTCCAATCATTTTTAGGGTGCGGCAGAAACTCATTTAAAACTGCATAGGCCGGGAAGGCGGTGGGAACACGCGTGGGCGTGCGGGTGAAGGTCTGTGTGATCGTAGGGGTACGCGTGGGGCTGGTCCGTATCACCCCCTGGCACATCACAGAGGGAGCGGAATGGGAAAGCGGATCGGAAGGTGAAATAAGATTAAAGTCTTTGATATTATTGTTGGTATCGTAGCAGGAGGTATTTCCGCCGGGTTTGCGCTCGTAACTCTGGTCGATTGCCACCGAAGTTGGGAGGGGCGGCAGGGGAGTCCCTTCGTAAAAATAGGTGGAGGCGCACATCCCGGCCATATCCACGATGCTGCCGTACGAAACCAGGGCAATCCCGCCGGTGTCAGAGATGCCGGGACTGAATTTTTGATCGGCGTTATCGAGACTGGAGTAGTTGGCGTAGGCGGCCACCAGGTAATGCTGGCCAGGTTGGAGGACGGTGCCGTAGTAAATATTAATCAGTGTCGTCAGGCTGGTACCGCATCCGCTGGAGGCGTTGATCGTCCAATAGCCGATATTGACCGATGACCCGGTGGGGTTGTAAAGCTCGACGAATTCATCGTTTGCGCCTAATGGACCGGTCGAGCGGAATTCGCTGATGACGATATGGTTCGGCGCGCTGGGTGTGACCGTGGGAGTGCGCGTGGGGGTGCGCGTGGGAGCCGCTGGAATGGTCAGCGTCTTGGCAGCCGTACCGGTTACGGCGAGTCCGGTTGGCGGAGTTCCTGTGACGGTGGCAGTATTACTCAGCGAGCCGGCGTCGATGTCGGCTTGTAGCAGGGTATAGCTGCCTGTGCAACTCAACGTATCATTCGGCGCCAGGCTGACCGGCTGGGTGCAGGTGAGCGCGCCGAGCTTGGGATCGATAATGCTGACGGATGTCAGGGCGACATTACCGTCATTGGTGGCGAGCAGCGTGTAATCGATCGTGTCACCCACCTTGGGAGGCGTGCTGTACTTCGGGGTCGCTGTCTTGACCAGCGTCAGATGCGGTGACAAATTAATGGTGGGTATAACAAGGGTAGCCGTAGCGGTTACGGGACCGGTTGGCGAAGTCCCCGTGACGGTGGCTGTATTGCTCACCGAGCCGTTTGTGATGTCGGCTGGTGTCAGGGTATAGTTGCCTGTACAGCTCAACTTATCATTGAGTACCAGGTCGACCGGCTGGGTGCAGGTGAGCGGATCGAGCTTGGGGTCGCTAATGCTGACCGCTGTCAGGGCGATATCCCCGTCATTGGTTGCGACCAGCGTGTAACTGATCGTGTCACCTGCCGCGGGGGGCGTGCTATAGTTCGTCACCGCAGTCTTGACCAGTGTCAGATGCGCCCCCGTGATCTGCCGGGGAGGATTCTTTAGCGGGGTGGCATGTACATTGCCTGCCATGAGCGAGCCAAAGACTCCGCCAGCCAGGAGCAACATTGCCAAAATGCGCAGATAGAACTTCTTGGTATGCAACATAACTGGAATAATAGCCTTGCGTCTATGATAACACAACGGGCAAGCGCTCGGCGCGCTGAACTCATCGATTGGGATGACTTAATGTTTGGCGAACTCTAGCGAGGCTCGACCACCAATTTAATAGCAGTACGGATTTTATCCTCGATCTCAACATCCACGAACTCCGGCACACACACCACGGAAATTTCGTCTCCCTTGAGGTAGCCGGTTGCCAATACGAGCGCTTTAACGGCCTGGTTAACCGCCCCCGCTCCAATTGCCTGTACTTCCGCCCGTTTGTGTTCACGGATGACGCCCGCGATGGCCCCGGCGACTGCGGATGTACGGGAGGTAGCGGAAACCTTGATTATATCCATAGCGTTCTCCCTTGAGCGAACGATCGGCGAGAGGGGCATAATTCTCAGTAAAATTGTACAATATTTAGGGTCGCAATACAAGATGTTTTCAGACGAATGTCTAAACATTCCAAAATAACCCCCTTTGAATCGCACCTGGAATTGAGCTCGAACCGGTTGAATTATAAAAAAAGGAGGATTCCTGTTCTTATCGCGTGGAGCCTGGCCAGACCCCGGGGATGGAGGTCCCACACTCCGGGCAGGTTCCTTGAGGCGTGATACTGAGCGAATGAACAAGGAAGCCCGTCCGTTTCACCAATGCATGGTTACATTTTGGGCAGAAGGTTGTCTCATACTCATCCACCCGCCCCGGCAGGTTCCCGGCATAAACGTAGTGCAGCCCGGCCTCACGTCCAATTTCCGCGGCGCGCAGTAACGTACGTGCCGGTGTGTTGTCGGTGTCACTCATTTTATAATCCGAATGGAAGGCGGTTACATGCCAGGGAATGTCTGGTGAGATGCCTGACAAGTAGCGGGCTGCCTCCCATAATTCAGCATTGCTATCATTAAAGCCTGGGACGACCAGCGTCACAACCTCCAGCCATAGCCCCAACTCCTTGACCCGTTTGATCGTGTCCAGCACATTTTTTAGCACTCCGCCCAACTGCCGGTAGTTTTTATCCTGCATGGACTTCAGATCTATTTTCATTCCGGACAGATAAGGGCGCAGGTATTCAAGTACTTCAGGGGTGGAATTGCCATTCGAGACGTAAACACACTTCATCCCGGCCTGGATGGCCAGTTTGAAAACCGCAACAGCCCACTCGCTGGTTATGAGCGGTTCATTATATGAAGAGGCAATTACCTCCGACCCGGTTTGACGCGCCACCTCCACAATTTGCTCCGGAGAAATGCGCCGAACGTAATTGGCCGACTCCAGCGCCTGAGGGTCGCGCAAGGCCTGGGAGGTCAGCCAGTTCTGGCAGTATCCGCAATGGAAATCACATCCGAGCATACCAAAGGTGAGGGCAGTGGATCCGGGCATGAGATGGTAGAAAGGTTTTTTTTCGACCGGGTCAGCGTTTAGTGCAGCCACATAGCCCCAGGGTACGCGCAAATTTCCTCCCTGGTTGAATCGCACCTGGCAGATTCCGCGCCGACCTTCCCGGATCAGGCAGCGGTGTCCGCAGGCAGTGCAGCGGATTGAACCATCGGGCAAAGCCTGCACTAATTCACCCGAGGCAGTCATCCCATCCAAAACATTTGCCAAAGCGACCATTTGCCTATCATACACCCAAAATGTCCAATTCCTCCAGGAAAAAATTGCTGCCGACTACGCCCCACGCCTGGATTGGTTGCCGACTCCGGCTTTTCCCAAAAGGGAGAATATGCGAAAATGAGGTATTTTAATGGGGTATTTATAAGGTTTACATTTCCATTCCAGAAGCAGTACAATTCGGCTAACGCTCATCTGTTCTGTCTACCCGCAACTTGTGCTATACTGGTGATAGTAACATGCAGATGGAACCTGTCTCGGAAGCACGTGCTGTCTGGCCTGGCTGGGCTGATTTTCTCCGCCGTCATGGACTGGAGAATTTGGTTGCCTGGGCGCTGGAGGCCGCGGGTCCACTGACAGTGCTTGGAGCACAGGCTCTCTATATCGGTGGTCCGCTCCTGCGTCCGGCATTAACAGATTTGCAGCGGGATGCTCTGGCTGGTATGCTCGAAGATCGTGACGAAGCGATGGCCTTCACTGCCTTTCTAAGGGAGGTAAAAAACCTGTGACCAACTTTGTGCTTGGGTTGGTTGGTTTTGGTATTATCTTTCTCAGCGGGGTGTTAATGCTGGGACTGGCCGCACTGCGACGGAAATCTTCGCCTGCTTTTCGTGAAATCCCTGCCATCACACGCTTGCGGCAGGCGGTTGGCCGCGTGGTTGAAGATGGAACACGGCTGCATGTTTCACTCGGGCGCGGTGCGTTGGCCACTCCCCAGTCTGCCTCAGCCCTGGCGGGCCTGACGCTTCTGCGTCACCTGGCAGAATTGACTTCTGCCGGAGACAAGCCGCCGATCGCCACATCCGGAGAGGCTGCCCTGGCCATCCTATCCCAGGATACATTACAGATGGGATCCCAGGCTTCGGCTCAGGGTGCTTACGACCCCACTGCCGGAAGATTGACCGGCCTGACGCCCTTCTCTTACGCAGCCGGAGCTATGCCGACCATCCGTGATGAAAACATATCCACCAATATCCTGATCGGTAATTTTGGGGTTGAAGCTGCTTTACTGGCGGATGCGGCTGAAAGAGCAAATACCTTCACATTAGGCTCCAGCGACAACCTGACGGCACAGGCGATCTTATTTGCAAGCGCCCAGGAACCGCTGATTGGCGAAGAACTCTTTGCAGCCGGCGCGTATGTGAATGCCAGACCAATCCATTATGCCAGCCTGACCGCTCAAGATATCCTGCGCTGGCTAATCATCGCTGTAATCCTGGTGGGTGCAGTGCTTAAATTGGTAGGTATCTTGTGAAATTTAAGGGTATCACCTCAACTGTAATTGCCATCTCCTTTGGTGTACTTGTCCTGGCGGGATATATCTTCGGGTACAACGCAGACGGTTCGCTTTCCCGATTGGGGCAATTCCAATTGATCATCCTGAATATAGCCGTTATCCTGGCAGGGTTTGCGGTATTGGTTGGGATTTTTAACTTACTTCTCGTCCACACAAAAAAGATATCCCAAAAGCAAAAAGGCGCAGGTTATAGCGTCGTTCTGATCATTACATTGGTCATTACGTTCCTGCTTGGCCTGCTGTCTCATTACATTCCAATCGCCGCATCCTTATTCAATGGTGCATTTAGATACATTCAACTGCCTATCGAGACCAGCCTGATGGCCCTGTTGGTCGTCACGCTGACTTATGCCAGCATCCGCCTGCTGCGCCGGCGCCTGAACTTGCTTTCGGTCATTTTCCTGGTAACTGCCTGGCTCATCCTGGTCGGTACAGCCCCCTGGCCTTTCCTGGGGGATGTGCCATTTTTTAGTGATATCGTCCGGCCCATCATCGCACAAATCCCGGCTGCTGCCGGGGCACGCGGCATCCTGATTGGTGTGGCGCTCGGCACGTTGACCACCGGACTGCGGATCCTGTTCGGCTCTGACCGTCCATATGGGGGAAAGAATGGCTGACGTGTTCTGCCCGGTATGCGGAAAGGCCAATCCCCCGGATCTGGAAGAATGCCAATTCTGCGGGTCCCGCCTCAAGCCGACCGGTGGAACCACAGGGCATAACTCGCGGACTCTCAAGCCCGGGGACCAGCCAACCAAGCGCGAAACGGCTGAATTTGACAAGACCAAGTTTCCCGACGAGAATCCCATCCGCCCCGGCGATCTCCCGACCAAGAAGAATACTGCAGACTTGGAACGAGCATTGCCATCCTGGTTGCGAACTTTACGGGAGGGCAAACGCCCGGCATCCGGTGAGTCCCTGGCAGAACCCTCCGCTGACGAAGGTTTACCTCCAGCTCCACCGGTTACCCCCGCCTCAGACGCCTCCGATGCGTTGCCAGACTGGCTCTCGGGCCTTGGCGAAGCCAGCTCTGAGGACGAAGAAGTCCCGGATTGGCTGGCAGGCTTGCGTGATGACAAGTCGGTTCAATCCTCTCCACCCGCAGGCGAAGAAGGAAACCCATCCCCCGATTTGGGCAATGAAGATTGGATGGCACGGCTGGGCAATGGATCACAGGAGCCAACAACCGAAAGCCCCGGCAGCTTGGAAGCTCCGGCTGCGGAACAGCCTGCGTTTGATCTATCCCCGGAGCCAGATACAGAGGGCAACCTGTCGGATTGGTTGCAATCGCTGCAATCTCCAGATTCCGGCGCAAAGGAACCGCCTGCCGTTCCGCAAAGTGAAGGTAATTTGCCGGATTGGCTTTCAAGTCTGTCTGGTGCACCTGAGGAGAACAACCCTGCATCGAATGAAATTAATCAGCCTGCACCAGCCGAAAACAACCCGGATTGGTTGGAGGAACTAAAGAAGAATTCTGTCACGCCGGAACCTGGCACACCGGCTGAAGGTTCCGAATCCGTTCCAGACTGGCTGTCCAATTATGGCTCGGCCCCGACAACACCAACTGAGACTCCCGGAGAAAATACCCCAGATTGGCTGTCAGACCTGGAAAACAAATCCAGACCAGATTCCGGGGCGCCAGCGGCTTTATTGGGCAGCGAGTCCTCCGATACGGACAATCCGCCTGCAGAAACGCCAGATTGGTTGTCCCGCTTGCAAGCGGATACCAGAACTACTGAGGAACCCGAGCAGAAAAAGGATGATTTCCAGGCTGCTTTCGAAGAGCCTGCGTCTCCAAAAAGCGCCGAACCGTTGCCGGATTGGTTGTCCGGAATCGGAACCACGACGCCACCCTCCAGCGCTACCCCGGCATTGATTTTAGATAGTACAAACAATCCTCCCGGCGAAGAGGACGAGACAAAGCTCCCATCGGAAACGCCTGATTGGCTATCCAAACTAAGACCGGAGCCGGCTAACGAAAAAGCTGTCGAGAACAAAGAAGGCCAGATAGATTCGGAGAACCTTGAAGCTGCCGAATTGCCTTCGTGGGTGCAGGCCATGCGCCCGGTGGAAGCTGTGGTGGACCTGAAATCGGCTGCCTTGGAAGATCAGGTCACCGAGCAAAACGGTCCTCTGGCAGGTCTACGCGGGGTGCTGCCGGCCCTGCCAGGGTTAGGCGCTCTGCGCAAGCCCCAGGTTTACTCTGACAAACTTTTGGTTTCGGATGGGCAGCAGCGCTATGCTGAAACCCTGGAACGTTTGGTGGCTGGCGAATCCAACCCCCGCACGGTAGTACCAACGAAGCTGATTTCGAACAGAATATGGCGTTGGGTGATCACTCTGCTCTTGTTCCTGGCGATCGGCCTGCCATTCGTGAGCAGCACTCAAGTTGCTCCCACTCTGCTTGCAGCCTCCGATAAGGGCGCTTCATCCAAAATAATCGAAGGTCTTCCGGCCAATGTCCCTGTATTGGTTGCATTCGATTATGACCCGGCCCTTTCCGGAGAAATGGAAGCAGTGTCTGCTCCCATCATGGATCAGTTGCTTTCCAAAGGAACGCCTCTGGCGCTGATTTCCACGTCACCGACCGGCGCGGCTCTGGCTGAACATTTTCTGCAAACCACAGCATTGGTAGAAGAACATCAATACAAAAGCGGTCAGCAATATGTCAATTTGGGCTACCTGGCAGGCGGATCGTCAGGCATTTTGTATTTGACCGATTCACTGACTGCCGCGATGCCATTGGATGTGAATGGCAAGCTTGCCTGGAACTCGGGCCTATTGCAGGGCATCCAAGGTTTGAGCAACTTTGCGGCGGTGATAATCCTGACCGACAATGCCGATACCGGTCGCAATTGGATAGAACAGGCTGGTCCGCGCCTTGGCAATACGCCAATGCTGATGGTTATCAGCGCCCAGGCTGAACCGATGATCCGACCATACTTCGATTCGGGCCAACTCAAAGGGTTGATCTCCGGGCTGCCGGATGCGAAGATTTACGAGCAAAGCTATAACAGGAACGGCCTGGCATATCATTATTGGAATTCCTTCAGCTTCGGAATGCTTGCGGCTGAGTTGATCATTGTTGCCGGTGTGATTTTTGGCATCCTCGCCGACCGACTTTTCCTCCGCAAAAAAAACAGAGAAGAGGCCTGACCCATGCCTGCGATCCTCTCGACTGACCTGGTTACCGGGATTATTAGTTTCCTGCTCACTTTGATGATCCTGAGTTACCTGATTGGAGATAATCCGGCTTTTCGAGTGGCAGTCTATATCTTTGTAGGTGTCTCTGCGGGGTATGCTGCGGCGGTGGCCTGGTGGCAAGTTCTCTTTCCGAGAATCTTAATGCCCCTGGTTGCAGGAAGTTTAGCCGAACGTGTATTGGCCCTGATTGCACTCGTTATGGGTGTTTTGCTCCTGATGAAACTCTCACCACGCACGTCCACGTTGGGCAATCCCTCCATAGCTTTCCTGGTGGGAGTTAGTGCGGCCGTGGCAGTAGGCGGGGCCGTGATGGGGACAATCATCCCGCAGACTCAAGCCTCCATCAATTTATTCAGCCTCTCAAGCGCCGGAAATTTATGGCTGGAACGATTTTTCTTCGGAATAATAATGCTGCTCGGCACGATTACGACCCTGATCTATTTCCATTTTGGTGCCAAAGCCACCCCGGATGGGCCCAAACGCAGCCGGCTGGTGAAAATCCTGGGCGGGATCGGGCAGGTGTTCATCGCCATAACCCTGGGCGTCTTGTTCGCGGGTGTCCTGGCCGCTTCCATGACAGCGCTCATTGAGCGCTTGAATTTCATCTGGTCTTTTCTGGCTAAACTACTCTAAACGCTTATGCCTGGATCCGTGGTTACTTCTGATTCCCTGCTTGCGGTTGATGTAGGTACCGTGAGCACGCGCGCGGCTCTGTTCGACGTGGTGGAAGGCTGTTACCGCTTTATTGCCTCCGGTCAGGCTCCCACCACTTCCGGAGCGCCGCTTAAAGATCTCGGCGAGGGCGCCCGCCAGGCGATCGAAAACCTTCAAACCATTACCGGGCGAACTTTCCTGGGTGAGGACCGTCGTTTGATCGTTCCGATAAATGAGGGGAAGGGCGTGGATGCCTTCGCGGCCACATTCTCGGCCGGGCCGGCTGTGAAAACGGTGGTAGTGGGTTTACTGGACGATGTATCGGTAGAGAGCACCCAGCGACTGGCGCGCACGATTTATTCCCGTGTAGTGGATACCATCGGACTGAACGACAAGCGCAAGCCCGAACAGCAGATCGATAGTATTGTGCGTCTCCGTCCGGATCTGATCCTGGTTGGAGGCGGTACCGATAACGGGGCTACCCGCTCCGTCCAACACCTGCTTGAGACCATTGGACTGGCCTGTTACATCCTACCTCCCGAAAATCGCCCCGCCTTGCTTTTTGCAGGAAACAAGAATTTGGCTGAGGAAATCAAGTCCAGCTTGCAAAACCTGACACTTGCATTGAGCATAAGCTCAAATTTACGACCTGCTCTCGAAACCGAGGACCTCCAGCCGGCGCAAAATGCGCTGGCCAAACTTTATACCCAGATCCGCCGCAGCCAGATGAGCGGTGTGGATGAACTGAATGCCTGGGCGGGAAACAGCCTGATGCCCACGGCGCATGCCGAGGGACGTATTATCCGATTTCTCAGCCAGGTATACGATTCGAGTAAAGGGATCCTGGGCGTGGATCTGGGTGCGTCTGCTGCCACTATTGCGGCCGCTTTCGGCGGCGAACTGACCCTGGGTGTCTATCCACAACTGGGGCTCGGTGAAGGCCTGGCGAGCCTGCTGCGTTATACGAATCTGAATGAAATCCTGAAATGGATCCCGCTGGACATCCCGGCTGAGACGGTAAGGGATTATATTTATCAGAAATCCATTTACCCGGCGAGCCTGCCTGCCACGCCTGAAGATTTGGCCATCGAACAGGCGTTGGCACGCCAGATCCTGTCGGTTGCATTCAACACTCTCGAAAAAGATTTTCCCCGCCAGATCAATCGAGCTGCTCCAGGCCTGGCCCCCTATTTCGAGCCCATCCTGGCATGTGGGAGCGTTATTAGCCGTGCTCCAACCCTTGGACAGAGCCTGCTCATCCTGCTGGATGCCATCCAGCCGGTGGGAATTACAACCGTGATATTGGACCAAAACAATCTACTGGCTGCGCTGGGTGCGGCCGCCAGCCGCAACTCCATCCTTCCTGTTCAGATCCTGGAATCGGGCGCCTTCCTTGGATTGGCAACGGTGGTCTCACCCTATAACACCGTCCGACCAGGAACGCCCATCCTTACCGGCCGTCTCGTTTATCAGAATGGGAATGAGAGCCAAATCGATATCAGGCAGGGCGCACTCGAGGTACTCCCCCTGCCAGTCGGGCAATCCGGCCGTTTGTACCTCAAACCTTTGCATCACACGGATATCGGTCTGGGTCCTGACAATACCCACGCTGCAGGCTTTCCTGTTACTGGAACAGCATTGGGTCTCGTAATTGATGCCCGTGGTCGTCCGTTGCACTTGCCGTCTGAGCCTGCACGGCGTCATGAAATTATTAAAAAATGGCTGTGGACGTTGGGAGGCTAGACAATCGATGCTGGCTCCTGTTGCACATATCCTACCACTGACCACTATCCGGCGCGAACGCATGTTACCTGTGCCAGGCCGCGTTACCGTCCGGATGGAACAGAAAGTTAATCCACTGGATGTGGTAGCCGAAGCTAATTTTGGAGGCGAACACCTCCTGATAGATGCGGGGCATGCGCTCGGCATCCGGCCGCAAGAGGCCCAACGCCTGATCCAGGTCAAAGCGGGAGACATGCTTTCCCAGGGCGATGTTCTTGCCCGGCGAACAGGGCTTGGTTTGCAAACCGTCCATGCCCCTGCCAGTGGAAGGGTGATACTGGTCGGAGCCGGAAAGATCCTGATGGAAGTTGGCGCGGCTGCATTTGAATTACGCGCCGGTATGCCCGGAATGGTCACGCGGCAGATGGCCGACCGTGGGGTGGAGATCAAGTTCAATGGCGCTCTCATCCAGGGCGTATGGGGAAACGGGGAAATCAATATCGGCTTGCTGTTACCGATACTCACTTCTCCGCAAGAAGCCCTGGTACCCGCCCGATTGGATGTAAGCCTGCGCGGCTCGGTGTTGCTGGCGGGCACTTGCAGTGACCCGGCAGTCCTGCAGACAGCGAGCGAACTTCCGGTGCGCGGCCTCATCCTGGGCAGCATGTCGCCGGCGCTCATCCCATTGGCATCGCAGGTCCATTACCCAATCATCGTGGTGGATGGCTTTGGCCAACGGCCTCTGAATGAGATCGCCTATAAACTACTGACCACGAGTGCCAAGCGTGAAACAACCCTCAATGCTGAAGCATTTGACCGGCAGGCAGGCACCCGCCCGGAAATATTCATTCCTTTGCCAGTGACGCAGGAACCGCCTACGCCAAACGAAATGGAACCATTTGCTCTGGATCAGCCAGTGCGCCTGACACGCGACCCCCACGCCGGGAAAATTGGAACCCTGGTCGGTTTACCGCCTGGATTGATGGCGATAGCCAGCGGGCTGCGAGTGGCTGCGGGGGAAGTCAGACTGGATTCCGGAGAACAATTTCTCGTTCCGCTTGCCAATTTGGAAGTCCTAGTGTAATATAATTCAAACAAGGAGGAGGCTGCTATGCTAGATGAAGGTAACAATGACAACCTGGAAACCCCTGAGGCTCAACCCCCGGAGGAGTCTAATAATCGTACTTTTCTGATCGTGGGTGGAATTTTTGCAGCCCTGATCTTCCTGACGCTGGTGTGCGGAGCAATTTACGTACTGTACCTTGGGCCGCGTCTCACCTCGCAAAGAAATGCTGCCCAGGCCACCATCGAGGCCGGCAATGCCCAGGTTGTTCAGCAAATGACATCCACAGCCCTGGCGGCCTTGTTTACACCCACATCACAGGCCACGGCAACGCTTGCGCCGACAAACACATCTGTTCCCGTCGTAAGCAGCCCAACCCCGGTGTTAGCAGTGAGCACAGCCGCCGCGGCAGCGACCGTGACTCCCACGACTGACCCCGCTACGCTGATCGCCATGCAGACGCAGCTTGCGATCCAAATGACATCCACTTCCATCTCAAAAGGTACGCCTGCGCTGGCTGCGACTGGTGTAATGCCCAAGACCGGCTTCTTCGATCAGGTGGTACCAACTTTGCTCATCCTTACCCTGGCGCTTATTGCAGTCATTTTCCTGGCACGGCGCTTGCGCAAGGCCCCTTAAAAATAGCATTGCACAGCCGGCTGTATCCACGTGAACCCATACAAATGGGTTCACGTTTTTTTATTACGGCAGGCGTTCAGCGAACGAATAATTTATTCTGAAACCTGGTTTCCGGTTAAGTTACGCTGGCCGCTACCGTTTCACCGTACCCGAGCAAGGATTTGACCATTTCCCGGCTGCGGCCTTCGGCATAAACGCGCAAGACCGGTTCGGTTCCGGAAGGCCGGATCAGCAGCCAGGAATCGTCTGACATGATGTATTTTACGCCGTCCACCTGGCTGATTTCGGTCACTTTCTTTTCACCAATCTCGGCCGGGGCTTTCTTGATCAGGAAATCGGTCATCTCGGACTTGGCAACCGGATGGTGCAGGCGTAAATCTTTGCGCTCATAGAAAGCCGGGCCGACATCTGCCAGTAATTCCTCCACCAGCTCGTGCAAGGTTTTGTGCGCCTCTGCAATGATTTCAACCAATAACAGGCCCATGATCGGGCCATCCCCCTCAGGGATGTGCCCCTTGAATGAAATACCACCGGACTCCTCGCCGCCGATGAGCACATCCTCAGTCATCATATAGTCGGCGATGTGATTGAAACCAACCGGTGTTTCATAGAGTTTCAACCCGTAGCGCTGGCACAAACGATCGATCATGCGTGTGGTCGAGACCGTCCTCACCACTGCACCGGTCCAGCCACGTTTCTCGACCAGGTAACGCAAGGCGAGCGCCATGATCTTGTGCGGATCCACGAAGGAGCTGTGCTCATCCATGGCGCCGATACGGTCGGCATCCCCATCGGTGGTCAAACCATAATTCCCCATCCCGGCGCCAATTGCTCCAGCCAGCGCGCCCAGGTATTTGGCGATTGGTTCCGGGTGGATGTTGCCGAAGCCCGGGTTCATCTCGCCGCGGATCTCGCTGATCTCACAGCCGGTGCCTTGCAAAAAGGATTTGATCACGCCGCGGCCGGACCCGTACATGGAATCCACCACGAAACATTGGGGGTTTTCAGCGATCACGTCACAGTTGATCAGCGTCCGTAAATGGTCGAAATAAACCGGCAGCGGGTTGAACCTTTGAATAAGGCCTTTTTCGCGCGCAACGTCGAAGTCCATCAGGTTCGGGCCGCGCGCACGCTCTTCATTATCATTCAAGTAGACTTCCACACGATGGCACTGCTCGTTCAGGGCCGATCCCCCGTAAGCGGCTTTAAGCTTGACGCCGTTATAACGCGGGGCATTGTGGGAGGCAGTGATCATTACCCCGGCAATGGCGCCGAGATTCTTTACAGAGAATGAGATGGCAGGAGTGGGTGCGTCAGCCTGCGCCAGATAGACAATAAAGCCATTGGCAGCCAGGACGCGGGCAACTTCCCCGGCATACCGGTCGGAAAGGAAGCGGGTATCGAACCCGACCACGAATTTTTTGGGGTCCGGGGTCGGGCCGCCATTACCAGATTTGTCCCAGCTTTCGGACGCGACTGCATCGGCGATGGCCTGGCTGAGCATGCGCAAATTGGTAAAAGTGAATGTATCCGAGATTACGGCGCGCCAGCCGTCTGTGCCAAAATGAATGGTCATTTGTAAACTCCAATCAAGGAATTAAATTTCAAGGAGTGGGTGTAGGCGTCAGTGTGGGAATCACTGGAGGGGTTTCCGTGGTGGCAGTCAGGACGGTTGTGAGAACCCAGCCATTAACATCGCCACTGACATCTTTATAAATGATGCGCACCCAGGTGAACCCATCCACACTCTGTATTTCTGGCAGCACCTGAACGATGATGCCATTGCTTACTACTTTAAGCACAACGCCGGCGCCACCGCCCGGTTCGGAACGGATGAGCGCGCCGCCGCCGGAGGGAGAAGTGATGACGGCATAGGCGGGGGTCGGCTGGGGGGTTGTGGTATCCGTGGCTGTGCCAGTCGCAGTAAATGTTGGGGTGGAGGTCGGGGTGCTGGTCGAGGTGGGAGTCTTGGACGGCAACACCAGGGTCGTGGGCGTTGGCTCAACCGAGCGCGTGGTAATGATCGCATCCCGGATAAATGTGGTCAACCCGGTAAAATAAACCAGCGCCGCAACGGAGGAGATGCCAATCAGGATGGGCAGGAAATAACCGATGACTTTGGCCGGTCTGAAGCGCAGCGCGGCCAGGGTAATAACTCCAACCAGTACGGCCAGCGCCAGGTGGACGATGAACACCAATACACCGTCCGGCCAAACGGGTGTGGACCCAATTCCCAGCCCCACACCGCCCGCGCTGAGCGGCAGGAATAATCCATAGGCCAGCATGATACTCGGCAGTACCGGCTTCTGTTCAGAGCGGACGAACGAGATCGTCAAAAGGATGGCTCCCAAAGCCACCAGGACCAGGTCCGGCCACCACAGGTGCGAATGGAGGTTGGCATTAAAAAGCGGCAGGGGCAGCCAAAGGTGCCCGGCCAACCCGGCCAGGGCTCCGGTCGAAAAGACCAGCAGGCCTGCGAACAGGACCGCGCCCAAAGTCAGGAAGAAGAAACGCCAGGAGCCGGTCTGAACGGCCAGGGTCAGACCCACCCAGGGGGTCAGCAACGGCGCCAGTAATATCCCCAGCAGGAGCAGGGCCGGGGAATCCAGCAGATAAGCCGCGCCCAGAACCGCGCCGCAAAACAGGGCAAACAGGAAGAATTCGAAGGAGGGGAAAGCCCGTCGCGCCAGGCTGGTCAGAAGTGCGGCGCGTTCGTCCGCGCCAGCCGGAACCAGCATGCGCTGCGCCCGTCTTCGGCGGGAGCGCGGCAGACGACCGCTCGTATCCAGCGGAGTGAACCCTTCGGGCAGGCTGGGCTCTTCAGTAAAATTTTCTCCCCCTGCGGGGACTTCGTCCGCGGATGGGGTTTCTTCCGGGGCGGCAGGCTCTTCTGGGCTGGGCTGTTCTTCTGGAAGACTCATGTTTGCATCCTCGCTCTAATTTCCACAAGCTTATTATACAACAACAAAGACGCCAGGCATAACCTGGCGTCTTTTACTGTAGAATTTTAGAGAAGGGTTACACCCAGCCGCGCAATTGCATGGCTTTGGCAACACGGTCGATGGCGACCATGTAAGCTGCATCGCGCATGTAGACCTTCTGCTTGGTGGACATATCGAGCACGCCGTGGAAGGCGACGGTCATCTTCTGATCGAGCTTCTGCAGGACTTCTTCCTTCGACCAGTAGAAGTTTTGGTCGTTCTGGACCAACTCGAAGTACGAGCAGGTCACGCCGCCGGCATTGCACAGGAAGTCGGGAATGTCGAAGATTTTATTCTTGACAAAGTATTCATCCGCTTCGGGAGTGCAGGGGCCGTTGGCGCCTTCGGCGACGATCTTGACACGCTTGGAGATCTTCTTAATGGTATCGGCGTTGACGGTGCCGGACAGGGCGCCGGGGATGAGCACGTCGGCTTCCTTGCTGATCCAGGCGTCGCCGTCCTCGACGATATAGCCGGCCTTCTCGGCGGCTTTGCGGTCGATGGTGCCATATTGATCGGTGATGCTCATCAGGAAGTGCGGGTCGATACCGCCGTCCTTGCTGTAGGTATAAGCCTTCTTGTCGTTGCGGTCCCAGCAGGACACGCAGGCGACCGTGCCGCCCAACATTTCGATGAAGGCGATGGAGGCGTACTGCGTCACGTTGCCGAAGCCCTGGCAGGCAGCCACGGATTTCTTCGGGTCGATCTTGAGGTGCTTCATGGCCTCACGGATGGTGTAGACCACGCCGTAGCCGGTGGCCTCGGTGCGGCCTTCGGAGCCGCCGCCGCCCAGCGGCTTGCCGGTGAACACACCCGGGGTGTACGTGCCGACCAGCTTGGAATATTCATCCATCATCCAGCTCATCATCTGCGGGGTGGTACCAACGTCCGGGGCCGGGACATCCTGGCGTGGGCCGATGTTCTTCCACATCTTCTGGACCCAACCGCGGCACAGGCGTTCTTTTTCACCGACGGACAGCGCCGCGGGGTCGACAATGATGCCGCCCTTGCCACCGCCCAGCGGGATATCGGCAACGGCGCATTTCCAGGTCATCCAGGTGGCCAGCGCACGCACCATGTCGAAGGTCTCGGCCGGGTGGAAGCGGATGCCGCCCTTATTGGGGCCGCGCGCGTCGTTATGCTGGACGCGGAAGCCTTCGAAAATCTTGATCACACCGTCGTCCATGCGGACCGGGATGCGGAAATGGTATTCGCGCATCGGCCAGCGCAACACTTCGGCCACCTGCGGGTCGAGGTCGAGCAGTTTGGCCACATGGTCAAACTGCTTCTGCGCCATTTCAAATTCATTGAACTTTTCAGCCATTATTTTTCTCCTGATTAAAAGGTTGGTTGAGGTCGGCGAAAATGTAAACGGGCACTCCGGAGGGAGGCCCGCTTATCTCGCTACTTTATGTGGATAAATTTCTGCATAGGCATTTTCAGCTTGGTTGTCTTACAACCTAAAGGTACCCGATTAACCGTCCAAAGTCAATATGACGAAATCCACACTCCCCCATGATTAATGTGACGTAAATCACAATAAAAATGATTTCTCAATAAATATGGGAGACGGGCGTGTGCGGTCGTCAGGACCGCCCGCACACAGCTCTCTTCCTAACTTATTGAGACGATCTACATATACAATAATGGCCCGGGAAACCGGGCCATTGACCTGCATTCATTAAAGGGTTATCCGTTTGGATCATCCTCATCGCCGGGCTCTTCATCCTCACCCGGGTCAAGTTCGATGCGGACCTTTTGCGGGTCCAGCTGGACCCAGAGCAGGAGCACGTGCCCGTCGTCTGTTTCGACCGAACGCGCCGCCACGATGGGAGCCTGTTCGGCCAGGCCCATGTCGTTGCGATATTCCAGGTGGATGGGTTGGTTGATATGCCAGCGGCGGTAACAACGCTCGACCAGCGCCGGGCCGTTAAACGTCCGGAGGCGGGTGAGCAGGGTCAGCGGCAGGCGCGGACCTTCGCCGAGCCCCAGTGCCCAGCCATCCTGGACGGGTTCAAATACGGGGGGTGGACCTTCGATAATGGTAATTTTGTCGTCCATAGCCGGAGATGATACCATAAAACTCCAGCTCAAAGTCTAAACTTATTGTTAGAAATTCCCTGGCTGCCGGTCATTTCCAGGAATAGGTCGCGGACAGCGTGTCCGTGTACCCCCCCACCTGGATAAAACGCGAAAAAAGGCGATTTGAACTTTTTATCAGACCATCCCGTTTATCTATATTCATCTCCGGTTAAATTTCTTGATTCTTAAAACACTCTCCAGGCCGCTTATAATTCGAAGCATGGGAAACAAACTGACGCCCAAGATCATCCTGGAAGGCACGCGCCTGACCTTCAAGACCGAGATTGCCTTTGCGCTCAACGAACACCCGCGCATCGTCGGGCCGCGCAAATACCGCTATCATTCTCCGCTGATCTCGGCCGAGTGGTGCGCCTTCACCAACTTCCCCTGGGGGCGCGGACCGATCAACTTCGAGCCGCACGAAGAAGCGCAGGCGATGGAGACCTACGCCACCTGGCTGCGCCTGTTCGAGCTCCAGCGTTATTATTCCTGGATCGTGGACCGCTTCCACATCTCCACGCGTGCCTACCAGCTCCAGGCGTACCACAAAGACTACGATTTCGGCTGGCTGGAAGAGCGCCTGCTGCCGCTCAACTTCCGGCTGGTGTTCCTGAACCGCACACCCGAATCCTTCGCAGCCGCCCGTGAGGAAAGGCTCAAGGTGTCGGGCAAGCCCGACCAGTACAACGACCTGTCGGCGTTCGTGCGCGAACAGGAGCTGATCAAGCGGCTGGTGGGCGAGTCCAGGCTGCCGCGGTTGGAGCTGGACATTTCAGATAACGACAAAGCCGGTGCAGTGGAAAAGATTGCCGATTGGCTGGAGTCTACCGGCGGCTTGTGGATGGATTGATCCCCAATAAAAATGGAAATGCAGATTGTCATTAATAACCTGGGGATCCCCATCTGGCCATTGGGAATATTGATCCTTTTCGGCGTATTGGCCATTTTGTTGCGTCGCAAGCACAGTTTCCCTTACCTGGCTTTTTTCTCGATCTTCTGGGTCTACGTCATGGTTGGTCTGGATAAAACGCTCTTCCCCCTCCAAATTAATGGGACATTCGTGGATGTGATGCGGCAGGCGCCGTTATTTTCCCAGGTCAACCTTGTGCCTTTCTACTTCAGTAAATATGGCCTGTCAGCGGCCGGTTATTACGTCATCCTGGCTAATATTCTCCTGACCATCCCTTTTGGCTTTGGCTTGAATTTTATCCGTCGACTCAGGCTAAAGGATATCCTTTGGCTTTCGTTTGCGGTTGGTTTCGGGATCGAAGTCTGTACAGTTGTTAATGACTTTGATATTAAGCTATCCCTACCGGGTTGTGGATATCAACGATGTCTGGCTGAATGCCCTGGGAGTCTTGATTGGCTACGGGCTCTTCAGAATCTTTACCTGGCTGTATTTATTGGCAATGCCCCATCGACCAGACTCTGAAAATAGAGGGCTATTCGCTTACATTTGATTCTGTTGCTGACCCGTCCGATGAAAGCTCGATCCGGTAAACGCGGTTGTAAAAGAACAGGGAAAGCCCTTTTCTGTAATAAATATCCCATTCATCAGCGTTCATCTGTGGTGAATTTCGATTTTTACCCTTCCAACTCCTCCCAACGCTTGTATGCCTGCGCCAATTCCTCTTCCAACTCCTTCAAGCGGTTGGCGGAACGGGTAATTTCGGCGCTGTCCTGCTGGTAAAAGGCCGGTTCGGCCATCCGGCTTGTCAGCCGGTGCTGTTCGGCCTCCAGGCTTTCGATCAGGTGCGGCAGTTCGGCCAGTTCACGCTTCTGCGCCTCGATCAGGCGCTGCTCTTTATAGGTCAGCTTCGGGGAAGACTGCAGTTCGCTTTTCGACCGGACCGGTGCAGGGGCTCGCGCTTTCAGCGGTTCGGGGGTTTCGGGGACTTCCAACGCATTCTGGCGCAGCCAGTCGTCATATCCGCCGACGGTTTCGGTCACTCCGCCGCTCCCATCCAAAGCCAGGGTGCTGGTGACCAGGTTGTTCAGGAAGGCCCGGTCGTGGCTGACCAGCAGCAGCGTGCCGGTATATTCCAGCAGCAGGTCTTCCAGGATTTCCAGCGTCTCGATATCCAGGTCGTTGGTGGGTTCATCCAGCACCAGCAGGTTGGCCGGGCGGGCCAGCAGGCGCGCCAGCAGCAGGCGGTTGCGCTCGCCGCCCGACAGGGCGCTGATGGGGGCATGCACGCGTTCGCGCGTGAACAGGAAATCTTCCAGGTAGCCGATCAGGTTGCGCGGCTTGCCGTTGATCGTGATCGTGTCGCGGCCCTCCCCCACGTTGTCCAGCACCGACTTGCTTTCGTCCAGTTGGCTGCGCAGTTGATCGAAATAAGCCATTTCGACGTTGGCGCCATGCCGCACCTCGCCGGTCTGCGGCGCGATCTCGCCCATCAGCAGGCGCAGCAGGGTCGTCTTGCCGGAGCCGTTCGGGCCGATGATGCCGACCTTGTCGCCGCGTTGGATGGTGGTCGAAAAATCCCTGACGATGGTCCGGTCGCCAAAGGCAAAGCCGACCTCCTCGGCCTCGATCACCAGCCGGCCGGAGCGCCGTTCGGCCTGGATCTGCATGCGGATCTTGCCGGGCTGTTCCCGGCGTTCGCGGCGCAGTTCACGCAGGCGCAGCAGGGCGCGTACCCGGCCTTCGTTGCGCGTGCGGCGGGCTTCGATCCCGCGCCGGATCCACTGCTCTTCCTGCGCCAGTTTCTTGTCGAAGAGCACGTTCTGGTCCTGTTCGGCCGCCAGCAAGGCTTCCTTGCGCTTGATGAAGGTGGCATAATCGCAGTCCCAATCGAACAGCCGGCCGCGGTCCAGCTCGACGATGCGCGTGGTCAGTTTCTGCAGGAAGACCCGGTCGTGGGTGACGAACAGCAGCGTACCGCCCCAGCGTTTCAGGAAATTTTCCAGCCAGTCGATGGATTGGATGTCGAGATGGTTGGTGGGCTCGTCCAGCAGCAGCAGGTCCGGGCTGCGCACCAGGCCGCGCGCCAGCAGCACCCGGCGCTTCAGTCCCGCAGAAAGCAGGTCGAAGCGCGCCAGCGGATCCAGGCTCATGCGCGCGATGACTTGTTCCACCTGCAGTTGCCCCTGCCAGGCGGCCTCTTCCGGTGCGGAGCCGGCGCTGGCGCTGTTCTCCTGCAGCCCGCTGGCGACGATCTCGGTCACCGTTCCGGCCAGCCCTTGCGGGATCTCCTGCGGCAGATAGGCCACGCGTAAATTCTGCTGGCGGGCCACCACGCCGCTGCCGGGCTCCAGGTCGCCGTTGACCAGCTTCAGCAGGGTCGATTTGCCCATGCCGTTGCGCCCCAGCAGCCCGACCCACTCGCCGCGTTCGATCTGTAAATTGATCTCTTCCAGGAGCAGCGGCCCGCCAAAGCCCAGGCTGACTTCCTGCAGACTGATTAATGCCATACGGAATTGTTCCTTTGAAGGGGACAATATACTATGGAAATGAAAGAAATAATACCCATCCGGCGGGGAATCGATCGACATTGTAGGTCGCGCTCCAGGGTGACTAAATATAAGCCCCGATCAGCCTCACCCCCCAGCGGTAGCGCCTCCATGAGACCGGATTTGCTCAACCCCCGTGGAATATCTATTTTGGGTTGTTCCCGGCCTGCATGACCCGGGGACAAAAGTGCCCGCATTTTTGTTTAGCCTACACCCCCTAAATAAGAAACCAATTAAAAAATTATGAGCAAAACTTTACAGCATTGATGGCTGATTTTAATATATTCAAAAGCTTTCCGGTGTATGATGAGCATGTAGGGTCAGTACGATTCAGGATCCAGAAAGGAGAATGCTATAGAAGAACCTGTGAATTACTCCACCGGAGGGAAGCCGAGGTAAGCCGACCCTGGCCCAGGACGACAGAGGTGTAGTCCGGGCAGGATGTCACTCACCACTTAGCGCGGTACTTACCAATTTCTTTCCTCCCTCAAATTCTTACAAGTATATGCAATTGGCGGATGGGTTTCTCCCATCCGCCATTATATTTGCCCATGCCGTTGCGTCCCAGCCGCCCGACCCACTCGCCGCCTCCGATCTGCAAATGGATCTCTTCCAGGAACAGCAACAAATATAATTTAAACAAAAAAGAGTAATATTGACAGGAGCGTATCAAAAATGGTACAATCCCAAGAACCCAAGAAACGGGTTCATGATGATGATGAAAGCCTGCGTTTGAAAGTATTCTTCTTCCGTTCCGGCCGCGGCAGCGAACCCGTGCGGGAATGGCTCAAATCTCTACCTCTGGAAGAGAAGCGTACCATTGGAGAAGATGTGAAAACGGTGCAATTCGGTTGGCCATTGGGCATGCCGCTGGTCCGCAAGCTTGAACCGGGTTTGTGGGAAGTTCGTTCCAACTTGCCTACCGGCATTGCAAGGATTATCTTTACAGTAAAAGACAATGCCATGATTCTTTTACATGGTTTTATCAAAAAATCCCAGAAGACGCCCATGAGTGACCTGCAGGTTTCACGCACGCGCTTGGGACAATTACGAGGTGAGCGATGAAAAACAAAAATATCGGTTCTGATTTCGATGATTTCCTGGCCGAGCAAGGCTTGCTGGCGGAGGCCGAGACCGTTGCAGTGAAACGCGTGATCGCATATCAAGTCGAACAGATGATGAAAGAACAAAACTTAAGCAAAACAGAGATGTCGCGCCGGATGAATACCAGCCGCGCCGCCCTCGAGAGATTGCTCGATCCTGCCAATCCATCCATTACCCTCCAGACGCTGGAGAGGGCTGCCAATGCTTTGGGGCGGCGCTTGCAAATAACCCTGTCTTAGGCGCGCTGGTCTGCTACACTCGCGAATTGATTTCTTCCAGGAGCAGCCGCCCGCCAAAACCCAGGCTGACTTCCTGCAGACTGATTAATGCCATACGGAATTGTTCCTTTGGAGGGGACAATATACTATGAAAATGGGTGGAATGGATGGAATTGAACATAGGTTTTGGATGGTTGAATGCGAAGTTAAAGCCGTGGGGGATGGTCAACGGTCCCAACGGCTTGTGTCGCTGGGACTGCCGATGGAAGTTGGAGTTTTCCTCGGGGATTTATGCGGAGCACGATCTCGGGTAGAGGTCCAAGGCAATTTAGTGCACGCCGATGTTAGCCACCTTCAAGTGATCTAATAAACTCTGCCGACTGTTATATATGCTCTGGATATACCCATCGTGTAAGGCCCCGCTGAAAACTAATTTTTCCTTCAAAATTCCAAATATCTTTTGCATTTCGACAGATAGAACTTTGAGTGGCCTCCCCAATCGATCTCAACCGATGTCGCTGATGCAAACCGCTTTATTCAACAAACGGCTTTGCGAAGAACCTTTGACCAAAACCAATTCTCTTTTTTGCCGCTCGATATATGTCACGATGTCTTACGTGATAATTCTGTGCTAAAAAGGTTCTCTAATTCGTTTGCCGAAAAATCACTTGCTCCCCTGCTACTCAATAATTTCAAAATATCCCATCAAGTATAAGGCTGGTCGGGACTTTGAAATCCCATCCTTCCAACCCGCAATAGAAAATCAGCATATCGCCTTGCTGTAAATGTCGTAAACCGGCTTTGGGCGAGGTCGGGTCGCCGTATGTGTAAGTGTCAAATTCGGGGTCGAAGTGAATGGCCTGATTGGCACTTTGGCCTTGCGGCTTCTGGGAAATACTCTACCAGCTTTTTACCATACCTGCCTAGTGTGTTGCCGTAAGTTCGCTCATCTTTTCCAAAGCCATCTGGTATCGGGATGTATTCAAATGTGCCATCTGAAACAATGGCCCATGTGTACCTCCCGAACCAGTGTCAATTCCAATTCTAACCATTGCTATTTTCATCATCTTTAGTTCTTTAAGTTGTTCATCGAGCAACGTCTGAAGGTTGCCCTTTTTCTGGCCTCGATGAAGATGATGCCATTATAAAAAATCATCGGTTTGTTCCAGATGAAAAGTATAATTCGGGATCGCCAATAAGCAGAGCTGCTTTCCGGCCTTTACAGCCCTTCGTAATTTATATCATTATGCCAATCATTATTTTCACAATGAACATGGTTTTCAACAGGATGGATATAGCTTTGGACGGCAAACTATCGCTTATCTGATTTTCGGTCGATAAATATCCCCGAATTTGCTAGACTGAGCCAATTTTGCCTGCTTTCGTTTCCTCGGGTATTTCATCGGAAAACCAAAGGCTCATGTGGGATTTGAAAGCATACCCTACTTTCATCAAGTAGACTAACGCATTATCTTATTTCCAGCAGCAACACCAGAAAAACCCGCAATCCATTTTTCTACCCACTCTTCAGTTCCATAAAGGTACGCATGAAATGCTTGCAAGTACAAAGACTAACCATATCTCCTTGAAAATTAGGTGCGCTTCCAATTTGAAAAAAGTGGCCGTTTTTATTTTCTAATAGTCGTGACAACATAGCAATAATACTTCAGCATGCTCAAAGAGAATTTTTCTTTTGAGCTTCGAAAGCTCTAAATTCATGTTATTCGCTAATCGTCCCGTAGTAGGATATGGTCTGATAATCCATTTTCAGCATCCTTTCGCAACCACTTTCGGTGGGTATGAAAGCGGCTAACTTGCGTTCCATCAATTCTTACCACTTGCGCTGATAGATTATCTCACAGTCGATATTGCGAAAAAACAAGCGGTTCTGTAAGAAAGATGGGGATTGGTCGCAGAGGCCCATCACACCCATAACTAGGTGCTCCATCTATAGCCTGGGAGGCCTCCGGCACTACCCTGGCGGTTATACGTCCCGAGGGGAGAGGGGGGAATAACAGACGAGAAACCGTAACGGTAGAGAGGCTGTCACGTTTTATTGGGGGGAGGCACGAACTATCTTATTTTTGAATAACAGATTGCCTTTTGAAATGGCCGTTCTTATCAAAGAACGCCGAATAAAGTGCATCCCGAGCAGCATCCTTTTTTAAGAGAGAATTTGATTTTATGAGATCACCATACATCACTCTGCAGGGTTTACCAAATTCATCAGGTTTTATGACCTCGTGAAAGAATGAAAACCAAATGAAAACGATCTGGCTGTCCGTTCCTGGTGTCGCAACGATGCACTGTTGGCCAACGCTTAAATTCTTAGCTTGGTTTGCTTGACGGCCATCTGTGTTCAAGTCATAGAAAGCACCACTCCCATAAATCAATTTATGATTACGACCATGACAGTTGTTAAAATACGCAATCATTCATCATCCTCCTAGATTTGCGACTAAGCGGAATACCCCAATTCAGTATAGCACTTTATGAATGGGACAAATAGCAAAATCAGCCAGAATGGATGATGGGAAGTGGGTCAAACTGGAATATATTCTAGTGAGATGAGTATTGGAGGATGAAGGGAAACCATGCCTAAGAAACGCTTGAAGGAAAAAAGGTTTAGGCGCAATTATCAAAAAGATTTTGCTACCAATTACAGGTATTACAAGTGCTATTACATCAGCAGTTAAAGGTAATAGGATGTGGGTGGGAGATAGGGGAATAGTAACCACGATCCATCCGCTGGATAGGCCTGATCATCTGTTTTAATCGTAATAGCATCGATCGTTTTTAGTAAGAAAACGATTAAAAAGCACGGAAACAAGGAGAGGCATTAAAAAGATCACTGTATATCGTTATTCCTCTCGATATGGATATATTGCCTGGTGATTTTTTCAGTTATATAAATAGGGGAATAATAGCTGGAGTACGCTTTCTACTACAGAGACAAGCACAACAAAATAAACTTGTGGTAGTCATTGCAACTTTTGATGGACCAGAGGAGGTTTACGGGATAGGGAATGAGATATTTGAGACAACTCAATACTAAATTTAGCGAGGGGATAAATGAGGAATATATTAATATCATATCTATCAACAATATCGTTACACCAGGGGATGGTAGCAAATATGCGCGTAAATTAGGTGAACCTTTCTTGGCAGACGTGGTTATTTGGGGATGGTATCGGCGGAACAGATAATCCAAATGTTTCCATTCACATTGAGAATCTTGCATCTGAAACTCTCTTCCCCTTGGAGAAAGCACATTGTATGAACCAAAGGTTACTCTTGCTGACCTAAATCCTTTGTATTCCAGCAAGAAGTCGGGCGAGAAACCAGTGGATTATTCTCTTTCATAATGGGTTACATATCCTATACAACTTCCAATTATGGCATTGCTATCAGTCAATTTGATAATTCTTTGGCCTCTGCAGCCGAAAATAGTTTATTAAGCAACCAAGCCGAAATTTATTTATTCAGAGGATTATCTTCTTGTTATCTACGACAAAATGATTCCGCGTTGAAAGACTTTACAACAGCCATCGGAATTGATCCCAATTTTAGCCATGCTTATATTGATCGAGGAGAAGTCTATGATTCTTTTGGAAAATACAACCAAGCTATTCAAGACCTAAACAAAGCGATAGAACTTGATCCAGATAGCGCCGATGCTTATACCAATCGTGGAGGCATTTATCAGTTAAATAACTCCGAGCAATCGATTCTGAAACTTCAGCAAGGCTATCCAGCTTGATCCAGAGTTTGCGTTACCTTATAACAACCGTGGGACAGCTTATCAGGATTTGCCTGAGCGCCATTAAAGATTTCAATAAGGCTATTGAGCTTTTTCCCAAGTTTGCCGCTGCTTATGCAAATCGTGGAATAGCATATTCTAGTTTAGGTGAATACAATAGAGCAATTCAGGATATTAATAAAGCAATTAGGATAAAACCCAATTTCGCCCTTGCTTATAGTAATCGTGGAAATGTTTATGATTTAATGGGAATGTATGACCTTGCTATTAGGATTTAACGAAAGCCATCGAACTTGACCCCAATTTAGCCGATGGCTATGTTGTGCGTGGAACTGCATACGGAGATATAAAAAATTACGTCCAAGCAATTCAAGATTTCAACAAAGCAATACAAATAAATGCCAACTCGAAGCCGCCTATTATAATCGCGCAGGTGCCTATTGCATTTTAGGTGACTACATTCTATGCATCCAAGATCTTAAGCAAAGCTATTGAGCTTAACCCCAGACACGCCAATTCTTATTTCAACCGCGGATATACTTATAAAGCATTAGGTAATCAAGTAAAAGCGGAAGCAGATTTCAAGAAGTATACAGAACTCACTGGGAAGCAACCATAGTTCTATGTAATGGCGGAAAAGAGAGAGGACAGAAAATGGGGATCAAGAGCAGACTCCCCTTTTGCGTGGTGAATATATTTAGGTGCGGCAGATATCGCCCAAGTACCAAGTGAAAAGCAAATCCGAACTGCAGACCAGTTTGGATAAATGGGATTTCAGTGAATGGCCTCCTCCTGCACAAATCCAGGCCCCTGATTTGCTCACCCCCCACCGGTAGCACCTCCCTGAGACCGGCTTCCTTTACACCCCGCAGGGGGTGTTTTTTTATCCCGTCCAATGCTACCCTGTCCGCATGAACACACACCTCGAACTGAAAACTGGTAATTGGCTGCTGGTGGTCGGATCCCGCACCACTCTCCCGACCATCTTGCGCAGCATCGGCCGGCTGGCGGAAACCGGTCCCGTGCGGGTCGTCGATAACGGCTTCGCGTTCAACCCTTTCATCGTCAGGACCGGCATGCATGCCGGGCTGGATGCGCTGCAAAGGATCCGGGTCTATAAGGCCTACAGCTGCCGTGAAATGCTGTCCGTGCTGGAAAGCCTGGAAAGCGGGCCGCAGCCCTTTGTGGTATTGGATTTCCTGGCGACCTTCTTCTACTTTTTTGAAGGCGTTCGAAGAACGCAAGTGCCTGCTGGGCGCCTGCCTGGCGCAGTTGAACCGCCTGGAGCAGGGCTCGGGTGGCCTGGTCAGCGTCCATTTGCCGGCAGTCCTCAGCCAGGCCGAGAGCGAGCTGCTCGGGATGCTCACCCGCGCCTGCAACAATACCTGCCATGTCGAGTTGGCGGCTGCGGCTGCGACTCTGCAGCGATCAGGGTCTACTGATGGAACCCGCCTCCACCCCCAAAAACCAGCTCATTCCCCAAGAGCTGGAATTTTATGCCCGCTTCCGGCGCGTCTTGCGCAAGCCGGACCAACTGGTGCTCGATGACCTGTTCAATGCTGCCAGGCAGCATGCCGGACTGGCGCAGTATGCCCCGCATGCGCTCCCCTTCGAAATTATGCTCCTGACCATGCTGCTCGAAGAGCACAAGGCAGTGCGCAGGTTGAACGACCGGCTGGAGGCTTCCAGGCTGGCTCACCAGAACGACAGCCCTCCAGCCGGGAAACCTCCTCAAACCGTTAATACCATCCCCGGATCGGTTGATCCCGGCATTGGGTTTGACGACGATCCCAATCCGGGCAAGGCGAAGACTTAACTGCACAAAATTCGTGCCCGTTTGCCCCTTGACAAACCAGAACAAATGCTCTATGTTTAATTCAGTCACGGCAGGGACTCACTCTTTGCCGTGATTATATTTCTTGGAGCCATTGCACTATCGTTATCTTGAAACGTAAAAACGTGTAAACGTGTAACTTGACCTTCGACCTTTGACCTTTGACCTTTGACCTTTGACCTTCGACACTTGACACTTGACACTTCGACACTAGGACAGAATCCATGACCCTCCCACCCTCCGAACTTTCTACCCGCCTCCGCTCCACCATCCGCCAAAGCCCGGTTGCCTGGGCGCATGCCTGCAAGATCCATCTCCGCCCCTACCAGGTCCGGATTGCCTTGGCGATCAAGAACTCCATCATCAATAACCTCGGCCTCACCTTTGTCATCATCCTGCCGCGCCAGTCCGGCAAGAATGAGCTCCAGGCCCACCTCTTCGCCTGGCTGCTCTTCCGCTATGCCAATGCCGGCGGGCGCATCGTCTCCGTTTCTCCCACCTTCAAACCCCAGACGCTTATTAACATGGGTCGTGTCAAAGCCTCCCTGAATGCCTGCATCGGCTCGCGCGGCCGCTGGAAATCCTCCAAAGGCTACCTGTACCAGTTCGGCAACGCCGAGCTCCAGTTCTTTTCCGGCGAACCGCGTGCCAATGTCCTGGGCGCCACCGCCGACCTGCTGCTCTCTGTCGATGAGGCCCAGTCCGTCTCGATTGCCAAGTTTGACAAGGATTTCGACCCCATGACCGCCAGCACCAATGCCACCCGCCTCATCTGGGGCACGGCCTGGACCGCCGATACCTTGCTCGAACGCGAACGCCGGGTTGCCTTGCAGGCCCAGCAAAAGGATGGCATCCAGCGCCTCTTCTACTTCACCGCCGACGATGTCAGTGCTCTCCTTCCCGCCTACGCCCTGCATATGGAACGTATCCTTGCCGCCCATGGTCGCAACCACCCGCTCGTCCGCTCCCAGTATTACTGCGAAACCATCGACGCCCAGTCCGGCATGTTCACCCCCGCCCGCCTCGCCTTGCTGCATGCCGAACAAATTCCCGCTACCGACGGTTCTAAGCCCCTCTCCAAATCCGCAGGATTTGGGGAGGGGTCAGGGGTGGGGTTCCTCATCGACATCGCCGGCATGGATGAATCCAAGCTCAACCCTCTCCACACCTCCGATTTCGGCCTCAGCAACCCCGGCCGCGACTCCACCGCCCTCTCCATCGTCCAGATTGATCTTTCCAGCCTGGGAACCCTCGGTCATCCCACCTACCATGTCGTCGCCCGCCACAGTTGGGTCGGTGAGAACCATCTGACGGTCTTCGGCAAACTGAAAGCCCTCGCCGAAACCTGGCATCCGCAGCACATCGTCATGGATGCCACCGGCGTCGGTGAAGGCCTCTGGGCCCTCATGGATCGGGCTTTCCCCGCCCGTGTCATCCCGGTCAAATTCTCCCAGCAGGAAAAATCCGAGATCGGCTGGCGCTTCCTCTCCATCATCGAGACCGGCCGTTTCCGTGACCATGTTCACACCGATGAAGTCCGCCTGCAGTACAGCCGCTGCATTTGCGAGGTCCTGCCCGGCCCGCTCACCGCCCTGCGTTGGGGCGTCCCGGATGGCACCCGTGGCCCGGATGGCGAGCTCATCCACGACGACTTCATCCTGGCCGATGCTCTCACCGCCAAGCTCGACCAGCTCGAATGGCATATTTCCTTTAAGCCGTTTATCATCCGTGCCCGTGACCCGCTGCTCGATATGGATCATAACTATGGAGGCGGTGAACTTGGTCGCTTTTTCGAAGAGCATGACTATGATCGTTTCCATCATAAATCCATCACCTACGAAAATGAACGCTCCAAAAGCCGTGAAAATGTCCGCTACTACAAATAACTTTGTATCCACCCGGATCCCTTTCTCCTTTTTCCTTTTTCATGTTTCCTGTTTTCCTATTCTTTCTTCCTTATTACTCATTTCTCATAACTCTTTCCTTTGTGAACCTTTGTGAACCTTAGTGTCCTTAGTGTTGAAATCTTTAAAGTTAAGAAAGGAATTCCTCCATGTCCCCTACCCCCAAACGCCGCCGCGGCGCCCAGCCCGGCAACGCTAACGCCCTCCGCCATGGCTTCTATTCGAAATCCTTTACGGATGCGGAAATGGGCCGCATCGACCAGGATATTGAAGGCGAATTCGTTGATGAGATTGCCCTGGCCCGCACCAATGCCGCCCGTCTCGCCGAGCTGTTGAAGGATTACAAAAACATGTCCCTGGATGATGTCGTCTCTGCCTCCAATGCCCTCAACAACTATCTTGACCGCATCCAGAGCCTCAGCCGTGCCCAGCGCTTCATGTACCGCAACCAAACCACCATCGAACAGGCCCTTGCCGAACTCGCCGATATTCCTCCCGAGGAAGATTGACTACCCTAATTTACTTTTCCCTTCTTTATTCTTTAGCCCTCCCCAAATTCTTCGAATTTGGGGAGGGGTCAGGGGAGGGGTTGCGGACAGAACTATTCGTTTTTTTTTCGATACGAGGAACGAATAATGTCCCCGACAGGGGATCTGGTCCCCGTTAGGGGATCTAGTCCCCACTGGTCCCCGACAGGGGATACCTGGCACTTTAATAGTTGAAATGATAATCAGGTTGCGTGGCTTTCGGCTTCAACCCATGCAGGTCGGATTAACTTTTTGGCCGGCGTCTTACCAAAAACGCCGGCCATCTTAATTCTTTGGAGAAAACCAGCCCTGCGGTTTGTTAGGGTGCAGCCACAAAGTTCTGGGAATGCAGGCTCGCTTGCAGGTTGGTAACGGTTATGCTCGCCGGCGTAAAGGTCTTCCCGGCCAGGCTGGGAGTCAGGACACCGCTGGTCCCTGTCGGGACATTTTTGATGGTATAGGCGCCGGTTGTGGCGTTTGAAACGGCCGAGAAGCTGCCTAAAGTTACCGTGACGCCGCCCAGGGGCAGCAGGGTGGCCTTGTCCGTAATTTTGCCAGAGACCGTCAATACGACAGTTGCGGTAAAGTTTTCATTCACCAGGTTGGCGCTCAGGCTGGAAACAGCAATGTAGCTGGGTGTAAAGGCGTAACCGGCCAGGCTGGGAACGATACGACCCGCGTCAGGGCCGGGATATTGCTGATTTTGTAAACACCGGATGTGTTCGTCAGAGCCGTAAAGGTGCCAAATGCAACGGTTACTCCGGTCAGGCCGACCCCGCCTTTGGTAATCGTTCCGGAAATGCTGTAAAACACCGGCGCGATCTGGGTGGCCTTAAAATTTTGAGCCGTAAGGCTGGCTGTCAATGCGGCGAACTTGATATTTACTGGCGAGAACGAGTAATTGGCCAGGCTGGGGACCAGCGTACCGCTTGTCCCGGCCGGGACGGAACCGATGTGGTAGTTTCCAAGCCCGTCGGTAACCGCGCTAAAAGTGCTGCCCTGGATCGTTACTGTAACGCCTTTTAGAGCAACTGCGTTAAGGGTGACGTTTCCTGAGATCGAGTAGGTTGACGCTGCCGCCGCCGGTAGGGTAACTGCCCCAACCAGGAATAAGGCGATTGCTAAGATTTGTCCAAGTTTTTTTAACATTTTTCTCTCCTATAGTTAATTGAACGGTTAAGATGTTTTTCCTTCTGTCAATCCGGTTTTATGTTACCCGTAATCCAATTAGCTATTACCAATAAATTTTCACACCGGCGCATACCCGTATTCTTCCAGATAAAAGGATAACGACAGACCCTCTCATTTACATAGTCAAATTGCAGGCCTGCATTATCCTTGCTGGAAATTTCCCGGGCAGCACTTTCAACCACTGTACAGGCAGCTTCCCGGTGATAATTTATTTTTCGGAAGCTTATTCGAAGGTTGTAAAAAATCTTTGCGCTTTTTATGACAATAGCTTGTGTTTAGATACTTTCCCTCGCGGCACATTGCTGATCTCCAGGATTGTTTTCCCAAGGTGGTTTTTTTGGCTGCTTCTCCCTTGCGGAGAGTGAGGTGAACCTCTTCCAGCTAGCATCTCGGAATCATCCATGTTTCTAATAATTACAAACAAGATAAAGATTATCCAGTTTCAAGATTACTTTTAACATTCTTGGAAAAAATATGCATTCCCCCTTAAGTCCTCTAGGACTAATGCGAGCAGTCCGGGAGAGGGCATTACAAGCTTAAAATCGGCCCCACTCACCCCAACCTGCCGGGCGAATTATTATCCCGGGTATTTTTCCTGGAGGCCTTTCAGCACGGCGTGCAGTTCTTCATGCCGCCCCTGCCCGATCACCTTCTCTTCATGTTCTTCGAAGCCTGCATACAGCTTTTCCAACTGCGCTTCGGTCAGCACCTGTTCGGCCATCGGAAACAGGACCGTATTCTCTTTCCGGATATGCACCCGCAGGAGCACCGCATATTGTCCGGCCGCGCGGGCCAGCTTCGCCCGGTCCACACCATTCGAGAGGCTTTCTTCCATCTCCCGGATCAACTGCCTGCCCTGCGCATGTTCAGCCAGCATGACGCCGATCGGTCCACCCTCATCCGCTACGCCGGCCGCCACCATGGCCGGGAATAATAATTCCTCCTCTTTCCCGTGATGGCACTTGTCTGCGAACTCTTTCAGGAACCCGATGAAAGCCTGCATATCCGTTGTATCCACAGCCGGGGCCTTTTTCATCGCATCCATCATACATTCAAGGATCCGGATGGCAGATGAAATCGCTTCGTGTTCATTCAGTAGATCGGCAATTGCCTTACTCATGTTAATCTCCAACAATGTTAAATTAATCTTCCTTCGGCGGTCCGGCTTCGCCATAATCCAGCACCTCGCGCACCCCCGTCCCCTGTGCCGGCGGGCCGACGATGCCCTGCTCTTCCATCTGGTCCACCAGGCGGGCGGCGCGCGTGTAGCCGATGCGCATTCGGCGCTGCAGCATCGAGACGGACGCGCGCCCTTCGCGCCGGACGGTGTCGATCGCATCCTTCAGCAGCGGGTCGCCCTGGATGGCGGTGATATCTTCGAACATCGGGACTTGCTTGCCCCCGTAATCTGGGGGCTTCAGCGGTACACCCGCAGGCAGCCCATCCGCCGGTCCGCCCGCGGATCCGCCGCTCGCGGCAGCAGCATACGGGCTGGCGGCGCCCGGCCTGCTGGCGCCAGTAATCCACCAACCGGGTGATCTCCATATCCGAGACGAAGACGCCCTGCAAGCGCACCGGGGCGGGCGCATCCGGGGCCTGGAAGAGCATGTCGCCGCGTCCCAGCAGGCGTTCCGCCCCTGGCTGGTCGAGGATGACACGGCTGTCGGTATTGGAAGCCACGGCAAAGGCGATCCGGGCCGGGAAGTTGGCCTTGATCAGGCCGGTCACCACGTCCACCGAGGGGCGCTGGGTGGCCAGCACCAGGTGGATCCCGGTGGCGCGCGCCAGCTGCGCCAGGCGGGTGATGGTGCGCTCGGTTTCATCCGGGGCGATCATCATCAGGTCGGCCAGCTCGTCGATCACCACCAGCAGGTAGGGCAGTTTCTTGCCGCCCTGCGAGGCGACACGCAGGTTGTAATCGGCGATGTTGCGTGCCCCGATCTCGGCGAACTTGTGGTAGCGGTTGTCCATCTCACGCGTCATCCACTGCAGCGCGCCCACCACCCGTTCGATCTCCACCACCACCGGGGCCAGCAGGTGCGGGATGCCGTTATAACCGGTCAGCTCGACGCGTTTGGGGTCCACCAGGATCAGGCGCAGGTCATCCGGGGTATTGTTCAACAGCAGGCAGCTCAGGATGGCGTTCACGCACACCGACTTGCCGGAGCCGGTGGTGCCGGCAATCAGCATGTGCGGCATGGAATCCAGCGTGGCGACCTTGGGATGCCCGGCCACATCCTTGCCGAGTGCGAAGCGCAGCGGCGATTTGTTGCGTGTGAAGACTTCGCTTTCCACCACTTCCCGCAGCGCCACCAGCGACATCTCGTCGTTGGGCACCTCGATGCCCACGTAGCCGCGTCCCGGCACCGGAGCCTGGATGCGGATGCGCTGGACGGCCAGCGCCAGGGACAGGTCATCCGCCAGGCTGGCGATCTTGGCCACCCGCACGCGCGTTTGGCCGTTGCGCGACTCCACGAAGCCCGGCTCCACCCCAAACATGGTGACCGTTGGTCCGATACTGGTGTTTACTACTTTGGCAGGTGCCCCGAAGGAAGCCAGCGTCTCCTCGATCAGCAGGGAGCGCTTCTGCACGAATTCCTCATCGACGATGGGCGCCTGGGTTTGCTCCAGGATTTCGTTCACCTTCGGCAGCACCCAATGAAACGCCGGGGTGGAAGGCAGGTTGGTCCTGACCGTCACGCCGGCCGGCTGTGCCGGGGCGGGCTGGATGCCGGGCAGATGCCTGAGCGGCGTGAAGTTGTCGGTTGGGGCTTCCGGTTCGGACAGTCCTGCATTGGTCGTGCCATCCAGGCTGTTCACATCCATCCCCGGCGCCTTTTTCCTTAGATTGACCAGCCGCTCTTTGAACCTGGCAGCCAGCGGTCCGGCCCACTGGAACATCTCCTGCATCGAAAGATCGAGCGTCATTGCCAGTGCGATCACCAGCCAGGCGACCACCAGGATGAGCGTCCCGGCATCCCCCAGGGCCGCCACCAGTCCGCGCTGGAGCAGTGCGCCGATGTAGCCGCCGCCAACGCCTTTATTCGCACGCTCAATGGCGGTCGCGACCGGGCCGTTTATCCAATGAAAGCCAACCAGCAGTGCGACAAAGAGCAGCAGAATGCCGACGATGCGTTCCAGCGAGAGCGCCGGCAGGCGCTCCACGTTGCGGGCCACCAACCAGGCGCCCAACACCACCAACCCTACCGGCAGGATGTAAACGCCCCAGCCGAAAACGGATCTCAGAGCGCTGATCCAGGAACTCGTCAACCCGCCGTTCCTGGCCGAAAACAAACTGAGCAGGGTCAGCAGGCCCACCAGGGCCATGACCACGCCCAGGATGTCCATCTTGCGCTCAGGGGAGATGCTTCCCAGGATTGAAGGGGGCGGCTGGTAGGTTTTTCTGGACGGAGAGCGGGAAGATTTTTGAACGCGTGCGGCGGAGGCGCGCTCCGGCTGGGCGGAGCGGGAAAGTCCGCTGCGACTGGCAGCAGGCTTGTTTTTTTTGCCTGTACCCACATTGTGGGCAGTGGTTGAGGGTTTAGAGCGGGTGATCGGCATGGCAAAATCATTATACTTCGTTAAAATCTGGAATTGCCATCCGGCTGAAGGAGACAGGGAAGTTATTTTTTCCTGAGCATTCTCCAGGTGAAAGCTGCCAGCCCAATCCCGCCCAGTAAAAGCGCCGCACCCACCACGCCCAGGATTGGCGAAGGGCCCTTGGTAGTTGGGGTTGCCGCATCCGCGACCACCTTGATCTGCGCGCCGAAGTCAACATAAATCGCATCGCCGGGGATGACATCCACGCTGGTGGTCGAATTGATCGTCGCATTATACCCATCCGGAGCGGCTGCGCTGACGCTGTATTTTCCGGCGGGAACATTCGCAAAGCACATTCCCTGGTAAGCGGTCGCATCCGGGTTGATCACGCTCGTCAGGGTCTGGGAATAGGTTCCATCCGAGCTGGTCAGGCTGATGGCTGCACCCGCGATGGCGGGCTCGGAGGCCTGGCGCAGCGCATCGCCGTTGGCATCGTTATAGACCAGCACGCAGACCTGCGCGCTGCCGCCTACCCCGGGAGTTGCAGTCGGGGTTGCCTGCGCGGCGGCCGTAGGAGAAGCTCCCGAAGTCGGGGTGGCGCCAGAAGCTGCTCCAACGCCAATCATCAAGCTCTGTCCCTCCCGCAGGGTGCAGTTCTCATCCAGCAGGTTGGTCGTCCGGATGTATTCGATCGACACGCCATACAACAGCGAAATCTGCGTACAGGTTTCGCCGGCTTTGACGATTAAAATGATGCGCCCATCCGGGCCGGGGGTTGGCGATGGGTAGGCTACCTGTCCGACCGGCGAAGCCGCAACCGGTATCTGTGACCAGAGCAACACCACCCCGCATAAAAAAAGAAAAATTGCAAGAACGGGTTTGATCCTCATTACTCACCTGAAGGGATTATATCATCCTGCTTCCGGTGCTAATTCCAAAACGTCCACTTGGAACTGATATAATCAGCCTGCTTTTCTGGAGGAGCCGCTTATGCCGTTGCAAGTCATTGTTGGCGCACAATGGGGGGACGAGGGGAAAGGCCGGATTGTGGACTGGTTTGCCGGCGGGGCCGATTTCAACGCCCGCTTTAACGGCGGCGATAATGCCGGACACACGGTTACGGTGGGAAATCGTATTTTCAAGCTGCATCTCATCCCTTCCGGTATCATCCACCCGCGGATGGTGGCTGTCCTGGGCAACGGTATGGTGATCAACCCGCGCAGCTTGTTTAATGAAATCGATGAACTAACCCAATTAGGGATCCGGATTTCACCCGGGCGTTTGCGCATCTCCTATGCCGCCCATCTCATCACACCCGCCCACCAGGCCATGGATAAAGCCCTTGAAACGGCACGCGGCAAGGATAATATCGGCACCACGGGACGCGGCATTGGCCCGGCTTATACCGATAAGGCCACCCGCCGCGGCCTGCGCGTGGCCGACATGCTCTCTTCAGATTTCAGTGAGCGGGTGGGTGAGCACGTGGCCGAAACCAACCTGACCCTCGGCCTGTACGGCGCCTCCGCATTGGACCCGGCCCCAATCTGTGCACAATTTCGGGAATATGCTGAACGGCTGAAACCTTATATTGCCGACACCTCCCTCGAACTGGAAGCAGCCCTGCAAGCCGGGAAGACCATCCTGGTGGAAGCCGCCCAGGGGACCCTGCTCGACCTGGACTTTGGCACCTATCCCTTTGTCACCTCCTCTTCCACCACGGCGCCCGGCGCGCTGACCGGTCTCGGCCTGGGCCTGGGGGCAGCCCGCCAGGCCAGCGTGATCGGAGTAGCAAAAGCCTTCCAGACCCGCGTCGGTTCAGGACCCTTCCCCAGCGAGCTTTCCGGTGACCTGGCGAACCGTCTGCGTGGCAGCGGCAGCAACCCCTGGGATGAATTCGGCACCACCACCGGTCGTCCGCGCCGTGTCGGCTGGCTGGATGGCGTCTTGTTGCGTTACGCCGTCCGCATCAACGGCATCGACGAACTGACCGTCACCAAGTTGGATATCCTGAGCGGAATGGAAAATATCCAGCTGTGTACCGCCTACCGCCGGGATGGAAAAACCATCTCCGACCTGCCTTTCGGACCTGCGGACCTGAGCCCGTACGAGCCGGTCTATGAGCAGTTACCCGGTTGGAAGGCAGATGTAGGCACGGTACGAAAGTGGAAGGAACTGCCAGCCGCCGCACAGGCTTACCTTGAGCGCATCGCGAGCCTGGCGGGAGTCCCGATCCGGTTGGTTTCAGTGGGACCGGAACGGGAGCAGGTGGTGGAAAAAGAGTAAAACAAAAAGCCAGGGAATGCCCTGGCTTTTTCAAAGCCGAAAAAATTTCGTCGGGAATATGATTATTTAAATTTATTCTTTATCCGGGCGGGCAAAGATCATCCGGCCGGCCGCGGTCTGCAGTACTTTGGTAACGGTGACGTGGATCTGCTGGTTCAAATACTTGTTGCCGTTCTCCACCACCACCATTGTGCCGTCTTCCATATAACCAACGCCCTGGTTGACTTCCTTGCCCTCCTGGATGACGTTGACCTCCATAAGTTCGCCCGGTAGTACCACGGACTTGATCGCGTTGGCAAGCTCGTTGATATTAAGGATGATCACGCCCTGCAGCTCGGCAATCCGGTTTAAATTATAGTCATTCGTCAGGATGGGACATTTCATCTGGCGTGCCAGGATGACAAGTTTGTCGTCCACTTCGCGTACGCCATCCACATCAATATCACTGATACGCACCAGCACGGAAGTGGCTTTTTGCAATTCGGCGAGTACTTCCATGCCGCGCCGGCCGCGCGCCCGGCGCAGACCATCCGGTGAATCCGCAATGTATTGCAATTCGTTCAATACGAAGCGCGGGATGAGCAGTGTCCCGGGCAGGAAACCGGTCTTGGCGATGTCGGCGACGCGCCCGTCGATTATGACGCTGGTATCCAGCAGGATGGTGCGGTTCGTCTGCCCCCAACTGGTCGGGGAGCCATCTTCACGACGGGAGGTAATGCCGCCCAGAATATTGACAATATCGGTCTGGCGGGTAATAAAGATCGCCACGCCGAAATAGCCAAAAAGCAACACGCCCAGGAATGGCAGGACCTTTCCCAGGGGGGAAGGAAGCAGGGAGAGCGGAAAAGCCAGCAACGCGGCGGTCAACAGACCGACAACCAACCCAATCAACGCTGAGAAAAGCGTCTCGGCGGACAGGCGGGCCAGCAAAGCACGCAGGCCACGGATGGGGCGTGTGGTCAAATAGGGGGTCAAAACCAGGCCCATAAAAGCACCCAGGATCGTAAAACCGACTGTATAGAGCAATTGCTGAGCTGGATTGTAGTAAGACAATCCATTCCCTACATATGCACCCACGATTGAAAAGACCGCCATACCTATAATACGAAAAATAAGGTCAGCTCCCATTCAAAAACTCCTCTCAAATAAATCGGATAATAATAGTAGGTATAATAGCACGCTTGATAATAGCCGTCAATTGGTAAATAAAATGGAAGGGGGTATAATACCCGTCCTACTCTTTAAAGGTATGAGGAAAAATGGCATTAGATCGCTTTGGACGAAAAATTCACTACTTGCGTATCAGCCTGACGGACCACTGCAACCTGCGCTGCATTTATTGCATGCCGGAAGATATGACCTTCAGGCCGAACTCTGAGATGCTGCAGGATGACGAAATCCTGCTGTTGGCGCGCTTATTTGCGGACCTGGGTTTTGATAAGATCCGCCTGACAGGCGGGGAACCAACCGTACGGGCAAACATTGTCGAGATCGTGCGCGGCATCGCCGCCACCCCTGGGATCAACTCCATTTCCATGACCACCAATGGCGTTCTGCTTGCGAAACTGGCCGGACCCCTGGCGGCTGCCGGGCTGGAGCGCGTAAACGTCAGCCTGGACACACTCGACCCGGCCAAGTTCAAACGCATGACCCGCTGGGGCAAGTTGGAGGATGTCTGGAAGGGCATCCTGGCCGCCGAACAGGCCGGACTGACACCGCTCAAGCTCAATGCAGTGGTGGTACGTGGCTATAATGAAGAAGACACGCTCGAGCTGGTGCGCCTGACCCTCGATCACCCCTGGCAGGTGCGGTTCATCGAAATGATGCCTTTCGCCGGGGCAACGGCGTTACAGGTGCAACAGAGGGTCACCGGCGCAGAGATCCAGGCACATATTGAGCAGACGTTCGGCCCGATGGAAGTAGCCAACGGCGGCGAATTGGACGGGGAAGCCCGCATGCTGCACGTTCCAGGAGCAAAAGGCCAGGTCGGATTTATTTCCTCCGTCAGTGTGCCGTTCTGCTCTTCCTGCACCCGGGCGCGCCTTACAGCCGACGGCCTGTTGCGCACCTGTTTATTGCGCGAGCACGAGATCAATCTGCTCAAACCCCTGCGGGCTGGAGCCACGCAGGAGGACCTGCGGAAATTGTTGTTGGACGCGATTTGGGAAAAACCTTGGGGGCACGGACTTGCCGAAGGAGAGATCCCAATGAACCGCGTGATGAGCGAGATTGGTGGTTAACGTTTTTGCAATGGTGTCCATTTACGGAGACTGTTGAGATATAATCATAAAGTCAATTAAGAATCCCCGTGGAGACAGGGGATGTTTGGCAGGTGTTAAACCCGCCCGACATCCCTTTTTTATTGCCTTATCACGGGAATTCCTAAAATTCATTTTTTCATTGAGGTGAATATGAGCTGGGAAACAAAAATTTCACGAACGGTGCGGGTGATGAACAGCCAGCATTTAGGCACATTTGCCCGGCTGCTTACCGCCATCGCCAGCGCCGGGGGAAATATCGGAGGCATCGAATTATTGAATGAGACCTCCACACAAGTGGTCCGTGACATCACCATCTTTGCCGATGATGAGGCCGGGTTGGAGTGGATCCTGGAGGTCATCCGTAAGAACCGCGGCACGCGCCTGCTGGATGTGCGGGACGACATCCTGGCCTTGCACCTGAAAGGCAAGATCGCCATTCGCAGCCGCTATCCGATCGATTCGCTGACGACCCTGCGGCAGGTTTATACGCCCGGAGTGGCCGAAGTGTGCTTGAAGATCGCCAAGGACCCCAAGCTGGCGCATATGTATACCGCCACCAGCCACCTGGTTGCCATCGTGACGGACGGAACGGCCGTGCTTGGGCTGGGCGACATCGGTCCACTGGCCGGGATGCCGGTCATGGAAGGCAAAGCCATGCTGATGGAGACGCTGGTGGGGCTTTCAGGCGTGCCGATCTTGCTGAATACCAAGGACCCGGACAAGATCATCGAAATTGTGACCGCCATCTCGCCGACCTTTGCAGCCATCCAACTCGAAGACATTTCCGCCCCGCGTTGTTTCCGGATCGAGGAAGAGATCCAGAAGAACATCGATATCCCGGTACTGCACGATGACCAGCATGGCACGGCGGTGGTTGCCACTGCCGTCCTAACGGTTGCCAGCCGCAAGACCGGCCGGGACCTGAACTCGGCGGTCATCGGCCAGATCGGCCTGGGCGCAGCCGGAAATGCCATTGCCAAAATGTTGATGGAGATCACCGGCAACCCGGTCCTGGGCACCGACCTCTCAGAAGATGCGATGGTCCGGCACGAAGCCAACGGCGGCAAGCGCGCCACCTTGAAGGAAGTCATGGCCAAATGCGACATCGTGGTAGCCACCACGGGCGCCCAAGGCCTGATCAAGCCCGATATGGTGCGCAAGGGTCAGATCATCCTGGCCCTTTCCAATCCGCACCCGGAAATTGAACCGGATGTAGCGCTTAAACACGGCGCCATCTTTGCTGCCGACGGCAAGTCGGTCAATAATGTTCTGGGTTTTCCGGGCATCTTCCGCGGCGCAGTGGACACCTGGGTGCCGCGCATCACGAACGAGATGCTGATCGCAGCCTCCATGGCGATTGCCGACTACACTCCGGATGACCAGCTCGTCCCCAACCCGCTGGACAAGAACCTGCACCGGGCAGTTGCACATGCCGTGGCCTCGAAAGCGATAGAGCAGGGCCTGGCGCGTTCGGAATATGTACCCTACCTGCACGACTGATCATCGATGGATCGGATTAATCCCGCGATAATATCGGAACGTAAAACGTGGAGGCCCCCAGTTTTGGTGGCCTCCACGTTTGCAATATATCGATACCCTTATGGTATGCTAAGTTGTTTTGCCACCAACTCCTTCAGCACGGTTCCCATGCGGGTGATGCCCTCCCGGATGGTTTCCGGGTTGGAGTAAGAGAAATTGAGCCGCATGGTATTCTTGCCGCCGCCGTTCGGGTGGAAGGATTCGCCCGGCACAAAAGCCACCTTGCGCTCGATGGCAATCTTGAGCACCTCGGCGGCATCCATTTCCTCGGGCAGAACGCCCCACAGAAACATTCCACCCAAAGGCCGGGTCCAGTGTACAGATGGGGGGAACATTTCTTCCATCATCTCCAGCATCACATCCCGGCGCTCCTTGTAGGTGGCCCGGATCAGCTTGACGTGTTCATCCAGGAAGCCATCCTTGCCAACCTCATAAGCGACCATCTGGTTGAAGGCAGCCGTGTTCAGGTCGGCAGCCTGCTTGGATTGAACCAGCTTTTTGATGACCTGCTCCGGCGCGATCACCCACGCCAGGCGGATGCCGGGTGCAAGCAGTTTGGAAAAAGTGCTCAGGTAAATGACATTGCCGGTATAACAGCCATCATCGCCACGATATTTGCTGTCGAGCGAAACGACCGAGGGCAGATGATCGCCTTCGAAACGCAGCTGCCCGTAAGGGTCATCCTCCACGATCGGTACCCCATATTGGTCGGCCAGCTCGACCAGCCGCTGGCGGCGCTCCAGGCTGAGGGTGGTACCACCTGGGTTTTGGAAGTTAGGCAATACATAGATGAATTTGGGGCCGATGCGCAGAGCCTTTTCCAATTCATCCGTAATCATGCCGTTCTGGTCCGAAGGGACCGAGATATACTGCGCCCCATAAGCATTCCAGGCCTGCAACGCGCCTACGTAAGTGGGTGATTCGACCACGATATGATCGCCCTGGTTGATAAAGACTCGTCCAATAAAGTCGAGCGCCTGCTGGGAGCCGGAGGTGATCAGGATATTCTCGGGTGTGACCGAAACGGCATAGCGGGCAGTGCGCTGAGCGATCATTTCCCGCAGAGGCCGGTAGCCCTCGGTGGTACTGTATTGCAGGGCTTGAGCGCCATGATTATCCAACACATAATTACAAGCAGCCCGGAACTCTTTGAGCGGAAATACTTCCGGTGCCGGCAATCCGCCTCCAAAGGAAATAATATCCGGTTGCTCGGTTAATTTGAGCAATTCACGGATGACAGAACTTCCCATCCGTTTCGTCCGATTTGCATAACGATATTCCCAGGGTGTCTGCATTCACTCTCCTTAAAGATTTGATATTGAAAATAAAAAGCCTGGCAGGTACGATTAACCTGTCAGGCTTTCGCTGACTTTTTACTGCCAGCCAGAACGAATATGATCAAAATCCGAAGCATGGCACCATTATCTTACCGCATTTTACAAAGTACGACAACCTGCAAATGATCCATCCCGCGTATGACACCTGGCAGTTTTTTATTTATGCTACAATGCCCTGCAGAGGATAAAATGCGACGATTTTGGATCCTGAGCATACCCTTGATCTTCAGCCTGGCCAGTTTCCAGGCTTGCTCCGTGAGTCCGACCACTGCCAGCGGGACACCCGGGCTATCCCAGTCTTCCCGCTGCGGCGACGGCATCTGCGGGGCCGGCGAGAGCAGCGCCTCCTGCCCACAGGATTGCCCGGCAGCATCGTTTGGAGGGCAGGTCAAGACCACAACCATCCTCTCGGAGGGCATGAATATTGCCGTAATGATCGCTTCGCCGCAGAAACCTCGCTATCCGGAAGGCGCGGGGGTGGTGGTGGTCGCTTCCCCCATTTTTACTGACACCAAAGGTTTTATGACCGACCCGGATCTCAGCTCGCTCGGCCTGATCCAGGTCAGCTATCTGTGGCCCGGAAAGACCGACCCAGCCACCGGAGCCAAGAGCAGCGGCACATTCGATTTTGGAGGTGACTTATCCGTCAAGGTTTTACGGGATGTGATCCGCTTTGCCGCCAACCGCATAGCTGATACAAGCGGCCGATACATTGTCTCGTTGACGTCCGTCGCGCCGCTGGTTGAGGAAGTGGGCGTTTACGCCTTCTCAGATGCCGGTATTGATGCCATACGGGCATTTTCGCTGTTTGGCACCCAGATGCAAGGCCTGGGATACTTCATTGGGCGCGAGATCCCCACGATCGATACCATTTCCAGCCTGGAAATCGGCTATTATACCAATGCCGGCCTGCCGGTCTTTAATCCCCTGTACGTCTATCCAATGGATTATAGTTCTACGACTTTGGTAATGAATTACGCCAACCTGCGCTGGGACCCAACTTATACCAGCAGCCAATCCAAGGCAGTTGGCCGTCCTTACCTGGACCTGGATGGCAGCGGCAGCATCAGCGCGGGTGATTATGTACTCGATGGGCAAATTCCGGTCATGTTTGGGAAACGCTATTACTCGGCCAGCCTCACCCAAGCTTTGCTAACCAATGGCTCCTTATCCCTGGCCACCTGGCCGGCTGATTTGGCGACGCCCGAGGAGGCCAGCCAGGCCTGGCAGATCCGCCAAACCCCGGGCCTTTTCGCAGCCATGCAAAATGACGAGATCATCCAAAATATGAAGGTGATGCTGGTGTTTGCCGGGAAGGATCATGCACAGGTGGCGCTGGATAAACCGCATATCCACCAGCTTTACCAGGGCCTGCGCTTCGAAGCCAGGTTGTGGGTACGCCTGAACCCCGACCGCGCCTATGTGGAGTCCATGTTCCAGAATTCCGGGACAAGTCCTCAAGGGAGTGCGGCGGTTACGCCTACTCCGGTTGCTCTGCTGGATTTCCCGGATAACCCAGCCAATACCCAGCCGACCGACTGGTCGATGATCGGGGCGTATGCATACCCGGATATCGGGCAATCAAACCATCTGGTCCCGCTGGCAGCCGTGGCCGAAATGGCTGACCGGACTCACGACGGCTACTGGGAACAGAACCTTGGACAGGTACTGTATACCTGGCCCGCTCCGACCCAACAACCTTAATTGGTCTTTTCTATTGTTCCCAGCCAAATTCTTCGAACAGCACACCGGTTTGGAAATTCTCAATAGCCCGCCGGATGTAGGGGATGGTGTTTTCCGGAAGATCTTTGACATCCGTCCAGCGCAGCTCATCGCATTTCTCCGGCTCGGCATTGAACGGTTCACCACTCCAACGTCGCACGTGCACGAAAAAGTCCACGCGTTCATCCCCCTCGGAGCGGTGAAACACCCCGGCAAAATCAATATCCCCCGGATCAATTTGGACTCCGATCTCTTCTTTAGCTTCGCGCACGGCAGCCCTGCGGACCGGCTCATTACCATCCAGGTGCCCGGCTGGGACGCTGTAATGGCCATCCATATAGCCGGTCTGGTAACGCCGGATGAGCAGTAGCTTGTTTTGGCGCAGGAAGAACATGTGGACGGTGACGGGGAATTTGGCATGCATGGGTGGGTTTCCTTTCATCCTTATCTTATCGTTACCCGGTCAAGTCCGCAATATTGCAAAGGGCAGCCTACGCGCGCATGGATGAAAACGATGAGGAACGATGATAAACTAATGACGATAGTGGAGAAACTGAATGATCGAATATTCCGGGACTTATGAAATCAGGTGGTCAGACCTGGATGCAAATGGGCACGTGAATTATGCGGCCTATATCGATGCCGCCGGGGATTTGCGCTACCGTTTCTTTAGCGAACACGGCTTTCCACCCGAAAGGTTCGAGCAATTGGGAATCGGGCCCATTTACACGGCCATCCAGGCCCAGTTCCTGCGCGAAGTGCGCATGGGTGAAACCATCAAAATCAGCTTTTTGCTGGCCGGCCTTTCGCAGCAAGGGAGCCGCTGGAAAGTTCACCACGATATTCTCAAAGCCAATGGGAAGAAAGCAGTCAGGATTGAAATTGAAGGAACAATGCTTGACCTGAATACCCGCAAGCCGGTCGCTCCAACCCCCGAACTGCTGCAAACTTTCAACCTGGCTCCGCGCACGAAGGAATTCAAATCGTTGTCAGAAATGCGTTGGATAAGCGCAGGAGATTGAGCATCCCAACTTGATTAAAGAAGGAGCAGATCTTATGGATGAAGCTTTTCAGGATTTTTTTATTACGCACTGGAAGAAATATTTTGCAGGCGCCGACCTGCCGATTTGTTATTTCTATACCGATCAGGTTCGGGAAGAAGACTTGAAGGAGTCGGTGACCCTGGAGCGCTGCTTGATCGGCAACCTGCAGCGGGTGCAGGACGGATATGCCTTCGTGTACAATGCCCATACGCCCGGATGTTCGGGTGGCAAACGCTACAGCGGATTTTCAAAAAACCTGCGTCCGAAGTTCGAGTATTTCCTGTCCTGCGGGATTCCAGGCGAATTGGAGGGGGAACGCTATAAAAAATCGCCTCAACTGGTCGAAGAATACCTAAAAAGCCATCCGCCCTTTGAAGCGCCCGGCAAATACCTGGTTTTCAAGCGGCTGGATAAACTCACAGAAGCCGATCAACCGCTTGCGGCGATTTTCTTTGCCAGCCCGGATGTGCTTGCGGGGCTTTTTACCCTGGCGAATTACGACCGGCCTGATCCAAACGGAGTCATTTCTCCGATGGGTTCAGGTTGTGCCTCCATTATCGGCTATCCATTGGAAGAGGCGCAGTCTGAAGAGCCAGGCTGCATTTTGGGGATGTTCGACGTTTCTGCCCGCCCGTGGATAGCAGCAGGAAAAATGACCTTCGCAATGCCTATGCGGAGGCTCGAGCAGATGGCATTCAACATGGATGAAAGTTTCCTGATCACAAAATCCTGGGATCTGGTCATGAAAAGGTTGTAAGAAATGCGCGGGATTAATGAAAAAGAGTAAAATGGGAATAGATCACTAATCAACTGCATTAGTGAAATGTTCCAAAGGCTAAAGCCGATGTCCTCCAAACAGGTGGCTGTTCTGACCGATAGCACTGCCAGTATCCCGGAAGGGATGCTGGCAGAGTTGAATATTCGCACCGTGGCTTATTACATTCACCGCGGACAGGAAGTGCTGCGTGACCTGGTTACCATACAGCGCGACGAGTTTTTGAACTGGCTGGCGTCCGCCAGGGTCTTGCCGACTACTGCAAGCCCGGGACCGGGGGATTACATCGAAGCCTATAAAGACCTGGCAAGTTTAGGAGCGGATGAGATCATCAGCATCCATATGACCTCCAAAGCCAGCGGAGCCTATCAGGCTGCCTGTATCGCCCAATCCATGTTGGAGGAGCAGATGCCCGACTTGCGCATCGAGGTGATTGACACGCGCAATGCTGCACTCTGCCAGGGTTGGATGGCAATCGAAGCGGCGCGCGCGGCGCTAACCGGGCTCAGGCTGGAGGAGGTGGCGGCGAAGGTGAGAGCCATGGTTCCGGTTACCCACATGCTCCAAACAGCCGATACACTCAAGTACCTTTACATGGGTGGTCGCATCGGCAAGGCGAAACACCTAGTCGGCAGCCTGCTGAATATCAAGCCCCTGATTGGGGTGGAAGATGGTGAAATTGTACCGCTGGGTGTTACCCGCAGCCGGGCCCAGGCGTACCAGGTAATGGTGGATAAGATCGAAGCTGCAGTTGGGAAGTCGAAAGTAAAGATTGCGTATGTGCACGCCGGCGCAATGGAGGAAGTTGAAAAAATAAAGAACATCGCGGAGACCCGGCTGAACGCGGTCGAGTCTTTTATTGGCGAGCTCAGCCCGGCCCTGGCAGTCCATACCGGCCCGGGGACAGCCGGCTTATGCTATTTTCCGGCAGAAATGTAGATATTCCCTTCAAAATCAAAAATGTGGCGCTCTTCAAAGAGCGCCACATTTTTTATTATAAGGATTATGAAGCCGGGGGCAGGGGTTCCTGCGGAGGCAAGACATCCGGAGGAGGAGCCTCAGCAGGTTTCTTCTTACGCAGGAGAAGAATCGGAACCACCACTGCGATGGCAATGAAAACCACCGACAGGCACAGGAAAACATAACCTGTCCAGGTCGGAAGATCAAACCCGACATTAGAGTAATTAAACGCACCAGAAATTGCAGCTACCCCGCCCGGGCACAAAAGACAAAGGCCAGGCAAACCACAAAGTACTATGGCTGCGATTGTCCCAATAATGGGACCGGTTTTGCTTTCTTTCTTTTCTACAGGCATCTCCATAGTGATTCTCCTCTCAAAGTTTTCTAATAAAAGTATACATTCGACAAGCGCTTAATGCAAGTACCTGAGAGCAAATTTTGTTATCAACTCCTTAACAGCGCACCCAATTCGTGCTCCAAGCGGCGCAGGATATGTGTGCGAATGCCAGCCACATCTTTGTCGCTGAGAGTTTTATCGGTCGCCTGGTAAGTGAGGCTGTAAGCCAGGCTCTTCTTACCCGACCCAATTTTCTCGCCGCGATAAACGTCGAAAAGGCGCACAGAACTGACAACTTTCCCGCCGGTCTGGCGGATCAGGTCGGCGACACGTTCAGCCGGCAAGTCCTCGTCCACCACCAGGGCCAAATCTTCGAGGACGGGTGGAAATTCCGGTACCGAGGAGACCTCATAAAGGGAAGGAACAAGCGCAAGGATGGCATCCATATCCAGGTCAGCAGCCAGGATGGGGGTATGGGCATATGAAACAGGCCAATCGTAACGTTCCCGGACCTGCGGATGAAGTTCGCCAAAAACCCCTAATTGCTTATCGCCGGAGAGGATGCGGGCGCGCTTCCCAGGGTGGAAAGTTGGGTTTGTCGCCGGCTCGTAATGTATATCCGGGAGGTGCAAGCCGTCGAGCAGACTGGCGAGCAACCCCTTGAGATCGTAGAAATCCATCCGGGAATTATCGGCTCCCTGCCAGGCAGGCAGACCGCGCGGTCCGGCCAGGAGAATGGCCAGGCGTTGGAGTTCGTCCGGAAGATCGCCTTGTTCAGAGGACAGGAAAATCGGGCCAATTTCAAACAGAGCCAGCCGCTCGCGCAGGCGGGAATTATGTTCAGCTGACTCGACGATGCTGGCCAGCACACTGTGACGCATAACCGCTTTATCACTCGAAATCGGGTTGGCCAAGCGCACATACGGCTTATCGTCAGCGGTGCTGCCGGCCGGGAGGCGGCGGGCTTCGCGTTCGGGGGTGGTGAAGCGATAACTGATGATTTCCTGCAAGCCTTGCACCACCAACAAATCGCGCACACGCTCTTCCTTTTCAAGAACGGGATTGCCGATCTGCGGCGGGAGCCGGTCAGCCAGACGGGTTTCGGGAATACGGTCGTAGCCGTAGATGCGTGCAATCTCTTCAATGACATCCGCCTTGCCGGTCACACCTTCACCGATATCCAGGCGGTGATCAGGAGCAACCGCAGTAACGGTATCAGCACTCAACTGCACCTTGAATTCCACGCGGCGCAAAAGTTCGGCGATCTTTTCAACGGAAAGGTCAATGCCCAGCAAACGCTTAACGTCGCGCGGCCCAACCTGGATTTCAGGTTGGGCAGGAGGCAGGGGATAAACATCCACCAAGCCCGAGGCGACATTCCCATCCGCCCAGGCGTGCATCAACTCCAGTCCGCGCCGGACGCCGCGCTCAGCCATGGCCGGATGGACGCCGCGCGAGAAGCGGTAGGAGGCTTCGGAGGGCAGGTTTTGTGCATTGGCGGTCTTGCGGATATTAATAAAATTCCAGGCTGCGCCTTCGAGCAATATGTTCGTAGTTTTGGGGCTTATCTCGGATTCGGCGCCACCCATGATGCCGGCGATGGAGAGCGGGCCAACGCTGTCACATACCAGGACCGTGCTTTCATCTAAAATACGATCCACTCCATCCAGGGTGGTCAGTTTTTCGCCGGGTTTGGCGGTGCGGGTGATGATATGGACTTTCTTGTCAGGCGAATTGGCAATTCGCCCTACAAGGACATCATAATCGAAGGCATGCAGCGGTTCGCCAATTTCGAGCATGGCATAGTTGGTGGCATCCACAATGTTGTTGATGGGGCGCATCCCGGCCAGTTTCAGGCGTAACTGTGTCTTGTAGGGGCTGGGGCGGATCTCGATATCCCGGATCAGGCCGAGCACGAAACGCGGGTTTAGTTCGGGATTGGTGATCTCTATCTCAGCAAAATCGCCTCGACCGGCGGCCAGCTCCGGTTGATCCTTAGCCAATTGCTGACCGCTGACGGCGGTTTGTTTTAACGGCTTCCCGGTGAGGGCGGCAATCTCACGCGCCAACCCCAGCATGTTGGCACAACGGGCGGTGCTTGGCAGGATGGAAACTTCCATGACCGCATCGCCCAGGTAATCGACCAGGGGCGTGCCGGCCGTGGCAGTCTCATCCAGGATAATGATGCCTTCGTGCTCTTCCGAGATACCCAGCTCCTTTTCCGAACAGACCATCGAATAGGATTCCACGCCGCGAATTTTGGCGCGCTTGAGGGTGACCAGCACCTGACCATCTGCATGGCCATCGTATATCCGGGCGCCTTCTTTTGCGTAGGCCACTTTCAGCGGCATGGGCAACGGGCCTTTGCCTTTAAACTCGAACAAGTTCGGTGCGCCAGTCAAAACCACATGTTCCTGCTGACCATCGAAGAGCTTACACAAAACCAGCCGGTCGGCATTGGGATGCGGCATCACCTCCGAAATGGAAGCAACCACCAGCTTATCGCGATCCCACTCGATACCGATCAGGCTGGCATCCCGTGAGCCTTCCTTTGGGATGGGCAGACCTACAAAGCGGATTTCCTCCACCTCCAACCCGGCCATCGTCATCTGGTGGGCCAGGTCGGGGATGGGAATGTCAATATCGACGAAATCTTTGAGCCAGGAGATAGGAACTTTCATGGGTAACTCCTAAAACTGTTCCAAAAAGCGCAGGTCGTTTTGCCAGAAATAGCGGATATCCTCGATACGGTGACGCAACATGGCCATGCGCTGCGGGCCGAGGCCGAAGGCGAAGCCGCTATAGCGCTGCGGGTCGTAACCGCCATTGGTCAGCACCACAGGGTGGACCATGCCGCACCCGCCGATTTCAAGCCAGCCGGAGCCTTTACACACGCTGCAGCCCTTTCCACCGCACAGGAAGCACTCCACATCAAATTCAGCGGAGGGTTCGGTAAACGGGAAGTACGAGGCCCGAAAGCGTGTGCGGGTAGCCTGTCCAAACATGCGCCGGGCGAAATCGGCCAGGGTACCTTTCAGGTCGCTGAAGGTGATCCCCGGCCCAACTGCCAGACCTTCCAACTGGTCGAACTGCGTTTCGTGGCGGTTTGTGACCTGCTCGTAGCGGTAGCACATTCCAGGCAAGACTATCCGCACAGGTGGAGGGTTATCCGGCTGCATGGCCGAGATCCAGCGCATGGCATGGATCTGTCCAGGCGAGGTATGTGTGCGTAAAACGATCGGGTTTTCACCGCGACCCTCAACCTCGACGAAGTAGGTATCCTGCATGTCCCGGGCAGGATGCCCAATCTGGAAGTTGAGCAACTGGAAGTTGTATTCGTCACTCTCGACTTCACGCGAGCGAAACACCTGGAAGCCCATCTCGCCAAATATGGTATAGAGTTCGCGCAGGGTCTGCGTGTCAGGGTGCAGGCGGCCGAGCGGGAGACGCCGGCCCGGCAGAGTGACATCCAGTTGTTCCTGCTCGAGCGAACGTTTCAAAGCGGCCTGGCGCATCTGCTCGGATTTCGTACCATAGGCAGCTTCCAGGGCCTTTTTGACCTGATTGGCGCGTTGGCCGACCGCCGGCTTTTCTGCCTGCGGGAGCTGCCCAAACTTGCTGAAAACCTGCATGAGCCCGGAACTGCGACCCAGGTGCGTTACGCGCCAGGCTTCCAGCGCGGCTTCATCCTGGACTTTTTGCAGAGCGTCCAATCCATTCCGTTCCACTTCATTCAAACTATCGAGCATAGGGCCCTCCAATAAACGAAACTCCCGTCCAACGTAGGGACGGGAGGGGATTCCCGTGGTACCACCCAACTTGGCCATTTGGCCCACTCATCGCCGACCATCATCGGCTGCCCGTTAACGCCGGGAAGCGGCTCGAACTAATTTGTACGGGCGCAATATATTGCGCCCCTACGGTTCACTCGAGCAGCTCAAGAGGGAACTTCGATCGGTTTCTGCCGGATACGAGTCTCAGTCCATGCCCGTATTTCCCTGTCGGCTTCCGCTGACTTACTTTCCTCTGTCCATGCTTTTTTTTAGGCTCGCCTGTTGAGATTTATTATCTGCAGAAATGACGGACTGTCAAGGGCGCATACTTTTTTGGTGCTTGCTTCAGGGCTTCTCCAAACCATGGGCTTCCAGCAGCCTCCCATCCTGCATCAGCGCCTGGGTTGGGCCATCAGCCACGATACGGCCTTCATCCATAATGACCATCCGCGGCAGCAGCTCGCGCACCATCGCCAGGTCATGCGACGAGACCAGCATGGTCATCGGCAAGTCACACAGCAGGTGGATGAGAGCGCGCCGGGCGCGCGGGTCCAGACCGGAGGTGGGTTCATCCAGCACCAGGATCTCAGGGTTCATCGAAAGAACGGTGGCAATGGCAATGCGCTTCTTTTCGCCCACACTGAGGTGGTGGGAGACACGCCGGGCATAGGGCTGCATGGATACGGCAGAGAGGGCCGCGGTTACACGCTCGGCCACCTCATTGGATCCAAGCCCCTGGTAGAGCGGGCCGAAAGCCACATCTTCATAAACTGTTGGGGAAAACAACTGGTCATCCGGGTTCTGGAAAACCAGCCCCACGGCGGCACGCACGCGGCCAAGTGTTTTCTCGCCCACTTCCAGCCCGCAGACCTGCACCCGTCCCTGTCCAGATAGTATGCCATTCAGGTGCAACGCAAGGGTGGACTTGCCGGCTCCGTTGGGACCCACCAGCGCCACCTTTTCACCGGGAGCAATATGGAGCGAAACGTCAACAAGCGCCGGGTGACCATCCGGGTAGGAAAAAGAAAGGTGTTCGACTTCGATAGAATGATGCATGTCGTTATCCCCAAAAAAGGATCCCGGAAAAAAGCAGCAAGCCAAGCATGGCCAGGCCAGCGAGAAGCTCTGCCCAGGTTGTAGTGGTCATAGGCGGAAGCGGCACACTGCGGACTTCCCCGTCATAACCACGTGAAAGCATGGCGACATAGATGCGGTCACTGCGCTCGAAGGCGCGCAGGAAAAGGCTGCCGGCCATGCCGCCGGTGAGATGCGCCCGCCAGAGAACGCTCCCGCCGGTCTTCGCACCCGCCTGGGAACTTTGACCGGAACGGGCTGCACGAGCACGCATCAGGCGCAGGCCTTCATCAATCAAGACAAATGAATAGCGCCACATCATCCCAAACATGCTCACCAACAGGCGGGGAATACCGACCGCTCGCATGGCCTGCAACAATTCCGGAAAGGGAGTGGAGGCAGCCATCAGGATCGCTGCTTGAACAGAGAGCCAGGATTTGAGTGCAATGCTGACGAAGCGCTCCAAGCCTTCGACATGGGCAGTCAGCGTCCAAGCGCCGAGGGAAAAGGAGAACAATGCCGTCTGCCCAACTGTAAAAATGACCGGAAAAGCTGCCAGCACGAACGGTAAGGCCAACAGGGCACGTTTCAGTACATACCCAATCCCCAAAGCAGACAGGATCTCAACCGAAAGGACCAGAGCAAAAAGCAAAACATAGATGGGCCAGGCAGCTGTGGGCGTCAAGGAGACCGCCAGAATGAATGCGACTGTCAGAAGGAACTTAACGCGCCCGTCCAATGCATGAATGGGACTGGTACGCGGTCGGTAGGGATCGAGGAAGTGGACATGCATAATTTTCGTGGGAGCAGGCAGGGAAGAAGGCAGGGACGAGCCCTGCCCCTACGCAGGTTTCTTCCGGCGTAAATACGCCACCCCGAGCGCCACCCCGAAGACCAGCAGGGTGCCGAGGATACCGGCTACAATGGTTGACAGGGCTTTATTTGAAATTCCGGGAAAGATATAAGAAGGGAGTACTTTGTAGAAAGGGGCACGCGCCGCCTCCAGGAAGCCGTGCTGTCTGGCAACCCACATCAGTCCATCGGGATGGGTGGAAGCCAACGGAGAAAGCACTGCCAACGCCAGCGCAATGGTCAGGCCAAAGACCCAGACAACAGCGCCACCTTTTTGTGACCTCCCAGCGGTGGTGAACAGGTCACGGCGGGCAGCATGCAGGAAAGCCAGCGCTCCCACGGTAATCAGTCCTTCGCCGATACCAATCAGCATGTGGATGCCGCCCATGGCCGGGACGGAGATATTGGCAGGGGATGTGCCGGAAAGCGCCAGCTGCAAAGCCGCCGATAATGAGGCAACCACGATCGAGAGCCAGGCCGCCAAAAAACCACCTACAAAGAGGCCCCAGGATCTGCCGCGGGCCAGTTTCTGTACGCTGGTATAAACAAAATAAGAAACTGTCACGCCGATCACTGCCATGTTAAACAGATTGGCGCCAAGCGCCAACAAACCGCCGTCCTGGAAGATAAGCGCCTGGATGCTGACCACACTGGTCAGCACGATGACCGCCGCCCAAGGGCCGAGCAGGATGGTAGCGAGAGCCGCGCCCAACAGGTGGCCGGAGGTTCCACCGGTAACGCTGAAATTAAGCAACTGCCCGGCAAAGATGGCCGCGGCCAGCACCCCCATCAGCGGAACCTGGCGCTCGCCCAAATCCTTGCCGACGCGCCGCAGGGCATAGGCCACCGCCATGGCAGAAAAGACCCAGAAAACAACCGCAACCAGAGTGGAAAGGAACCCGTCCGGGATGTGCATGGGTCGAAAGGGAGAATAATTCATAGAGTTTCTTATTGGGAACGAGATTGACAATCCGGACACAAGCCGAAGAAGGTTAAATGGCCAGCGCTGATCCGGTAGCCGGTTTTGCTTTCCATCCGGCTGATCGCGGAAGCGAGCAAGACAGGCTCAATAGCCATTTGAGCGCCACAATTACGGCAAATGAGATGGTGATGGGCCTCACTGGAGAGTTCATAGGCGAGATGACCGTTGCCGCGATCCGCCACTGAAAGGATGCCATTCCCGGCCAGGAATTCCAGCGTACGATAGACGGTGGCCTCGGTCATGCCGGTCTGATGGACGCGTTCGTAAATCTGCGTCGGGGATAGGTGGCCGCCGTCGTGCAGGGCTTGCAAAATGGACAGGCGCTGTGGAGTCATACGATAACCACGGGCGCGCAAGGTTTGAGTGAGTTGGGGGATGCAGGACAAAGCAAATCTCCTTATTGCAACTTTTATCAATAGCAATTATACAACAAAAAACATGGACTCGTTTTCTCGAAGGAAAACGAGTCCGCGATGGACAACTGTTTATTGAAGATTATCTTATGGTTCCCAATCCATCTGGGTCACGCTGAAGATATATGGCTGGGCCTGAACATACTCCACCCCAACCAGCAAGGTCCGCCAGGAAAGTTCGTTACCGGCCGGGCCGGGCTTGTAGAGTGAATAGAAGTTGATATTGGAATAGATTGCTGGCCAGGAAGTATCATAACTGGCACCGCCGGTCTCGGGAACATTGCAACTGAGCGTATACCCAGGCGCAGGTGCATTGAGCACATCCAGCCATTTGGGCAGAACCACCACATGGATGGCCCCGACCGTATCCAGGCCGCTGCCGGGCGCGGCGCCCCAATCGTGTTCATAAGTGCTGGAGAAGATCCACTGGGCATGGGCCTGGTCAAAAACGACGGCATTTCCGTTGCGCCACAAGCGGACAGACATACCATGTGCCGGGCTGACAAGTGGGAATAAGGTCCCACCGTTGGACGTCTTGATCGCATTTCCGAAGTTGGTGAGCAGGGTATTCACGCGCGCATCCGCACAGAAGGTTGCCGGGGCAACGTATTCGGTCAAATAATTGGCATTGACCCAGCCATTCCCGCCGCCGGGATTTTGCACCTGCACCCACGGATCTTCGCCGACACTGGTGCTGGGCCCGGTGCGCATTACGCTATTGAGCGTGGCCGGAAAAGACCCGATCACGGAGCTATCTGCCCCATAAGCGGAATGGATATTCAGGACAGCTCCAGATGCGACCTGAATGACAGCATATGGTCCGGAAGGCGATCCGGGGAGAATGCCCCCGGTATTTGCAGTGGGCAGCAGGCCGCTGGTTGCCGTAGATGCCACCAGACCGGGCGTGGCAGCCGGCAGGCTAAGGGTGGGGGTTGCGGCCGGGAGGCCAGGTGTAGGAGTCGCTGCCGGAACCGGCGATGAGGGAACCGGCGTAGGGGAGGACAGGAGGATGGGTGTTATCAAGGGTGCAGGCGCTCGAAGCAAAGAAAGTGAGCAGCCGGTCAGGAACAGGATGGCAAAACCAGCTGCTAAAACGACAAGGATGCGTTTCATAATAACTCTCCTTCGGTGGTACCTCATTCTAACACTACGCCCATAACGTGAGGCCTGGAAAGTCAAAACAATGGGAGCTGGTTCTTCTCTGCATGCGTATTTCTTTGGGGAGTAAAGACCGGCATCTTCGTGGCAATCCCAAAATTGGCGCAGGATCCGTAATAGATCTGTCCCAAATGGCGGGCATTGCGGGCCGGGGCGGAATAGCGCTCACCGAAAGTTTGCTCATAACGCGGACGAAGGCCAGGGAAGAGTACGTCCAGTTTCTTGTAGTAATAAAGGCGCTGGCGGTCGCGCAGGGTCATGCCAAAGGCAGGGAGGATATACTTTGCCCCGGCGGTATGCGCCAGGCTGACGATGGCACGAATGTTATCTTCGGTATCCTCAATGAACGGAAGCACAGGCATAAGGGTTATTCCGGTCAGGATGCCATGCTGGCAGAGGGTCTGAAGCGCTGCCAGGCGCCGGGAAGAGACTGGGGCACCGGGTTCGAGGCGCTTGCTGAGGGGGTCATCAGCAGTTGTGACGGTGAAAGTTACGGCGGCGTAGGTCTTGCGGCTGATCGCTTCCAGGAGATCGATGTCACGCAGAACCAGGTCCGATTTTGTGATGACGTGGACCGGAAAGCCGAATGCGGCGATAGTTTCCAGGGCGCGCCGGGTGAGGCGGACTTCCGCCTCGAGCGGCATGTACGGATCGTTCATGGAGCCGGTGCCGATGGTGCCAATGACATGCTTGCCGGCCAATTCCCGGCGCAATAATTGGATGGCATTGGCCTTGATCAACACATCATGATTGAAATTCTCGATCTGGTAGCATTCGGAACGCGAGTCGCAGTAGATACACTGGTGCTGGCAGCCGCGGTACAAGTTCAGGTTGTAATAGAGCCCGAAATAGTCATCGGGCCCTTTTACACGCGAAAGCAGGGTTTTGGCCTGGATTTCTTTTATCATTTTGGCATCGAATTACACGAATGGACTCCAAGTGGCAACTTAAGCACCTTTAATGGGAAACGACTGAAGTCGTTACTACGGAAACTGTCTATTGCTTTTCCAATAATTCGCGGTAAAGGAACCAGTGACCGAGGCGGTCGTCGACATCCTTAATGGCACGATCATAGTACAGGTCAAAGATCTGGCCGGTATCGACCCGCACACGGAAGTAGAAACGCCCCACTCCGAGAGAGCCACGTTCGGCGGCGACAGCGGCATGCTGTGGTTGCATGTTGCGCGCCATACGCCCACGGCGCGTAAAATCCGTCCACTCCGAGAGCTTTTCGGTGATCCGATAGTTGTGCCCTGCATAGGTAAATCCATCCGGGCAGGGAGGCGTCTTCAGCCGGACAAGGGGGGTATCGAAGCTGACTTCTATGGGCTGGTCGAGGAAGTGGAGCGGCGTGAACTCCATATGAGTGACTATTTTTCTTTGGGTTCCCCGAAGACGACCACCAACATATGCTGGTTCAAGAACTGCGGATGTGTATCGGCACGCGGCAGGATCTGCCCAAGCGTGTAGCCTCCGACCACCGGCACATTGGCCCCAAGGGCGGCCTGCACGGCAGCCACATCTGCACCCTGCTGGGCTTCAAAGAGCATATGCCAGGCGATGTCGGCAAGAACCAACGCCAACACCGGGCGGGCGCCATCCAAAGCTGCCAGGGCCTGTTCGGTGGCGGCGGTTGCGGCTTGCTGACAGGCAGTGAGACTGCCCACCAGCAAATAAGCTTCGGTCCCATCGCCGACGGCGGCATTCATACGGAAGGATCCATCGGCCTCGACACGCAATGGAGAACGCAGCAACAAGCTTTTATCCATCTGTTCCAGGCCGAGCGGATAAAGACGTGCCAAATGGTTGAGCGGCGGAAAAGCCCAATCGCGGGCCGGGTAACCAAACAGGTGGGCATACGTCTCGGAAGCCGGGCGGCCATCCAGGGTTCGCACCCAAAAACCACGTGAACGAGTGACACGGAAGTGCGACCCAACCGGCTGCCAGCCAGATCCAGACCCGACCCCAACCCGGAGGTTGCCTTCCAGACGCGCCAAAGCCAGTCCACCTGCTCCAAACTGGGCTCCGCCAATCTGATAAGCATTGCCGGCGTTCATGTCTCCGCTTGAGAGAGCGCCTATCAGGTTCGTTCCCGCCAGCAGGCCTTCGCAAAACTGCTCGGCATCGGCATTGAATCCATCAGCGAAGAGCAAGGACGGCTTGTCCGGATTACGTTTTAGCAAGTCGGCCAATTGCTGGGATACTTCACGACTGCCCTGGGTATAGCCGGGCAACCAGGTAACTTCCGCGCGCACATCCGTGGCAGCAATCAAGCCAAGGACCACCGAATGAGGCTGCAAGCCTTCCGAGGTCAGCCCGGCAGGCGTGCTGATACCGATCACAGGTATGTCACCGATCAAACTGGCAATGCCATTTACCACCCCCTGGGCATCATACTGGTAGGAAGAGATGACGATACCAAAGACCGGCGCGAGGCTGCCCAGCTTATTCAATGCCTGGTGAGTGGCCTGCATACCAGCTTCGCGCCCATCGAGGGCACGGGCCTGTCCAACTGCGGCGAGGAGTGTCATAGGTTATCCTTCTGCCACCGGAATGGTGATGTGGAAGGTTGTGCCCTGACGGAATTCGGACTCGAACCAGATCTGCCCGCCCATCATCTCAGTCAGGCTTTTCGTGATGTTCAGACCCAGGCCGGTGCCGGGAGCCTCGCGGGCTTTTGAGTCGTCCGAGCGGAAGAATTTCTGGAAGATCTTATTCTGATCCTCCATACTAATGCCGATACCGTTATCCTGCACCCAGATATGCACAACCTGAGCGGCTCCTTGCGGGTCCCACTGGTTGGCACTCTGCTCGGCGCCAATGACAATGATGCCGCTTTCCGGGGTATATTTATTGGCATTGCTGAGCAGGTTGGTGAGGATCTGTGCCAGACGAGTGGTGTCTGCCCAAACCTTGGGCAATTGGTCGGATAATCTTTAAATCAACAGACTGTTTCTTGTCTTCCAGCTGGCGTTTGGTGGAACGCATGACGTCATCCACCACAGCGTTCAAATCAATAGCTTTAAAGTCCAGGCGCAGGCGCCCGGCCTCAATCTTGGAGTTATCGTTCAGGTCAGAGACCAGGGTGGACATGCGCTCGACGTTCGAGTGGATGGTACCCAGGAAATTGGCCTGCATTTCGGTAATCGAACCCACCGCACCCTTGGCAAGTAGTTCGGTATAACCCTTGATGGAGGTCATGGGGTTCTTAAGTTCGTGGGCCACAAAGGAAACGAACTCGCTCCTGGCTTCGTTGGCAGCCTGAACTTCCTGATAAAGCTGCGCGTTCGCAATGGCAATAGCTGCATGATCGCTCAAACGGGTCAGGAATGCCAATGTTTCCACCGATTGGGGCTCCACCTTTCGATTTTCCATCACAATCAGCCCAATCACATTCGCTTCCCGGCGGATAGGAACAGCCGTCTGGGTTTGAGCGCCGGCGAGCAGACCTGGGGCCAGGTCATCCAGAGTACTGCGTTGAGGCTGGCCGGTCTCAACAGCGGCAAGCATGGCCTTTTGATTGAGTGGTATGAGGGCATCTTTATAAGTCTGCTCGATCTCCCCATAGCCCTGCTGAGCCATCAGGCGAATGCCTTGTTCCTCGAGGATACCGATCAGGCCGGCCTCGGCATTGGACTGGCGCATGGCCCACTCCAGAGTCAGACGCATGGCACGGCCCACATCCAGGCTGGCATTGAGTTCGCGGTCAATACGCTGCATAACGGATAGTTCTTCCACGCGGGCATTAAGTTCCTGATCAGTCAGTGTATACAGGCGGGCGTTATCAATAGCGACAGCGGCCTGTCCGCCAAAGGCAGAGAGCAGGTTCTGATCATCATCGACGAAAGGCAGACCATCCTTACGGTTGATGACTTCAAGAACTCCGATGATGCTTTCTTTTACCTGCATCGGGACAGCCAGGATGGAACGAGTTATGAAACCAGTGGTCTCATCGGTAGCAGGAAACCAGGTGGAGGCCTGCTGAACATTGTTGGTGAGAACCGCCCGGCGGGTCTGGACGGCTTCGCCGACAATGCCAGTGCCTGCGGCCAGTCGCTGTCCAGCCAGGTTGTGCGCCACCGGACCGGCGGTCGCTTTAAAGACCAATTCGTCGGTGGTTTCATCAACGAGGAACAGACTGCCAGCTTCACAGTTCAGGATGCCTACGGCGCTATCGAGAATACTCTGGAGAAGCGGTTCGGTCTCGAGGGTTCCGGCCAACTGGCGAGTGATCTCATTCAAGGTGGCCAACTGGTGCGCACGCCGCTCGCTCTCCTGAAGCAGGCGGGTTTTGATTATGGCACCAGCAGCCTGTTCGGCAATGGACTGCAAGAGCTCCTGCTGGCCAGGGGTATAGACGACACTGGCACTGCGGCTGCCTACCGAGAGCGCGCCGATCGTCTCTGCACCGGTATTGAGCGGTACTCCCATCCAGGCATAAACACTCTCTGAATAGGGTTTATTCCCACGCCCCTGGCACTCCCGGGTATAGTCTGAAGTCAGAATCCCACGGCGAGCGCGGATAACCTCGGGACTCAGCCCGGTATCCGCCGGCAGAGGCAGGTTTTCACGAACACCCAGACGATCATCTTTTTCGACACAAAAAGCGAAATAGTAATAATTACTTTCTTTATTGAAAAGAGTGATATGGAAATCATCGACCGGCAAGGCTTGATCGGTCTGGGCATAGATAAGTTCCAAAATGTCATCAAAGGCGACCGTTATATTGACACCCTGGGCTACGCGTGCCAGGATATTCATCTCGCGTACACGCCTTTCGAGGTTGAAGATTACCTGGGCACGCTCCACGGCAACCGCCGCCAGGAGACTGATCTTTTCAAGAAAGCCCAGATCCTGGGTGCCATAGGGCTCCCCGGAGCGGCGCGGTCCAAGCGCAAGCCAGCCAACGGGGCGCTGGCTGCCCGGCAAGGGTACAAAGAGCGAGGTGCCTAACAGGACAAGGCGGGTTTGTTCCGGCTTGAGCTCAGGCGGAAGCGTATTTTCTTCAAAGGAAACCGGAATGCTGGAGCTTTGCAGCAGAGTCACCAAAGGGCTGGAGGTATTGAAGTGGAGGTCACTGGTGGGGCGCCCATCCTCACCTGAGGCGGCGGCATACTGATCGTTAAGCGGGTCATAGATAAAAATGTGCAGTTGACCAGGAACCAGGCTGCCAAGGATATGCTGGCGCAATTTGCGGACAATGACTGCGAGCTCCACAGTATTGGTGATTTCACGGCTGAAAGCCTGGACACGCTGCTCATAGGCCTGTACGCCCCGGAAGAAAACATCATCCACGAAGCGCTGCAGCCAAAGGCGGAGAGGGTTAAGCCCCAGCGCCAGGATAAATACCAGCAACCCGATAAAAATAGGGTTGGTAACCTGGAAGGCCTTGCCAAAGATCAAGGTCAGGCCGCTCACCAACAAGGTGTAACCGCCCAACGCCAGCACCGTCAGCACGGCATAAAATACACCCTGGCGGAAGAACAGATCCGTGCGCAACAAGCGATAGCGCAAGATGCTATAGCCCACGACGAGCGGAAAAAGAACTGTCAGGAGCAGTAAATAGTTGGAAAGTTTCGAGAGAATAAG
>CAVZMZ010000020.1:0-71584 GCA_963776475.1 uncultured Chloroflexia bacterium
ATTGGCAGGTGAACTGGGAGACCTGTTCTTTGCCTTGGTCAACCTGGCACGCTGGAAAAAAATCGATGCTGAAATCCGCTCTGCGTGGAACCAATTCACGTTTCAGGCAGCGCTTTGCCCATGTGGAGGCGGGTGCCAAAAAACAGTCCCGGAACGTTTCAGAGCTGACCCTGGATGAGATGGAAGCTCTCTGGCAGGAAGCCAAAAAAATTAATCAGAGTCGCTCCTCCCTGTAAATTGGATGAAGGCCTTTACGATCTCCTTGCCGTTCGGCAAAACATGCGCGTGTGGCCTTCTGGAGGATTTCAAGTAAATAAATAGCGCGCCCCGGCGCGCAGACATCGATTTGATATTACCTAATGGTATTTCCCGTCCAGGGTTCCAGGCATACGGAAAGCCTTTTGTCCAGACTCGCCGGTTGGTCAGGACAAGCTCGCTGGTAAAAATCCTGGCGGTATCTTCAGCAAACCAGGCAATTACCAGTAATGGCGTAATACCCTGGAAAATGATCCGGCTTAGAACGTCTGCCAGTCCCACAGGCAGGAAGGTCACGAAAAGTGCATCCGTAAGGCTGGTAAGTGCGGTAAATGAAAATAGAATAAAAATGGCAACTTCAAAGACACCCAGGCCGATCGTCCAGGCCAGGTCATACCATTTCCGATAAGGGCTGCTGCGGTAGAGAATTTCTTCACCGGGGTCAGGTTGAAATGGATTATCCATGTTATCTAGTCGAGACCGAAAGATTTTAGCGCGCACTTGATATAATTCGTGATACTATAACCAACTTGTGGGTCAAAGGCAAGAGGATAAAGAAAATCACCCATTCGTACTCTTGTTTTGCCTTGACATGTATGCTAGAATACGAACACTTGTTACCCATATATAGGGGTATTCGCATAATCATCCACCATATGTGGTGGAAATATTTGTTCTATAATACGGAGTGATATTGATGCGTTGTCCATACTGTCAGAACGACGACTCTAAAGTGATCGACACCACCCACGATAGCCATGGAGGAATTCGCAGGCGCAGGGAGTGCTTGAGTTGTGGACAACGATTCAGTAGCTATGAGCGTCCAATCCTGTCGACGCCTTTGATCGTCAAGCAGGATGGCACACGCGAGGAGTTTGACCGGGAGAAGCTGGAGCGGGGTATCCGGATTTCTTGCGCCAAACGACCGGTCTCCGCAACGGATATCGAACGCCTGGTGGGACAAGTGGAATCCGAGTTGCAACGACTCGGAAAAGCTGAGATTTCTTCCCGCGTCGTTGGAGACCTGGTCATCAAAGGCTTGAAAGAAATGGACCAGATTGCCTATATCCGCTATGCCATTGTCTATCTCCGCCTGGACGATTTACATTCCCTGCGTAATGAAATTGATCATCTGTTATTAGAACCATAACTCTTTCCTGACGCCGCAATTCCCAGTCCCTGGGGCAGAGAATCGGCGTCTTTGGAGTGTTAAAGCTGTTCCATTGGGACGGTTGTTTAATGAATTGTCAGTGTTTAATTTTAGAAGAACAGGAGAAAAAATAAAAGTGGCAACTTTACCGGCAGAGTCAAAAAAAGATTTACTTCCCACTCCGTCCTTACCGGCGGACTTGCCAGCTGCGGAGTTGACCGAGAATGCCCAGCAGGTATTGATCCGTCGCTATGTGCGCCGGGGCGAGACTGGCCAACCTGTTGAAAGCGTGGAGGAAATGTTCTGGCGGGTGGCTTACCATGTCGCCCGGGCCGAAGAGACTTATATTGGCGATATATCTGAACGTACGCGTGAGTTTTATCATCTGTTGGCCTCCAAAAAATTCTTCCCAAATTCCCCAACATTTACCGGAGCAGGCACACCTCTTGGACAATTGGCGGCTTGCTTTGTCCTGCCGATTACGGATGATATGGGTCGCGACCCGGCGGGTATTTTCCAATCCCTGCGGGATGCCGCTCTTATCCAGCAGACCGGCGGCGGGAATGGTTTTTCATTCTCGCGCCTTCGTCCAAAAGGAGCCCTCGTCAAATCTTCCGCCGGGCATGCCACCGGGCCGGTAGGTTTCCTGCGCGTTTACGACCATGCCTTTGGGGAGATCGCCCAGGGTGGAACCCGCCGTGGAGCCAATATGGGCGTCCTGCGTGTGGATCATCCGGATATCGAGGAATTCATCACTTGTAAGATTGATGAAAACCAGATCACCAACTTCAACATCTCCGTGGGTATCACCGACGCTTTTATGCAGGCCGTCCGGGATGACACCGATTGGGAGCTGCGTTTCCCGGATGTCAATGCCCCCGGATATCGCGGTTTCAGTGGCACGCCGGAGCAGGCCGCAGCTAAAGGCATACCCCTTCGAACTTATAAAACGGTCCGTGCCCGTGAACTATTCCAAAAGATCGTTGACCAGGCGCACCATAACGGGGAACCGGGTATGCTGTTTTTGGATGCCGCCAACCGCTCCAACCCCGTTCCACACTTATATCCTTTGGAAGCCACCAACCCTTGTGGGGAACAGTGGCTTGGACCGTATGAGAACTGCTGCCTGGGTTCGGTCAACCTGGCTGAATTTTGCGGCCCGGATGGTCAGGTGGATTGGGACGGCCTGTGCCGTGCCGTGGAACTTTCAACTCGCTTCCTGGATGATGTGGTGGATGCCAATGCATATGTTCCGGCAGTCCCTCAATTGAAAGAGGCTGCGCATCGGGCCCGCCGTATAGGATTGGGCATCATGGGCCTGGCGGATTTAATGTATCACGTAGGTGTGCGCTACGGTTCTCAAGAGGGACAGGAGTTCGGTGCACATGTGATGGAATTTGTCCGATTCCACGCCATGCGGACGAGTGTCGCCCTGGCACGTGAGCGCGGCGCTTTCCCGGCTATAAAAGGGAGTATTTACGATTTTGAAGATTTACGTTGGACACCCCCACAACCGCTTATTCCTTATCAATGTGATTGGGGGCGCCCGGCATTGGATTGGAATGAAATTCTGGAAGGGATCAAGAAATTTGGCATCCGCAACGCGGCCCAGACCACCGTCGCCCCGACCGGTACCATTGCCACGGTGGCAGGTTGCGAAGGTTATGGATGTGAGCCGGTTTTCGCACTGGCCTATGTTCGTCACGTTAACGACCAGGGCAAAGACCTGCAGCTGACCTATGCCAGTCCGCGTTTTGGCCTGGCCCTCGAAAAAGCTGGCATCGTTGGAGATGTACGCCAGCAGATCATCGAGAAAGTGATGGAACACGGCACCTGCCAGGATATCCGCGAGGTACCCGAAACCGTTCGTAATGTATTCGTGGTAGCCGGCGATATCAGCGCCAAGGAACATGTCCGGATGCAGGCCTCCCTGCAGGCCTTCGTGGATAATTCACTTTCAAAGACAGTCAACTTCCCCGTCGGTGCAACCGTGGAAGATGTCGCGGAAGTTTACCAACTGGCCTGGGAACTGGGCTGCAAGGGCATCACCGTTTATGTGACCGGTTCACGTGAGAAGGTAGTCCTCGAAACCAAGGCCACCGCTGATAAAAAACAACCTAAAAGCACCAGCAGCTTGACGATGCCTAACTGGCGCTCTTCCACCGGGGAAGTTGCAACCTCCAGCGTTGCGGAAGCCGAAATTGCCACCCAACTGGCGGGCTGGCATGAGACCAAGAAAGCCCGCCCGCATGCCCTGGTTGGCAGCACTTTTAGCGTGGAAACGCCGCTCGGCAAGGCTTTCATCACGGTTAACCAGAATGGGGGTGGGCATCCATTTGAAGTCTTCATTAATACGGCCAAGGCTGGTTCAGAGACCGCCGCCGTTTCGGAAGCAATTGGCCGGCTGGTTTCCTATGTCCTGCGCCTGGCCTCGCCCATCCCGCCGCGCGAGCGCCTGGCCGAAGTAGTCCGCCAGCTCTCGGGCATTGGCGGCGGACGCTCGCTGGGCTTTGGGCCGAACCGGGTCCGTTCCCTGGCAGATGGGGTCGGGCAGGTACTGGATGAATACTTGACCGGCGGACTGACGCACGTGGTCGAAAAAGGTGATGAGAAACCGGAGAGTCAGAGTGATCCCGTTGAATCCGTTCAGGACCTGTTGACGGGAGTCGGAAATCCAGATCCGCAGCCGCCAGCCTCAGCCCGGCAGATGGCTCTCAAAACCAGCGAGCTTTGCCCGGAGTGCGGCGAGGCTTCCATGGTAAATGAAGAAGGTTGCCGGAAATGTTACAACTGCGGTTATAGCGAGTGTTAGCTGTTTCACACTCGGTGGGATTACTGAAGAAATTACCCAGGCGCCCGATTGGGCGCTTGTGGTTTTAATCCCAACCAAAGTGAATTCAACCGGCAACCTGGCTTTCTGGCTAGTAAAGACTATACCTTTGACCAGGGTCTTGACTCTCCTAAAGATGGAAGAAGTCCGATAAAATATAGCCTATAGTAGCCTAATGCTATTAATTCCCCTGACGAAACCGGGGAATTGTTATCGTCAGTTGATTTGCAGGATTTGGGCCGGGAGTTCAAGGGGCAGGATCCATCGAGCAGTACTATAAATATAAGGAGACAAGGTCATGTTCAATGTGAAACGCGCCTCTGCGCCACGTAGCCGGTCGCTAAAACCGGATAAGCATCTCTCCCTCAGAAAATACGAGGCCACAGTCGGGTTCCTTTTCCTGCTGCCCTGGCTGTTGGGATTTCTGTTCTTTAAACTCGTCCCCATCCTGGCTGCCCTGGGTTTTTCGTTCACGAGTTTCAAGATGCTGGAACCCGAAAATACCCACTTCATTGGCCTGGCCAACTACATTACCTTTTTCAAGGATTCCTCCGCCGGCGCCAGCCTGTTTGGGTCGATCAGTTACTTCCTGCTGTCGGTTCCCCTCGAAATGGTGGTTGCGCTTTTCCTGGCAGCAATCTTTACCAGTGAGCGGCTGCGAGGCAAGCGCATCATGCGCACGCTATTCTTTATGCCCAGCATCATCCCGGCCATCGCCATCTTTATCATTATTTCCGGGTTGACGGATGTCAATAATGGTTGGCTCACCCGCCTCTTTCACCTATCCCAATCCACTCCGATAAATATGCTTTTCCCGATCATCCTTTCCTTATGGACGATCGGGCCTGGCTTCCTGATCATGTTGGGAGCCATGCAGGCCGTCCCCAAGGAGCTCTACGAAGCCGCCCGGGTCGATGGAGCCGGCCCGATCAATCGCTTCGTCTCCATCACCGTCCCGATGAGCTCGCCGGCGATTTTCTTCTCCCTGGTTATTAACATGATCAGCGCTTTCGGTGGGGTGGCGCTGCTCGATCGTGGTCTATCCTACAGCCAGAGCCTCTCTCCAATGGAATCCTACATTACTTATCAAATGTTCTCATATTCGAACCTGGGCTACGCCAGCGCCCTGGCCTGGATCATGTTCATTCTGGTTATGTTCATCACGGTCATCCTTTTCCGCTCAGCCCGTTACTGGGTTCATTTCCCGGAGGAAGGAGGCGAAGATGAAATCTAAATCCTCTCTTCGCAAACAATCCTCGACCCTGACCCTGCGTGCATGGGAATTTACCGGGACAGCACTGCTGACTCTGTTCATCTGGATTTTCCTGCTGGTTTTCCTTTCTCCGTTGTCTTATATGGTGGTGACTTCCCTCAGATCTTCCGACGAGTTCCGCGACCGGTCTGCACCGATTTATCCAGCCGAACGCCTGACCTATATATACCAGGGTACCACCTACCAGCTATACAAGGTGCCCACTCCGGATGGTGTCATCCATGATTGGGCTCTGGTCAAGCCCAGCCGCCTTTCCAGCCAGTTCATTGACCCGGCCCACCCGGAACAGGGCCTCATCGACTGGAATGGTTCCTGGCGCAGCCTGGGCGGGGTTTTCCGCTTCCGGATCTATTGGGAAAATTATATTAACATTTGGAAAGCAGTCGATTACCCGCATTTGCTCAAGAACTCATTCATCATTGTGGTTTTGAGTGAGATCGGCATCCTGCTGTCATCCATCGCGGTCGCCTATGGATTTTCGCGCTTCAGGATCCCGGGTGGGAAGTTCCTGTTCTTCCTATTGATCGCCACCATCGTCATCCCCGATAGCATTACCCTGGTCCCGAGCTACGTTATCTTCACCCGCATCCTGCCCTGGAACGGAACCTACTATCCGCTCATCGTTCCGGCCTTCTTCGGGAGCGCCATCTACATCTTCCTGCTCAGGCAGAATTTCAGGAGCATCCCGCGTGACCTTGACGAAGCTGCCATGCTGGATGGGGCCGGTCCTCTGCGGACCCTGATCTCGATTATCATTCCCCAGGCCGTCCCCGCCATCGTAACCGTGGCATTGCTGCACTTCTTCAACACCTGGAATGAGCTGCGCATGGCCAGCCTCTACCTGTCCATCCGGCCGGATTTGCAGACGATGGCATTCAGCGCTCAAGCATTCCCAACCTATGGATTCACGCCTGAAATTTTGCAGACAGGGGCGGTCATGCTCATCGCCATCCCGCTGGTGATACTGTTCCTATCGCAGCGCTTCTTCATGCAAGATATGGTAGTTACGGGAATCGAGAAGTAATTATGAATAAAATCGCCTTTCGTAAGATATTCTTGATCTGGCTGGCCTGGGCATTGATCGTGATCGGCTTTCAGGCCTGGGCAACTGCCCGTTTCCAGCCGGTCTTCCCGGATCGGGCTCAGGATTGGACCACCACGTATACCGAGCCCGCCACCTACCAGCTTGACCGGCCCTACCTCAACGAGCCTTTCATGAATGCCCAGGTGTGTTGGGATTCGGAGTATTACATTGGAATCGCCATTGATGGGTATGACTCGCCTAAAGTCCCGCATCTGACTCCCTTTGGCTCGACAACCGTCTGGCAGGATGGAATGCTCCTGGGTGGGAATCTCTACAACGGCAAATCTCTATCATTGAACTATGCCTTCTTCCCGTTCTATCCCTGGGTTATGTGGCTTTTCAGCCAGCCGCTCAAGTTGATCGGGCTTAATATTGTTGCCACCACCACCCTGGCAGGTGTAATTGTCTCTGCATTGGGTGCTTTGCTGGCCATGCTGGCGCTCTATGATCTGACAAGTGATGGCCTGGGTGATGAAGGCGCCATGCGGGCGGCCTTTTATCTGCTGATCTTCCCAACCGGCTTTTTCCTGGTCCAGGTTTATACGGAGGGCCTCTTTGTAGGATTGGCATTTGCATGTTTGGCCATGTTGCGGCGCGGGAAATGGCTGCCGGCTGCGCTGTTGGGGGCAGGTGCCACCCTGACACGTGCCGTGGGGGTGGCGTTGGTCATCCCGATGGCTCTCACCTGGTTCCGCACCGGCGATTGGCTGGATATTGACCTGGAATGGCGCCAGATCTACTACTGGTGGAAGGAATCCTGGCGGGCTCTATTCCTGGCGGCCCGCAAGGCTGTTCGAGGCATCTTCGGTATCCATAGACCGGAGGATCCGGAGTGGTCTGTGCTTCGAAAAGACCTGGTTGTTGTGGTTTCTTTCGCGAAAATGCTCCTGGCCTTTGCCCCTTTGATCGCCTACCTGGTCTGGAAGTTCTCCCGCCTCGGATTGAACTTTGATATTGTCGAAACCAACTACTTCGGGCGCGGTTTCCTGGATTTTGGCAGCGCTTATTACAACTGGGCAGCAGCTTTCCACAACCTGTTCGTTCATATCCCCGAGCGGACTGCCTACTTCCTGACCGAATTCCTCGGCCTGGTCATAGGTGTGGTGACCTGTGTCACCTGCATCAAGCATTATCCCGAGATTGCATTCTTCAGCCTGGCCGTTCTGCTTATTTCCTGGGGCAGCGGACCTGCCCAGGGCATCATCCGCTATATTTTGGGTGCACCTGCAGTTTTCGTTATGCTTGCCAGGTGGGGCAAGAATTCCGTCTTCGACCGGGCCTGGACGATTGCCAGTATTCTTCTAATGGGGCTCATGGCGACTTTGTTTGCCTTCAATTTCTGGGTTGCTTGATCCATCCAGCTTTTCATATTTAGCAGCCGGCATGCCCATGCCGGCTGCCATTATGTTCAGGGGAAGTCTCATCCTTTTACGGTTTGGTTTAACTTTGCATGGTTCCTCATCGTTTTCATCTAAGCGCGCGTCCCTAGACCTTTTCTTTCACTACCCATCTACCTCTTACCGCATTACCCGATATATTCTCAAATGAATGCATCCGATCGAATTCCCTGTATAATTCGGCAACATTTATCCTTCGAGGTGTCTTTTGGCGATTGAACAACAAACTACCGGAAAAATTCGAAATTTGCGCTGGAAACAGACATTTGCTGCCCTCAACCACTACAATTATCGCTTGTGGTTTGTAGGTCAGGTGGTTTCACTGGTCGGTACCTGGATGCAAAGTACTGCCCAGGGATATCTTATCTACCAAATTACTGGTTCTCCTGTTTACCTGGGATTGGTCGGGTTTGTCGGCGGCGCGCCTGCATTGCTATTTACTCTCTTCGGCGGAGTGATAGCAGACCGTCTGCCGCGCCGTAAACTCCTGGTGATAACCCAGACTGCTATGCTGATCCTGGCATTCATCCTGGCAGCCCTGACTTTTACCAACCAGGTTCTGCCCTGGCATATTATTGTGCTGGCCTTCCTGCTGGGAGTAGCCAATGCATTTGACGCTCCCGCCCGGACTTCCTTTGTCCTGGAATTGGTCAGCCGCGAAAATATGACCAATGCCATCGCCCTGAACTCGACCATGTTTAACATTGCCACGGTGGTCGGACCCTCTGTGGCAGGCTTGACCTATGCGGCCATCGGTCCGGCCTGGTGTTTTACCCTGAACGGCATCTCATTCATAGCCGTTATCATTGCTTTACTGTTGATGCGGATCAAACTGGAGGAAAAGCCTGAGCATCGCGACACCGCCCTGGCAGAATTGGGCGAGGGGATTCGGTATGTACTTAAAAACCGCATGATTCTCAGCCTGATTATCTCTGTGGGTGTTGTCAGCATTTTTGGGATTGGAATGATGAACCTGCTGCCGGCCTGGGCTAAAGATGTCATGCACGGTGACGTAACAACCAACGGCTGGCTAATTTCTGCGCGTGGTCTCGGGTCATTGGTCAGTGCTCTCATGCTGGCCTATTGGGGTCTCCGGAAAGTGCGCGGAAGGATCTGGACGGTCGGGGCTTTCGTTATGCCGGTGGCGTTGTTCGTGTTTGCATTTATTCGCTGGCTGCCGCTCTCGCTGGTGACTTTGCTGGTGGTTGGTTGGGGTTTCATGATGGTGCTCAACAACAGCCAGGCGATCGTACAATCCCTTGTTTCGGATCGATTGCGCGGCAGGGTAATGGGAGTATATACGTTGGTATTCTTCGGCTCCATGCCGATCGGTTCGCTTCTGGCTGGTGCGCTGGCCGAAAAGATTGGCGAACCACTCACTGTGATGCTGGGCGCCGGTTTGCTGCTGTTTATGGCGATCGCTGCCTGGCTTTTCCTGCCGGACATTCGTAAGCAGGCCTGACGCAAATTACAAGGTTTTGGAAGGGAAGCTGCGGGTCTTGATTTCGCCGGCAGGGAGTGCCGGTACAATTCATGGCAGGTTTCCTTCCGAATAATGGCATGGTACACCTCCTGGGATAGCGTTTACTATTTCCAATTATCCAGGCTCACACGGGTTTGTCTTGAATCAATATGTTCCTCCCAAGATTGGCAACCTGGGTTATTTATGATAACCGTGTTAAATCCGGGTGTACAATTATTCAGAATTTTGAGGAGGCACCATGCCAAAAAGATTGGTTGTTGTTGCTGGGAACATTGGGGTGGGGAAGACGTCGCTTACCGAACGGATCGGCTCGCGCTTGGGCTGGCGGACGGACTTTGAATCCGTCGCCGATAATCCCTACCTGCCTGATTTTTACGCGGATATGCGCGCCTGGTCATTCCATCTCCAGATCTATTTTCTTGGCCATCGCGCTGATCAATATCTGGAAGCGGCCCGCGACCCGCGCCCGGCCATCCTTGACCGGAGCATTTACGAGGATGCCATTATCTTTTCACGTGCCCTGCACCACATGGGCAACCTTTCTGAGCGCGATTACCTGGCTTATCGAAAATTGTTCGACCTGGTGGTGAACAGCCTGCCATTGCCGAATCTATTGGTTTACCTTAAATGCCCGGCAGAAATATTGATGGACCGCATCCGCAAGCGTGCCCGTAATATGGAAACCGGCATCACGACCGAATACCTGGCATTGCTGGAATCTTTTTATGACGATTGGCTGCTGTCTTTCGACCTGTGCCCCGTGCTGACCATCCATACCAATGACCTTGATTTTGTTCATCAACCCATGGCGTTGGAACTGGTGGTTGAACGGATCCAGGAAAAGTTGGGCGGCAAGGAAGAGATTGACTTTAGCCAATCCTTATGATTGGCTAGTTTTTCAATTCGTGGTGCATTATTTCCGAAAGCGGAGTTTCTAAGTGAAGAATTGGCGTAATTATCTCGTGCTGATTACTGGCGTCCTGCTCATCCTGGCTTCTTTTGTTATTTACGGGCTGCGCGTCTTGGAAACAACCATTCCAACCGGGAGTACGCCGCAACAAATCGCAAGCCTGACCCGCATATACGGTCTGGACCGTCCCGTGATCGAGCAATATCAATGGTTCCTGTTCACCTTTCTGCCAGGATTGACCCTGCTGGGCATTTACGGAACCGTAGGGCTGCGCCGGCGGGATTTTCAACACGGGATTCTGGTTAAAATCTTTATTGTATTGATGTTGATTACTAATACTGTGACGATGTTGACCTATCTCGTGACAGCGCATGCCTCCATCGCAGAGTCGCCTCTGGCATTTTGGGTGGGACTGATGGATGCTGGCCTGGCATTCATTAATTTTGTATTCTTGCTGGTACTATGGAATGGCTTTAAATGGGGAGCCTGGGCTTTTGGAATCAGCTCATTCGGTTTATGCACATTAAAATTCGTTGGACACATTCCAATATTCCCGGTTCTCTTTGAAGTCTCCTCCGTTATTATTTTGATTTATTTACTCAGGGCATCCTGGTTTGAAATGGAGTAATTCTCCTTATAAAACTTTCCTCGTTCCCAAATCACTAGCCGTTTCTTATAAGATACCTATGGCTCAAACCGTCCTATTCAAAAAAGTCCCATTATTGAGTAATTTGCCGCGCAGCGAGCTGGATTACCTGGCTGCCAATCTCCAGGTCATGAACCTGGCGCCTGGCGACATACTGTTCTGCGAAGGTGAGCCTGGCGAAAGCCTTTTTATCATTCTGGAGGGCCTATTGGCGGTCCTTCTAGCCCTTGGTACACCCGATGAAAGACAATTGGCGGTTTTTGGTCCGGGTGAGTTCATTGGCGAGATGAGTCTTTTGATCCCTGGCAGGGCGCGCACTGCCTCCGTCCGGGCGGTTGAAACAACCCGCTTATGGATGATGACCCGCGCCGATTTCGACGGTCTACTTACCCGCCAGCCAAAATTGGCCTATACCATGGTGCAAACCCTTACCAAGCGCCTCGATACGACCACCATGCTCTCTTTCCATGATCTCCAGGAACAGAATCGCAAGCTGCAGCAGGCCTACGATGAACTCAAGGCGGCCCAGGTTCAGATTATCGAGAAGGAGCGCCTGGAAAAGGAATTGCAGGTCGCCGCTGAGATACAGATAAGCATCCTGCCGCAGGCACTCCCGCAAATACCAGGTTACACATTTGGGGCGGTCATGGATCCGGCTCGCATGGTCGGTGGGGATTTCTATGACATTTTCAGGTTGGATGGCAACCGGGTTGGCCTGGTGGTAGGCGACGTGTCTGATAAAGGTGTTCCTTCCGCCATTTTCATGGCTCGCTCGCATGCTCTGATCATGTCAGAGGCCGCGCACGGTGGCACACCCGGGGAGATATTGAGGCGCGCCAACCGCCACCTCATCAAGCTGGGACAATCCGACCAATTTGTCACGGTCCTGTTTGGCATCCTGGATTGTGCCAGCGGAAAGTTGGATTTTGCCCGGGCTGGCCACGAACTGCCCCTGCTCATGGATTCGGCAGGCGCCGTCCAGACGCTCCCGCACGTTACGGGCCAGGCGTTGGGCGTATTCGACGACCTGCTCCTGGATGAAAATTCCATCCAACTGCCGCCTGGTGGTACCCTGCTGATTTTTACGGACGGCTTGACTGACTGCCGGAACCCGCAGGGTCAGGTCTTCGGTCATGAACAAGTTCTAAAGACCCTCGCCAGTCTGCCAGGAAAGAGCGGGCAGCAGGTCTGCGATATGCTCCATAAGGTGTTGATGGACTATCAAGCCGGTGCCTCCCAGGATGACGATGTGACACTGGTGGCAGTTCATGTTTCACAATGATTTAATAGGCGAAAATAATCAGGAGGAACCGAATGCGATAAGCTCATACTCGATCAAGAACGTGGGCCTTTTTTGGCGATTCTGATAATCCTGTAAGTATTCTTGACTTCGAGTCTGCGCTGTGCTAGAATGATTGTGGTCCCAATACTTGCGCATAGAAGTAACCATTGACAAACCCTCGTCACCCATTGCGGCTTAACGTCGGATTTCTGATCAATGCAACGATCGGGACAAGCCGTGATTTTACTTTCGAATATGAAACCATGCGGTTGGGGGATGATCTCACCGTCCAGGATTTCACCGGCACTGCCCGTTTCAGCCGAACTCCTCAGGGATTTTTCTTGCAGGGAGAGTTCGCGGCAAAAACGGATCTGGAGTGTGTGCGCTGCCTGGACCCCTTTTCCCAACTTCTGAAGTGGACGGTCACGGATCTGTATGCCTTCGACAAGAGCAATATTACTGAATCAGGTCTGCTCGTGCCCGAAGACGGTCAGATTGACCTGGAGCCGTTACTGAGAGAGTATGCATTGTTGGAAGTTCCGATCAGTCCGGTGTGTAAGCCGGATTGCAAAGGCCTGTGCCCGGTCTGTGGTGAGAACCTGAATAAGACCGATTGCGGGCATCGTCCCCAGGCCGACTCGCCGTTCGCGGCGTTGAAAGACCTTTTGTAGTCTGCGCCTGAAGAGGAGGGTTAGAGATGGCGCCACTTGACCGAAACCATAACCGGGAAGACCTGAACCTGCTATTGGAGAAAGCCTCCGTCCAAGGCTATTTGACAACCGATGACCTGCTCGATCTCTCGCCAGAAGTAGGCGAAGATTCGGAACGCTTGTCCGTTATCATGCATGCATTACGTCATCGGGGCGTGGATGTGGTGGATCCTGACTGCGAATCCCTATCGACTGACGAGATGGTTGTACCTGAAATGGAAGCCTGGGTGGAACCAGCCGCCACTGACGGTTCCACCGATGAACTCGGTGGGGATGTATCTTAAAGAGATGTCGCGTGTCCCGCTGCTCAAGGCTGAAGAGGAATATCGGCTGGCTGTCCGCATTGAAGATGGGCACAAGGCTCGCACAGAATTGTTGCGCTGCCTGGGACGCCGCCGCAACCTGGATCGGCAGCGTTTGGATGCACTGGTGCAGGATGGGATTCTGGCACGCGAACACATCATCAAGGCCAATACCCGTCTGGTGGTGAGCATTGCCAAACGCTATATGGGTCGCGGTGTGGCATTCCTGGACCTGATCCAGGAAGGCAACCTGGGCTTAATGAAGGCCGTCGAAAAATATGATGTCCATCGCGGATTCCGTTTTTCCACCTATGCTACCTGGTGGATCCGCCAGACCATCACGCGCGCCATCGCTGACCAGGCTCGCACGATCCGCCTTCCCGTCCATATGAATGACCGCATCCGTCAGATCTACAAAGCCACCCATGATCTCGAACAACGCCTGGGCCGCATCCCCACGCCCGAGGAACTGGCGGCTGAAGTGAATATGGATTTGGAGAAAGTGCAGTGGGTGCTCAAGGTATCCTGGCTGCCGCTTTCACTGGAGAGCCCGATCGGAGATGATGATGATTCGGAGTTGGGGATGTTCATCGAGGATGAACTGAGCCCGACCCCGATCCAAAGCGTCTACCAATCCATGCTCAAGGATAAAATTGAAGAAATGCTGGGCACCCTCACTCCGCGCGAGGCGCGTGTCCTGCGTATGCGCTTCGGGCTGGATACAGGCGATCCCTTCACGTTGGAAGAAGTAGGGGAGAAGTTCGGGCTGACACGCGAGCGTATCCGCCAGATCGAGGGCAAAGCTCTGCGGCGCTTGCGTCACCCGATGCGAGCCAGGCAGTTGAAGGAATATTTATAAAGAATTGTCGGTATAGATTTGGGTAACAATTTGTCCGGTTGGATCTAATTATTGGTTCACCGGATCCAAATTCCTTTGCACCGTATACAATTTCCGGTACAGCCCATCTTTCAAATTGATCAACTCCTCATGCGTCCCCATCTCGCGGATGGATTTATCTTCCAGCACCACGATCTGGTCCGCATTCCGTACTGTTGATAGCCGATGGGCAATGATCAGGGTGGTGCGCCCTTGCATTAAGCGTTCGAGTGCCTGCTGGATCAGCAGCTCGGTCCCGGTATCCACCGAAGAGGTGGCCTCATCCAGGATCAGGATGGGCGCATCTTTCAGGATGGCGCGTGCGATTGACAGGCGCTGCTTTTGCCCTCCGGAAAGTTTGACGCCGCGTTCGCCGATCAATGTATCATAACCCTGCGCCAGTTCCATGATAAACTCGTGAGCGTTGGCAGCCCGGGCAGCCGCCGCCATCTCGGCCTCGCCAGCCTCCGGGCGTCCAAACAACAGATTCTCACGTACAGTCCCATAAAAGAGGAATACATCCTGCAAAACAATACTGACCTGCCTGCGCAGGCTGTCCAGGGTGTAATCGCGCAAGTCCCGTCCATCCAGCATGATCGAGCCGCCGGTCACATCGTAGAAACGTGGGATCAGGCTGACCAGGGTGGTCTTGCCTACGCCTGTCGGTCCCACCAGCGCCGCCACTGATTTGGCCGGGATGGTCAGGGAAATGTTCTCCAACACCGGAATGCCGGAAGTATATTCAAAGCAGACGTTCTTGAAGGTGAACTCACCTTTTACGGAACCAGTCACCGGCCCGGCGCCGCGCATATTCTGCGGCTCATGCGGCTCGGCGATCAGGTCCGCTACCCGGTCCGCACCCGCCAGAGAGGACTGGATGGCCTCCCAGGCGGCGCTCAGGTTTTGCACCGGGGCGTAGAAACTTTGCAAGTACAGGAAGAATGCCACCAGGTCTGCCACGGGCAGGGATCCTTGCAGTGCCAGCCGCCCGCCAAAGTAAATGACGATCAACGTCCCGAGCGAAGAAGTAAACTCCACGAATGGCTGGAAAGTAGCCATCAACCTCAACGCGCTCAACTGGGACTTGCGGTAATTTTCAATCCCGGCATGCACGCGTTTGGCTTCCTCCGTTTCGCGTGTGAACGCCTTGATTTCCCGGATTCCCGACAGGTTATCGTTCAACAAGGCATTCAGGTCACCCAACACCTTCTGGCGGTTGCGGAAGGCTGGGCGGACATATTTCGCATAGACCCGAAGTGAAAGGAACACCAGCGGGATTGGGATCAGGCTGAACAGGGTTAACTTCCAATTCAAGCTGAACAGGACAACCGACACGCCTACCAGCGTTACCAGGTTGACAACCACATCCGGGATGGCATGCGCGATCAACTGTTCGAACAGGTCGGTGTCGTTGACCACATTCGACATCAGGTTCCCAACCTGCTTATCTTCGTAGAAGCGCAGGCTCAAGCGTTGCATATGTTCGTAGATATATTCACGCACATCTGCCACCACACCCCAGCCGGCCACATGCGCCAGATACGAGCGTACAAACGTCAGACCGGCCCGCACGATATAAGCCGCCATTACGATCAATGTCAGGGTGGTTACATAGTTATAGTTTGCCAGGGTGGTTCCGGGGTCGGTAATGCGGGCGATCAGCAGTTTGACGATCCACGGGATCAACAGTTGGATACCCACCAGGGCCAGCATGCTCAGGGCAGTTATGACCAGTGAGGTCGTGTATTTACGGGCGTAATTGAAAATGAGTTGGAAGGGTTTCATGCAATAACCTCGGCGTTGATTTTACGACACCTTGATGATTACCGGGTGTTAAATAGGTATCAAATCCCAGGTTACAGGTTTCCTTGACATTCCCACCTGCCTCAGGTAGAATACCCCACGCCCATAAAAGGGCCTGTAGCGCAGTTGGGAGCGCGCCTCAATCGCACTGAGGAGGTCGAGAGTTCGAATCTCTCCAGGTCCACCAGGATGGTTGATTGCCGATTTGAGATTACTGGTTGGCATCCCCGGCAATCTGCGATCCTCAATCGGCAATCAAAAATTGAAAATGGGCCCATAGCGCAGTTGGGAGCGCGTCTCAATGGCATTGAGAAGGTCGAGAGTTCGAATCTCTCTGGGTCCACAAATAGCACTTAGCGGTCAGCCCTCAGCATTAGTCTGAATGCTGGCCGCTCTGTGATATACTGAGGGCTGTAAGCTGAAATCAATTAAAGTCTTGACAGGAGTAGTAGGTCATCCCGTCAGCGAGAAGGGAGAGCGAGGTGGAAGCCCTTCAAGGTGCAAACGGGAGCGCCCCGGACCCGGATGGGTGCCAGAGACTGAACTCGCCTGCCCTCGCAAGAGAGACTGCGCTGGTGAATCCAGTAGTCAGCGCCGGGAATGCCCGTTAACGCAATAAAGAGAGACGTTATCACGTTGACTGGTTCTCAGGTTGGAGCAGTTAGACGCGAAAACATGTAAGCGTGTCAACTTGCTAACGTAATCCGGGTGGTACCGCGGAGCTGACCCTTCGTCCCTGAGTGGATGAAGGGATTTTTGTTTAGGTAACCGAAAGGAGGCGTGCCATGTTTGAAATAGTTACAAGAATTGTTGAGATCCGTCCCTGCCTTCTCGCGCGCCTCCGATGGAGTTAATTGTCAAAAGTTGAGTATTAAGTCAAGAGCCTGACATTTACCTTTTGACGTTCGACAATTTCTTTTAGAATCTAATACCAAGGATACAGAATGAGCGACTATATTCCAACCCAAATTGAACCGAAATGGCAGGCCAAATGGGAAGCCGATGGCTTGTACCATTCCGATATTGATCCGAAGAAACCCAAGCATTATGCGCTGACCATGCTGCCGTATCCCTCTGGAGATCTGCACATCGGTCACTGGTATGCTATGACCCCCGCGGACGCACGCGCACGCTATATGCGCATGAACGGCTACAACGTCCTGTTCCCGATGGGTTTCGATGCTTTCGGCCTGCCGGCCGAGAACGCAGCCATCAAGCACGGCGTCCATCCAAAGGTATGGACTTATAAAAACATCGAGAACATGCGCAAGCAAATGCGTTCGATGGGAGCCATGTTCGACTGGCGGCGTGAGGCTATATCGGCGGACCCCGAATACTACCGCTGGACCCAGTGGTTTTTCACCCAGCTGTATAAACACGGGCTGGCTTACCGTAAAATGTCGCCGGTGGACTTTTGCCCGCATGACAACACCACCCTGGCACGCGAGCAGGTCTGGGGCGAGGATCGTCATTGTGAGCGCTGTGGCACGCCGGTCATCAAGAAAGACCTGGAACAGTGGTTTTTCCGCATCACACAGTACGCCGATGAGCTGCTGAACTACGAAGGCCTGGATTGGCCAGAGCGCGTCCGCACGCTGCAAACGAATTGGATCGGGCGATCCGAAGGCGCCTCGGTCATTTTCAAGACCGAAACGGGTGACTCCCTGGAAGTCTTCACCACCCGTCCCGACACGCTGTGGGGCGCTACTTTCATGGTACTCTCCCCGGAACATCCACTGGTCGAGAAACTGACCACCGACGAGCACAGGCAGGCTGTGGAAGATTACAAGAAACAAGCTGCCCGACAATCGGATATCGAACGTGAGGCGACAGATAAGGAGAAAACCGGCGTCTTTACCGGCGCCTATGCCGTCAACCCCGTCAATGGAGTGAAGATCCCGATCTGGACTGCCGATTACGTTCTGATGACCTACGGTACCGGCGCCATTATGGCTGTACCCGCCCACGATGAGCGCGATTTCGCCTTTGCCCGTAAGTTTGGGCTGAAGATCATCCCGGTAATCCAGCCGGAAGGTGTTCCTGACCTGGACGGCGAAACGATGGAAGTTGCCTATATCGGCGCCGGTCACATGATCAACTCAGCCCAATTCAACGGCCTGGCTGTCAATGATGAAAAAGGCCGCAAGAATCCCGGCATCACTGCCGTAATTGACTGGCTGGCTGGGCAGGGGATTGGTAAAGAGGCTGTCACATATAAACTGCGCGATTGGTTGATCTCACGCCAGCGCTATTGGGGCGCGCCCATCCCGATGATCTATTGCGAGAAGGATGGCTGGAACCCGGTTCCGGACGATGAATTGCCCGTCCTGCTGCCCGATGATGTGGCCTGGAAACCCACCGGCGAATCGCCTTTGAAACTGCACCCGACCTGGAAACAGGCCAAATGTCCGGTCTGCGGCGAGCCGGCCGTGCGTGAGACGGATACGATGGATACCTTCATGTGTTCTTCGTGGTATCACCTGCGTTACCTGTCTCCCTGGTACAACCAGGGTCCGTTCGAGGAGTCCGAATATAACTATTGGATGCCGGTGGATACGTATACCGGCGGCATAGAGCATGCCACCATGCATCTGATGTATACGCGCTTCTTTCACAAGGCTTTGCGCGACATGCAGATAACCGAAGGCTCCGAGCCAATGATCCAACTGCGCAACCAGGGCATGGTGCTGGGCGAAGACCACGAGAAGATGTCCAAGAGCCGCGGCAATGTGACTGCCCCGGATGACCTGGTCCATCGTTACGGCGCAGATGCGGTCCGCTCCTACCTGATTTTCTTTGCAAAGTGGGATATGGGTGCACCCTGGAATCGCACCGGTATAGAAGGGACATACCGCTGGCTGAAGCGCGTTTGGGCGTTGTTCTCGGAGCCAATTGGGAACCCTTCGGCTTCTCCTGAGACTTTGAAGGTGTTGCGTCGGAAGGTTCACCAGACCCTCAAGCAGGTGACGCATGACTTCGAGCAGTTTGAGTTCAATACGATCGTTTCCGGCCTGATGGAACTGCTGAATGAGATGTACAGGGCTAAAGAAGCCGGTGCATCAGGCACCCGGGAATGGAGCGAGGCAGTCGATCTCTACCTGCGCATGCTGGCACCGGTCTGCCCGCACATCGCCGAGGAGCTATGGGCGCTGCTCGGCAAACCGTACTCGATCCATATCCAGTCCTGGCCAAAAGTGGATGAGGCTGCCACACATGAAGACGAGATAACGATACCGGTCCAAATCAACGGTAAACTGCGTGATCGCCTGGTCTTCCCGGCGGATATCAGTGAAGAAGAGATCAAGTCAGCGGCACTGGCGAGTGAAATAGTCAGGAAATATCTGGAAGGCAGGCAGCCCCAAAAAGTGATCGTGGTACAAAAGAAGCTGGTCAGTATTGTGATATAGGGAAGAATAAATAAAATATAGTGAGTAGCAGGTAAAGGCAGGCCCGCGGTCCTGCCTTTACGCTTTCTATGGCTTGATGGAAAACCTCAAATGGCGTAGACTCGGCGGCAACACAGATGCAGAGCCACTGGTAAAAGATATTCATACCTTATATATATGTACTTTTGATACCTTTGAAAGGAGCCTCCATGGACCTGGAATTCTTCACCAACCAGATGACCCTTCACGCCGGATCAATCCATAGCTTGACCCTCGGTATCTTGGATGAACAGGCGCGCTGGAAACCCGACCCGGAGAAGTGGTCCATCCTGGAAGTTATTAACCACTTATACGATGAGGAGCGCGAGGATTTCCGCGTGCGCGTCGATTATATCCTGCACCGCCCGGGAGTGCCCTGGCCACCGATCAACCCAAAAGGCTGGGTCACGGAGCGAGCGTACAATCAGCGTGACCTTTTGCAGTCCACAGAAGATTTTCTGGTGGAACGACGCAAGTCAGTCGTCTGGTTGAAGGAACTGGTGACGCCGGATTGGGAAGCTTCTGAAACGGTAGCATTCGGAAAGTTTTCTGCTGGCGATATATTCGCGGCCTGGGTGGCTCACGATCTGCTGCACCTGCGCCAACTAGTCGAACTGCATTGGGCTTACAATCTACATCAAGCCGAACCATTCCAGGTCAATTACGCCGGGGAGTGGTAGGCATGCATAAAAATAATCTACTCCTGACTCTGGCCGCCCTGGTTGTGTTCTTGAGCACTACCTTTTGCAGCTTAACCCCGCGCCCGGCTCTGCAATTCATGCCTGATAAGCTGCCGGATGCCAGGCTGGGACAAGCCTATAAAGTGGAGCTCGTCATCAGCGCGAATGTCACCCCGGTAGGGGATATCTCCGTCTCCGATGGAGCGCTGCCCCCAGGCGTGGAGTTGGTCTTTGACGAACAGCTTCGCACGGCTATGGTCGCCGGTACACCGTCCCAGACCGGGTCATATCAGTTCACGGTCAGTGCTTGGTGTCTGGGCACCAATGTCAGTGGGCAGACGGGGGATAAACAATACACTCTGGTGGTGGGGAAGTAAGAACCGTTATTTCAATGAAGGTCTGAATATCCTTTCCAGTAAATATCCCTGGCACTTTTAAAGCGCCGGGGACTTTTTATACCTTGATTTTTTGGAAAAAGTATTATATACTATGTTTAGTACAAACTAAACGTTCTAAACGGAAAACGATACTATGGCCGACAACCTCCTACAACTCAAACAGAGCTTCATTTCAGGCTTAAGCGATATCAGCAGCTTCTGGGGTTTTCCTAAGGGAATGGGCGCCATTTTCGCTGTGCTGTATCTTTCCCCCGGACCGCTCTCCCTGGACGAACTCGTCACACAAACCGGCCTGACCAAAGGCGCCATCAGCACGAATGTTCGCGGCCTGTCCCGCCTGGGGTTGATCCATCCGGCTTCCCAACTGGGCGACCGCAAGGATTACTACCTGGCCGAGACCGATTTCTACCGGGCAGTGCGCGCTATCCTGCAGGAACGCCGCAACAGCGATTTCGATCGTGCAGTTGAGACGGTAAGGCTGTCACTGGAAGAACTCGAAGCGGGTGACCACTCTGACCCGGAACGAGCCTTTTTGGTGCAGCGTTTACGCGCCTTGAAAGATTTCTTCGACGCGCTCGATTCGCTGGTCAATGCTGTTACCCGTCTGGATAGCCTGGGGTTGCATACTGTTCAGACCGTCTTGAAAATATTGAAGTAATCCGGAAGCGGAAGGATTGCCTGGCTTCCTTCTCACCGGGACGCAAGTCACCGGTCTGGTTAGTGTTCCTATTTTTCGATGAAAGGAGTTCGCTATGATCAGCAAAAAGAGTTTCGCCATGAAACGCATTATTGAGTGGATACTTGCTGGTATTGGAGCAATAATGTGCATTGGGGGAGCGGCTTCCATCTGGGCACAACAACAAACATTTGATACACCGGGCTTATCCCTTTGGCCGATGCCTGCCATCATATTATTGGAAGTTGCTATTTTGGGGGCAGTGGGTTTTATAGGAATTGTTCTTGAGCCCCGGCAATTATCCACCGGTTGGGGATTTCTTATATGGATTGTATGTGGTGGGCTTCTGGGCTTGAGCATTTTAGGCGAAATAGGGATAAGCGTTATTGTTTTACTTGCTGCACCTGCCCTGTTTTTTTTCGGAGCGGCAATTTTGGCTGATATCCGCCGAAAACGAGAAGTGTTACCCGATTTAGGTATCCTCGTCGGTGAGCGTTATCGCCAATTTTGGATTGTTTTTTTTGATCGCATTATTAAAGTGAGTGGATAAAAGGAAATTGCTTTTGAAGTCATGAAAATCGTCGTTACCGGCGCGTTTTCTTATACAGGCAAGTACATCACCCGGCAGCTATTGGATAAGGGTGAGGAGGTCGTTACCCTGACGAACCACCCCAATCGCCCGGATCCCTTCGCAGGCCGGGTCAAAGCATTTCCACTCGATTTTGGCAACGAAAACGCCCTGGTCAATCAACTAACCGGCGCAGAGGTGCTGGTCAACACCTATTGGGTGCGCTTCGACCGGGGCATGGTCACGCAGTCGGAAGCGGTCGAAAATACTCGCACCCTGGTCCGGGCTGCGCAGGCGGCCGGCGTGCGCCGTATCCTGCATATCAGCATCACCAACCCCTCGCTTGATTCGCACCTGCCATATTTTTACGGCAAAGCCGTTAATGAGCAGATCGTGGTCGATTCCGGGATGAGTTACAGCATCCTGCGTCCGACTTTGATCTTCGGCCGTGAGGACATCCTGATCAACAACATTGCCTGGATCTTGCGCCGCTTCCCGTTTTTCCCTCAGATCGGAGATGGGCAGTACAAGCTTCAGCCGGTCTTCGTGGGCGACCTGGCGAAAATAGCCTGCCAGGCAGTTTATGGTTCAGAGAAGGACATCCTAGACGTAACCGGTCCGGAAATCTATACCTTCGACGATCTGGTCGGGATGCTCGGGAAGAAAATTGGGTACCCTAGGCCCATTATGCACTTCCCGGCTGGTCTGGCTCTGCAGGCTGCCCGCCTGCTAAGCCTGTTCATTGGGGATGTGCTGATCACGCCGGAAGAAGTGCAGGGCTTGATGGCCGGCCTGCTGGTTTCAACCGACCCGCCGCGCGGCTTGACCAGGCTGTCCGATTGGTTGGAAGCCAACCGGGAGACTGTCGGAGTGCGCTATGCTTCGGAAATTGCCCGGCACTACAAATAAACCGTGCTTTTTCTGATTGCTCGTGCTGCCGTTTACCAAATGCCCGGGATCAAGCGAAAACGTACCTGCTGTACATAATCGACATATCCCGGCAACTCTACTTGCAGGGTTTTGTCTTCGAGCGCTGTTCTGATAAAGAACAGTACTACATTAAGCAGGCCCGGGATTAATGCCCACCAGGAACCCAGCAGCAGAGGCATGCCCCAGGACATAAGTAGGATGCCTGCGTACATTGGATGTCGGACGTAGCGATATGGCCCGCCGGTGACAGTAGTATGTCCGCGTTCTTCCTGAATGCGTACAAATGTGGAAAGGAATGTATTGGCGGTCATAACCCAGAAGGTGATTGCCAATGATATGGACATCGCAATGCCACCCAGGATCTTCGCCCATAGCGGCATTCCCGACCAGGCAAAACGTGCGTCCAATCCGGCAATTGCAAATATTCCAACAAGGAAGATCATGTAGAAAACTCCGATCACTTTGTCCCAGGATTTGGCGTTCTTTCCGATCCGGCCGCGCTCGTTGATCATTTCCGGGTTGTGGCGGATGGACCATAGCCCATTGGTCAGGACCCCGGCCAGATAGATGATGATAAAGATCCACGCTTCCCACCAATCCAGGCGACCGGCCAGGCTAAATAGTAGTATGCCAAAAACCAGGAGAGATCCGAGCACCTGGATAATGCGGCTGATCCCCGAACGGTCCAGCTTGTTGGTTGTGTTTGACATAATTCACCTCCGATTTGAAAATCTTGCCAGGCATACAGCCTGGAACTTCCCGGTAGAATAAAACAAAGGCCTCCCGATATTGAATCCAGGGAGGCTGTGCTTAATGCAACACCCCGAACGGCAGCACACCGTCCGGTTACCCCCCTGGTAGAGTTTTGGCACTGCGTGTCGTAGGGGATGGATTCCCAGCCACTTTGAGCGAAGCCTTAAGCCGGCCTTGCCTGGTCTATCCCTTGGCGTCTTTGGACGTTTCGGGACAGCGGCCTGTGTCTCACGCAGACGCCTCACCTAACGAGGGTCGTTAATTTTCACTTCTCATTTTATGCCACTTTAAATCGAAGTCAATAGGCAATTTTGGAAATAACAATGTCCAAAATCCAATCATTGGAGACGCTCCCATTGGAAGGCAGACCTGCCTGCCAGACTGCGCATAGGGAAAGCTTTGCCAGTGAAATAGAGGCAAAGTCCTAAGATATTTATCACCTAACAGATACGTTTGTGAAAATAAGTACTTTGCTGGGTAGGCTGGGGACAAATAAAGACCGGTAAAGGCAAACCTGGTGAAAGCCGGGGACGCAAAGCTAATGGGTCTGTCGTCACAAAAGTGACCAAGATCGCCAAGCTACCGAAGAAAAATATTGTTTATCCTCCTCGAGCCTGGATAACAGCCAGGCTCGCTCTATTTTTGGAAGTTGGTACCTTAAAAATTGCCTGATCGATTATGGAAAACACGCTGAATGTAGGAGACATAAAGCCGGGGGTATTTCGGTCAAGTTAGTTGAAGATATCCAACCCATTCGGAAAGATGCGTTTCCTGGCACTTTCCTTATCCCCAAAAAAGCAAGAAAAGGAATAATGATGTTAAAAAAACTTAATAGTGCCTATTATCTTTGCCAGTATGCTAGCCTTGAGCCTGGTTTTCACCTCGCCGACCGAGGCAGCCAACTCTTACTACGTATCGTCTTCGGGGAATGATTCAAATCCGGGAACACAAGCTCAACCCTGGCCGACCATCCAGAAATGCCTGAATTCAGTCAAAGCCGGAGATACTTGTCTGATTGGGGCTGGAACATACAACGAGTCCCTGAGCCTCAAGACCAGCGGAGCCAGTGGAGCGCCGATCACCCTTCAGAATTACAACGGTGGGACGGTCACGGTCAATTCCGGCAATTCAAAGACCCTGCAAACCACCGGTCGCCAATCCTATTAGACGATTGACGGGTTACGGTTGATCAGCGCCATTTCGGGGGGAGAGGGGACCTATAGCATTGATCTTACTTCGGTTGGCCTTTCAAATGGCTGGCCGTATAACGAAACCGCCACAGGGGTAGGGAATAGCAATATCACCCTGCGGAATTGCTACGTGGAAGGGGCTATTATTCTTTATGGTCAGAATAATACCGTTGAGAATTGTGAGTTCAACGGCAGGAATGTCTTGAACGATGGGATCAGATCCTATCTGGCAGCCTCCACCAATACGATGATCAAAAACAATAAGATCCATGATTATTTGGGGAGGGCGGTATGGATCAATGTTATCGCCGACAACGCCTATGTGGTTGGAAATACGATTTATAACACCTGGTTGGGGATTGATTGCGATGGAGCCTCCAAACCGGTTACCAATTGCCATGTCTTGCATAATACCATTTACAAAACGGGGCAAGGCAGTTCCCAAACGGGCTGGGGGTGTTCCATCTTTTTGGAAGTTGCGTTTAATGCGGTAATCGATGGGAATCTGGTATACGGTTCAGCCGGTGCGGATGGGATTTACATCATCAATTACGGGGTAGGAGGAGGCAACCCAACCTGGAATACGGATGGGAATATCGAATACGGACGCAGGACCTGAACACGATTATTAGTAACTGTAGTTTCGCCAATTTTGGCGAAACTACAATATATTATCTTCCTACCCTGTGTGATCCGCTAACCGGTCGGTTTTGCAATCCTAGCGAGAAGAATTTGTGTCGAGCAGGGGACTTATCGGTGACACAGACAATAAGTTGGGTAGTTCTTGGATTCCGGTAGATGACGGTGGCGTGTACGTGAGCGGTATTTGGTAATCCTATCTAGGGTGCATGCCACGCGCTTTTCTGTTGTACGTAATAATGAAGATACCCTAACCTGACGACGTGCGGAGCGGAATAAAATTTTGACAGCTCGTAGGTCCCCTTTATCGATTCTGGTCTGCATACTTCCACCAGAGATAGGTACCAACCACTCCGGCCAGGCCTGTCAGGGCTACGATCAGGAAACTGACCGGCAGCAGGCTGTCTTTTCCCTGGGCATAGATTCCCAGGATGGCCCACGGGAAAAATTCTCCCCAACCGGCGGCTGTCACCAGGTTCGCAGTAACAAAAGTAAGGATCAATACTCCGATGGGTAACAGATAACCACGTCCCAGGCTGGCGAAAAAGGCAAATGGAAGTCCGGCTGCAATCGCCAGACTGGCAGTGATGGCTGCCCGGGATATGCCCTGGAGAAGAATTTCAGTTGATCCACCCGAAAGTTGGAATAAAGCGCCAACTATCAAACCTGCCCCAAATATGAGGGCTGCCAGCGCAAACGACCAGGCTGCCACGACAATGAATTTAGCCAGGAGAATATTGCTGCGCGGGATGGGCACCGCCAGCAAGTCTTTCAGGGTGCCGTCGTTAAACTCACGCCCGAACACCCAGGCAAGGATCAGGACCGCTAAGAATAACCCTCCAATCGCCAGAACCTGTGCGAATATCCCCAGATAGGTAGGCCAATTGGTAGCGCTATCTGCCATCAGGGTAGCCTTGGTGCTGATCAGGCCCAATTTGCGGGATATCTCCGGATTTTTAGAGACGAAAAGCAGGAAGGCAATCCCCAATGGCATGAACAGCGATCCGAGCGCTGTGAAGAGCGGCATTTTCGAGCGCATGGCTTTGCGCCATTCGATCCAGACCATATCGAAAAGGGTGACCATTGTTTTTTTCCTTAATGCTCCGCATCCATCGGTTTGAATCCGGGTCACATTTTGAACAGGCGAGAAATCCTAATCTGATCCGACCAGCCGGAGGAAATATGGTTCCAATTCCTCTTCCTCCACCAGCAATTGCATGGGCGGTGTGCCGGCTCGCACCAGCAAGCTTGCAATCTCATCCGGGTGTTCAATCGCTAATGGCAGATCGAGTTCCAGGAGTCCATCCGGAAGGATCTGGCCCGGGTAACCGGAGGCGGACAATGCCTGCCGGGCGGCCTCGATATCGCGTGCTCCAACCAACAATCGCCTGCGCCGGTCGCGTTCCAATCCAGCGATATCCATCTCACGCAGCAGCCGGCCTTCGTGGATAATCCCGATCCGGTCTGCCAGGCGGGAGACTTCGGCCAGGATATGACTGGACATAAAGACTGTAACTCCTTCCTGGCGGGTCAATTCAAGCAGGAGTTCGCGGATCTCAACGATCCCGGCCGGATCCAGACCGTTTGCTGGCTCATCCAAAAGGATCAATTTCGGGTTGTGCAGCAAGGCTTTGGCTAATCCCAGGCGTTGGGCATTTCCCTGGGAAAGCACGCCTGCCCTCCGGCTTGCGTATGTAGCCAATCCCATACGCTCGATAACTTGGCGGATGGCTTTCCGTGGAGTGCCCGGGTGGAGACGCCTGGCAACTTCCAGGTTCTCGACGACCGTCAGTTCGGGATAGGCATGCGGCATTTCAACCAGGTACCCCACCTGTGCCCAGGGGTCCCGGCTGCCCAGCCGGACGCGTTTCCCTAAAACGATGGCGCTGCCACAGGTGGGTTTGATCATCCCTAACAGCATGCGCAAGGTGGTTGTTTTTCCAGCCCCATTCAAGCCCAGAAAAGCATACACCTCTCCTTCTGCAACTCGCAGGGAAAGACCGTCCACGGCTTTGACCTCTCCATAGCATTTGCCAAGGTTTTCGGTTTCAATGATCCAATTCATGAATGTTTCCCTTGATTAGTTTTCGTGACTTCAGTGTTCTTTTCGTTAAGAAATTCTCTATTTCTAAAGCAGGTCTAGAGAAACAAATCATCGTCCTTTTCCAGGCGATATTTGAAAATGTAATAGATCACCAGGCAGATGATCCCCGTGACGCCAATTTTGACCAGCATAACGGCCAGCAGGGATAATAAAATCACGCCGGTTGGATAGAAGAAAAGGCTTGAGAGGTTGCCTGTCCTATTGATTAGCAAGGCGGCCGGCACAGACAGGCTGCTTATCAACAGGATGGTTATGGCAATGGCGCTGAAGACGATCCAGAGGATCTTGCGCAGATTGAGGAGTTTCTTTTCTTTTGTGGAAAGGGGTTCAGATTTCATTTGGTCATCCTTTCTGGTTTCCATTGGAAGAGAGCGTTTTTTGGATCAATTCGGCCACATCCGGCTGTTCATATACCAGGATATTGCGGGTTATGAACCGGATGAGCAAGGCGCGTCCCAGGCTGGTCAGGAAGAAATAGCGCCGGCTTGGTCCGGTTTCGGAGGGGAGCACTTCACTATCGACGACGCCGGAATTTGCCAGCCGGTTGAGTGCCCGGTAGATGCTGTTCTCATCAGCTTTGATCGTGGAATGGCTCATTTCGTCGATTGCGGCTTTGATCTCATACGGATAGGCCTTGCGCTGGGCGAGTAACAGCAGCAGCCAGAAACTGAGTAAGCCTTTCTTGTAATTTTCCTCCCATTGGACCAGCAGGGCTTCCAAAGTCATTTGTCCCATAAAACTCCTTCCAAAGGTATTATACTATTAGTATAATACCTTTGGCGAATTGCGTCAAGATGTATCCTGCCAACTTGTTATTACAGGCACAGAAATTGTATAATGATAGCGGATGTGATAGCCATGCAGAATTTATCTTCCCAACCTTTTATCGCCTGGGGATTGGCAGGTCTGTTGGTGCTGATGCTGGCGATGCTGGCATACCTTCGCAATCGCCGGTTGGTCAAGGAACGCCTCGCCATGCTTATCATCGTGACTGTGCTGCTGCTGGCTCTCCTCGCACTGACTGTGCATATCGAATAGTTTACTTCAGCCCGAAAAAAAGTTCTCTGATCGCTGGTTGTGTGATAAGGTTATCGGATAAGGAGTACAAGCTATGCCAATTAGATGGGATGAAGCAGCAATGAGCACGGGTCTGAGCGATATCGACGGTCAGCATCAGGAATGGATCCGGCAGATTAACGAATTCGACCAGGCTGTTTCAAATGGAATGGGGTTCGACAACATTTTCAATACGCTGGCTTTCCTCGTGCAATATACCGATCTGCATTTTTCTCATGAAGAAGATCGGATGCTGGCCTGCGGCTGTCCGGCCCTGGCTGAAAACCGCCGGGCACATGATCGTTTCCGTTTCCGTCTGGATGAATTACTCAATTGGCTGAAGGAGGAACAACCAACATCCGTAGAAATTGTCACCTTAAAACAGGAATTGGAAACTTGGGTAACCAACCACATCTGCATGATTGATATTAAACTGCGAGAATGCCAATAAGCAGGCTTCTTCTGTTGAAGGATTTACTTGTCACACCTCATGTTAAGAGATATACTGGATAAAATATATCCGATTTAGTAATGCGAGGTGTAAGATGAAATGGGTTCTGTATATTCTTGGTGTGCTGCTGTTCCTGATGGGCACAACATTTATCCTTCAAGGCATTGGTGTTTACCCCGTAGGGATGATGGCATTCCAGGTAAAGTGGGCTTATATCGGAACGGTTCTGGACCTGGTTGGTATAGGACTGATAGTGCTTGCCAGCCGGCGCCGGAGAAATCTCCCGCCCTCCTCACACGCATAACCAAATGATAAAGTGACCGCCCTCTCTTTCAAGGAAAGGGCGGTCACTTTTTCCGTCTGACTTATTACTTTCTGGCACTTAGCATAAGTTTAGCTGATCGCCTTCCGATCTCCACCGCAAAGTTCGTCCCGCGGTCCCATGGATAGACCTGGCTCATTGAAGCGAAGTAGATGCCCTCAATGGGGGTCTCTATGGCCGGGATATTCTTTGAATGGTTGACCAGCGGTACCGGTTGGGCATAAGCTGTGCGGAACAGCCAGGCTTTCTTAACCCAATCCCGCTCGAATTTTGGGTTGAATTTGGAGAGTGTGGGCAAAAAGCGCTCAAGCAATTCTTCCTGGGAAAGCCGGAAAAACTCGTGTTCTGGTTCCAGGTAATCGCCGATATAAACGATGTGGTCGCCCCCGAAATGTTCCGGCGGGACGAAATTGGTGTGTTCCACCAGTGCCAGGAACGGGTAGCCGGCGCTCTTGGGCAGGTTGTACCAGTAATAGCCTTGTTCGGAAAGTTGGTGTTTGAGTGCCAGGGCCATTACTACTGCGCCCATTGACTTCATGCTGCGCAGCCCACTCAAGTAGCCTTCGGGCAAAGATGGGACCAACCGACTCATTGCTTCAGGGGATAAGGTAACCAGTACCTTGTCAAATGTCTCAGACTTTTCCCCGTGGATAATGATCGATCCGGAGCCTGTCTCCTTTTCAATCTGTGCGATAGGTGTCTGGAGCTTGATCTCTACGCCCATCCCCCTTAACTTATCCGCGAAAAGATTGGCGAAATTCTGGAAACCACCCTCGAACGTGCCCAGCCGGGTGGTGCGAGCCTTAAGACGCGCCCACAGCCAGGCCATATTGACCTGCTTATAATAGTGTTCTCCGAACTTACCAACCACCAATGGTTCCCACATCAGCTCGTATACTTCTTTCCCGGCCCACTTGCGCATCCAGGCGTCCACCGTGGTTTGTTCCAGCGGCTTCCAGTTATTGGTCAGACGCAGGTAAAGCCCCACCAGCCCAAAGCGGACTTTGTTCACGCCCCAGCCCAGGCCGGGGAAGAGCGCCATCTTGATGATGGAGTCGAAAGGGTAGAACTTGCCTTTGTGATACATTACTGTCAGCGGGCGTGGGAACAGGATTTTTTCCTCCAATCCCAATTCCTTGATTAAGCCAAGGATATGCCGGTCGCTGGCAAACCAGTGGTGGTAGAACTTCTCCACTGACCAATCCCAGCCGGGTTCCTTGAATCCGCTTGCCAGCCCACCTACGTAATTGGCGGCTTCGTAAATGGTAACTTCATGACCAGCTTGGCGCAAGTCCCAGGCTGCCGCCATGCCGCCGAACCCCGCTCCGATGATTGCAATTTTAGCCATATGCCTTCCCATTTGTGAAAGATGAATTATTGACGGAGTCTAACATGTTTTACTCCATCTTTCACTCAAAGCCGTGCAAATGTTCCTGGCAGTTGGTGAGCGTCCCGTCGCTCCGGGCTGCCATCGCGTTGGCGTAATCGAGCACCGGCGTGCCCATATTATCGGGTTGGGGTACTGTAATTTGAAGCGAATTCAGGGAACTTCAATTAAGATTTGTTAAGAATATCCTGCAATTCAATAATAATCCGCCGAAAAATTTTGTCAACCCTTTGCATAACGGGTACAATTGCCCGCATGTCTAAACCAACCCTTTTGGCTGTCCTGGCCCACCCGGACGACGAATCTTTCGGTATGGGTGGGACTCTTGCGCTTTACGCCGCACGCGGCGTGGATGTACATCTGATTTGTGCCACGCGTGGTGAAGTCGGGGATGTGGCACCGGAAATGTTGAAGGGCTACAATTCCATCGCAGAATTAAAGAGTCCGAACTGCGTTGTGCTGCCGGGCATCTGGGGCTGAAAGGCGTCCACTTTCTCGATTATCGTGATTCTGGCATGCCCGGTTCACCGGATAATCAGCATCCCCAGGCCCTGGCAGCTCAACCTCTGGATGCGGTTGCTGCAAAAATAATCTGCATAATGCGCGCTTTGAAACCGCAGGTCGTTTTGACCTTCGATCCAATCGGCGGTTACCGGCACCCGGACCATGTTGCCATCCAACGCGCCACAGTCCGCGCCTTCGAGCAAGCCAACAACCCGGCTTTCGCCCCGGAGAGTGGCCCGGCTTATTCGCCGGAGCGCTTATATTTCCATGTATTCCCGAAAGGGCTCTTGAAATTGGGAGTGAAACTCCTGCCGCTTACCGGTAAGGATCCGCATAAATTCGGTTCAAATGGTGATATTGATATGGTCTCTATCGCCGAGGTGGACTTCCCTACTCATGCCCGCATTAACGTCAGCTCTGTACTGGATAAAAAGGAGCAGGCTGGCGCCTGTCATGCCAGCCAGGGCGGTGGAAGGATGGGAGGTAACCTGGTAAGTTTTATCATGCGCCGGTTCAGCAGCACCGAAAATTTTATGCGTGCCTATCCGCAGGTACAAAGAAGGGAAAAAGTGACTACAGACCTGTTTGTATGATTGCAGTCTAAAGAAATCATTGTTCTTTCAAGACGTTATGTCTACCTTGCCGGGTCGGTCTGGCTGAAAAATGGACCAGCCCGGTAATTTATTATCTGTGGGTTGATTCTTGCGGCTATAAATATGATTATGGTCTCGGAATTTAAGGACTGATTAATACAATCGAAATATAATCTTTTTGAATTATTAAAGGTACGGAGGAGAAAGGAGACAGATATGAAAATCCTGTTTCATTTCGTATTGGTGGCTGCGATCCTCGTTCTCTCAGCCTGCGGCACGGCGACCAGTTTACCTACTCCAGCCAGTGTGCCACCCACTGCCAATGTGCCGCTAACCGGGGGGGCCACTCCAACCCCAAATTTAGTCCCACCCAGCTCTCCTTCAACAAGCTTACCCCCAACAAGTACAGCTCAGCCTGCTTCCGGTGACTTGGCCCAGGCGCGCCAGAAAATAAAACACATTGTCGTCATCATGCAGGAGAACCGCTCTTTCGATGAGTACTTCGGGACCTACCCAGGCGCGAACGGCATCCCGATGCAGAATGGAGTTCCGACCGTCTGCGCACCCGATCCCAAGACCGGTCAGTGTATCAAGCCTTTCCATAACCCCAAGCTGGTCAATTCCGGTGGGCCGCATGCCTCCGCTTCTGCCATCCAGGATATTGCCGGGGGGCAGATGAATGGTTTCGTGGCTGCCTTCCGTACCGCACAAAAAGCCTGCAAGAACCCTGATAATCCCGGTTGTACTGCTGGAGAGACGCCGGATGTGATGGGTTGGCACGATGCCCGTGAGATTCCCAATTATTGGACCTACGCCCAGAATTTTGTCCTTCAGGACATGATGTTCGAGCCCGACTCTTCGTGGAGTTTGCCCTCCCACCTTTTCATGGTCTCAGCCTGGTCCGCCAGTTGCACAACTCCTCGCGATCCGGCCAGCTGCACGAACGCCATCGATGGTCCGAAAGGAGGGATTCGTTCAGCCAATACTGGCAAGAATGATTATGCCTGGACCGATCTGACCTATTTATTGTACAAAGCCAATGTTTCATGGGCATATTACCTGAGCAATGGCAGCGAGCCGGATTGTGAAAATGATGCCATGCTCTGCACAACCCAGCCTCTCAACGCAAAAGTCCCTGGGATTTGGAATCCATTACCTGGTTTCGATACCGTGAAACAGGATAACCAGTTGGCAAATATTCAACTGGTGGACCAATTCTACACAGCCGCAAAAGCCGGAACATTGCCGTCCATCTCCTGGATCGTGCCGGAGCAAAAAGTCAGCGAGCATCCGCCCGCGAATATCAGCGATGGCCAGGCGTATGTTACCGGGTTGATCAATGCCATCATGCAAGGCCCGGATTGGGACAGCACTGCCATCTTCCTGGCTTGGGATGATTGGGGGGGCTTCTACGATCACGTGGTTCCTCCGCATGTGGATATTAATGGTTATGGCTTGCGCGTCCCTGCTCTCGTCATCAGTCCATACGCCCGGAAAGGTTCCATTGATCATCAAACCTTGAGCTTCGATGCTTATCTCAAGTTCATCGAGGATGTATTCCTTAATGGCCAGCGCCTTGATCCGACCACAGATGGCCGTCCGGACCCGCGTCCAACCGTGCGTGAGAACGTGCCTCAACTCGGCGACCTGCTGAATGATTTTAATTTCAATCAAACACCCCGCCAGGCGCTGGTCCTGCCGACTAATCCGCCGCCCGGTCCGGCTTCGGTCCCATGAGAATGAAAATCCTGATCCGCTCTTTTTTGCTGATTTCGATTCTCATACTTTCTGCCTGCGGTACAGCCATTGCGCCAGGCACGACTGCTTCAAATGAGGGTTCAACCTCTACTGCACCAACTTCTCTACCGCTGCCATTACTTCAAGGCTCTCCAGGTCTGCCCGTTTCCACTGACCTGGCCTTGGCGCGCCAGAAGATCAAGCATATCGTCATCATCATGCAGGAAAACCGTTCCTTCGATGAATACTTCGGGACATATCCAGGGGCGAACGGTATCCCAATGCAGAACGGCGTCCCGACTGTTTGCGTACCCGACCCCAAGACCGGTCAATGCGTTAAACCTTTCCATGACCCCAAGTTTGTCAATGCCGGTGGCCCGCACGCGGCTGCCTCGGCCGTTCAGGATATCGCCAGCGGCCAGATGAATGGCTTTATTGCAGCTTTCCGTTCAGCCCAAACGGCATGCAAGTCTACGAACACACCCGGTTGCGCCTTGGGCGTTACCCCGGATGTGATGGGTTGGCATGATGCGCGCGAAATCCCGAACTACTGGACCTACGCACAGAACTTCGTCTTACAGGATATGATGTTCGAACCGAACGCTTCTTGGAGTTTGCCCGCACACCTCTTCATCGTTTCCGGCTGGTCTGCCAGGTGTACCATTCAGGCGGACCCAATGAGCTGCATAAACGCTTTGAACGGCCCCAGCGGATTGAATGTGGCAAAAAACGATTATGCCTGGACCGACCTTACCTATTTATTGCACAAGGCCAACGTGTCGTGGGCTTATTACTTGAGCGAAGGCCTGGAGCCGGATTGCGAAGATGATGCCATGCTCTGCAACCCCCAACAACTCAACCCGCTTGTCCCCGGAATCTGGAATCCGTTGGCCGCCTTCGACACCGTCAAACAGGATAACCAACTGCAAAATATCCAACTGGTGGACGAATTCTTCGCGGCTGCCAAAAATGGAAGGTTGCCGGCAGTCTCATGGATTGTGCCGGAGAACAGTGTTAGCGAACATCCACCTGCGAATATACGCCTCGGGCAGGCGTATGTTACCGGACTGATTAACGCCATTATGGAGGGACCCGATTGGGACAGCACGGCAATCTTTCTATCCTGGGATGATTGGGGGGGCTTTTACGATCACGTTGTGCCGCCGCATGTTGATGTAAACGGCTATGGCCTGCGCGTCCCCGGCTTGGTCATTAGTTCCTATACCAGAAAAGGTTACATTGATCACCAGATATTAAGCTTCGACGCATATCTAAAGTTTATTGAGGATATTTTCCTTGGTGGTCAGCGTATCGATCCGGCCACGGATGGTCGTCCGGATCCGCGCCCAACCGTGCGTGAGAACTTGCCTCAATTGGGGGATCTGCTCAAAGACTTCGATTTTAGTCAATCGCCGCGCGCCCGTTAATTTTGTCTCAAAATCCGTCGCCGGGACCAGCCTCCCTTCCATAAGACCTTGACAGTACATGTTTAGCGTCGAAGGTGAAATTTGAGTAGGGTCAAACCTCAGAAAAAGGGAGGGCAAATGACTCTGAACAAAGGAAAGGGGAAGCAGTAAACTTGGCAAGATGAGCCACAAGCGCAAACAACCTGACCAACCCAGTACGAAAGACCAACGGATTGCGGAATTGGAGTTGGAATTGGTACGCGAGCGGGCCACCAATCAGCGGCTGCGAGTGAATAACCTGAGACTGGAGAAACTGTTGGAGCGTTTGCAGGCGGAAGTGGAAGAGCTGCAGCGGGCAGGGAAACGTCAGGCAGCGCCATTTGCACGTCGGAAACGGGTGGAACATCCGAAGCAGCCCGGACGCAAAGCTGGGCAGGGGCAGTTTTCCCGGCGAGGCAAGCCTGCGCCAAAGCAAGTCAATGAGACGAAAGTGGCCGAATTGCATGGCTGCCCGGATTGTGGCAGCAGGTTGAGAGAAATTCATGAGCACGAGCAGTATGTGACGGATATTCCAGTAGTAGTGCCGATCACCACCCGCTATGTGACATACAGTGGTTATTGTGTCGGCTGCCATAAGCGGGTACGCTCGCAGCATCCCGAACAAACCTCGCAGGCCAGCGGAGCGGCGGGAGTAATGGTTGGCCCGCGTGCCAAGGCCCTGGCGGCGGATCTGAAGCATCGGTTGGGCGGGTCGTATGGCAAGGTGAGCGAAGCCCTCAATGATACCTTTGGGCTGCAAGTCAGCCGCAGCGGCTGGTGTCAGGCCGACCAGTGGCTGGCCGGGAAGGCCTATCCGGTTTATCAAGAACTGGCGGAAGTGATCCGACGCAGCAGTGTGGTGCATGTGGATGAAACTGGCTGGCGGATCGGCACGTTGTCGGCCTGGTTGTGGGTCTTCACCAACCAGGAAACCACCGTTTATGCCATTCGGGACAATCGCGGCAGTGATGTGATCGTCGAGATCCTGGGCAAGGAATTCAAAGGGATCCTGGTTTCGGACTGCTTCGTGGCCTATAATGACAAAAAGCTGGCGGCCTGGCTCAAACAGAAATGTTTGGCTCATTTGCTGAAGGATTTGAAGGGGATGGAAGAGAACAAAACCGGCCGGGCAGTCCACTTTGCCCAACAATTGATCGCCGTGTTGCAAGCTGCTCTCAAGTTGAAAACAGACAAACCTAATCTGGATCCAGTCAGCTTTACCGTGCGTGCGCAAGACCTGGAGACACAACTGGACGCTTTGATCTCCGAGCATCGTAACCTGAAGGACCGGGACAACCTGCGCTTCGCCCGCCGTTTGCGGAAACATCGCCCGCATTTATTGCGTTTCTTGTATGTGGATGGTCTGGATGCCACGAATAATCTAGCCGAACGCCAGTTGCGCCCGGGTGTGATCATTCGCAAAACAAATGGCTGCAATCGTGCCAGAAGTGGGGCAGATGCTCATTCAATTTTGACCAGTGTGTTGGTGACTTGCCATCAGCAATCTGTACCGATCTTGGATTACATGGTCAGTTTACAGCGCTTTGGCGAAACACCTCCTTCTTTGGTTGCTGCTCCTCCCTAGAACTCGTTCGACGCTAAACAAGTACCCTTGACAAATAAAACAAATGTTCTATAATTGACCCAATTCAACCCAAAGGAAGGAGTCCACGATGTCCAAAAGAAATATTGTCCACATTGAAATACCAGCTGCCGATTCCGAAAAGGCTGGCAAGTTTTACCAGGATCTGTTTGGCTGGAAAATCGAGACCGACACGAAAATGAATTACACCATGTGGTCACCGGCTGAAGCTCCGGGCGGTGGCTTCAGTCCCCTGGACGAGTCGGTCAAACCTGGCGATGTTCTGATTTACGTCGACAGTGCCGACATCGAAGCTGACTTGAAACAGATCAAAGCACTGGGCGGCATGCCCTTGTCTGAAAAACTTGAAATTCCGAAAATTGGTTGGTATGCATTGTTCAAAGACCCCACCGGTAATACGCTGGCCCTTTATACCAGTATTAATCAGGATTCCAACATGTAAGCGGCTGGCAGGCGGCTAGATAATTGATAAATCAATCAAGAAAACCCGGCATCCATTATGTGCTGCCGGGTAATTTTTAACTTGACAAATAGAACTTTTGTTCTATAATTGGGCCAAAGTACCTTTTGAGATGGAGGCCTGAATGAACTACACTCCTGTACGTTTTCTGACTATTATCAATGGCGCAGCCCGGCGGCGCGGTGCGATCTTTGGCGCGATTCTGCTGCTGGCTTTGCTCGCATTTGAGATCTTCAACTTTTCGACCACCGACTTTGCCCTGACCGACATGCTTGGTCCCGACCTGCGTTTCCTGGGCATCCGCTGGGCAACCATTTTGTCGATCGCCTTTTGTGGGATCGATTTCGCCGGAATTGCCCGGATCTTTACTCCGGAACAAGGCCGGGATGAACCTGCCGAAGTCTGGTATTTGTTTGGCGCCTGGCTGTTGGCTGCGGCTATGAATGCCATCCTCACCTGGTGGGGGGTGGGGGTTGCAGTCCGCAATCACCAGGAGCTCTCCTCCCTGGTTGTCAGTCAGAATACTTTGACTGTCGCCGTGCCGATCTTCGTGGCTTTGATGGTCTGGTTGATCCGTGTGCTGATCATCGGTACATTTTCGATGGCTGGCGATCGTCTGTTCAGTCTGGCGGATGCCCGCCCAACGTTGCAGAGGAATGCCGTCCGTCCGCAGCTCTCCTCGCAGCTTGCCCGCACCTCCTCGAACCTGCCGCGGCCCATCCGGCCTGTCGCAACACCCTTTAATCCAGCTCCGAAGCCTGAACCTACCTATCACCCGGTCGGGATGGCAGCCAGCCCGCGCAATGAGGATATCAGCGTCCGGAGGTAACTCAAGTAGAAAATAGAAAATCGGCGTCGCAAAATCAGAGTGCCCGTCACCTTACCAGTGGCGGGCACTTATTGTTTCTTGGTGTAGTCTTTCAACTAGCTATTTCTTAATTTCTCCAATGTTGCTTCTACCTGTTGCCTTCGTACGTTTTACTTTATATTGAGAATTCTCTTCGTTAATAACGAAATTTCGCTGATGCTCGCTGTTGATGCGTTCACGCAGGAATACCTTGATCAAGGCTTGGTAAGGCACATCCCGCTGATTTGCCATCTGGCGCAGTTCATCCAGCATGGAGGCAGGCAAGCGCAGTGAAATGGAGCACGTGGTGGGTTTCAGGCTAAACAACGCCTCTTGCCACGCGCACAGAGATGCCCCCATTGACAAACCCGAGCGAAGTGTCCAATTTCAGTTGCATTTGGCCAAGCAGGATCGGGTCATTGCATAAAACCGCCACCTGCCAGCCTGGACAATGCTTGCGCAGAACGTTCCCAAACTGTGCGTATAGGTTGCGCAGATCCTGGCCTTCACTGATCCGTAGTCCATAGGGCGGGTTGGTAACCACCCAGCCGGCTCCCATTGGCGGCTGGATCGAAGAGACCGCCTGGCATTTGAATTCGATCAAATCCTCCACACCCGCCCGCTCGGCGTTTTCATGGGCTATCTTGACCGCCCCTGCATCCCGGTCGGAAGCCAGAATTGCAACTTCAGGCCGCTGACCGCCTACCGCTGATTGCTGTTCGCTGGCAGCTGATTTCTGACGGCTAAATACTGCCTCGTCATATCCCGGCCAGTTCATGAAAGCGAAACGACGGTTAAGTCCCGGTGGCATGCCCAGCGACAGCATGGCTGCTTCGATGGGGATGGTCCCGGAGCCGCAGAATGGATCGAGCAGAGGCGCACACCTGTCCCACCCGCTTGCTATTAATAGCGCGGCAGCCAGTGTCTCGCGTAGGGGTGCTTTGGCCACTGCCAGGCGGTAGCCGCGTTTGTGCAATAGTTCGCCGGATGAGTCCACGCTGATGGTGCATTTGTCATCGGAGAGTCTCACAACGATCAATTGGGGCAGGCGGTCTTCGGTTTCTTCATCCACTTTGACCAGAGGAGAAGGTTTGCCCAATCGTTCCTCCAGCGCATCGCACACACTGCGTGCCACCGCGTCCGAGTGGTACAACTTCGATTGGTGGCAGGTCACCCGCATCGCGATGGGCTGACCGGGGTTCAGGAAGCGTTCCCAGGGCAGGCGCGCGGCGCGTTTTTGGAGCTCGGCGAATGTGGTCGCGTAGAAGAAGTTCCCCAGCCGGGCCAGGATACGGCTGGCGGTGCGTAAATGCAGGTTGGCGCGGTAAAGATTGGCGAGATCCCCTTTGAATTCAACCCCGCCAGGAGTGGCAATATGATCGCCTGTAGCCGGCAGCAGATTCAATGCGGTTAATTCCTGGTAGGCAAACGGCTCGAGGCCGGGGGCAGTCACAGCAAAGTAAGAATTCAAAGTCAGACCCTTCTTTCACTATATGGAACTCTACGAGACTGTTTGAAGCCGCTCTTTAATCCACAGATAAACGCGGATGGACACTGATTTATTGATAAACGATAAAGGAAAAATCCGATTTATCCGCGTTCATCCGTGGTGAATTTTGACTTATTTACAGTCCATTGGGGTGGTGACCTTCGTGTTTGGAAACCATTCCTGGGGCTTTATCTGTCACAATTTCTTTCTGGCGTTCCTTGCGGCGAACATCTTTCTCAACGAAAATCGGCTTGCCGGTAAAAGGATCCAGTTCAGTAAAGTACATCAGGCTTGAATAAGTGGAGGGGGTGGGGGTGAACACCTGCACCTGCTCCGGATGGATTTGTAGTTCCCGGCTGGCAAACGCTCGCACACGCTGCATATCGGCTTCCGTGCAGCCTGGATGTGCGGCGATCAGGTAGTAGGTCAAGAACTGTCTCTTCCCTGCCTCACGGTTCAAGCTGTCGAATCGACGCTTGAACTCAAGCAGGGCAGCGCTTCCGGGTTTTCCCATGGCCTTTAATACTCCATCTTCGCTGTGCTCTGGGGCCACCTTCATCTGCCCGGAGACATGCTGTTCGACCACTTCGCGCAGATATTCATCACCATATTCATGATCGCAAATCAGCAGATCGTAGCGGATACCGGAAGCTACGAAAACTTTTTTTACACCCGGGATTTTCCGAATTTTTTTCAGAAGCTGTATTTGCGGCTGGTGGTTCACTGTCATTAGCGGGCAGACTTCCGGGTAAATGCAGCGCCTGGCACTGCAGATGCCTTTGACCAGTTTCTTGCCGCACTCGAAACCGTACATGTTGGCGGTTGGCCCACCCAGGTCTTGAATGTATCCCTTGAAATCGGGGAGTTTGCTGATGCGTTCTGCCTCAGCCAGGATGGACTCAGGACTGCGCCAGCGGACCGTAGTCCCTTCGTGGACAGAGATCGCACAAAAATTGCATTCACCATAACAACCGCGGTGGGTGGAAATGGAAAAGGCGATGGTTTCCAGGGCTTTGACCTTACCCTGTCGCTCATAATACGGGTGTTGTCGACGTTCGAAATCGAGCCCGTAAATGCCATCCAGTTCGGTTTGGGTCTCCGTCAGGGCTGGTGGGTTCTGGACCAGGTACCGGTCGGCGTGTTTCTGGTAGAGTCCGTGTGCACTGACGGGGTCATTATTGCGGTAAAAAGTGTGGAACATTTCGATAAAGGCAGCTTTATCTTGTGCTACGATCTCGTAGGCGGGTAGTTCCAGGTAGCCTGCGCGCGGCTCTTTGGCGATGTAACATAACCCGCGTACATTGTGTGGATCGTTGCCATTCCGCAGGGTCCCGGCAAATTCGAGCACTGCTTTTTCAGCCATGCCGTATAAGATGTAATCAGCCTTGGCGTCGAACAGCACGGAACGCCGCACGCTGTCATCCCAGAAATCATAGTGCGCCACTCGCCGCAGGCTGGCTTCGATCCCGCCCAGCACGATCGGGGCACTGGAGGAAGGCGAATTGCCGTAAAGTAAACTGTCAGCCTGCCTGGCTCTCTTCGTGAAACGCCGGATCAGGTTGCTGTACACGATCGTTGCACGGTCGGGACGACGAGTGTTCTCGCCTCCGGGAGTATAGTCGTCGCTTTTGCGCGGTTTCTTGAGAGCGGTGTAATTGGCCACCATCGAGTCGATGCTGCCGGCAGTCACACCCCAGAATAGCCTTGGCAGCCCCATCCGGCCGATTTCATCCACGCCGTAAATATCCGGTTGGGCGATCACACCCACCCGATAGCCTGCATTCAAAAGCACTTTACCGATGACTGCTGTACCGATAAAAGGACTGTCAATATAGCTGTCGCCTGTCACCAGGATCACATCCAGTGCATCCCAGCCCAGGCGTTTAACTTCATCTTTTGTTGTAGGGAGAAACATGGGACGATTATACCCGTATAGGGTAAAAACCATCTTATTAATGGAAGGCTTTATGCTATCATATCTGTATGACGATCCATGTTTTCAACGGCTTCACTTGCAATGCCCGCCCGCCTTCCAGGCTGAAGACAGGTTTGGTCTGTACGCTGGTGGAAACTGCGCAGGGTTTGGTATTGATAGACACGGGTCCTGGCAGGGAAGATTATGCACACCCGCATGGCATGTTGCGGCTGTTCAAGATCATCACGGATATGCCACTTGATCCTCAGGAGGCTGCTTTCAATCAGGTTCGAAAACTCGGCTTTCAACCCGAAGATGTCCGCCATATCGTGCTTACCCATATGCACTTTGACCACTGCGGTGGTTTGCCGGATTTTCCTCTCGCCAAGCTGCATGTCCATCGCAAAGAATATGATGCATTTATGGGTCCGTGGCGTCGCTGGACTGATATAGCGTATATCCGTCGTCATATCGCCCACGCTCCAGAATGGGCTGTTTATGATGATTATGGCGAAAAATGGTACGATTTTGCTGCCATCCACTTGCCTTTCGATCCGGAGATGTGGCTGGTGCCTCTGTATGGTCATACGCGAGGTCATTGCGGCGTGGTGGTGAAACTGGAGCATGGTTGGTTCTTCAACGCCGCCGATGCCGGGGCGGTTTACAATAACGGAACACCTGCCTGGTTGATCAAGCTGGTACTTGGTCCACACGATCAACGTTTGCGCCGTTTCATGAATGACCATCCCGAAGTCAGCCTTGTAAATTCGCACATGGCTCCGGAATGGTTTACCACGCAGCATAATGAATATTGACTTCCGCGCCTTACTCCCATCCGATGAGCCTTTCCTGTGGGAAATGCTTTACCTGGCCTTGTATGTCCCGGAAGGAAAGCCGCCTTTCCCAAGGGAAATTTTGAACGATCCAGATATCGCCTGTTACGTGCAGGGTTGGGGCCGGTCTGGAGATTGGGGGTTGTTGGCATGCGATGGAGCGACGTCTGTCGGCGCGATCTGGCTGCGCCAGTGGTCGGGCGACGAAAAGGGTTATGGGTATGTCAGCCCCCTCATCCCGGAATTATCGATTGCTCTGCTACCTGAATATCGCAACCTGGGCTTGGGAAAACACATGCTCGAAACCGTGATATCGATGGCGCGTGAGCGTTATCCCGGTCTTTCATTGAGTGTCGTGGATATCAGTCCCGCCCGCCGGCTTTATGAACGCTTGGGTTTCCGCAAGGTGGGCCAGATTATGGATTCCCCGATCATGCTGTTGGATTGGAATGAAAAAGGCTGATTTTCACATTTCTACAGTTGTCTAGGTCTTCATCTTTATCAGACCTTCGACTTTTGACTTTAGACTTATTCCTCATCTTCCCCTATTCCTGACGTTTGACTTCCCCTTCCACCTTATTTGCCCAGGGATAAATTTCTGTCCCTCGGGCAGCCTCCCGGATGGCCGGATCATCTGAGTAGTGACCGCGCATACCGGCAGGCAGCAGCTCGGCGATGGCCCGCATAATTGTCGCGCCGATCTCATCCAGTTGTTCGCGCCGGTCACGGCCTGAGCCGCTGGCTGTAAACGGGCCAAAGGGCTTACCGATCCGGACGGTCGCCTTGGCTCTCCTGAAGTGTCCCAGGGATTGGAATACCCCTGTAAATCCGTATAAACCGACTGGCAGGATTTTTGCACCGCTGCGTGTCGCCAGGAAGGATGCCCCCGGGCGCGGTGGCCGCAGCACGGTTGCCCAATTGCCGCCTTCAGGGAACATGCCCAGGAAGCCGCCGTTCTTCAGGATTCCTTCTGCAGGCCCTCAGGGCATCGCGTGCACCCGTGCCGCGGTAGAGTTTGTGGTAGCCCCATAGGAAAGGAATGATGCGGGTCCAGGCCGGCGCACCCGGATTCTCGGCCCCACCCACAAACTCGATCGGCCAGGGTGCCATGCGTACGAAGGCCACCGGGTCAATAAAACTGAAATGGTTGCCAACCACCAGCAGCGGACCGATCTTGGGCAGGTTCTCCTCTCCTATGATCTCCAGCCGGGTCAATGCGGCAAAAGCCGGGATGGAGAGTTGCTTTAGCAGGAAACGTAACGGCCTGCGCTGGAAAGGATGCAGGTTCTGCGCCATATCACTCTGCGGTTGGGACAAAATCCTCGGCGGCCTGGCGGGCGTGTTTCTCATTGACGAACAGCAGGATAACCAGTCCGACCAGCAGGAAAATAGCGATCACTACCAGGCCTGCACGCGTTCCATCCTGTTCGGCATGCACCGCGTCCAGTCCGTTTCTTTGGAAATACTGGGCAAGGCCGGCAGCCATCAGCCCGAAGGTGGCTGGTCCGATGAACGAGGAGCATTTTCCGGCCACGGCAAAGAAACCGAAGAACTCGGCGCTCTTGGAGGCAGGCGCGAATAATCCGGCCATCGTCCGGCTGAGGCTTTGCACCCCCGTCAGGGCAAAGCCAGCCAATCCCCCAATGATGAAGTAACCCGTCAGGGATGGGTTGAATACCATCCAGATCACTGCCAAAATCATGAGAACCAGGGAGATCAGCAAGGCTTTCTTGAAACCAATTTTTTCACCGAGCATTCCGAACAAATATGCTCCAATGGCGCTGGTTACCTGGACCAGGATCATGAACAGGATCAACTGGGTCTGGGTCATACCGAACAGCACCGCCCCGATGATCGCCGCAAAGTCCAATGCCATCAATATGCCATCGTTGTAGATCAGAAATGAAATAATGAAGGCGATAAATTGCCGGAAGTGTCTCACAGCTTTGAAGGTGGCCACCAGGCGTTTGACTGAGACTGACAAATAGCTTTCGCCTGGCGGGAGTGTTCGGCCCTTCCGGGTTTCTTTAACCCGCAGGAAAAGCAGGCTGGATGAAACGGCAAAGAAGACCGCTGCAAATGCGAATGAGCTGCGCACCACCAACAGGTTCAAGGCCGGATTGTTTTTGGTGAGCACAATCGGCGGGAGGATGAACAGCAGGCAGACCACCCCTCCGATCGAGCCGATCGCCCAGCCATTGCCCGAGACCTGGCCAATCTCATCCGGCGAAGCAATCTCTGGCAGCAGGGCATTATAAAAGACCTGCCGCGCCGCGATATCCGATCTCTGCCAGGACAAAGAAAATAAATCCCATGAGCACATCCCCCTTTTGAACAAAGAACAGCAAGGCCGTAAAGACCCACGAAAGCGCTGAGAAAATGAATAACAGGCGTTTTTTCGAGGCCGCGAAATCCGCGAATGCACCCAGGAACGGGGATAACACCGCCACTACCAGCATGGCTGTTCCGAGCGCTAGCCCCCACAGGCGTGACCCCGCCGCACCGCCTACCACCTGTCCTTTAAAATAAGCGGAAAAAACCGCCAGGAGGATGACTGCCGCGTAGGCCGAGTTCCCGAAATCGTACATATACCAGGCCCAGTGTTGACGTTTGCGTTGCTTTTCATCCGCGATTGCTTTTCGGGTCATGCCTCACCTCATCTGGCGTGGATTGGGTTGGTTGGAAATGCCATGAAGCTCGACCTCCGACAGGAGGCGGGACGGCTCACGCAGGCCGCCCAGTAGCCCATATCATACTCTTCTTCACGGGGATTCTTGGCTCGATTTCTAATTGTATCAATTAACAAAATAAATCTGTTATGATTAAAAAAGTTGTTGTATCAGTTAATCACTGTGGGAGCAGGGCACACTCCTGCCCTCCCTTCTTTATTTGATATGATATAACAATTTGTTGGCGAGAAAGGTGTGCAAAGATGAATATAAATGATGATAATCAGCAGGAAAATGACGAAACCCGGGCTGCGTGGGATGCCAATGCGGCTTTCTGGGACGAGAAGATCGGCGAAGGTAACGATTTCGTCAACGTCTTGCAGTGGCCGGCCATTCTGCGTTTGCTTGAGCCGCAGCCCGCTCAGCATATTCTGGATATTGCCACCGGCAATGGTCTCACCGCCCGCCGCCTGGCAGCTTTGGGCGCCCAGGTTACCGCCTTTGATTTTTCCCCAGAACTCATCAAATTGGCTCATGCTCACACCTCTGCCAATTTACCCATTACGTATTATGTTTTGGATGCCACCGACGAATCGGCTCTGCTCACCACTCTTGGCCCTCCTGGACCCTTTTGATTCTGCCCTCTGCAATATGGCACTCTTCGATATAGCCAATATCCAACCGCTGTTCCATGTGCTTCCCAAGCTGTTAAAACCGGGCGGAAGCTTCGTCTCTTCAATGACGCACCCGGCCTTTAACAATACATCCACAGTGCATATGGCCGAAGAAATGGATCTGGAAGGTGAGATCAAATCCGTTTACTCCGTAAAGATCTCGCAATATATGACTCCCCACCACGCTCATGGAGTTGCCATCCGCAACCAACCCAGGCCGCAGCTCTACTTTGATCGGCCGCTGCAATACTACCTCAACCTTGGTTTTCAGAATGGCTTTGTGTTGGATGGTTTCGAGGAACGCGCCTTTCCCCCCGATCTTCCGCAGGACCATCCACTCAGCTGGGGTGGTAAATTTAGCGAAATTCCCCCCGTACTTGTCGCCCGACTGCGTTTGCCATCCTAATTTATTCGGCCAAATCTTAGCCCTCGAACTCTGGACGATTGGCGATCGACCTTCGACCTTCAACTTTTGACTCTATTACCTTGTGACTAACTTCCCCTTGCTCCTGATTGAATTCCTGGATGAACTTGTTTTTGGCGTGAATGAGGCCGCCTGGCCGCTTATCCGCACCGACCTTCAGCTGAATTACCTCCAGATTGGCCTTCTACTATCTATTCCAGGGATCGTCTCTGCCATCATCGAACCTTTCCTGGGTATTCTCGGAGATGTCTGGAAACGGCGCCTGCTCATCCTCGGCGGCGGGATCTTTTTCGCATTGGCTTGCCTGCTTACCGGTCTGAGCACTGGCTTTGCTTTTTTGCTGGTTGCTTTGTGTGTTTTTTACCCCTCCTCTGGCGCTTTCGTCAGCCTCTCGCAAGCCGCCCTCATGGATACCGATCCTTCCCGACATGATCATAACATGGCTCGCTGGACCTTTGCCGGTTCGCTCGGAGTGGTGCTGGGTCCATTGCTGCTCTCCGGGATGGCTTTCATCGGTTTTGGCTGGCGCGGGGTTTTCATTGCGCTGGCGTGTATCACCATTGTGGTGCTCTTGTTTGCCTGGCAGCGCATTCCACGCGAGGCTGGAAATGTACCAGAGATACCGCATTTCTCGGATGTTTGGTCCGGTGTGCGTGGAGCCTTCTCGGCCTTCCGGCGCGGCGAAGTCTTACGCTGGCTGGTATTGTTACAATTCTCCGACCTGATGTTGGATGTGCTGCTGGGTTTCCTGGCACTCTACTTTGTGGATGTGGTTGGCCTGAAGCCCGGACAGGCCGCCCTGGGCATCGCGGTTTGGAGCGGTTTCGGTCTGTTGGGTGACTTCCTGCTGATTCCACTGCTGGAACGCATTCGCGGCCTCGATTACCTGCATCTGAGCGTGGTAGTCGAGCTCTTCCTCTTCCCGACCTTCCTGCTCGTGCCGGACCTGGGTATAAAATTTATCCTGTTGGGCTTGCTGGGCTTATTCAACGCTGGCTGGTATGCCATCCTGAAGGGCCGCCTCTACTCATCCATGCCTATGCAATCCGGAACTGTAATGTCGCTTGACAGCGTTTTTGGCCTGCTTGGAAAACTCCTGCCCTTTGGTATCGGCCTGGTCGCCCAATATTTCGGCCTTTCCGCCGCCATGTGGCTGCTCCTGCTCGGCCCAATGGCCCTCCTGATTGGCCTGCCTCGTCGCACTCTCGTCCCATTTGACGCTTGATAGTAAATTCATGATACTGGAACACATGACACCGGAATACGCCCTTTACTTCCACATCCCCTTTTGCACCCACCGTTGCGCCTACTGCGACTTCAACACTTACGCTGGTCATGAAAGCTTCATCCCTGCCTATGTTGAGGCATTGAATAGGGAAGTGGAATTGGTTGCCCGTTCTGCCCCGGAGCGATTGCCGGTCCATACGATTTTCTTCGGCGGCGGCACCCCCTCGCTCCTAACCCCGCAACAGTTCCAGGAAATCCTCCAGACCGTCCGCGCCAACTTTACACTTTCCTCCTCTTCCTCCTCTTCATCCTCTGGCACTTCTGGTACCTCTGGCATCTCAGATACTTCAGGTCCCTTGGAAACCTCCCTCGAAGCCAATCCTGGTACCGTCAGCCTCGATTCGTTGATTGGCCTGCGCCTGGCTGGCTTCAACCGGATCAGTTTCGGGGTGCAGTCTTTTCATCCGGACGAATTACGTCAATTGGAACGCATCCACGATCCATTCGATGTCCTGGAGGCCGTCCGCTGGGCGCGTAAGGCTGGTTTCGGGAATCTGAATCTGGACCTGATCTACGGTTTGCCGGAACAGACCCTCGTTCGTTGGCAGGAATCTCTCCGCCGCGCGGTCGACCTCGCTCCTGAGCATCTCTCCCTTTATGCACTGAGTATTGAAACCGGCACACCCTTTGGCCGCTGGGCCGCTCATGGCCTGTTGCCGCTCCCCGATCCGGACCTGGCGGCGGACATGTATGAAGCGGCTTCAGATTTCCTGGAAGGGCAGGGTTACGAACAATATGAGATTTCCAACTGGGCTAAACCCGGTTTCCAGTGCTGTCATAACCTTCAATATTGGCGTAACCTGCCTTATCTTGGATTCGGCGCGGGCGCACATGGCTGCGCCAATGGCTTGCGGATATCCAATGTCCTGCGGATAAAGACTTACATCGACCGTCTCCCCCCCGCTTCCCAGGATACGCCCACCCTTTCACCTACTAATTATCTACTCTCTCCTCATCTGCTTTCTAACCTTTCATTCCCCTTATCTCCCGCCACTGTAACCCAATCCTCTCTCACTCCTCGTATCGAAATGCAGGAAACGCTCATGCTTGGCTTGCGGCTCACTCAGGAAGGCGTTTCGGAGCAGTCGTTTCATGCGCGCTTCGGGCAGGACTTGATGGACGTTTTCGGAAAAGAAATTAACGAATTAATCGCTTTGGGTTTATTGGAACATTCTCACCTAAATGACCCCTCTCTTATCGGGAGAGGGGTAGGGGTGAGGGAACGGGCAGGAGTGTGTGTCCGCCTCACTCGCCGCGGCCGCCTGCTCGGCAACCAGGTCTTCATACGTTTCGTCGATTAACACTGGTGGGGGAATCCAAAGAACGCCAGATGAGAATGCGGTCGCCATTCAGCTTGGCAACATTATCTGCTTTCCTTCGTGGTACTTCGTGACTGTAGTGGTGAGATTCTCTCAGCTCTCCCACCCATAGGGGTCATTGTTGTGCAAAATCCAATTGATTAATAGTAGAATCATGCGATGGATCAACCTGTAAATTGCAAGTACGCCCCTCTCGAAAACCAATTGCGCAAACTCACTTCAACCCACTCTACTATCACCCTCACCTTTGACCAAATCGAGTATGTCATGAACAACCCTCTGTCCAGCTCTGCCTATAGCTGCCAGAGCTGGTGGGATAACATCGTCAAAAGCACGCTTTCCCACAAGAACGCCTGGCTGCATGCAGGCTGGCAGGTCGAAATGGTGGATTTATCGGCCAAAAGTGTGCGCTTTACCTGTACACTGACATAAGTAAATGTTTTGGATCTCGAAATCAGACTTTATAAATATGATTAGCACGATTTATTTCATCAAAAGCCAATTTCGTGCAGTGTATCAAACCTAATCACGTTTATCTCTGTTTATCTCTGGTTAGATATTGATTTTCACATGACTTGCTAAGGGAGAATTGATTATGAACTGGAAACTGATCTCATGGAATGTGAATGGCCTGCGGGCCGCTGAAAAGAAAGGCTTCCTCGATTGGCTGGCAGCCACAGACGCGGACCTGGTGGCAGTCCAGGAGACCAAAGCCTCGCCCGATCAAGTCTCCCAGGCTTTGCTGGCACCCACCGGCTACCAGGCCGCCTGGAACTCGGCCGAGAAGAAGGGCTACAGTGGCACCGTCACCTATTCCAGGCATGCTCCGCTCAAGGTTACTAACGGCCTGGGCGACCCACGCTTCGACTCCGATGGGCGTGTCCTCATCCATGAATTCGAACCTTTTGTATTTTTCAACATTTACTTCCCCAATGGCGGGCGCGGACCGGAGTGGGTCGCCCACAAACTGGCCTTCTACCGCCGGTTCCTCGAAGTGGCGCATAACTACGCCCAGGCTGGGCGTCCGGTTGTGGTAACCGGCGATTTCAACACCGCCTACGCCGAGATCGACCTGGCCCGCCCCAAGGAGAATATTGCCCACAGCGGCTTCATGCCGGAGGAACGTCTCGGGCTGGGCGAGTTCTTCGAAGCCGGCTTGGTCGATACCTTCCGCCATCTGCATCCGGACACGGTCAAATACTCTTGGTGGGACCAGGTGACGCGGGCCCGTGAGCGCAATGTCGGCTGGCGCTTGGATTACTTCATGGTCTCCTCTGACATCAAAGACCGCATCCTCTCTGCCGACATCCACGAAGATGTGATGGGCTCCGATCATTGCCCGATCAGCCTGGTTCTCTCTTTTTAGATGTGGGGCGGGTCGTTGATCCGCCCAAATTATCCTACTTATTAAATGACCCGGCTCTAAAATGAACCGGGTCATTTTTTTTGAGATCTTCCGACCGATTAATATTCCAGCCAGCCGGATTCCGCCCAAATGGCGATGTCAGGCATCCCCTCGAAGAGCTTTCCAAACTCGGCCGCTAAGTTCGGGTCGCTGTACAATTTCTGGATGTTCTCCAGGTTGTCCCAACTGTCGATCGAGAAGAACTCTTTGCCATTCTGGACATTCAGGTGCGGGTGGTGGGCTACATTGCCCATGGATTTGCTGAGTGAAGCGGTCTTGTCCACAATCTCATTGTGGACCAGCTTGGCCTGCTCCGGGGTCCCCTTCAGCATCCCACGTACGGTAACGATATATTTCATTTCAAGCCTCCTTGGTTTGAATCGGGTTGAATATGTACTTACAACCTGTATGACGAGGGAAGCCTCCAAAAATGTGCGGTCGATCCAGTGGAATTTGTTATAATCTTTTAAATTCCTTTGAGCCCTTGGTGTCCTTTGTGTTTGAATTTCGTGTAGAACATCAGGATTTCCATGTTAGATACGCACCCCACACCTTCCTTCAGTGCCCCCGGATCAGTTAATCTCTCAGCCGCTTTGGCGGGTGACTCCGCTGCCTTTGAGGCGCTGACCGAGCCCTTCCGCCGTGAGTTGTTGACCCATTGTTACCGGATCCTGGGCTCTCCACAGGATGCCGAAGATATGCTCCAGGAGACTTTGCTGCGTGCCTGGCGCCGGTTGAATACTTATGAAGGTCGGGCTTCCTTTCGCGCCTGGCTCTACAAGATCGCCACTAACGCCTGCCTGGATTCTTTGGCACGCCGTCCCAAACGCTCTCTGCCGCCGTCTTTATTTCCTGCCGCAGGCCTACAAGCTCCCATCCCCGCCCCTATAACGGAACCCATCTGGCTGGAACCCTTTCCGGACGAAATCCTCGCTCCGGCCAATTCCACCCCTGAGGCTCGTTTTGAGGCGCGTGAAGGCATCAGCTTGTCTTTTATGGTGGCCCTGCAAGTCTTGCCGCCCCGCCAACGCTGTGTCTTGATCCTTAGCGACGTTCTGGAATGGCACGCCAGCGAACTGGCGGATATGCTCGGTACCAGCCTGTCCAGCGTAAACAGCCTCCTGCACCGTGCCCGGGCTACATTGAGGAAAGCCTATCCTACTCCCCGCACAGATCTGCCCCGACCCACACCCTCCGATCCATTCACCAAAGCCTTGCTCGACCGCTACCTGCATGCCTGGGAATCTGCCGATGTGGATGAGATCATCTCACTCTTGATCGAAGATACAACTTTCGCAATGCCGCCCTTCCCCCTTTGGGTGCGTGGCAAAGCTTCCATCCGTGCGCTCATCACCACTGCGCTTCTGGATGGGGATGCCCTTGGCCGTTGGCGTTTGCTGCCGGTCCGGGCCAACGGCAGTCCCGCTTTCGCCTGGTACCGTAAAAACGAACAATCTCACAATTACCAGCCCTATGCCATCCAGGTGCTGGCCCTCCGTGGGAAATCATTTTCAGATGTCACCACTTTTCTGGATCCCGCCCTCTTTCGTTTTTTCGACCTGCCAGCTGAATTACAAGAATAGATCGACCCATACACGGATTAATTCCCGCTCAAGCAATAAGCAACTTTCCCACTACAGCCCGGCCGTATTTCCGGAAGAAGTCCCGTATTTTCGGTTTGCGCGATCGATCCAGATTGAAACAACCAGGAACAATTCCGTAGATCGGGTAAAAAAGGGAGCAGTCAAGCAGAGAAAAGGGGAAAAAGGTGCTTTATTGCAGTTTTTTGTTTTCTTTTGAAGGTTTTGTGTCTGGGAAGGTTAACTGGATATGCGTATAGGCATAAAATGAGGTTTATTTACAGAATACAGGCGGAATTGATCCTCTGAAAACAGGCCAAAGAAGTTGGAAATTTGACTGTTTTCGGCCATTTTAATTCAAAATTTTCAGTGCGTATGAGCAACTGAGTGGGGTTCATGCACACCTGACCCCAGGCGATGAGGGTCGTGTTGAATCCTTTTTTTATGGCACATTAAATACGATCTGATTCTGCGACGGATCCCTCAGCGCCCACCCGGCCTCGTTCTGTTCCGGCACCAGCCCCGCCTGCCGGACATGTTCTATCAAGCGGTCCAGGTCACTCTGTCCGGGCAGAAGGAATGTAAAATAGCGCATCCCCAGCGAGCCGGTTGGGGCGGGGGGTGCGCCTGCCCCGACCCAGGTGTTGAACCCGATATGGTGGTGATACCCGCCAGCCGAGACCATCCCCATCTGAACAGCCTGCGAGAGGCCCATGTCGTCAAAACCCAGCCGGCCGTGATAGAACTGCAGGGTCGCATCCAGGTTCGCCACATACAGGTGGAAATGGCCGATCCTGGTTTCGGGGGGCATGCCGGTATCCGTGCGGTCTCCCGGAGCCAGTTCCCGGAATAAAGCCTCCACATTCAGCTCTTCCCTGCCATCGCTCAGGCTACCATTTTTACGCCGGGCCTGGAAGACGCCATTGATAATCCCCATCACCCCGTCCTCGGGAGTATCCGCGTAGAGCTCGATGGTGTTGCCTTCCGGGTCGTCCAGGTAGGTTGTCTTGGTCATGATGTGATCGGTCGGGTAGTTGCGGTACTGCCGGTCGAACAAACGCCGCACTACGCGTGCCAGCTCACGCCGGCTGGGCAGGAGGATCGCAAAGTGGTACAGCCCGGTTGTGCCGCGCAGCCTGCGGGCGTTTGGTATTTCCGTCAGGCGCAGCAGGACCTCCCGACCCGCGCCCAGGTCCGCGTAGGCGCCTTCCTGGCGCAGGACCTTCAAGCCGATCATATCCTGGTAAAAGAACATCTGCCTCTCCAGGTCCGCCACCGTCAAGCTTACATACCCAGGTCGTGTCGCCGCCGGGATCCGGAATTCAGTCTTCGTCATGGTTTGCATCTGAGTGGTCATTATTATTTCCTTTCGAGTGTATGAAAAGCAATAAACACTAAAGTACACCAAGTACACAAAGGGACAAAAGGTTTTAATTCTTAGTTCTTCCTTCGTTACATTCGTGCCCTTTGTGTTTAGAAATTCTTTTTTAGAATCCGAGCACTTCTTTGACGATGATCATCGTGGTGCGCTCCGGGCGCATCTCCCGGTTGATGATCAATATTTTGTTCACGCCCGTATCAAAATGGTACAGTGTCTGGACGTGTTCCTGCTCGCGTGGATAGCAGTACGTTTGGATGCGCCTGAGACCTTCGTCCAGATCCTTGACGATCTTTTGGGCGCCGACCACCCAGATCACCTTGCCCGCGCCGGAGGCATACGGCCCGAGCTGGCTGCCCGTTTTGGACGCCAGCAGCACCTGCCCGTCCTCGGTCACAGCCTGCACGCTGCCGGCCGCCAGGTCGGGACTGGCGCCCAGTTTCCGGATCTCCCTGCCCTGCGTCTGGCGGTCCATCGCAAACATGCGCGGCCGCAGCGCGTCGAACCGCCCGGATTTATCCACCTCGTCTTTGATCCCCAGTTGTTCCAACGTCACCGAAGCTCCTAGAAAAACTTCCGTCCCATCCGGCACAAGTTCGAAGAACATCTTTTTCGCTTCGGCCGCGTTCTGTGCGATCAGGGTATGGATGCCATTGGCTTCCAGCGCCCGCGCTGCACGTTCGATCTGCTCCTCGCTTGCCGGCTCTGCAAAACCCCTATCCGGAGTTAAGGTCGTATCAATTTCTCCGATCAACATACAACTTCCTTTCTTATATGGCCTTGACGTTCCTTGCCAGTTATGGTATCTTTCGTACATTCGTTGTTTAAGCAACGAATGTTGCTTATATTAGACCCATAAGACCTGCAATTGTCAACCACCAAAAACACACAAGTGTTGTTAAAGCGACGGAGTACCAAATATGTTGTCAAAACCGGCTGAATTGACCGACAAACTCGACCCGCGTGTCAAAAGGACCCACCAACTGCTTTCTCGGGCCTTCGTGGATCTGATCAAGGAAAAAGGTTTTCAGGCCATCAGCGTCCAGGATATCACCACTCGCGCCGGGATCAACCGTGCCACCTTCTACGCCCACTTCCAGGATAAATATGCCCTGCTGGACTATTACATCCGGGAAGGCTTCCGGCAGGAGATCGATAAACGCATGCTGAATGCATGCCATTTCAGTCGAGAAAATTTGCGTTTATTGATCGTTGCCGTCTGCGAGTTTATCACCGCCACCCATGCCCATTGTGACCCGGCTGAAATTAAATTCGAGATCTCCATCGAAGCCGAGATCAAAGCCCAGATTTACGGCCTGCTCTTGAAATGGTTGCAGCAATTGGATGGCGCCCCTTCCCCTGAACTGGCTGCCACTTCCGCCAGCTGGTCCATTTACGGACTGGCCTCCCAGTGGAGCCATACCCGTGACCACGCCGGCGCCGAAGCCTTCGCGGACCAGGTTCTACCCCTGGTGGAGGCCAACCTGAACCTGGTTGTAACAAAATCCTGAGGTTTACTAACTCTCTGCCGAAATTACGATTTGGGGGCTGCCGTTCTGCTGAAAGACCACAAGGACATTGATAATAGCGTTTTCCAGGTCAATTCCTTTCCGTAAAACCCTCCGAGTTGCTAAAGTATTGCGCCAGATTGCCTGATAGGGTCGCAAGTCAGCCTTGCTCCTATTACTGGATTTTGTACACATTGATATTTCTTCATGATATACTTTTCTTGGCGCTACAGTCTCTTGCGGGTTTTTAAAGCAGACCGAATAGATCCATAACAGGTGTAATAATTATCCTGAGTTAATAATGAGACATAAATTGATGCCTTCCTTACAACTACCGCCTCTCTTTCTCCCCAATTTCATGATCCTCCTGTTTTTTGTTTTGGGCGATTTGGTCTGGCCCAGGCTATCGCCTTCGTGGGGATTATTCATCGGTTCATGGGTTGCCACTTATATTCTATTTTTCATGCTCAGGATCGGGCTTTTTATTCTTTGGGTCCTTATGCAATTCATGCTGCGCCAGGTGCCGGTCTATATTCACCACATCTCCCTATGGGTGTTTATGGTGCCGAACTTGCTCCTGTTGGGATTTGGAATATACGGGTCCTGCATCGAACCTTTCCGATTGACGGAAACTCATATCGAAATCCGGGTTCCAGGCCTGGACCGACCCCGGCGTATCGTCCAATTAAGCGATCTGCATGTCGAGCGCATAACCAAACGCGAACGCCTCCTGCCTGGGTATGTAAGTAACCTGCACCCGGATATGATTGTTATCACCGGCGACTTGAGCGACAGGTCCAGCAGCACTGACCCCCAAACCCTGGCAGCCTTGCGTGAGCTGGTTTCGAATTTAAATGCACCGCTTGGGATTTATATCGTAAATGGGAATAACGATAAATCGCCACAATTCCTGGCGCGCACACTGCAGGGCCTGGATGCGCGTGTCTTGCAAGATGAGTTGCTGCGCATTCCCGAATTCGGACAGCCATTTTGTTTTGCTGGGACTCAATTATTTGGGTTGGTCGCATGATAAGGATGAACTGGCCATCTTGATGTCGCAGACGACGACCGGATGACTTTTCCCTCTTGCTTTATCATGAACCGGATCTGATCTACGCTGCCAGTGACCTGAATGTGGACCTGTACCTGACCGGCCATACGCACGGGGGCCAGGTCCGTCTGCCCTTGTACGGCGCTTTGTTCACCAAATCCCGGTATGGGAGGAGATTCCAGATGGGGCAGTATCAAGTCGGGAAAACCACGTTATTTGTCAGCCGGGGAGTGGGCCTCACCAGCGGTTTTGCGCCTCCAATTCGCTTCCTGTGCCCTCCGGAAGTGGTCATCATTGACCTTCTTCCTGAAAAGTAATCTACAGCTATCAGCTTTCAGCTATTAGCTATAAGTTATTGTTAGCCCGTATACAGCCCCCAATTGAGCGCCAGTAGCGTCGTCAGGAATCCCACGGCCATAAAAAACGAAGCCACGTCGTTCTGAGTGGTGATAAACCTTTCCCCACCAGACCAGGACATCAGCAACCCAAATAGTGCGATGCTCGCCACGATCGTCCAGTGCCGGTTCTTTGCCCGGATCGCCCGCACCAACAGGGCGATCCCACCCACCAGCAGCAGCGTTCCCAGGACGATGTGAGTCATCACTACGAAGGAGCTGCGGGCGAAAGCCCAGGCAGCCGCCGGCCCGGTCTTGGGGAATTCAACGTACATATTTATGTACATCCCGAGCAAAAACTGGACTACCAGCGCCGCATTCACTCCCACCACCTCGCGCACGAACATGCGCGGCTTCATCGTCTTTTCCATTTCCATATCTTCCTCCTAAGAAACTGTTACCTGCCTGCGTGTCCTCACAATCCCTGCGAAGGATTCAAACCTTCGCAAGGGTATTTATTCAATCGTTACGGGCAATTATAAGTATTACCCAGCCCGTCTTTCTCAATATTCACCGAAACCCCTTCCTTCAGCGTGATCGTCAGCACCTGCGGCTTGCCCTGGGCGCTCTGGTCGTAGGCCGTATAGCTGCCGGGCGGGAACTGCTTGATCCGGTTGGTAAGGTCAGTTTGCGGCTGCAGCAGCGTACCCCCGGGCTGGATCAGCATCGGGTGGAAGGTGCAGTTTCGGATGTAAGCCGGCACCGCGGGTCCGACCAGCTTGATCGGCAGGCTGTTGACATCCCCCTGGGTGGTGGAATACTGCGAGCCCACGTACGCCCAGCCGAACACAGTCGGGTAATTCGGGACGTACATGTACAGCCAGGAACCGTCGTAGTTGCGGGCGCTGGCTGTGGAAGTCTGGCCGTTCTGTAAATATCCCAGCGTGTCGTAATCAATGCTGGGCCCTCGCAAGATCCCCAGGCTGCCGTCGGGTTTGGCAGTCACCGTCACGACATTCGGTGTCGCAGTCGGGGTGGCCGTCGCGGGGAGCGCTGTATCGGTGGCGGGCATTTCCGTCGCCGTTTCGATTGGTGAAGCCGTGGCCCCGGTGACCGGAACGATGGCCTGGGTCGGCGTAGGGGCAGGTGTGGGCCCGGCCGGCGTCAGGTTGCATGCCACCGCTGTCAGCACCAGCACGCATATCCCGGACAGGATGCTTTTTTTAGGCTTGTTTCTCATTCGGTACTCCTTTACCAGTATCTGTACTTATTATTATGTTATTCGTCTCATTATAAAATCCCCCTTAGGGTGGATGAACTGTCAATTATTGTAGTAACGACTTCAGTCGTTTACAATTTCGGATGGGATAGGCGACCACCGCGCAGCGCTTAGTACGCTGAGTTTCTTTCTAATTTTTCTCTGCGATCTTTGCGGTTTCTGAGGTAAATTGATCATTTTGGCTTGTATTTACTAAATAAAAATACCGTTGCTACTTGAGAGTATTGCTGCTGCCGGTCAGCCTGCCAGCCGTACCCCGAGGGCGCCTCTCGCGCCTCCCTACGGCTACAGTTGCAGCGCGAGGTACCAGCACAGCCTCCCCCGGCTTAACCCGGACCACGGCCATAACGCCCACAGCGGAAAGCAGCCCGCCCCAGGGCGCACCTTCCTCCGGAGCCTGCAACCCGGGCCCCATTATTGTCCCCACCATGGCCCCCAACCCCGGGTTGAATGCGCTCGACCGCACCACCGGCCTGCACGTGACCGGCCATCCCATGATCATCGACCTGGCAAGTTACCGCCTGCTGGTGACCGGCCTGGTGGATACACCCGCTCAGCCTCAGTTATGACGAGCTGCGCTGCATGCCCAAAGTCACCGCCAGGCTGGACCTGGTTTGCCCGGGTGTCTTTGAAGATGTGGGCACCTGGTCCGGCGTACCGCTGAAATATATATTGGGACTGGCCGGCGTCCAAAGCACGGCGAAAGTCATCCGCCTGGTCGCCGCCGACAAGTATGAAAGCCAGATCTATCTCCAGGATGCGCTTAAGGTTGGCAACTTTCTGGCCTATGAGATGAAAGGGCAGCCTCTGCCCGTACTGCATGGCTTTCCGCTGCGGGCCGTGTTCCCCGGCATGCCCGGCAACCGGTGGGTGAAGGGATTGTTGGAGATCAGGGTGGAATAGAAGACTTGGAACAATAGCCCCGTAACGCGACTGGCTGGCAGAGTTATTGGATCTTGTTTACGAAATCAAGCAAGCTCTTGAGAAATTGATCTTTCGCCGACGAATAAAAAAGGTCTGTGCCATGATGGGTGATATCCGGATAGAGGATCAGCGTTTTGGGCTCGTCAGCCCGCTTATATTCGGATTCGATTGGGGCAGACCATTGGTCCAATTTGCCGCAGATAAAAAGTTTGGGGTAAGGGGTGTCGAGCGTGCCTCCATAGTTGGGGCCAGAGATCAGTACAATACCGACCAGCTCAGGGGCATGCGAGATAAATGTGCAGGCGCTTACGCCCATGCTTGCACCCATGCAGATCACGCGTTTGTAGCCGAAACCTTTTAATGTATCCAGAATATTTACCACTTCATTTTCTGCAGCCGCGTAATCGCCCTGGCCTGCTTCCAGGTAATTGAAGGTAATCACTGTAAACTTATCTTTATCAAACGCCTCAACAAAGGGCCGCCATTGCTCTTCGCCTCCATAGGCCATATTTGCCAGGATGATGGCGGTTTTACCATGTCCATGGACCGTCCCGAAATATTTTTGCCCATCATAGCGCGTGAAAGTGATCATTCCTTCCTGTACCAGGGGCGCTGGCGCCTGCGGGGCGAACGCACAGCCTGTCGGCCAGACTGCTAGAACACAGGCGAGCAAAAGGAATAGGACTTTACGTTTCATAAGGGCGCTCCTCCCAGGGCGGATTGTGAATTGTGACCTGATTGCTTTTCCTTATATTATAGGACGTCTGCCGAGGTTTTAATCCTTCGAAAGCATAGTCTTCGTACTGGTCAAAGGGACAGTTTTTTGACGAACGGCCGTCTCCCCGCGCAACCGGCCTCCCTGGACTGAAAAAGACGCAGTCTGGTGCAGGCAGCCTAGCAAGCTCCGCCGCAGGCGCCCGCGGCTTCACCCCCATAAACAAAAGAGCCCCGCTTGGTTTATCCGGTAGAACCAGGTATAGGGGGCGAAATTTGGTTTGCGGCTATTCTATTGTGATGGTTTTATCTATCGGGACACGCGGGGATGCCTTACGGGCCTGGTACCTTTCCCACTTGCGACGATTGATCTCATCCCGCTTGCTCTTAAGCTATTCTCGATCCTGCGGCTAGTCCGTCTTGTCACCATTATTTCCCCTACCATTGATGGATTGCTAAAGATGCATTCGGGTACATCATGCAAGCGTCAAACGAGCCCTTGTTCGGCAATAGTGATATAGGAACAAGGAGCAAATAAATGAAGAAGGTGTTGAGTTTCGCCACTGTACTGCTTATCATGACCGTAATGATTTCGGCCTGCGGTTTGTTAGCGCCAACCGAAGACCACCCCACTAGTTGAGACAGGTGCGAGTGCTGAACCCAGCGTGGAGATGGCCACCTCAATGTCTACTTCAACGGCACCCCATTGGCAACCTCAACGGCATCCCGGTATTTTCTCCGACGCCGACAAACACACAACTCGAGCTTGAGATCGTTCAATCCCAAGCCTGGACTGATCCGGATGGGAATGTTCGAGCCAATGTTTTGGTGCTCAACCCATACGATTTTCCCATCGAACCTGTATTTGGGTTAGCGCGAATTTGCTGGATAGCGCACAGAAATTAATACGGACCGAAAAACTGTACTATTTTAGATGGGATCAGTGGCGGCAATGGGTTCATCCTGCCCGGGGAAACAATCGCTGCCAATGCTTGTTTTACTTGTGAAAAAGCGCCACTGACCGAAGAGTGGGGTTCGGTTGGATATGATTTCGGGGTCCATGAATTGCACACCGAAGTTGGAATTACTCCACTGAAGTGGAAGCCACGTCCAGATGTTTCTTTCAACGGGGATAGTCCCATTTTTGGGGTAACAGGTACAGTAAAGAACAAGAGCAATGCGGCACTGGCCGCATCACTGCCCGCATAATAGTGTTTGATCAAAAGGGCAATCTTGTCGGGGCGGCGGAAGTTTCAGTAGATAATGTAGGACCAGGCGCCAGCGCCAATATCAAGGAGATGGGATTGGGAAGGCGCCCGGTGGACCTGTAAATTATAAAGTCACTGCACTGGGTGTGAAATACTAGCGTGACCATCTGCTGAACACATGTACCTGCGCTACGAATGTTTAGCAACTACTTCAGGAGGCGCTCACTGCCTCTGCTGGAAGGAAGTCGCAAGATTGTGAGCCGTTCCACCGGACGGGCAAGGTCTTTCCGCTCACCTTGTTGGAGAATCTCATTCGCGGATAGCCCATGAACAGTCCGCCATAAATGCGCTGATGGCTCACGAGCCCGAGACGCTGGCGAATCGATCGATTCTTATCCAGGAAGAGCGAAGCGTTTCCCCACAGACAGGTTCCTACCCCATTCAGCTGCGCGTAATACATCATGTTTGCCAGAGCATACTGAGCACTGGCCTCTGCCAGGGGCACATTCTTCCTGCCTACCACGAGCAGGATAGCCGCCGGAGTGGATGAGAAAGTTGATCCGCGGCGCAGGACATTCTCGAGCTTGGGCTCTGCCTTGCGAAACTCATCTCCGAAACCGAGCAGGTTGGCCAGCGCCATGATCACCGGGTTCCTCACCAGCCAGTTCCGGTAGATCAGGCGATAAATCCAGTTGTTGACCGAGAGGATGGCACCATCCAGCTCGGCGATGAGCTCCGGGGCGTCGATGATGATCACCGTGAAGATGTGATTGTGCGTAGGAGCATAGGCTCCGCACGTAGCGATCTCCTGGAGCAAGGCGCGCTCGATGGACGCCTGCTTGTAAGCGCGTATGCTGCGCCGCTCCCGGAAAAGCTCCAATAACTGGTCGCGGGAGGGGAGCTGCGAGCTTTCGAATGGGACTGCCGGCATTCCTTGCCACGCAAGCGCTCTCTGCGGACATATGGCCACACAGTGAGCGCAGCCGTCGCATACGAGCTGGTCCCTCTTGAGATCGCTATGGACCAGCCTTAGGGCACCTTCATGACAGTTCTCGACACATAGGCCGCAGCCATTGCAGCGGTCTGCATGGAATGTGATGTTTGCCATACTTGCCTTTCTATTTGTTCTTCTTTTCTTGGCGCAGGCCGTTCAAGGCGAACTCCGCCACGCGCCCGGATCCAACCAGGGTTTGCCCTGAGCATCGACCTGGGACGCCGTGCCCAGGTAAACCGTCATCAGCAGACTTGCGGTGGGCTGCAGTTCGGCTCGGCGGAAGACGCCGTGTTGAATGCCCGGAACAAGGATGTGCTCGGTCAGGAGGCGAAACATCGGCTCGTAGGCTCGGAAACAGTACTCCTTCTCCGCCTGGTTTGGGCTGTTCACTGCATTGAACATCACCCTCGACCGGTGCGGGTGCTCCGCCACGTACTCGAACCCGGCCTGGAAGAATCGATCGAGCGCGACGGCGGGATCGTCAACGCCCGCCAGCGCGGATTGCATGTACTCCAGATGTTCAGCAGCGATGCTATCAATCAAGGCCAGGATCAGCGCCTGCTTGCTGGGGAAGTAGTTGTAGACCGTACCCTTGGCGAAGCCTGCCCGAGTAGAAATGGTATTGATGTTGGCGTGCTCAAATCCCTGCAGAGCGAATTCCTCGGCAGCTGCGTCCAACAGGGCTTGGCGGGTTTTTCCCAACACCTCTTCGCGGACAATCGACTTGATGCGGACCATCTTGTTCTCCTTATTGTGGGTGGGCGGTCACCCATATTATGATCCAAGAGTCTCGAATTGTCAAGAGCTGGAAGATGAACCGAGCTATTCCCCCACGACGAACAATCCCAGCGTGCGGCCCCGGCTGGGCCTCCGCGTGATAAGAGCAGCTCGACCCGCCCTTGAAGGTCGGAGGCGAGTTGCCGGAGGTTAAAAAGGGAATGCCTCAGCCTGTTGGGGGCAGCCGCCTGCAACCTGCCACAAATGGCAGGCAGCCGCTGCTGGCCGCTCGAGGAATTGACCAACGCAATAGATTAGAGGCTGGCAATTATGTCTGCAGGTCGGGCTCGGTCGTCCACCCTTGTTGATCGGTATACAAAAACAATCTTTCCAGAAGCATTTATGACCAGCGCAGAGGGCATCGCGATATCCTGTTGTTTGGCGCCAAACAGAATGCGGTCATACCAGGGGGCGCCGCGTTGATCCCGCACCCCAACCTCATCGAGTAGTGATTCTGGAACGTTGCATAGGATTGTGATCTTGTCTCCGACATGCTGTTGTATTGGTGCGGCTTCAGCTGGTTCATCCACAGAGGCGGCAAAGATGGTTAATCCTGCTTGGCTGAGGCTTTCATAATCATGAACGATTTCGCCAAGTAGCGATTTGGTCGATGGGCACCACCAACCGCGATATAGCACGAGCAGTGTCGGAGCACTGGCAATTAAATCTTGTTCGGTAACTTGTCTGCCGTCGGTTGTCAAGAGGTTTAACGGAGGAAGGCGATCGCCAACCCGCAGTTTGAGGCGTTTTGATCCAGTGAGCTTCAACTCATGCCTTATTACAGGAAACCAGGCAACACCTAGAATGACGGTGATTAATGTCACCACGGCATTGCCACCGAAAATCCAGCCTATGAGCGTTGCTGCAATTCCCAACCCAATAATGACATCGAATATCCATGTTCGATATGTGAAGCGATGGATCACGAACAAGAGTATGAGATAGGAAAAAAAGCCAGCTAGAACGATTAATAACCCTATGGTTGTCATTGATCCGATACTTGGTACGGCCATGGATTAATTATCTCATGGAATAATTAAAGCTTGATTTGTTTTTGCTAAGCATTGTTAGCTTGAACGTGCAGTTTTTGACTATGGAAGATTAGAGATCACTAGAAAGTGGGGGAAAAATGACGAAATCGAGACAAGCTTATAACCTGGCATTATTCACGAAAAAGCGATGTGATTTGGCGGTCGCCACATAAAGGGGATGCTGCAAGAAATCTTTGAGCAACCCAATCAAGGACGACCTGTATATCCCGCGATGGCGCATCGAAGAGCGTTGGGTTGATACAATTGATTTAGAAAACAACCGGTAGATGATCGTGATAATATAACGCACGTTTTCAGACTTGGCCCTTCTGGGGCGGATGAAGAAATCGTTCGAGAGCAAGGATGAAGGCGATTATTGCGTTTACAAGCAACCAGGTTGCTGCCAGCGCATACGGAGCAGCGGTTGGCTCGAAAAAAATCCCCAACGCATTTATCAACAAACCCAGGATTGCAACAGAATAGAGGCCAAAAAGCAGATCAATCAGCCGCCGCCGCTCAAAGCGCACCTGGCGGCGCCGAAAGTAAATTCCTCGCCAGATCATAACAATGGCAAAAACGAGACTTGAAACACGCCATACCCATGCTGGAGTTATGCCAAACAATCCGAGTAGCGGAGCCATCAAGGAAAAGACAGTAACTTCCAGGCCACTCACTAAATACAAACGAAGCAATACAATCTCATACTCCGACATGCGAGCGCCTTGTGCTTGCCGAAATACAACCGCAATGGTTGAGAAAGCCACGAAGGTGATCGCGATCGTAGCAAGGGTCAGGAGATAGTTCGATCCAGGCAGATCCATATTTTCGTTCCTCCGTATGGTACCGACTCAGGACTGGTCCGAGCGGAGGCAAACACTGGCTTCATGCAACCGGCAGCCTGATTAGCGTATAAACGGATTGTTTACCTTATGTGGCACTTTTTAACAGATTAAACATGATCTGCAAATGCCCCCGTTAGGGGATAAAACCCTGCATAGCTTGGATTTTTTATGCCCATGGATTATTCTCCGCGAGAATAATTAAAGCTGGATTTGTTTTTGTCCAGCGCTGTTATCTTGAACGTGCAGGTATTATGGAGATAAAAGCCTAGACCCGACCCTTAGGGGCGAGTTTTTTTTACTTTTGTTCTTCGGAATTGGCTTGTGTCAACTGACTACTGGCTTGATATTTTTTCGGTCGACGACGATTGATCTCTTCACGGTTGCACTCGAGAAAATCCTGGTCTCGCTGACGGGCTTTTTCGAGGTTGGCCTGGCGCTAGGCTTTGGCGTATGCACGCGCCCGGTCACGCAGGCGGGCTTCGGAGGCTTGGGGCTGCCTGCACTGGATTGCGTCTTGCCTGCGCCAGGACCGCAGGCACATGTGTGTCCAGCCTGCCCCCAGCCAGGGGGTTGTGTTTAAATTCTTTTTTCCCTTTATTCCTTTGTGTACCTTTGTGTTAAATCCTTTGTGTGAGATCCTTTTTCCCTCCGCATTTGAGCCTTTTGGAAATAAGGTATAATCAGCCCGCTGGAAGCATCCCATCTCACCTGAGGTTTGCACATGAAAGAGTATACTACCGAGTTTATCCGAAACATCGCCCTCGTCTCGCATGGTTCGGGCGGGAAGACCATGCTGGCGGAGGCCTTTCTGCACGTCACGGGCGCCACCACCCGCCTGGGGAAAATTGAAGATGGCACCACCGTTTCGGACTTTGAAGATGAAGAAATCCGCCGCAAGCTTTCCCTTTCCACAGCTGTCATCCCGGTTGAATACAAGGATCACAAGATCAACGTGCTCGACACCCCCGGCTACACCGATTTCGTCGGGGAGGTCGTCTCCGCCCTGCGCGTCGCAGATGGGGCCATCATCCTGGTCGATTCGGTTGCCGGGCTCGAAGTGGGCACGGAGATCGTCTGGGGCTATTGCGATACCTTCAAGCTGCCGCGTTTCCTGGTGATCAATAAGATGGACCGCGACAACGCCGATTTTCAGCGTGCCATGGCCTCCGTCCAGGAATTTTCACCCACCCGCCTGATCCCCGTCCAGTTGCCCTGGGGCGAAAAGGCCGGCTTCAAAGGCGTGATCGACCTGATCACGCATGAAGGCCTATGCCAACGAGGGCAAGACCGCCGAAGAGATCCCCGCCGACTCCAAGCCGGCTGCCGAAGAAGCCCGCACCAAGCTGGTCGAAGCCGCCGCCGAAGGCGAGGACGCCTTGCTGGAAAAGTACCTGGAAAGCGGTGAGCTGACCAACGAAGAATTGATGCGCGGTCTGAAAGCCATCATGCGCACCCAGGCCTATATCCTGATCTTTGTGGCAGCCGGCGGGCATGAGAAAGGTGTCCTGCCCCTGCTGGATGCAGTCATCAACCTGATGCCCTCTCCCAAGGAAGTCCCGGCGGTGGCCAAGGGCAAGGATGGCGAGGAGAAACTCACCGCCGCCGATTCCGGACCGCTGGCTTTGTACGTCTGGAAGACCACCGCCGACCCGTTCGTCGGCAAATTGACCTATTTCCGCATCTATTCCGGCTCGCTGCAGGGCGATACCCGCATCTGGAACCAGAACAAAGGCGCCGAAGAGCGCATGGCCGGCCTGTCCATCATGCGCGGCAAGGAGACCATGCCCGTCAAGGTGGTCCACAGCGGTGATATTGCCATCGTGGCCAAACTGAGCTCCACCACCACCGGCGATACGCTCTGCGACAAGGGCCATCCACTGACCCTGCCGATGCCCGACTACCCGAATGCCCTTTTCCGCGTCGCCATCAAGCCCAAGACCCAGGCCGATGCAGCCAAGATCTCGCCCACGCTCACCCGCCTGTGCGAAGAGGATATGACCCTTTCCTGGTACCAGGAACCCGCCACCGGTCAGACCATCCTGCAAGGCATGGGTGACCAGCATATCGATGTGGCCATCCGCCGCGCCGAAGGCAAGCTCCAGGTGGGGCTGACCACCGCCGAACCGAAGGTCCCCTACCGCGAAGGCATCACCAAGAAAGCCGATGCCATGTACCGCCATAAGAAACAGTCCGGCGGCTCTGGCCAGTTCGGCGAAGTCTGGCTGCGCATCGAACCCTGCCCGGAGAGTGATTTCGAGTTTACCGATGAGCTGGTCGGTATGAACCTGTCCAAATCCTACCTGCCGGCCATTGAAAAAGGCATCCACGCCACCCTGCAGTCCGGCGTTATGGCCGGCTTCCCACTCAGCAACGTGCGCGTCATCGTCTATGATGGCAAGGAACACCCGGTTGACTCCAAGCCGGTCGCCTTCGAAATCGCCGGACGTGAAGCCTTCAAGCTGGCCGTGCGGGATGCCGGCCCGGTGCTCTTCGAGCCGATCATGAACGTCCGCATCGTCGTCCCGGATGCCAACATGGGCGATGTCATGGGCGATCTGAACAGCCGCCGTGGCCGAGTCCAGGGCACCGAATCGGAACGCGGCCGTACCGTGGTCGTTGCCCAGGTGCCGCTGGCCGAGATGCTGCGCTACACCACCCAGTTGCGCTCCATCACCGGTGGCCGGGGTGTCTTCACCATGGAATTCGACCGCTATGAGATCGTCCCGAACCACCTGGCCCAGGACATCGTCGCTGCCCACCAGAAGGAAATCGAAGCCAAGAAGGAAGAGTAAACTCACTGGAGCGACCGCAAGGTCGCTCTTGTTTTTTTATTTCCTTGACAAATCTCGTAAATAATTTATAATTTCCAATAGTACTATCATAAATATTCTGGAGAGCTTGGATGTATATTTGCATGTGTCTGAGGCGGGGATCGTAACCACCGCCTCTTCGTAAATAAATCCAGCCAACAGAAGAAGGACGGTGGGCGAGCCCCCGCATGCGATCGAAGTTTTTCGCAGGCGCCCCGCGCCGTCCTTTTTGTTTTCCTGTTGGCTGTATTATTTAACCCGCAAAACAACCTCCCATTTTTGAGAGGAGTAAGTCGGGGAGAAAATGAAATGAAGATTGCTAAGAACGTTACCGAGTTGATCGGTAATACCCCGCTGATCCGGCTGAACCGCATTGCCGCAGGGGCCCAGGCTGAGATTGTTAGCCAAGCTGGAGTTGTACAACCCTGCCCACAGTGTCAAGGACCGCATCGGCGCGGCCATGATCGATGCCGCCGAAAAGTCCGGTGCGCTGACCAAAGACAAGGTCATCGTCGAACCGACCAGCGGCAATACCGGCATCGCCCTGGCGATGGTGGCGGCCGCCAAAGGCTACAAGTGCGTGCTGACCATGCCCGAGACCATGAGCAAGGAACGCCGCATGCTGCTGCGTGCCTATGGCGCTGAACTGATCCTGACCCCCGGCCCGGATGGCATGGGCGGCGCGATCAAGAAGGCCGAAGAACTGGCTGCCTCCGACCCGAAGATATTTCATGCCGCAGCAGTTCAACAACCCGGCCAATCCCGAAATCCACCGCAAGACGACCGCCGAAGAAATCTGGCGCGATACGGATGGCAAGGTGGATTTCCTGGTGGCCGGCGTCGGCACAGGCGGCACCATCACCGGTGTAGGCGAAGTGATCAAAAGCCGCAAACCATCCTTCAAGGTGGTGGCGGTCGAGCCGGACGCCTCCCCGGTCCTTTCCGGTGGAGCGAAAGGTCCGCACAAGATCCAGGGCATTGGGGCAGGCTTTGTCCCGGCGGTACTGAATACGAAGATCTACGATGAAATCATCCGTGTCAAGGACGACGATGCCCTGGAAACCGCCCGCCGCATGGCAAAGGAAGAAGGCTTGCTGGTGGGCATTTCCTCCGGCGCGGCCACCTGGGCAGCCTTGCAGGTGGCTAACCGCAAGGAGAACGCCGGCAAGTTGATCGTGGTCATCATCCCGGCCTTCGGCGAGCGCTATCTTTCGACAGCCTTGTTCGCCAACCTGGCAGATTAGTGGAAGTAAGCATAAATGATCTACAAAATGGAGGAATTATGACTACCCAACAAATTACATCCATCCCGCTGGCGGACAGCCGGTCCGAACATGTCGGCTTTTTCGCCTCCATCCGCAAGGATCTGGATTCTGTCCTCGAACGCGACCCGGCCGCCCGCTCACGGCTGGAAATCTTCCTGGTTTATTCCGGGCCTGCACGCCATCTGGGCCCACCGCATTACCCACTGGCTATGGACGCACGATCTAAATTTTCTTGGGCGCTGGCTCTCCCAGATCGCCCGCGATCTAACCGGCATCGAGATCCATCCCGGCGCTACCATCGGCTCCGGCTTTTTCATTGACCATGGCATGGGCGTGGTGATCGGCGAGACGGCCGAAATCGGGGCGGACGTGACCCTGTACCACGGCGTGACCCTGGGCGGAACAAGCCTCGAAAAAGGGAAACGTCATCCCACCATCGGCGACCGGGTCGTGATCGGCGCAGGCGCCAAGGTGCTGGGCGCGATCACCATCGGCGATGACAGCCGCATCGGCGCCAACGCCGTGGTGGTTAAATCCGTCCCGGCCAACTCGGTGGTGGTCGGTGTGCCCGGGCAGATCGTCCAACGTTCCCAGCCGCACCACATGGGGGACGCGCCAGATCTGAACCACACTTCGCTGCCGGATGTCCTGGGGTTGTCCTTGAAGCAGTTGCTGGAACGTGTGGAGGCGCTGGAGACCCGCCTGGAAGGGCATGCTACTACCAAGGCGCATGTCCATCCGCCCAAAGGAAATAACTGGTCTGGCGAGGATTTTTCGATCTAGTTTCCCGGCTGCCCCTTGACAGGTTTCGAATATATTGTATAATATTTATCAATATTATCTAGTATATTAAGGAGTTCTTTGATGATCGACTGCATGTGTATGAGGCGGGGTTTGTAGTCACCGCCTCTTCGGATGGTTAGACTGACTAATAAACGAAGGACGGCGGCAACCCCGCAGGCGACAATTTATGTCTGCAAGGTGGCTTAGGCCGTCCTTTTCGTTTATCTACAAGCTATTCTTATTGGTAATTATTGGAGAAATTCATGACCACCACAACTCATCAACTTCGTGTAGATATCCCGGCTGTAGCCGGTTTGGAGGCCCACGTTGGTAATACACCGCTGTTACCTTTGACGCATCTCGGATTCCGACTGCGCCCGGGAGTACAGGTTTTGGCGAAAGCCGAATGGTTCAACCCGGGCGGCTCGGTCAAAGACCGTCCGGCCCTGAATATCATCCGCACGGCAATTGATTGCGGCCAACTTGGGCAGGGGAAGCGTTTGCTCGATTCAACATCCGGCAATATGGGCATCGCCTATGCCACCTTCTGCGCACCGCTGGGCATACCGGTCACCCTGGTGGTGCCCTCCAATGCCAGCCCGGAGCGCATCCTCATCCTGCGCTCGCTGGGCGCCGAGCTGATCCTATCCGACCCGGTCGAGGGTTCGGATGGCGCACTGCGCCTCGCCCGTCAAATGGCCGTAGATGCCCCGCAGCGTTATTTCTATGCCGACCAGTATGATAACCCGGCCAACTGGGAAGCGCATTACTGGTCGACCGGTCCTGAGATTCTGAAGCAGACCGGCGGCGCTGTAACCCACTTTGTGGCCGGGCTGGGTACCTCCGGCACGCTGACCGGGGTCGGGAGATACCTGCGCGAAAACAACCCTCACATACAAATCATCGGCATCCAACCCGACCGGCCCATGCACGGCATCGAAGGCCTCAAGCATATGCCCAGCGCCATACGCCCCGGCATTTATGACCCGGCTTTTCCCGACCAGTTGCTGCATATCCAGACCGAGACAGCCTACGAAATGGTCCGCCGCCTAGGACGCCAGGAAGGCCTGTTCGTCGGGATCTCTTCCGGAGCCGCAGCCGCCGCCGCGCTGCAAATTGCGGCCGGGTTGGAAGCGGGCGTGGTGGTAACGCTATTCCCGGATGCCGGCTATAAATACCTGTCCAACCAGGAGATTTGGGGCGGTTGAGATGCTTGAAATCTCTCCGGAACTGCTCGTAAAAATACAGAACAATGGAGAAATAGCCTACCCGGAGGAAGGCGCCGGTTTTCTGCTTGGAATGGATGGAGAAACACGCCAGGTGCTCAGCATTTTGCCTCTACCCAACTCCCGCGAGAGCGAAGCTCGTCATAACCGCTTCATTCTGACCCCCGCAGATTATATGGCTGCGGAGAAGAAGGCGGATGCGTTGAAGCTTACCCTGCTGGGAGTTTTCCATTCCCACCCCGACCATCCCAACCAGCCCTCGGATTACGACCGGGATTGGGCTCAACCCTTTTTCTCATACGTAATTACCAGCATCCAGAATGGACAGGCTATCTCGTCCCGCTCCTGGCGCCTGTTGGAAGACCGCTCGGCCTTCGTGGAAGAGCCTGTCCGAATTGGAATATCTGTTGAGAAAGAAAAGAAAGGAAGATGAAATGTCGCTTTACTTTGTCAGTCACAAGCATACACCCGAGACCTGCCCGGCCAAGGATCCGAAAATGGGCCAGATGTTGCTTGACCACCTCAGCCGAATGAACGCCCGCAAGTTCGGTATCGATCTGCAGGGCGAAGCCGTGCTGGACGGCAAGCACACTCTTAACCTGATCATGGAAGCCAGGGATAAGGACAGCGTCGAGAAGTTCATGCAGCCGTTTGCCATGGCCGGTTCGGTTGAGATCACTCCGGCTTCCTCCTGCGAGGCGGTTGTCGCTCGCGAAGGCTGTTGATAAAGATGTGACAGTCACCTTCTTTTCAAGGTGACTGTCACATGCCTATATTTTATTGTGTTTTAAACTGAATCTGTAGAAATTGAGAAAAGGAATACAATATGCCTATGCCTGTGATTCGGATCCCCACCCCGCTGCGTTCCTACGTCAATGGACAGAGCGAAATACCTGTCCAGGGACAGACCGTCGCGGATGCGATGGAAAACTTGCTGACCCAATATCCGGCCATGCGCCCGCACCTCACCAACACCAATGGCCAACTGCGCCCCTTCGTCAACCTGTTCCTCGGAGAGAATAACGTCAGCAACCTGCAGGGTCTGGAGACCCCTTTGGCGGAAAACGACCGGCTGCGCATCATCCCATCCATCGCGGGAGGATAACCTATGCTGCCTGAACTTTCGCGTGATGAAATCCTGCGCTACTCGCGCCACCTGCTGATCCCCGAAGTGGGCCTGGAAGGGCAGCGAAAGCTGCAGGCTCCTCGGCGCTGATCATCGGCACCGGCGGGCTGGGCTCGCCCGTGGCGCTCTACCTGGCTGCCGCCGGCATCGGCCGCATCGGCCTGGTCGATTACGACGTGGTCGACTCGACCAACCTGCAGCGCCAGATCATCCACGGCACCTGCACGGTGGGCGAGCTGAAGGTCGAATCGGCGCGCAAGCGCCTGCAGGACCTCAACCCGGATATCCAGGTGGACATCTACAACGAGCCCTTCACCAGCGCCAATGCGCTGCAGATCGCCGGCGATTACGATATCCTGATCGACGGCACCGACAATTTTCCCACCCGCTACCTGACCAACGACCTGTGCGTGTTCCTGGGCAAGCCCAACATCTACGGCTCGATCTACCGCTTCGAAGGCCAGGCCAGCGTCTTTTATGCCAAAGAAGGGCCCTGCTACCGCTGCCTGTTCCCCGAGCCGCCCCCGCCCGGGCTGGTGCCCTCCTGCGCCGAAGGCGGCGTGCTGGGCGTGCTGCCCGGCACGATCGGCACCATCCAGGCCACCGAAGCGCTCAAGATGCTGCTGGGGATCGGGTCGACCCTGGTCGGCCGGCTGCTGATCTACGATGCGCTGGATATGACCTTCGATTTTGTGAAGCTGAGGAAGAATCCCAACTGCCGGGTGTGCGGCCCAGAACCCGGAAATGACCGAATTGATCGACTACGACGCCTTTTGCGGCGTGCCGGGGCGCGACCACGATGAAGGTTCTGCCGGGACGGATTGGGATATTTCCGCCACCGACCTGGCTGCCCGTCTAGGCCGGCAAGAAGAACCGCCTGATGGACGTGCGCGAGCCGCACGAGCTGGAAATTTCCTGGCTGCCGGGAGAAGAACTGTTCCCACTGGGCCAATTGGCCGGCCGCCTGC
>CAVZMZ010000021.1:0-81102 GCA_963776475.1 uncultured Chloroflexia bacterium
TTCGCATCGAAAATGGGAACACCACCGGTCCGCGCCGGAACCAGGCCACACAAACCGCCCCCGTGCCTTTGACAAACCCGGTGCAGCGCACAGAATTTAATCCTCCTCCGGAATCCCACCGCACGCCGCTCCAGCCGGTGCGCGTCTATCCGTATGGCGTGGCACGCGACCGGTTGATCCAGTCTGCCAAGCGGCTGGGCGTCCCGGCGTTATTCGCAAAAGATGCCGGTGAGGCGGATGTGATGGTGACCTTGAAGTCTTATTACCGCGACCGCCAGCAGGCGATCATGCAGGCTGAACATCGCGGCATGCCGATCTTTGTATTGCGAGCCAACACGGTCAGCCAAATGGAACAGTTCCTGAGCGACCTTTTCAACCTGTCTGAGACCGCGCCCGCGGCCGAGAACGAGGCAGTCAAGCTGCAGACACAGGCGGCGATTGCGGCTGTTTTGAATGGCGAGCGCTGGGTGGATCTTCCGCCAGGCTCAGCCACCGAAAGACGCATCCAACACGAATTGGCCCGGGATGCCGAGTTGGTCTCGCATTCCTATGGCAAAGAGCCCCGAAGACATGTAAGGATATTTAGAGAATAAACCGTAGGGGCACGATATATCGTGCCCCTACAATATCGTGCCCCTGCAATATCGTGCTCCACCGGATAATACATGTTCATTACCCTTGAAGGCCCTGACGGTTCCGGCAAGACCTCACACATGAAGCCCCTGGTCGAATGGCTGGAGGGATCGGGGTATCGCGTCCACGCCGCGCGGAACCGGGTGGAACGCTGATCAGCGAGCAGATCCGCAATATTATCCACGATTTAAAGAATACTGAAATGCACCCGCACACCGAAACCCTGCTTTACCAGGCAGCCAGGGCCCAGATTGTGGAACAGGTGCTCCGCCCAAAACTGGCGGAAGGCTGGATCGTGTTATGTGACCGTTATGCTGATTCAACCCTGGCTTACCAGGGCTATGGTCACCAGCAAAACCTTGACGAGGTGCGCGCCCTGGTGCATTATGCCACCGGCGGACTGCTGCCCGACTTGACTCTATTGCTGGATGTGGATGTGGAAATCGGATTGATGCGCAGTTCCGCGCGTACATTCGAATGGCGGGGAATGGAACCGGTTGGATGCATACCAGCTTGATTTTCACCGGCGGGTGCGGGCAGGCTACCTGGAACTGGCGCAGCAGGAGGCCAGCCGCTGGGTGCGGGTGGATGCCAGCCAACCTTGGGAGATTGTCCAGGAAGCGCTGCGAAAAGCTATTTTAAGCAGGATCGCATAAAAAGCTTTGATTTCCACATGCTCTAGCATCCGGATTTATTGATCCTTCCTGTTTTTGGATGGACTTCTTTTTTCCTTCCATTCTCATGGAATTTTCGGCATTTTAAGCTTAGCATCCAAATAAATTGTCGACCCAAACCCTTGAGTCAGGTTACTGGCACGCCTATGACAATTTCTATTCTTGGGGAAATATTCTACGCTCGACAGTTCAGCAAAATGACATTCAAAGCGCAGCGCGCCATCTCGCTTACAAGACAGCCTGGAAAAAGTTCGAGCCAATGTGGGATTTTGTCATCCGTTTAAAGCGGATCTCATCCTTTACACAACTGCTTGAGTTGCTGCTCTCCGGCAAAGCGATCGAGGATTCTTCCATGCAAGAACCCACTTCTCAATCTGTCCCCATACAATTGGAATAAATCTGTTCCTCAGGAAATCTGCCTGAAATATCGCCAAAGGGCATCCGGTTACGAATCGGAACCATGGATTAAAACACTCATACAATTCATACTACATTTGATTGCAACTACTGGTTATAATTCATCCTCTTTGCGAACCTGCCAAAATTCAACCGGCGGCAATTGATACTACTGGGGCTGATTGTAAGCCTACTGGCTTACACCAAATTTCCATGATGATCGCTGAAGAAGATACTCCAGCGGTCGATAGGAGGAAGATTGATCCTTTTTTACCTTGATCCAGGCTCAGGAAGCTTTTTGATCCAATTGCTTATTGCTGCAATTGCCGGCGCGGGGATTGCCATCGCCGTCAGTTGGGCAAAAATAAAACGCCTGTTTGGAAAAAATAAGAAGATTGAACCACATCCTGACGAGGATGATGGGGACGACGAGCAGCCCGACGCTTAGCAATTTGTTTTTTGGTCCCGGATGGGCAAACCTGCACCAAGGGCTGATATGAAAAAATCGACAGCACATGTTCCCTGGTTCTATCTTCTTTTAACGTTTTATCCATTACTTTTCTTGTGGGCGGTAAACATCTCTGAGATGGATCCGGGAGTGGTTATCCGGCCATTTCTTTTCACGCTGGTTGGATCGGCTATCCTTTACGGGATTTTGAGTTCTTGTATTTCGGAATGTATTCAAGGCGGCTTTAATTGGCAGTCTGCTCCTGATCGCAATTCTTTTCATATGGGCATGTTTATTATGCCGCGCGTGCCACTCCGGCATTGGAGATCCTCAGTCACCACATAGTTCTGATCCCAATTTATATTATTATTCTGGGACTGGGAGTTTGGGGGATCTTCCGCATCAAAAACTACGACAAATACACCTTGTATCTGAATGCAGCCAGCCTGGTGTTGGTCCTGCTCCAGGTTGTGGAATTAAGTTACGCTTATATCACCAGCGCCTATGCAGCCAGGCAGCCGGTCAAAGTACAGTCCGGGTTGAGGCTTACAACCAATCTCAAAAACATGCCGGATATCTACGTGATCGTTCTGGATACCTATATGCGGTCGGATGCTTTGAAACAAGATTTGGGATATGACAATTCCCCCTTTATTCACCAACTGGCCCAAATGGGTTTTTACGTGGCTAATTGCAGCCATCCAAATTACACTTTCACCTATGCCTCCATTTCTGCATTGTTGAACATGCGCTATATTCCCAAATCCTATACCAATGACGTTTGGAGTGAGTTTTCCGACAGCGGCTTTTGGAGTATCCTCAAAAATGATGAAGTACGCCAGCAATTAAAAAGCGTTGGCTACAAGACAGTCGCTTTTCAGGAGGAATATCCGCTGCTCGAATTCGATAATTCGGATGTATTGATCGGGACCAGTCACCCGACCATTAATTCCAGTTACCTGTACCCATTCGAGGTCATGTACCGGCAGAGTACGGCAGCCATCATATTGACGGCCCTCGACCCAAATGGAAAGATCGCTCATTATTTCCAGAGGAAATCCGGGAACCAGGATACTGCTTCAACGGATCTGTCTGGTTTGACGGGTGGGAATAAAGATTTTGTTGCGACCCATGTCATCTCGACGCAGTTCATTCTCGACCATATTACCGACGTACCTGCCATTGCCGGGCCGAAATTCACCTACGTCCATCTTTTCATTCCCCATTATCCCTACGTGTTCGGTCCGGACGGCGAGATCATGACCGACCCCGGTTATTATGGTGGTGAACGCGGCAGCGCCGTAAACAGCACCTATGAAAATAAAGGATATGTAAATCAGGTTCAATATATTGATAAGCGCATTCTCCCTATTTTGAATACGGTCATCAGTAACTCCAAAAATCCTCCCATCATCATTTTAATGGGCGATCACGGCTTGAATGGTACGAATTGGCCGACCGATTTGCTGGCTTATTATTTGCCCGGGAATGGGAAAGCAAAATTATATCCAACGATCTCCCCGGTAAATTCTTTCCGGCTGATTTTCAATGAGTACTTCGGGGCGGATTATCCTTTGTTGCCAGACCAAACCTACATCAATGATACGACAACCATCCCCGATGCCTATCCAAATTGCGCTCCATGAATCTCCACTTATTCTCCACTCCCGGCAGAGATGACATCCGCTACATTCTGGATGCCAGCCGACCCTACCTGGAAGGGAAGGACGATCCGGTCGTTGCCTATCTTCCGGCAGCTTCCCTGGGTGATACCTACCAGGAATACACCGAGAAGGCCTTCCATGGATTGGCGCGTGTTGAAACTTTGAACCCTGAGCTGATGACATTACCGGAGATGGAAGCGATCCTGCGAAACGCCGAATTGGTTTACATCCCCGGCGGGAATACATTTCTGCTCAACCATCGCCTGCATATCAGCAAGCTCATGGACTATCTGCGCAAAAAAGTATTGGCGGGTCTGCCGCTGGTTGCCTTCAGCGCCGGGACGGTCCTATGCGGGCCGAACATCCTCACCAGCAAAGATATGAACATGGTGGGAACGCCTCATTTCTCCAGTTTGAACGCAACCCCCTTCAACTTCAGTGTCCATTACCCGGACGATGAGTTGTCCCGCCTCACCAAAGATGATTGGCTCTTTGATTATCACGTCTTTAACGACAATCCCATCCTCCTTCTGGCAGACGACGGGTATATTCAAGTTGAAGGAAGGAAAACGCGCCTTGTTCAAGGCGAAGCGTGGATCATGCGGAAGGGACAGGAAAAACAGAAACTCACAGTGGGCGAGCCAATTACGGTCTGATACGCAATAAGACCGGTTTATTTTCCAGTACCACAGACCTTCTTGCATTTCCTGGAAAAAAAGAGATAATCACGATAAAGTATGCAAAAACAGGAGAAATAATATGCATAAAATTCGTTGGCTCGTTTTTCCAGTCCTTTTGATTTTCTTGCTGGGTTGCGGTCTACTATCCGGGGTCCAGAACATCCAAAAAACAGTTTCCACCCAATTGCCTGAGATATTGACCAGCGCCCCGACCGCCCAGGGCATGATCGAGACAATTGCTGCGCAACAATCCCTACCAATACATGTACGGGTACACCGACAACTGGTGGATTGGGCGTTTCGATGGAGAATGCCAGGACCGTACTTCAAATGACGCAGGAGTTTACATTCACGGACGGTACCGCCAATGGGAAACCGGCGGTGATCGCTACATTGACCACCAGCGGAGCATCGACATTTTCGGCAATTGCGCAGGGATTTTCCGCCCAGTTCATTGGAGATGTGTGCAATTTGAGCGAGATTACGGTTACCATTCCTCGCACGGACCAACAGGATACAGTTGACCAGGGCACGGAGGTGCTAAATATTGTTCTCGCCGGCACCTTACCGCCGGATGTTCAACTGTCATTTCTTACCTGGGTGACGGAAAATTATTCAAGCATGACCGTGTCTGGGAGCGCAGAAACTACCATTAAGAATATGAAGTTTACCTTGCAAAGAAACCAGACCAGCATGCTCCTGGATATTGCCCCGCTCCAATAGTCTCTTACCTGAATAAAAAAATCTGGTGACCGCACAGGCCGCCAGATTTTTTTATAAGTTTACTCATCCCCTAAATCAGGTCCCCCCATATCGGATCCTCCCAAATCCGGCAATTCCTTCTCAATATCTTCCGGGCTCTGGCCTTTCTCCAGCCGGTCCACCACCTCGCCAAATTCGGGCGGCATCTCCTCGCCCATTTCTTTGCCCATCTTGCGCATCATGCGCCCCATCGCCTGAGGGTCATTTTCCAATCCGGCCAGGGCTGACGGGTCGGAAAAATCACCGGATAGGGAGTCCAGGCGGCTTTCTTCCGATTTCGCCATACGCACATGCGGAATACCCCGGCGGACATTTTGGCTTTTGCAATTTGGACAGGTTACGGAGCGGGTACCGTATTCGGAGAACGTCATGAACACGTCGAAACGCTGGTGACAATCAAGGCAGGTATAGTCATAGAAAGGCATGCGCCTATTTTATCGCTTTTTTTCCGCATCCGGCTATCGGGTACAATAGAACCATGACTGAATCCGAGTTCAACCTCCATAACCCTCAACCTTTGCTGATCATCATATCCGGGCCTTCGGGCGTCGGCAAAGACAGCGTTGTTCAAGCCTTGAAAACGCGCGGCCTGCCCTTCCATTTTGTTGTCACTGCGACCACCCGCCTGCCACGCGCCGGCGAGGTGGATGGCAAAGATTATTTCTTCGTGTCGAAGGAAGAATTTGCCCGTATGATCGAGAATGATGAGATGTTTGAGTACGCCCACGTTTACAACGACTATAAAGGTAACTCCAAGAAGCAGGTCCTGGATGCGCTGTCCTCAGGTCAGGATGTCATCATGCGCCTGGATGTTCAAGGCGCTGCCACGGTCCGCAAATTGGCGCCGGAGGCGTTGCTGATCTTTCTGACCACGCAGAGCGAACATGAACTGGTGGAGCGGCTGAAAAGTCGCAGGACAGACAGCGCCGAAGATTTGAGCCTGCGCATCGCGACCGCGCAGCGGGAACTCAAACGCGCCGGCGAGTTTGACTACGTTATCGTCAATTCGGATGGCTGCCTGAATGAGACGGTGGATACGGTCATCGCCATTATCCGGGCAGAGCATCATCGTGTTAATCCCCGCAAAGTGAATCTTTAGCTACACAATCCATAATTTTAGGTGTAAGGATGAATTCAGAATCCAACCCCCGAACAACAGTACCCGCAAACGCCTCAGCCGCGCACCATCCAGGTGGCTGTACCCAATGTAAAACCTTACGTGACTTATTCCATCCTGGGCTTTACAGTTTTTATTTACCTTTTGCAACTGGCCGGAGTATATCTTCTTGGCTCGGATATAGTAGCCAATTACGGTGTCAAATACGGGCCTTTGATCCGGGCCGGTGAGATCTGGCGGCTTATCACGCCGGTCTTTTTGCACGATTCCAGCCTGCCTTATGGACTCCTGCATATCGGCTTTAACATGTATGCCCTGTTCCTGTATGGGCGCGGATTGGAAGCCCGCTTCGGTCACATGCGCTTTACCCTGCTCTACTTCCTCTCGGCCTATGCCGGAAACGTATTCTCTTTTTTGTTGTCTCCAAACCCTTCGTTGGGAGCCTCTACGGCTATCTTTGGCTTACTGGCGGCGGAAGGGCTGTTCGTTTTCCAAAATCGTCAACTGCTTGGAAATCGCGCCGGACGCGCTTTAATGAACGTCCTGTACATAGCCGGTATCAACCTGCTGATTGGTTTCAGCACTACCGGGGTGGACAATTTTGGCCACCTGGGCGGTATTTTGGGTGGTGTGCTTTTCACCTGGTTCGGAGGTCCACGCTGGAAAGTCGAGGGATTTTATCCTTTCTGTTAAATTGATTGACGAGCGTGAAGGACATGGCGCTTTAGCCGGGACGATTGCCGTACTGCTGTTCTTCATACCGTTGACCATGTTAGGATGGATTTGGATCGTGAAGTAAAAATCCTGCCAGCGGAAAGGAATGCAGGCTTGATGCGCAGGCAGCGCAGCCTTTGGAGCATTCTCACCGCTGGTGCGCTTGTCCTGTTACTGATCCTCCTGGCCTTTGGATTCCATACCCGGATCCTGACAGGAATAGCCGACTACCTGATTATCAATGACAAGCTCCAGCCGGCTGGCGTCATCTTCCTGCTGAATAGTGAATTCAACACCCGGCCATTCCGGGCCGCTGAATTGTATGAACAGGGATTGGCTCCCCTGATCGTCATCGCACGCTCGGAAAACACACCGGTCGTCGATCTTGGATTGGTGCCTAATGACACTGACGTTTCTGTGGGCGTGTTGGAGAAGCTGGGTGTACCGCCCGAAAAGATCATTATTCTGCCGTTTCAAGGGGGCGTAACCAGTACTTTCGATGAGGCCGCCGCGTTGCGGAAATATCTCGAAGCCCACCAGGTCCGTAAAATAATCCTGGTAACTTCTGCCTTCCATACCCGGCGCGCCCGCTGGATTTTCAATAAGACGCTTGAAGGGTTGCCGGTCACCCTGGAGATGGCTGCCGTTCCATATGCAGATTTTGACCAGACCAATTGGTGGAAAAACGAGACCGGGCTGGTAGATCTTAATAACGAATATATCAAGCTCGTCTTTTATTTTTTCAAGTATCGCTGAGACAGACAGGTGTTGGAATGAGCCCGTCGAGATGGATGGCGGGAAAAGGTGAAAAAGAAGAATATGGGGTGTTTACACCCCAGCCCGTCCTTTGAGCAGATCTTGGCTGAGGGGCGGCACGCTTTTCACAAAGTAGCTTGACAGAATGGGGTTTGGGGTGTGGTTGGGCGGCGTAGCCGCCCAACCACACCCCAAAATCTCTTTTTCCGCCGCTTGCGGCGAGAGTCAGGCCGAGGCTTTCACAAAGCCAGCGACTTTGTGAAAGCCTTGTGCGGGGTGGAAACAGCTGAGTTTATCTGGTAGAAATGCAATATAATTACAACCTGAGCGAATTCTTCGTGGAAGCCAGCGAGCGCCTCAGAAACCATGCTGGCATTGACCTTAGTAGGGAAGAATTATCCAGGGAATTCCACAGGTTCTTTTCATATGACGCGAAAATCATCTTCAACCACCATCCGGGATGTCGCCAGGCGTGCAGGGGTTTCTGTCGCGACAGTAAGCCGCTACATGAATAACAGCGGCCCCGTCTCTCAAAGTGCGGGCGAACGGATTTCCCAGGTAATGTTGGAACTAAACTATATTCCGCGGGTGGCTGCCCGCCAATTGGCTACGCCGGAAACACGCGCGGCCGGGTTGGTTATCACCAATGTGATGAACGACTTTTTTGAGCCGCTGATCAACGGAGTTGCTTCGGTTTTCAGCGAGAACAATTACAACCTGCTTGTCGCGGTATCCAGACCGGAAATGCGGGATAAAAGCCTCCCCTCCCCGATCGGTCCGCGCAATACGGATGGCATGCTTGTTTTCGCCAACAGCCTGTGTGAAGAGCAACTGATTGACCTGTCCAAGATCCACTTCCCGCTTGTTTTACTCTACCGCACTTCGCCGCTCAATTTAAATATTCCCAGCGTGACTATAGAAAATAAAGCCGCCTGCCAAAAAATGGTTGACCATTTGATCGAGAAACACGCTAGAAAACGGATCATGTTTTTCCAGGGTCCGAGGGATCAGGAAGATTCCCATTGGCGTGAATTGGGGTATCGCGCTTCCCTGGCAGCTCACGGCCTGGCAATCGACAATTCCCTGATTCTGCCAGGTGAATTCGAGCATAAAACCGCTTACCATGTGCTGCGCGATCACTTATCAAGATGTTCCATGGATTTCGATGCCATTTTTACGGGCAATGATGACGCGGCAGTTGGTGTCCTGACCGCCCTGGGGGAAGCTAATATTCAAGTGCCTGAGCAAGTTTCAGTGGCAGGTTTCGATGATTTTCGTATGGCGCCATTCTTAAATCCGCCATTGACAACCATCCAGGCTCCCACAGAAAAGATTGGTCAGGTGGCGGCGGAACAATTATCAAGGATATTCAAGGGGGAACCGGTCGAGCAGCAAATTCTCCTGCCCACCAAGCTTATTTTACGCCGCTCGTGTGGCTGCAAATACCATTCATCCGGTTTTTCAAATATTCTTTAGCTCCCGCTGACAGTCTGCTTTGATTGCTGAAGCATTTCGGCTTGAGTGGTCAACGTTGACTCTAGCCTGCATCACTCCTATAATGCTTCAAGATGTCACGTTACGACCTGTGCCTGGCCTGGAACTGGGAGTATGACGCTGATTTCGTTCACATGATCGAAGTCGCCTGTGCTGCGCGCGCTGTGTCAATCTTACAAGTCACTCCAGATAATCTGGACCAGGTGTTGGCTGGCCTGGAAGAGAAAGAAATCTCGTTTCGTACCCTCTTCGACCGCGCCCTCCGATTCGGATGCGCGCTTCCAGCCGCTGGTGAGCTGGGCTACCCGGCATAGATCGTTTTGTGTGAATCCGCAAAAGCGCACCATCTGGTCAGGGGATAAAGCCACCATGCACCTGGAATTTATCAGCCACGGAGTTTTTACCCCCCATACGATCATCCTTTCTCCTTATTCGAAACGTTCTTTAATCCATCAGTGCGATTTGGAGCCGTTGGGCGGGAGTTTCGCCATCAAGCCAGCCTGTGAAGGCGGAGGGGATGGCGTGATCCTCGAAGCGACTTCCTGGGAACAGGTGTTGGGAGCCCGCCAGCAATATCCACACGAAAAATATCTTCTGCAGGCCCACGTTACCACGCGGGTTCTTGACGGACGCCAGGCCTGGTTCCGTGTCCTGTTCTGCGATGGTGCGATCTATCCGTGTTGGTGGGATCAACAGACACACATCTATGCACGCGTTACGGCTGAGGAAAAGGCCCGCTTGGGGTTAAGGAGCCTGCGCCAGGTTCCGGTTAATGTCGCCCAGATTTGTGGCTTACATTTGTTCTCGACCGAAATTGCCCTGACTGAAGAAGGCCACTTCCTGGCAGTGGATTATGTGAACGATCCGGTGGATTTGAGGCTGCAGTCGAAGGCTGTTGATGGAGTACCGGATGTTTACGTGGAAAGTATCGCGGGTCGGCTGGTCCGGTTGGTGGATAGGTACCGCTCCCGTTCATAATACCTGGTGAGATGAACACGCCGATGAAAACAAGCTCCCCCAAAAAATTCATACTAACAGATTGGTTCAAGAAGAACACGGAAGGCGCCCTGCTCATGCAGTGGATCAGCTACTTCATGATCTTTTCGGTTCTGGTTATCTTTATCCTTGAATACCCGGCCGAGGGAAAGCTGGACTGGCGGTTTTTCGGCACTGTTCTAACCTTGGCGATACTGCTCGTGATCAATATCCTGTGGTTCCAATACCACAAACAGGAATTCATTCACCGGCATCCGCACTTTTTTGGCTGGGCGTTTAATATCGTTACCAATTTGCTGGTTTTGGGAGCCTTCGCATTCACGGGACGCGGCGAAGTTGTTTTCCTGTTGTTTATGCAAACCGCCCAATTTGCGAGTATGTTCGGGGTTTGGCCCAAAGGGGCGATCTATTCGACGATCACGCTGGGGATTGCGTTGGGGATACTGGCGGCCTATGGCGTGAGCGTTAACGAGTTGATCCAGGTGGCTGCCCAGTTCATGGCAGGCATAATCTTTATCCTCGTGTTCGTTCTGCTCGAGAGCCGTTCCGAACAGGCGACCCTGCAGGCAGAAAGGTTGCTGAAGGATTTGCAGGCAGCCAACATTGCGCTAAAAGCTGCTCACCAAAAAGAAAAAGGGATGGCGATAGCCGAGGAACGCATGCGCCTGGCGCGCGACATCCATGACGGGCTGGGTCATCATTTGACCGTATTGAGTATTCAATTGCAAGCCGCGGAAAAATTGGCTGGGCGCAATCCACAGGCGGCAGTGGAAGCCATCCGGATCTCACGCGGCGAAACCCAGGCAGCGCTTGATGAAGTCCGCCGCAGCGTGGGAGTAATGCGCCATTCTGCCGCGGAAAGCCAGCCCCTGGTGGAGATGATCACCAGCCTGGTGCACGATTTCGACGAGCACACCGGGATGCATTCCGATTTCCAAAATAGCGGAACTTCCATTGAGCTTTCAGACTTTGCCGAACAAACTCTGTTCCGGACAGTGCAGGAAAGCCTGACGAATATTCAAAAACATGCCAGAGGCGTGAAACATATCCAGGTCAAGCTGGAATATTCGGCCGAATCCGTGCGCCTGGTCATCAATGACGATGGACAACTTTCCGAAGCCACTCCTTCCGAACCGGACGGTTATGGCCTGAAAGGGTTGCGCGAACGCGTGGATCAGCTGGGAGGTGAATTTTGCTGCGGCCCGAACTCTTCGAACGGATTCCAGGTGGATGTTAGCATTCCCTTGCAAGAGGTTGCCCGTGATCAAAGTTCTTCTCGTCGATGACCAGACCCTCATCCGTCAGGGCATCCGCTTGCTGCTGGAGATCGAGCCGGATATCCAGGTGGTTGGGCAGGCTGCCAATGGACGCGCAGCCCTTGAACAGGTCGAGGCGTTGCATCCGGATGTGGTCTTGATGGATGTGCGCATGCCGGAAATGGACGGGGTGGTTGCGACGCGCACACTCAGTGCAGACCATCCCGAAGTGAAAGTTATTATCCTGACAACCTTCGAGGACGATGAAACGGTTTTTGAAGGTTTAAAAGCCGGAGCGCGCGGTTATTTGCTCAAGGATATTAGCAGCGAGGAGATGGCGCAGGCAGTCCGCAAAGTGGCAGCCGGGGAAGCACTGATCGAGCCGCGCCTGACCCGCAAGGTGCTGGCTGAGTTTTCCCGCCTGGCTTCTGCCCATAACGGGCAGGCCTCTTCCAAAAATTCACTGCCAACCGAATCATTGCCGGCGCCGCTCACAGAGCGTGAACTCGAAGTCTTGAAAGCGCTCGCCCACGGTCTCTCCAATCGGGAGATTGCCGAAGAGTTGGTTATCACAGAAGGGACCGTCAAGAACCACGTCTCCAGTGTGATCGACAAATTGGGGGTGCGCGACCGGACGCAAGCAATCTTGAAAGGTCAGGAATTCGGCCTGATCGATTGATACTTTTTTGAACGCAGCGTACACCAAGGTCCACGAATGGATTTCGTGTCAACCTTGGTGTACTTATTTATTGTTTGAGTATGCCTAAGCCTGGTGGGTCTACCTAAAGTAATGGGTGTGAGGCAGGTTCTCTCCTTCTAAAGTCATGGAAAAAATCTATCCACACCGGCACCAACCTCCATCTCCCGGCACTATCTGGCTGGGGTTCGCCGGAGTATCCTCACCGCAGAGAAATGGATCGGAGGCAAAAATGGCCACTAACCTTGAAAAGAAGATCAACAATCGCCGCAGCCATCGGATCGCCGTTGGGGTCATCCTGTTCCTGTTCGGGATGGCAACTTTGTTACAGCGCTGGTTCGGCATTGGTAATTACCTTGTATTACTGCTCGGACTGGGCATGCTGAGTTGGGGTTCGGTCTCGCGCCGCACCGGCTGGATCATTCCTGGCGGCGTTCTGACCGGGATCGGTGTGGGCATCCTGGCGATGGAAGGTCCCTGGCAGCTCCCTATGGAAAGCCAGAACGGTCTATTTCTGCTTTGTTTTTCACTGGGCTGGTTCCTGATCACCATCCTGACCGCCATCTTCACTTGCACCCAGTGGTGGGCACTCATCCCAGGTGGGATCATGGCCTTAATCGGTGGCAGCATTCTGGTTACGAACGGAGCCGTTCGTTGGTTGGATCTAAACCTTGTTTATGCCATCATTCTCATCGTGGTTGGTCTGATCCTGCTGGTTACCCGCGGCAGGTCCAGGAAGAACGATTGACCTGTACATTCAAAAAAATGTAATTTCAGTAAATCACAGATTCAAACTTTGAGTGCTTTGTAGTTGCGACTTCAGTCGCTCTTTGCCTGAAATAAGTTCAAAACACAACGGCTAAAGCCATTACTACGGCAAATTCGTGATTTACTGAATTTAAATAAAGGAGAATTTATGACAGCCATACTCGAAGTTAAAGATCTTGTGAAGAAATACGGCGACTTAACGGCAGTGAAAGGGATTTCGTTCGCTATCCAAGCAGGCGAAATCTTCAGCCTGCTCGGTCCCAACGGGGCTGGGAAAACTACCACCATCTCCATACTTTCCACACTGTATGCCCCCACCAGTGGCGAAGCTACCATCGGCGGGCATTCGATCACCAAAGACCCCATGGCTGTGCGTAATCTGATTGGCGTGGTGCCGCAGGAGTTGGCCCTGTACGACGACCTTTCGGCGAGAGAGAACCTGATCTTCTGGGGGCAGATGTACGGTCTCTCTGGCAAAGCTCTCAAAATCCGCGTGGACGAAGTGCTCGTACAGATTGGCCTGGCCGACAAGGCTGGGAACCGGATCAAAACCTATTCCGGTGGGATGAAACGGCGCGTCAATATCGGGGTTGGCCTGCTGCATAAACCCAGCCTGCTATTCATGGACGAGCCGACCGTTGGTATCGATCCACAATCCCGGCGCGCCATTCTTGATTCGGTCAAGGCACTTAACCAGCAGGGCATGACCGTTCTATATACAACCCACTATATGGAAGAGGCCGAAGAGCTTTCCACCCGGGTTGGCATCCTGGACCACGGTGAGTTGATTGCGCTGGGCACCCAGGTCGAGCTGAACCGCCAGGTTGGCGAGAACGATACGCTTATCCTGCACATTGACGAGGCCCAGAATGGCGAAGTACTGGCAGCCGCCGTCCGTAAGATCCATAGTGTTCTGAAAGCAGATATTACTGACCACACTGTGGCGGTAATCGCTCCGGAAGCGGAGGAGATCATGGCTCCGGTCATCATTAAAGCGAATGAGCTGGGCATCAAGATCCGCTCCGTGGATATCAAAGAACCCGACCTGGAAGCAGTCTTCTTGAGTCTTACTGGCCGGGCTCTTCGGGACTGAACAAAGACAATTTACAGTCCATTGTCTTCTAAGGAATGATCTCATGAAAAAGCTCTTTCTCATTGGTCTCAAAGATGTCAAACTCGCCTTCCGTGACCGGGCGGCCTTGATCCTGATGCTGCTGGCTCCATTCCTGCTGACCCTTGGCCTGGGCTTTGTCACCGGGCGCTTCTCGGGTGGCTCCTCGAATGGGATTAGCCACATCCCAGTGCTACTGGTCAATCAGGATGGCAAGCAACTCGGAACTGCCCTGGTGGATTTGTTCCAATCCAAGGATCTGAGCGAACTGGTAACTCCAACCCTATCGAATGACCCCTCTGCTGCCCGTAAATTGGTGGATGATAACCAGGCAGTCGCGCTGGTCGTTATCCCGTCCGGATTTACTGATAGCATCATTCCTGCCGCTGGTCAGAGCCTCGCCACGCAAGACGTTCAGATCGAACTCTACACCAATCCAACCACCCCCGCCAGCGTCGGCGTTGTCAAAACCATCCTTGACCAGTTCATCAGCCAGGTGGAGGTTGGACGCGTTGGCGGACAGGTGGCGGTCGCCCAACTGGTCTCCAGCGGCCGCGTTCAGGTTCAGAATGCCCAGCAAGTTGGTATGGCAATGGGCATCGGCCAGGCCGGCATTTCCAGCCAGAGCACATCCATTACGCTTAACAGTATCACTCCCAGCGGCGAAGTGGTCAGGTTCGATGTACTGGCCCTGCTGGCTCCTGGTATGGCACTGATGTTCCTGATGTACGCGGTCAGCTATGGCGGGCGGACAATCCTTACCGAGCGCAATAACGGCACCCTGCCGCGATTACTGGTCTCGCCTACGCATGCTGCACAGATCCTGGGCGGCAAGATGATCGGGATCTTCCTGACCGGAGCAGCCCAGATGCTGATTCTGATCCTGGGTACGACCATCCTTTTCCAATTACAGTGGGGCGACCCCCTGGCTGTGCTGGTCTTGGTGCTTGCGGCTGTCTTTGGTGCAGTCGGCTGGGGCATGCTCTTGACTGCCATAGCCAAAACCCCCGGTCAGGTGAGTGCGATCGGTTCAGCCCTCATGTTGACCTTTGGTATTCTGGGCGGTACTTTCATTAACATGGATAACATGCCGGCCTGGTTTCGCTATGTGACCAAAATAACCCCGAATGCCTGGGGGGTGGATGGTTTTACCACCCTGGCGTTGGGAGGCGGGTTGCACGATATCCTGATCCCCATCCTGGCTCTGCTTTGCATGGGGCTGATTTTGTTCGCCATTGCCGTGATCCTCTTCAGCCGGCGTGGGCTGCCCGAGAAATAGAGGTTTCTTATGAGAAAAATCTTCGCACTTGCCTGGAAAGACACCCTGTTGCGATTCATGGGTTGGTCTGAATGGCTTTTCTTTCTCGTCCTTCCGATCGTCTTTACTCTCGTCTTGGCCGGTGGCACTGGTGGCAGCCAGGATAACCGTGTCCGGTTGGCGGTCGTGGACCAGGCCCGCTCTCCGCTTTCCGCAGATCTGGTGACTGCATTGGAAAATTCACAGGCAGTTCGTCCCGACTTGCTGACGCTCTCCCAGGCCGAAGCCCAGTTCTCGCAACGCAGCGCCTCGGCATTGCTGATCATCCCGGCTGAATTCAACCTTGCCAACCTGGAAGCGGGCCAGCTCCAGCTTGAACTTCGCCAACAGCCCAATAACATGAATGCCATGGTCGCGCAGCGGGCTGTTTTGTCGGTCATCAGCCGGGTCAGCAGTGCCGCGGATATTGCCAACAACAGCGCCGCCCGGGCGGAACAGATCCGACCGTTTGCCTCTGCGGCGGACCGCCAGGCCTATTTTAACGAGGCGCTGAAACAAGCCCAATCCCTGATCTCCTCTGCACCAAGCCGGATCACGGAATTACAAGGTGCTACAAAGGACCCCATCCATTACGACCCGCGCAGCAACTCTTCTGCCGGGCAACTCATTACCTGGGTCTTCATCCCATTGATCGGAATATCTGCCATGTTCGCCTATGAACGGCAGAAAGGCACCTTGCGACGCCTGTTGACCACCCCCACCCGCAAGAGCACGTACCTGTTGGGTACCATCCTTGGGCAGGTGCTGACGGCTCTGGTGCAGATGCTGTTGTTGATCGGCTTTGGTATCCTTGTAATGAAACTGAATTGGGGCAGCCAACCGCTTGCATTGGCGGTGATGATGGTCAGCTCCGCGCTGGCAGCGGCTGCCCTGGGCGCCACATTGGGCACCTTCGTCAAGACAGAGGCACAGGCAAGTGGCCTGAGTATTATGGTGGGTATGGTAATGGCCCTGCTGGGAGGCTGTTGGTATCCATTGGAGATGTTCCCGCAGGTTGTGCAAAATATCGTCAAAATTCTGCCAACCACCTGGGCGATGCGCGGTTTGCTGGATATCGTGCTGCGCGGCCAGGGGTTGGTGTCGATACTGCCGGATGCCGGCATCCTGCTTGGGTTTGCCGCTGTGTTCTTTGGGATCGGAGTGCTGCGGTTCAAATACGAATAAGAACCTTTCCTAAATTTATAGAATAACCAAATTTTGAGTGTGTACGGCGAAGCCGCACACACTCAAAATTTGATCTACTCCTTAATTTCCGCTAAGATCAAATGATGAGGCAAAAAACAACCCCGCCCGGAAAAAATTCCCGAGGCGGGGTTTGTTCTTTAGGATTACTTACACATTTCCGATTGCTTTTATAACAAATTTCTCATGTTTATCTCATTTATTTCTGGCAAAATAGAGGTTCAGGACGACCTATGTCGCAATATAGAATCCCTCCATCAGGCCAGATCCTTTTTAGCAAAAAATGGACGAACCTACTGTTTCAAGATCTGAGTTGTGGCGGCAACGTTGGCAGCGCTTTCGCAGGAACATACGCAGTATCGCGCTGTTTATCCTGGGTGTAGCAGCGGCTCTCACCGGGTTGCTCATCTACAACCTTCTAACTCCAAACCCCCAGCAATTAACCACCAATGATGTCAGTACCGCGGTAAACGAGGTGCTTGCCTCCGCCACACCTGCGCCCCCCTTTTCTGAGGGCGTCTATCAGATCATCCAGCCTTCCCTGGTGCTGATTGAAGCCAAGGTTCCAGCAACGGATGGAACGACAGAGGATAGCCTGGGAACCGGGACGATCATAGATGCAAATGGGGACATCCTGACCAGTCTGCATGTCGTAAAGGATGCGAGCGACATTCAGCTCACTTTCGCGGACGGCACCAAATCGACTGCAACCGTGGCAAATCAAAAACCCGAAAGTGATATCGCCGTTCTGAAAGCAGACACGCCACCCGCCCAGATTATACCTGCCACCCTGGGAAACCCCAACGCCATGCGCGTTGGAGATGAAGCTTATGTGGTTGGCAATCCATTTGGTTTGTACAGTTCAATGAGCGCGGGCGTAATTTCCGGTTTCAACCGGACATTTCAGCCCAGGAATACCGATCTAAATCTCACCGGCCTGATTCAGGTCGATGCCTCCGTGAACCCTGGAAATTCGGGCGGACCGCTTCTAAATCGCAACGGAGAAGTCATTGGTATTGTCGAAGGCTTGATAAATCCAACCGACCAGAATTTTTTTGTAGGGATTGGGTTTGCCATACCGATCAATGTTGCCGGCGGGGCCGCCGGATTACCTCCAGACTAAATTTTCTTTGACATAGCCAGCCGCACGATTGGATTTGCGGATCATTACCCTGTATTTTCGGGCGTTTCACTTAGAAAAGGAGATGGCTGATGGATCAGAATAATAATTCCGAGAATGGCCTGCCGATGGAACGTGTTTTGTATGAAGTAAAAAAAGTGATCGTCGGACAGGATCATCTGCTTGAACGTTTGGTGGTTGCCCTTTTGGCGCGCGGCCACATCCTGGTGGAGGGAGTGCCCGGGCTGGCTAAGACCATGGCAATTAAAACGCTGGCGGAAGCGATCGGCGGTGAATTCAAACGCATCCAATTCACCCCTGACCTGGTTCCGGCCGATTTGATTGGTACGCGTATTTACAACCAAAAAACTGGTGAATTCAACACCTCGCTCGGCCCGGTCTTTACCAACCTGCTGCTGGCGGACGAGATCAACCGTGCACCGGCCAAAGTGCAGAGTGCGTTGCTCGAAGTGATGCAGGAGCATCAGGTCACCATTGGGCGGGAATCGTTCAAGGTACCCGAGCCCTTCCTGGTGCTCGCCACTCAAAACCCCATCGAAACCGAAGGGACGTATGCCCTCCCGGAAGCCCAGGTGGACCGCTTTATGCTCAAGGTGCTGGTCGGGTATCCGAGCTCGACGGAGGAGTTCGTCATTGTCGAACGTATGACCGGTATGCTGCAGAGCATGCAGAAAGTACTGACAACCAAGCAGTTATTGGATTTGCAGAAAGATACCGACCGCGTGTTCGTTGACCCGGCTCTGATCGAGTACGCGGTCAAGCTGGTCACCGCCACCCGCAACCCAAAAGAAGTCGGTTTGAAAGAACTGGAGCACTACATTACCTACGGTGCCAGTCCACGTGCCTCCATCAACCTGATCCTGACCGGCCGGGCGTTGGCCTTCGTTCGAGGGCGGGACTACGCCCTTCCACAGGATATTTCCGATATGGCATTGGATGTGATGCGCCACCGCCTCGTTTTATCTTACGAGGCCCTTTCAGATAATGTGAATGGGGACGACATTTTGAGGAAAATCCTCGACCGCGTCCCGCTGCCCGTGGTGCCTCTGCATGAACACGCCGACGACCGCATCAACGCCTGAACGCATCCTGCAGCGGCTCGACTGGCAGGTCATCCGGCGCCTGGATGGGCTTTTACAAGGCGATTACCGCACCCTGTTCTACGGGTACGGAGTGGATTTTGCGGATTTGCGCGAATATCAGCCCGAGGACGACATTCGCTACATCGACTGGAATGTAACCGCCCGGATGAATACGCCCTATGTCCGCCAATATGTCGAAGACCGCGAAATCACGGCCTGGTTCTTGCTCGATCTCAGCCCGTCAGTGGATTTTGGCACCGCACAGGGCCTGAAACGGACCGTATTGATCGATTTCGTCACCACGCTCGCCAGACTGTTGACCCGCCACGGCAACCGGGTGGGTGCAATATTCTATGATAGCCACATCCAGCGGACAATTCCGGCGCGCGGCGGTCGAATCCAGGTTCTGCGGCTCATCAATGATCTGCTCAAACAGCCACAATTGCCACGTGCCCCATTTACCAACCTGACACCGCTGCTCGAGAGCGGGTTGTACACCTTTAAAAAACGCAGTCTGGTTTTTGTGATTTCGGATTTTATCTGTGCGCCGGGTTGGGAGCGCACATTGAATTTGCTCAACCAGAGGCACGAAGTACTCACCGTCCGCCTGTGGGACCCGCGGGAGATCGAGCTTCCCGATATCGGCATGGTCGTGATGGAAGACGCAGAGACAGGCGAACAGATGTTTGTGGATACCCACGACCGCAGGTTTCGTAAGCGCTTTGAAGAAGCAGCCCGGCAGCGAGAAGCGGGCCTCACTCAGGCATTCAAGCGCGCGGGAGTGGGAGCCTTACCGCTCTCAACCGACGAAGATTTGGTACAGGCAATTATTCGTTTCGCAACACTGCGCCGGCAACGAAGAAGGTAATTCAGGTTTCACTATGTCATTCATTTGGCCTGTAATGCTTTTTTCTTTGATATTGGTTCCCTTGTTCGTCGCGGTTTATATCCTGATGCAGCGACGACGCCAGCAATTATCCGCCGAATATGGCAAGCTTGGTTTTGCAGCCGGCGCCAAGGGGCGCCAACCCGGCACGCGCCGGCATATCCCCGTAGTGTTCTTCCTGGTAGGTTTCACAATCCTGGCAATTGCACTGGCGCGCCCGCAAGCAGTCGTTGCCCTGCCGAAACAAGCCGGCACCGTGATCCTGGCGTTTGACGTATCCGGCAGTATGGCAGCCACCGATATCAAGCCTACCCGTATGGAAGCCGCCAAAGCTGCGGCGACCGACTTTGTGAAAAAACAGCCGATTTTTGTGCAGACCGGAGTGGTGGCCTTCAGCGACAACGGGCTATCCGTGCAAGTTCCCACCAATGATCCGAGTGCAGTCCTGGCTGCCATCGCCCGTCTGGCTCCGCAATCTGGCACTTCGGTGGGACAAGGTATCCTTGCCTCACTCAATGCAATTGCCGTCGTAAATAGTGGCGGATCGCCCTCCGAGCTTTACAGCAACCTTCTGCTTACCCCCACGCCCATCGCCCACTCCTCTCCCGCACGGGACCTATACCCCGGCAGTCATCATCCTGCTTTCGGATGGCGAAAACAACGAAAACCCCGACCCGCTGGCAATTGCCCAGACGGCTGCCGACCGGGGGGTCCGCATTTATACGGTTGGCATTGGCAGCCCAACCGGTACTACCGTGCATATCAATGGTTTTTCAATTCACACTCAGTTGGATGAGGCCACCCTGCAGCAGATTTCCCAGATCACAGGTGGCACTTATTACAATGCCCAAAGTGAACAAGACCTGCTCAAGATTTACGATCACCTCGACACGCAGCTTATCAGCAAGCCTGAACAAACCGAGCTCACTGCGCTGTTCGCCGGAGCGGGAATCTTCTTCATGCTGGTTGGTGGCTTGTTTTCAATCCTGTGGTTCAGCCGTCTCCCATGACCCCACAAGACCTGAGCCTACCCAGGGCATTGAAGAGCTGTAAATAATTAATTTGGAAAGGAGGTAACAGATGGTATTTCTCTGGCCTGGATTCCTTTACCTGATAGGGTTAATACCCTTAATTCTTGGGCTGTATATCTGGATGTTGCGGCGCAGGCGATTCGCAGTTCGTTATTCCAGCCTGGAACTTGTACGTGCCGCACTGCCAAAAAAATCCAACTGGCGCCGTCACCTTCCCGTCGGTTTATTCCTGCTGGGACTTGCCGGCCTGGTAATCGCCCTGGGGCGGCCGGTGGTTATCTTGAATGTTCCCACCAACCAGACCACAATCATCCTGACTTTTGATGTTTCGGGTAGCATGCGCTCGCGCGATATTCTACCCAGCCGCCTCCAGGCGGCCGAAGAGGCTGGCTTTTCTTTCATTCAACATCAAAAAGCCAATACCCAAATAGGGCTGGTGGCATTTTCCACTTTTGCCGAAATTATCCAACCGGCAACCAAGGACCAGGGTGCCTTGCAGGCTGCATTGGAGAGTCTGACCGTGGGACGCAGGACGGCCATCGGTAGCGGCATCCTGGTTGCCCTGGATGCCATTTCCCAGGTGGATAAGAATGTCGCCCCCAGCATTACCGATACCCAGCCGGGCGTGGAACCAACGCCGGTACCTAAAGGCGATTATGCCCCGGATATTATCGTCCTGCTTACCGACGGCGACAGCAATACCGGCCCCGATCCACTGGATGCGGCCAAGCAGGCTGTCGACCGGGGGGTGCGCGTTTATACCATCGGGTTCGGAACGCTAAACGGCCCCAGCCCGGACCAAAGTCCATTCGGCGGAGGCGGCGGTTTTCCCGGCGGTGGAGGAGGTTTCCCGGGCGGGGGTGGTTTCCAAGGTGGGGGCGGTTTCCAGGGCGGGGGCGGCGGTTTCCGCCTGGGGCTGAATGAAACCATGCTGAAGCAAATTGCGGCCATGACCGGAGGTACGTATCACCTGGCCTCAAGTGCCAGCGAGCTCGAGAGCGTGTTTGCAAGCCTGCCAACCTACCTGATCATCAAGCATGAAGTCCTTGAAATCAGCGTCGCTTTTACAGCCTTCGGAGCGCTTCTGGCCGGGATTGCCATCCTGTTGTCGTTGATCTGGCACCCATTACCCTGAACAACTTCCTGTAGCAGGCTATGTTACAGTCGAAGTCCCGCCCCTTATCGGGACGGGACTTTTTTTATGGGTCTCGCATGTTTTGATGCCGGTGTAAAAAAATTTCTTACTATGGGTTTTGAATCTGGGCTGCCTGCAGGGTGTTACGCATCAGCATGGCGATTGTCATTGGACCTACCCCGCCGGGAACTGGCGTAATGCAACCTGCGACTTGCACGGCTTCTTCAAAATTAACATCCCCCACCAGCCGGTACCCTTTTTTCTTGGTCGCATCCGGTTTTTCGTTAATACCCACATCGATGACCGCCGCACCCGGTTTGATCCAATCGCCCCGCACCATTTCCATTTTTCCAATGGCAGCGATCAATATATCCGCCTGGCGGACGACCGCCGGCAGGTCGCGTGTCCGTGAATGGCAGACTGTCACGGTGGCGTTTTTTCCAATCAATAATAGTGCTGCAGGCATCCCAACGATATTCGAGCGCCCCAACACTACTGCGTTGGCTCCTTCAATTTTCACACCGGCCTGCTCCAGCAAATAGATACAACCGTAAGGTGTGCATGGCACAAAAAGCGGCTTGCGTCCTTTTTGGGCCAGGCGGCCGATGTTGATCGGAGAGAAACCGTCGACGTCCTTTTCGATGCTGATAAGCGACAGGACGCGTTCCTCGTCGAGCTGGGCTGGCATGGGCAATTGGACCAGGATGCCGCTTACTTTAGGATCCGCATTCAGTCTCTTCACCAGGGTATCGACCTGTTCCTGAGTCGCATCTGCCGGGAGATGCTCGCTGATCGAACCCATGCCTAATTCCAGGCAAGCCTTCCCTTTGGAGGACACATAGGCAGCCGAGTCTGTCCGGTCGCCAACCAGCACAGTGGCCAGGGCCGGTTGGGGTTTCCCGGCTGCCGTCCGCCTGGCAACTTCTGCAGCCACTTCATCACGCACTTTCTGGGCAATTGCTTTTCCGTCTATAAGTTGAGCAGTCATATGATCAATCTCCTGTTCATTATTTCACAAGCCTGATGATTTATCAGATCCATTTTTTATGTTTTGTCGATCTGGGCGAGAAGGGCCTCGATCTTACTGGCCAATAAGGTCACATGGGGTGGCTGGAGCATCGTGGTATGACTTCCCGAAGTCGGTATCACATTGTACTGACCGGTGAATACGTTGGCCCACTTCTCCATTATATCTCTGCGGATGTAGAAGGGACGGTCTCTGCTTGAAAATAAAACCACACTTCCATCGTAGGGTTCCGGTTTGTAAGCGATCAAAAGGATGCTCCTGATTTCATCAACCTGACCTTTTTCTTCGTAACGCTCGAGGATCTTTGCATTCGTTGCTGCTCTTCTTCGCCAACGGGTCAAAAAGCGCCCCATTGAATGCTTTGCGTACTGCAGGATCTGGGCGGGATTTTTATGCTGGAGGTTATCCAAATGGAGCTGGATGCGATCGGTTAGAGCCGCTTGATTGTTCGCGCCGGGCGGGAGTGTATCCAATAATCCCAGAAAGGCGACCTTCTTTCCATTTGCGCGCAGTTGCCGGGCCAGTTCCAGGGCAAAATAACCGTGTGCTGAATGACCGAAAAGCAGGTATGGACCCTCAGGGTAGAATTCGACTAGGCGTTGGTAATAGATCCTGACCGTTTCCTGGATTGATTTGCGATACACCAACCGGCCGTCCTCGAAGGGATGCAAACCATATACAGGCCGGGCAGTTCCAAAGGCAAGCGCAAAATTCCGCATGTAAAGATTGGCAGAGATGATGAATAATGGAATCCCATCACCTTTAGGTTGGATCGGCACCACGCCATTGGTAAATTTGGATTTCTCCTGGCAGGTCAGGGATTCTGCAAGAGCTTCCACTGTCCCATCCTTAAACATCAGGAGTAAGGGCAGGGACCGCCCGAATTCCTCCTGGATGCGGGTAAATATGCGCACCGCCAGCAGCGAGTCTCCGCCCAGTTCGAAGAAATTATCGCGGATGCCTACTCTTGGCTTCCCCATCACCTCTTGCCAGATCGAGACCAGGCGCGCTTCGACCTCATTCCGAGGCGCCTGATATCCATCTTCCTGCTCCCTGGACTCTGGGCGGGGCAGACTGCGCCGGTCGATTTTGTGGCCCGCTGTGAGCGGCATCTCCTTCAATATCGTTATGGAGGCAGGCAGCATGTAGAATGGTAGCCGGGCTTCCAGATAATCCCGTAAACCGGTCTTTATCTGCTCTTGCTGGCCAGCCAGTAGTGTGATGTAAGCTGCCAGGTTCTCCTGAGCATCGTTGCGCCAAAGGATCACGGCTGCGTTCTTGACTTCCGGGTACTCATTCACAACCGCTTCAATCTCGCTTAATTCGATCCGGTAACCGCGGATTTTGACCTGGTCATCGCTCCTCCCCAGGAAACAAAGCGTGCCTTCCGGCAATTGCCGGACAATATCTCCGCTGCGGTACATCCGGCCGCCTGTGCGGAATGGGTCTGGAAGAAACTGTTCCGCAGTCAGAGCCGGCTGGTTCCAATAGCCCAGGCTAACCCCTACCCCTCCAATAAACAGCTCACCTTTCACACCTTGTGGAACCGGATGGTAATACTTGTCGAGAATATAATTACTTGCATTGCTGACCGGCTTTCCAATCGGAACAAGCTGCAGCTCTTTCGGAAATCCGGCTGGAACCAGGTAGTCTGTGCAGCCAATGCTGCATTCAGTGGGTCCATAAAGATTATCCACCATTACATGTTCACCGAATACCTGCTGCACCAGCTCCAGGTCTGCTGCGCGTAATATCTCCCCGCCGGCTGAAATTAACCGTAAAGCATTTTCCCTTGGTCCGCGCGCAATGGCAGTTTCGCAGATTGCCCTCAGCATGGTCGGCACTGTAATGATATGAGTGGCTTGATTCTCAATGATTGCTGAATAGATGCTATCCGGGTCGCGCATATGGTCGTCATCCATTAAGAAAACGGTGCCGCCGTAAGACAGGCTGCCCAAAATGTTCCAAAGCGAAGCGTCAAAGGTCAGGGAAGAAAATTGGAGGATACGGTCAGACGCGCCAAAGTGATACTGCTTCGTCATGTAAGTCATAAAGTTGACGACACCCTTGTGGGTAATCATGACGCCTTTCGGGCGGCCGGTTGAGCCGGAGGTATACATCACATATGCCAGCGCGTCATTGTTGGTAATTGGAACAGGCCTTCCCGTTTCGCATGCTTCGATGGATTTTGAATCAGAATCGAGACATACCTTTCTGGTCTGGTCCGGAAGCTGGCTGCTCAGATTGGAAAGGGTAATGATCGCAAAAGGATTGGAATCCTGCACCATGTAAGCGCTTCGTTCTTTCGGAAATGTCAGGTCAAGGGGAACAAAGGCGGCGCCCGCTTTAAGGATTGCCAATTGTGCGACGGCGACCATCTCGGAACGCGGCAAATACAGGCCGACGCGTTCCTCATTTCCCACACCTTGTGCCCGTAAATAATTTGCAAGCTGGTTGGCTTTCTTCTCGAGCTCGTCGTAGGTTAAAGAATTGCCGTTGCAGACAACCGCCTGTGCCTGAGGTTGCTTTTCTACCTGCTGGCTGATGAGATCTTGAATGCAAACTTGGGGAAAATCCGCACTGGTATCGTTCCAGTTGACCAGGATTTGTTTCAATTCGAAGGGCGCCAGTATTTCCAGATCCGCGATCGAGAGCTCGGGTTTTGTCAACAACTCGCCAAGCAGGTTTTTATAATGGCTGGCCATGTTGCTGATCGTGGTCTGATCAAACAGATCAATATTATATTGAAATGAGGCCTCCACTGTCCCGTCTTCGCCGGCTTCGAATTCCAGTGAGATGTCAAACGACCCGGGTGCATTTTCTCGTGGCACATTTTCCATCTCCAAACCCTCGATGATTACCTGACGCTTCGGGACATTTTTCAAGTTGATTACGGCCTGGAAGACGGGTGTCCGGCTCAGGTCGCGCTGGGGGGATATCTCCGAAACCAGGGCTTCGAAGGGCGCCGCTTGCCAGGGATAAGCCTCCACCATCACAGATTGAACCTGCTTTAAGAATTCCCTTACACTCGGATTGCCTTGCAAGGTCACACGGATCGGGAGAGTGTTGACAAACAACCCTACCACTCCCTCCAGTTCTGACCGGGAGCGGTTGGCGAACGGGCAGCCCAGGATGATATCTTCCTCGCCAGTGTGCCGGACCAGCAGCAGCGCATAGGCTGCCAGGAGTAGTTGAAAGAGCGTCATGCGTTCCTTCTGACAAAACTCTTTCATCTGTGAAGAAAGCCCGCGGGTAAGCGGGAATAAATATTTTGCGCCACGAAAAGTCTGCACTACCGGACGCGGCCGGTCAGTCGGCAGGTCAAGTATTGGTAAATTGCCTGTAAGGATCTTCTTCCAATGCTCGATATAGGCTTTGAGTGTCTCCCCACTTAACCAATCCTTTTGCCAGGCTGCATAATCTGCATACTGGACCGGAAGTTCAGGCAGGCGCGGCGCCTTCCCGGAACGGAAGGCGCTATAAAGCAGCATGAGTTCGCTGAAAAAGACTTGCCACGACCAGGCATCGAAACCAATGTGATGGGTGCAGAAAAACAGGTAATCCACATTCGGAGCCGTATGCAAGAGCGCGAAGCGTGTCAAAGGCCCATTTTCAAGGTTAAAAGGCTGGTTGCCTTCCTTGGTTGAAAATCCGAGAACTGCTTTTTCCTGCTCAACTTCGGATAGTTCGGAAAAATCCATTAGAGGCAATGAAAACGGTTCATAAGGCTGAATGACTTGGACCGGTCTCCCCCCCTGGTTGGGGTAAACCGTTCGAAGAGGCTCGTGGCGTCGGACCAACCCATTCAGGGCCTGTTCCATGCACGCCAGGTCGACCCCACCGGTAAATTTTATTAGTTGACGGGTGTTATAAGCGGGGCTTTCCGGGTCAAGTTGATGCAGGAACCACAAGCTTTCCTGCGCGAACGACAGGCTGGTCTGTTCCAGGTGGCGGACTGGTATGGCAGGCGGGATGGGAGCAAAATCAGTCATTAACGTTCCTGCCTTTGTTGGCCTGGACAAGCTCTGCCATGCGGGCTACGGTTGAGGCATTGAAGATATCCCCAACTTGCAGTCCCGTGCCGAAGCGTTCATTTACCTGGGATAATATCCGCGCCGCCTGAATGGAATCTCCACCCAGGGCCAGGAAATCATCCTGGATGCCGATCAGTGGTTTTTCCAGCGCCTGCCGCCAGATGGAAAGAAGCTCCGATTCAAGCGGACTACAGGCCGCGGACGGTCCGGCTGTCTCCCGGGTGGGATTGGCATCCAGGGCCGTTTTAAGCTTTCCGGCCAGTCCGATCCGTTGGATCTTGCCGGTGGCTCCTTTCGGGATTTCATCTACGAACACGATCTGGCGCGGCACTTTGAAATCCGCCAGGCTGACGGCCGCGAACTGCCGCAGTTCTGGCGCGGAGACTGTCTGCCCCGCGCGCAGCACGATCGCCGCGCCGACATCTTCACCCAGGCTGGGGTGGGGCACCGCGAAGGCAACTGCTTGCTTGACAGCCGGGTGGCGCAGCAGCACCTCATCGATCTCACGCGGGGAGATCTTCTCCCCGCCGCGGTTGATGAGTTCTTTGATACGCCCCTGAATGAATAAATAGCCTTCATCATCCTGGTAACCACGATCGCCAGTCCGCAACCAGCCCTCGGTAAAATTGGCGGCGTTTGCCATCGGATTGTTCTCATAACCGCCCATCACGTTCTCACCGCGGATGCAGATCTCGCCAACGGCATTTGCGGAGAGGGCTTTGCCTTTCTCATCCAAAATGGAAACTTGGGTTGTGCCGGTGGGCAGGCCAACTGAACCGAACTTATGCGGGTGCGGCAGCAACGGGTTGCTGGCGATCTGGTGGGTGGCCTCCGTCATGCCGTAAGCCTCCAGCACGGGCGCCTTGAAAACCGCCTCCAACTCCATGGCCACCTGCGGAGCCAGGGCTGAAGAACACGAGCGGATAAAGCGCAGGTGCACTTGCCTGGGAATTTCCGGCTGGGACCGGACCTGTTCCAGGATCGATTGGTGCATGGTTGGCACGGCCGTGTACCAGCTGGGAGAAAGTTCGTACAACCAATTCATCACCCGCTCTTGGAGGAATCCTGGGGTACACACCACACTGGCACCGCTGGCTAGCGAAGCGCTCAAGGCTGCAATCAAACCATGGATGTGGAACAGTGGCATCATGTTCAGGCAGCGATCGGCCGGGGTGAGTGCATATGTTTCTACGATGTTATTGACGGAGTGGAAAATATTTTGATGAGTGAGCGGGACGATCTTGGGGCGTGAGGTGGTTCCCGAGGTTTGTAAGACCAGGGCGACATCTTCCACAGCCGCCAGGACCGGTTCGGAGATGCTTGCATCACTGGAAAGGCTACTGGAAAGACTGAAAACCCCTGCAAATTCCGGATCTGGTTCAAGGTTGATGATCGGAATTGCAAGGCTGGCAGCTGCCTTATGGGCAGGCTGATCGCAATCCGGGAGCATCACCAGGGCCTTTACATGGAGATCTTCCAGGCTTAATTTGTATTCAGCGACTGTGTAGGCTGGGTTGAGCGGAGCACATGTGCAGACAGATGAAATCGCCAGGAAAGCCGTTGCCATCTCCGCTCCATTTGGCAAAACCACTGCCACGCGCTCTTGCGGGCGAATCCCCAGACGGGTTAGTTTCAGGGCAGTCGAATAGATCTGGCGGGTAAGTTGGTGATAACTCAGGCCCTTCCTACCGGGGGATAGGATCGCCGGAGCATTGGATCTTTTCTTGCTTTGTTCAAGGACCAGGAAATAGAGCAACCTCGCTGACGGCATCCAACCTCATTTCTCAAATGGAATCATACTGGCTGATTTTACCAGTGCCCCGTTTTTGACAATATTTTATGCGGCTTTTGAGCAAAGAATTCCTTTTAGCCCATCAGTGGTCTCTGCGGTCAGCCGTACCGGATCGATCTGGTTCCAGCGTGGTTCCATCGCAGTGGCCTGGACGCGTAGATAATTATCTGTCAGGCCTTCCAACTGCCAACCCTGTTCGTTCAATTGGTTTTTGGATTCCCATAACACGGATAATGTCTGACCGATGAACCCTGACCGGTAGGATCTGGCTGCCTCTTCCAACACGACCCGCAAGGCCGCATTGCGCTCCTTCCGGAGCTCGTGACGCACCTGGGACTGCATGCGCGCCGCCGGAGTACCGGGGCGGGCCGAGTAGGTGAAAACATGTCCTCCGGCAAAATTCATGGATTTGATGAACTCAAGCGTCTCCAGGAATTCGGCTTCCGTCTCGCCGGGAAAGCCAACGATGACATCCGTGGTGATGGCAACCTCCGGGATGGCTGCCCGCGCCGCTTGTACCAGTTCTGCAAAGGAAATGGGTGTAGTTTTACGCACCATGCGTTTTAGCACTGTCTCGCTCCCGGATTGAAGCGGCAAGTGCAGGTGACGGCATAAACGTCGATCCTGCCAGAGAGAAAAGAAATCTGCGTCGAGGTCCCAGGGTTCAAGCGAAGACAGGCGCAGGCGCGCGACTGATGTTTTTCCGAGGATCCCGGATATCAGGTCGCCGAGCTGCCGCGGGGTTGCAAGATCAAGTCCCCATGAACCCAGGTGGACGCCTGTCAGCACGATTTCCTGCGTTCCGCCATCCACTGCCGAGCGTACATCCATGAGAATGTCAGCCAATTGGCGCGAACGGCTGGCACCCCGCGCTATGGTCGTGATGCAGAAAGTGCAGGCATTGTCGCAGCCATCCTGAACTTTAATGAAGGCGCGCGTTCTGGCGTGCATGCCGGGAATAGGCTGGCGGGCCAAAGGCTCGCTATCAAAAAAAACCTGCGGTGCGCCCAACAGGTCAGCTGCCAAAAAATCTTTCTGCAGGTTGGGGATGACCTTGCGCACGCCCGGAAGCTCGGCAGCCTTGCCCGGTTCAAGGGTGGACCAGCAGCCGGTGACAACCACCTCTTTTGCACCCAATCGCCTGGCCCTGCGGATGGCGGCGCGTGAATTGGATGCGGCACTCGCAGTGACGGAACAGGTGTTAACCACTGCCAGATCCGCATCTTTTGGACTGGGAACAATTTCGTGTCCGGCCTTCCGGAACTGGCGGGCCAGGGATTCGATCTCGGCCTGGTTCAGCCGGCAGCCGATGGTGTCAAGGAAGATTTTCATGTTTTCATTCCGATAAATGGCGGGGCAAATCTGGCCTGCATTAAGGTTTATAAACTATAAAATGATCGAATGCCACATCCACGCCTGGCAGGTCGAGTGCTCCGGCAACCAGCCCAACATCGCCTGACGGGAAATCGGTGTCGTCGCTGATGGCGATAAACTGTCCATTGACAATCCCTCTCAGGCTCTTACCGATACAGTCCAGGCGCAAGTGGTTGATACCCTCCCCCTGGATGATATAGGCGTTATATGCCATCATTTCCTGACCGAGCAGTTCGATCTTGCCGTTGTTAACCTTGCCGAGTGCATAATAGCCATCGCTGGAAATGGCAAAGAAGTAATAATTGTTTGAGTTGATGGAACGACAGGCAAGCCCGAACAGAGTTCTGCATCGGACCGGCCAGACGGGTGGCATCCGCTTCGACCTGTACATCCCGGAAGGTATGTCCTGGGACAGCCAGCACTTCATAATTAGGAGAAAACACCTGGATCCGGTATGCACCATTGACGATGCCCAGGCTCCCGACGGGAGCGGAGATCTGTGGCCAGTTCCCCGATGCGTCCGAGAAATCGTCCCAGAAGAGTTTTCCCCCCGACCGCGTGGCCAGGTAGGAAATCGGGGCGGCCTGGCAGGCTGAAAGCAGGCCGGCAAAAAAGGCTAAAAGACAGATTGGGAAGAGTTTCATGGGAAATACTGCTCCAACAGACGTTTAGCCTGCCAACCATACGGGCCGTCAGGATCGAATACTTTTGCCTGGTTCAGGTAGGAATATGCTGAAACGAGGTTGCCGGTCTGCAGATATAACAATCCCAGATGCAGCGCAGGTGCAGCCTGGGTCGGGTCCAACTCGACGGCTTTCTTTAAGAGCGCTTCTGCACCGATTATGTCAGCGTTCTCCATTAGGATTTGCCCGGCGATATCGTCCGCCTGCCAATCGTTGTTCGCCAGTTCAACCAGCCTCCGGGCAGCCGGCAGGCCGGTGCCCGCCAGGTCCACGCTGTTGCGCAGGCTGAATTCAGCCAGTGCCCGCCAGGCGGCTGCCTCGTCTGGAGCCAGTTCAACCGCGCGCTGGTAGTGTTCAAGCGCTGCGATCAAGTTCCCATTCTGTTCGTATGCCCCACCCAGAGCCATTTGCCAGCCAGGTTCCTCCGGCTGCAGGGCGGCAGCTTTCTGGAAGGCTGTCAAAGCCTTTTCCGGCTGTTTCTGGCGTTGCAGATAAAGCCCATAAAGACTTTGGAGCATGGCCGAATCAGGATTGATAGCCAGTGCCCGTTCAATCTCAGTTGAACCATCCTGGCCTTGCTGCTGCTTTGCCTCGCCCAGCCAGGCCCAGGCCTCGGCATAATCTGCACGCAAAGCGATTGCGTTACGAAAAGCTTCGGCAGCCAGGTCCCAATTTCCGGAGGCTCCCAGTGCCCTTCCGGAGATCACGAACTGGTAAGAGCGGTCGTCCGAAAGCAAAGCCGCGTTCAATGCCCTTCGCAGGTCCTGGACGGAGGCATCCAACTTTGGATCGAGTTGGGCGGCCTGCATAAGGTCGGGCAGGGCCTTCGATGGCGCTAACGCCATTTCAAGCAGGCCAACCTGGTAATGGGCAGCCGCCTCCTGGGGTTCCTGGAGCAGGCTGGCATGCCAGCTGTCCAAGGCAGTTGGAAAATCGCCTGATATGCGCTGGCCTTCTGCCAGGTAGCGGTAAGCTTCAGCCATCGGCAGAGCATTCCTCCAGGCATTCATGGCGGATGGCAGATCCCCGGATTCCTGATCAGCAAGGCCCAGGGATATCCAGCCATTTTTGGAAATGGCGTTCCTGGCAGCGGCTTGGGTCAATAAGGTAATTGCATCCGGCAGGTTGCTGCCCAGCCGGGCGGACATACCGGCCTTTTCCCACAGAGACGGCTGCCATGGCAGTCGCTCCGCCGCGGATTTGTATGCCAAAGCCGCCGCGATATGCTCTCCGGCTTTATCGAAACGAACTGCCGAGCTGAGGTCCATCAAACCAGTCAGTGGCCGCGGCGCCAGGATCAGCATCAGCACAGATATCAGGATCAGGAAGTTGTAGGCCAGTGCCAGCATGGGGCTTGGTTTCTTCACAACCTGGATTATAAATCAGTCGCTGGTCAAAAATGATGTTCTACATTATTGTGAAAATGCCATATCCCCAGGCTGTAAAATCGGTTAAACTTGTAGCAAGTACATAATCGCGCAGGCGGTCTAAAATGATTCTGTTTATGGAACATATCCTCACGTTCCTCACCACCACACCCGGAAATTTAATCTACCATACTGTCCTGGTATTTTCGATTGCCGGTGCATTGCTGGAAGCCATCCATTCCCTGCGTTCCAGCAATTTTCCTCAAGAACGGCGGACGGTCATCGGCCTCAGTGTACTGCTGGGGCTCCAATTGTTGCAGTTTGCTATTAGCGGATTGACGTTTCCGGGGCTGCTCAGCCCCCAATTGGTACTGCCGCCCCTTGATCGGGCGGTGAGCCTGCTCGCACTGGTCTGGATCGCATGGCTTTGGGCTTTCCCGGAGCCCATCCGCAAGGCGGATGCCGCCACTTTATTGCTCAACTTGCTGGCGGTTGTCGCACTCGCCTTCACGCTGGTTTTTTGGGTACAAAAGCCTGCCAGTTCCTTTAACCTGTCATGGTACGATCCTGCCTGGCAGGCATTCAGTGTTGCAGTGATCCTGCTCGGAATACTTGCGTTAGTCTTGCGCAAGCCAAATGGATGGAACTATGGCCTGGCCATGCTTGTCCTGGGCTTCCTTGGGCATTTCGCCACCCTCGTTTACCCCATGGACGGAAACTTTCCAGGCATTGTTCGGCTGGCGCAACTCGCCATGTTCCCGCTCCTGCTGACCTTATCACACCGCTTCACATTTCCTACCCAGGCGCAAGCACCGGCTGCCAAATCCAGAAAAGCAGATGAGCCAATTCAAGAACGCCGGCGCTACAGCACGGATCCCAAAACATTCCATGCCCTGATGTCTCTTGCTGCAGAGACAGAACCTGACAAAATCGGCCAGGCTTTGGCACGCGGGATAGCACAAGCCATGCTGGCCGATCTGTGCTTCTTGATCAGCATGGATGAGAACAAAACCGTGGCCATTACCTGTGGTTATGACTTGATCCGCGAGGAAAACCTGGGAGGCACCCCGGTCGATCGCGAGTCGATTCCTTTGCTTGCGACCGCTATTCAGCGTGGGCGTCCATTGCGCCTGCCGGCCAGTAGTACCTCCTCAGATCTTAAGGGCCTGGGCTTGATCCTTAGTCTCAGCAACCCTGGCAACTTGCTAAGCGTACCAGTTACTTCGCCCAAATGTGGGCCTATCGGCAGCGTCTTGATCCTCTCGCCATACTCCAACCGCCTTTGGAGTGCCGAAGATCAGACCTACCTTTCCAACGTCGCAGCCCTCTTTATTCCCATTCTCGAGCGTGGCCAGCAGGCGGCCGCCCTGGAGGTCGAACGCGACCGGGCTGTGAAGGAAACACATGTTGTATTGGAAAAGGCTACTGAAGCCAAGCGGAAATACGAGCAATTAGCAGCCGAACTTGAAGGCCAGCAAGATATGCTTTCCCAGTCGCAATTACAGGCTGAGAATATGGCTGCACTGGTGACCATGCAAGAAGAAGCCCGCAATACCATTGAACGATTGATAGCCGAGAATGAGCAATTGAGCAAGGCGGGTGCGACACGCAGCCCGGCTGATGAACAGACTGAACGCGAGCTGCGCCAGGCGCTCGAAGAGATGGCTCACATGCAAAATGCTCTGGCCGATGCGAACATAAAGATCCTCGAGCTTGAAAAACGGCCGGCTGCTCCCATCACCACCGAACAAATGGAGGTAATCGCTTCCATTTCACAGGAACTACGCCAACCCATGTCCTCCATCATCGGTTACACCGACTTGCTAATGGGTGAGTCGGTTGGCATCCTGGGTGCACTCCAGCGCAAGTTCATCGAGCGCATCAAAACTTCCACCGAACGCATTGGCGGTCTGGTGGATGATCTGATCCAGACCACCAATCTGGAGACAGGCAAGATGGAATTCAAGCCACAACCAATCGACTTGAATCTCATCATCGATAATGCCATGGCCTATACCAGTACGCAGATCCGCGAGAAGAATATTACCCTGCGGTTGGACCTCACCGGAACCGCCCCGCGCATCCAAACTGATCGTGACGCTCTCCAGCAGATCTTGATCCACCTGCTTCAGAATGCCACTGCTGCCACACAATCCGAGGGAAATATCACCCTGCGCGTACAAATGCAGGCTGAGAAAGATAATCATTTCCTATCCATCCAGGTAACCGATAATGGTGGAGGAATTGCCTCGGAAGATATTCCACGGGTTTTTGCCCGCCGTTACCGGGCTGAACATTCTCTCATCCAGGGCTTGGGAGATACCGGCGTAGGACTTTCGATCGCCAAAGCATTGGTCGAGGCGCAGAACGGTCGAATCTGGGTCGAAACAGAGCCAGGTGTTGGATCAACATTCAGCGTCCTGATGCCGGTCGTGGAAGAGTTGCCCGGAGAGAACTAGAAATGAAGAATTTTTGGCAAGTGTTCCAGGGAGTTATCATCGCGTTGGTTTCCATCGGCTTGATTCTGGGAGGCTTTTCGCTCTCCATGTCCGAGGGAAACGTATCCAATATTCTGGCTCCCGCCCCTAGCTTGATGCCTACTTTGTCGCCTACATTAAAGCCAGTCTCTACCGCGACCGTCACTCTCACGCCGACACCCAGCCTGCCTCCCACCTCGGCGCTCACTTTGACTCCCAGCCTGACAGCCAGTCTGCCGCCAACGCCAACCAATTGTCCGCCGCCGGCAGGTTGGTTGCCATATGTTGTTCAACCTGGTGATACTTTTGCTTTGATCGCAACCCGCTATGCTTCTACCAGTGTTGTGCTCCAACAAGCCAACTGCCTGCAGGCCACGGGATTGCATGCTGGATTAGTCATCTATGTACCTCCTGTTATTATTCCCATCCCCACCAGGATCCCGGTTTCGTGCGGCGCTCCTTCCGGCTGGATCGTTTATTTTGTCCAACCTGGCGATACACTCTTCCATTTGAGCTTGAGTTATGGGATCACTGTGGCAGACCTGCAGCGCGCCAATTGCTTGGGCAGTTCCGACCTCATCCACACCGGCCAGAGACTTTACGTTCCACCCTGGGCTGCGCTCATCGCCTCGCCGACTCCCCCGATTGTATTCCCCTCCATGACCGATACCCCGGATTTAGGCCTGCCCACGGATACCCCAATTGTTATCCCAACGGATACCCCTGTTCCTGTCGCCACAGACACGCCAGTCGAAATTCCAACAGATACATTGGTGCCCACCAGTCCCTAATAGCTCATCCGGGTAGCATATCAGCTTGGCGCATTAAATTGCAATACCAGGCAGCAGGAATGTAATGAGACGTACCCTTCTGACAATTGTACTTACCATCTTCTTGATCGCAGGCTGTGCGGCTCCCTCGGGAAACCCCACCGCCCCATTGCCGGCTGCCTCGCCCACCTCCCTGTTCCTGGTGACCGTTCCAGCCGAATGCCACTCCCACTCTGACCCCTTTCCAACCTTTTGCTGAAGACGGGACTCCCACCCCGTTCCTTCCGGCCAGCGATACGGCTTTACCAGATGCGCTTACCGCCACCCAGGTCCCGGTTGATGTTCTGCCTCCCGAATCCACGCCGCAATCGTTTTATGCTCCACCCTATGCTCCAGCACCCGCCCCGGTCCTGACCGATAATCAGACAGTCACCTTTCTGCTGCTCGGCTCCGATAAGCGCCCCGGGCAGACCTATTTCCGCACGGATACCATCGTTATCGCAGCCGTTCGCCCGGCCTCCGGGCAGGTGACGCTTATCTCCGTCCCGCGCGATTTATATGTTTACATCCCCACGGTCGGAATGGACCGCATCAATACCCCCTATGAGTACGGCGAGATGTACCATTACCCTGGCGGCGGGAAGGCACTGCTTAAGGATACCATTCTATATAACCTGGGCATCCGCATAGACCACTTCGCGATCGTCGATTTTGATGGTTTCAGTCGTATCGTGAATACCCTCGGAGGCCTGGATGTGCCGGTTTACTGCCCCTATACCGACTGGCACTTGATCGACCCCAGCTATGATCCCAATAATGCAGACAACTGGGCGCTCTATACAGTCGGTCCGGGCGTCGTTCACATGGATGGCGACCTGGCGCTGTGGTACGCCCGTTCGCGCCAGAAATCCAGTGATTTTGATCGAGGTCGTCGCTCGCAGGAAGTGCTGCGCGCCCTGTATGCACGCGTGCTGCAAACGGGTGCCATCAGTAAAATCCCACAGCTTTATAACGATTTCAGCTCCTCAGTCATTACAGACCTGGGACTGGACGGTATCCTGCAATTGGCCCCTTTGGCATTGCATTTAAATAATGCGGATATCCGCAGTTATTACATTGGGCGGGACGAAGTCACCGGTTGGATGACGCCCGGCGGGGCCTCGGTGCTGCTCCCCAACGCAGCGGTAATCCAGTCCATGCTTCAGCAGGCGCTCTCACCTTCGCCCCGCCTGGAGCAACAGGCCAAGCTGACCGTCGAGGTCCGTAATGGTACCGCCAATCCCGCCTGGGATGCGCTGGCGGCCGAGCGACTCAACTATGCTGGCTACAGCACGCATCTTGCTCCGGCCGACCGGCTGGATTACGCCAATTCGCTGCTTTATGACCTGGCCGCGGTTCCGGATCCCACCCGGGCCTCCTCGCTTTTGACCGTCCTGGGGTTGCCATCTTCAGCTTACATAACTGCGCCGACCCAGGCCGAAATAAATTATGTGCTCATTGTCGGAGCGGACTACCAGCCGTGCTTTAACCCGACCGGGTTGGCTCCATAAATAAGAACCCATCCGAAAATTCAGGAGGGGTACTTCCATAGTTTTTGGATGGCTGCCAGGGGCGCCTGCAAACTGTGGGCGATTCCGTTTGACTTTTTCCTTCCCATTTGCTAAACTATACGCAGTACAGAGCTTTGCCCCGCACCTGCCAGGTGCATGGCTCTTTAGGTTTACCAATAAGGAGATTCACATGTCCGAATCGTCCACCGCCCACCTTACCCCGCAAACCGGTCTCATCCCGGCGCTGAATGCCTGGGAGATGTATCTCAACGACCAGGGTCGTTCTCTCAACACGGTCAAAGCCTTCCTGTCTGATGTCCGCCTGCTTACCCAGGCGCTGCCTCCTGACCGGACGCTGGGCGCCATCACCACCAGCGACTTGAATAACTTTCTGCACTGGTTGGAACATGAACGCGGGGTCCCTTGCTCTCCCAAGAGCCTGGCCCGGCGCGTAACGGCGATTAAATCGTTTTTCCGGTGGCTGCACCGGGGTGGCGCAATCCTGGTGGATCCCGCTGAGAAGGTTGTCCAGTACTCGGTTCTCAGTCCCATTCCGGAGGTCCTGACCGATGCCGAGATCGAAACGGTACTCCTGGCGGCGGACCGTTACCGCCGACAGACCAAGCCGGATGCACGCCCTTATACACTGTTGGCCTTGTTGCTTGCCACTGGCATCAAGAAGTCCGAATGCCTGGGGATTCACCTCAACCACATCGATCTCGAGGCTCCCGGCGGGCCGGTCATCTTCATCCGTTACGCCAGCCCGGCTAATCGGTATAAGGAACGCAACCTGACCCTGCCCGAGGACTGGATTCCCGCTTATCAGGAATACCTGAACCAGTACAACCCGGTGGACCGGCTTTTACCCTGGTCGCCGCGCCGGTTGGAATACCTGCTCGAAGATATCGGCAAGGATGCCGGCCTGCCCAAACATTTATCCTTCGATATGTGCCGCTGGACATGCGCTTTGCAGGATTATATTAATAATATCGAACCAGAGAAGATCCGCCAGAAATTGGGGATCTCGAAGATCCAGTGGCGGGAGATCCATTTGAAGTTGAGAAAACTGGCTGGCGGCGGGTAAGATGTATTTCATTTGGCATTAAAGACTTCCGGTGGTTTCAATTCACCGGGAGTCTTTTGATTTCAAGATGCAGGCTGCGTTTGGTTTTTTCGGTAATGCGCAGAGGGTTGGCGATCCGGTATCCCGCCACCCAGACGATCTGTTCTCCTGCACACACCAGCGGCCACTTCAGGCGTGCCCGCCGGGGGATTTTGACATTGATATAGAAATCCTGTACTTTGATTGTCTGCCCGGGCATGCCGAGTGGAGAGAAAACATCCCCTGGGCGGCGCGGCCTGATGACCAGGTTGCCAGCCGGCAGCCGCTCAGCATCCAGCCAGGCTGACCAGTTGTCATCGTTCAGCCTCCAGGTATCGCCAACCAAAGGTTGCTCTGTCGCGCTCAAGACCCACCCATTTCCCAATTCCAGGGTCTGTTCACGGTTCAGTGGCAGTTGAATGCCGATCGCGGATTGCTCTCCCACCTGCGGCCATTGCGAAAAAGGAAGGAGCGCCTCATACGCAGCCAGGTAGACCTTCCCTTTTTCGGAAAATAAATACAGGCCATTGATAAAATCGATCTGCCTGCCTGCCGGAGACTCGGCGAAAGCGGCCGCCCGCTCCAGGACATCGAACCCGAAATCCCGGCTTTCCGGTCGAAGTGACTCGGCTGCCCGGCGGATAAGGTTCCGCCGCAAGCCCGCCGAAAGTTTTGCCAGTCCGGGTTGGTCGAAGGCCACCCAACCTGCTCCTGTTTCAACCAGGGTATCTTTCCAGGCAGCTTCCAATACTTCCAGTAAAGCCGCATGGTCGCTTTGCAAGGCTTGCGCGGTATGCAGCACGGATTCTTTAAAGCGCGGGTTATATTTTTCCAGCTCGGGGATCAGCGTGTGCCGCAGCCGGTTGCGGAAATAAGCCTGGTCGGTGTTGGATGCGTCGAAATGCGGCTCCAGCTTGTGGGTGCGGCAGTAAGATTCGGTTTCAGCGCGCCAGAGTGAAAGCAGCGGCCGGACAATCGGAATCTGCCGCGTCGAAGACCGGCAGGAGCGTCCGGTATTCCATCCCTTTCAAGCCTGGCAATCCGGCTCCACGCAAAAAATGCATCAGGACCGTCTCAACCTGGTCGTCGGCAGTGTGTCCAACTGCGACGGCCTGTGCTGCATATTTCCGTGCCGAGGCGAACAGGAACCGGTAACGTAATGTCCGGGCAGCTTCTTCAATGGAGATGGACTGTTCTTCGGCGTAATGCCGTACGCCGGCGGAGTCGCTCACAAAAGGCAGGCCGAGCTGGTCTGCCCTGGCAGAGACCGCAGCCGCCTCCAGGTCTGCTTCGGGGCGCAGCTGGTGGTTGAAATGGGCGACAATGACCGCATACCCGGCTTCCCGGAGAATGCCGAGCAGGCACAGGCTGTCCGGTCCGCCGGACACACCCACCAGCACCGGCCTGGCCGGGTCGAGTCCACATTGGTCCCGCAAGATCCTTTCGAGCATCAGACCTCGCCCTCAATTACATATTCGGTCTTTTTCTGCCCAACCAGCCCGGCAATCAGGTGGTACATCGCAAATAGTTCAAGTGCGAAGGGCAGGTAACCGCCATACCCGAGCAATGGCATTTCAAAAATATGCAGCCAGTTGCCCCACGGGACATGATACACCCACTTCGGATAGGAAAAGTAATTCCACATTTCCCAGAAGAATGCGGTCATGAGCACACCCAGCCAGAGCGTGACCACCGGACGCCAGTTCCCGGATTTTGTCCATTCCACCAATGTGCGATGACCCAGGCGGATGTTGATCGGCTCCAGGATGAAGTAGAAAGAGATCCAGACAAAGGGGAAGAAAATCTTCGGCCATGCGATCATCAAGGCCAGCATGCTCCAACCCGCCAGGAAAAAACCGAGTGCGGTGGCTTTCGTAGGCCGGATGACCGGACCCCGGATCGGTTTTTTGATAAAGCTGCGGATCAATTCGGCGCTGCCGAATACCGCCGGAATGACGGTGGTGAAATTGAGCGTAGCCCAAACCCAGAACATGAATATTGAAAAGTTTTCGGCGCCAACGTAATTCCAGTTTTGGATACGCCAGTTGGCCAGTTCAAAGAGCCACCATACGGGCGAAGAGGCGATGAATAGTCCGATATAGTTTCGAGGGCTGCGGGTCAGCAGGGAGGTGCCCGTACGCCAGAGCACCAGACCGTCGATCGTCAGGCAGTAGCCCAACCAGAGTGGGAAGAAGGCCCACTGGGTGCGCAACCCGCTCAGGGTCCAGTTAAGAATCCAGAAGACGATGGTCAGGAGCAGGCCCAGCCAGCCGTGCAGAGGAAATTTTTTGGTGGTTTCGGTCATGACCCAATTAAACCACATTACAATAAAGCGATCACCAGGCACAAGGCCTGGTGATCTAAGGGGGAGGGGACACCACCGATTTCGGCCGGCATGGGGGGGACACGCAGACCTTCGATGGTAGACACCTGTTGTTATACCAGTAAAGGAGACAGATGTCTTGGCTATATATTACACCAGATTTGTCTTAATTTCATTAATATCAGATAAGAGGCTGGAATGGGCTTCCATCACTGCAGGTGCAGGATGAGTTTTCCATCAGCAGTCTGCTCGACCCGCAGCGCCTTCAATGAAGTGGCGGCAGGACCTTTGATTGGATAGCCGTTCTTGTTGAAGCGGCTTCCGTGACAGGGACAGGCAAACCCATCCGGTTGGACTTCGACGGTGCAGCCCAGATGGGTGCAAACCAGGCTCAAAGCTGTAAACCCGGCATTGTTATGAATGAGCACCGCCGGGACTTCGGGCAAGGTTGTAATTGAGTCCGGCTTGTAATTAACTGCCAGACCGAGGTCGAACTCAGTTGGCTGAGGCGGGTCGGTCTTATAGCTCAGGAAGCGGATCAGGCCCCCCAGCCCCAACAGCCCGCCAAAGGCCAGCAGGCTGTCCAGGGTCAATTTTAGAAAATCGCGTCGCGAAGTGGTTGGTTTATTCATTTCTTGGAATGCTGTCGCTTGTTCTGTTAATAATTTCCGGTGGCGTTCCTTATCCAGCTGCCGGAAGGAGCGCCCAGATGGTCAGCCCGATCAGCAGCAGGGTGAGCACGCCGATCAGGATCTGCACCACGCGGCCTCCTTTCGGGAACCAGCGGCCTAATTCCGAATCGGCAGGTTTCGGGAAAAGGTAAGGGATGAGGATCAGGATCGTAAGGAGGATAAGCGGAAGCAGGATGCCCAGGAGGAAAGGATCGCCGAATTTAAGCAATTGTTGGACCCACAGGAAGAACCAGGGTGCGCGTGCGTCGGTAAGAGCGGCCGTGGTGCTGGTAAGAGGCGCTGTGACCGGCGCGGGCCAAAAAGTGGACAGGAGCACCAGAACGACCGCCGCGGCTGTCATCAGCAGCATCTCGCGCCGGACCAGCTCGAAGCGGGAGATACGCTCTTCGCCCTGCCTGAGCGCCGGCGGCGGGACTGCGATGCCGCCATCCCGGCGGATGCGGAAAATATGCCAGACGACCACCACGACCATTGCCAGGGTCAGGCCGAATGTGTGCCAGGAATAGAAACGCAGCAGCGCCGCCGAGCCGAGCTGGACCCCGCCGATGGCAAATTCATACAGCTGTCCGCCCAGGCCGGGGATGGCTTTGATGAGATTGGTGCCGACGACCAGCGCCCAGCTTGTGCCCTGGTCCCAGCGCAGGATATAGCCGGTGAAATCCAGGGCCACGGTTAATACCAGCAAAGAAAGCCCAAGCAGGTAGTTAAAGCGGCGCGGCTGCTTGTAGGCGCCTGTGAATGTAATGCGCAGTAAATGGATGAAGACCACCATGACGAGCGCCTGAGCGCCCCAGTAGTGCAAGTTGCGGATCAGCCCGCCATAAGGCACAAAATGGGCAATGGTTTGGATCGAGATGGTCGCCCGGTCCGGAGAGGGAACGTAGTAGAACATCTCCAGGATGCCCGTCACCAGCAGCACCAGGAATAAAAATACCGCCAATCCGCCGGTCCCGAGCGTGTAGCGCCAGCGCGCCTGAGCCGCGGGAATGGTGACCGGGTGCAGGTGGTGCAGGAAGTTCGGACGTGAGCGTGCCGGCGCGGGGAGGCGCGGCGCAACCATCCCACCTGGAAGTGCGACCACCGCGCTGCGTCTGGCCAGCCTTTGCAGCAGCATCACCAGGGCAACCAACCCGAGCAGGCCTGCCAGGATAAGCTCACCGGTCTGTTCGTTCTGGCTGGAGGCCACCAGGTGGTGGACCGGGATGGCCGAGGCATCCGTGGCATCCAGCACAACCCCCTGCGGCAGGGACCCATTCATATTGAGGAGATAGGCGGTAGCTTCCCAGCCTTGTTCCGGGGTGAGAGAGCCGGGGTTCCACCAGGGCATGGTGACCACGAGGTAATCGTAGAGCTGCTGGGCGGTGGTAAAGCGTGCCAGGCTCCCGGGACCGGTCACCGCCGGGGGCAGGCGGTCGCGTGGGATGCTGAACCCCTGCGGTGGATGGTTGGCGGCATGGCACTTGGAGGCCCAGCAATTCTGGTCAGTTTTACCGTAGACAGCCCGCCATTCGTTGGTCAATCCTTCGCCGCGGTCGCCATGACAGGCCATGCAAACTTGCCAATAAAGCATAGCGCCCTGGCCCAACTGGGAGGTCTGTGCGGCTAAGGCTGGTTCGGCCAGCCGTTGCGGCATTTGTAGCTGGAGTGGGGGTCGGGCGGGCGGGTGTGGCTTGAGCTGTGCTGGCGTTCCCGATGGTACGGTAGGACCACCAACCAATCAAAAGAAGCATACCGGCCAGGCAGGCGAAAAACAAGCCGCGTGCCAGACCGGACCGGGAGAGCCCTGGCTTTGGAGATGAGAGTATTGGGGGTTTCATGTGCTGGGTATTTTACCTGATAAAACTACCTGTAAGATAAATGGGATTATATCAAACCCCGGGCCTTGTTTACGGAGACTTTCCTGCTTCCCGGTCCGGGTAAGATAAAAGCAAGGATTGTCCAAACCCGTGGAAAAAAATTTCGGAGGCTGCCAGATGCGGCAGTCTCCGAATTCATTTTGCGGAATGAGAGCGGCGGAATGCCATTCCGCCTTACGTTTGGGATGGGAAGAATATCAGCAATCAGGCTGCATCGACCGGCTTTACGCTTTCTGTAAGCAGGGTCTTGGGCTCTTTGAGGAAGAAACTGAGCACCAGGCTCAGGACCATTAAAACGATGAGAACAACCAGGGAGGGCGTCATCGAGCCGGTCCCCGGAGATTTGAAGCTGTCCATCGCAAAGATAAACGCGATCCCGGAGATCTGTCCCATTAAGATGAGGATGCCATTTGACGTGCCTTCCGGGGTGGGATAGGTGATCTCGGCGCCATACTGGAACCCGATCGGGCCTGCGCTGAGCAGGAAGAAGCCCATCACAAAAGCGGCAACGATCAAGAGCCAGTAACTGGTGGCATAGGCGACCCCGGCCAGGCCCAGCGTGGCGCCGACCAGCGCCACCATGATAAACGTAGTCCGCTTGCGGTAGCGATCGGAAAGGGTTGGGATGACCAGGGCGCCCAGGATGCCGCCCACGATCATCAACCCGCCGATGGTGCCGGCCTGTGTGCTGGAGAATCCGTTCGGCCGGACGATATCCTCGATCCAGGTGGTGACTGCATTGAAAGTCCCCAGACCTATGAAGAAAATGACCAGGAGCAGGATAAAATTCTTTTGACGCAACATTTGTTTGAAACCGTCAAAGACCAGGGAACGCACTTCCATACCGGGTGGGCAGGGAGGCGTTGCCGGGCGTTCCCGGGCAAATACCAGGAAGATCAATGCGGCTACCAGGGAGGCGATCCCATAGGCCATCAACATGCCGTGGATCTGGAAATGGATGGTCAGGTAAGGCGTGATTGCCAGGCCAAGGAAAATCCCGAGATACATCGCCAGCGATCCAAGGCCGGAGGCGGTGGCCCGTTCACGGACCGGGAACCAACGCGCGGCCACGGTGGTGACTGCATTGAGGACGAAAGGTTGTCCGATGGCAACACCGATCTGGGCGATCAGCACCAGGGTATAGTTTGTGGCCCACACCCCGCGCAGCAGGCCAAAGATGGCCGTCAATACAGCGCCGATGCCCACCCCCACCCGGATGCCATAGGTGTCTATCACCCAGGAAGCCGGGATGGATACGACGATGTAGACGATCATAAAGCTCATGGACAGGAGACCGATGCTCAGGTCCGAGACGCCGTAGAATTTCGCCGCTTCGCCAGTGATGGGGGCAAAGGTGATCCAGACCAACTGGGTGATCGCGACGATAAACATGAACGCGACCAAAACAATCCAGCGGTATCCGTAGACTTTGAAGTTGTCTTGTTTCATTGAGGCAGGCCTCCGGTCAATTTTGGAATGGGAAGGATGTTTTTGCCAGGATTATACATGTGTCAAACCCCCGGCCCGGCCGGGAGTTGCTTGGAACCTATCCATAAATTCTACTATTTTTTAGGATCATCAGCTGCCCGGGGTCGTCTTGCGGGATCGGATAGGGTTTCTCGCCTTCGAAAAGCGGCAAGGTAATGCCAGCCCTGACCGGCTCGACCCGATTCCGGCCGCCGGCTTTGGCCTTGTAGAGGCCCAAGTCTGCCCTTCTGATCAAAGTCTCGGGCTTATCCCCCTTCTGGTAACTCGTTACGCCGAAGCTGGCAGTGACTTTGCCCGCCATGCCAAAGTGGTGCTGCTGCACTGCCTCCCGCAGGCGTTCAGCCAGTTCGACCGCCTTTTCTCCGGTCGTATTGGTGGCCAGGCACAGGAACTCATCGCCTCCCCAGCGCCCGAATGGATCCGAGGTGCGGACGATGAGACGCAGAAGCTGAGCCACTTCATGCAAGACTTCATCCCCGGCATTATGCCCGTACGTATCATTAATCTTTTTAAACAAGTCCAGGTCGAACAACAAGATGGAAAGGGGCTGGTTGTGCCGCTCGGCGCGGTTGACCTCTTCCTTAAGGTAGTGGTTGAGCAAGCGCCGGTTATTCAGCTGGGTAACGCTGTCGGTCATGGCCAACTTGGACATATCGTCGGCGACGGCCAGTTCCGAAGCATAACGTTCCTTGATACGGGCAACCAGGTAAAGGACTGCAATATAAAATGCGCTGGCAGAATAAACCTCAACCAGCAGATCGATATTCTGGATTGCAAGGTGATTTACCAGGAAATACAGGCAGGCCACGGCACCGAGCAGCAGCGTGGTAAGGAAGAAGAGGGCAGAAAGCCACAGGGCCCGGTTCGTGCTCAGGATCAGGAACCCCAGGATATAGACAAAAGGAAGCCAGAGAATCAAGCTTGTATTGAAAGTACCGTTGGTCCGGATGGTCCTGAAAATGACCGATGCGAAATCACACAGCGCATAGGCCAGTACCGAGGCGTAAACGATCAATTCAAAAGTGCGCAGAGGAATGACATCGCTCCAAAACAGCAAGACCAGAGTCAGGAAGAGAGTTGCAAGGAGCGGCAGGAAAAAGGTATTCAACCGGGAAATATCGCCCTGTCGCATGCCGGTCACCCATACGAACAGCATGATCAGGATGCCAAGGGGCGTGGCAGCCAGGAATATCCTGCGTTTGACGGCTTCAATGGGATCAAGGCTTGGTTTTCCGCCAGGTGAGATCTTATTAATGGTCATAAACTGATGAAAATCATGTCCCTGTATTCATTTTTGTGACACATGTAAGAGTTTGAAAGTTCTGCAACCTACTGACCACCTTCAATTCAGTATACAACGGATTTTATCAGGGGACAATGCCGGCTTGTTTTTCCACTATCACCGACATCCCGGCCCCATCCGTGGAGATCTCGATCCAGCCGTTCAGGTCCGTACGCAGCAGGTTGGCTCCGGCCAGTTCGTCCAGCACGGACTGGGCCGGCAGACCGGTCGGGTCACCGGCGGCGACGGACAGGATGGCAAGCTGCGGGCGGAGAGCCGCGATCCACTGCGGGGGGTTGAGCGGGCCGAAACCAGAATCGGCCACCAGGAGCGCCGTCACCCTGCCAACCTTTTTCCCGTTCTCCAGTTCGGTCAGGTTATCCAGGCTCATGCCGACCGGCAGCAGCGCCCGGAAGCCCTGCCACTCCAGCAGCAGCACTGCCCCGCGCGGCGAGACGGCGACCGTCTCCAGCCTGGCGCCCTGGCCAAGGTCGAGGGCCGCGCCTTTGTAGGCCAGCGTGAGCGGAGTGGCGCTGTCAGCCAGCCAGGCGGCCAAAGCCTGGGCGGAATAGGAGGCATCCTGGTTGCCGGACCAGAGCACATCCCCGACCGGGAAACGGTCCAGGATGCGCGGCAAGGCCGCCAGTTGTTGTTCCTGCGGGGAGGCCACCACCAGCCAGTCGAGGCGGCGATCGAAGGGCGGCAGGCGGCGTGCGAGCGCATCCGAAAGCACGGAGGGGCTTTCCCCGCCGTCAACCAGGATCGAACGCCCGCCAGGGGTCTGGATCAGGATGGCATCCGCCGTACCCACGTTCAGGAAAGTCAGGTGCAGGCGTCCATCCGGGGCTGCGAAGACGGAAGACCAGGCCAGCCAGATGCCAATGCCCAGGGCGACGATAATCACGGAAGGCGCCAGGGACGTGCGCAGAGTCTGCCTGAAGGGCGGCCGGGCAAAGGTCAGGGTGAGCAGCACAACGTAAAACAGGACCACGAACAGCAAGGAGAATTCGCCCAGCACGATCACGCCGTGCGGGAGGCCGTTGAAGAATTCCACCATGCGGTTGGTGTAGGCGGCGAAGGGCCAGGCCAGCCAGCCGGCCGCTTTTCCGAGCGGCAGGTAGATAAAGCTGAGCAGGAGCGCCAGCCCGGCCAGGACCATGACGGCCGGCTGGGCGGGCAGGACGAACGGGTTGGCGAGCAGCCCAACCAGGGACAGGCGCCCGAAGTGGTAGGCCATGAGCGGCAGGGTGGTCAATTGGGCGGCGAGGGTAAAGAGCAGGAAAGCCGAGATGGGCCCGGCGATCTTTTTGGCTTTTTCGGGCGAGACAAAGCGGGAAACCAGCCGGACCGCCCAATCCTCGAGCGGCTGGGCATACAGGATCAGCCCGAGGGTGGCGGCAAAGGAAAGCTGGAAACCGACATCCCAGGGCAGCTGCGGGTTGAAGGCGGCCATGACGGCGGCGGTGAAGGCGAGCGTGTTGAGCCCGTTCTGGCGGCGCCCGACCTGGCGGGCGAAGATGGCCAGGGTGCCCATGATGGCGGCCCGCAGCACCGAAGCGGTGGCCCCCACCAGGACCGTGTAGAGCAGGATGCCGAGCACGGCAAAGATGGCGCCTTTGCGCCTGCCAAGCAGGCGGCTGAACAGGCCTACAAACAGCCCGGCAATGATGGCGATGTTGAAACCCGAGATGGCGATGATGTGAGCGGTGCCGGTGTTCTGGTAAGCCTGCTGCAGCTCGGCGGGCAGGCCGTTATCGTCCCCGAGCAGGATGCCGGAAAGCAGCGAGGCTTCGGGGTCGGGAAAGATCTGGTAGACATGCGCAACCGCCTGGGCCTTGAAGGCGTAGACCAGGCGCAGGAACGCGTTCCCGCCGGTGATGGGCAGCAGGGTGGCCTCCGCATCCGGCATATAGGCATGGATGCCCTGGTGGGCCAGGTAATCCAGGTAGGAAAAATCCTCGTTGGTGGGCGGGGTCTGCAGGTGGCCGCGCAGGCGGACGACCTCCCCGTAATGCCACTCGACATCCGGGGCGACGCGTGCCAGCATCAGGCCATGGACGGGCAGGGTTTCGTCGCCGGTGTTGACGGCGCTGACTTCCAGGCGCAAATTGGTGTAGGTATCGCGTTGGTCGGGCGGGCTGACCAATGTGCCGGTAACGAGCAGCTCATAATCCCGGTCGCTGTACCACGAGATGTAGTTGGCGTCGACGACCGGCAGGCTGTAGGCGTAGCGGGCGGCGCCCAGCAGCAGGGCCACGCCGGACAGGAAGACCAGCAGGAGCGTGGAGGAGGCGAGCCGGAAAGGCCGGCGGCGGAGAAGCGCCGAAACGATAAAGAAGACCAGCAGGCTGAGCGTGACGAGGGCGGCCAGGCTGGCCACGACCAGCCACAGCGTGCGGTTGAGCGCCACCGAAGCGGGCAGGACGGAGCGGATGAGACCGATCCAGAAGCTGCGGGAGAGCGCGCACCTGGCTGGCGACCACGATTCCGCCCAAAAAGGAGAGCGAAAGCCAGATGAGCGGCAGGTAGGCCGTCATTCTTTCAAAGAGGTTGGGGGTGGACCGGTCTGAACTCTGCATAAGGGGAACCCCTGTGGGTTGATTGTACAGGCTCAAGGGGGAATGGGCAAGGGAGACAAGGAAATGAAGAAGGAGAAAAGATTTACCACGAAGGAACACGAAGGAACACGAACCCGCTTTCATATTCCTTTTGCACGATACCATTCCAGCCTCCTGCGAAGCTCCTCCGGGGGAGATGGGAGCTTGATCCAACCCATGACCCCTTTTCACAATGAAGAACACATTTGCCACTACGGGATACCCTGCCGGGCACACGTGCTTCGCGAGAGAGAGGAAAAAGATAAGATAAGGGACCAGCCTTGGCCAGTATTCGAACCGCGTATCCAAAAAAAATCGAATACTTCCCGCCGCCAGATATGGTGGTTCTTTGTTCCGTTTTCCAGATAAAGGATAGATATGGGGGATATAAGGGGTATTCGTTTTCCAAAGTCGAATAGGGATAGAGGGTTTTCTTGCTACAATGGACGGTAGATAGCTGGTAGCTAAAGGCTGAAAGCTGAAAGCTGACGACATGGCGAGGGTTCCCTGGGTGAGTGGAGACATGGAAAGAGAATAGGGCTTAGCGAGACAGATATAAACATAGAACACATTTTCTAATTTGTCAAGGGCTGCGGGGAAAAAGATGTCAGACCAAAGGGGTAGATTCCCCTAAACATAAAATGTCCCCTTGGAAGGGGAAGGAAAGCGAACGGAGACCTCCGAGTTTTTGCAAAAACTCGGAGGTCTTGACGCCATGTGACAGTTTTTCTATGACGGGGACGGCAACCGCGTTGAGCAGGTGTATACTGTGACCGGCGGCAGCACCTTGACAACCTATACTTTCGTGGGCGGCGCGTATGAAGTACAGGATAACGGAACCACCCAGAAGGTGATCAAGTATTATGCCTTCGCCGGGATGACGATTGCGATGAATGATGGCTCCGGGCTGAAGTACTTCCTCAGCGATCACTTTGGGCTCAGTGGCAGCCGTGCTGGATGCCGGCGGGGCGCTCCTAGCAGCACTGGCACCAGGACAGGCGTTACTATCCCTTTGGCGAAGTGCGGGATCTGCCGAATGATGGGCTGCCGAAGATCAGTGCCACCGATTTCGGCTATACCGGGCAACGGGCGCTGGATGCGAGGGGAACAGCTTACCTGGACTGCACAGACGACAGTCCAGTGCAGGCAGCCTGGGGTTGATGGAGGTATCGCGTAGCATCCCGCAGGGGACAAGACTGGATTTTATGACGACGCTGCTGGAGCTGGCCAAATGGATTTGTGCTATACTTTATTTTGCAAAGATAAAGGAGCGTTTATGTTGGATATTAAGGAACGGGAACGCATCGTTCGTCTGCACATCACCCGCTTGCCAGAAGGCGTGTAACTGGCTACTTCAGACGACCTGCAAGGATTGATTGCCCAGGGGCGTACTGTGGCTGAGACAGTGGAAATTGCCAGGGATGTGGCGCGCAAGTTGATCGAGGCGCAATCCAATCTTCACCTTCCCAAAGTCAAAGAGAAATTCGATTATCCACTTATTATCGGGGGAGCATAATCGCATAGAACATTTATCTGGTTTCAAATACCGGCAAATCGTTAAGAAAAAAGGATATGCTTTGAGAATTTAAGCCTTGGAATATGAGGTGGAGGCAGCCTGAGAACTGGGAGTTTACAACCATTCCCAGCCACCAGGTGATATGCCTCGAAGGCACGTTGAGGGCCATCCTGAAACAAGCGGGAATTGATCCGGAAGATTTCCTTAAGAAGTAAATATATCGAAAATGCTTCTGATGGGCCATGGCATGCGACCAGATTATTATTCCTTCGCCGGACAGACGGTCGCCACTGACGGCCTGCATTCCGAGACTTGTTCCACACTGACCTATTTCCTTATCGATCACCTGGGTGAGGGGACAGCCATTCTGGGTTCCGCCGGTGCGCTCTGGAGCAGCCCTGGACATCCACCCAGGACAGGCAGCCCTGGGAGAGCACCAGGACAGGCGTTACTACCCCTTTGGCGAGGTGCCACATCTGACCAATGATAATAAGCCGAAGATCAGCGCCACCGATTTCGGCTATACCGGGCAGCGGGCGCTGGATGCGCAAGAGACAATCAAACAATTCAAACCACCGATATGAACTTTCAGGCCATAGGAAAGAAGAATAGCCTGTAATCCCGTAACTTGCTCATTTTTCATAGTAGGTTCATCTACAAGCTCATAATTCTGGCCCAGACGTTCATACTTGCTTAGACCCAGGCGGTGATATGGCAGCAGGTCAATCTCACAGATCGTCTTCAATTCCCTGACAAATTTTCCCAAGGCATGCATGCTCGTGGGGCTGTCGTTATAGCCCCGGATAACCGGCCGGCGAACGATGATGGGAATATTCTTCCCGGCAAGCTGCCTTAAATTATCAAGGATCGTCTCGTTTTCCACCTTCAATATTTCATTTTCCTTATTGATTTATAGTCCAAATATTCCAAAATAATTTAGTCACGGACAGGTGTGAGCCTTGTTGGCATTACTTTTCCAGCAAGGCTCACCTAGTTTGCAAAATTGTTAATTTTTCCCCCTTGACATTCTGAACAAACGTTCTATGATTAATCTCAGGCACGGGAAGGCCCACACTTCCCGTGTTTCTATTTAAGGAGCCTTCCCATGCCTGCTCTTCTCTTTTTTTCATGTTTTTCTTTACCGTTGTGTCCGCCTGCCCCCAGGCTATGGGGGTCGTGGAGAATCCCTATGCCTAAAAACCGCGGTGCGCCACATGGCAATCAGAATGCCTTCAAACACGGCTTCTACTTGAAATATTTCAACGCCTTTGAAAGTAAGGCCCTTTCCGAAATCCCCCTCACCGATATGATCGGCGAGATTGGCCTCATGCGAATCAATGTCGACCGTTTCATGCAGGCCAATACTGCCTCCGTTGAAAATCTGGATTTTGAACAAAGGCTGGCAGGCCTGCGCGCCATTACTCTGGCAGTCGGGCGCATCGTCGGCCTCGCCCCAGGTTTGCCGATTTATCCCTTACCAATGGGATATATTTCATAAAAGAGATGGAAATGGTATACTCGATTAAGGAGAAAATATGAATCCACCCACATCTCCCGGAGCAAAACTGCGCGAAGCGCTGGTTCAAGAAAAACCACTGCAAGTCATTGGAACGATCAACGCTTATCACGCCCTGCTGGCCGAGCGTACGGGCTACAAAGCCATCTACCTTTCCGGCGGCGGGGTTGCAGCCGGTTCCCTGGGATTACCCGATCTTGGAATCTTAACGCTCGAGGATGTACTGACCGATCTGCGTCGTATCACCGACGTTTGCGATCTTCCGCTGCTGGTTGACGTCGACACGGGTTTCGGCGCAGCCTTCAACATTGCCAGGACGATCAAGGCGCTGATCAAGTCCGAGGCTGCCGGATGTCACATTGAGGACCAGGTGGCTGCCAAACGCTGCGGACACCGGCCCGGCAAAGCCGTTGTACCGAAAGATGAAATGCTGGACCGGATCAAGGCCGCGCGTGGATGCGCGCACAGATGAGCACTTCGTGATCATGGCCAGGACGGATGCACTCGCCGTGGAGGGGTTGGAGGCCGCCATCGAGCGGGCCGGCGCCTATGTTGAAGCGGGCGCCGACATGCTTTTCCCGGAAGCTGTGAGCGAGCTTTCCATGTACAGGAAGTTCGTCGAGGCCGTCAAGGTGCCGGTCCTGGCAAATATCACGGAATTTGGATTGACCCCCTTGTTCACGCTCCAGGAGCTTGATTCGGCGGGGGTCAGTCTCGTTCTGTATCCATTATCGGCGTTTCGCGCCATGAACAAAGCCGCGCTGGCGGTCTACCAGGCGGTCCGCAGGGACGGATCCCAAAAACAGGTAATCGACTTGATGCAGACGCGTGAGGAATTGTATGATTTCCTCGGGTATCAACGCTTCGAAAGCAAGCTGGACGAATTATTTTCAAAAGGAGTGAAACAATGACGGAGATGGTTCAAACCACAGTTCAAGGCTTTAAGCCGAAAAAGTCAGTTGCGCTTTCCGGCGTACCGGCCGGCAACACGGCGCTGTGTACCGTTGGCCGTTCCGGGAATGACCTGCATTATCGCGGTTATGACATAGTGGATCTCGCCAACCAGTGCGAATTCGAGGAAATTGCCTACCTGCTGATCCATGAAAAAATGCCGACGCGCTCTGAACTGACCAACTACAAAAACAAGCTGCGCTCCCTGCGCAGCCTGCCCTATATCGTCAAGACCGTCCTCGAACAGATCCCGGCCGCGGCCCATCCGATGGACGTCCTGCGGACCGGTTGCTCCGCCCTGGGCGCGGTCCTGCCTGAAAAAGAGGATCACAATCTGGCCGGGGCGCGTGAGATTGCCGACCAATTATTGGCGAGCTTTCCTTCCATGCTGCTGTACTGGTATCATTTCAGCCATTCAGGACGCCGCATCGACGTGGAAACCGATGACGATTCCACCGGTGCGCATTTCCTGCATTTGCTGCATGGCAAAAAGCCTTCCGATTTGTGGGTCAAGTCCATGCACACTTCCCTGATCCTTTACGCGGAACATGAATTTAACGCTTCGACATTTACCGGGCGGGTGATTGCCAGCACCGGGTCGGATCTGTATTCGGCCGTTACCGGCGCAATCGGCGCCTTGCGTGGACCGAAGCACGGCGGAGCCAATGAAGTCGCCCTCGAAATTCAAAGCCGCTACAAAAGCGTGGATGAAGTCGAAGCCGACATCCGCGCCCGGCTCGAAAAAAAGGAAGTCATTATCGGTTTCGGACACCCGGTTTACACGATTTCCGATCCGCGCAACAAGATCATCAAGGAAGTAGCCCGCCGCCTGTCAACTGACAGCGGCGATATGAAACAGTACGAAATCGCCGAGCGGATTGAATTGGTAATGTGGGCAGAAAAGAAGATGTTCCCCAACCTGGACTGGTTCTCAGCCGTAGCCTACAACATGCTGAGAATTCCGACCACGATGTTCACCCCGATTTTCGTCATGGCAAGGATCACCGGCTGGGCGGCGCACATCATTGAACAGCGCCTCGATAACAAAATTATCCGCCCATCGGCCAACTATACCGGTCCGGAAGATCAGAAGTTCGTTCCAATCGAAGACAGGCAATAACATGGGTGTAGAGGCTTCCAATGCTCGTCCCGAACCGGACCAGGTATTGGTTGATATCGCCAAATATACTCACGAATACAAAATCAATTCGCCGGAAGCCTATGAAACGGCAGGCTGCTGCCTGATCGACACGCTGGGCTGCGGCCTGGAAGCGCTGTCCTATCCGGCATGCACAAAACTGCTCGGCCCGATTGTACCCGGCAGCATAACACCCAACGGCGCCAAAGTCCCCGGAACGCAGTACCAGCTGGATCCGGTCCAGGCCGCGTTCAATATCGGGATTATGATCCGCTGGCTGGATTTTAACGACACCTGGCTTGCGGCGGAATGGGGACATCCATCCGACAATCTCGGCGGCATCCTGGCTACAGCCGACTGGATTTCCCGCAACCGGGCTGCCGCGGGAAAGCCGCCGCTGAAGATGAAAACCGTTCTGGAAGGCATGATCAAGGCGCATGAGATCCAGGGAGTCCTGGCGCTTGAGAATTCCTTTAATCGTGTCGGATTGGACCACGTGCTTCTCGTAAAAGTGGCTTCGACCGCGGTTTGCACCTGGCTGTTGGGCGGCACCCAGGCCGAAACGATCAATGCGCTATCCCAGGCGTTTGTGGATGGCGGCACCTTGCGCACCTATCGCCACGCCCCGAACACCGGCTCCCGCAAAAGCTGGGCGGCAGGGGATGCCACCAGTCGAGCTGTCCGGCTGGCGCTTCTCTCGCTCAAGGGAGAAATGGGTTATCCAACCTGTCTTACCGCCCGGGAATGGGGATTTTACGACGTGTTCTTCAAAGGCAAGGAATTCAAGTTCCAGCGTCCGTATGGCAGTTATGTCATGGAGAACGTTTTGTTCAAAATCTCATTCCCGGCGGAATTCCATGCGCAAACGGCGGTTGAATGTGCGCTCAAGCTGCACGCGCAGGTTCGTGATCGCCTGGACCAAATTGAAAAAGTGACCATTCGCACGCATGAATTGGCCATCCGCATTATTGACAAGCAAGGTCCATTACATAATCCCGCCGACCGCGATCACTGCATCCAGTATATGACGGCGATTGGATTGATTTTCGGGAATCTCACGGCTGCGGACTATGAAGATAGCGTTGCCTCCGACCCGCGCATCGACGTTCTTCGTGAAAAAATGGCTTGCGTGGAAGATAAGCAGTTTTCCGCGGACTATCTTTCCCCCGGGAAGCGCTCGATAGCCAATGCGGTCCAGGTTTTTTTCAAAGACGGGAGTAAAACCGACGAAGTCGTCGTGGAATATCCCATCGGTCACCGCCGGCGGCGCACCGAAGGAATTCCGAGCCTGATCGATAAATTTAAGACTAACCTTGCCCGACGCTTTCCGGCAAAACAGCAGCAGGCGATCCTGGAGGTTTCCCTCGACCGGGAAAAGTTGGAAGATATGCCGGTCAACGAATACGTCGATCTATACACGCTCTAAAATCCGATCGGCAGTTACTGCAACTGTTCCAGCAAGCCCTCATAAAAGTCCAGCGAGCTGGGATTGATCAGTGCATCCCGGTTGCTGACTTCGCGACGGTTGAGTATGTTCGTCACTGAGCTCTCGACTTTTTTCATGCTCAGCGTGTACGGGATATCCGGCGCTTCAATGATCAGCGCCGGCACGTGGTGCGGGGAAGCGTTCTCGCGCAGGGTCCTGCGGATCTTATCCTTGAGCGCATCCGTCAGCACCTGCCCGGCTGCCAGTTTGACGAACAGGATCACACGCTGGTCGCCTGCATGGTTTTGTCCGATGGCGAGACTGTCAACCAGTTCCGGCAGTTTTTCCATCTGAGCGTAAATCTCGGCTGTGCCGATACGCACGCCGGACGGCTTCAGCACCGCATCCGAGCGCCCGTAGAACGTCACCCCGCCCGTGTCGCGGTGGATCAGCACATAGTCGCCGTGCCTCCAGACGCCCGGGAAAACGTCGAAGTAGGCGTGATGATATTTCGATCCGTCCGGGTCGTTCCAGAAATAGAGCGGCATCGACGGGGCGGGTTTTTCACAGACCAGCTCGCCCTGTTCATCGTAGACCGGCTTTCCGGCGTCATTGTAGGCCTTTATTTTCATGCCCAGCGCGGGGCTTTGCAATTCACCCGCATAGACCGGCAGGATCGGGCTGCCTGCGGCGAAGCAACCGTTGATGTCGGTGCCGCCCGAGATTGAATTGAGGTGCAGATCTTTTTTTATGGCGCTGTAGACGTACTCGAACCCGTTCACCGAGAGCGCCGAGCCGGTCTGCGAGATTTCGCGCAGGCTCGACAGGTCGAAGCGGTCCGGCTTCTCGCCTTCCTTTTCCAAAATGTGGATGTAGCTGGCGCTGCAGCCAAATACCGTCACCTTTTCATCTTCAATCAACTTCCACATCGCTCCGGTATCGGGGAAATTCGGGCTGCCGTCGTAGAGTACAACCGTCGCGCCGGCTGCCAGCGAACTCACCAGCCAGTTCCACATCATCCAGCTGCAGGAGGTGATGTAAAAAATTGTGTCCTGGCGCCGCAGGTCCGTGTGCAGCAGCAAGTCTTTCAGGTGATTGATGAGTACGCCGCCCGCGCTTTGCACCAGGCACTTGGGTTTGCCGGTTGTCCCCGACGAGAACATGATGTACTGCGGATGGTCAAAGGGAAGCTGGGCAAACTCAATTTCGAGATCGGCTTCCTTTGCCACAAAATCCGCATAATGGACGGCGCTGGGTATCAGGGAGATGTCCGCCCGCTCGTGAATATACGGCACCACGACCGTTTTTTGCAGTGACGGGATCCGGCGCGCCAGCTCCCCGGCATTTGCCAGGGTTTCGATGGGTTTTCCCTTGTAATAGTACCCATCAGCCGTGATGAGCACCTTCGGCTCGACCTGCCCCAGGCGCTCGAGCGCGGCCGCAGGCGCCAATATCCGTTGCGCAGGATGACCAGACAGCCCCCAGGCTGGAGGCGGCGAGCATGCCGATCACTGTTTCCGGCAGGTTGGGCATATACCCCACAACCCGGTCTCCCACCGCGACGCCTGTCGCGCGCAGCGATTTCGCCAGGCGTGCGACGGCATCGTACAACTCCGCATAGGTCATTCGCGCGGAGTTACGGGCCTCACCCCTGAAGATCAGTGCCGTCCGGCCGTCCCGGTAGCGGAGCAGGTTTTCGGCGAAGTTCAACTGCGCCCCCGGGAACCACCTGGCGCCGGGGAATACAGAAAGATCGTCCACAACGGTGTCAAAGCGGCGGGAGTGTTTGATCTCCGCAAAGTCCCACATATCCGCCCAAAAATCGGGGATCGCCTCCACCGACCACTGGTATAAATCCGCATAGGTTTTGAAATCCTTCTGATGACGACGGTTGACCAGCTCAATAAAGCGTGTAAGGTTGGCTTTTTCTATCCGTTCAGTGGATGGAATCCAGAGTGGCGTACGCATGGGATGCTCCTTGTGGCTTGATCCGATTGCCGACCTTCAGATTATACAATAACCTGGATTAATTTTGCCTAATATTATCCGGAATGCCTGGTTATTTCCGCCAACAATCGCGCCAGAATAATGAAAAATTTGCAATCTTCAAGAAAAATACTTGAATTCAAGCTTTGAAGTGCATATAATGGATTTACAAATCGTCAATCCAATGCTGACAACATACCTGGTGGAGCTGGATTTATCCCGCACTCATGACGCTTATTTCAACGACAAGGCCGCTGACAATTGCTCAACGGTTTTTAATTGTAAAGGATCCGGGAAATTCTTAGACGATCCAAGGTGAAAAATGAACAAAGCTGAAAAAACCAAACGGCGCGGTTTTGTGATGACCGGCGGCGGCGCCAAAGGCCTCTTCGAGGCCGGGGTGATCCACGCCTTTCATATCACGGGCATGCAGTTCGACGTGCTCACCGGCTCCTCGATTGGGGCGATGAACTCGATCTTTTTCGCAGAATATTTGTTACGCAAAAAGGAACTGCCGGCGGAAGTGCGCGCCAGCCCGGAGAGAACCATCCAGGCCATGGATGGCCTGATCCGCTCCTATCACCGCGCCTGGCTGCTGATGCCGGAGAAAAAAATAATCGGCGACAGCCCGGACAGCCCGTTGGGGTTGCTGGTTGAGGACCTCGAAAAATTCAAATTGATCCTGGCCAACCTCGTCCGGATCGGTTGGTGGTGGCAGGACCCCCAACGCGGCCTGCTCTCCGGCGCCCAGGTCGTTTCAGCCGCGCTGCAAACCGGTAAAGAACTAATGCAGCGCCTGGGGGAGCCGGGCGTCCTGCTGGGCCTCCTCAAAGACCACCGCCAGGAGCTCCTGCGGGAGGCGACGCGCACCTATTTGAGGCGCTTCCGGATGGAAAGATCCCTGATCCCCGCAGACAGCCAGGGCGGCCAGGTCATCGAGAATATGTTCACCCAGCCGGTCGCGCCGCTCCAAAAGGGACACCTGAGCGGCCCGGTGGACCAGGAGCTTCAACCCTCCGGCCAACCGGAAAGACTGATCGATCCGCAGCGCACGTTCAAGGATTATGCGGAGCGGGAGATCACGGTCAGCCTGACGCGCGCCAACTTCCGCACCGGGCGGCTGGAGATTTCGGCCTACCTGGCCCTGGAAGATTTCATGCGTTACATGGCGAAGCAGGCCTGGCGGCTGGACGTGGCCGATCCCGAAAAAATGCCCCTGGGCAGCTTCCGGCTGCAGCTCCCCGGCAACCCGAGCGTGATCAAGGCCGCGCTGGCTTCCGGAAGGTTCCCGGGCGTGTTTGCACCCTTCCCCTTCCAGGAAATCTATCCGACAGAAAGTCCGGAGAACCAGCTGCTGTACAGGTTCCTCAGCGGCTGGGTTGAAGACCCGCAGGTGCAGGCGGATCTGCAGCAGGCCTACCAAACCGCCCGGGGCAGCCAATACAACCCAGACGATTGGCAGGATTTACTCCGGCGCTGGAAAAAATCCAAAACCATGCGCGATTTCTTCCCTTATGATACCGATACCTACGTGGATGGAGGCACCATCGACAATACGCCTTACAACAGCGCCGTGGATGCCACGCGGGAATGGATCGACAAAAAAGGGCTGGGGAAGCGGGACGTCAGCCTGGACCTGTACGTGGTCTTTTTGGAAACCGAACCGAAGATCAGCCGCGACGAGGCGCGCGATCCGCTGTTGACCGAAGTGGTCAAGCGCACGCTGGAGATACAGTCTGCGGCGGTCAAGACCGGGGATGCCGTGGCGGTCAACACCATCAATTCCTCCGGTAATCAAGCCGAGGCGTTGGCGCGCGGCCTGCTGTCCCTGCTGGAGGCTTTGAAAGAAACCGGCAGCCGGCTGGATGAGGAACAGCACAAAATGTTGGAAGAGACGGTCAGGAAAATCGCCAGCGATCAGGGCCTGCGGGGCTACCTGGGCGATAACAGCCTGGATATCCTGACCAGGATGGAGAACTGGGCGAACGGTGTACTGCGAGACAGCCTGCCGCTGAACGTGCAGGAGATCAAAATCTATCCTGAAAGTATGCCGTTGACCACATTGGCGTTCACCGAGCGCCTGGGATATCGCAAAGAGAACGCGATCGAGATGTTGAGCATGGGCTGTTACTGCACACTGTGGGCCTTGCGCAGGCACCTGGAAGAGCAGGGCGGCAAGCGGGACGAGCAGGATGAGCAGGCGCTCGCTCTGGCGAAAAAGTGGATGGGATTCGAGACCTGGCCGGCTAAAAGGAACAAGGATTACGGCGATCAGCTTGAAACCCTGCGCAAAGAATGGCGCTGCACGCGCAGCGAGTGTCTTTATTATGGAATGTATTGCCCGCAAAGCCAGGGAGAAAAGGCGTCGTAATAAATAACCGCTAAAATGGGTCCCTGACTGTCTGGACAAGCAATTACAAAATTGGTGGCAGATTTTAATGTATTCTGGATAATTTCGTTGTATGATGTTCTTAAGTGACCATAAGGTCCAGAAAGGAGGCCAAGATAGAAGAACCGGTAACACACCCTATAGGAGGGAAGCCAGGGTAAGCTGAACCTGGCCCAGGACAGCAGGTTTTAGTCCGGGCAGGACGTCGCCCACAACTTAGTGCGGGACTTACCAATTTCTTTCCTCTGTTTAAAGTTTAATGTATTTTGGCGGATGGGTAACCCCCATCCGCTATTTTTTAATTTGGATCTCAAGCCGTTCGAGCAGATCCGGCAGCTGGCCGAGGTGCTCGAGCTGGTGGAAGCGCGGCGTGCCGGGGGCAGGCGCCCGGGCAGCCTCGTGCTGCCAGGTGGTGGCATACGGGATATAGACAGCGTACGCGCCCAACTGCAAGACCGGCAGGATGTCGGACCGGAGCGAATCGCCCACCATCAGCAGGCGCTGCGGGGAAAATGAATGGTTCTTGAACAGGGCCGCGTAGCTTTGCGGGGTTTTGTCGCTGACAACCTCGATATCCCGGAAGAATTCGGCCAGACCGGAGCGGGCGAGCTTGGTCTCCTGATCCTGCAGGTCGCCCTTGGTGATGACGATCAGGTGATAGCGGGCAGCCAGTAGGGGGACGGCTTCCAGGACATGCTCGAGCAGCTCAACCGGGGCATTCAGCTGGGCTTTGGCCAGGTCGATGATGGCGAGCACCTCCCGGGAGCTAATTTTTCCGGCGGTGAGATCGACGGCGGCCTCGATCATCGAGAGCGTGAAGGATTTAATGCCGTAGCCAAACAGGGCAATGTTATGGCTTTCGGTCCGGTACAGGCGCTCGGCGAGGTCGGAAGCGCGGATCCCATAGCCGGCCAGCAGCGCGGCCAATCCGGCCTGGGTCTGGTCATACAGGCGCTCGTTGTGCCAGAGGGTATCGTCGGCATCGAAGGCGATCACGTCGAAAAGGGTCATAGGGATTTCCTGATTAAGAAAAAGATTTCACCACAACCACGAATGGCAGGCGAACACGAAGGTACACGAAGTGATCTATTTATTTCTTTCGCCATTTTTCGACCCAGGCGGGATCCATGCGGATGAGGCGGTTCTTTTTGAGATTTTCCTGCATGAGGCGCCGGATGGCGGGATCCGGGCAGGCCAGCCACTTTTCCATCAGGGGTTGGCCGGGCTCAGGAGCGGCGACGACCACCACACTCCAACAGTAGCCCAAGCCCTGCTGCAGGACCTTGAACTCTTCGGATTTGGCTTCGGCGGAGTTCTCCATGGAGGCGGTGATGCGATCCAAAATACTCAGGGCATGCACGGGCATCCTGCGGATTGTGCAGCAAAACCGGTTCAGCAAGAGCGGCGGCTGCAGCCCGTTTTTCGAGCCAATTGCCGCTGCTCGAGCTTTCGTCCAGGTTTCCATCCAAGATTCCAGGGCGGCCAGCAGGCGCGGCATGTCCACGCGGCCCAGGCGCTGGAGTGCCATGGCTACGCCTTCGCGCATGCGCCAGCGCGGGTCGCAGGCATAGGTGCGAATTCTCTCGAGGAGCTGGTCGTCGCCCTCGGCCAGCAGGCGGCCCAGTCCGACCACGCCGCAAAATGCCAGGAACTCGTGCGGATCGTTTACGGGTGCAATATCCGGTGTATAGGCCAGGAAACGCTCGAAAAGGGCGCGATCGCCAAGGTCGGCCACCACCTGGGCCAGTTCCAGGTTACCGCGCGGGCCTGGAAGCCCGGATTCCTGCAGGAGATACGGCTCCCAATCCTGGAGGGTTGCCAGCTTTTGTCGATAGGTGTCGGTTTTATTCATGATAATCAATTTTTAGCGCGAAGCTCGCGACCCCCATATCTGGGTGCAAGCGAACGCCAAGATAACCTTTATGAACCTTCGCGAACTTCGCTTCTGCGCGGTGAGATTCTCTGGAATGGCATGGAAGGAAAGACATTGGTCAGGATTATAATTCCTTCGAAGCCATTCAGGGCTGTCTACGAGACAACCCGGGGAGGAGCAACCTTGCTAAAGTCTTTGCTGATCGTATTAAGTGCCCTTGTTTTTCTTTCCGCCTGCATGCCGAAACCAGGTGCCCCTCCAACACAAGGTGTAAGTCCCATGGCCATCCCAGCCCCCACAGCTTCAGCGCCAACGGCCGGTCAAAGCCGGGTGGACGAAAAAGGCATCGAACAGGTCTGGGTGCCGGCCGGTTCGTTCAGGATGGGGAGCGATGCTGCCACCATTCAGGCATTGGAAAACCTGCAACCCCCGCCGCCCAGCTTTGTGTTGGGTGAATTCCCGAGCGAGCAGCCCCAACACGAGGTGCGCCTGACGAACGGCTACTGGATCGATAAATACGAAGTCAGCAACCGGGCTTTCCGGGCGTTTGTAGATGCCGGCGGATATACCACGCAAGCTTTCTGGTCAGAGGCCGGCTGGGCCTGGCTGGGAGGACAATCCGCCGGTCAACTGCCAAAATTTTGCCTGGGAAATTTACCTGACAACCCCGTCGCCTGTGTGACCTGGTATGAAGCGGAAGCCTATGCGCGCTGGCGCGGTGGACGACTGCCGACCGAGGCCGAGTGGGAGTATGCCGCCCGCGGACCCGATTCGCTGACATACCCATGGGGAAATGAATTCGACGGCACCCGCTGCAACCTGGTGGACAGCAAAGGCCTTCAACCTGTTGGGAGTTATCCGACCGGAGCCAGTTGGGTTGGCGCTCTGGATATGGCCGGGAATGTGATGGAGTGGGTCCAGGATTGGTTGGGACCCTATCCATCTGATCCGCTGACGGATCCAGCCGGACCCGTGAGCGGGAAAGTGAAAGTGGAAAAGGGCGGCTGGTGGGGCGGCAGCCAGTTCACGGCCCGCTCCGCTTATCGACACTTCGAAGACCCGCCGGAATACGGCGATTTCCACATCGGATTCCGGATCGTCACCCCGTAAAAAAAGATCAGGAATTATCACCGCGAAGAAGCAAAGAACGCTAGCCCATCACCACTTCGACCACATTATTTTCGGCCAAAAGGTCAGCCGGGACAAGCTTGCCGCGCAGGGGTTCGCCGTTCAATGTCAGGGATTTGACCCCGTAGCACACGCCCTGCGGATTTTTGACCTCGATTTCGATGGTTTTGCCGCGAAAGCGGCGGGTGGCCTTGAAACCCGGCCAGGTGTGCGGAATGCACGGATCGATGCGCAGGCCATCCAGCTCGGGGCGCAGCCCCAGCACGTATTGGGTGGCGCTGAAATAGGCCCAGGCGGCTGCGCCGGTGAGCCAGGAGGTGCGGGTGTTACCCGCGCGGGGAATAGATCGAGTAAGTGGTCTGGCCCTGCACGTAAGGCTCACTCTGGCGCAGTTCAGCCCGGTCGTTGTAGGCAGCCGGCATGGAGGCCCGGTAATACTCGTAGGCCAGGTCGCCATCGCCGAGCATACATTCGGCCATGACCCCCCAGCCCTGGGTATGGTTGAAAATACCGGCGTTTTCCTTGATGCCGGGAAGAAAGACAACCGCCCGCATCACGTCCACCTTTGTTTTGGCAAAGGGCGGAGCCGAAAGCATCAGACCGTAGGGGGTGGCGAGCCGTTCGTGGACGGTCTGCATGCAGCGGGTGGCTTCTTCTGAAGTGGACGCTCCACTGATAACCGCCCAAAGCTGGGTATTCAGGTAGATCTGGCCTTCTTCGTATTCATGCGTACCGTAGACGGTGCCATCCTCGCCGATGGCCCAGATGAACCAGTCCCCATCCCAGGCGCAGGCCTGGATGCTGGCTTCGAGCCTTTTGCGATGCTCCACGGCCCAGGCGGCTTCGCCATGCTTGTCCAGCCGTTCAGCAATCTCAGCATAGACGTTCAGGCCCATGCGCAGCTGGAATGCAACGAAGAGGCTCTCGCCGTAGTAACCGAGCCGCAGGCAGTCGTTCCAGTCGGCGGCCAGGCCGCAGGGCAGGCCATGCACGCCGGTGCGTTCCAGGTTGAACTCCAGAGCCCGGCGCAGGTGTCCAAAGACGGTGGCTTCACCCTGGTCGGCATAGGGCAGAAGCTTGTAATAGAAACTCACGTCGCCGGTCTCGTTGACATAGGCAGGCACGGCGTTGAAAAACCACAGGCAGTCATCCGAGCGAAATTCTTCGGGAGCGGGGGCTGTTTCCCGGCCGGGATGGTGATCGAAAGGCTTGATGATCGGGATGGCCCCGCCGTTGGATACCTGCCCGGTGAGCAGCAATTCGAGGCGCTGGCGGGCCTGTTCCGGGATGGCGGCCGTCACTCCCAGCAGGTCCTGGACCGAGTCACGAAAACCCAGGCCATCGCGCTCGCCGTTGTAAACCAGGCTGGCAGCGCGTGACCAGGCGAAGGTAATCAGACAGTTGTAAAGGCCCCAGACGTTGATGGTATGGTTCAAATCCTGGTCGGGAGTCTGCGACTACCAGGCTGCCGAGCATGGCATGCCAGTGCTCTTTCAGCTTTTGAAGCTCAGTTTCGGCAATCGCCAGGGAGCCAAACTGCTCCACGGTGCTTTTACCGACTGTGCGGGCCTCGCCAATGCCCAGCATTACCAGCAATTCGCGGCTTTCACCCGGCTGGAGGGTCAGGTCAGTTTGCAGGCTGCCGCAGGAGTTGTCGCCAAAAGCATTACTGTTGGTGCACTGTCCATTTTCCACAACCAACGGGTTATGGTAAGCCCGGTAGGGGCCGATGAAAGCCTCCCGGCTGGTATCATAGCCCGCCAGGGGTGCGCCTACCAGAGTCATCCAGCATTTGAAGGGGGTGTCACTTAGATTTACTGCGGAATCGTTGGATGGCAGGTTATCGTGGATGGCAATCCGCAGCAGCCCATCGGTCATTTCGCCGCGTACGATGAAAAGCGAATACTGCAAATTGACCTGGTCCTGGGTGGTGATCCACTGGTTGGTGAATTCGCAGAATGTGAAGAGTGAGAGCTGGCGCGGGCGGTCGGATTCGTTGGTGATCTTCGTGCGCCAGTACTCGAACTTCTGGCCTAACGGTACAAAGTAAGTGGTCTCGCTGGCAATCCCGGCATAATGAGACTGGATGATCGTGTAGGCAGTCCCATGCCGGCAGGTCGTCTGGTATTGTTCTAGCGGTTTCCCAACCGGCTGCCAGGAGGCCGACCAGTAGTCGCCGCTCTGGCGGTCGCGCAGATACAGGTACCTGCCAGGCTGGTCCATGGGGAGGCGGTTGAAAAGCAGACGCATAAAGCGCCCGCGTGCCCCGGACTGATAGAAGCCATAGCCGCCGGCATTGTTGGTAATTATGGCGCCGTATTCAGTGGAGCCGAGATAATTGCTCCAGGACTGGGGCGTATCCGGGCGGGTGATCACATATTCCCGGGCTTCATCGTCAAAATAACCGTATTCCATCGGCGGTTCCTCTCTGTTGGTTGGGAAGGGTCAATCCTTGCCGGACTGGTTTCCGGGAAACGCCTTCCCATACTCCGCAAGGATTTTATCCCAGATATTATTCAAGCGCTCATCGATCGTCTGGCGGGATGGATCGGCCTCCAGCCAGGCGAGAGTACGGCGCAACCCTTCCGACCAGGGCACCGTGCAGTTGAAATCCGGCACCAGGCTTTTGATCTTGGTGTTATCGAAAACCGAGCTGTTGACCTTGTCGCCGATCAGGCTGCCGATTGCATCCGGATCGTAGGCCGCGATCAGATCGGATGGTACATGGACGATATGCAGGTCCACCCCAAGCGCCCGTCCGACTTCCCGGTAGATCTGGTTCCAGGTGAGGACTTCATCGGAGGTGATGTGATAAGCCTCACCGATGGCTTGCGGGTTGCCCAGCAGGCCCAGGAAGCCCTTGGCAAAATCCGCGTTCCAGGTGAGCACCCACAACGAAGTGCCGTCACCCGGGATGATGACCGGCCGGCCGCGCTTCATCCGGTCGATGACGGTATAGGGATGCTCCCAACTGTTAACGCACAGGGCGATCTGGGAAGGCCCATAGGTCAAGGATGGGCGGACAATGGTGACCGGGAAGTGCTGCTTCTGGTGCGCCTGCATCAGGAGCTCTTCGCAGGCAATCTTGTTGCGGGAATATTCCCAGAAGGGATTCTCGAGGGGCGTCTTTTCTGTGATGAGGTAATGGCTGGGAGGTTTCTGGTAGGCGCTGGCCGAGCTGATGAAAACAAACTGGTTGGTCCGGCCGCTGAAGAGCCGCAGATCACGTTCGATATCCTGTGGAGTAAAGGCGATCCAATCCACGATTGTGTCAAATTCATAGTCTGCGAGCAGCGCGGCCAGGCTGGTCTCGTCGGCGTGCACGTCCGCCACCAGCAGGCGGGCGTCTTGCGGCAGCGGATATTTTTCGGAACGGCTGCGGTTAAGGATAAAGAGTTCGATGCCGCGTTCCAAGGCCAGTTCGGAGCAGGCCGAGCTGATCAGACCGGTGCCGCCGATAAATAAAGCTTTCATGATTTACCTCCTGCAAAACTCTATTTGCGGGCTTGGATGACGAAAAAATCAGACTGGGAGTGATCGGTCTGACCCGACAGGGATCATCCTTTTATCGCAAGACTGACATTCTTTGGATGAATCAATATCATCTCCACATGGATGGGCTGCATATCGGGTATGGAATGGTTGGTTACATCCGCATTGTAAATCGACAGCCAGGCAGAATGCGCCAGTTCAATGGCAGTGTTGAGACTCGCCAGCGACGAGATGCGCAAATAGCCCGAGAACTGGAAGGCCCCAGCCAGGGCAGTGATGGGTACCATCACACGATTGGGTTCATCAGGGGAATAGTCCAGGGGGTCAGAGGCCGGCGGGGCCAGATGCAGGGCGATGATTGTGGGAACGGGCAGATACATTTCCGAAAAGGACAGCGTTTTAAAACCCCCGCCGCCAAAATGGAGCACGGTAGGTTTGAGCAGATGGATATACTCCGGCACTCCCTGCGTGCGCAACCAGGTACTGACGCGAACGTTCGTCTTCGTCACCACTTCGCCACGGGCAAGGAAGTTCTGGGTATAGATCATCACCACGGTACTTTTTTCATCAGGGGTAAGCGCAGCCATCAAGCCTCCATATTCAATTCAATACTAGATCGCGGAACTCGTTGATTATAAGTCCAGCGCGGTTTTCATTCTTCCAAGCGCCTCAGCCAGAGTGGAACGCGGGCAGCCAAAATTCAGCCGCACGAAGCCTTCACCACCCGGGCCGAATTCCCGGCCTTCGTTCAAGGCAGCTTTGGCCTGCTTAAGGAAAAACTCTTGCGGTGTGCCGGTTATTTTCCCGGAGTTGACCAGAGAATTACAGTCCAGCCAGGCCAGGTAGGTGGCCGCGGGAACGGTCGTCTTGATCCCAGCCAACTTGCTCCCCACGAATTCGACCAGAAAGTCCCGGTTGGCTGTCAAATAGAGTCGCAGGGCGGCCAGCCATTCATCGCAATCGCCCGAAAACGCTACCTGCGCCGCCACCAACCCCAGACTGCTGACATGCATGGCCATGCACTCGACCGTCTTTGTGTAGCGTGCAAGCAGATCTGCATTTGGAATGATTGCAAACCCGCAGAACAGGCCAGGCACATTGAAAGTCTTGCTTGGGGCAACCAGAGTGATGGTCCGGCCGGCAATCTCCGGATCCAATGCGGCAATCGGCGTGTGCTTTGAGCCGTCCAGCAAGAGTTCGGAATGGATTTCGTCCGAGCAAATAACCATATTGCTCTTGAGACAGATATCTGCCATGCGCGTAAGATCTGCTTTTGAATAAGCCTGTCCGGTCGGGTTATGTGGATTGCAGAGCAGAAACATGCCGGTCTGAGCCCCAGCGGAGTCAACCGCTTTCTGGAAAACATCAAAGTCGACCGAATAGCTTAACTGAGAACCGCCGGTTTCCATTGCCAGTGGAGCGTCCTGGCGCACCAATCCGGCGGTATTGTGTACTTTCAGGAATGGCGGGTAGACCGGCGGTTGGACCAGAAGCCCCTGTCCCGACGTACAGACCGCATTGGCTGCCGCGGTGAACCCGGCCACCACCCCGGGCGTGGCGACTACGGCCTCCGGGGAAACCTGCCAGCCGTAGAGTGAGTGCATACGGGCTGCCACCGTCTCACGCAATTCCCTGGATGGGGATTCATATCCAAGCACAGCCTGCTCTATGGTCCGCTGCAAGGCGATCCGGATCTGGTCGGGTGCAGCGAAGTCCATATCCGCCACCCACAGCGGCAAGACATCCCGGGGATATTTTTGCCACTTGATGGAATTGGTCCCACGGCGGTCAATGATTTTATCGAAATCGTACAACAAAGCAAGCCTCCTCAGGATTGGTGTTCTCCCCCGTAGTATGCGGTTATCCTGCCGGTTTTAAAGTTAGATGGTCTTTCGTTTCTGCCACGATGGCCCAGCTGCCGGCTGCAGCGATCTGGGCAAGTGTTTGGCTGCGCGGCTGATGCCCGTCATCGAGGATCAGGGTTCCGTCCGGTTTGGCGATCCGTTTCAGCTCGGCCAGGAATGCGTTTTTATCACGGATGGCAAAGAACAAGTCGATGGCAGTCACCAGGTCGGCCACGTGCTCGGGCAGGCCGCTGTCATAACCTTGTGCCAGGCATGGTTCAACATTATCCAGGCCGAATCTCTCCATTTTTTGGCGAACCAGGTCGATGGCCATTGCGTGGATATCAACCGCATAGACCTTGCCCTGCCGACCGGCCAGGCGCGAATAATGAACTGTGTAGCGTCCCGGCCCGCAGCCGTAATCCACCACAGTCATGCCAGGCCGGATGCCGAAGCCCGCCACGCGCTTCTCGATATGGGAAAAGAGGACATCGATCACGTTCATGGTGAAAACCATGAGCCTGTATTGCATGTCCGACATGTGTTCGTTTTCTGTGCCAGCCAAAACGTGCTCCTTCATCCGCCATGCACTGCGATCTTCAGTCTGAAGCCTCGCGAACAATATACAAAGGCCGGCCCTTGACTTCGTCGTAGATGCGCCCGAGATACTCACCCAGCACACCCAATGAAATCAACTGTACCCCGCCCAGGAACAAAACGGCGATCAGCGTGGTGGCCTGTCCCAGGAAGGCGCCATTCTCAATCAGACGCATAATGATCACCACCGGAATCGCAACAATTGATAGTCCGGCCGAGACGAAGCCGAAATAGGTTGCCAACTGCAGCGGAAAGTAAGAGAAGCCGGTGATGGCATTCAAGGCCAGTTTGAGCATCTTGTTGAATGGATACTTGGTTGTACCCGAAAAACGAACGGCCCGTTTGTAGGGTACCCCAATCTGCCGGAAGCCCACCCAGGCCGACATGCCGCGTGGAAAACGGTACTTCTCACGCATGGTCTTGAGCACTTCCACCACCTTGCGGTCCATCAGGCGGAAATCACCACTATCCACGGGGATTTTAACCTCGGTGATGCGGTGGACGACCCGGTAGAACAAGGCCGCGGTGGTTTTCTTTAACCAGGTCTCGCCTTCACGTTCGGCCCTGACCGCATAAACCACCTCATAGCCCTCGCGCCACTTGGCGATCAGGTCGGGGATGACCTCAGGCGGGTCCTGCAGATCGGCATCCATGATGACGACCGCCTCGCCGCGGGCATAATCCCAACCGGCTGTGATGGCCACCTGGTGACCGAAGTTGCGGGCAAAGATCACCAGGCGGACATGCTTATCCTGCTGAGCCAACGCACGGATGGCTTCGGTTGACCCATCTGAGGAGCCGTCGTCCACCAGGATCAATTCCCAGGTGGCATGCGTGGAAGTCATGATATCCCGCACGCGCCGGTAGAGTTCCGGGATGTTCTCCAATTCGTTGAAAATCGGGGCAACAATCGAAAATGTGACAGCCATATCAATGCTTCTTCTTTCTGGAAATTCTGGTCTTAATGGCAGCTATCTTTTCGGGCCCGGTAGGCAGGGCTTTCTGCGGGACGAAAAATTCTGCTGAAGGGAAAGGTGGCATGCCCAAAATACGCCGTCGCAGGTAGTCAACGATCACCACCAACGAGGCAAGCACCGGCACAATGATCAACGCGCCCAGGATGCCCCACAATATTGTCGCCAGGAGGATGGAGATCAGGACCAGGGCCTCGTGCATCTGGACGCTCCGGCCCATGATGACCGGGCGTACCCAGAAATTCTTAATCGAAATCAAGAGAAGGTAGACAGCCAGCGTGATCAATCCGACGATGATATGGTTGGCTGGCATCCAACTCCAATTTGAACCTTCAAGCATGGCCACACCCACCGCCAACATGGCCGCTATAAAGGGACCAACATCCGGGATCAAGGTTAGAAAGCCGGCAATGACACCCAACACGAGCGCTCCCGGAATGCCAATGATTGTCCAGGCGATGGTAAATGCCACACCGACGATCAGCATCAGTAAAAGCTGGCCGCGCAAATAGCTCATCCAAATGACACGCAACCGTCCATAGAGTTCATTGAGCTCCGGTGTAAATTTCTCGGGAAATGAGCTGATGAAGCCGTCGCGGAGACTCGGCCATTCCGCCAGGAAATAATAGACCGCCACCAGGATGACGATCACCCAGACGGCGCCCAGGGAGGTTTTTCCCAGTATTTGAAGGGCCTGGTTGGGAAGCGAAGATAAGAATGTCGTGCGGAATTGAGTTAGCCGGTTAGCCAATTGCCCAAAATCAATCGGAATACCCGGGATCGTGATCGGCTGTTCCAGGAAGACGATCAACTGGTTGAAAAGATTGAGCACATCCGTAATTACTTGTGAGGATTCGTCAAAGAAGAGCGAGGTTAGCGAGGCCGGAGTGCCTATGAAAACCACCAAAGTAATGATGTAGACCAGGTTGACTGAGCCGGAGTGCGAGAGGTGTGTGCGACTGGTAAAGAAATTAACCGCTGGATTGATCAGGTAGGCAATAAACGCCGCAATGATCAAGGGCTCAAGGACGCTGCGGATGAACCAAAGCATCACGACAAACAGCAGGGCTACCAATCCGAAGACAAGGTAACGAACAGGTAAACTCCACTGACTGTCCTGGTTCATAGCAATCGCTTGAGAGCCTCCAAAGTTGGCTCGATCACCGGGGCTGGCTTGACAGCCTGCATGGCGGCGCGCACATCCTTCAATCCGGAACCGGTATTCAATACCAGCACCGGGTCGCCAGCGTCGATAATCCCCTGCCGGATGGCTTTAACCAGGCCGGCATAAGCAGTTGCACCGGCGGGTTCGGCGAAGATGCCCTGTGGGCCGAGAGCCGCGATGGCCTGCAAGATTTCGTCATCGCTTACCAATATGTATGTGCCACCGGTTTCGCGGGCGGCGCGCACGGCACGCACGCCATCCCGAGGCAGGTCCACCGAGATGCTATCGGCAATGGTGTTGGCAGAGATGGGGATGATCTGTTCCGTTCCGGCGTGGAAGGCATTTGCGATCGCGGCGGAACCTTCTGCCTGCACGCCGATAATGCGTGGAATACGTTCTATCCATCCCAGGGCCAGCAGGTCTTTGAAACCCTTGTGAATGCCGGAGATGATGTTCCCATCCCCAACCGAGACGAAAATTGTCAGGGGGGGATGTTGATCGAGCAGATTACCCGGTTCATGCCAGGTATGGTGTTCCACGTCCCACCATTCCCAGATCTCCAGGGCGGCGGTCTTTTTCCCTTCGGCGGTAAATGGGTTGTAGCCTGTGTTACGGCAGTACCAGCCAAATTCCTCGGCGGCCTGGATGGTCAAGTCAAAAGCTTCATCGTAGGTGCCATCCACAAGGATGACTTTTGCGCCGAAAACCAGCAACTGCGCCACTTTAGCCTGGGGAGCAGATTTTGGCGCGAAGATAACCGCTTTCTGCCCGACTGCAGCCGACATGCCTGCCAGGGCTGCCCCGGCATTGCCGGTGGAGGCGGTGACGATGGTTTCGGCAGCGATCTCGCGCGCCCGTGCCACGACCACCGCGCTGGCGCGATCTTTGAAGGAGGCAGTCGGGTTACGACTTTCATCCTTGAGCCAGAGATGATCCAGGCCCAGCTCCTGCGCCAGCCGTTCCAGTTGATAGACAGGCGTCCAGCCGGCGCGCCGGATGGGGGTGCCTTCACCGCCCGGATCAGGCACTGGCAGGAGCGGCAGGTAACGCCAGAGCGAATCTTCGGCACGGTTCGTGAGGTCTTCTGGCTGGTATTTCTGGCGGATGGCATCGTAATCCAGAACCACGTCTAGGTTGCCGCCATCTTTGGGGCAGGTGTAGGTTACCTGGCCTGGGAGATATTCGGTGTTACATAAAGAACAACGGTAGCCAACAAAATTCGATTTTGCCATATCCCCATTATAACGTAGGGGGCGAAGCAACATCAGGAAATCATGTTATGGAGGAAAAGAAAAGGGGCGGAACATCATCCGCCCCAGCCAGGGTTATTCTGATTCAAATGGGACGCCCAGCGAAGCCGGCGGCGAGGCTCGCAGCGCACGCAGCAGCTTCATCATCCAGCGGCGGGTCCTTTCCGGCATGGCTGCCAGCATGCGGGAAACCCATTCGGCGTCGCTGATGTTGACCAGCAGCAGGGTCAGGATCATCAACGGGAATGGAGCCACCTGCAGGACCTGGGTCGGGATACCCGGCAGTTTTGATTGCAGCACCAGCCCGAGCCACTGCAGGAATGCGAACAGGTAGGCACCGAAAGCCGCCCGCAGCGGATTCCAACCGCCGAAGATGGTGATCGAAAGGGCAATCCAGCCGATGCCGTCCAGCCCGGATTGGGTGCCCATCCAGCCGGCTTTGACACTGAGCGAGTAGGCCGGTCCGGCCAGGCCAGCGATGGCTCCACCGACGATGGTATAGATATAGCGCATGCGGTTGACGTTGGCGCCGCGCACAAAAGCTGCAGCCGGGCGCTCACCGATGCCGCGCAGCATCAGTCCAGGCCGGGTATGGAAGATCCACAACCAGGCCAGGAAGATGATCAGGTAACTGAGATAGGTGATCAAGTCTTGCTTGAAGAACAGAGTCCCGATTACCGGAATGTCTTTCAGGACGGGAATGGACCAACCGGGTAAGCGCGGCCCGGACTGGTTCAAAACCGGAACGCCCAGGAAATAGGCCAGGTCACGGCAAGCCAGCGCCAGAACAAAGCCGACCGCCACCTGGGATTGTTTGAGGGTAATGCTGCTAAATGCGATAATCAGCGCCACGATTGCCCCGATCAGCATCCCGCCCAGGAAGCCCAGCGGTACGCTGCCGGTCTTGTAAGCTACGGTAAATCCGCCCATGGCCGCCAGAAGGACCGTCCCGTTCAAGGACAGGTTAATGATGCCGGCCCGTTCGGTGATGGTCTCGCCAATTACCGCAAATAGAACCGGTGCAGCCGCAGCCAGAACGCCGGCCAAACCAACCAGGAGGGTAGTTGTATCCATTACAGCTCCTAATTCTTTTTAATAAAACGCTGGCGGGCGCCTTCGCCCAACAACACCAGTAAAACCAGCAAGTCCTGCAGGACACCCGCGAAGGACGAGTCCAGTTTATAGATGATCTGTAATTGAACGCTGCCGGTGTTCAGGGCGGCGAAGAGGAACGCGATTGGCGCCGCCCAGAGCGCCTGGTAATTTATCAACATCGCCACCAGCAAACCCAGGAATCCGTAGCCATTGGAGATGTTCGGAAGCAAGCGGTGATAGATGCCCATAACCTGGATGCCGCCTGCCAGGCCCGCAAAGGCCCCGCACAACAGGAAGGCGAACATGCTGTATTGCCAGGTGGGCACGCCCATCAGGAAGGCGGCCTTGCTGTTCTTTCCGACCGCTTTCAGGCGCAGGCCAAAGTGGGTGCCACGCAAAAGCAGGTAAACCAGGGCGATGACCAGCGACGGATATCACCAGCGACCAGATGCTTAATTCCGTACCCGGCAAGGTTGGCAGCCAGAGGGCCTGGTCGAACGGCTGGGTACCCGACATCGAGCCGACCCCGGGCCGCTTCCACGGACCGAAGACCAGGTAAATGGTCAGGGCTGTTGCGACAAAGTTCAGGCCCAGGCCACCGAAGATCTCGTTTACCCCACCGAAAGTCTTCAGTGCTCCGGCCAGGGCAGCCCAGATCGCTCCCCCCACAATCCCGGCCAGGATGCCCAGGATTATGATCAGGGCAGGCGGCAGGGCGGCATGCTCGAGCAGGCGCAGCATCCCGGTGGCAAAAATGGCGCCCAGTGTCATCTGGCCTTCCATACCGATATTCCATAACCCCGCTGCGAAGGTGATCAGCACGCCGGCAGTGGTCAGCAGCAACGGCGACCAGGTGATCAGCACGGCTACCACGTTGCGGGTCGAGCCAAAAGCGCCGCTCAGGATGCTCAGATAGGCTTTAAGCGGCGGCGCACCAACTGCCACCAGGATAAGCGTCGTAATCAACAGCGCCAGGACCAGCGCGCCAACTTGAAAACCAAGGTTGACCCAGGTATTCTTTTTCATGCACCCTTCCCTGAAGTGGATTCATGGCCTGTTCGCCAGAAATGGTTGGCCAGCCCTTCCCGCCAATCAACTCCCCAAGTTTTTCCGTGGTCAGGGTGGCGGCCTCAAGCGGAGGGGTTACCTTGCCGCTGAAAAAGACCATCACCCGGTCGCTGTACTGTAAGATTTCTTCCAGGTCAGACGAAACGAAAAAGATCGACATTCCCTGCTTGCAGCGCAGCTTGAGTTTCGACCAGATGTAGATGGTAGACTCGATATCCAGACCGCGTGTCGGATGCTCCAGCAGCAGTAAGTCAAGCTGTTCTCGCAGCAAGGCCAGCAAAGCCCTTTGTTGGTTGCCTCCAGACAGCGACTCGACCGTATTGGCTGGAGTCCCGCGTACATTGAATTCGGAAATGCGCTGCTGGGCCAGCAGGCGGCCTTTCTCCCAGTCGATAAAGAATCCTTTGGGTTCTTCCGCCAGGATGAAATGCTCGGTCAGATTCAAACCGGGGACCAGGCCTTCCTCCAGGCGGGCGGCCGGCAGGAATGCCACGCCGTGCGCTTTGAAAGTCTGGTACGACCGGTTGGTCAGGTCATGACCGTCGACCGTAACTTTTCCGCCCACCGTGTGGGTCATTCCACCCACGGCCCGTAAAAACAATCCCTGGCCGCTGCCTTCCATGCCGGCCAGACCGATGACCTCACCGCAATGGACCTTGAGATTGACGTCCCGAACCTTGAGACGGTAATCTTCAACCGACAATTTGGACAGGCTGACAGTCACTTTTTCCACCCTGCAGGGATTGCGCGCCCCCACCGAAATGGCTTTACCGAACATCATCTCAACCAGTTGTTTCGTAACGTAAGGCGGTTTGGCTTCTCCAACCAGGACACCCTGGCGCAGGACAACTACGCTATTACACAGGCCTTCCACATCTTCCAGCTTATGGGATACAAAAAGAACGGCCTTGCCCTGCGAGGCCAACAAGCGTAAAGCCGCGAATAATTTTTCTTTTTGCGCCGCACTGATCCCGGTGGTGGGTTCGTCGAAGATCAAGACCCTGGCTCCCAACCAGATCAGGCGCAAAATTTCCAGTTGCTGGCGTTCCCCCACCGTCAGTGAATCGACATAGGTTTCAGGATCAAGAGAAAATGAGAACTGTTCTGCCAGTTTCTTGAATTCCTGCACGGCCTCGGCATGGCCTGTCGAGAGGTTGCCTTTCCGCCCCAGGATGAAATCATCGATAACGCGCATGGGTGGAAAGTCCAACGGATCCTGATGCAACATGCCGATACCATGTTTAATAGCATCCGCTGGCGATTGAATAATGACCGGTTGACCATCCAGAAGGATCTGGCCTTTGTCCGCCCTGAAAAAACCGGATAAGATCTTCATCAACGTACTTTTTCCGGCCCCGTTTTCCCCCAGGATGCCCTGAATTGTTCCGGCCGGAATGGTCAGGTTGATACCTACATTTGCATGGACTGCACCGAAAGTTTTATAAATGTCCTTCAGTTCGACATTCATGTTTTTTTCCTGATTCAGCACCAGTTTCGATCAATGGGGATTGCCCATGGATAAGAAAATGGGGGGAAGGCTGGGCCTTCCCCCTCGTTCAAAATGGGTTACTTGGCAACGCTGTCGCCTTGCATACCTTCGAGAAGTTGCGGGAGGTACCAGATCTGCTGGTCGGTAGCGGCTGCGCCATCCGCCAGGTAGACGGACTTATCCTGGAGGTTCAACGGGCCTTTCCACAGATTCAGGCCACCAGCCAATTCGGCGATGAAAGCATCCAACTTGGTGGAGTTGTCAGCGCTGAGGCCGTTGCCCTTGTTGAAGCCAACGGCGCTGGTATCAGGATTGTTGATATTGGTCCAATCCGGGGCGTTCCATTGGAAATTCTCCGCCCACGAGCCATCCACGGCGGTCTTGACAGTAGCCAGGAAAGCGGGGCCCCAGTTGAAGTACGGGACGCCCAGGCAGATATCCGGAGCTACGCCGCAGTTGCTCTTGTAATCATAGGCGAGCGCCCAGACCGTCTTGCCGGCCTGTTTGGCCTTCTCGGCCTCGACCAGCGCTTCGGTGGTGTCGATGCCGGAGATGACCACATCATAGCCGGTGTTGAAGAAATTGTCGGCAACCTGGGTCGGGTCGGAAGTGACACCCGGGATGTTGAACCAGAAGCCGATCCAGGTGACCGTGAAGGTCAGGTTGGCGGGATCTTTCTTCAGGACATTGGTCCAGCAGTATTTGGCGCCCAGGAAGGCCGAGGAGGCCAGGCGGCGGGTTTCGTCATTGATCAATGGACCAAGGAAGCCGATCTTGCCGGTCTGGGTGGTCAGGGCGGCTGCACAACCGGCGATCATCTTCATGTATTCCATGCGGCCCATGATATCGACCTGGTTGGCGGAAGCCTGGTAGTTCTTGCCATCTTTCCAGGTCCAGTCATCTGAGACGCCAACGACATAAATAGTCGGATTCGCCTTGGCAAATTTGAGGGCTTCATCCTTCATGTCGTCCGAGTTGAAGAAGACCAACTTGGCGCCCTGCGAGACCAGTTGGTCGGCCAGTTGGGAGGCCGTCTGTCCGGGATAGGAGGGAGAGCCGGAATAGACATTTTCAAGGTAGAGCATCTTTGAGCCGGCGATATTCTGCTCGACATACTGGCCGCCATCATAGGTAGCCTGGCTCCAGCCCTGGTCGTTATGGGGTCCGACCAGGAGCATACCGAAGACGAAGGGCGCCGCGGTGGCGGTGGGGGCCGGCGGCTGGGTGGCAGTCGGCGCAGGTGGTTGTGTGGCAGGCGGCTGCGTGGCAGGCGGCGGTGTGGCGGGGGCCTGGGTGGCAGGAGTCGGGGTCGGGCCGCAGGCCGAAAGCACCATAACAAGCGCCATGGCCAGTAAGGCGAAGGTCATTACATTTTTACGCATAGGTTACTCCTCCAAGAGTAAGTAGAGTGAGAGTAGAAAAGGAATACTTGATTTAAGTTGAACGAACTACATGCCCCTTCAACCACCTCCTTTCGAGTGCGAACTATGAACCCGATTGTCTGAACAACACAAATTTTATCACGGGCAATTACCTTAAAAGCTACGGCACGATAAGTGTGCCGGTTTCACCTTTGAGCGCACGACCGATGTTCTCAGGATTGGTGATGATGGCCTGCTTGCCGCCGGCTTCCAGGTACCATAGTATAGCCTGAATTTTGGGAGCCATCGAGCCTTTGGCGAAATGCGTGCCTTCGGCCAGGTATTGTTTGGCTTCTGCCAGGGTCATGCGGTCAATCCATTTCTGGTCAGGTTTGCCGAAGTTGATGGCAACTTTCTCAACGGCCGTGGAGATCAGGAACAGATCGGCCTTGATCGAGCACGCGCCAGCAGGCTGGAAGCATAATCTTTGTCGATGACCGCCGCGATCCCTTGATATTGGCCTTCGCCGGCATCGATGACCGGAATTCCTCCGCCGCCGACCGTGACAACCACGGTCCCGGCCTTGATGAGGGTCTCCACCGATTCCAGTTCGACCACTTCCTGGGGCAGCGGCGAGGCGACCACGCGCCGCCAGCCACGCCCGGCATCTTCCACCACGCTCCAGCCCAGGTCCTTCTCACGCCGCTTGGCTTCAGCCTCATCCATGAAGCTGCCGATCGGTTTGGAGGGTTTCTTGAAGGCTGGATCATTCTTATCCACCAGCACCTGGGTCACGACCGTGGCAACCGGTTTTTTTATGCCGCGTTTGAAAAGTTCGTTCTGAAGAGTTTGCTGCAGGGCATAACCAATCGCACCTTGAGCTGTCGGCCCCGCACACATCCAGCGGGACTTCGTGCATGCCTTCCGTTTTGGCGGCGATCTCCGAACGTCGCAGGATGAACCCAACTTGCGGGCCATTGCCATGGCCGATGGCCACATCCCAGCCAGCCTCGATCATGTCAGCAATATGATAGGTGGTCTCTTTTGAGGCCTGGTACTGGTCTTCGACGCTTTTATGTTTCTCGTCCTTGATCAGCGAGTTGCCGCCAATGGCGACGACTGCGACTTTTTTACTCATGGTTTCCTTCTCCTAGCCCATGGTCAGGGCCATCACGGCCTTCTGGGCATGCATCCGGTTTTCGGCCTGGTCATAGACAACCGATTGCGGGCCGTCCATGACCCCATCCGTGACCTCGATGTTGCGGTCAGCCGGCAGTGGGTGCATATAGATGGCATCCGGTTTGGCAAGTTTCATCTTGCGCTCGTCGGTGATCCAGTGCTCGTACTTCTTGATGATTTTTGCGCCTTCATCCGGATCGGGGGTGTGCACCATGGCGCCCCAGGACTTGGCATAGATAATGTCGGCGTCCTTGAAAGCGGCTTCCATATCATCCACCACTTCGAAACCGGCTCCAAATTTTCTGGCCTGTTCCTCGGCCTGCGCCATGATCTCGGGCATCAACCTGAACTCCGGTGGATGGGCCAGCACCACATCCATGCCAAAGCGCGGCATTTGCAGGATGAGCGATTGGGGTACCGACATGGGCTTCTGATAAGAAGCTGCATAAGCCCACGAAACAACCATTTTCTTGCGGCGCAGGTCGCGGCCTTTTTTCTCAACGATGGTCATCAGGTCGGCCAGGCATTGGAAAGGATGGTAAATGTCGCATTGCATGTTCAGCACCGGGACACGCGAGGCCTTGGCGACCGCATTCAGATAGCCGTTGCCGATGCCCCAATCGACATGCCGGATGGCAATGCCATCGAAGTAGCGGCCGAAGATCTCGCCAATTTCCTTGGGCGTATCGCCGTGGCGATCTGGGTTGACTTGCTTTCAATGAAAGCGCCATGCCCGCCAAGTTGGGCCATGCCGGCTTCGAACGAGCCGCGCGTGCGGGTGGACGAGAAGAAGAACAGCATCGCGAGCACCTTATCGCGCAGGTAGGGATGGGGTTCGTTCAGGGCGCGCTTGCGCTTCAAGTCAAAGGCCACATCCAAAACGGTTTCGACCTCTTCCCTGGTGAAGTCCAGGTCGCCGATCAGGTCGCGGCCATGCAGAAAGGTTTGCATATTTTAGTCTCCTAGTTTTGTAGTCGAGTAGTTCTAAATCGTTATTATTAGATATCTTGACGAAGATAGGCAATCAAGCCATTGATGAGTTTCTTCAATTCGGTTGCAAGATCGTACACAGCTTTTAGTTCCTCGGCTACAATATAATGGCGATCAAGTGCAAGATAAAGCTCGGATTGAACTTCACTTGCTGATCGTCGAGCCATTTTCAGAAACCGGATAAATTCTGGATTAGAGCCTGAATCAAATCCTTCGGCAATATTATGCATCACTGAACCAGCTGCACCTTGAATTTGATCTCGCAGCCGAAAATCTCTTCCGAAATACCAGGTGACTGGTAAGTTCGTAAACCAGATTTGTCAATTGGCGTGCTTTTTGCCAACACTGCAAATCTTCAAACCGTTCGATCTTTGCCATACCGGATTCCGACTATAAGACTAAAAAACTACCCGACTATTGGATTTATCTATTCCATCTTGCCCAGAACCAGCGCTAACAGCGCCATGCGCATGACGACGCCATTGAAGGCTTCCTGCCAGTAGCGCGACCAGCGGGTGATATCCACTTCGGTCGGAACCTCGTCCATGCGAGGCAGGGAGTGCAGGAGGATGGCATCCGATTTAGCCTTCGTCTCGAGCAGTTCACGGGTGATCTTGTAGTTGGCGGGGGTCATGCCGACGTCTTTCCCGGAGCGCTCATCGCGGCTCTTGGTGTAGTCCGGCTGGACGACCGGCTCGACCAGGATGACATCTGCTTCGGCAATGGCCTGCTCGACATGCTCGACCTCACGGAAGTTCACGCTGAACTGCTTCAATTCTTCCTTGTATTCTTCGGTCATCGACATGTCCGGCGGGGAGACAAAGGTGATCGGGCAATCGAACTGGCTCAGGGCATAGCCGAGCGAGTGCATCGTGCGCATGCGCATATCGCCGACTGCCAGCCAGTTCAAGCCGTCGATCGTGCCTTTTTCCTTGAGGACCGTGTACAGGTCGGTCAGGATCTGGGTGGGGTGCTCTCCCCAGCCGTCGCCACCGTTGATGATGGGATGGAGGCCCATTTGGCCGCTTCGTGGGGGCGCCCTGCTGAAAATGGCGCATCACGATCACATCGCCGTAGAACTCCAGCATTTTGACCGTATCCTTGATCGATTCCTGATAGAAGTCGCCGGCGCGTGTCATCTTGGCATCGGCAAACCCGGTCACATGACCGCCCAGGCGGTGCATGGCAGCTTCGTGTGCCAGGCGCGTGCGGGTGGAAGGTTGATAAAAGGCTGTCACGAGGGTCTTCTCCGCGAGCATGTCGCTGTTACGGCGGCTAACCGCAATGGGTTCCAGCTCGGCGGCCACGTCGAAAACGTGGAAAAATTCTTGTCGTTCAAAATCCTTGAGGGACAGGATGTCCCGACCAGCAAAACTACGCATATTTACCTCCGGAAAAAATGTGAATAGAGAATAGGGAATGGGGAACAGGGAAAAGGGGTTTGAGAAATTGATCTCGCTTCACCAGCTTTTGTTCTCCGCACTAACCGACCTTCCGAATAACATGGAAGCGGAAATAGCCAGGCAGGAAATAACTGAATGAATAGTCCGCCACACGGCCATCATTCGAATAGAGATACGCCACAAAGTGCAGCAGGACATCATCCCTCTGGATCTGCAGGGCGCGTGCCACTTCCGGGGTGGCTCCCACAGCCCGGATTTCTGTCCGGGATTGGATGAGCTTCAGGTCGCCGCGCTGCAGCACCAGGTCCAAAACCGAACCAGTGAACCCGTTTTCGAGCTCGGCCAGGGTCAGGATATCCGCCGGCAGAATATCCACCAGGAAGGCGATCGGGCAATTTTCGGTATAGATAACCCGTCCCTACTCGGGTCAGGTAGGTACCAACCGGTACGTTCAGAGCTTCGGCATGGTCTTCATCCGCATCCACTTGCTGAACCTGCAATTCGCCTGTCTTGACCGGCAACCGGGTGCGATGTGCCGGGTTTCGATGCTCTCCAGCACTTCCAACCCGGAATCGAAGACGGGTACCTTGGCGACCACGAAGGTGCCAACACCCTGGCGGCGGCGGATCAGTCCCTGGCCTTCAAAGGACCGCATGGCTTCGCGCAGGGTGTCACAGCGAGACCCCCATACGGCGTGCCAGTTCCGGTTCGGACGGCAGGCGGCTTTCAGCAGGCAGCGAACTGATCAGTTCCGCCAGATTTGCTTGTAGACGCCGGAATGGATACTGTCCCATAAATCTCCTTCCTGACCTACTGGGCCGGACCCTCAACCACCGGCAAGAAAGTGAAGTTTATACCATCTACAAGACCCTTATCTGAGAGACGCAGTTCCGGGATGACAACCAGCGCCAGCAGGG
>CAVZMZ010000022.1:0-6810 GCA_963776475.1 uncultured Chloroflexia bacterium
TGAAGGAAGCCATCGGATAAAAGCACGGGGTAGAGGGGGCTGGATACCTAACCTTGCCTGTTATATCTTATTGCCACCATTTGACATTTTCCACATTTGCAGTTATTATTACGTTACGCGATATAACGCAATACGTAATAACAACGAGGTAGTATGGATATTAATGACTTTGGCCATTTTTCCAACCCATCCCTGTTGATCCTGGCCAGCCTGGCAGGCGGGGAAAAGCATGGCTATGCCATGATGGAGGACATCCACACCATGACCGGAGTTCCGCCTGGGAGCCGGGACATTGTATGGCGCCATCACACGCCTCGAGCAGACCGGATTGATCGAGGCCCTGCCGATGGGTGACCGCCGCCGCCCCTATCGCCTGACGGCCCAGGGCGCGGCGATCCTGCGCCAGACGCTCTCGGAGCTGGAAAAATTCGCCGGGCTAGGCCTGAAAAGGTTGGCAGCAGCATGATCCGTTCCCTGCGCCCCTGGCTGACGCGCCTATATCCGAAGGCCTGGCGCGAGCGTTACGAGGCCAAAGAAGGATTCGACCACACTAGTCGAGCAATGCTCGATATCTGGCCCCTGGATGTGCTGGACGTCCTGTATTCGGGTGCGGTGGATGCCCACCTGCTTTTATTTTCAGGGGAATCCTTGAATTGGAGGTGCTTCAATGTGCTCGAGACAAAATCCGTACATCCGTAATGATGATTTTATCGGCTTTTATCGGGTCTAGTTATTGCTGGCTCCACATATCGTTGGAATGGCGGATGACAGTCCGATGATCGCCCTGACGGGAACGCGATCCCGCCCTGCTGGTTGCCTGGAACGTGGTCCAGGGCGTGTTCTCAGCTGGCCCTGCTGGCAGTCGTGATCGGTGGGTTCCCACTTCCAATAGCGATTATCCGGCACGCCATGACGGATTCACGCCAAGGGCTTCGACCTGTTGCTAGTCTACTGTTTTTCCATTTTTGATCTCATACGCCTGCTTCGGTTTCATTACTCTGGTTGGTATTGGTCGAATCAAGATCCCAGGATTCTCGTGCAGGTGACCAGCCAGGATCTTTTCCGCCAGGTAACCGCCTGTTGCTTGCAGGCCTGATGGCCACCTTCTCGTGCTGCGGCAGCGGGATATTCCCCAGTACGCTGGCGGTCTGGAAGCTGGGTTCCCGGCCCCAACACCGAGCAGGAGGAGACCTTGCGGGCGATCAGAGCGCAGCCTGACGGTTAGGGTCCCCGCAAGGGTACCTTCTGGCCGGCCGTGGTTACCACCCTCGGCAATGTTCATCATGCTGGCGGCTACGCAACCTGGGGTTCGCTGGCCTTTGCCTCCCTGCCAGGTGTTTTTACCCGGAAATTTCGGCCCGTGGATAACAGCGCCCAGGCCTGGTTCATCGGGATCACTTTGTTAATGGCTACTTCCACCCTGGCGGCCTCCCTCGGCCTTGCACGCGGTCGTTCGAGTCGAACTTTGCCTTAATTCATTTCCAACGCTATATCATTCATTTGATGGTGTATTCAAAATTCAATTTTCGTTTGAAGGGTTTTTGAGCGTACTTAACAAAAGGAAAGACATGTGAAAAAATTACTCAAAAAAATAACCAAGGTCCTCAAGTTTAGTGCTCTGGCGCTATTAACGATCATCCTCACTTTCGCTGTCTTTGTTGGTTACCTGGTGGTTGCCAGAAATACTCCTCTCCAACTGCCTGACCCATCCGGGTCTTATGTTGTTGGGAGATCCGTGTTTAATCGGACAGACACTTCCCGGCCTGATCCATTGGCGGACCGGGCAATTCACCACGAAAATTGGTTGTTTGGGTTTGGTATCCGGGTGCGGATACTCGAACGACGCCTGCTCCGTATTTGCCACCGGATTGGGTTAAAAGTTCGAGACAAGGGCCAGGGAGCAGGCACCCTGATTGAAAATAACTTCAACCGATTTCTGACGCATTCATTCGAGGATATCCCATTAGCGGCAAACCCCACGCTTATCCCGGTTCTGGTCATGGAACCCGGCATGGGGCCGATTGCCACGGATTACACAGTCTTTGCAGAAAACTTGGCCAGCCATGGATACATCGTGGTCGGGATCAATCCGACAGATACAGCCAACTACACGGTGTTCCTGGATGGAAGTGTTGCTCCCCGTTCGGTCAAAGGCACCATTCCTGACAGCGACACTCCTGCAGCCGCGGCTGCGGACGCCAACCGTATCGAGGCGGTATGGGTACAGGATGTAACTTTTGTGATCAACCAATTGGCAAAGATGAATGCGGAACCGGCGAGCTTCTTCAATAATCGATTGGATCTGGAGCACATCGGAATTTGGGGCCACTCCTTTGGCGGGGCCACGGCTGTTGCTTTCTGCCAACAAGATCCGCGCTGCAAGGCAGGCGTCAATATGGATGGAACGCCAACCAGTGGCGAACTAAAAGCGACGGTCCCCCAGCCGTTTATGTTCATAACGGAAGATTATAGCAAAGGGTGCGACCAGAATTGCGAGTTGATGCACCAGGTTTACCTGAATACGAAGCCAGGCGCAGCGTACACCCTTTCAATTGCCGGCACCCGCCATTTTAATTTTAGCGATCTGCCAATCCGCCAGGTACCTGTGGCGCGGGCATTATTTATCCGAGCTGGTTACGAAGGCTCAATCAATCCCACCCGAGCATTACAAATCGCCAACGCCTACATGGCAGCCTTCTTCGACCAGTATCTAAAAGGGATCGAGGGCAATCTATTAAAGGGTCCATCCTCTGCTTTCCCAGAAGTGACCTTCGGAAAGAATTGACCCAGGCGAAATTGAGGCTCTCCCCAATCTACGGCTTCAAAAAAATATTCTTATTCCGGTACTTCTCGCCACCATAAGCCGGTGCATTCCGGCAGCACCCAGCCCGCCCCCGTCTTGATCAGGCGCTCGAGCATCGCCTGCCCGAAGAGCGGGACCACCACGGAGTTGATCTGCTCCATCGTCTCGAAACAATAATCGGTGCGAATATCCAATGTTTCAAAGCCGCCTTCCGTTTCCAGGAAGTTGTAGACGGTGCGGAAGAAAGACTCAACTTTAGGCCTGGTCTCGCCTGTGCCAAGCGTCTCGATCAGGATCATTTTTCCGCCCGGGCGGATGGCACGCTGCATCTCCTCCAATGCCCGGCCCAGTTGGACTTTCCAATCCTGCGGGTGCCAGACCGCAATCTGTAGAAAGGCCCAGCCTTCGATACCGAAATCCGCCCAGCTCGCACGGACCGGCATCCGGCGGCTGTCGGCCAGAGCCAGGCAAACATTCGACCAGTTATTGGATTGCGCCACCCGCAGCATGGCTCCCGAAAAATCGAACGACATCACCTGGCGGACTCGCCCTGCCAGCAAGCCGCTGACACGCCCGGTACCGGCCCCGAACTCGGCGGCAGTTGTCCCAGTCAAGGGCTGGAGGCGCTGGATGGCTGCAATCAGGTTGTTCTGGTAGTCTTCGTGCGAGACCAGGATTTCATAGGCATCCGCATGGTCTGTATATAGCGTATCCCAGTTGAGATCACTCATACTGCCGCTTCTGCCGGTAATTCTTCCTTGACTTTGGCTGCGAAGCGTTTCTGCTTTCCCAGAGTGAATTGCAGCGCCAAAAAGCTAAGAGCGGAAATAATGCATAGCACCCCGCCTCCATACCAGAGCAGGTTCGGGTTGAAATTGTCAAGGATGAATCCGCCCGCGCCGGGTCCGATCATCGAAGGAATGGCCCAGGACAGCCCAAAGGCCGCCATGTAACGGCCGCGCATTTCCACCGGAGCAAAGTTGGCTGCCAGCGCCTGGCTGGTGGGCATCATGATCATTTCGCCGATTGTGATAACGACACTGGCCAAAAGAAACAAAACATAAGCCGAGATGAACCCGATCATGCTGAAGCCGATCGCATAGAAGACCGTCCCAAGCGCCATCATCAGGAAAGGCGGGCGGTGTTTAATCAACCGGCTTATCCAAAGCTGGAACAATACCACTGTGATGGCGCTGGTGGTCAGAAAGAAACCATACGCCGATGGAGAAAAACCATGGCTATCCCGCAGGTAAACAGGCAGGGTATTGTACATTTGCTGGTATACCGCCAGCATCAGGATCGAGGCTGCCAGGAAGGCCATGAAAGCGAAATCCCGCAGCACGTGCCGGTAACCCGCCACTGTCTGCCAGAAACTCTCGTGGCCTTTTTTCTGCAGGTTCGGCGGGCTTGGTCTCGGGGATGAGTTTATAGAACAGGACTGCCACGATGCAGCTCAACACAAAATCGATCACGAACAGCATAAAAAAGGATCTGGCGGCGACAACCCCGCCGATGGTGGGACCGATGATCCAGGCCAGGTTGCCGGCCACACGCAGGATCCCGAAACCCTCTGCGCGCTGTTTTTCCGGGAGAATGTCGGCAATCATGGCGTCATGGGCCGGCCCGGCAATATTGGAAAGCAAGCCGATCACAACGATCAACGGGTACAGGGCTGCCAGCGTATTGGCCAATCCGAGCGACAGGGTGCTCATGGCGCTGAACACCAGGCCGAACAGGATCAGCCGCCGCCGTCCAAACTTGTCGGTCAGCGCGCCGCCAACCATGCTCCCGACCAGCCCAAAAGCCGAGAGCACACCCAGGATGATCCCGGCCTGGGTCATGCCGACGTGGAATTTCTGGGTTATATAAAGCGAGAAGAAAGGAAAAAGAAGCGTCCCACCGATGCGGTCAATGAAGGCAACCAGCACCACAATCCAGAACTTGCTCGGGAATTCGTGATAGATCTTGTTGAATCGCTTAATCATGGCGACTATTATACAATGCCTGGCATTTGCTTATGGTTGTTCGAATAAAATCATCCAATGATTCACTCGAAAAATGCTCCCCATGCTCCCTGGCTTCAAAGCGGCAATTTGGTAATAATTTTGCAGTCATTTCCGCTGTAATAAATGGTACCTGGTTATCTTCCTGGCTGTGCTGCATATAAACATTTTGTTTTACATCCGAAAGCTTGAACCCCCAATCAATACAACGCAATTTCAAATCCTGTGCGATGCCAAAACAATTATTCATCATCGAATCTTTTATGTCATCTCTACCCAGATCTTCATTGGATGGATTTGAAAAAAATAAATCACGCGCCAGTTTCTCCAGCTCGGGTATGCCTGCCTTCTTATCCACCGCATACGGCCAGAGAGCCAGCACGGCATCATCATATAAAGCCGGTGTGCCGCTAAATATGAAAATATTCCGGGCTTTCTCCGGAAACTTGTACCCGATTGCATAGCTGTAAGGCGCTCCCGACGACATGCCCAGTACGTCAAAATGGGACAGCCCAAGTTCATCGACAAGGACTGCGACGATACTGCCCCATTCGGCCATATTCTCCATCCTGTAGCTTGATGACTCGCCATATCCGGGACGGGCAATACAGATCAGGCGTGTTCCGGATTGGATCAACCGGTCAAATAGATGGTAGTCTGTGATACTTGCGATTAATCCATGCTGTACCAGGATTGGATAGCCTTTTTTATTCCCATATTCTGCGTAGGAAAGAGAATACTCATTTTTATACTGGACGATCTGCTTCATGTATTCTGCTCTGCCCGTGTCTTCAATGCCAGGTTCATTTCTTTGAAGCCGCGTAGTGTATTGGTATCCAGGTCACGTGCCAATAAGGGAACAAATAAGCCTCTAAATATTTCACGCTGGGTAAAACGGACATGCTGCGGGTCAAGCGGCTCAATGCTGAAAATGTGCTCGCCATCAAACAGACCCGGCATGAGCAGACGGCCCAGCCAGCGTAACTCACGCATTGTTTCCAGCTTGATTACGGTAGGCTTGAACGTTATCCCGCCTGCGCCTGAAGGCTGGATGCGGATTTCGAGTTCGCGCTCCAAGCCTGGCTTCCCCGATTGCCCGGCGGATAAACGGGTTCCACTGTGGAAAACTTGCGAAATCCGTTAGCAACCCCCACACCCTTTCAGCGGCGGCTTGTATTTCGATTTCAGCGCGAAGTTCTTTCAGATGGTTCCTTTGGCTGCCTTGAAGGACGATCAGACTTAATCTCCATCCATTTTCCGGGTTGATAATTCCTTAATACATACCTGAAACTGAGGTTACTGTTTATCCAGCGCCCTTGCTGGTCAGCTTATGAATGCCTGCCTTGAGCAGGAAGCCCAGCAACCCCAGGATAAATCCGCAGATCGCCCCAAACAGGCCCAGCAACGCAAAGAATGGCAGCCGGCTGAGCAGGGAGGCTGTTCCTGCGTAACCGGCAACCATGAACGCGAAAGCGAGCATGAATTCATAGGCCGCCCCGTTGGTCAGGGCCGCGCGCGGTTGCCCCAATAGCCGATCGCCAACCCTACGATCCCCCAGGGCACCAGGCTCAGCCAGGAACCGACGAACACATAACGCGCTCCGATAATTCCCAGGAGCGTACCTACAATTATTGATACAGCCGTTTTTATCATAGGGTTTCCTTTTGTTATTCCAAAATTCATAAAATCTCGTCTGCGCGCAGGTATCTTAGCAGAACGACGCTCGAACCGAAGAGGTGTGTTTCAAAGAGCCGCAAGTTGATCTTGTCGGGCAGGTGGCCAAACATCGGTTTGCCGCTCCCAAGGATAATTGGGCGGATGTAGAGCCGGTATTCATCGATCAAGCCGAGTTGCATGAACGTTGAGGCGAGCCCTGCACCGCCGATGCTCATATCTTTGCCTGGTTGCGCTTTCAGTCGGTTGACCTCTTCGACAATATTCCCGCTGACCAGCCGGGAATTCCAGCCAACCCTTTTAGGGTCTTTGAGAAAACGATTTTCTCCA
>CAVZMZ010000023.1:0-9916 GCA_963776475.1 uncultured Chloroflexia bacterium
ATCCGCCTGGCAACTCTTTCTTGACAGCCTGCCCGCTGACCTGCCCACATTGGGACAAGCTGAAAAGGAGTACGAGCACATCCTTACGGCATTGAATCATTTTAAGCTGCAGTTGCGGGATGCGGACGCGCTGGCATGGTGTCAAAAGCTGGAGGAAGGTTTATCAGCGGCTCTTATGACGGTCGCGCCGCTTTTGATTGGTTTCCAGGATCTGGCAGAGCGTGCGAGCGTTGCCGTGACCGGCATGGAATTCCGATTTTTGTTCGATGAGCGCCGCCAGGTATTCCATATCGGCTATAACGCCAGCATCGAAAGCCTCGACCCAAATTACTATGATCTGCTGGCCTCCGAAGCCCGGATCGCCAGCCTGGTTGCGATTGCTAAAGGGGATGTGCCCCAAAGTCACTGGCAGCATCTGGGGCGACCGGTGACGAAAGTAAACGGTAAGCAGGTGCTCCTTTCGTGGAGCGGCACTATGTTTGAGTATCTCATGCCGGCTCTTTTTACTAAAAGCTATGCCGGGACATTCCTTTCGGATAGTTGCTATGCTGCGCTCGATGCGCAAGTCAGATACGGGCGCGAACAGCAAATTCCCTGGGGCGTCTCAGAATCCGGCTTCTTTGCCTTCGATGCCAACCTGAACTACCAATATAGGGCTTTCGGCGTACCTGACCTGGGCTACAAGCGCGATTTGTCCGATGATTCGGTTATAGCTCCCTATGCGTCGCTGATCGGCCTTTCATTGCAACCCCAGGCCGTGTTGGAGAACATGACCCACCTCGAACAACTGAACATGATCGGGCGTTTTGGCTTTTACGAGGCGCTCGATTACACCAAAAAACGTCTGCCAGCCGGCCAGTCCCATGCTGTGGTGCAATCTTATATGGCGCATCACCAGGGTATGATCCTTTTGGCAGCCGGTAACTATCTATTGGGCGATAGGATGGTACGCCGTTTCCACGCAGATGAGCATATCCAGAGCGTGGAACTGTTGCTCCAAGAAAAGATACCTCTGAACCCTCCCATCGAATATCCTCATCCGGATGAACCGGCGGGTTTGCCGGAGCGGCCGCACTCGGTTAATAGTGCGCCATGGCGTGTGCCGGTCGACAGTCCCATCCCACAGGTGCATGTTCTTTCCCAGGGCGATATGAGTGTAATGGTTACCAGCGCCGGAGGTGGGTATAGTCAGTGGCGCGAGTTTGCTCTGACACGCTGGCAGGCTGACACTACCCTGGATGTGTGGGGTACGTGGATTTATATCCAGGATCGCGAAAATGGTGCGCTCTGGTCGGCCACCTGCCAACCCATTGGTTGTGCCCCGGAACACCAGGAAGTGTTTTTTTATCCCCACAAAGTGGAGTTCCAGCGTTCGGATAATGGCATTTCCCTGCGCACCGGAATCACGGTCAGCCCAGATGGGGTCGAAATCCGGCGGGTAAATATCCTGAACGATGGCGACCGTCCCCGCCGGCTTAAATTGACCAGTTACGGTGAAGTGGTCCTGGCGGCGCAGGCCATCGACCGGCGGCATCCGGCGTTCAACAAGCTTTTTATCGAAAGTGAATATCTCCCCCAGGAAAATGCACTCCTGTTCCAACGCCGCCCGCGCTCTGCGGACGAAAAACCGGTTGTGCTGGTACATGCGATGCTGATAGAGGCTGGACGGAAAGTTACCGGCGGCTACGAGAGCGACCGTGGGCGATTTTTAGGAAGGTTACAAACACCGCATAACCCTCTGGCGCTGCAGCATTTCAACCGTCGTCTTTCAGGCGTTACCGGTCCTGGGCTGGAACCGGGACTACCTCGCCCCGTGCTGCAACCTGGACTACCTCGCAGTACGCTTGACCCAATCTTCTCGTTGGCGCAGGAAATTGACCTGAAAGCGCATGGGAAAACCAGGGTTACATTTCTGACTCTGGCAGCTCCTTCCCGCCTCGAAGCGTTGGAAAAGCTTTCCCATTACCGGACCGGGCTTGCGATCTACCATGCTTTTGAGGAAGCGAACGCGCAAAGTGAAGAGGAGTTGATCAACCTGGGATTAAGCGCCAACACAGTGGAAAATTTCCAATGCCTTTTATCTGCCCTGCTCTACCCGGTAGGGACATTACGCGCCGCACCACATATCCTGGCTCAAAATAAGAAAGGTCAGTCCGGCTTATGGGCGTTCGGGATCTCCGGTGATTATCCCATTTTGTTGGTACACATCTGCGATGGTGAATCGCCCTTGCTCTCTGAGGCTCTGCAGGCCTTCAAATACTGGCGTAACCGCCATGCCACGGTCAACCTGGTCATTCTAAATGACCAGGATACCGGTTATGCGCTCGATTTGCACAACACCATTCAGCGTCAGATTGTGCGCATGGGCGCGGATGACTGCCTGAACCAGCATGATGGCATATTTGTCCTGCGCACTGATCAGCTTCAGCAAGCTGATAGGATACTTTTGGAAACGGTCGCGGGGGTGATATTGGATGAAAGCCATGGGACACTGGCTGAACATGCCCAGCGACTGACTGCTCAACTCACCCGCCTTCCGGTATTCACCCCGTCCATTTCTCCTGCCCGTGACCCCGAACCGACGCCGCCGCTTTCCCTTCCGGGCGATTTGACGATGGACAATGGCCTCGGCGGTTTTAGCCGCGATGGTCGGGAATACATTCTCCATCTTCAGCCGGGTCAACGCACACCGCGTCCGTGGGTCAACGTTATCGCCAACCCGCAGTTTGGCTTCCTGGTCTCCGAGGCAGGTTCCGGTTGCACCTGGGCAGAGAATAGCGGTGAGAACCGCTTGACTCCCTGGCGCAATGACCCGATCTCTGACCTGCCGGGTGAAGCGCTCTATTTGCGCGATGAGGAAACCGGGCTGGTGTGGAGCCCCACGCCCTTACCTTCCGGAGCAGAAACGTTACACATAATCCATCATGGGGCGGGTTATTCAATTTTTGAGAGCCAGAGTCATGGCTTGAATCAGAACCTGCGCATGTTCGTTGCTCCCGATGAGCCGGTCAAAATCGCACACCTCCGTCTGCAAAATCTTTGGGACCGGCCTCGCCGCATTACGGTCACCTATTATGCCGAATGGGTGCTCGGTACGACGCGCGATACCTATCAAGCCCATATTATGCCGGAGTTCGACCCGGATCGGCATGCTTTACTCGCCTCCAACCGTTTCAACAGCGAGTTCGGCGAGCGCGTGGCCTTTCTGGCTGCCAGTCAGGAGCCGCACGGTGTGACCACCGACCGGGCGGAGTTCCTGGGGCGATTGGGCAGTCTGCAAGCCCCGGCTGCCCTCGGGCGGATTGGTCTGGCGAGTGCAGTAAATGCCGGGCTGGACCCGTGCGCCGCTATCCAATTGCATGTTGAACTGGCTCCTGGTGCGACACAGGAAGTCTTTTTCCTGCTCGGCGAAGGTGCGAACCGGGCCGAAAGCCTGGCATTGATTGCTAAGATTCAAGGAATGGGCGGTACCATACCTGCGCAAGTACCACAGGCGCAGGCAGGCAAATCGAAGGGTCAGGTTGATGCCATCTGGCAAGCCGTCCTGCAGCATTGGGATGATATCCTGAATACCATAACGGTTGAAACGCCCGACCCCGGCATGGATTTGATGCTCAACCGCTGGCTGCTTTATCAAACGCTTAGTTGCCGGTTATGGGGTCGCACGGCGCTGTACCAATCCAGCGGAGCCTTTGGGTTTCGGGACCAACTCCAGGATATCCTGGCTTTACTACATACCCGCCCGGAATTGGCGCGTGCGCACATTCTGGAAGCGGCACGGCATCAATTCGAGGCGGGCGATGTGCTGCACTGGTGGCACCCGCCTTCCGGTCGCGGCGTGCGTACGCGCATTTCGGACGATCTGTTGTGGTTGCCCTTCGTTACTGCCGAATACATTACTGCCAGCGGCGATGTTTCCATCCTGGACGAGAAAATCCCCTTCCTGAAGGCGGATGCACTCAAACCGGATGAGCCCGAACGTTATGCCCAATACGAACCAACCTCGGAGGTCTATCCTCTTTATGAACATTGCCTTCGGGCGGTGAAAAAAGGTTCCACTTCTGGGGTGCACGGGCTGCCGCTGATGGGTAGCGGTGATTGGAACGATGGGATGAACCGAGTAGGCGAGGCTGGCCTCGGCGAGAGCGTCTGGCTGGGCTGGTTCCTGCATGCGACATTGCAGCGTTTTAGTGGGTTGTGTATTCTAATGCAGGAAGACCCTGAGCCCTACCACCTACAGGCGGACCGCCTGGCCAAAGCACTGGAACTGCATGCCTGGGATGGGGACTGGTACCTGCGCGCTTTTTACGATGACGGCAGCCGTCTTGGTTCAAGCAAGGACAACGAATGCCGCATTGACTCGATCGCGCAATCCTGGTCGGTCCTTTCACAAGCCGCTGATCCGTTGCGGGCAGCCCAGGCGATGGAATCCGTCAATCGCTTCCTCGTCCGTCCAGCTGATCAATTGATCCAATTGCTCGCACCTCCTTTTGACAAAACAGTGCACGAGCCCGGTTACATCCGTGGTTATCCCCCAGGTGTGCGCGAAAACGGCGGGCAGTATACCCATGCAGCCATCTGGACCGCCTGGGCATTTGCCATGCTGGGCCAGGGCGAGCGTGCCGGCGGGCTCTTTCGTTTGCTGAACCCAGTCTATCACGCCGATACGCCCGAAAAGATGCGCCTCTATATGGTGGAGCCTTATGGGATTGCTGCGGATATCTACAGCCAGCCTCCACGAACTGGAGGCGGCGGCTGGACGGGCTACACCGGTTCGGCTGGTTGGATGTACCGCCTGGGGATTGAAGCCATACTGGGCCTTACTCGTGTCGGTAAAACGCTCACGATCAACCCCTGCATCCCCCGGAATTGGCCGGGATTTAAAGTGGATTACTGTGTTGGTACCACGCTGTACCGGATCAGTGTGGAGAATCCACAGGGCATTAATCAGGGTGTCTCCCAGGTTCTTGTGGATGGACATCCGCTACCTGGCAGACTGATCCCACTTTTGGAGGATAGCCGGGTTCACGATGTGCGGGTGGTGATGGGATAAATCATTTGCATCCAACTGGTCAAGGTATCGTGATGGATACTGCAATTTCAGGATCTGGCCACCTTTTTTCGGATATTTTCGAATCCGCCCTGGATGTGCTTATCCTTGCTGATCTGAAAACCGGCTGCGTGCTCGCTGCCAACCCGGCGGCCTACTCAATACACGGCTATCCGCGCGAAGAATTCATCGGGCTGCTGCCGAAGATATTCATTCACCCAGACAGTCAACACGTATTCAGCAAATTCCTCCGGAATTTTCAATCCGATGTGGCTTTTGATACACATGTATTGGCCGTACGCCAGGATGGAACCCAGTTTCATGCCGTGTGGCGCGCGACAGCCTTCAAGTTTCAAGGCCGGCCGTGCCTGTTGGGGGTTGTCAGGGATATCAGCCAGCAAATTCAGGCGGAAAAACACCTCCACCAGCGCATCGAAGTCCGTGCGCATGAACAGTCCACGCTGTTGGATATCTCGCACACACTCGCCTCCACTCTGGAACTCCAACCGGGGCTGATCCTTGATCAATTGCGCGGAATCATCGAATACACCCACGCCGGTCTTTTCGGGGTGACAAACTCGACCCTGACAGCCCTTGCGGTACGTGTTAGTTCTGGCACCAGCACAGGTCGAGTTAGTCCCGGTTCAGCACGGGGCGAGTTAGTCCCAGTTCTAGCATGGGGCGAGTTAGTCCGGGTACCAGTATGGGACGCGAGCCAGAGCAACTGGAACACGTTGCGCCCTTCCAAGTCCGCCTGAAAGGTTCTGAGACCCTGGCTGCCTTGTTCAACGGTCACCGGCCGATCCGAATCGCCGACGTATGCAGCGCCGACCCGGCGGCGGTTTTCCTACGCTCGCTCCTGGATGGCAATTCAGCCGTGCTCCTGGAAGGAGTGCGGGCCTGGATGTGGGTGCCGCTGGCCGTCAAAGGCCGGATCATTGGCGGCCTGGGCGTTGCGCATGTCCGGCGGAAATTCTTCACGGCCCAGCATGCCGCCCTGGCGCTTTCGATGGCCGACCAGGCAGCCATCACCATGGTCAATGCGGAACTGTACGAGCATGCCCGATCGCTGGCTGCCCTGCAGGAGCGCCAACGCCTGGCGCAGAACCTGCACGATGCTGTCAACCAGTCGCTCTTTTCTGCCGGCCTGATCGCCGAAGTCCTGCCGCGCCTGTGGGAGCGTGATCCTGTGGAGGCACGTAAATCTTCGGAAGACCTGCGCCGCTCACGCGCGGCGCCCTGGCTGAGATCCGCGAGCTGCTGGCCGAATTGCGGCCATCCGTCCTGACGGACAGCAGCCTGGGCGACCTGCTGCGCCAGCTGGCAAACGCCTTTACAGGCCGGACGAATGTTCCGGTGGATCTGAGCATCGCCGGGGAACATGTTCTCCCCGCACAGATCCAGGTGGCGGTCTACCGGATCTGCCAGGAAGCGCTCAATAATATCGCCAAGCATGCCGGAGCCAGCCAGGTGGAGATCGATCTGCAGTATGATGCCGAACCTGGACAGGCAGTTACAGCCTTTGCAAAGGCCGGCGCGCCACAGGAGACTGAGATCAGTTCAGTGGAAATGCGCATTCGCGACGATGGTGCTGGTATTAAGCTTGGCGAACCCACCCTCCCTGGTCATTATGGCTTGGGCATGATGCGCGAGCGTGCCGAAGCCGTAGGCGCTCTCTTGATAATTACAAGCCAGCCAGGCCATGGGACTGAACTGACACTCCTTTGGCCTGGAGCCCCGAGATAGGAGGCTTGCTGATGACAACTTCCTCCTCACGTATCCGTGTAATGGTAGTGGATGACCATACAATGGTCCGCCGAGGTTTGGCGACCTTCCTGAAGGTTTTTGATGACTTGGAACTGGTAGGGGAAGCCGCCAGCGGGCAGTCCGCTATTCAACTCTGCGCCTTGCAACCGCCGGATGTAGTCCTGATGGATATGGTTATGCCCGACATGGATGGGGCTACCGCCACACGCCTCATCCGCAAACAATCATCCTCGATCCAGGTGCTTGCACTGACGAGTTTCAAAGAAGAAATTCTGGTTCAAAGCGCACTGCAGGCTGGAGCCATCGGCTATTTGCTCAAAGATGTGTCTGCTGACGAACTGGCTGAAGCCATCCGCGCCGCGCATGCCGGCCGGGCCACCCTCTCTCCTGAGGCTGCCCAGGCGCTTGTGCATGCCGCCTCCCAGCCTCCCACGCCCGGCCTCGACCTCACCGAACGCGAACGCGAAGTTCTATCCCTCATGATCGAAGGGCTGAACAACACCCAGATCGCCGCAAGGCTGACCATCAGCCCCTCCACGGTCAAGTCCCACGTCAGTAACGTCCTGTCCAAATTAGGGGTTGCCAGTCGCACGGAAGCCGTCAGCCTGGCGTTGCGCAACCGCATCGTTCCCTGAAACCCACCCGGACTTCCCCCAATTTTTGGAAATCCACTATGCCCATTCGATGGAGGCGGTTGGGAGATGTTGGCTATAGGATTTAGATTTAGCGTTTTATATACTCCTGACTTAAAGGTTAAAGAGGCGTACGATAATCATGAAGAGCATAGACAAGATACCAGAAAAATCGAATGAATCATCCATGAGAGATCCAGAACTTCGTTATCGCCGCCTGTTTGAAGCGGCCCGGGATGGGATTTTGATCCTGGATGCCAGGTCAGGAATGATTACAGACGTCAACCCGTTTTTAATAAAATTACTTGGGTGTTCTCGCTCTGAGTTTGTGGAAAAGAAACTTTGGGAGGTCAACGTATTTCAGGATATTGAGACCAGCCAGGCTGACTTCGAAGCATTGCAGGAGAATGAATTTATTCGCTACGAAGATTTGCCGCTAAAAGCGAAAGATGGACGGCTGGTACAGGTGGAATTCATCAGCAACGCTTATCACGTAGGCGAAGAAAAAGTGATCCAATGCAATATCCGCGACATCACCGCGCACAAGCACGCCGAAGAGTTGTTACATCTCCAACGCTCTGCATTGAACGCAGCCGCCAATGCCATCATGATCACAAATCCCGATGGGATTATTGAATGGGTAAACCACGCCTTCACCAAACTCACCGGCTTTAGTTCCATCGAATCCATTGGCAGGCGACCGGGCGATTTGGTCAAGTCGGACAAACAGGATCAAGCCTTTTATAAGAAGCTGTGGGACACAGTCCTGGCTGGTGAGGTCTGGCGCAGCGAACTTGTTAATCAACGCAAAGATGGCAGTCTTTATATCGAGGAAGAGGTGATCAATCCGTTACTAAACTCCGATGGAAAGATCAGCCATTTTATTGTCATCAAGCAGGATATCACTGCTCGCAAACAGGCCGAAGAACGGATACAACGGCAGCTTGAGCATCTCACCGCCTTGAGCGCGATCGACCGGGTCATTGCAAGTAATTTTGATTTAAAACTCAGCCTTTCAGAAATTCTTACTCATGTCACCGTGGAACTTGGCGTCGACGCGGCCGACATTTTCATATTAAATCAAAATTCACAAATGTTGGAATTCGGCGCCGAGCGCGGTTTCGTTACTGCGGCCGTTAGAAATGCGCAAATCCGTGTCGGCGAGAGTTATGCTGGCCGTGCCGCCTTGGAACGCCAACTCGTGGAGATCCAAAACTTGAAGGATGGGCCGGATAATTTATCCTTGCCATCTCATTTGGAGGGAGAGAATTTCATTTGTTACTTTGGCGAACCTTTAATTGCCAAAGGACAGGTTAAAGGTGTATTGGAAGTTTTTAATCGCAGCGCATTTGACCCCGATGAAGAATGGTGCGATTTCCTCAAATCCCTGGCAGGGCAAACAGCAATTGCGATCGATAATGCCACACTATTTGAAAGCTTGCAACGTTCCAACTCGGAGCTTACGATGGCATATGACGCCACAATTGAAGGCTGGTCTTGTGCCCTCGACCTGCGTGACAGGGAGACCGAAGGTCACACCCAGCGCGTAACAGAGATGACGCTGAAACTTGCGCGCCTCTTCGGCTTTAGCGAAGCCGACCTGGTGCAGATACGCTGGGGAGCGTTATTGCACGATATTGGCAAGATGGGTATACCGGATGAGATCCTGCATAAACCTGCGCCTCTGACGGAGGAAGAAACCGAGGAGATGAAGAAACACCCAATTTTTGCCTATGACATGCTCTCGCCCATTCATTATCTGCGGTTGGCTCTGGATATTCCCTACTGCCACCACGAAAAATGGGACGGCAGCGGCTATCCGCGCGGATTAAAGGGCACTCAGATCCCATTGGTTGCGCGCATTTTTGCAGTGGTGGATGTGTGGGACGCATTAAATACAGACCGCCCTTACCGCCTGGCCTGGAAAGATGAAAATGTACGCGAACATATCCGCAGCTTATCAGGTATACACTTTGACCCGCACGTGGTGGATATGTTCATGCAAATCCCAGATATTTAGGAAGATATTCCCGAATTGGCGGAGATCAATTCTCTATAGTTTTTTGGATGCGGCCGGGGATTATTAATGTAGAATGATTTAAGAAGAATTCAAATATTCTTAAATCTAAATGGCTTCGATATTATTCTTGCTTTGTACACTAATGAAGTTCGAAGGATACCATGACACTTTTCGATGATATCCGGGACAATTTCCTCCCGAGGTTCAAACCACCGTTCGTATGATCTGGGAGGCTTTGGGGCCTACTGAAAAAGCCGGCTTCCTGTCGCTATTATCCGGTTTTCCAACGGATGCAAATCTGGTACGAAGGCTGGTTAAACTGACCACTGCCCAGATCCGGCAGGCATTTGGCCAAAAGCACCGGGTAGCCATCGTCGGGCCGGCCAACGTTGGCAAATCCACCCTTTACAACCAGTGGGTACAAAATAAAGGCGACCTGGCCAGGGT
>CAVZMZ010000024.1:0-28675 GCA_963776475.1 uncultured Chloroflexia bacterium
CTCCCGGCGGCCGACCTGTCCAGCCCGACCTGGTGAACCAGTACCCGAGCGCGGCCAGCCTGCTGTTGATGCTGCGCAAGCCGATCAATAGTGGACCGCACTTGCTCAACACGCCTTGCCAACCGCTCCCACCGATGCCTTGAACGGCCTGACCCCGATCGTGACTTACCTGCAAACCCTTTCCGGCCAGGGCCAAAAGACCAGCCAACTCTCCCTCAGCAACTACGTGGATGCCATCGTCGGTTACAAGGGCATGCAGAGTATACATCGGATTGCCAGACGGGCGTGCCAGCACACAACGGGGTCTTCAACTGCAGCCTCAGCGACCTGGCCAACCCGGCCGGGATGGGCATGCCCTGATCAACACGCTGGCCGTGACCATACCAACCACCCTGCTGGTGATCGTCATTGCTGCGCTGGCCGCCTATGCCTTCGCCTGGCTGGATTTCAAAGGCCGCCAGTGGCTGTTTGCCTTGCTGATCGGTCTGCAGATCGTACCCTTGCAAATGTCGCTGGTCCCGATCGCCCAGCTGTACATCAATCTCCACATGCAAAGCTACCTTCCTGGGGATCTGGCTCTTCCACACCGGCTTTGGCCTGCCGTATGCCATTTACCTGATCCGCAACTTCATCGGTTCCCTGCCACGCGAGATCTTCGAAATCGGCCTACCTGGATGGCGCCAACCATTGGGCAGCCTTCCGCCGCCTGGCCCTGCCGCTCTCGATGCCGGCCATTGCCTCGCTGGGCATCTTCCAGTTCATCTGGGTATGGAATGACTTCCTGGTGGCCAAGATCTTCCTCTCCACCCACCCGGTGCTGACCGTGCAGATCACCAACCTGATCGACCCACGCGGCCAGAACTGGCACATCCTGACCGGGGCGGCTTTCCTGTCGTTCCTCATCCCGATGATCGTATTCTTCGTCTTCCAACGCTCCTTCGTACACGGGCTGCTGGCGGGCTCCGTGAAAGGCTAATAGATAATCCAAGAAGCGAGTTTTGAAGCTTTGAGGCATCGCAGACACATATTCAAAATTCGAACTTAAGATAAGCCTATGACCGATTCGCCCTGGTACAAAAATGCCGTATTTTACGAAGTCTATGTGCGCGCCTTTTACGACAGCAACGGCGATGGCCACGGTGACCTGAGCGGCCTGACCCAAAAACTGGATTATCTGCAAGACCTGGGGGTGGACTGCCTGTGGCTGTTGCCGATCTATCCATCCCCGCTCAAGGATGACGGATACGATATCTCTGATTACTCCGGCATCCATCCGGATTATGGCACCCTGGATGATTTCAAGGCCCTGCTGGAAGCCGCCCACGCCCGCAATATCCGCCTCATCATGGATCTGGTGATCAACCACACCTCCGATCAACATCCCTGGTTCCAGGCCGCCCGCTCCGACCGCAATTCTCCCTATCGTGATTATTACGTCTGGAGCGATACCGACAAAAAATATGACCAGGCGCGCATTATTTTTGTCGATACCGAAAAATCAAACTGGACCTGGGATGAAGCTGCCGGGCAGTATTTCTGGCACCGCTTTTACAGCAGCCAGCCCGATCTGAACTTCGAAAACCCGGCAGTTCGCGCCGAATTCCTGCATCATGCGTTTCTGGCTTGATCTGGGCGTGGACGGTTTCCGGGTGGATGCCGTGCCTTATCTTTTCGAGCGCGAAGGTACCAATTGTGAAAACCTGCCAGAAACGCACGCCTTCCTCAAGGAAATCCGCCGCTTCGTCGATCAAAATTATCCCGGGCGGATCCTGTTGTGCGAGGCCAACCAGTGGCCGGAGGATGTGCGTGCCTACTTTGGGGATGGGGACGAGTTCCAGCTGGCCTTCCATTTCCCGCTTATGCCGCGGATCTTCATGGGCCTGCGGCGTGCAGATTCCGCTCCGATCGAATGGGCGCTGACCCACACCCCTTCCATCCCGGAGAACTGCCAGTGGTGCACCTTCCTGCGCAACCACGATGAACTCACCCTGGAGATGGTGACGGAAGAGGAGCGCCAGTGGATGTGGGAGCAATACGCCCCCGACCCGCGCATGCGCCTGAACCTGGGCATCCGCCGCCGCCTGGCGCCACTGCTGGACAACGACCCGCGCAAGATCGGGCTGGCCTTCTCCCTGCTCTTCACCCTGCCCGGTTCCCCGATCATTTATTACGGTGACGAGATCGGCATGGGCGACAATTTGCAGCTCCCGGACCGCAATGGCGTGCGTACGCCGATGCAGTGGGATGCGGGTCTCAATGCGGGCTTTAGCTCAGCCAGGACCATCTACTCCCCGGTGATCAATGTCGCCCCTTATGATCCTGAAAGGGTGAATGTCCAGGCCAGCCTTGCATGCCGGGACTCACTATGGTCGCGGATCCAGGCGATGATTGCCATTCGCAAAAGCCACCCGGCCTTGTGCTGTGGGGACCTGGCCTGGGTGGATTGCGGAACGCCGGCTGTGGCTGCCTATTTGCGCGCGGCAGCCGGGAACGCATGCTGATGGTCCATAATCTCAGCGCCGTTCCCCAAATGTCGATTGCCTCCTGCCGGAGGATATTCGTGGAAAAATAGTGGATCTCCTGACCGGCCAGGTTATGGGGAAATCCCGGGACGTTGTCGCTGGCGCTCCAGCCCTATGAATATCGCTGGTTGTCGATCGCTTGAGAACCCGGCCAGCCAACCCTAGGATTTTGCACGCCGAACATCATCTCGATCTCACGCTGCTCTGCTTGTCAAATCCTGGCAGGGCGTGTATAATTCCGCCCGCTTCCGGCACGGTCGGAGACTCCGGCAAGGCCGGGAAGCCCGGCTATGGCCGGGAATATTCACTCGTAGAGCGAAGGTAATCCCGGAGGGTAGTAACGACTTAAGTCGTGACTACATTACCCACGAAGACGGGGTGAGAGGCGCTCGAGGAAGGTTAAGATGGAAATAGTATATTTGAAAGCGACTGCGCGCACGCTAACCGGACGCCATGTCCGGGCCCTGCGCCGCACCGGGCAACTCCCCGGGGTCATCTACGGGCATAATGTGGAACCGGTCAATATTTCGCTGGATGCCCGCGATGCAGCCAAAGTGCTGGCACGCCTCAGTTCCTCCAGCCTGGTCACTATGAATGTAGATGGCAAGGAATACCCGAGCCTGGTGCGCGAGAAGCAAATGAACTACATCAAGCGCAACCTGATCCATGTGGATTTCCAGGTCGTTTCGCTGACCGAAAAGATCCGCGCCAATGTAGGCATCCAGCTGACCGGCAACTCAATCGCCGTCAAGGATTTCAACGCCATGCTGATCAATGGCTTGACCGAACTCGAAGTGGAAGCCTTCCCGCAGGACCTGCCGGAGCGTGTGGTGGTGGATATCGGCGCCCTGAACAAGATCGGGGATGCCATCCATGTCAAGGATATCTTCCTTTCCGACAAGGTGACCATCATGAGTGCACCGGACGAAATGGTTGTCCTGGCAACGGCTCCGACCAAGGAAGAGGTCGAAGAGGTCGTCACGCCCGAGGCAGTGGTGCTTGCAGAAGGTACCGAGCCCGAAGTGATCGAGAAGGGCAAGAAGGAAGAAGAAGAGGAAGCAGCCAAGAAGTAACTTCCTGCGTTCAAATTTCAGGGCGACCCAATCGGTCGCCCTGATGCTTATTAGGAGGTAAAAGGTTGATCCATATGCAAAAGCATGCAATTACAAATAAGTAAGAGCTGTAATTACTGTGGGAACTTGGTAGTATTATTTCAATAGTGATAATCAGATCGTAAAGCACTCCAAGCCTGTTACGAAACCTGGTTCGGAAGGATTTAATCGTCCTGAGAAGAATGCATATCCTGAAATCCGTTGCGCTGAGCCTGCTTGGCCTGGGTTGTCTTCTTTATCAATCCGCTGGCGCTGCGCCTGCCATGGCTGGCCAGGACAATAGTCTCCTGAAAAGCGCTCATCGCTGCCTATAATTGCAGGCTGCTCGATTTTCCCATCCAATAACATCTGGAATACACGTGTGGATACTCTTCCGCTCGCCAGCCGCTCGCAGGCCTGGGTCGACAGCATCGGCCGGAATACAGGTTTCCACATGGATTTCGGCTCGGGCACGTGGGATGGCGGACCGATCGGCATCCCCTATAACCTTGTGGGTGCAGGCGTGCCAAAAGTCCCGGTTACATTTGAATATGAGGATGAATCCGACCCGGGACCCTACCCGATCCCGGCCAACCCGTTGATTGAATATGGCAGTGACCAGCACCTCTTGATGCTGGACAGCAGCACCTGCACGCTTTATGAAATCTATGCCGCGGATAATTCCACCGGGGCCTGGCACGCCGGCTCCGGCGCGATCTGGCATTTGGGCTCGAATGCCCTGCGTCCAGCCGGCTGGACTTCCGCGGACGCCGCCGGGCTGCCGATCCTGCCCGGCCTGGTGCGTTATGACGAGATCTTGAGCGGCTCGATCAACCACGCCATCCGCTTTACCGCCAGCCGCACCAATGGCTACATCTGGCCGGCGCGCCACCTGACATCGAACAACTCCGGCACCCCGGGAATCCCGCCCATGGGAGCGCGCTTCCGCTTGAAAGCTTCGTTCAATATTTCCAGCTACCCGGCTGAACTGCAAGTCATATTGAAGGCCATGAAAGCTTACGGCATTATCCTGGCCGATAACGGCTCCAACTGGTACATCTCGGGCGCGCCGGATGAACGTTGGGACAATGACATGCTGCACAAGCTCGACAAGCTGACCGGCAATGATTTCGAAGCGGTGGATGCGAGCCGCTTGATGGTCAATCCGGACTCGGGCGAGGTACGTACCTATTCCTTCTTCCTGCCGCTGGTGCTTCGTTAGCGATCGGGTGGATCTTGGGCTATCAATTGGGGGAGACAAGCATTTGGCTATTGACTCCCAACCAATACAGCAATAATATTCCATCAGGTCCGCTCTTTCATAATTCGGGAGATCTTCACCATACATCATCCAGGCGCTCTTATGAAAAACTTATTGGTAATGGGTTTGCTTCTACTGGCAGCGGCCACCAGCGGTCTGAGGCCCATGTCAGGGTTTTTACTCTCAAGCCTCCCAACAGCAGGCTGGACAAGCGGGAGCCCCAACCAACCAGATAATCATAAAATATAAACCATTTACGAGTGCCTTCGCAAGTTCCCGCCCAGGCCGCCCAGATGGCGCGTCTGAGTGCGGCCGCGGGTGTAACCATGCAATATTTCCGGGCCATGTCGGGGGATGCCAATGTCCTGCGGCTGCCTGCCCAGCTTCCACTGGCACAGGTGCAAGCCATCAGCAAGAAATTAATGGCCCTGCCGGAAGTCGAATATGCAGAGCCTGACCAAATCCTTTTTCCTGCATTGACTCCCAACGACACCCTGTATTCGAACCAGTGGGATTTATTTGGAGACCAACGGGATAAATGCCCCGGCCTGCCTGGGATATTACCACCGGTTCGAGCAGTGTTGTGGTGGCGGATATCGACACGGGCATCACCAACCATGCCGACCTGAGCGGACGGACCGTGCCGGGTTACGATTTCATCACTGATATCACGAGGGCTAACGATGGCAACGGACGCGACCCGGACCCAAGCGATCCGGGAGATTGGGTGTGCTGAACGGTGCAAATAGCACCTGGCACGGCACCCATACCGCGGGTACCATCGGCGCAAAAAGCAATAACGGACTGGGGGTGGCAGGCATCAACTGGAATTCGATGATCCTGCCGGTGCGGGTTTTGGGAAAGTGCGGCGGCATCGAGTTGGACGTCATTGACGGCTTGCGCTGGGCAGCCGGTCTGCCGTAGTTCCGGCGTACCAGATAATCCTTATCCCGCGAAAGTGATGAATTTGAGCTTCGGAGTCAGGATTACTGACATCATACCCACCTGTGCCCCTACCTGGCAAAGTGCGATCAATGACGTTATAGCTGCGGGCGCCGTGGTGGTGGCCGCGGCGGGTAACAATAATGAGGACGCCAGCAGGTTTACCCCGGCAAATTGCAGCGGCGTCATCACGGTGGCAGCCACCAACCAGGCTGGAAACCGCGCCAATTACAGCAACTTCGGTACGAACGTGAAAATTACCGCCCCAGGCGGAGACTTAACTTTTTCAAATGATCCGAAGAACATCCTCTCAACCTATAATTCAGGAACGACGGTTCCCCTAGCGGATTCTTACTACTATTATCAGGGTACCAGCATGGCCGCGCCGCATGTGACCGGGGTGGTCTCGCTGATGTTTTCGGTCAACCCGTCTCTGACTCCCTCCGCAGGTGCTGTCAATCCTGCAGAGCACCGCCAGGCCGTTTCCATCCGGCAGCACTTGCAATACATCCCTGTGCGGCAGCGGCATGCTGGATGCAGGCGCGGCAGTCAGCGCAGCTCAACTGCAAGCTGGAAAATCATATCACACCCTGATGATCACCAAAACCGGCCTTGGAAGCGGGACAGTCACCAGCGATCTGCCAGGCATCACACTGCGGTTCGACCTGTTCGAGTTCCTTCGAACACAACGCCAGTGTTACCATCACAGCTGTTCCAGATACCAACATGAACTTCACCGGCTGGGGCGGCAAGTTGCAGCGGAATAGGTACATGTACTTTGACAATGGACGCTGCCAAGTCAGTCACGGCCAACTTCACGGGAAACACTCTGACAACCAGTGTGGTAGGTGGCGGCAGCATTTTACGCGACAACCCCGGCCCATACCATTATGGCGATGTGGTGCAGCTCACCGCCGTACCAAACACGGGCTGGAGCTTCTCAGCCTGGAGCGGCGACCTGGGCGGCAGCATTAATCCAACCAGCATCACAATCGATGGCGATAAATCCGTCACGGCCACATTTTTATATCATCTTTTCCTGCCGTTGATCATGCGATAAAAGATCCTATTAAAATCCCCCTCGCAATACCATTAGTCTGGTGGGATTAATTCGCTTTAATTTTTCAATCCCAGCACGGTCAGAAAATTCTGGATGATCCTGGCGCTGATTCCCCACAGGATCTCCCCGTCATACGGATGGTAATTGATCACCGGGATTGAGGTGGTGATGCCATTCAATGTAAAAGGCCGCTCGGTCCAATTTGGGCGGTCGGCCAACCACAGCAGCGGGATGGTGAAAACACGCGCCACCTCCGCCTTCTCCAACCTGACCTCATAGGGCCATGGCATCACCCCGACCACCGGCGTGATCCGGTAGCGTGTGATCGTAATGACATCGTTCATCCGGCCCAGCAAGCGAACATCTTCCGGCAGCAGGCCAATCTCTTCCCAGGCTTCGCGCAAGGCGGTCTCATCCGGCGTGGATTCCCCCAGGTTACAGCCGCCGCCAGGAAAGGAGACCTGGCCTTTGTGGTGTTCCACGGTATCGGTACGGCGGGTAAAAACGAGCTGCCACTCTTCCTGCCACCAGATCAGTGGGAGCAGTACCGCGGCGCATTTTAAACTTGCCATCCGCATCCATTTCAGGGTTGAAATCCGTGGAATCTACCTTACCAGGCTGGTAGGATTTGATTAGCTGTTGGATAATGTGTTCTTCGGTCAGGATGTCATTCATTTTCATAATTCTTCAGACAGTATGATATTATACGACGACGCCCCTGTAAAAAGACACGTGACAGTGCCTTCGTAAGTACTATTCGATCTGGAGAGTGAGCGTTACATGGAAACTGCCCTCGGCATGCCTCTTTACGACTCAGGTGGATTTGCATCCCTGCCCCAGAAAATTACGGAGTATGTATCCTCCAACCGCTATGAGGCGGTCGTGTTCTTCCTGATCGACGGATTCGGCTGGCGTTTCTTTGAAAGGTTCCAGGATGAACCCTTCCTGAAGCAGACCTCACATTCGGGAAGCGTCACAAAGCTGACCTCCCAATTCCCTTCCACCACCGCCGCGCACATCACAACCATCCATACCGGCATGCCGGTTGGCGAACACGGCATCTTCGAGTGGTATTACTACGAGCCATTGTTGGATCGAGTCATCGCTCCGCTGCTGTATTCCTTTGCCGGCACTTCCCAGCGGGATACGCTCAAGCCGGCCGGCGTCAAAGCCTCCCAGCTTTACCCGACCACAACCCTATATCCTTCGCTCAAGAAAAAGGGTGTGTCTGCCACCATCTTTCAACAGCGCGAATACACTCCCTCCACCTACTCGGAGGCAGTCTATAAAGGGGCAAAAGCCTTCGGCTACCGGACACTGCCCGAGGCCTTGACCAACCTGGCGGGGAAGTTGGCGGACGCAAAACCGCCGGCTTATTTCTTCTGCTACTTCGACAGGATCGACGCGATCGGGCATGAGTACGGTCCCGATTCCGCCCAAATGGATGCCGAGATCCTGGTCTTCCTGATGACGATGGAGCGCATTTTCCTGAAGGCTATGGCCGGCAACCACAAGAAAATCCTGTTCCTGCTGACCGCCGACCACGGCCAGGTGGAGACCGACCCGCACACCACCATCTACATTAATCGTGATCCGGCTTTTGCAGGCATCGAGAAATTCCTGAGCACCAACCGCCTCGGTGAACTGATCGTCCCGGCCGGCTCGGCACGCGACTTCTTCCTTTACATCAAAGACGGAAGGGTGGATGAAGCCCAGGCGTTTCTCGCCTCCCGGCTGGAAGGGCTGGCCGAGGTCCGAAAAGTAACCGGCATGATGGATGCCGGCTATTTCGGCCCGATCATCTCCCCCAGGCTGCGGGGACGCGCCGGCGACCTGGTCATCCTGCCCTACCGCGGCCAATCGGTCTGGTGGTATGAGAAAGACAAGTTCGAGCAGAAGTTCCACGGCCACCACGGCGGACTGACCAAAGAAGAGATGGAAATCCCGCTGCTAACATGGGAAATGTGATGTAAAATTGACCCATAACTTTGTCCCCGCCGTACTACGGCGGGTCCTATACACTCGAAAGGAGAATTCCCCATGTATCAAACCATCATCATCGTAGGCAACGTAGGCCGGGATCCGGAAATGCGCTATACCCCGTCCGGCCAGGCCGTCACATCTTTTTCGGTTGCCACCAACCGGCAGTACACCAATAACAACGGCGAAACTGTCAAAGAGACCATCTGGTTCCGCGTCTCGGCCTGGGGCAAACTGGCGAGATCTGCAACCAGTATCTCAAGAAAGGCTCCAAAGTGCTGGTGGAAGGCCGCCTGACAGCCGATCCTGCCACCGGCGGCCCGCGCGTCTGGACCGCGCAGGATGGCTCCACGCGTGCTTCCTTCGAAGTCAGCGCCCGGACCGTGCGCTTCCTGAGCTCCGCGGTGAGACCAGCGAGCCCGGCATGGGCAGCGCTCCGGCAGCCGAAGAAGGCATGTCCCCGGCCGGAGACGAAGGCGATATCCCGTTCTAACTCCCTGTCGTATCTGTGATGCAGGTCACGCTCGCCTCCCCCGCCCTTTGGGGATAAGGCATGACCTGCATCCATTGAATTGAGAGGCACCCATGGCTCTTCCGCCCTCCAAACCACCCACCAACATTCCCATCGAAATCCCACCCGATCTGCAGCCGGCCTATGCCAACCTGGCCCGCATCGCCCACGCCCCGGCGGAATTTGTGATGGACTTTGCACGGCTCCTGCCCGGGGACTCAAAGGCCTTGGTGGCCGCGCGTGTCATCATGTCGCCGGTGGCATTGAAATTGTTCGTACAGGCGGTCAACGAGAACCTGGCACGCTACGAGGCCACTTTTGGAACGGTAAATATTCCCACAGGCGGTCCATCCCTGGCCGATACGCTTTTCAAGCCGCTCCACCCGCCTGAACCGCCCCAGGATCCGCCCAAAGATCCGCCAAACAAGCCAAATCATTAGTCAACCCGGACGCGGATATTTGCAAAAAGGGCAAGGATCCGCGTCCTATTCTTTTTTGGGACATATCCATGGAAAAACTGGAAAAGATTGCCGAACAGATCCGCCAGACATTTGATACCCAGACGGTCGCCCGTGACCAGGCCCTGACCAGCGCCCGGGCGCTGACGCGCGCCTGCGCCCTGTCCATCCGCGCCGTTCACCGCGATGAAACGGATGTCATGCAGGCCCACCTGGATGAAGCCCGCCAGCTTGCCGACCGCCTTACGGGACCGACCTGGCGGATTTCCCCGCCTTGTTCTATGCCGGTTACACGCAGGATTCCCTGAAGGAATTCGCCGAAGCCAGCATCACCTGCGCCCTCATCCGCCATGAGCCTCTGCCCACCCCCGAAGAACTGGACCTGCCCCCGCACACCTACCTGAACGGGCTGGCGGAGAGCGTCGGCGAGATGCGCCGCCGCTGCCTGGACATGCTCCGCCAGGATAATTCCGCCGAAGCCGAACGCCTGCTCGGTCATATGGATGATATCTACTCCATCCTGGTGACGATGGATTATCCGGATGCCATCACGAACGGCCTGCGCCGCCAGACCGATATCATCCGCGCCATCATCGAGCGGACCCGCGGCGATGTGACCTTCAGCCTGCGCGGCGAAAAACTGGAACACTCCATTGCCCGCCTGAGTGGAAAACTGCCGGGTTCCGAAATCACTGCCGGGCAGCGTGCCTTTCCCGCTCCCGCCGGAACAGGAGTAGGGAAATATGGCTCGCAACGGCCGCCGCCATCGCCTGGTGCTCTACACCTATATGCTCAACCGCTGGTGGAAGTATACGCTGGGGATCGGCATTGCAGTACTGGCACTGACCGCCGCATTGGCGCTCCTGCCCATACAGCTGCCTCAATACCATATCCTGTGGGTATCGGACTGGATCCTGCGGGTGGCGGCCGGCGCAGGTGTGTATGCAGTCATGCTGTCGCTGCTATTTATTGGCATCAGCAAATTGGCTTATGTTCAGCCTTCCAAAAATAACCTGCGCCTGATAACTCCCTTCCTGCGAATGGATATTTCCTACCGGCGCATCCTCAAGGCTTCCAGTGTGGAAGTGCAGCACTTGTTCCCCTACGGCCGTTACCGTGGATGGAAACAAAATTTCCTGCGGCCCGTGGCGAACGATACCGCCATCGTGCTGGACCTGAAGAGGCTGGCCGCTCCCGCGCCCGGTGCTGAAGTTGTTCCTTTCGCCCTTCTTCTTTCCGGATAAGTCCCAGCGCCTGGCGCTGCTGGTCCCGAAGTGGATGGATTTCAGCATGGACATGGAGAATTTCCGCAGCCTCTGGCTTGAATCGCAGCAGCTGTCACGCAAAACGCCTCAATCCGATCTGTTGGCCAGCATATCCAGGAACACCAAATGAATATCTATTTTGCCTGTTCCATCACCGGCGGCCGGGATTTTGAACCGGTCTATCAAACCATCATCGCAGCCTTGCTGGCGGATGGGCATACGGTACCGACCGCGCACCTGGCCGATTCAGGGATAAAGGCGATGGAGGCAGCCATTGGTTCGCGCCAGGTATACGAGCGGGATGTGGCCTGGATCAGGGACTGTAATGTGCTGGTGGCCGAGGTCAGCACGCCTTCGCATGGCGTGGGCTACGAAGTGGCCTACGCATTGAGCATCGGGAAACCGGTGCTATGCATCCACCACGCGGATCGGACGATTTCCAAGATGCTGAGCGGAAATTCGCACCCAAACCTGCAGGTAAATCACTACCAGGATGCCGGCCAGGCGGTCGAAATGATCCGTTCCTTCCTTGAGAAGGCCTCGCTGCGGGTCCCGCTGATTGTGAAGATAATCACTAATAATGTATGACTTTCCACCCTGCCCGGCACCTGCCAAGCAGGCTATGATTTGCAGCGGAGACAGGTATTGAAAAATACGTGACAAATCCTCCAGTCTCCTCCTTTGGCGAATGCCTCCGCAGAGTTGCTCCACTCTGCGGAGGCTCGTTTAACGCCCCGGATTCAAAAGCAGGGCGGAATGCCTCCCGCCCTACGTGCAGGTCTGCGGAGGTTTTTCCACAGGTTAGACGAGGGTTTTTTGGGAGAGCGGCAGGACGACCGTAAATGTCGATCCGTGGCCCAGCGACGATTCAACCCAGATGCGGCCCTGGTGGCTGTCCACGATGGATTTGACGATCGCCAAGCCCAGGCCGGAACCGCCCACGCCCTTGGGCACGTTGCCGGCCCGGTAGAACTTTTCGAAAATGTGCGGCTGGTCGGCCGGCGGGATGCCCGGGCCGGTATCCGTAATGCGCAGAATGATCTGCTCACTTTGAGTTTCCATCTCGATGTTGATGTCGCCGCCATCCGGAGTGTATTTGATGGCATTCCCGACCAGGTTATCCAACATCTGGCGCAGGCGGATCGGGTTGCCGCGCATCGGGGATAGATCCGCAGGCAGGTTGAAATGCAGGTTCAATCGTTTTTCGGCCACCTGCCCGCCCATGGTTTCAAGCGAATAGCGCAGCATGCCTTCCAGGGGCACCAGCTCGTTCTGGCTGTCAAAGCCGGCTTCGATGCGGCCAAGCTCGAGCAGGTCGTTGACCAGCGAGGTGATACTCTCGACACTGACCTGCACCCGGCGGATGAAACCCTTCTGCTGGTCGTTGAGCGGCCCAACCCGTTCCAGCAGATCCACATAACCGAGGACCGCGGTCAATGGGGAGCGCAAATCGTGCGAAACGGTGTTCACAAACTCGTTCTTGAGGCGATCCACCTGCTTCAGGTAGGTGATATCCTGCATCGTGATCGCCACCCCAATCCCGGGGATGGGTGCGGATTGGGCCGAGAGCACCCGCCCATCGTCAAACGTGATTTCATTGTGAGGCGCAGGGTTGTCGCCGCCTTTTTGCAGGAGCGCTTTCAGGTCCGGGTGCGGCAGAATTTCCATGACCGGTTTGCCGTTGACGTCATCGTCGTGCCAGAGGCCAAAGGTCCGGCGGGCGGCGGCATTGACCAAAAGGACATCCAGATTATCGTCCAGTAAGATGACCCCATCCTCGATGTGCTCAAGGATCGTGTCGAATTTTTGCAGCTCGTCGACCCGGCGCTGGAGGCTGGCGGTGGTAGCCCTGACCTCGCGCCGGACCCAGTCGCCGAGGTGGTTGGCGCGCTTGAGGCTGTTTACCACGGTCAGGGTGATTTGATCGATCTTCAAGGGCGCAAAGAGACAATCGCTTACGCCAATGTGGATGGCCTTTTTTAGCGTATCGAGCGAGGGCTGCCCCAGGAAAAGTAAAATGGGCAGGGTCGGGAAGCGTTCCAGCAGTGAAGAGGCGATCGCCAATTCATCGTTTTGAGAGAAGAACTGGTTGATGATCACCAAACCCGGGCTGAATTCCTGCAGGGCCGTATCCAGGGCGGCGCGATTGCGGGCTATCGCCGTTTTAAAGGAAGCCGCAGCCAGCGCCCGCTCGAATAATTGCAGGATCTGCACGTCGTCAATTGCCAGTAAGATCAATTCGGGTTTTTCCATACGCTCAACCATGATTACGGTGCGGGTCTGTATTCGCTTGCGCCGGCGGGTTGGTCGTGGCCAACTGGACTGCCCGCTGCAAGGAGGATTGCGAGGTTTTCAAAGCCTGCCTTTGTTCAGCCGACAGCGTTCCGAGGCTGCCGTTCAGCATCTGGTTGATCGGGTGGAAGGCCGACTGCAATAAAGAGCGCATTTCCTGCTGCATTTCCATGCGCTGCCCGGCCTTTTTCTTTTCGCCGGCCTGGGCAGTTTCGCTGCCCTCCTGCAGGGCGCGGAACAAATGCGTGTTGACGATCGAAATGGAGGCGTAGTCTGCCACGGCCTCCAGCAGCGACTGGATGGTGGCCTCGAAGGGCCGGTCGGCTTTGCGGACCGCCACCAGCAGGCCGATGACCTCCTGGTGGACCTTGACCGGTACGACCAGCGCGGAATGGCCCAGGGCGGAAACCCGGAAGCGTTTGAGCGGTTCCCCGTTGATCGCCAGGGTCTCGCCGGAAAGCGCCACCAGGGAGCTGACCCCATCCTCCAGGGGCAGGCCCATTTTCCCGGCCCAGACGTCGGGCAGGTTGCGGTGCGCGCTGAGGGTAAAGCTGCGGGTGCGTTCGTCGCGCAATAAAAGCCAGCCGTAATCCGCATCCGCAACGTAGACCATGCCCTCGACAATTTTGTTGAACAGGCTGCGCTGGTCGGTGATGGATAGGACCGCTTTCCCAACCGCAAAAATCGTGGTCAGTTGGCGCACGCTGCGCTGGAGTTCCTGGTTGGCCTGTTTGAGCTGCTGATCCAGCTGCTGGCGGGCATGCCGTTCGTGGACCTGCTTGAGCGCCCGTTCCACCGCCGAGACCACCTCGGCCTCGCGGGTTGGCATAAGCAAATAATCGGTGCCGCCCAGGCGGAAGGCCTGGACCACCTCGTGCTCCTGGCCTTTTTGGGCCACCACGATGACGGGCATCTCCAGGCCCTGGGAATTGAAGGCCACCAGCAGATCCTTGCCGCTCAACCCGGCCAGGTTTAAATCCACGATGGCCAGGTCGGGCGCGGACTGCGCCACCTGCAGGATCGCCATGGTGGCATCCTCGGCGATCTTTACCTGGTAACCGAGCGGCTCGAGCGCCTGGATGGCAACCAGCTCCTGGATGGCGGGATCGCGCGCCACGAGTAAGATACAATCAGAAGAAGCATTCATGCCGCTTAATCATAGCACGAAAGTACCATAATCGAGAAAGTTAACGAAAAAAACGAGAGTCTGTAAATATAATGTAAAGAAGGTCAGCGTCATTGCGAGGCGTACTTTGCCGAAGCAATCCCCGTGCAACCATGAGATTGCTTCGTGCTGGAAGAGCATCCTCCTCGCAATGACACAACAAGGAGCATCCATGGCCGATTTCCTATGGTGGCGCGACGGCGTCATTTACCAGATCTACCCGCGCAGCTTCGCGGACGGCAACGGCGACGGGCTGGGCGACCTGCCCGGGATCAGCGCGCATCTGGAGTACCTGGCCGACCTGGGGATCGACGCCATCTGGCTCTCGCCGGTCTAGCCCAGCCCGGATAAGGATTTCGGCTATGACGTCAGCGATTATTGCGCGATCGACCCGCGCTTCGGCACCCTGGCGGACTTCGACCGATGGTGGCCAAGGCGCACCGGCTGGCATGCACGTGATCCTGGACATGGTGATGAACCATACCTCCGACCAGCATGCCTGGTTCAAGGAATCCCGCTCCAGCCGGGACAACCCGAAGCGGGATTGGTATATATGGAGAGCCCAACCCCCTCCGGCTCCCCCATTTCTCCGAAAATGGGGGGAGAGTCCACCCCAACAACTGGCAGGCCTCCATCGGGGGAAAGGCCTGGGAATACGATGAACTGAGCGGGGAGTATTACCTGCACCTGTTCACCAAGGAGCAGCCGGATGTGAACTGGCGCAACCCGGAGGTGCGCAGGGCCATGCTGGAGGTGTTCCGGTTCTGGCTGGAGCGCGGCGTGGACGGCTTCCGCCTGGACGTGTTCAACGCTTATTTCAAGCATGCCGACCTGCCCGACAACCCGCCCAGGTTCGGGCTGCGCGGCTTCGACCGCCAGCGGCACATCTACGATATGGACCAGCCCGAGATGCTGCCGTTCTTGAAGGAGCTGCGCCAGCTTTTGGATGCCTACCCGGAGCGCTACGCGGTCGGCGAGACGTTCCTGCCCTCGCTGCAAAAGGCCGTCTCGTACTGCGGGCCGGACAGGCTGCAGGCGGCCTTCAGCTTCGATTTCACCACGCCCGGCTCCGAGCTGGCCCAGGCGTTGGGCGGCTATCCCTGGAACCCGGCCTGGATCCTGGCGCAGATCCTGCGGCGGGAAGCAGGCCTGCAGCGCCGGCCGGGGTCTGGCCGACCAGCGTGCTGAGCAACCACGATCTCCCGCGCTTCGCCAGCCGGGTGGGACGGCGGGGAAGAGGATGCCCAGGCCAGGACCGGCATGGCGCTGCTGCTGACCCTGCGCGGCACGCCCTTCCTGTACTACGGCGAAGAGATCGGCATGCGCGACATCCATTCTGCGGCGGAAGGAGATCCTGGACCCGCCCGGGCAGCGCTACTGGCCGCTGTATAAGGGCCGGGACGGCTGCCGCGCCCCCATGCAGTGGGATGCCAGCCCGTATGCCGGGTTCTCGAGCGCCCGCCCCTGGCTGCCGCTGCATCCGGACTACGTCCAGCGCAACGTGCGCGCCCAGCAGGCCGATCCGGACAGCCTGTTCAACTTCACCAAAAAGCTGCTCGCTCTGCGCAAGCAGCTTCCGGCGCTGCGCCAGGGGGACTTGATCCCGTTGCAGGGTGAGGGCGGCGTGCTGGCGTACCTGCGCAGAACAGAGGAGCAGACGGTGCTGGTGGCGATCAATTTCAAGGGGCAGGCGGCGAAGTTCGCGGCTCCGGAGGGAAAATGGGAGCTGGTTTTCTCGAGCGATGCTGATAACAGCGATGTAAGAGGTCAACTCAAACCTTATGAAGTGCGATTGATGATAGGAACTGATCCAGACGCAAAAGAAAAGATTAACCACAACGGACACGAAGGACACAAAGGAAAAAGATAAAGTGACTATTACGGTTATAAATATGACTTGCTGACCCAAACGATGGAAACGATGGGAGAGGAAGAAATGAGCGAGAGCTGAAGGCTGAAAGCTGAAGGCTGAAAGAAGACATTATTCGTTCCTCGTATCGAAAAAAATTCGAATACTTTCCACCGCCATGGCTGGTGGTATTTGATCCCATTTTCCAAATAATGGCTGCATGTGGGGGAAAAGAGGGTATTCGTTTTCGGAAGTCGAATAGGGATGGATGATTTTGCATTGATGATCAGGACGCCGATATGGGGCAGGCAGTCGATTTTTGAGGATTCCTGTAAGTTGGAAATCCCTGACAAGAACCTGCCATGATAGGCAGGGCAGGCTGACTGAGGGAGGATTGATTAAGAGAAGAATGTGATTCGCAAATGCCGGTGGACGATGGTCACTGACCGCGGAAGTGAAAGCTGATAACTGATAGTGGTCTGATAGCATGGCGAGGGTTCCTGGGTGATAGGGATACACGGAAAGACAAGAAGGCTGATCGAGACAGCTATAAACATAGAACACTTTTTCTAATTTGTCAAGGGCTGCAGCAAACAGGGTTGGGGAATACGAATTATATTTGAATATTACGATCGAATCGTATGATATGATTACCACACGTCAAGGGGGTTCTTGGGGATCCATGGTATGGGGAAAGATATTGGGCCAGACTGGCGAAAGGCGAATTCAGGTAACGGAGCAACCGTGAGCATTTCGGGAGATATTGTTATCCCCCAGAGGGAATTCCCGACTTGCGCGAGCCAAACACGGGTTTCAATGACTGCGACAAACCGATCATTCAGGTGGCCGGAAAGAGCATTCAATTGATAATTGATTTGGTCAGGAAATAGCATGGAAAACCATTTATTGGTTGAGGTGAACGAAGAAAATTCACCCATCGCCCGGCTGATCGAATTGGGGCGGCAGAAGAAACACGCCACAATTGACGATATCCTGCACTTCTTCCCGGAAGCCGAAAAGGATATCGAACAATTGGAGGAGGCTTTTTCGGCGCTCTTGAACGCGGGGATTGCTTTCGTTGAAGAGGCGCCGGCCGGTGAACCTCCGGAGAATGAATTGGTTGCTCTGGAAGAAACCGAGGCCGAGTTTGAACTTGCGCTGGACGATTATCTCGACCAGATTGATACCACCGACAGCATCGGACTTTATCTCAGAGAAGTCAGCCAGGTGCCGCTGTTGACTGCCAAAGAAGAAGTCGAACTGGCCCAGCGCATGGAGAAGGGGCGGGCGGCGCGTGAAGAACTGGCGCGTGGCAAAGTGGTGCCCCGCCGCCGGATCGAATTGCTTAGCTCCATCGAAGGCAGCTGGTCGGCGCGTGAACACCTGATCAAGGCCAATTCGCGCCTCGTTATTAGTATAGCCAAAAAATATATGGGACGCGGCGTACCCTTCCTTGACCTGATCCAGGAAGGCAATATCGGCCTGATCCGTTCCACCATGAAGTTCGACTACCAGCGGGGTAATAAATTCAGCACCTATGCCACCTGGTGGATCCGCCAGGCCGTGACACGCGCGATCGCCGACCAGGGCCGTACCATCCGTATCCCGGTCCACATGGGTGATGAGATCAACAAGCTCTTCCGCAGCAAGTACCAGTTGACTCAGCGGCTGGGCCGTGAACCAACCGTCGAGGAGCTGGCCGAAGCGCTGGAAGTGGCACCCCAAAAAGTCGAAAGCATGCTCCGGATGGCGCGCCGGCCGCTTTCGTTGGAAATGCCAACCGGTGATGAAGAGGAATCGATGCTGGGCGACTTCATTGAAGATAACGAAATTACTCCGCCGGATGAAGCCGCGACCTATAACCTACTGCGCGAGCAGTTGCGTGAAATCCTGAGCGGATTGCCGCCGCGCGAAGTCCGTATCCTGCAGCTGCGCTATGGCTTGCTGGATGGGCGGGCTTACACACTGGATGAAGTCGGGCGCAAGATGGGCGTGACACGTGAGCGCGTGCGCCAGATCGAAGTCCAGGCCTTGAACCGCCTGCGAGCCCCGTCCATCCGCCGCAAACTGCGCGACTACCTGGGTGAATGACGCGCTGATGGCTGATAGGCTGATGGCTGATGGCTGATGGCTGACTGCATGGCGAGGGTTCCTGGGGCATAGGGAGACACGGAAAGACAAGAAGGCTGATCAAGACAGCTATAAACATAGAACACATTTTCTAATTTGTCAAGAGGCGCAGATCTCCGAAGTTTCGTATTGGAAAACTGGGAGATGTCTTTGGGTGGTGGGCGCCTGCATTACATGATCGTCATAGATTTTGTCGCATGCGTGGGTTTCGATGTAAAATAAGATATCGCCTTCTTGGGGATCCCCGTAATGGGATTGGGTGAACGGGGGTCTTTCGTAAATTGTGAATCAAAATCTCCCAAGACAAACATTTAGAAATTCTCGCTACTCTTTCGTGGATTAAGAATGAAGATATCAGATGGTCGAGGAAAACAGATGAATCTCGAAGAGGCCCGAAACGTATTGTGGTTGCCAAATAAACATCGTCCTTTGGGAGAACTTCTGGATGAAGGCTATCTCAACCAGTCCAGGCTGGAATGGGCAGCCAAGAAAGCCTTTGACCCGGCATATAAAACAAGCCGCCCAAGTGATCCTTGATTCGAAAAGAAATCCTTCGCCTTCTGCAAGAATTGGAGAAAAGAAAACGGCTGATCAGGCCCAGAACCTCGAAAGCTCGCTGCCAATCGGCATGTCATTGGAGAAAGCACGCGCCACCCCTTCCCCTATGGCCCAAACAAAGACAAGCCAATGGGAGAATTAATCGAATCAAAACGAGATCACACTAAAAGACTTGGGCAATGTAGCAGAAAATTCATGGGATCCGAAAACACGAAAAGCGGCGGTTGCACTCATGCTTGTGCGTCTGGAGCAGATCGTCAAAGAACCTGACCCTTCGGCAGGATTCGTCAAGATTGTTTCAAGTGGAAGAAGTTACTCAGAATGGAAGAAATATAGTCTTGCTCTTATTGAGGGATTAATTTTTGGCTTGTCTATCGGAATTCTACTCACTTTAATGGGGGGCTTAATCATCAACAGTTAAAGCTGCATCAGAATAACCAATCTGTAGCCGGCCTTACATCATCGCCGACTAATTTACTTGCACTTGTCATAGGACTTGTTTTTGTTCTTCTTGTTGCATGGTTGTTCGTTTTCATCCCTGACCAGATTGGAAAGAGATTGGATAAGCAAATTGAATCGCACCGTCTCGGCGAAGAAGGCGAGGAGCGAACTGTCCAATTGATCGTTCAAGCGTTGGATGGAAATTGGTCTCTGTTCAGAAATGTCAGTCTCCCCGGTCGAAATAAAGGCGACCTGGATATTGTCCTGGTTGGGCCGCCTGGAGTGTGGGTTCTGGAAGTGAAAAATTTCAACGGTGAATATCGCAATATCGGGGAAACCTGGGAATATCGGCATGGCAAGAATTGGAAAGCCGCTGCTGCAAATCCTAGCAGGCAGGCATCCACGAATGCTGCTCGTCTGGGAAATTTCCTAATGGCAGACAATCTAAAAGTGTGGGTAAATGCCGCGGTTGTTTGGGCGAATGAAGGAAGCCCTGTATTTGTTGAAAATCCTTCTGTTGCCGTGTGGTTGTACAATCGGCTGCCGGATGAATTAGGAAATATCTGGCAAGGCGAAAAGCTTACTATATCCGAGCGCGCCAAGATCGCCGAGAAGCTAAATAAGTTATGCGAGGCGCAGAAGAAAGCAAAGTAATATACATCCAAGAAGAATATGGGTTGAAGGAGGAAGAGATCAAGATTGTGGAAGAGAAAGATAACAAGAACACCTTATTTGAATAGATGAGAAAGATCCGATGATGACAACGACGGGCATCATCTGCTACGCCGCTAGCAGATGGAGAGAAAATGGAACCTGTCACATCCATAGCAGCTAAGTTACTTGAGACTTCCTTACCATTTCTGCAAGTCGAATGGGAAGAAGGAAAAACTTCAGAAGTGTGTGCCAATTCAGAATTGCCCATCACCACTTACAAGAATTTTTTATATCTCTTTAAAACCGATACTCTGAGGTATTCATAGGTTGGATCGTAAAACCCATCTTTACGCGTCAAATCCTCTGAACTACCTTGTGGAACGACAATCACCATACCTTGTCTTGCCCGTGTTAGAAGCACACGATAGGCATTCTTAAGAAAAGTCTGTCGTTCCTGTTTCCTTATGCGATTCCAATGATCCCCAACAAAGGACCAATGTTCCCAACCATTCTTGGTGTATCGGAAGTCGGCATCCCAAGTAACACATGCCCAATCAAGTTCGAGACCTTGTACAGCAAATTCTGTGGCAACATCTTCGAGATAATATGATGAACGTACATCTTCTTTACCATCGAGAAACCAATGTATCGGATCCATCGGAGATTTAACATCTATGGCATATGGTTTTAATCTTTGTGCCTGAGATGAGACAACAATTCCATAACGTTCTGTACCTCTTGCCTGATGCTTGAGCCATTGTTTTGCTTTGGAAAGATCCCGCGTGATGACAATAGGATATTTACCTTCCACATTTACCAGTGTTTTACGCGCATCATTAGGTTTCAAGTCAAGCAATTGTTTGACTAAAAGTGAAACATTCTCAGCGCGAAATGAGCGCATTGATACGGCGAGATGTAATTCATCTTTGTATACAACGTTGGGTCGCGATTTTACTTCTTCGAGTATTTTCCCTGCTCCATACTCGCTATCTGTAAGGCGGGATGATATATAAATTTGCCAATCTGGAAATGAGCGGTTTATCGCTTCAATCCATTCGCTGATTCCAGCCTCTCCAGTATTTATCTCTTGACCGCCACCAACTAGGCAAACTATCACCGCCCAATCTGAATGGCGATCAAGACATGAGATTAGGAATTCTGGTTCAGAGAATTTGAAATGGGGAGTATCCTTTCTCCGCATCATAAAATTTGCTGTTTGTTTCAAATTCCATGCACGTTGTGCTTCATCAAATAATGCTACATGTTCGATCGGTGGCTTTTCAGAATCAACTAAGCATTCATCTCGAAAATTGTGAACATTTTGAATGAACGCCTTTACTTCACTCATTGCTTCGTTTTTTCTGATCTTATGACCAAGCTCTCTTTCATGGTGGACTTTGTCTCGAGCTAGGGCTTCTCGTAAGAATCGCTACGAGTGGCCCATTTCCGGAAAGAAAAACACTGTAAACATGGTCGGCGTGTACATCAAGGGCTTTGTCGCAATATTAAGACCGACTAGAGTCTTCCCGGCGCCTGGCACGCCAGTCACAAAACAAATGGATTTTTGTGATTTTTCCAATGACAATTGGATAATTTCGATAATTGCATCTGAAGTGTCACTTAGGTTGATCGCATCCGCATCTTTGCGAGAGATATCTTCTACTGAATGACCGTTATACAGCGCCATCGCTGCCTCAATTATTGTGGGTGTGGGACTATATCTTCCGGCTTCCCACTGTTTACGGTCGATATGTGACACCATCTGCGAAGAGTCAAAACGCTGTCAATAACTTGACCAAGTAATTCTACATTGCACTTTATTGGAAAGAGTAGTTTGTCGTTTTGCAATGTTGTCGCTATAACCGGCTGAACGTTTTTCGCTTTGGTAGCGATGAGCACGGGAGCAATTAAGTTCTGTATGGCTCGATTGGTGAAAGTTTTTTAAATCCAAAGCATAGTCCCAGACTTGGTCAATGGCATAAGATATAAATTCTTTTTCACCTATTTTGAATTCAAGAACAAAAATAACTGGACCAATAAGGAGTACAACATCAATGCGTTTTCCCATTCGAGGAATCGAATATTCAAAATATATAGCTCCTTCAAAAAGCGATAGCACTTTTTGTAAAATATTAATTTCTTCTAACCACGAATCGCGCTGGGTTTGTTCGAGAGAGAAATCATTATTTTTGGCAAGGATACCAAGTATTTCATTTGGTGTAGTTAGTAGAAAATTACCAATCGAGTCGGAGTAATATTCTCTCTTCATATCGCCCTTATGTCAGACCAAAAACTTCCATTATAGAAAAACTCTGTTCAAACCAATTTGAACGCTCTTCTGGCTTCCAGATATACACTACTCCATCAGGTTATTGTGCTAACTTCTCAGCGTTGGAAGAATTCTCTATCTGAAAACACTCAGATTTAAAAACCCGCCGAGATAGACTTTTATAAGAAGGCTTGTTCTGCAAGAACACTCGCAGAAATCTTGGAATGAAGTTCTGAAACAGCATCATAATCCCAAAATTTTACGAATGGTTTGATAGGTGCAAATGCGCTTTGGGATATTTTGTTTTCAAATTCTGATCGACGCAAATTATCTGCAACAATATAAAAAAATATTCTAAAATCTTGAAATTCAACAAACTTCAGTAAGGAATTGTAAATATCTGTCGAATGTTCTATTTCAAAAAATGCGTTGGGGTAATTTCTGGAATTAAACCATGTTACATCAATTGTCTGTGCCTTGCGCAATACTTCGCTATAAGTAAATTCATACAATTTGGAAAGAGTTGTGACTTCACCCAATTTTTGCTGTGCAAAAGGCTTATTCTTGTCCTGGGAAGGAATAAAAGTTTGGAAACCCTTCAAATTTCCAATCTCAACTACCAAGCCTTGAAAAAAGTAATGAGAATATTCTCTTTCTTTCTCAGGCGCTCTTTCATCTGGGAATAATCGCATTACCTTTTCTTTTTCCGAAGCTAACGCCCAAAGCCCAGGACGAACCTTGAAGAACTCATCATGCGTTTGGACAATTCTTCGGATACTCGCAAACGGAGTTTTTGTTCTCCATTTACAATCAGGAATTTTTGGAACAGATTGGTACAACTGCCCGAGTGTTGCATAGCCGCCGCTTTCTTCCATCGCTTGAATTACGGCTTGATGTTGTTTCATAATCACCTAGCCCTTTTTAAATATCATCAGACTGATCAACACATTTTCTGGTATTTCTATTGAGCATTTATAAATGAAAAAAACCGCCAGTGTTTGAATAAATTGGCTCTCCCGCCAACTAATTTAATAAATGATTTTTACGGAGGGAAATACATTGTGCCAGCTTGAACAAAATAAATAATTGTTTGCATATTCAGGATTATAACCGTTCAAAACCTAAATTTATTGCTGACAACGAATAAGACAAGAGCCATAATGGGAAAGATACCATTATTTGTGGCTGAAGAGAACCGCCAATATAGGGCACAAATTTATTATTCCTTTGTGTTCCTTAGTAACTTTTATAGTGAGCGTTTTTTCTTTGCCTCTGCCCCGCAGCCGCGGCGGGGAAGCGAGAAGAGGCGATAGCTAAGCTGAAAGGTGAAAGGTGAAAGCTTAAAGCAGGTAGCTGGTAGCGGATGGATAACAGGCTGTCCTACCACCAACATGGAAAGAACATCCTTGATTAGCGGAATAAAACATTCGAGTCGCCCCTGAAGCGGGAATAATTCATTGTAACTACTCGTGGGATATGATTATGGATCTGAAAACCGTCTTAGGGTTGCTTAAAAGCCATCCTGCCGGCTTGCGCCAGCACGGGGTGAAGTCGCTTTCCGTGTTTGGCTGGCTGAGGCGTGGCGAGGCAAACCCCCACCAGTGACATTGACATGTTGGTGGAGTTTGACCTACAATGGGAGACCCTAAAGGTTTTTGTGGTAAACCAAAATTCTGTCAAGAAAAGGAATTCAGTCATTTCCGGAAACTGGCTGAAAAAGGAAACCTTTAGGGTCTGGATTTAGTGGTGTTCCGGTCAGATAGAGCAGATTAAAGGTATTAGCGGTTATGGAAAAAACAAACGATTCACTTAACGATATGCTGTTGGCCATTTTTACGTGCAAAAATTCCCTCACCACCTTACAGGAGAAAAACTGGTATCACATCCCTGTCAAGAGCGCTCCCGGGAGTTTCCAAACCGCAAAATGGATGTGTTTTTATCAGGGAAGAATTTTCGAGGACGAAGCCTATCGCGTCCAATACTATGGCGAGATAGAAAGTTATGAAGTTGTGCCATATCGCGATTTGTTTCCAGATCGGATCGATAGCGAAAAATCCGACTGGTTGTATTACAAAATTCATTTGAAGGAATTGAAGCGGCTTTCCGAGCCAATTTTGAGCTTTCGCCCACGCCGATTGAGTTTTGTACCAACCACTTTAGAGAAATTCAATTCTGCTACACAGATCAATGATTTGTTCAATGAGAGTCCGCTCGAAGATATGCTGTGGCAGGAATTAAAACTCTGGATATTAAAGCAGAACGCCAATGGAGGCTTTCAATCGAAAAGCGCAATTTTTATCTTGATTTTGCAGTTTTCTGCAATGAAGGGTTCATTGACGTTGAAACTGATGGCGATACCTACCATGCCCAAAAAGATCGTATTCAAAATGACAATGATCGCAACAACCAATTAGCTCAAAAAGGATGGCAAGTGCTACGTTACAATGGCAAGGAAATGCGTTCCAATATCGGTCATTGTGTGCATGAAGTACAGAAAACGATTACGACATTGGGAGGATTGACCGACGACGGACTGGTGCCCCGTAAATTCATCAAAGATGGCGATACCATCATCCAGCAATTAAGTTTGTTTGAGTCTAAAGGCGAATACAAATTACGAAATGAAGATTTCGATTCGGGTGCGGAAGTGAATCTGGAAGTTTGACCAAAAGAGATCCTAAAGGTCTGTTCGCCCATCAACCTTCTTGAGCAAATGCCAAGGTCTGCTGAGGAGGAATTCTATGTGTTGTTGCCCTTATGTTTATTTACTTTACGAAGGACGACGGAAAGATCATATTCAAACAATTCAATGGCAGGAATTTTCGATGCCGCTAGATGCAGATCTTCTGAGATTTCTCTGGCAATTATTACGCCTCTGGCTTCCTGATTAGGTTCTGCTTGATTTGCCTCAATCCATGCCATGTATCTTAGTAATTGACCAATGACTCGGTCATATCCTTTTGAAACCTTAAGTTCAATAACAACATAATTATTACGCTTATCTATTGCCAATATGTCAATAAAACGACCACCAACTGGAAATTCTATCCCACGAATCCCTTCCTCTTCATAAAGTCGTAACCCTGGTTCAATAATCGTTAGGTTTTTCGATAGAAAATTCCTCAAGTCGCTTTCATAAGCAAACCCGGTCGATTCAGATAGTTCTTCCTGATTTTCTCCAATATTCTCGTCTTGTTCAACCTTTTCTTTTCCAGGAGGTGTCTTTTCATAAATGGGAAGCGGATCATTACCTTTTTCATACAATCTGAAATGACTTCCATCAATTTGATACAAAAGATCATCATCTCCATTGGGATTCGCACTATAGTGAACTCTGCTTGGTGCGTTAACTGACATTCTTAATAGGTGAGCAGTGACTGTACCCAATTTTATTTTAGGATAATTTGCCTTAACCCATGAAATCACTTGATCTCTTAAAATTATTTGTCCAGTGGCAATATTTTGGTTGATGACAAAATCTTTAAATAGTTGGCGTACTGGTTTATCATATATTGACATATTGAACCTTTCAGAAAAGTGCCTTCCTTATTACTCAGTAACTGTTTGGCGGTTCAACAGCGTAAAGACGACTCTATTGTATAGCATTCAGTAAAGAAACGTACAAACAAAAAGGACGATACTGGCTGATGGGTTCAGCCAATCCACGAGATTATTTAATTCTTGATTTTACCTTTGTGCACCTTCGTGCCCTTCGTGGTAAGTACCCTTTCTTTGGGCAGAGCAGCTTTTCTTTGCCTCTGCCCCGCAGCCGCGGCGGGGAAGGGGGAAGAGAAGGGAATAGGGATAGGGGAAAGGGGAAAGCGGGTAGCAGGTAGCGGGTAGCGGATGGATAACAGGCCAGCCTGGCGCAAACGTGGAAAGAACGCCCTTGATTGGAGGAAGAAAAGATGCGAGGCGTCTCATGGAGCGGCGATCATTCATTATTTGGCTCGCTGAGGGGGGCGACCCGGGAGACGCTTTGAGATGGTAAAGGATGCGGAGGATATATAACTTTTAGCATTGTCTTGTGAGCAAGATAGTGAGGAAAATAACCTGGCCGAACCTGCCCGATTTGAGACTGTATAAGTGTCAGATATACGGTAAGATGGAGATGGGATTATCTACAGCGACTATTATCCTGGAGGAGAGAAAATGTTTCCTGAGTTATCCGGTTTTTCAACGATTTTGGACCTATTAATCAGTTAATCGTTCTTTTGAAATCGCTGGGAATCAACATCCCCACCTCGCAGCGATCCCAAAAAGCACTGATGAAAAGGCCGATCTTATTGGCGGAACGCCTACATCGACGCTATCCATCCACAAATTTTTATATTGCAGATAGGGAAAAAGATTATTTCCACCTGGTTACAAAGCAATTATTAAAGCGTATTGATGAACGCATGAAAGCCAATACTTTATCTGAGAAGGAAGAAGCCATGTGCCGCGTTGGGTTGGTCTGCGGCCCGATGACTTTTAACATTGGACAATGGATCGAAAGTTCCTGCAAAAAATATATTTCAAGTCGGAAATTCGATGATCTGATTTTTGTGGCAATGAATAAAGCGGCGGAAACAAAAAGCTTCAAATATTCTGCAAATTATCTATCCACCTACTTCTCTGAAATCTTTACCGGTAGCAAAGCTTTTGCCTACACTACAAATACATATGATAAAGAGACGATCCGGCTGAACCGAGAAAAAACGGACATTCTATTGTGCTCGGTTAGATCCAGGAGTACTCAACTGAGCTATATTGATGAATGGTTGCACAAAGCCAAAAAACAAGCCATTAATTCTTCAGAATTTATCGGAGACTTTTGCCTGAGCCCAATAGACGCCTCCGGACATTTACTATATCAACCTGCCGACTTATTGAAGGATATTGAAGAAAACCTGGATCCATACCCCTGTTTAGAATCGCTCAAAGACATCAAAGCCAGCAATACAAAAATCATTTTACCGGTTTACGTATCTCAAGAAAAGAAAAAGAAAAACGAAAATTGTCCCACAGGCAAGGAATTTGTCACCGCAACCCTTTTACGCTCGCAGATTTTGACCGACTGTATATTAAGCACGGAACTTGCAAAAAACATCGAGCAATCCATTGGAAAATACCTGGTTAAACGCCCTCACGATCCATCGAAAATGGATTATGCATGTGTAGCGTTTTTACTCTCGACGACAACAAAGAACACATTATTCCCGCGCATGATCCGAATAACAGATTGGCGTCATCGTTCCTGTTTGATGATACGCTGCCTGCTCCCGCTCGGGAATCGGATGAAATTCCCCAAATAATTATTAGTGAACTTGCGAACGAAGACGCTCATTTCGATTGGAAAAAACTCACCGGCCGGTTCGAATTTAAACTGGATGAACAAGAATTTGTTTTCGATATGCCAAAGCCGACCGTTCGTCGACCTGGTCAGTGGTCATTATAACCGCGCGGGTGGCTGCCAAGTCTATTGACAATCTTGTCAACAAAACGAAAAACCAAGAAATAACGTTATTGGACATGGGATGTGGATGTGGCGCAATCGGCATCTTCACAGGCGGTCTCGCAGAAAATCAATTGGGAAAGATCGTTTTTTCGATATAACCCGGATGCAGTGGATAGCACTCGTGTTAATGTCCAAAGAAATTCCCGCCATTTACCTAAAACGGAATTTCGGACAGGGGATATGTTTAGTATTTGCAAACCAAACGAACGCTTCCATGTAGTTACTTTTAATCCCCCATTCTTGCCAACGGCGGGTATTCAATCCAGAAGTTCAGATAGCGATTCTGGCGGGGAAGAAGGAAAAGACCTGGCTCAAAGATATATTAATCAGCTTTATGATTATTTGTATGTTGGCGGCTGGGGAATTTTGGTACTTCCTGATTATGTTGATCAGCACAATATCAAGGAACAATTTGTCCAAAAATTCGGTGCCCACAATTTAAAAATTCAAGAACGCGTAATCCTTTATCCATATACTCCCAAACCTGGTGTTCCTGTTGCGTACGAAATCAAACATAAGGCGGAAATTGAAGAAAGTTGTGACTACAATTTCGAGGATGTTTATTTTAAAGATGATGTGAAATACCTTGTATTCAAGATGTTGCATTACGTCGCACAGCGGACCGAATAAGGCCTGGGTTTGTCGTGATTAATTTGTATCAGCAGTCAGCTATCAGCTATCAGTTATCAGCCAATCGATAATAAGAATTTTTCGGTAGTTCATGGAT
>CAVZMZ010000025.1:0-114194 GCA_963776475.1 uncultured Chloroflexia bacterium
TTAATGACAAAACTCAACCGCGCCACTCACCCGGCTTACCAGGGCGGTCGCAGCCGGTTAATCCAGTCGAACGAGCTTGTCCAGGCCTCCCAGGCACTCCTCAAGGAGATGAATGCGCCTGTTGTCCTCGGTTTGGCTCTTTCCAACACTGGGGAGCAACAGGATCTTGTTATTGCCAGCATTACTCCGCTTGGGCAGCAAGAGCGGCATCTCACTTACGGAGGGCATCCCAAAAATGCCGCGCGTTGGGCGGTTAATACCGCCCTGGATTGGTTACGCCGCCGCACGCAGGAAGCCAGGTAGAACATGCCAACTGCCTCTTCCAAAAAATTGAGCCGCCTGGTTATCGGCTTCTGGGTTGTCAATTTTTTTGTGGGCGTGTTTGTCGTAGCCGCCTGGTTCTGGATGAATACCTCTTTTAAAGCAATCATCATTCCCCCCACACCCATCGTAATTGAACCCGCAACCTTAACTGCCAGGTTAATAGCGTCATACACCAGCACAGCAACACAGACCCTTATACCTACATTTACGCCCACGCTTACCAAAACTCTAAGGCCAACCCAGACCCCCACCAGGACTCTGACGCCCATCCCCTTCAGCGAAGGGCCTATTACGATAGGAAAATCGGTGAATGGACTGCCTTTGGAGGTCTACCGCTTTGGTACGGGGGCAACCGAACGGCTGATCGTAGCCGGGATGCACGGCGGCAACGAATATAATACCGTCCGACTTGTAGAAGAGTTGATGGATTATCTTAGGCAGCATCCTGAAATCGTCCCCCCGGATGTAACCCTTTATATCCTGCATGACCTGAATCCGGACGGGGTAGCCCGGGGGCTCAACTATTTAGGCCGGGCGAATGCCAACGGTGTGGACCTGAACCGCAATTGGCCCGCCAACTGGCAACAGGATTGGCCACACGCCGGTTGCTGGACAACCACCTACGTCACCGGTGGCTCGGGCCCCGGCTCCGAACCGGAGACGAAAGGCTTGATGACCTTTATTCAAAACCATCACTTCGATGCCCTCATTAATTATCACAGCGCTGCCTTGGGTATTTTTGCCGGTGGTTTGCCACCTGACGACTATTCGATCCGGCTGGCCAAAGCAATGGCTGCTGTTTCCACTTATGCCTACCCTCCGATTGATACCGGCTGCGATTACACCGGTGGGTTTACAGACTGGGCGGACGAGAATAACATCGCCGCCCTCGACATCGAATTGACCAATCACACGGATACCGATTACGATATGAACCTGCGGATTTTGGAAGCTTTCCTGAATTGGAAACGCTGAAAGTAACAAAAAGACAAGTCGAGTGGAGTAGAATTGTTGGAATTAAAGGAGAAAGAATGCCAAAGCCAGCCGACCTGTTATTCGTAAACGCCCTCGTCCTGACCATGGACGAGGAAATGCATCAATTCGAACCCGGCGCGGTTGCCATCCGTGGGGATAGCATCCTGGCGGTTGGGAGTGAGGCAGAGATCCGTTTAATGTATTCGGGCTCGCAGACAATCGATTGCGGCGGTAAAGTGCTGATGCCTGGGCTGGTGAATGCCCACACCCATGTGCCAATGACTCTGCTGCGCGGTCTGGCCGATGATTTGCGCCTGGATGTCTGGTTGATGGGCTACATGATGCCGGTCGAGCGCGAATTTGTGTCGCCTGAATTTGTCCGGCTGGGCACGCAACTGGCCTGCGCCGAGCTGATCCGTACTGGCGTCACCTGTTTCGCAGATATGTATTATTTTGAAGAAGATGTGGCCAAAGCCACCGCCGAAGCCGGCTTACGCGCCGTTTGTTCGCAGACCGTGCTCAAATTCCCCACACCGGACGCCGCTTCTTATGAGGATTCGCTGGCTGCCGCACGCGATTTCATCCAGCGCTGGAAAGGGCACGCTTTGATCACGCCCTCGGTCGCTCCGCATGCTCCTTACACCTGCACACCCGAAATCCTGCGCGCCACCGCCCAACTGGCCGCCGAGTTCGACGTGCCTCTGCACACGCACATTGCCGAGACCAGCCTGGAAGTGGAGAATATGCGGCGTGAAAACGGGATGCCGGTCGTCCCGTATGTCAAAAAGCAGGGCCTGTTCGACGCCAAAGTACTGGCAGCGCACTGTGTCCATATTGATGAAGGCGAGATGCGCACCTTGATGCACGCCGGTGCGGGAGTTGCACACAACCCGTCATCCAATCTGAAACTGGCCTCCGGCTTTGCACCTGTCCAGAAGATGCTGGACCTGGGCTTGAATGTCGGGATCGGGACGGACGGTGCGGCCTCCAACAACGACCTGGACATGTTCGAGGAAATCCGGCTGACTGCTTTTATAGCAAAAGCCGTTTGTAATGACCCGACCGTGGTCCCGGCCGCGACCGCCCTGTCAATGGCCACCCGCCTGGGGGCACGCGCATTACATCTTGGACCCATCACTGGTTCGCTCGAACCGGGCAAGCGCGCCGACCTGATCCTGGTGGATATTTCCCCGCTGCACAACTCGCCGCGCTTCCGCCGTGACCATGAAAACCCGTATGCACAATTGGTATATGCGGCCAAGGCCACCGACGTCAGCGATGTGATGGTCAACGGTAAATGGCTGATGCAAGATCGAAAATTGCTGACGTTTAATGAAACCGAGCTGGTGGCGGCCGCCAATGAATATGCCCGCAAGATTGACATCTTTCTGATCCAGCGCGAACAATCTGTCTTCTCGAAACTGGTCGCGCTGGGAGGCTCCGCTGAGGAAGAGTCCTTCGAGGTGCAGGTAAAAGTCAAACTGGATGACTCAGCCAGGGTTCTGGAGGCGCTCAAAAAGCCTGAGATTGAAATCCTGCGCAAGAAACATTACCACCAGCACGATGCTTACTTCACATTTGCTGATCCAGTTCAGGGTTGGCTGCGTTACCGTGAGGATGAGATCGTCGATGATAAGGAACAGATCACCGGCGTACGCGGCCGCCTGACGCTGATCGGACCCTCCCGGGAGGGCGATTTCGCCCATAATGTCCTGCTCTCACGCATCCGCTACTTTGCCCCGGCCACGAACAGCCTGCGCTTCTACCGCGAATATTTCAAGCCCAGCAACGAGACCCTGATCGACAAGGACCGTCTGCGCTGGTTGGTGCGCTATAAGGATGAAGAATTTTTTATCAACCTGGACCGCGTCGACACACCCGAACTGGGTTGCTATCTGGAGATCAAGAGCCGCACCTGGAGCCGCCATGATGCCGAAGATAAGGCCCAATGGACAACCGAACTCATCCTACTGTTGGGAGGCTCGCTGGAGAGGACCGTTACCCTGGATTACGTCGAGATCGCCAATGAAAAATGAACAATGTTGGATGATTTCTTGACCATCACTCGAATAATCTGCTGTGTGGGTTGTAACGGGAGGCAGCAAATACAATTTGGATAAGTCGCAAGGAGAAAACCACGCGAAATTCCATACCGGTTATTTACAAGTATCTGGCGGCGATATCTGCCATCTTGTTCGTGATTACGGCAATACTGGCCATCTGGTTGACTCCATTCGATCGCCAGTTGTTCAATCCGCAGCTCTACAAAGACGCACTCGCCCAACAGCATGTTTATTATCAACTGCCTGTCATACTCGGTGAAATATTAACTTCAAACCAGCCCCTTAATCCTTGCGCCGGGAGCCCGGTGACTTGTGAGAATATTCCCCCTGAGCTTAAAGCCTGCTATCAGAACACCCTGGGGAATGCAAGGTATGCCACGCTCGCCAGCGGACAGGACCTGGCCAGCGCGGCAGAACAAATCCTGATCCAGGCCTGCCTGAACCTGTACGGCACTCCGTCACAAACGCCCGCTCAAGGGAATTCCCAGGACCAAAATGGAATGCCTGCTTTTATGGAAACCCTCACGGCTGAGAACTGGGCATCCATCATCAACCTGCTGCTCCCGCCTCAAGACCTTCAAAGCATGCTGGAAGGCGGGCTTGACCAGACGTTTGCCTACCTGAACGGTAAAACGGATTCAGCCAGTCTCTCCCTGGTCAAACTTAGAGAGCACCTTGCCGGTCCAGCCGGCTCGGAAATCCTTTTAATCCTCATCCATTCCCAACCTGCTTGTACGACAAAAGTATTGGAAAAAATAATCGTAGGACTGACCAATGGCGAGATCCTGCTTTGTAATCCACTGGATGATCGGACCCTCAGCTTGATACTCCCAATTCTTCAGGAGCCGCTGACCAGCCTCGTCAATAAAATCCCGGATCAAGCCACGTTGATTGATCCCCCTCCTGCCGGTTCTCCGGAGCCGGGGAGTGGACCCTTTGGCAGCGACCCGATCACCACCCTGCGCATCGTGCGGCGGGTAATAAGTCTGAGCCCGATATTGCCACTGGCATTCCTGTTGCTCATTACCAGCTTTGGCGTGCGTTCTTTCAAAAGTTGGCTCCAGTGGTGGGGTATCCCGATCTTGATCACCGGACTGATCACGCTCGGCCTGGCTGGGGTAACCATGCTTACCTTGAACTGGGGCTGGAATACATTTATCGTCACCCGCATTCCTTCATACCTGCCAACAGCGATTGCCGATATCGGGCGCGAAGTGGTGCGCTATATTGTTGGTACCCTGGTGAAATCGATCGTCTTGCAGGCCCTCATCCTGACCTTGTTGGGATTGCTGGCATGGGCAGGTTCATTCTTTGTGAAAAGCCAGCCTGCTTAGAGCGCTGGTTACGCCGCCGTCTTCACCAGCCATATAAACACCCCATGACCGCCGGAATTGCGACGGTGTAATTTTCTCTCTATAATAATGAGAGGTATATCCGGCCAAACTAACTCAACAAGTCGTTAGCGCAAGCCGGGAATTGTGGATCACCTTGGTTTGTATTAATCTCCAGCAGTGATGGGGCAATGGTTCTTTTGAGAAAGTTCCGATCTTAAGTAAAAAGTAATTTGCAACAATTCCACCTGATTCCTGGTATATATTAATAGAGTATGGATGAACGCGACCTGGCCCAACGCGCCAAACAAGGCGACCGGGAAGCCTTCGGCGGGTTGGTTATGTTGCACCAGGCCGGAGTTTATAATGTTGCTTTGCGGATGCTTGGAGAATGCAGGGAGGCAGAAGATGCCGCACAGGAAGCCTTCTTGCGGGCCTACAGTTCCCTCCAGACCCTCGATCCGCACCGCCCACCCGGTCCATGGTTGAAGAAAATCACTGTAAACGTCTGTTTGAACTGGCTGGAACGCCGAAGAACCTTGACTTATGTAGATGAGACTGCCCTTCCAGGTCACGATCCAGGACCCGAGCTGCAGATCATTGAGCGGGAACTTGATCGCCAGGTTCGCACAGCCCTGCTATCCCTGCCGCCGCGTTTCCGGGCTGCCATTGAGTTGCGTCACTTCCAGGAATTGAGTTACGCGGAAATGGCCGAGACGCTCAACCTGCCGCTTAGCGATATCAAATCCGATCTATTCCGTGCCAGAAAATTATTGGCAGAAATTTTGAGAAAAATATAATGGATCACTTTACTGAAGACCAGCTTAATGAATATCTCGACGATGCCCTGGAAGTTCCAGCGCAGGCGCGACTCTCAGCACACCTATCAGAATGCGCAGATTGCAGGGCCAGGCTGGCTGCCCTTCAAACTGTCTTCGAGCTCCTGGCAGCCCTGCCGGATGAAAAACCTGGGCGGGACCTGGCCCCGTCGATACTGCAAAATCTTCCCCATAAGAGATCCGGACTGGGGTGGAAATTGGCATTGGCCTTCCAGGCTGGGGTGAGCTTTCGGCCTCCTGATTCTTTTTACTCCCATCGGGGTAAGAAGCACGGCTGGAATCCTGCAAAGATTGACCGGTCAGATCATCGGACTGGAAATAAGGTTGTCCGCTCTGATCAACTTGCATTTCAGCCCGCCTACCTCCTGCTGCCTCATCCGCCCAGCCTGCCTGCGCCAGTACCGCAGATATGGGTGACGCTTCCCGTTGCGATCACGCAGGCAAATTTTCCCATCTGGCTTATCCTGGGGATCGCTGCAATCCTGCTTTTCGTAATAGGGAATTACAGTCTGATCCTTAACGGCTCATCCAAGTCTAAAAAATGAAATAAAGGAGAATGATATGGATACCATCAATTCAACTGTGTTCCTGATTTTCTGCGGGATCACTACGGTTGCGCTGCTCACCGTCCTGAAATCTACTCCTCCCGGCCAAAGTTGAACAAGCCCGGGAAAAACTTGAAAGCCACGCCGTACGCTGTCTCGTAATTGGTGTGGTCGGGCTGGGACTTTCGTTCTCGATCCTTTTATTGTTGGGCTACCTTATCAATTTGCCGATCTTGCAAACCATGGCAAGTGAAAATGTGTCTTATTTTTATGCAGTACACGGGCTGGTACGAGTTATCTTTAACTCTCCTGCTGATCCTGCTTGGACTCAGTTTACTGGGCATCAGCGCCATCGGGCTGGCTGCCCTGGCCAAGAGCCTGGGTCAGCGCATTGGAAAAGCCAGTTCATCCATAAATCCCAATCTGAATGGCGCCATCCTCCTTATATTGTCAGGGCTGGCTCCCTACCTGGGTTGGTTCTTCTTCGCTCCGATCGCTCTTGGCATTGGTTTTGGAGCCAACGTTCAGGTTCTTTTCCAGCGCAAAGCGACACCAAAAGTCATCGAATAGATATTCCTCTCAAGAGAGGATGAAGGAGAATCTAAAATGCTTACGACAGTTACAATCCTTTACATTCCATTAGCGAGCGTGACCGTGATCGCATTGCTGGGAACCATTGGCTTGTTCCTGCCACAGCCCGTTGAGCGTGCCCTTCAGAAACTGGAATTTAACCCTGTAAAAAGCTTCGTGGTTGGCATGATCAATCTGGTATTCTGGTTCGTAATACTTGTATTCTGGTTCGAATGGACCCAATATAATGGCGGCCCGGAGATAATGGTTTACCTGATCGGTAGTGCATTGATGGTACTCCTGCTGATCGGGCTGATCCTGCCCGGTATCCCGGGGCTGGTTGCCCTGGCACGCTTGACCGGCAAGCGCTGGAATGCGTCTGCATCACCGTTGGGACAGGACCTGCGCGGCGGGCTTTTACTGGTTCTGGCCTGCCTGGTGCCTTACGTGGGCTGGTTTATTTTTACTCCCGCCCTGCTTAGCACGGCCATCGGCGCCGGCTTGCTGACCTTTTTCCAGCCCAGGCCGAAAACATCCGGCATGGAAGAAAAAACAGCTTGATAAGAAGCGGTCACGCCTAAAGCGTGGCCTGCTTCTTTATTTACAGTTGGAAGGGAAATAAATTCGAATATTAAATTAATCTACCTTCACGGACAATTGTTCTGCTGATGCTGCTCGTAGGTTTCTGAAAAATTATGCAGGCCGGATTTATCGCAACGGGCCTGGAAGTAGTAATAATTGCTCTCGGCGGGGGCAGCCACCGCCTGCAAGGCTGCCAGGCTCGGATTGGAAATCGGTCCGGGCGGCAATCCGGCATAGGTGTAGGTGTTATAAGGGGAATTTAATCTGCATGTCCTGGCTGGACAGCGGATTGGTCCACCAAGTGGCCTGGGCAGCGTTATAACCAAGCGCATATTGGACCGTGGGATCGGTTTGCAGAGGCATATCGATTGCCAGCCGGTTATAGAAGACTGAAGCAATCATCGGCAATTCGTCATCCACCACGGCCTCGCGTTGGATAATGGAAGCCAGTGTAACAGCCTGGTAGACTGACAGCCCGTGGCCGGCAAAGTCGCTACGCAGTTCGGGGGTCAACCTGGAAGAAAAACTTTGGAGCAACAGGTAGACCAGTTGTTCGGCAGAGGTGCTGCGCGGCAGTACATATTTACCCACGGCAAGGAACCCTTCGGCAGACGCGCCGGCCGGGAGAATGTCGGCGGCAGCCGCAGGAGCCGAGGCAACCGCCAGGAAGGCTTCGGGCGTGATATCCAGGCCGGAGGTCGGGAGCGAGGCGGCAACTTCCTCCATCCGCCAACCGGGCAGAACGCTGAAGGTTATCTCGGTCAAAGTGGTGGATTTCAAGGCCTGGGCGATGGCCTGGCCGGTCAGCGCCGGGCTGAGGCGGTACGTGCCGGTCTGGATGATCGTATCCGTGCCGGTCCAGAGCAGGTAAGCGCGGAAGGTGCACGCGCCGCGGATCAAGCCGGCTTGTTCCAGGCGGTTCGAGATCGAGGAAACACTCTCCCCTGGCTGGATAACGAAGGTCTGTTCCGCACCGGCCAGGTCACGCGCTTGGGTCAAATCGCCGGCGTTCGAAACCAGTTCAAAGGCATAACTAAAACGCTGCCAGGAATTGAGCGAAGGTCCGGGCGCGCCGAAGGATTTCCAGGCAAGGGCCGGTATGCCGATGGCAGCTGCCACCAATACGATCAAAACAAGTAAAAAAACCAGAAGTAAACCGGGAAGACAGGAACGGCGACGTTTCATGGTTGGCGGATGGCATCCAGGTAGGATTGCAGCAAGACGGTGGCAGCCAGGTCGTCGAGGTGACCGGAGCGGCCTTTGCGTGAGGCGCCCATCTGAATACGGGCGAGACGGGCATCCTGGGTGGTAAAGGATTCATCCCACATGAGCACCGGAATGGTTGTCTGGGTCTTCAAAGCTTCGGCGAAACGCCCGGCCCGGCGGCCCTCATAGGATGGGTTTCCAGCCTCATCGAAGCTCTGACCGATAACGATCAGGCCGGCCTGACGCGAGGCGGCCAGTTCGGCCACGGCAGCTGCATCCAGCAGGCGCGCAACGTGCAGCACAACCGTCAGAGGGTTGGCGATGGTACCGGTCGGGTCACTAATGGCCAGGCCGATGCGTTTGGAGCCGGGGTCTACCGCAAGGATGATCAAAGGAGTTACCAGTCTTCAGTTATCAGTCTTCAGTTATCAGCGATCAGCCTTCGGTGGAGATGGTGATGCGGAAAGGGATAATTGGCAGCCAGGGCCACCAGTCGGGGGTCAGGGTGATTTTGGGTGAGGCTGCCAATTGCAATGACTGGGACAGCCGACGGATGGCGCCAACCGGTGTGCGGCCCTGGACCAGGCGGATGGCTTGCGACAGGTCGACCCGGGCGTACAAGAGCCGCTGGGCCTGGATGCTCCAGTGCGTGGTCCCATCCGTATCGGTCACAGGAGTGCCGGAGCTTAATATAATCGACTCGGCGGAGACCGGCTCAAATTCTTCCGGCAGGATTGCATCCAGCGCCAGCCTGGCCAGGGTATTCATATCCGATTGGGAGGCATACTGCGCCTGGCACTGCAGGTTGAGCGTCAGGGAAAGCGTCTGTCCGGTCTGCCCATCCGCAGGAAAATACGATTTCGGAGAGCACCTGCCCGACCGCCAGGGTGCCGGGGAAAAAAGTATCACCCGTTCCAATGGATTTCGGGAGGAGAGTCTTACACTGGTCCAGGATCTCGGACACAAGCGCAGCCCGCAGGCGGGTGCGATCGTTGGCAGTCTGTACGGGCGCCGAACGGTCCGAACCGCCGGTAGTAGGACTGGGATTGGTGACTGCCAGGCTGGTGCCCAGGTTACCTTCTATTGCGACGAGTGTACCGGCAGGCAGGTTCCCGCCCGAGCCAGGATCCAGCGCCTGTACGGGGAGATCCAGGGTCTTGCCGGCACCGGCCGGTACCACTGCATCCATCGTCGTGGCAAAACGGGCTGGCGGAGAGCCAGTCGTCAGGACAACCGTGCCAGCCGGGACGCCTGCCACTGCGGTAGTCAGGTTGCTAAAGCGGACCATGCCGGCTGCGGGGGTACTTGGAATGACAAGCGAACCGGTAACAGTGGCGGTCTTGTTTTGTTCAAGAACGACAAAGGTCAGCCGGGCCGGCAGGCTGCCGGTCAGGTTTACCGCAGCTATTTTAGGATTGGCGCTGGCGGAGATGGCCAGACTCTGCAATTGGGTGGCGGGCTTTAGCTCAAGCGTGGCGGAAGGGACGAAAAGCAGCAGCAGGACCAGCACGGCCAGGACAGCCAGGGAAAAAAAGAGCAGCCGGAACCCAAGCTGGTTGCGCCAGGGCGGCTCTTCCTGGTAAACCTCCCGGCGCAACTCGCGCAGATCGGTGCGCGGGGCCCGCCGGACCGGCGCTTCAACTGCATCGCCCACCATCCAGGTCCGGCGCTCTGCCAGAGCGGGATTTTTAAAAACCGGGATGCCCAATTCCTTGGCAGCCGAGCGGATCTCTGACAAAGGCGCCACGATGGCGAGCTGCGCACCCAGCGAGACTGCATGGCGCTGGAGCAGGCGCAGGTCCAGGATACGCCGGAGGGTACGGGAGCGGCGAGGGTAAACCAGCAGGATACGCGGCGTTTTGGCCCACGACATCTTATCGCGGACGGAGGTGCCATCGTCGTGGGGGTCGAGCTGGATCACCTGGGTTCTCATCGCCCCCCATTATAATGTCGAAAGTCGAAGGTCAAATATCAAAAGTCAAAGCCAGCGCATGGCCGGGCGGTCGAGAACACGATCCTTCCAGATGGCCGTGCCCCGAGCGGTCTGGAACAAAGAGCGGACGACCACGGCGATAAAGAGCGCCAGGCTGAGAGGGTAATAAAAGACCAGGTAAGCCGGGAACTGGAAACGCCGGTAGGCCAGCATGAAAAGCACAATGGAAATAATTACCGAGAGGACAGCGTAATTTAGCGGCAGGGAGGTGAGCGGGTAACGTAGCCAGCGCGAGACGAGCGCAACGGCCGGTTCGATGAAAGCCACCCCCACCACCAGCCAGCCCAGGATATAAGGGAGAATGCGGTAATCGAAAACGGCGAACATGGACTTGCTAAAACCGTTGACGGCCTCCCAGAAGCCCCGGTACATGCGGCAGGAAACATGCCGGGTACCGTTCAGCAGGCGCCACTCGAATCCATTGGTAATGATCAGGCGGCCCAGGCAGATATCATCGATCACCTCAGATTTGACGGCTGCATAGCCACCCACGGCATCGTAGGCAGCGCGGCGGAAGAGCATGAACTGGCCGAGGGTGACGGAGAGCGCCGGCAAACGCAATTTTTGCACCAGGCGGATGGGGACAAACGTGAAGATGCCCCAACCCATGATAGGCACCAGCAAACGTTCCCCCCAGGTCAGCATTTGCTCGTGCGGGAAGGCCGTCAGCAGGTCGGCATGTTCTGCAATGAGGGCCGAAACGCTGGCACGCAGCATATCCGGGGTATGACGGGTATCGGCATCCGTGAACAGGATCAACTCGCCAATGGCGGCCTGGTCGAGTTGATGACAGGCCCAATGCTTGCCCAGCCAGCCGTCCGGCAGGGGGGTGCCCTTCAAAACCCGCAGGCGGGGGTCGGTCTGGGCCAGTCGCGCCAGGATGCGGGAAGTATCATCGGTGGAATTGTCGTTCAGGACGATGACTTCAAAATCCGGATAATCCTGCGCCAGCAGCGAGTTCACGCAGCCGGCAATGTTGAGGGCTTCATTGCGGGCCGGAACCAGGATTGACACGAACGGAAATTTTTCGGCGAGCGGATACTGGTCGAAGCGCTTGACCGTGAAGAAATTAACCAGCACCGTGATCAGGCCGAAAAAGAGAAATAGAACGATGAACAGGGCGTACGGATACCAGGCGGGGTTCATGCGTGCCCGCCTTGAATGATATGAGTCACCCAGGTGCGCAGCTGCGGTCGGCAGGTCAGGGCATGGCGGTGGGTCCAGGCGATCAGGGCGGAATTCAGCGCGGCGAAGGCCACCAGCCAGGGCTGGCCGAACAGGATGGCATAGGCGAGCAGGGCCAGCATACCGGCGTTGGCGGCCCAGGCGTCTTCCGTCTGGAGCAGATTGAGGGGGACCGCCAGGATGCCGTAGATCGGGAAGGCCCATAATCCGAGCAGCCCAACCCACACCCCGCCCGTGGCCCCCAGGGCTTTGCCGCCGTGGAAGCGCAGGAAGGGCGAAAAAGCGTGCCCAAGAATGGGCGCCAGGCAGACCGGAACCAGGCTCCAACCGGCCAGGCCGAATTTCTGCGCCAGGTAGACCGGCAGGAAACCTTTGAGCATATCCAGAAGGATGGCAGGGATGCCGGCCCTGGCCCCACCGGCCTTGAAGGCGTTGGTGCCGCCCGGGTTACCGTCACCAAGCGTGCGGATGTCAGTTTTGGCAAGCATTTTGCCAAGGAGCAGGGAGAAAGGAATGGAACCCAAGAAAAAACCCACCAGTGTCCAGAAGAGAGTCAACATAGCGGCCTCCTGCAGAACGATTCATTCCATGTCTATTTCATAACCCTTTCTGTAATAGTAGGATACGGCAAGGTCATTAAAATAGGATTAGAGGAGAGAGAAGGGCGTGTCGAGTGAGCACAGGTGCAGAGGGACCAAAAGCACCAGAGGCACCAGGGTACCAGAAGAGGAGAAGGCGGGATATACCTTTCGCCCCTTCGCCACTCCGTGGTGCAGGCGTGGTGCCTCGCAAAATCCGCGAGATAGGCTGGTGGGGACAAGTATCCCCTAACGGGGACAAGTTTCGTTCCGCGTATCGAAAAAAAAACGAATACCTGCCGGTAAAGCGTAGATGGAATTAAAGTCCATTAATTCGAGCTTTCCGCGGAACGAATAGTAGAGAGTGCAGAGAAAATATCATCCATTCCGGGCTACGCAACGCCAAGCGACCAACTGCGACTTGTTTTTCTTGACTATTGGGATGTTAAAGAACAGGATGAGGAAGAGGCGGAACCCGATGATAGGAGGAGGGAAGAGACGATTCCGACGACACACATTATAGAACTATTGTTCTGATTTGGCAAGGGAATTTCTCATAATTGTCAATTATCTTTGAAGTCCGAGGAAAAAAGTTTTTCTATCCGGATCCGCCAAGGGAGCTATCCCTACCCCACTTCGTGCCATTGCAGGGTACAGGTGGTGCAAGCGGGATACCCTGCCGCCCTTAACGGGTGCAGGCGGGCACACGTGCTTCGCGAAAGCTCCCGGCTCACAGCAAAATGGTGGTAAACCGCCCTTTTCATTCCAAAGCTTCTCTCCCGACGTGCGACGATGACTGAGCATAAAGGCGCTACCACCGGGGATGGATGCTACCGAGGTGCCGGGATTTATGCGGGCGGAGCCCAATCGACCATCTACATTAATCAATCAACAATCATCAATTCCCCTTTCTTTCCATCTCCTTGTTCAAGGTTCCCAAATTTTCCTGGATGATCCTGGAAGTCGGGTGATTCTTACCTAAAACCCTGTCAGCGATCGCCAAAGCCTGCTCTAGATACAATCGGGCGCCCGCATAGTCACCCAGCGACAGCAGCAGAGAACCCAGGTTGTTGAGGCTGCTGGCGGTGTCGGGGTGCTGCTCGCCCAGTACTTTCTTATTGATCGCCAGGGCTTGCTTCGTAATACGGCCGGGCGCCCGCATAGTCACCCAGCGCTTGCAGCAGGGAGCCCAGGTTATTGAGGCTGCGAGCAGTGTCGGGGTGCTGGTCGCCCAGTACTTTCCTGCGGATCGCCAAGGCCTGCTCATAGTACGGCCGGGCACCTGCATAGTCACCCTGCGCTTGCAGCAGGTCGCCCAGGTTGTTGAGGCTGCGGGCGGTGTCGGGGTGCTGCTCGCCCAGTGCTTCCCTGCGGATCGCCAGAGCCTGCTCGTAATACGGCCGGGCGCCCGCATAGTCACCCTGCGCTTGCAGCAGGGAGCCCAGGTTATTGAGACTGCCGGCGGTGTCGGGGTGCTGCTCGCCCAGTACTTTCTTATTAATCGCCAGGGCCTGCTCGTAGTACGGCCGGGCGTCCGCATAGTCACCCAGCGACTGCAGCACGTTGCCCAGGTTATTGAGGCTGCGGGCAGTGTCGGGGTGCTCTTCGCCCAGTACTTTCTTTTTGATCGCCAGGGCCTGCTCGTGGTACGGCAAGGCGCCCGCATAGTCACCTATGCTGTCCAGCAGTGCACCCAGGTTGTTGAGGCTGCCGGCGGTGTCAGGGTGCTGCTCGCCCAGTACTTTCTTATTGATCGCCAGGGCCTGCTCGTAGTACGACCGGGCGCCGGCATAATCGGCAATGGTGTCCAGGTAATAACCCAGGTTACTTGCCAGTCTGGCTGCCTGTTCATCGCCCCTTTTTATTGCCTGATCCGTGAGCTGCTTCAAATGCACCAGAATCGACTGCATATGGTCAGGATTTCCACTTTTATTGGCTTCGGAGGCGGCGTTGTTTACAGCTTTCTCAACCTCTGCCAGTGTATTTTCCTCCGGAATGGAATCCCGGACGTAGCAAGCCACCAGCCTGTGCATGCGTAGCGCCCCGGCTTCATTCTCTTCCACCAATCCCGATCCCAGCAGCCGGTTCATTCCTTCTCTAAAGGCTGTAACATCCAGATCCTCACCTGCGCTTGCCTTAAGCAGCTCCTGCCCGATCAATTCTCCAGACGCAAAGCAGGCTATTTTTGCAAGCAAGTTCAATGCCAAACGGTCTACCTCTTTCTCCTTATCCAAGCGCTCCAAGCTGATCCTAAAGGTGCGTCCTACATCCAAATCATGCCCGGTAGGTGAGAATTCAACCTCGCTCGATGAACGGTGCTTTAGCAGCCCCGGACGGCGTAGCGAACCCAGGTACTGGCCAGGGGTTATAACGTGGCGATAGGTTTGCAGGAACTTCCCTGCCATATGCAGGGCCAGGGGCAGGTCCCCCAATTCAGTCGCGATTGCATTCAAGTCAGCATCATCCGCTCCAAGATCCGGGCGGAATTTCCGCAGCAGGTCAATACTTTCCGGCCGCTCAAACAGCCCCAGCGGAAGTTGTCGCAACCCCAGCCCAGGATCCCAATTCGCCTGCCGGCTGGTAATCAATACCCGGCTGCCGCCCGCTGGCGGACACCACTGAACCAACAGTTGGGAGTCCTCACAGTTATCAAAAATGAGCAACCGCGGTAGGCCGCTCTGCCAATCAGAGATTACCCTTCTAACCTTTGTTTCCAGTGGGCTGTCCTCGGCAGGATCTCCGCAGGCTGCCACCTCGGACGGGATCAGCTCAGGGTTTGCAAAACTTAACCAAAAGACCCCTCCGGTAAAGTACTGTCCATATCGATGGGCGAACTCGCAAGCCAGCTGTGTCTTGCCAATTCCACCCATCCCAGTGGCTGCTGCAATCTGACCAATTACGACCGAGTTCCTCTTGCTTAAGCCACTCGGCCAGTTGCCTGAGGTCCGGCTGGCGACCAACAAACAACGGATTGGGAGGCAGGTTTGGAAAGCGGGAGCCTTTCGGCATAGGTGCCGGAGCCGGTATTTCGTCTTCGGGCAATTCTGCCAGCCTGGCCAGCGCGGCCTTCAATTCGTCTTCTGCAACTTGTCTGGGCGTGACACCAGTATGTATATTTTGATACTGAGGCCCAATCATCCCGTTCTCAGGGGGTTCGATCACCTGTTTTTCAATAATCGTTCCTTGATTATTATTTGCAGGTTCCCCTGCAGCAAATTGGGGTGAACCAGCGCTCCGCTTGATCCCGGCCTGCAGACTTTTCTTGTCTCTCCTGAAAAATACGATCAGCGCGGTTACGACAGAAACGAAGCCTGAAACCGCTGCCAATCCCCCGCGCCAGGTTGCCATCAATCCGCTTATTCCAGTGGAGGCCGGCTTATCGATCCAGAGCGAGATCGATGTAAGAACGAAAGTTACCCCAAAGATAATCAATAATGTAGGTACGATCTTATTCCTGGTCATCTTCCATCCCTTCCCATGAACAATCTCCATCATTCAAATTCTTACTTCATCCTTCCATTATCGCACTGATTCAGCGTTCTGTGTTCATTCCTCCTTCAAATCCGCCTGCTCTTCGTCGTTTTTGTGGGATGTGGCCGCAGGCCGGAGGGGGTCCGAGTCTACGCCGCTCTCGAGATGCAGACAGCTTGAAAGACCGGAATATTGAGAGATTCTCCCAACGTTTTAGGAAAAATCAGCCGCATTGGCTGCACTTACCATGAAAAGATGATCTGGATGCCGCCGCAGGCTGCTGTGCGAGCTGCGCCCGCCTGCCATGCGTAAAGTGCATATGGAAGTAAAGTCAGATCCCCTTGCCTCGCAGCAAACCCAGGATGCCTGTGCGCGTCCCAGCAGGAATCTCGCCTTCGGTTTGTATGGATTGCGCTTTGGCCAGCAGGGCCGCCAGCTCTTCTTCGGGGTTGCGGAACTGCATCGAATACAGGCGGGCGTACAGACCATTCTTCTCCATCAACTGCTCGTGAGAACCCAATTCGATGATGCGGCCATTCTCCAGCACGGCAATCCGGTGGGCGACTTTGATGGTGCTGAGACGGTGGGCAATGATGACCGTGGTGCGGTTTTGCATCAAGTGGTTCAAGGCATCCTGGACCAGTTCCTCGGATTCATTGTCGAGCGAACTGGTGGCTTCGTCCAGCAGCAGGATGCGCGGGTCTTTCAGGATGGCACGCGCGATCGAAATGCGCTGGCGCTGCCCGCCGCTCAGGTTCATGCCGCGCTCGCCGACCAGCGTCTGGTATTGTTTCGGGAAAGCCATGATGAAATCGTGGGCATTGGCGGCCTGCGCGGCTGCGATCAGCTGCTCTTCAGTGGCATCCAGGCGCCCGTACAGGATGTTTTCGCGGATCGTGCCGCCAAACAGGATGGTCTCCTGCGGGACGATGGCCATCTGGGAGCGCAGGCTGACCTGGGTGGCGGAACGCAGGTCCTGACCATCGATCAGGATTTTGCCTTCGGTCGGATCGTAGAAACGCGGGATCAGGTTGAAGATGGTGCTCTTGCCGGCGCCGCTGGGACCGACGAGGGCCAGGATCTCGCCGGGTTGAATATCCAGGGATACGCCCTGGATGACCGGGGCATCATTTTCGTAGTAAAAGCAAACATCCTTGAAGGTGATGCGCCCGGCGCTGACGGGTATGGCAACGGCATCCGGGGCATCGTTCACGGACGGTTTCGTATCGATGATTTCGAAGACACGCTGGACACCGCCCACGGCGGCGCGTAACTGTCCATACAGGCCTGCCAGGCCACCCAGGCTGGCGGCGATCGTGATGAAATACATCAGGAAACCGGTGATCAGGGCCAGGGTCAGGCGCCCGGCAATCACTTCGCGCCCGCCGTACCACATGACGGCCGCGATGGAGCCGAAGCCAAGGAACATCATGATCGAGCCAAAGGCGGAGTTGTAGACCGCCATCTGGAGCGAAGCCCGGAAGGTTTTTTCCATGGCAGTGTCATAGCGTTTAGCTTCATAGGTCTCGCGCCCGAAGCTTTTCACCACGCGGATACCTTGCAGGCCTTCTTCAGCCACGACGGTCGAAGCAGCCAATTGGTCCTGGACGCGCGTGCTGCCCTTCTGGATGCGGCTGCCAAACAAGAACGCCACCAACAGGATGACCGGCACCAAGGCCAGGATGAACAAGGTCAGGCGGGCATTCAAGGTCAGGACGATCACAATCGAACCGACCAGGGAGACCGAAGTGCTGAGCAGCGTGGTCAGGTTACTGGTCAGCATGGTGCGCATCATGGTCACATCGCTGGACAGGCGCGAGACAATATCGCCGACACGGCGGGTGGCATAAAAATCGAGCGAAAGGCTCTGCAGGTGGTCGTATAAAGTAGTGCGCAGGTCGTAGACGATGTGCTCCCCGATATAGGCCAGCAGGTAGGATTGAAAGAACGAGAAAGCCGCCTGTAACAGGAAGATCCCGCCCAGCAGGAAAGCCAGGTTGTTGAGCGGAGCAAAACTTTTGGCCTTGGTGACCGAATTGAGCAGGCGCACGATGACCAATGGAAAGGCCAGCCCGAACCCACTGGACAGCAAAAGCGCCAGGATGGCCAGCCCCATCCGGCCCCAGTAGGGTTTTAAATACCCGAGCAGGCGGCTCCAGTTAACGGATTTGAAGGAGATGGGAGGTTCAGCTTGTTTGGACGGGGCTGTCCGTTCAGGCTCGTTAGCATTTGAACGATTTTCCATTATTGTTCCTTGATCTGCTTATGAATATGCATGGCTTTCCGGGCATGCATGGGTAATCCATATACGAATTTCCCAATCGTAGGAGGATAATCCTGTTAGGTTAACCGGACATAAACGGGATGATAGAACCTATGATGATGGGAAACAAGATAATGGTGGCGGCGGAATGGCATTCCGCCGTATATTTTAGATTCCGGTTAGATTCCGCGTTGGAGACGCCGGAGTCCGGGGTGGGGGCAGGGAATATGAACTATGGCTTTGGGGTAGGTATGGCGATCGGATTGGTCACGTTGATTGCTACGATCAGGTCGTTTTTATTACCGGGGCCGGAATTGAGGGTGAGGAACTGGGCGCCCGCCTGACTGAGGCCGATAAATACCATGGATCCATTTAAATCGTTTTGCATTAACCAAATGGGAGGCTGCAGCTTGTCTTTATAAAAGGTTTCCATATCCGCAACCGTCACCGGAGCCCGAAAACAATAATAGGAGCCGATCAAGGTTTGTACCACCTGGCCGGCGGTCGCCTGCGGCATGACAGGGATATTCACCCATTTTTGCATTGGAGGATCAGAGGGGTTTGGGCATTGAGACAACAATGAACCGGAAAGCGCCTGCATCTGGACTCCCTCGGTGGCGGCCTGCATGGTCTGCTGGGCTGCCTGGGTTTCCCGAAATCCGGGTGTTGAATAAACCGCCGTCAAGGTTGCCGCGATCCCGGGGGTGGAAGTCAGGAACAGAGGAATCGTGTCCGCCGGGGTTGGGGTTGCGCTGGGCAGCGGCGTCAGGGTTTGTGTGGCAGTCGGAGTAGGTGTGACGGTAGCCGTTGAGGTCGCCTGCGGTGGAAGCGTTGCTACGGGGGCTTGGGCGAATGGGGTGGATCGGGGAGCCGCAGTGCACGCCGCAAAAGACAGCAATACAAACGATACCAGTAATGACTTCCTTATTTTTAGCATGGCGCTCCTTTTTAAAATATGCATACCACGATAATACTTTAACGCGGGATATTCAATAAGAAAAAAGTCCTGAGGGGTTACGCCAGGACAGGAATTTTCCAAATTGCATGGGAGGATTTCAAACAGAAAGAGGGCGGATTGCCATCCGCCCCTACTTGTATTAAGGTATGTGGAACAAAAAAGGGCGGGCACAGGCCCGCCCCTACGATTATTTAGCTTGGCTTCCACCCAGGCTTGTACGCTGGCGAGGGCTTCGGGGAGCTTCGAGGCATCCCGGCCGCCGCCGAAGGCCAGGTGGGGCGCGCCGCCCCCGCCGGCGCCCAACTGGCGCGAGACGTGCCCGACCAGGTCGCCGGCTTTGTAGCCCTTCTTGATCAAATCCTGCGTGACCGCGGACATGACGATAACCTGCTGCTCAGCGGAGAGGGTGGCAATCACGCAAATGCCCTGCACGGGATACTTTTCGCGGAAGGTATCCGCCAACTGGCTGAGGGTTTCCTTATCCGCTCCGGGGAGTTCCATCACCAGCAGATTAATTCCGCCTACGGTTGGCACGTTGGAAAGCTGCACGTTGAACGTCGATAGGGCAAGCCTGGTCTTCAACTCGGCAACCTGTTTGCGGGCCGCGGACAACTCCTCCTGCACCTGATCGGCCTTTTGCGGCACTTCCTCCACTGCAGACTTTAGCGCGGCGGCGGCCTGTTTGAGCATCTTAAAGCGCCTGGCGACCAGTTCATAGGCGCCGCGCCCGGTGACCGCTTCGATGCGGCGGACCCCGGCGGCAGCCGAACTCTCGGAGACGATCAGGAACGCGCCCACGTCCGAAGTGCGGTCGAGATGCGTGCCGCCACACAGCTCGTAGGAATAGCGCTGCTGCGGATCGCCGATGGTGATGGTGCGCACCACGTCGCCATATTTCTCGCCAAAGAGCGCCATGGCGCCCTCGGCTACCGCCTCCTGGCGGGATTTGCTGACCGCCGTGACCGGGTAATCCGCAGCGACGGCTTCATTGACCATTTTCTCGACGCGTTCGACCTGCTCGGGGGTCATGGCTTCGGGATGGTTGAAATCGAAGCGGAAATGATCGGGTGCGACCAGCGAACCGGCTTGAATGGCGTGCTCGCCAAGCACTTCGTGCAAGGCATGGTGGAGAAGGTGCGTGGCAGTATGGTTGCGGCGAATGTCATGCCGGCGGCCGGCATCCACGGCTGCGACGGCCAGGTCGCCAGCCTTGGGATGGCCAAAGACCACCTCACCCACATGGACGATGGCGCCGGGTGAAGGCTTGCGCATCCCGGTAATCTCGATCTCCCAACCCGACTCCAGCCCCCCTCCGGCTCCCCCCATTTGCTTCGAAAATGGGGGAGAGATTTAATAATGCCAGTGTCCGAGACTTGACCACCGGACTCAACGTAAAAACCAGTTTTGGGCAGAAGGATCTCGACCCGGTCACCGGCGCCGGCTTCGGTGAGGAGCTGGCAATCCGCAACGAGCGCCAGAACCGGACCCTTCGACCTGCAGCCATTCGTAGGGGTTGTATTCCACCCCATCCTTGCCCAGCTTGCCGGCTGCGCGCAGATCCTTGATAATCCCGGTATAGAACTCGGCATCCTCGCCGCCCATCCTGCCCATGGCCTTCCCACCGCCCGAGGCGAGGCGGTGCTCGTCCATGGCGGAGCGAAAACCGGGCTCATCCACATCCAGGTCCTGTTCACGGGCAATATCGCGGGCGATCTCGAACGGCAGGCCATAGGTGGCATACAGATCGAAGGCCTGGCGCCCATCCAGGGTCTTTCGACCCGATTTCTTTAAGTTCATCCAACATGCCCTGCAAATAGGCCGTGCCGGATTCGACGGTGCGGGCAAAGCGGATTTCCTCGCGGGTCAGGTTATCAAGAATGGCTTCCCGGCTCTTGACCAATTCGGGGTAGAAATCGCCATAGGCAGCGATGATACCTTCGGCAACTTTTGCCAGGAAAGGCTCGTGCAAGTTCAGTTTCGTACCGAAGCGCGCCGCCCGGCGGATGATCATGCGGCAGACGTAATTGCGCCCGACATTGCCCGGCACGACGCCATCGGCAATCAGGAAAGCTGCGGCACGCGCATGGTCGGCAATGACGCGGTAGGGGGTGAAGTTGGCGTACATCTGTTCAGGCGAGTCGCCGGTCAGCGCACGGACAGCCTGCAGGGCGCCCTGGAACAGGTCGATCTTGTAATTCGAATCGACGCCCTGCAGCACGGAGACCAGCCGCTCGAAGCCCATGCCGGTGTCGACATGTTTGGCAGGCAGCGGCTCGAGAGTGTCCTTGTCTATGCGGTTGTACTGGATGAAAACGTTGTTCCACAGCTCGAGGTAACGGGTACATTCCCCGTTGACCCCGCAGCGGTGCGGCTTGCCGCGTAAATTATCGAACTCCTCGCCCCGGTCGATGTGGATCTCCGAACACGGCCCGCATGGACCGGTCTCGGCCATTTCCCAGAAATTCTCGTGGCGGCCGAAGAACAGGATGTGCTCGGGCAGCATCCCGGGCTGCTCCCGCCAGATCCCGGCGGCTTCTTCGTCGGTGGGGATATTGCCCTGATCATCTTTGAAACAGGTGGCGTAGAGGCGCTCCTTCGGCAAACTCCAGACCTCCGTCAGGAGCTGCCAGGCCCAGGTGATGGCTTCTTTTTTGTAATAATCGCCAAAGGACCAGTTGCCGAGCATCTCGAAAAAGGTGTGGTGACTGTCGTCCCGACCGACTTCGTCCAAATCATTATGCTTACCAGCAACACGCAGGACCTTTTGCGAGTCGACGGCACGTGTATAGGGTCGTTTATCGGTGCCCAGGAAAACGTCTTTAAACTGGACCATACCGGCATTGGTGAAGAGCAGGGTGGCATCTCCGCCCGGCACCAGCGAAGCAGACGGGACCAGGGTGTGATTTTGCTCTACAAAGAAGTCTAGAAAAGTCTGGCGGATTTCCGCTCCGGTAGGTTTATGATTTATTCTGTCTCCAGGAAGGTAAAAGAATGGGTGGATTATACCTAAAAACCCGCATGGGTTGGATGTTCCGACGAGTGGATAAGTGGAAAAGGTTACAAAAGTGAACCTGATAGACTTTGCAAGCTTGTGACAGGCCCCCCATGGGATAGTGATATAGTATTTACGCTTAGCTGACGACAACAAGGAGAACAGCATGAGAACCATTTTCGAGATATTCAAGAAATGGCTACCGCTGGCCATCGCAACTGCAGGCCTGTGTGGATTGGTCTACCTGACCGTACAACAATCCCTGCGGATAAGCGCCAACGACCCGCAAATCCAGATGGCGGAGGACACCGCCAGTGCTCTGAATGCAGGTGGAAAGATTGATAGCCTGGTGCCAGCCTCCAAGGTGGAGATTGCCGACAGCCTGGCCCCGTTCCTAATGGTTTTCGATGATTCAGGCAAGGTTCTGGCTTCTTCAGCGAGCTTGCACGGTGCGGTACCAGCCTATCCATTGGGTGTACTGGATAACACCCGCCAAGGCGGCCAGGACCGGGTCACCTGGCAGCCCGAATCAGGTGTCCGGATGGCAACGGTGGTGGTTCGATTTGACAACGGATTCGTAATGGCGGGGCGCTCCCTGCGGGAGGTCGAGAAGCGCATCAGCGAGGTGGAGCTGCTGAGCGGGTTAGCCCTGCTGGCCATCTGGGCCGCGACATTTTTCGTAATCGCCTTGGGAGAGCTGGTCGGGCGCAAAAAAGATGTCTGATGGTATACTCGGGTCAAGAGAAGGATTTTTGATGCCCGATAATCCCAGACCATCCCGCAAACCCCTGATCGCTGCCATCCTGCCAACCTATAACGAGGAACTCAATGTAACCGGAGTCCTGGCCGTCCTGCACGACACCAGCCTGCTGGATGAAATCATTCTTGTGGACGATGGTTCTTCGGACAAAACCGTCGAAATCCTGAAACAGGCGGCCGCGAGTGATGCGCGCATGCAGGTGATCCAGCACGACCATAATAAAGGCAAAGGGCAGGCCATTTTCAGCGGCTGGGCTGCCACCAGCGCACCGATACTCCTGCTGCTGGATGCCGACCTCAAGGACCTGACGCCCGATCATATCCACGCCCTGTTGGCGCCTGTAATCGACCACCGTGCGGATATGACCATCGGCCTGTTCCGAGGCGGCCATTTTGGAACCGATCTTGCGCACTGGCTGACACCCTTCCTGACCGGGCAGCGCGGCCTGCGCGCCGAACTGCTCAAAAACATTTCGCATGAGGCCGCGAATGGATACGGCTTCGAAATTGCCTTGAGCGTGGCAGCCAGCCAGCATAATTATCGCACCCGCGCCGTCATCCTCAAAGGAGTCTGGCACCCATCCAGCGAATTCCGCAACGAACGCGGATTCTGGGGCGGGATGCTCTGGAAATTCCGCATGTATGCCCAAATCCTGCAGGCCTGGTACATCTCTTCCAGGGAACGCTACCCAAAAGCGAAAGCCTTCTTCTCGGATATCAGTAAATTCTAAGCGCTGCCTGAATTCCGGCCATCGCAGACAAGCTACGATGGCTCTTTTTTGGAATATCGGGAATTCCCGCGAAAAATGGAAAAGCATGCGTAGAATTATTGCAATCCTCCTGACCGTTATCATTTTGGCAGCCTGTAACTTCCCCACCCGTACGCCGGAGCTTGAAAGCCCGCCGGTCAATCCCCAAAATTGCGCTTTTAGTTGGGCCAGCCAGCCGCTGCCTGACCTGTCCAACCAAGTCCAGTCCGCCGTTGACGCTGCCCGGTTGAAAGGAGTCAAGGCTACGGCTGAGGCTTTTGGGGAGAATTGTTACGACTCACAGACCAATAAAGCGGTCAGCTTCGCAACATTGGAGACAGATTTTCATGTTACGGCGAAAGTCAACGACCTCACCGATAAAGATGACCTGGGGAATTTGCTCGAAAAAATCCTGATCGTTCTGGACAGCTTCCCGACCGACAAGATACCCGGTCAGCAAGCGGGTTATATCAGCGTTTCCTTCCAATCTGGAAATGATGAATTGAATCTTATGTTTATCGTAACCGCAGGAAAGTCGGCGCGGACCCAGGGATTGCACGGCGCAGCACTGTTCGATAAATTGAACAAAAAGTGAAAGCGCTTTCTTTAAATGACGATCGACATTTTGCGCATCTTTGGCTTCGCCGGGACCGGCTTGATCATCCTGGCAGTTCTTTTTCCGGCGCGCTCCTACCGGGGCAAACGCGGTGAGCGGTATTCCCTTTTCAACCATTTCATCTCCGAACTGGGCGAAGTGGGTGTTTCAAGTGCGGCGTGGGTCTTTAACGGCGGCCTGCTGCTGGGCGGGCTGATGCTCCTGCCATACACCGTCGGTTTGGGGATGAGGTTCAACAGCCTTTTAGGGTGGGTGGGAACTGCAGCCGGGATCATCGCCGTATTGGGTGTGACGGCGGTGGGCATCTTCCCGATGAACAATCTCAAGTTCCACGTAATCGCAGCCATGACCTACTTCCGTGCCGGCCTGCTGATGGTCTTATTCTACGGGTTGGCTATCCTCTTCCAGCCGGGCGGGAAGTCATTCATCCCGCCGGCGGCAAACTTGCTGAGTTTGCTGGCTTTCCTGGCCTACGGAGCTTACCTGACCCTGCCCAGGGTTAAAAAAGAGCAGCAAAGGCCAACGGAGCTGCTCGACCCACAACAGGTACCGGAACGGCCGCGAGTGTGGGCACTGCCGGCTTTGGAATGGGCAGTCTTCTTTTCCACGGTTGCCTGGCTGTTTGGAATGACTTTTTTTATATGACCGGACCTCAAGGTTTACACAAAGACTGGCGGTTGTAGATAACCGCCAGTCTTTGAATTACCGTTTAAAACATTTTTTTACTTGTTCAGGCTGATCAGATAGGCAATGACATCCGCGATCTGCTGTTGGGTCAGGCCGTTTTGAGCTCCAAACGGGGGCATAAGCCGGGCCGGGTTGACGCCCGGAGGAGTTGAGCCATTTTGGATAAAGAGGTCGATATTAGCTACATTCGTCTTATCATCCGAACCTATCAGGGTCGAGTCAATTGGGTTCAGCGCCGGGACGGTGCCGTCATCGGAACCCGGGTTTAATATATCCCCTTTGCCTTCCGTCCCGTGGCACAGTTGGCATTCGTCTACATAAACCTGCTTGCCAGCATTCGGGTCTCCAGTCAGATTAACGGCGTCTCCCGGTCCCCCGGGATTGCTGGGGCTGGCGACCTCCGGCTGGGCAGGCGTCTCGGTTGGAGTGGCATTGGCGAGGCTGAGCGGTATTCCGGCCAGGAGGGTTGGCCCTGCCTCAGGCACGGCATTCGTAGAACGACCATAAGGCATTTCCCGCAGAACAAATAATACCTGGTTCAGCCTGGAGGACTGCCAATTGCCTGCGCCAAGAATATTCACCCCGCTTGTGCCGCCTGAAGAACGATGAGAGCCTGCCTGCACTCCGGCAAAGCTGCTCAGGTCCAATTGAGCAGAAGCCGCGGAAGACAGGCCTGCATTATGACAGGAAGTACAAGCCAGGGCGCCCGGATACCATAAATTGGACTCGGAAAACAGGGGTTGAACATCAGCAAATGTCCCCTGACAGGCAACATTATTGGCGTCTGTAAATGGAAATGGTTGAGTCTCTGGAGAGCCAGCCGTGACCCAGGCAGATAATAATGCCGCGGCGCTCACCGTGCATGCCTCCGGACTGGAGGCAGAAGAAAATGGCACACCATTATCTTGAAGGGTGGCCTGTACCAATGTGGATATCGGCGTATGGGTAAAACTGGCCCGTCCGCCGTTCATGCAATTATTCTTGTAACTACAGCTGCCAAAATATAACGATGCGGCGAAACCGATCATCAAGGCGGCCAGGATGAACCCCAGAATGAGAACCCATATCCTAAAATGGCGTATCATAAAAATTAATCCTCCTCATATGAAGATGGGAGTCCTCATTTCAACGTTCGCAGGTAATTCACCACATCCCACCGTTCGCGCACTGTCAACTGCTCATTCAAGGCGGGCATCTTCCCGGATACGCCGGTGGAAATAACAAAAAAAATGCCGCCATCCGTGAAAGAATGGATGGGGAAACTGGTCAGATCATACGGCTTGTTTTGCAGGTGGGAGGCCATGGGTCCATTCCCTTTTCCATCCGCGCCGTGGCACACTGCGCAATAGGTGCCGAATAATTCAGCGCCGCGTTTGATGGAAGTCTGGTCAGCCGTGACTGGATTCGATGGTACACCCGATAAAAGGTTATACGCAGCGCCTTCAACCGGCAACGCACCGGTCGCGACCGGCAAGGGCTGGTTCATCGGTTGGAAAGCCGGTTGGATCTCCATGAAACTTACCCAACTAATCTTGAAGACATCATAAGCAAACATTTCAATGATCACAACGGCAATCAACACGAACAGCCCGGCGATGATCATCCGTTTATAGGCAGGGTTCATAGTGTCTTTGCCTCCACCGGCCTGACCTGCTCCGCGCCCAGGGACTGCATGGCATCCACAAATTCAGCCTGCTGCTCAACCGGGCATGGGAAAACCAATGCGATCTTGCCGTCGCTTAATTCAGGCACATACACCTTCGGTTCATAAGAGGGCAAACGACCCGCCAGGAACAATCCCACGAAGGCAGTACCCATCAGACCCAACATGGTCAGTTCGAAGGCGATGATAAAAAATGGCGGGATCGGGAACACTGGTTGTCCACCCACATTGAGTGGATATAATCCCGGAATCCCAAAAATAAGGAACAGTGCCACAATTAACCCGATCATGGCGCCCCCCATAGCCAGGCGTGGGATGAATGTCGGAATGTCAGGCCGTCCCAGGACTTCCTCGTTGAACGGGATGCCTGAGATGATATCCATTTTCTCGTCGGTAATTCCCATCGAATGCAATTTATCGATTGCGTCGACAGTCGGGTCGATGTCAGCAAAAAGGGCTAAAAGAGTCAAATTATCAGCCATAATGCCTGCCTCACATTAATCCATATTGCTTACGGACGTTACCGTGGCTTTACCAACTTTTCGTACAATGTGAGCACTTTGTCCTTCCTGGACTTCCCAGACCGGCACCAATGGGATCAGGCGGGAAGCCAGCAAATACATCAACATGAACAAGGCAAAAGTGCCAATCGTGAGGGGAATCTCAATGGATGGGTGGTACAGGCGCCAGGTGAACGGCATGCGGGTGATTGTCAGGGAAACCGGAATGATCACAAATCGTTCTATCCACATGCCAATATTGATCACGATCCCAACCACCAGCATCAGCCAGGGCGTCTTGCGCCATTTCTTATTCCACAGAATTATCCAGGGAATGAATACGTTGCAAATCAACATCGAGAACCAAACCCAGGCTAAGGGTCCATGCGCATGGAAATCGAGTAAAAGCTGTTCGAACTTATTCCCGCCATACCATGGCACCAGGTAATCGTTGAAGAAAAAATAAGCCCAGGCCATCGAAATGATCAGGCTTAATTTGCCCAGGAATTCGAAATGCTCCGGCCGGATGAAATATTTCATATTCTTCATGGTCGAGCGGATCATAAATAGGACGATCATTACCGCGGCAATGCCTGAGTGGAGCGCACCAATCACGAAGTATGGACCAAAAATGGTGGAATTCCATCCGGGGCGGGTTGACATGGCGAAATCCCAGGAAACAACGGTATGCACGGAGAACATGACCGGGATGATTGCAAATGCGAAGATATTCATGGCCGTTTTTAAGAATTTCCATTCGGCCTCCTTCCCGGTGAAGCCCAGGGAAATGAGGCGGTAAAAACCAAGCCGCCAACCGGTCGAACGATCGCGGGCCATTGCCAGGTCAGGGATGAGCGGCATAAACAAGTACATCGTACTGGCAATGACGTACGTGGTGATCGCCATGAAGTCCCACATCAAGGGTGAGTGAAAGTTTGGCCAGACGGCGCGTCCATTAGGATAGGGAACCAACCAGTAAGCCAACCAGACACGCCCCAGGTGCATAAAAATGCAAATAGCAGCCTGGATTAGTCCAAAGGTGGTCATCAATTCGGCTGCGCGCGTGAAAGGACGGCGAATTTCGTACTTCATTACGCGCAAAAGGGCCGAGATAAACGTCCCGGCATGGCTGATGCCGATCCAGAAAACCATATCGACAATGAAAATTCCCCAATACTCGGGCCGGGTCAACCCGGTGACGCCCATTCCTTCAGCAATCATATACCCCCAGGCACCCAGCAGGGCAAACAGAATAGTCAAAACCAGAAATACCACCACCCCCCAGAATTTCTTGCTGGTCGTATGCATCGACTCCATGACCATGCTGTTCATCTCGCCCCTCGGGCGCGGGTCGAGCATCAGGTGCTCGTGCAGATCTTTAGGTTTTTTGGCAGATGCGCCAGGCATCGCAATTGATTCAGCCGTTGTGGCCATGGTTTGAATCTCCCGAGAGATAGTAAACTTTGGGCTGGGTATCGAGCTCTTCCAGCATCCGGTAGGCGCGGCCATTCTTAACAAGTTGGCTGACCTGACTCTCCGGATCGTCCAACCTGCCGAAAACAATGGCATAGGCCGGACAGGCCTGTACACAGGCGGGTTCGACTTCGCCATCCCGCACCTGCCGGCCTTCCGATTCGGCGGTCCGCTCGGCACGCCGGATACGCTGGATGCAAAACATACATTTCTCCATGATCCCCCTGCGTCTTACAGTCACATCCGGATTAAGCTGGTTGTTCAAAGGGAAAGGCCGCGGCCAATCACGCCAGTTGAAAACGCGCACCTGATAAGGGCAGTTGTTGGCACAATAACGGGTTCCAACGCAGCGGTTGTAGATCTGCAGGTTGATCTGTTCGGAATCCGAGTGAACAGAGGCGTAAACCGGGCAGGTCGTCTCGCAAGGGGCATTCCCACACTGCTGGCAGAGGATCGGTTGGAAAATGGTGGAAACATCCGGATATTGACCATTCCAAAAACGTTCGGTATGAATCCACTGCATACTGCGCCCGACGCTGACATCCTGTTCGCCAATGGAGGATATATTATTTTCCATGACACAGGCGGCCACGCATGCCTGGCAACCTGTGCAGAGATCCTGGTCTATTACCATGCCCCATTTGGAGGGGGTGTTTTTGGTTTTCGCTCCAGACATAATCAACTCCTAAGGTGTGCCGTATACGCCCAGGTGGCTTTCAAAGCGCGCCAGGGTTTGCTGCCGGCCGGTCTTCTCGATTTTGACCTTGACCGAGAACAGAGCCAGGTCACCGGCTGCGTTAAGGCGTGTTCCGAGCAACCTGGCCAGGTTGGCGCCCCGGTTTTGTGCGTAACGTCCAAACGAAGTGTGGCCCTGACCGAATGGCATGGCGATCGTATCGGGTCGAATGGCCGGGTAACGGTAGACAGAGGCCTCCAGTTCCCCAAAAGGACTGGTGATCCTGATAACATCATCATCAGATATCCCCAGCTTGTCGGCCGTTTCGGGGTTGATTTCGATCCAGCTATTCCAAACAACCGTGGTCGTCGGATCAGGCAGCTCTTGCAGCCAGGATTTGTTGGACCCGCTACCATCGCTCAAGAGCGTGGAAAAGAATGGCATAAAATAGAATTCACCGCTCCCATCGAATTCAGGCATGGATTGGCTAAAACTACCTTCCAGCGCATTTTGCGCAGCTGGACTCCCCAACCCGGCTGCCTGGTTCCACCAACCGCCATTTTGCTGCCATAATTCCCAGAAAGTATTAATATCCTGAGTGTTATAAAAGCCAGTCTCCGGAACGAGAGCGGTAAGGGATTGCTGGATGTACTCAACTTCGTCTGTGTAGGGCACGCTGGTCGCAAGATCCCCGCCGATGGCCTGGACGGCTGCCAGGAGCACATCCGCGGTGGCCCGCGTATCGTAGAAGGGAGCCACCACCGGCTGCAAGCCGGAGATGACCGGCCGGTCTGCGCCCGTTATGATCTTCTGGTAGCCCCAGGCTTCAAGACCGGTGTGATCGGGAAACAAGTAATCGGCCTGCATGGCGGTTTCATCCGGGAAGGAGGCGAACGAGACCAGCAAGGGGACTTTACTCAGAGCTTGAACAAAGCCAGAAGAAGGCGGGAGTTCGTAAACCGGGTTAACTCCATGGATGAATAGCGCCTTGATGCTGCCACTCTCCATTCGTTGAATAAGATCCTGGAGGTCCGAAAAGGTATTCGGTATATTGGGGTTGGCAGCATGCACCGGTAAGGGCGGGGATAGAAATACTCCGCCATCTTGACCGAGGTTATTCACAAGGACATTCAAGGTCAGGATGGCTTCGCCGGCCTCCACGCCGTTACTGGCTGCCAGCGCCGGACCGCCGGGGATCGCCAGCGCGTGCCCGGCTGAAGAAAAGAGCCGGGCAAGACGGTGCAGATCGCTATCGCTCACTCCTGAGGCTTTGATAATAGCTTGCACGTTCACATTCTGATAAGCAGCCGGGATTGATCCGCCGCGCGTCTCTGCAACCAAGCGGCCGATGGCCAGCGCCACCAGCCCTTCCGTGCCTGGTGAGACCGGAATCCATTCATCCGCCACGGCAGCCGTCTGGGACATACGCGGCTCGAACTGTACCAGGTAACCACGTCTTCCCATGTGACCCTGGCGCATCAAGAAGAAACCACGTGTATAAGCTACGGGGGAATGATAGGTTTCAAGAAAATTTGCACCGAAGGAGAAAGTTACATCGGCGTTGGCAAGATCGAAAAATGGGAGCGCCGGGATGCCAAAGGTCTGGTTGGCTGCCTTTGCCAGCGTGGCCCGGGCTTCGACGGTTTCAAATGAACTGTAGCGAAGAGGCGCGGGCGACCCCAGCGCTGAGCTAATCTCGGTAATAAGGTCGGCAAGGTGGTCAGATGTCAGGCCCAGCAGGAAGGCAATTTCTCCCGGTTTGTTTTTTGTCAGGGCCTGGCTGACCACCTGGATGGCCTCGTCCCAGGTCGTTTGACTCAAGGCTTCACTCCCGCGCTGAGAACGTCTGGCCGGGTGCTGAATCCGATCCGGGTTATAAAGACCCTCCAGTGCAGTCTGGCCACGGGCACAGGTCTTGCCCAGGCTGACCGGATGATTCTTATTCCCTTCTATTTTTATCGCCCGCCCCTGCAGGGTGCGGACAACCGTCCCACAACCCGCCGGACACTCACGACAAGTGGTCGCATAATAAGTACTGATGCCGTTATAAGAATATTCCGGCATCTGGTAATAGGGTTCACGCGTAACATAGCGGGAAAGGGGACCACAGCCGGTCAGGATGGCCAATCCAACTCCTGCACCGCTTAATTTCAGGAAATCTCGCCGGGAAATTTGACTTTTCATTCTTCGATCCTTTCGCGCCCGGTCATTTATGGCAAGTTATACAATCGGTCAGTTTATGCACCATAACAGGATCGTTCTTATAACGCGTGCGGTGGCAGTCCAAACACCAACCCATATTCATTTTTTGCGGCACTGCGACGGTCATCTGGCCAAGCTCCCCGTGGCAATGCTCGCAACTGAGTCCGGATGCAATATGGGGACTGTGGCTGAAGTAGACAAAATCAGGCAGGAGTGCCACAGGCACCCATGCTATGGTCTGGTTATTCTTAACATAACTTGCGAATTTAGCCAATTCCTGGCTGGTTTTAGCGTCGGTACTGGGGTTGGCAATTTGTTGGTGGCAGCCATTACACATTGTGACAGTGGGCAGTCCGGCCAAATCACCCCCCAATGCGCCCGGATGACAATAGAGGCATGGCACCCCCAATGTTACGTGCCGGTTATGGGAAAATTGGATCGGTTGGGGTGGAGGCACCTGGGTCTGCTGGATGCCGAAGACCGCGCCTCCCAATAAGACCAATCCGGCAATTCCCAGTCCGATCTGAACAAAAGGTCTTTTTAATAACGCGGAGATCACATCGACCCAATGATTGCGTTGATGAGGCAGACCAGATTGATTTTCCACCATTCCACTTCTTTCTGGAATAAATCCCTAAGCGGTGAAAAAATCTTACCCGTTCTTATATTTTTTGTGGAGTTTTTTGTTACAAGCTGCCAATATTAAGAAAAATAACAAAATAGAGCCTTACAATTTCTTCATTTTCTAATAATAGCTTAAGGCTATTTATACTGCATTTTAAACCCGTTTTGTCAATCTATCCAGTAATTCCATCTCTTCTTTTTCTGACTGCACTTCTTCATCCAGCCAGGCTTCCCGCAAGCGCTGTAACACCTGTTGGTAGCGTGGTCCGGGCGGCAATCCGAGTTTCTTCAGATCATCCCCGTTCGTTTTTGGTTTAACATACCGCCAGTTTTCCAGATAGTTATACAGGTCCTGGCGTGCTTTCCCATCGGTCGTACATAGATAAACTGCGTAGACGGCTGAAGGCGGCAGCTTTTCGAGACGCGCCACCCACTGGCTGGGTTTCAATCCGTCCATGGAGGGTAAACCGGCTGCCAAACCGGAAGCCGCAGACAAGGAATCAAATAAAGTCGCCCGGAAATGCAGCCGCCGTTCGAGACTTTCAAGTTCAGCCAGGCCAAGTTCCATCAGCCAGAAATGCCAGCCGAGGAAACTCCTGCCAACAGAAGACGAAACAGCCTTTATCCGGCCTTCCTGCGGTGGGTGCGATCCTTTCTTGAAATTTCGCCGCAGCCTGGCATTCCATTTTAGCGCCGGATGGACCGGCTTCATTAAACCCAATTGTGACAGGCGTTGCAACATGCTGCCAGCTTTTTCCTCCTCCAGGATCAAATCCAATTCGTGCCGGAGGCGTTCAGCCGAAAGCGAGCTGATCAAATCCCACGCAGGCGGGATAAGGGACAACGTTTCCGGCACAATCTGGAAACCGTAACGCTGTTCGTAACGGACCGCGCGGAAAATGCGAGTCGGGTCATCCATGAAAGATCCTGGATGGAGAACACGTACCAGGCCCAGATTCAAATCATCCAGGCCGTGCAGTTCGTCGCACAGTTCGCCCCAATGTTTGCCATCCAGGCGCAAAGCCAGGGTATTGATGGTGAAATCGCGGCGCCGCAAGTCATCGATCAGCACGCCCGGGCTGACGGTCGGCAAGGCTCCTGGGTGTTTATATATCTCTGCACGGGTGGAGATGAAATCCAGCGCGTGGTGACCGGAGCCAGGCCGGAACCACTGCGCAGTCCCAAAACGGACATGGACTGTCACCCGCCCACCGTATTGGGCAGCCAAAGCTTTGGCCAGAGAGATGGCGTCGCCTTCAACCACCAGGTCAAAGTCCGTGGCGGGGAGGCCCAGAAGTAAATCGCGCACGAAACCGCCGACCAGATAGAGCGGAAGGTGGCGCGTGGCAGCCTCGCCCGCCACCTCTTTTAGAAGCGTGAACTGCTGAGGTGACAGCTTTTGTTCGAGATCAGATCCCTTAAAGTTCAATATGCCTGGCATGGTTTGTACTCTGATTATATAGCAAAGCGAGGCGTTCCCAGCGCCTCGCTTTGCTCATAAATCATCAGTCAAAGAAACTTACGGTGATGACCAAAGCGACATAAATGTCGCATTACCGGGATTGAAAGCCCAGGTCAATCGCGATGCGGGTCCAATACCTCGCTAAGCCCGTCGCCGAGCAGATTCCAGGTGATGCCAAACAAAATGACCAGCAGGGTTGCCGGGAGAAAAGTCCACCAGTAGGTCAGTATGGTTCCACCCGGTCCAATTACCCAGTCCCGCCCAGCCGCAAGCACAAAACCCCAGGGTGAGTTTCCGGTCAGCCCAATGAAAGTGAATGTCGACTGGAGGATCACAAAACTACCGACATCGCGTGCAACCAGAACAATGGCCGGGGTGATGGCATTCGGGAGCAGATGTCTAAAAAGGATGCGTTCCGGTCTTGCTCCCAGGGCATGGGCAGCGATGATAAATTCCGTTTGCTTTAATTCGATCACCAGGGTATTTACCAAACGGGCGTAAGGCATCCAGGATAATAAGATCAGGCTGATCGTCAGGGGATCGACATGCTGCAGTAAAACCTGGATGGCAGAATCAGAAACCGACTTGGGACCGGACCCGCCATACAGGTTCGTGATGGCGCCTCCATTGGTATAAACTGCATTCAGCCATAACTGCTGGAGAAGTACGACTCCGGCAATGATCGGGAAAGTCAGGAAAGCGTCGGTCACACGCATCAAGGTGCGGTTGACCGCACCCCCGGCATATCCGGCGATCGCGCCAAAGAGCACTCCGATGCAGGCCGTGCCAAGCGCCACCAGTAATCCAAAGCGCATGGCGTCGCGTGTCCCCCAGACCAGCGCATGATATACACTCAATTGGTGGGGTAACGTTCCCAGCGGCGCGTTTTTGCTCGGCGGCTGCGGTTCAAACTCAGTCGACCGCCCGACCACTTTAAAAGGCCCGGGCTTTTTGGGGTCATTCGGGGAAAGGATTGGGGCTGCAATGGAAACAAATGTAAAAGAAAATACGAGGATGACCGCCACCCAATTTTGCCAGCGGGACCAAAAACGACGGGAGTGACTCATGAATTAAACAAATCCTCGCGGATGCGCGGGTCAAAAATAGCCTGCAGGAGATCCAGGACGAGCATTACGAGCAAAACCATAATGATGCTGTATAAGCAGAAACCCAAAGCCGCGGGAGCATCCGGCGAGCCCTGCATGGCACGCACGATCACATCCGAGACTCCATAGATACGATAAATGATCTCGACGACGAAAACACCTGTTACCAGTGAGGCCGCCGAAAGCGCCATGCTGGTAAAGGAAGGGGCGAGCGTATTAAAGAAAGCGTGTCTCCAGATCACGCGCTGATCCGTCAGGCCACGCGCCTGTGCCGCCACCAGATATTCTTTATGCCGTTCTGTAATAATTGTTGAGCGCGTAATGCGGCCGAGCGTGGCCCAATGATAAATACTCAAGGTAAAGACCGGCATCGCCAAATGCCGCAGGGCATCCACAAAAATATCGAGGCGCCCATTGAGCAATGCGTCGAATGTGTACAAGCCCGTGAATGATCGAAAAGCCGGGTCGCTGATCTGATAACTGTATACCTGTGCGATCCGACCCGGTGCAAACCAATGCAAGTTTACATAGAATAACGACAGGAACGTCAGGGCCAGAATAAATGGGGGAAATGAAGTGGCCACAAAGGCCAAAAATCGAAAAGTATTGTCAAATCCACGCCGCTGCCGCCAGCCGGCAAGCACGCCGCTCACCAACCCAAGCGGTATGAAGAACAGAACCGAGTAAAGGGTCAATTCCGCTGTAGCGGGTGTACGCCGGAGCAAGGCTGGCAGCACGTTCTCGTTAATGGTTGGGCTGTAGCCCCATGTGCCCTGCAGGAGGGATTTCAACCAATACCCATATTGGAGCAGATACGGGTCACGCAGGTGATACTTTTTAATAGTGAGCTCGGTCAAGTGGGCAATATCCGCTTCCGTTTGGTGGGCATTGGGCGCGGGCATGTAGATGGCTGCCCGGGTTTCGGGAGGCGTCAGCATCACGCCCGCGTACATGACCATCGTGATGATTAGCAGCGAAATAGGGATCGCAATGAGGCGGCGGAGGAGGAATTGAAAGAATGGAGGCATGGGGGTTCAGGGTAACCGGGCTATATTCTACCCTGAATTGATTTTTACATGAAAATATGAGGTTGATTTACAGGATCAATTATCACGCGGATCCAACAATTCACTCAAACCATCCCCCAGCAGATTCCACCCGATCCCGAACAAGACCAGCGCCAGGGTAGCGGGTACATACACCCACCAATACGAGAAAATGCCGCCTCCCGGACCAAGCACCCAGTCTTTGCCCAGGACAAGTATTCTCCCCCAGGTGGAGGATCCGTCCAGGCCGATGAAGGTGAAAGTAGCCTGAAGAATGACCATACTGCCAATGTCACGGGTAGCCAGCACAATGGAGGGCGTTACAGAGTTGGGGAGCAGGTGGCGCAGGATGATGCGGGGTGCTTTTGCTCCAATGGAACGTGCCGCCTGAATGAACTCCACCTGTTTAAGGGATACAACAATCGAATGGGTAATCCGGGCATAAGGCATCCAGGAGAACAAAACCAAAATCAGAACAAGAGGGTTAATCGCCTGGAACAGCGCCATCATGGGTGTAATGACTACACCCGGCGGCAGAAACCAACCTTTGGTCTGGCTAGTCAAACTGTTCACGAACATGCCCCCCGCTGAAACAACCGCCGAGACCCACAACTGGTTCAAGAATACCACACCGGCGATGACCGGAAAAGCCAGGAAGGCATCCGTGACGCGCATTAGTACACTGCTCAAAAATCCACCTGCATACCCGGCGATGGAACCCAGCAGGAAACCTACCAATGCAGTCAGACTGACCACTTCCAGGCCAAAAATAAAGGCGTCGCGCGCACCCCAGATCAAGGCATGGAAACCATCGATCTGTCCCGGCAGAGTCCCCAATGGCGGTATGACGGTCGGGGGATGAGGTTCGAGATCCCCAATATGGAGGCCGGGCACTGCCATGAAAGCTCCGGGAGATTTCAGATTATTCGGAGAAATCAGCGGCGCGGCAATGGCGACCAGGATAAAGAGGCTCACAAGCAGAACCCCAATCCAGTTCTGCCAGCGGGTAGAAAATCGCTTTATGCTTCTTGACCAACGGAATGCGGGAACAGACCTGGGCAAAGCATCTGCAGGTGGAGCTGAACCGGCAGCCGTTGTCACCGTAAATTCCTGCGCCAGAGGCCGCGTCCTTGGCCTGGATAGCACAGGTTTCCCCGAATTCATCTGTGACAGCCTGCCGGTAGCGCGGGTTTCTACCGACTTCCGGTGAGGCAGGGCCCGGCTTTTTGCGTATAGCTGCCAACTGTTCGCGCCTCAGGCGCTCCACCGCCCAATGCATCCCCTTACGCGCACGCTGGCTGTGAGGGTTAATCTCAAGCGCCTGCCTAAGATAATTTACACTGGCCCGCGGACTGGCAACCGCAGCCATGATAAGCCAGGGTTCTTCAGAATCCGGATCCAGAACGAGAGCCTGCATGGCCAGGCCACGCGCGGCCTGTTGGTCACCCTGCTGCAAGGCATTTTGGGCGTTCAGAAGGAGTGCGCGGGAAAGCGTATGATGATCAGTCATATCATGAATGAACGACTTCTTCACGTATTCGTGGATCAATTACTGCCAGCAATACATCCATCAAAAACATTAAAGTGAGCACAATAATTACGCTGTAAACTGAAAACCCCAGCGCCGCAGCGGGATCCGGAACCCCCTGAATGGATTTAACGATTAAATCAGAAATACCATTGTAGGAGTAAATGATCTCTACTACAAACACCCCCGTCAGGAGCGAAGCGGCTGAGAGCGCCAGGCTGGTAATGGATGGCGCCAGGGTATTCGGGAAAGCATGTTTCCACATGACACTGTTTTCGCTCACGCCGCGCGCTTTGGCCGCGATAATGTATTCCTTGGTGCGCTCACCAATCATGGTCGAGCGCGTGATGCGCCCAAGCGTCGCCCAGTGATACAAGCTGAGCGTAAGCACCGGCATTACCAGGTGGCGGAAGGCATCCCAGGTAACATCCAGACGGTGGTTGAGTAATCCGTCGATCGTATACATGCCGGTATATTGGATAAATCCCTGTGCTTTCAGGTCCAATGCAAGCATCAGATCCAACCTGGTAGGTGCAAACCAGCCAAGGGTGACATAAAAGACCGCGATCAATATAATTGAAAGAATAAAAGGCGGAAAAGAAGTGGATATGAAGGCAGCCAACCGGAAGCTGTTATCGACCGGCTTGCGCTGATTCCAACCTGCATAAACGCCGCTTATCAGTCCAAGAGGAATAAAGAGCAAAACCGAATAAAGGGTCAGTTCGGCTGTTGCAGGTGTGCGCCGGAGTAAACCGGGCAAGACATTTTCATTCATGGTCGGGGAAAATCCCCAGGTTCCCTGCAAGAGAGACTTCACCCAGTATGAATACTGGATCAGAAATGGATCCCCCAAGTGAAATTGTTTGATATAAAGTTCGTTGCTGTGTTTAATTTGTTCTTCTGTCAGGCGTTGGCTATTTGGATGATAAAAAAGTGTGACACGTGTCTCCGGGGGTGTCAGCATTACACCCGCATAGAGCAGCATTGTGATGATGATAAGTGAAATGGGGATTGCGATGATACGGCGAATGAGGAATTGCAAGAAGGGTGGCATACTATCCAGATCTCTGGATATATTTTACTTTGAAACCCGGTCATACATCATGGGGCAGCCACCCGGAGAGTATAAGGATCAGATTGGCATCTATCCGATATCACCTTCTTCCAACAAGCTACTATATGCTATACTTTTACACTGAATGGAATACAAATTTGCCACCGAACACAGCAATTATGCCGATCTGGCCAGCGGGAATGTTTTTTACAGCCTGCCGGGGCACCCGGCGTTCCCGGTGCGCCTGGCGAGCGAAATTTACCAGCGCTGCCAGGTGCTGCGCGGGAATGGCAGTTTGCCATGTACCATCTACGATCCATGCTGCGGAGCGGCCTACCACCTCAGTACCATTTCTTATTTGCATTGGGATTCGATCTGTCGTGTTATTTGTTCGGATATCGATGAAAAAGCCGTCCAGGTGGCGGAACGGAACCTGGGCTTGCTGACGCCGGATGGGATGGAGAGAAGGAGCCGGGAAATTTCGGCCATGATACGCCTGTACGATAAAGAATCCCATAAAGGGGCTTTGGAAAGCATCACCCGCATGCAAGAGCAGGTCAGCCGGTTGACTGCGATACGCCCGATCCAGACAAAAGTATTTTTAGCCAACGCCACCGTGGCTGCCAGCCTGCGGGCAGGCCTGCAAGATGCGGTGATTGATCTGGTTTTCACCGACATTCCTTACGGCCAGCATTCTCAATGGCAGGGAACCCAGGCCTCCAACCCGGCCTGGTCCATGCTGGAAGCGCTGCGCGAATTTTTATCCCCAAAAAGTATCGTGGCGATCACCTCGGATAAACTGCAAAAGATCCCGCACGAAAAGTACCAACGCTTGGAAAAGCTCCAACTCGGGAAACGCCAGATCATGATTTTAAAGCCGCTATTTTAGGTTATTAAATTCAGGGAGGAAAGGATGGTCGACCAAATTCAAGCGAAAGTGCTTGCACAGATTATCCTTGGATTTGAACCGGACGCGATCGTTAGATTCCGCTTATTGCGGGATGTATTGCATTTATTGCCAGCCTCGCCTGAGCTGAGTCAGATAACAACCAAGTTGAACCGGCATCCCTGGATCAAGCAACTTAGCCAGGATCAACAACCAGATGGGAGCTGGGGCCGCTTCCACTCCATGGATTCGAGAATAAAGGCCCGCTTCCCTACCAGCGAGGTTGCCGTCCGCCGGGCGCTGGCACTCGGGCTGGACAAAGACAACCCTATTTTGGCCCGGGCGGCCAGCTACATGCAGCGAGTTCTTGGAAGGACTGGCCACCTGGCCGGACCGGGTTGAGAAGTCCGAAGGCTGGCCGATCTGCGTTGAAACCATCACCGCCGCGACACTGGCCGGAGTGAATCCGAACCAGCCTGCCAGCCTGCCCGCCTGGAAATACTGGGTGGAGATTGCAGAGCGTTCCTTCCCAGCCGGGAAATATGACCCTGACGCAGAATGGCAGGCCCATAAAGGATTGCGCGGGCTCGGCACTCGTTACCTTGGCAGCCGCTATACATTGACCTTACTGGGCGCCCGCAGCGCAGCTCTGCCGGAAGCCCTCGACCGCCGCATTGTGGATTGGGTCTGGAACAATCCGGCCGGCATTGGCTATCTGGGCGCAGACCTGCGGCACCCGGAAGTATTTCACATTTTCCATTGGTTGGAGTCGCTGGAAATCTTGTCGACATTCCAAAGCTGGCGCGAGCGGGCGGCAGCCGCAGTGGACTGGTTATGGCACCAACGCAACCCGGCCGGGTTATGGGATTTCGGCACGAAGCTCAGTAAATGTTCCTATTTTCCGTTATCGGACAATTGGCGAAAGCCGATCAACCGTTCAGTCGATCATTCCACTCGCATCCTGGCGCTTCTATCCAAATATGATCCTGGCCTTTAAACTGATTATGACCCCCTTTTTCATCGGAGCAGTCACCCTGGCTGGCCGGAAATGGGGTCCAACCAGCAGCGGCCTGCTGATGGGCCTGCCGCTTACATCCGGTCCAATCTCGGTCTTCCTCGCTTTACAGTACGGTGCATTATTTGCCGCCCGATCTGCATCCGGCAACCTGGCCGGCCAGACCTCGGTTTGCATCTTCTGCCTGGCCTACAGCCTATCCGCACGCAAATTGAACTGGATTGCCAGTACCATCCTCTCCTTATCCATCTTTTTTCTTTTTACCTTTCTCTGGAACCGGGTCAATCTATCCTTGTTGCCATCCATTGCTCTGCTGGGGATCGTCATCTGCCTGGTCTTGTGGATCATGCCAAAAGGGAATACAGTCATAAGAACAATCTCAGTGCCTAAATGGGACCTGCCCTCCCGGATGATCATTGCCACCGTCTTTGTACTGGCCCTGACCACTTTTGCCAATACGCTTGGCCCACGCCTGAGTGGATTGATCGCTCCATTCCCCGTTTTTGGCACCATTATTGCCGCTTTCACCCACCGCCAGCAGGGGGCAGAGGCGGCCACCCGCCTGTTGCGAGGCGTGGTTTTCGGATCATTGGCATATGCTGCATTCTTTCTGATCGTTGGTGGTCTTTTACCACACTTCCCAATGGTATGGACATACGCTCTGGCTGCGGTCGCAGCGATATGCGTGAGCACCGGAACTTTTTTAGCTCCAAGATTAAATATCAAAAAAAGTGTCTCCCCGAGATGAAATCAGGTATAATCTGCGCCATGGAATTGAATCCACTCCCGGCCCCTACGCTGCACAAATCTACCAGGTCTGGTTAGGTTCAGTTCGTCACGCACACCGGCGGCTCCCAGACTTGGAGAGCCGTTTTTTTGTCCCTCACCCCATCCCCATCTCCTGACGATGGAGGGGGGAGGAGTGAGCGGAGGAATTAAGATGGATATCAAGGAATTGACCGAACGCATGCACGTCTTCGTCCGCTCGAAAGGCTGGTATGAGCCGGACAGCAAGCGTCCGCAGACGCCGCGCAACCTGGCGATTTCCCTGTCGCTGGAAGCCAACGAAGTGCTGGAGCACTTCCAATGGCAGGAAGATCTGAGAGAAAAGGATGAACTTGCCAACGAACTGGCAGATGTGGCTTTATATCTTTTACAATTGGCCTCGGTAACCGGGATTGATCTGGAGCAAGCAATTTTAAAGAAACTCGAAACCAATGCAGGGCGCAAATGGGATATGGATAAGTAATAAGCAAAGGTCAAAAGTCAAAAGTCAGACGACCTTCGATCATAACCGATTGGATTTCAACCATGAATGTAACGGTTTTCGGCGGATCTTACCCCAAAGAAGGCGACGCAGCCTATGCACAGGCCTACCAGCTCGGTAAACTGCTGGCATTGGCCGGCCACAGCGTATTGACCGGCGGCTACATTGGCACGATGGAGGCGGTCTCCAGGGGCGCGAACGAAGCCGGCGGGCACGTCATCGGTGTGACCTGTGCGGACATCGAAGCCTGGCGCGGTGTGCGGGCCAACGCCTGGGTGCAGGAGGAACGTCATTTCGCCACAATGCAGGAACGTCTGAACGAACTTGTCCTGGCCTGTGATGCTGCGATTGCCCTGCCGGGTGGGCCAGGCACTTTGACCGAGATCGCACTCACCTGGAACCTGATGATCGTTAATTCCATGTCTCGAAAACCGTTGATCCTGATCGGTCAAGGCTGGCTGTCTACCCTTTCGAATTTTATATCCGAATTAAGCTCATATATCCCAGAAAGCCAACGAACGTTCTTAACGTTTGCCCCCGATTGTGAAGAAGCCGTGAATATTCTTAACCATGGGAGGATTCAATTATGAACAAGTTCGGGCATATTTTTAGCTCCATATACCCAATAAGATTCTCACTATTAGCATTTATTGTATTAATTGCCGGACTATTATTCATATATGGAATAAAGGGATTCTATTCACGTTACGCTCAGGATGATTATTGTTACGGATATAGAGTTAAATTCAATGGCTTTTGGAATGCACAGGTTGAATCCTACTTTGGAAGGACTGAATATAGCTCAGATCGATATTCACTAACTTTACTGTATGGCATAAATGAGGAGATCGGCGGCCCAAAATTTATCCCTTACCTCCCCGGCCTGGAAATCCTTGGCCTGGTTGGCGGTTTGACTTACCTGATCTATTCTTTATTTAAGCCCACCAGGCAACTATTCCTTTCGGTCATGGCCGCCACGATCCTTTCATTCTTTACGTTCTACCTCTCTCCAAACCGTTATCAAAACTTGTTCTGGCTTTCTGCTATTCATACTTATCTAACACCGATTGTGCTGACCATCCTGATGATCGCTCTAATCATTCAAATGACTTTGACAAGGAAGCTCATGGCCTTGAATGTAATGATATTGGGCTTTCTGGGTCTGTTAGCAGGTGGATTTTCTGAAACTACGACTATCTGGCAGGTATCCATCTGGAGTTTGGCCATTGTTGGATTATTCATCTTCAACCGTAAGCTACTTTTTACGAATGCCAAAGAGCCTTTGATAACTGCGCTGGCTGCCTCAATTCTGGCGGCTATCCTGATGATCATAAACCCTTCAAATTCAGTTCGGGGTGCGCATTATCAACATGCCGGATTCTTGAGCATCATCACGCAATCGCTATTTTTCGGAGAAGAGTTCATTCGAGTGTCCGTTAAAGCAGCTCCATTGCCATTTAGCGTCATCCTTCTCTTCGGCTTTTGGCTAAGTGCCAGTCAAAGGTTAAATATCGTTCCCAACGCCAGGAAATACATTCTGGCGATCGTGGCAACAATTTTGGTAGTTTTTTTATTGTGTGTCGCCACCATGGTGCCATATTTATACGTCATGGGAGTGTATCCAGGAGATCGTGCCCTTTTCCCGGCCCACTTCGGGCTTGTCTGCGGGTTATTTGCAGTTGGGTGGTTTCTGCCCAAACTCATACTTTCACTTTGGCCAAAAGTTCAGTCACTGAAGGTCAGCTTACTTCTTTTCGTTTTAATCGGGATAGGACTATTCGCCTATATGGCTAGAGCGCTGCCACGAGTTTATCGTGATCTACCTCTTTTTCAAGCTCGCGCCCAGGCCTGGGATGCACGGCAACAGATGATCCTGGACGCAAAAGCGGCCGGCGAATCTGAAATTATCATCCCGCAATTCGACAGCATCTATGGGATTACGGAACTGAAGACCGATTCCAACAATTGGATCAACCTTTGCGCTGCCAAGTATTATGGCGTGGAGAGCATTTCTGCGGTTGATGGATACCTCGGTTCACCCTCCTACTCCATAGGAAGATAACCTAAATAAGGGAGACCAGCATGTCAGACGAAAAACTTACCCCCCGCAATATCGATTTCTCCGAATGGTACAACCAGATCGTCCAGCGCGCCGAGATGGCCGATTACGCCCCGGTGCGCGGCTGTATGGTCGTGCGACCGTATGGCTGGGCGCTATGGGAAAACATCCAGGCCGCCCTCGACCGGCGTTTCAAGGATACCGGTCACGTGAATGCGCAATTCCCGCTCTTCATCCCGATGTCCTTCCTCGAAAAGGAAAAGGCGCACGTGGAAGGTTTCGCGCCCGAACTGGCAGTGGTGACCATCGGAGGCGGCGAGAAACTGGACGAGCCCCTGGTGGTGCGTCCCACTTCCGAGACCATTATTGGTTATATGTACTCGAAGTGGATTAAATCTTACCGCGACCTGCCGGTGTTGATCAACCAATGGGGCAACGTGGTGCGCTGGGAACTGCGCACACGCCTGTTCCTGCGCACCCTGGAGTTCTACTGGCAGGAAGGCCATACTGCCCACGCCAGCGAGCAGGAGGCGCGCGAGGAAACCATGCGCATGTTGGGCGTCTATGCTGATTTCGCCATCAAAGAGGCCGCAATCCCGGTCATCCAGGGCATCAAGTCGCAGACCGAGAAGTTCGCCGGGGCCAATATGTCCACCACGATCGAGGCCATGATGCAGGATACGCGCGCGTTGCAGTCCGGAACATCGCATTTCCTTGGGCAGAACTTTGCCAAGGCCTTTGGTATCCAATTCCTCGACGAGAACAATACCCTGCAGCATGCCTGGACAACCTCCTGGGGCCTGTCCACCCGCATTATTGGCGCCATCATCATGACGCACGGCGACGACCAGGGGCTGGTGCTCCCGCCCCGCCTGGCGCCCTTCCAGGCTGTCATTGTCCCAATCTTTAAATCAAATGCTGAGACTGCCACCGTTATGGAGGCCGTCCGCCGGATCGAGGCCGAACTGAAAGCAGCCGGAATCCGCACCAAAGTGGACGAGCGCACTGAGGTTACCCCCGGCTTTAAGTTCAACGACTGGGAAATGCGCGGCGTACCCCTGCGCATCGAAATCGGGCCCAAGGATATCGAGAAGGGTACGGTCGCATTGGCACGCCGGGATAAACCGGGCCGGGAGGGTAAATCCTTTGTCCCACAGACAGGCCTGGTTGCGACGGTTGCGGACCTGCTGATTGATATCCAGAAATCACTGTTGGAACGCGCCACCGCCTTCCGTGACAGTCACATCTTCGACCCGAAGGATTACGCCGAATTGACCGAAGTAGTCAAGAACGGCTGGGCCTATTCCTATTGGTGCGAGTCCGCCGAGTGTGAAGCCAAAGTCAAGGAAGATACCAAGGCCACCACGCGCTGCATCCCGCTCAACCAGGAAGAAGGTCCCGGCAAGTGCATCGTGTGCGGGAAAGACGCCGCCCATAAAGTTTATTTTGCCAAATCGTATTAAAGTGTCAAGTTTTCCAGCGTCAAGTGTCATGTGGCAGCGGGTCACGTTTGGAGGATTAATGGCATTGATAAAACGGTTTGAGGATATTCTTGCCTGGCAGGAAGCTCGAAAACTGGTCAAGGATATCTATCAGGTAACTCGATCCGGTGCATTCTCGAAAGATTTCGGCATGTGCAACCAGGTCCAACGCGCTTCAGTTTCTGTGATGGCAAATATAGCTGAAGGCTTTGATTGCGATTCTCATTTAGAGTTTGCCCGTTTCCTTGGCATCGCACGCCGATCGGCTGTTGAAGTGCAATCCCTGCTTTATGCTGCTTTGGATGTTGGTTACATCACCGAAGAAACCTTCAAGGGCTTATATGCTCAAGTCGAAAAATCCAAAGCCTTGGCCGGCGGCCTTAAGAATTCCCTCAAACCTCGGTCGTGATACGCAGGCACGGCAAACGAAACGTTCTCACATGACACTGGAACACGTGACACTGAAACACTTTTAGGCGGTCATCATGAAAATCAGTCAATTATTCGGCCAAACCTTGCGTGATGCCCCGGCGGAAGCCGAGGTAGTCAGCCACAGCCTGCTCATGCGAGCCGGGTTCATCCGTCCCGTCGGGGCGGGCATCTTCACATACCTGCATCTCGCCAAACGCTCAATGCAGAAAATCGAAGCGATCCTGCGCCAGGAAATGGACGCGATCGGCGGGCAGGAGATCTCGATGCCGGTCGTCCAGCCGGCAGATTTATGGAAGGAAACCGGGCGCTGGTACCAGATTGGCTCCGAGATGGGCAGGTTCAGCGACCGGAACAAGCACGATATGGTGCTCGCCATGACCCACGAGGAAGTGGTCGCAGACCTGGTGCGGCGGGAGGTGCAGTCCTACAAGCACCTGCCGCGGTTGATCTACCATATCCAGACCAAGTTCCGCGATGAGCCGCGCCCGCGCGCCGGTTTGATCCGGGTGCGGGAATTTACCATGAAGGATAGTTACAGCCTGGATACCGATTGGGAGGGGCTGGATAAACAATACCAGGCCCACTACCAGGCCTATTTCAACATCTACCACCGCTGCGGCCTGGAGGTGATTGCCGTCAAATCCGACAGCGGCATGATGGGTGGGAAGCTGGCCCACGAATACATGTATTTAACTCCCATCGGGGAAGATACGCTCATTATTTGCACAGCGGGTGACTACCGCGCCAACCGCCAGGTGGCGAGGTTCCAAAAGACGCCGGCTGCCCCGGAAGAATTGAAGCCCACCGAGAAAGTGCTCACCCCCAACTGCAAGTCCATCGAGGACCTGGCTAACTTCCTGAATGTCCCGAAATCCAGGACCGCCAAAGCAGTATTCTTCATGGCGCAAATCCCGGAAGGCGAAGAGCTGGTCGAAAAATTCATCTTTGCGATCATCCGCGGGGATATGGAGCTGAACGAAACCAAGCTTGCCAATGCCGTGCATGCGCGCGACTTGCGTCCGGCAACGGAAGACGAAATCAAGGCCGTTGGCGCGGTGCCCGGGTTTGCATCGCCTATTGGCATCTCGCCTCTCCCGGGGGAAAAGGGCTGCAGGTGAGGGTTGTCATCGATGACTCCATTCCGGTTTCGCCCAACCTGGTGGCTGGTGCCAATGAAGACGGGTATCACCTGCTCAACACCAACTATCCACGCGATTACACTGCAGACCTCGTCACCGACATCGCTGCAGCGGAAGATGGATTTCTCTGCCCGGAGTGCGGTCATCCATTGCGTATGGAACGCGGCGTGGAAGTGGGCAATATCTTCAAGCTTGGCACGCGTTACTCGGATAGTCTCGGCTGTACTTTTCTCGACCGGGAGGGTCAGCCCCAACCGGTGATCATGGGTTCCTACGGCATCGGCGTGGGGCGCCTGTTGGCCTGCGTGGCCGAGCAATACCACGACGATCACGGCCTGGTCTGGCCGGTAACGGTCGCTCCGTACCAGGTGCATCTTGTACTTTTGCGTGGCAAAAATACGTCCCAGGCTGAAGAGACCGCTGATAAACTCTATGCTGACCTGCAAGCTGCCGGGGTTGAAGTGCTCTACGACGACCGTGACGATAGCCCGGGTGTAAAATTCAACGACGCCGACCTGATCGGTCTGCCGGTACGACTGACAGTCAGCGAACGCGCCCTCGCCCTGGGCGGGGTGGAGCTGAAATTACGAAATAAAACAGAAAAGGTCATCATCCCACTTGCTGGAACGTTGCCACAACTGCAAGCGGAACTCGCCGCGCTGGAAGCCAATATTTCCGCCAGGGTCACCCGGGTGGATTACAATGGCTAAACGATGATCATGAAGACCCTGGGTAAATTGGCAACCGGTAAGAACATCCTGATCCTGCTGGCCTTGTTCCTGCTGGCGAATTTTCTGGTCGTCCCGCTGGTGTACCCGAAGTTCCAAACTCTGGATATGTTGAATGGGTACACTCCCGCTCAGGCCAACCAATTGATCGCTTCGTACGGTCAGCAGGGCAGGCAATCCTATGCCATCGTTGAAGCAACCCTCGACCTGGCATATCCCTTCGTTTCCGGCATGCTGTTCAGTCTGCTGATCCTTTATTCGTTCCAACGCGGATTCCCCGACCAGAGCTGGGCGCAGTTTTTCGCCTTGTTCCCCTTTGCGGTCATGCTATCAGATTACCTGGAAAATCTGTGTGTACTGGTACTGCTATTGGGATACCCGCGCGAACTGGCCGCGGTTGCGCGAGTCGCTAATTTTTTTACTACGGCCAAAATGGTACTAAGCCCCTTCGAGATCCTGTTTGTGCTCGGATTTATCGGATGGTTCTTCCGCCTCATTTGGATTAAGCTCAAGGCCTGACATGCCTGCCATAGAGCTCGCCCGACTCAAAACCCAGGCTGCCCGGCTTGCCGATAAATTTGGCGAACCGGAAGCCTTCCTGCATGATTTGAACGAATTGCTGGATTACTACACCAATCGCACCATCCGCACCGCCCAGACCATCCAACGCTTGGCCGCACCCACCTACCATACCCCGCGTCCGGTTCTTCGCCAGATCGAAGGCGAATTGGCTGTGCTTGCAGAAGACCAACCGGCTAAAGCAGTTACCCTGTCCAAGGTCTTATGGAAGGCTGGTTCACTCGAATCACGTCTGCTGGCGGCCTATCTGCTGGGAAATATCCCGTCAGACCAGGCCGGTCCCGCCCTGACCTCATTGACCGGTTGGCTTGGCAAATCTACAGATAAGGAAATCCAAACTGCCCTGCTGACCACTGCCTTGACCCGCCTGCGTCGTGAAAAACCAGATGAATTCTTTCTGCTCCTGGAGGGCTGGCTGGACTTCCCTCAACCAGCACAACAAGTCTGGGGGTTGCAGGCGCTTATCCCCCTGCTTCAGGATCCGCATTTCGAAAACCTTCCGGCAGTATTCCGCATCCTGGGCCCGGCCATTCAGAGGCTGGCTCCCGCGACACAATTGGACTTTCAAGCCTGCCTGGGCGCCCTGGAACGTGTCTCTCTGACGGAAACGGTTGCATTCTTGCGCGAAATCGTCAGCATAGCCCCCAGCCCCATCATGCTGCGAATATTACGCCGGATGCTGCCCGGTCTATCCCCGGAACTCCAAGAGGCCTTACGCGAAATCTTACGCACACAGGAAAACCGGGCATCTTTGATCTAAATCAAAGATCAGTTGAATTATGCCTGGAGATTCGAAATCAAATCCAGTCCAAATCAGGAACGAATCGTATTATCCATTCACCCGCTTCTGCCGGGAGCTGAGCAAATCTCGTTCTTCGCAAAACCTCGAGAGATCGCATATGAGAAGGTTTCAAAGACTGGCTGCGATGTTCTTGTTTTTTTTCCTGGTAAGCTGCGCAGATTCTCATCCGGTTATAGCGACTGTTACACTACTCAGTACGCCTTCTCTTCTCCCTTCACTTACCCCTACGCAAACTTTATCGCCGACTGCAACCAGAACATTTACCCCAACCCTCACACCTACTGAAAGACCTCTATCCCTGGTATTCTATGGGGATAGTGTATTGAAAGTAGGCGATGTGAGCCGCCAAGGGAGTGTAGGATTCTCGATCGTAGATATCCTGCGCAGTGACCTCAATCCTGCCGATCAAATCATCACCTCAAACCATGGAGGGCGCAAGGCAAAGTGGGGATACGAAAACCTTGATAACAATGTTCTGGTTTACAACCCGGATATTGTCACGCTCTGGTGGGGCTTGAATGATCTGGGTGGCTGCCCGGGAATTTTTGACCGGCAGACCAACAAGATTCTTCAATACGAACTGGATGCATACATCAACCAACACTTGATGTACATGCGGCTGCAAATTGAGGCTTTACTCGCCAGGAATATTCAAGTGGTCGTCATCACGCCCATGCCGGTCCTGGGAACACTGCCCTGGAGTCATTTCAGCCCGGATAATGAACTGATCTGGGAAAATGACTACCGCTGCGATTTCAATACCGGCCTGGAGCAATTAGTGGAAGCCCAACGCAAAATGGTGGCTGATTTTGCAGTAGAGCAGAGGCCGGTCTACCTTGTGGATGCCTGGCAGATCTATAAAAACCATCCAAACACTGATAATATGTATATGGATATTGTCCATCCGGGTAGCTTTGGCGCACAACTCATCGCCGATGGATGGTTGCAGATTTTTTCATCCATGAAGAAGTAGGGCATTGATATGACTCTGACCGCACGGGAACGAATGCAAGCCTGTTTGAAAGATGATCCCGCCCTGGACCGCCCGCCCGTAGCCCTCTGGCGGCATTTCCCGGTGGACGACCAGGATCCCGAAACCCTGGCAGCCGCCACGTTGGATTTCCAACGCCATTACGAATTTGACCTGGTAAAAGTCACTCCAGCTTCCTCCTTTTCCATCAAGGATTGGGGAGCACAGGATGCCTGGGAGGGGTATACCGAGGGGACACGCCGCTATACCAGGCGCGTCATCCAGAAACCACAGGATTGGGAACACCTGCCCTTGCTCGATCCGCTCAAGGCCGCCCATCTTTCCGCACAAATAGCCTGTCTCCGGCAGATCCGTGCTGGGCTTGGCCCGGATACGCCTCTGCTCCAGACAGTCTTCAGCCCACTGGCACAGGCGAAAAATTTGGCAGGTGGCGACGTTTTGGTTGCCCATCTCCGCCAGTATCCTGAAGCAATAATGAAGGGATTGCAAACCATTGCCAGCACCACGCATCGCTTCGTTGAAGCTGCCGTGGAGACTGGCATTGACGGGATTTTCTACGCCGTCCAGCATGCCCAGGCAGGTCTGTTGACATTGGATGAATACAAAACCTTTGGGCTGACTCTCGATCTACTAACCACTCAACCCGCCGCAGCCCTTTGGTGCAACCTGCTGCATTTGCACGGCTTGAATATTTATTTCGACCTGGTAGCCCAATCCCTATTCCCGGAAGGTCTGTTCCCGATTGTCAACTGGCATGACCGCGAAACGCCTCCCTCACTGGCAGAAGCGCAGAAGACCTTCACGGGCGTTGTGTGTGGCGGAGTGAGCCAGAATACGATCGTCTTTGGGAACGGTTCCCAGGCACGGGAAGAAGCTGCCGATGCGGTCCGGCAGACCAGCGGCCGCCGGCTGCTGCTCGGCACCGGCTGCGTGGTCCCGGTGATTGCCCCGCATGGGAATATCCTGGCGGTAAGAGCAGTAGTAACGAATTAATTCGTTACTACGGAGGAATTATGAGTCTGCGAGTTATCTCTGGGAAAGCCAAAGGCCGAAAATTGAAGGATGTCCCCGGTGACACCACCCGCCCGGTGACCGATATGGTCAAGGAAGCCTTGTTTAATATCCTGGCAGGGGATGTGCAGGATTCCACCTGGTGGGACCTGTTCGGCGGGACCGGTGCAATTGGCATCGAAGCCCTCAGCCGGGGAGCCGCGTTTGTGCGTTTTTCCGACCTGAATCGCGCCCCGATTGAAACCATGCGGGCCAACCTGGAAACCACCGGCTTCAGTTCACAGGCCGAAATCCGCCGAGGGGATGCTTATGCCATGCTGGAGGCTGCCCCCACCCGGATATTCGATTATATTTACATTGCCCCGCCGCAGTACAAAGAAATGGCTTCCAAAGCACTCCAGGTACTGGATGCCAACCCTGGCTGGCTAAATGACGAAGGCGCCTGGGTGATCATGCAAATCCACCCGCGTGAGTATCGGGAACTGGAATTACATTCCCTCGAAGAGTTCGAACAGCGCAAATATGGCAGCACCATGCTGGTATTCTACGAGAAGAAATAAAAAGGGGTTTCGCATTTCGTTCCCCTGTTGTATGATAAACCATCATTATTATTATGATCAGCATGCCTGGAGGGCACCATGGAAATATTGTCGGTCAACATCGAGAAACCTGAAGCCATTAATTTCATTCTGGGGCAATCTCATTTTATTAAAACAGTCGAGGATGTTCACGAGGCGCTTGTCAATGCAGTGCCCGGAATCAAGTTTGGAGTAGCTTTCTGCGAAGCCTCCGGCAAATGTCTCATACGCTGGTCCGGAACGGATGACGAAATGGTCGAGCTGGCCACGAAAAACGCCCAGGCCATTGGGGCCGGGCATTCGTTCATTATCTTCCTGGCAGATGGGTATTATCCCATCAACGTGCTGAATGCCGTAAAAAACGTAACTGAAGTCTGCCGTATCTTTTGCGCCACCGCCAACCAGGTCGAAGTGCTCGTAGCCGTGACCGAACTTGGCCGCGGCATCCTGGGAGTGGTGGACGGCGCCTCGCCGAAAGGCATTGAAGGAGAGGCGGATATTGCCTGGCGTAAAGGGTTCCTTCGAAAAATTGGTTATAAAATCGAATAATCAGCCGCCCACGTCCACCGAGGAAGCATGACCACGAGCCGCGCCCCCAGCAAGATCATTCCCCACGCCTTCCCGGGTATCCCACCCGGTGAAGTAGCCGAACTTATCAATAGCAGCAAATTAATGAACTATCCGGCTGGGACGATCCTGTGCCGCGAAAACGCCATTGAAGAAACTTTCTACTTGATCCTGGAAGGAGAAGTGGAAGTTACCAAAGTCATTAACAACAACGAGACGCGTGTGCTCAAGAAGCTCGTTGCAGGCGATTTCTTTGGCGAAATGGCCCTCATCCATAATGCGCCGCGGGCTGCCACGGTCAAGTCGTTGACCCCCCTCATCAGTCTGGAAATCCATAAGGAAGCTTTCGATCGCGTTCTCAAAAATAGCAGCAGTGTATCCCTGGCCATGGTGCGAGAGATCAGCCGGCGTTTGCGCGAAAATGATGAACTGGCGATTGACGACCTGCGCATGCGCGCCAACGAACTGGCCGAGGCCTATCAGAAATTGGCCGAGCAGGAAGTGGCCCGGCATGATTTCCTGACCAACGTATCCCACCAGTTGCGCACACCGCTCATGGCGGCTGGCGGATATCTGCAGATGCTGCAAAAAGGCGCCATCCCACCTGAGAAAACCAAAGATGCCATGGAAGCAGTCACCCGCAATGTACAACAGATTACCGGTCTGGTCAACGATATCCTCTTTGTACAGGAGATGGAGCTCATCCTCGACCAGTTCGAACCGGTTAACCTGACCGACCTATCGAACCAGGTTGTGAACCGCCTGGCAGAAAAATCGAAATCCAAACAGATTGATATCCGCGTTCGCCCGGACCTGTTCCTGCCGCCCATCATGGGAGACCGGCAAAGCCTGGAAAGGGCATTCACCGCGCTGCTCGATAACGCCATAAAATTCAGCCCGGAGAGTGGCAAAGTTGAGATCCGCTTGCGCCGCAAAGGCGACCAGGTTATGGTTGAAATCATTGATCAGGGTCTCGGTATCAGTCCCGAAATCCTTCCGCATATCTTCGAACGTTTCTATCATCTGGATAAAAGCGGTGACCAATTATTCGAAGGTCTCGGCTTGGGATTGGCGATCACAAAGCAAGTCATCGAACAACATAAAGGTCATCTGGATGTGGTCAGCACACCCGGCAAGGGCAGTACGTTCACACTGTGGTTGAATGTGGGGAAAGATAATGATGAACCGCATAAAGAAAGCGGTACAACAGTATAAACAGAAAAAAACCGTTGTTTTCATACAACGGTTTTTTTAGTTTGCGAATTTCATGATCAATTTTCCGTTACGGTCATAAAACGAGCGGGCTGAGAATGGAGGACTGCCAACCTTCATTTTTTGGATTCGGTCGAGGATTACCAGCAAGTCTGCCACTGCCGGCAGCTCAGGCGCATCGGTGAAAGAGACCCACTCCAGCGTCCCTTCAGCGCAGGCTACTGGCTCCCCCTCCGGACACTCCCCTGTAAAAACATAAATTCCGATGCCGGGGTTTTCGGATGTGTCGACAACCACTGTCCCGCACAGCCGCAGGTCGGCGCTCAGGCCCGTCTCTTCGCGCAGCTCGCGCTGCGCCGCAGACAGGATATCCTCGCCCGGCTCGACATGTCCGCCCACGCCATTATATTTATTGGCCCACAGTCGTTTGGTCGGCGCCCCCTTGAGCAATAAGACCAATGTCCCGCGCGTGAGAAAGATCAATACACGCGGGATGAGCATATAACGGTCGCTTGTGACGCCCTGGTCAGAGGCTGGCATGATTTAAAGTTGTAGGGCGAGATTAATCTCGCCCTACGGTGTATCTATTTGACCAGTTTGCGGACTTCTTCAAGGTGTCCGGCGCTGCCCAGTTTCTCGTTCTTGTGGGCGATGAACTTGGCATATTCGGTCATAAAGATCTTGCCAGGATCGCGCAGGTCGAATTTCTCGGGAAAATCGCGGAAGAATTCACGGTGGACACGCGTCCAGACCAGGCGGCCATCCGTATCGATGTTAACCTTGGTCACCCCGAGCTGGGCAGCGCGCTTGAACTCGTCCTCGTTGACACCCTTGGCGCCTTTCAGGTTGCCGCCGGCGGCATTGATGCGGGCGACCTCTTCCTGGGGCACAGAGCTGGAACCGTGCATCACCAGCGGGAAGCCCGGCAGGCGCTTCTGGATCTGTTCCAGCACTTCGAAGTGCAGGCCTTGCGAACCGGAGAATTTGAAGGCTCCGTGGCTGGTGCCGATGGCGCAGGCCAGCGAATCGCAGCCAGACTTTTCGACGAACTCCCTGGCCTGGTTCGGATCAGTCAATTTGGCATTGGCTTCATCCACTTTGACATGCTCCTCAACGCCCCCTAATTGACCGAGTTCAGCTTCGACAACGATACCTTTGGCATGCGCCGCATCCACCACCCGCTTGGTGGTTGCAATGTTGCCGGCGAACGGCTCACCACTGGCATCGATCATGACTGAGGAATAGAAACCGCTATTGATGCAGTCATAGCAGGTCTGTTCATCGCCGTGGTCCAGGTGGACTGCGAAAACGGCATCCGGGAAGACCTGATCGGCAGCCCGGATCAGTCCTTCAAGCATGGTCTTGTGCGTAAAGGAACGCGCACCTTTACTGATTTGGATGATGAATGGCGCCTGGCTGTCCATATTGCCGCGGAACAGGCCCATGGTCTGCTCCAGGTTATTGATATTATAGGCCCCGATGGCATATTTGCCATACGCGGCTGCAAACAGTTGTTTCGTAGTAACAATCATTCTTTTCTCCTTATATTTCGATCATAATTTCAGTTCCTGGTGGCACTTCGCCCCATTATACCAATTCCACCTCGTACTTTACAACTTTCTCCCCTTTACGACGTATTTCTATTGGATGATAAATAATCTGATGCAATTGGCAGTATAATCGCAATAGTTGATAAGCTGCCGTCATTTCTTTCAGGAGGAACCATGAGTGACCTTTTTGAAACTGTTAAAGGCGGACAGGATATCTTCAAAAAACTCCTGTCCTATGTTCCCGGCTTTAGCGGCTACGTGGAACGGACGAACCGCCGTGCAGCCGACAAGCTTTTGCGAGACCAGGTTGCCCTCAAATACTCCGAGCTGATCGCGCGTACATCGCACATTCAGAAGGATATTGCCGAGGCCGGTCAACTTGACTTTCTCGATGATGTTGACGACATTGCCTTGAAATTGCGCACTTTTTCCGACCGTATCAAGAACGCCTCTTACGGTTACTCGGGTTTCTTCGATGCAGTCAAGATCAATGAGAAGGAGCTCGCCCAGATCTACACCTTTGATACAGCTTTCTTCGAACTGGGTAACCAGATCTCCAATGGGCTGGATAACGTGGAAGCCGGCATCGGAGGCGACGGTCTCAAGTCCGCCATCCGCGCCGTTGACGATCTGGCCCGCCAGGTTGGACAGACTTACGATAAACGCTACCAGGTTATAACCGGCAGCGGCGATCAGGCATAAGCCAACAATTATTCAAAGTAGCGCAAGATGGCATCTTGCGCTACTTTGTGGTTTAATAACAGTATGTGGAACGAATACTTCATCCCTGCAACTCTCGACGAAACCCTGAAGCTCCTGGCTGAAAAAACGCGCACAAGCCCGCCTGGTGGCCGGAGCCACTGATTTGATGCTCGAACTGGAACGTGGTCTTCGTAAAGGCATCGAAACCGTCATCGACATAACGCGCCTGCCAGATCTCGACTGCATCACGCTTGATGAAAACGAAACCATTCACGTCGGCCCGCTGGTAACGCATAACGCTGTGGCAGCCTCCAAACTACTGCGCGAGCGTGCCTTTCCGCTGGTTAGTGCGGCCTGGCAGGTGGGGGCCGCGCAAATCCGTAACCGGGCTACCGTGGCAGGTAATCTCGTCACAGCCAGCCCGGCCAACGATACCATCACACCGCTTATGGCGCTGGGTGCCTGGGTGGTGCTTGCTTCGACTACTGGCACACGCCAGGTGCCCCTGGAGGAATTTTATACCGGTGTTCGAAAAACAGTGATGCAGCCTGACGAAATGCTGGTAGATATTGCTTTCCCGGCGCTTCGATCCAAGCCTGCCGGCAACTACGGCCAGCGTGGTACGTTCCTGAAACTGGGTCTACGCCGTGCCCAGGCAATTTCGCTGGTCAATACAGCCATTGTGCTGGATCTGGAACCCGGGAACGTAAAATCGGCGATCATCACGCTGGGCGCAGTCGCTCCGACCATCATTCATGCTCCTGAAGCCGAAGCTTATCTGGTAGGCAAGGATTTGACAGAGGCTGTCATCCTGCATGCTGCCGAACTGGCTTCTGCGGCTGCCCACCCGATAGACGATATCCGTGGTTCGGCTGCCTATCGTAAAGCCATGGTGAATGTATTGGTGAAGCGCGGACTGCTTTCCTTGCGGGATGGACAGGAACAAGCCGATGTGCCGGAAGATCCGGTGCTGCTCTGGGGAAAACCATCAACGCTCAAGGCCGCACAATCTGCTTTCAGTATCCAACATTCCGGTTCCGGATCAGGTTCGGATGGGTATCCATTCCCAATCCACACGCTGATTAACGGGAAAGAATATACTTTCACGAGCGGGCATGACAAATCCTTATTGCGACTCCTGCGTGAAGAAGGTGGATTGACCGGTACGAAGGAAGGCTGTGCTGAGGGCGAGTGTGGAGCCTGCACCGTCTTTCTGGATGGCAAGGCTGTCATGGCCTGTCTTGTCCCTGCACCGCGCGCCAACGGAGCAGAAATTATCACTGTGGAAGGTCTGGCAGACCTCAGCCGCGCCGCTGCTGAAGGGGATGGGAGTAAATTGCACCCCGTGCAAGCAGCCTTTGTCTCTGATGGAGCGGTGCAATGTGGATATTGCACACCCGGATTTATCATGTCGGCAGCCAAACTGCTTGAGGAACGTCCGCAGCCGGGGCGGGACGAGATCATGCAGGCGATCACCGGCAACCTGTGCCGCTGTACCGGATATTATAAAATTGTGCAGGCGATTGAAGATGCCTCCAAACTATAATGACAAATCTAATCTGATTAAGAGGTGGTGAAAATGACGGCTTACAACAAATTCGAAACTGGGAAAAGTGAAAAGAAAGTGATGAATCCCATCTGGCGCGGCATTGGCTGCATCCTCATCGTCCTTGTCCCATTGATCACCCTCGGTCTTACCGTAATCGCTACCCCATTAGTAAGCTCCACAGGATATGTACCGCGCGAGCTAATGGGTCATGTCATTTTTCCTGATTGGGTATCCAAGGTTCCTATTCTGAGTGCAATTGCCGTGTTCATTGCGAATATTAATAACCTGTGGTTGAACCTGATCATCTTCATCGTCATTCTGGTCATTCTGACAGGTATTTCTTCCTTGATTTACGTGTCTGTACTCCAGGTCATTGGCCCGCCGCGTTACGGCGAAAAGGACGCACCTCCGTCGAGATATAAAGCCAAAGAATATAAGAGGTAGCAGGCTAACATTGAACCAGATAAATCCAAATTATATGAAAAATTCTGTCGGTCAATCTGTCCTCCGCATCGACGCCCGAAAAAAGGTCACAGGCGAAGCGCTCTACTCCGGCGACCTGGTTCGCCCGGGTATGCTCCACATGAAGACCCTTTTTGCAGGCCGCCCGCATGCACGTGTAGTCAGTATCGATACCGCCCAGGCGATGGCGTTGCCCGGCGTCGTCGCCATCTATACCGCCGCGGATGTCCCCGTGAACGAGCATGGATTGCAATGGAAAGACCAGCCCGTATTATGTGGCCCGACCCCGCGTCCATCCACAAACGCGGCTCCTGAAACCCCCAATATGGGGTTGAGAGTGGACATTGTCCGCTGCGAGGGAGACCGCGTGGCAGTCATCGTCGCCGAGACAGAAGCTATTGCCGCTAAAGCGCGTGACCTGGTGCAAGTGGAATATGAGGATCTACCGGCTGTGTACGAGTCGGCCGAGGCGCTCAAACCAGACGCGCCACGTGTCCATCCGGAAAGGGGCGATTCAAACATCTGCGTTTGGGACAAGATCCGCAAGGGTGATGTGGATACCGCTTTCGCCCAGGCAGATGTTATCGTGCAAGGTGAATACCATACGCCTTACCAGGAGCATGCTTATCTCCAGCCAGAGGCCGGGCTGGCTTACCTGGATGATGAAGGCCGCATCACGGTCGAGTGCGCCGGTCAATGGACACATGTCGATCAGGAATTGATCGCTCACGCTCTTGGCCTGCCCAAGGAACAGGTACGTGTCATCTACCCGGCGATTGGCGGCGCTTTCGGCGGACGCGAAGATATATCCGTTCAGATCGTTTTGGCATTGGCCGTCATGAAACTCAAACGCCCGGTCAAGATCATCTGGAGCCGGAAGGAATCCATTGTCGGACATGGCAAACGCCATCCGATGACACTTAAAACCAAATGGGGCGCCACGAAAGACGGCAAGTTACTGGCAGCTGAAACCACAGTTGTCGCCGATGCCGGCGCCTACATGTACACCAGCAATAAAGTGCTTGGCAACTGCACCATTACCGCTACCGGTCCTTATTTCATTCCCAACGTCAAGGAAGATGTGATCGGCGTATACACCAACAACGTACCCACCGCAGCCTTCCGTGGTTTTGGCGCGCCCCAGGCACTGTGGATGGCCGAACTCCAAATGGACAAACTGGCCGAGAAATTAGGCCTTGATCCGGTGGAATTCCGTCACCGCAACGCATTACGGGATGGCGATACGCTCAACGTGGGCACTCCGGCGCCAGGTCGTGTCAGCATCGTAGCCTGCATCGAAGCCGCCCGCGATAAATTCGGCTGGTCAAAAGAACCAATTTCAAAGGCGCCCAGGCATGCTCAATCATCCATCGTTCGTGGTCGTGGCTTCGCCTGCGGCTTCAAGAACGTAGGCTTTTCCTTTGGTTATCAGGAAAACTCCTGGGCGCGCGTCGAATTACACGGTAAGACCGAAATAGAGCAGGCAATTGTCTGGCATGCCGGTGCAGAGGTTGGACAGGGCACGCACACCGTGATGGCCCAGATGGCTGCCGAGGCGCTCGGTCTGGCTTTCGAGAAAGTCACAATGGTCACCTCCGACACGGCCACCATGGGCAACCCAGGCAGCGCCTCTGCCTCCCGCATGACCTTCATGTCAGGCAATGCCATCAAGGGCGCAGCCGAAGCTGCACTCGCCAGGTGGGAAGCCGAAGACCGTCCGGCGTTGGCAGAGTATACCTACCTGGCTCCCAAAACGACACCCTTCGACAAGGAGACCGGCTACGCGATGCCCAACCTTTCCTACGCCTATGCTGCCCAGGCAGTTGAGGTTGAAGTGGACATGGAAACCGGTTTTATCAAAATCCTGCGGGTAGTCTCGGCTGACGATGTCGGCCAGGCCATCAACCCGGCCCTGGTACAGGGACAGATCGAAGGCGCGGTGGTTCAGGCCGAGGGCTATGCCCTGACTGAGAACTTGATCAGCAAAAATGGCCGGATTCTGACCGACCAGCTCAGCACCTATCTCATCCCAACCGTCCTTGATATTCCGGACGCAGTTGAATCGGTCATCCTGGAAATTGCCGAGCCGAATGGACCCTTTGGGGCGCGCGGTCTGGGTGAACTGCCTTTCCTGCCGTTGGCCCCGGCCATTGCAGCGGCAGTCCATGACGCCACGGGCGTATGGATCAATGAATTCCCGCTTACACCTGAACGAGTATTACGCGGCCTGGGCAAGATCTAGAATGGCATTGATCCTTTCCCGCCACAAATACAAACTAATTGTTTTCGGATTACTGGCAGCCGCCTCAGTCATCTCCGTCTTATTGGCCAAGGCTCGCATAGCCTACAGCAACACGGATGACTACTCAGCGCTCATCTGGAACCTGGGCCTCGCCTGGATCCCTTTTGTATTCGCATCCATCGCCTATATGGTCTCCTGGTCACGGAGACTTCTTTACCTGATCGTGCCAATCTGTACCTTCATCTGGTTAATCTTTTTCCCAAATGCCCCCTATATCCTGACTGATTTCCAACATCTCAGCACTAATGCCAATAATGCTCCGCTTTGGTTTGACGTTCTCATGTTGATCTGGTTTGCATGGACGGGGCTCCTCCTGGGTCTGGTATCCCTTCATTTCATGCAGGAGATCGTTACTCGCACATTTGGAAGGGTTTCGGGCTGGCTATTTACCATCTTTGTAACCGCTTTGAGCAGCATCGGGATCTTCCTTGGACGTTTTTATCGCTGGAATAGTTGGGATCTTTTAGGCGACCCGATGCCAATCGCGCATGACATTTGGAGTTGGTTGCGCCATCCCTTCGCAAACCTGCGCGTCTATGGATTTACCCTGCTCTTTACATTGCTCTTCCTTTTTGTCTACCTCGCCATCCATGCCTTCGGAAGGGTGATGCAGGAAAAACAACCCCCGGATACAGCCGGGTAATGGCTTAATTTAATGATACCGATTGATTATCACTTGCATACATGCTATTCCGAAGATGGCGACGATACTATGGAAGCCATGTGTCAGCGCGCCATCCAGCTCGGTATTCCCGAGATCGGCTTTTCCGAACACTGGGACGTTGGCCCATATGAGATCAATCCGCGCTTCTTTAAGCCTGAGCCCTGGTACGCAGAACTTGAGCGCTTCCGCGACCTGTTCGCCGGGCAGCTTGTTATCCGGGCCGGGATCGAAATTGCCGAACCGCACCTCTATCCGCGGGAAACCGCCGAAGTACTCAGTCGAGTCTCTTTCGATTATGTGATCGGTTCAGTACATTTTGTTGGCAAGAATTTCATGTTCGATCGAGACTATTTTAAATGTCATTCAGCCGACGAAGTCTATACTGGATATTTCGCCGAAATGGAGCAACTGGTCTGTACCACTGAATTGGATATTGTTGCTCACTTCGACCTCCCCGCGCGTACCGGTATTCCGATCATTGGATATGACCCACTGCGTTACGAAGAGCAAATCCGTTCCTTATTAAAAACCTGTATCGAGCGCGGCCTGGCGTTGGATGTAAACGTCTCCGGGCTCCGTAAACCCGCTCATAACATCATGCCCGATCCCATCATTCTGGAATGGTATATCGAAATGGGCGGAGAGCGTCTCACCCTTGGTTCGGATGCCCATCGCGTTCCGGAGCTTGGCTTGAACCTTGAGCAGGCCATCGAAGCCATTCAAAAGTTGGGGATCGATCACGTCATGCAATTCAAGCAGCGGCAGGCGTTACACCTGCCTTTGGAGTGACCTATGCTTGTTCTCATTCGCGGAGGTGGCGACCTGGCCACCGGAGTTGCGCTCCGCCTCATCCGATCCGGCTTGCGCGTGGTGGTGACCGAGATTGCCCAGCCATTGGCAGTCCGGCGCACGGTTGCCTTCGCCGAGGCTGTTTACAGCGGGGAAATTACTGTCGAAGGGTTTACCGCACATTCCATATCTGATCCTACCGACAGCTTTCGCATCCTGATGGTGCTTGGCAAGCAGCAGGTACCGGTGCTGGTGGACCCGGCTTGCACTTCAGCTAAAGCTTTGCATGCTTCGGTCATTGTGGATGCACGCATGACCAAACATCCGCCCGAAGCAATCGGCTATTCCCCGGTTCTATATATCGGTTTGGGCCCGGGATTCGAGGCCGGCGTGAACTGCCAGGCAGTCGTTGAAACTCGCCGCAGTCACATGCTGGGACGAGTGTACTGGCGTGGCGGTCCGGACGCTGACACCGGGTTACCGGACGGCGACCCGCAGCGCGTGCTGCGCGCTCCGGCAGACGGGGAATTTATCGCTCATGCAGAAATTGGCCAGCACATTCAAGCCGGTCAAGTTATTGCAGAAGTGGCCGGGCAGATGATTTCCGCCCCTTTCCCGGGCGTATTGCGCGGCCTGCTGCATCCCGGTTTGACGGTGACGCGCGGCCTGAAGATTGGCGATATCGACCCACGCGACGACCCACATCTCTGCCAGTTGGTTTCGGATAAGTCGCTATCCGTCGGCGGTGGAGTGCTGGAGGCGATGCTCTCCCGTCCCGAACTGCGGTCGCAGTTTTGGGTCTAAGCAGGATCTCTCAAAGTTTGCGATGTAGGTCTCTGTATGCCTTAATGTTCGTATTGAATAAAATGGCATGAAGCTCAATGAAGCCATCCGTCTTTCTGATACAGCCTGCCTGGCTTTGACTGGCGCGGGAGGCAAAACCACTGCGCTATTCCAATTGGCGCGTTCACTGAGCAGTGGGCCAGGTGCGTCCAAGTCCGGAACCGTAGAAAAGCCGGTTATCGTCGCTGCCACCACGCATTTGCATATTGACCAGGTTCATCTGGCCGATTCACATTGGATTCTGCGAGAACCCGCAGATTTGGCAGCCCTCGAAAAAAACCTGCAGGGGGTGATGCTCGTTACAGGCCCGCTCAGTGCGGATCGAACCACGGGTTTGAACGATCATTTGGTATCTTTGCTACACGCAGTCTGTATTTCCCATTCACTGCCTCTTCTAATCGAAGCCGATGGCTCGCACCGGCGTCCGCTTAAAGCGCCGGCCGAGCACGAACCTCCCATCCCGCCCTTTGTAGAGACCGTAATGGTCGTAGCCGGTCTTTCCGGCCTGGGCCGCCCGCTCACTGCAGAATTTATCCATCGACCGGAGATCTTCTCCCGTCTGAGCGGTCTGGCGCTCGGCGAGACCGTCACGGAGGAAGCCTTGCTGCGTGTCCTCACCCACCCAGATGGCGGGCTGAAAAATATACCAGCCCATGCACAGCGTCTGGTTTTGCTTAATCAGGCTGACACGCCAGAGTTGCAGGCCATGGGTGGTAAACTTTCACAAGCGTTGTTGACGGCCTTCGACGCGGTTTTGGTTGGAACGTTAAAACGTTCAAACGTTCAAACGTTCGAACGCAGCGCAGGGATCATCCTGGCTGCGGGAGAAGCCCGGCGCTTCGGTCAGTCCAAGCAACTCCTGGATTATCGCGGCCAGCCTTTCGTGCGGGCTGTGGCACAGACTGCCCTGGCAGGCGGGCTTTCACCGGTAGTGGTTGTCACCGGCGCAAACGCGCAGGCTGTGGAAGCCGCGTTGCAGGATCTGCCAATCACCATCGCTCGCAATCTCGAATGGCAGAGTGGCCAGAGTTCCTCCATCAAAACCGGACTGCAGGCGTTACCCCGCTCAACCGTGCCACCGGCGAGCCACAACCAGGTCACATCCCCCAATATCGAAGAATTTTGGGGAGGACGGGAAGGGCTCGGCGCGGCCATCTTCCTGTTGGCCGACCAGCCACAGGTCACATCCACAGTCCTGCGTGCCCTGGTCGAGCAGCATACCCTGGATTTACCTCCCATACTTGCGCCATTGGTGAACGGTCAGCGCGCCAACCCGGTTCTTTTTGACCGCCGGGTTTTCAAGGATTTGATGGCTCTAAGCGGAGATGTGGGCGGCCGAGGGGTTTTTAGTAAATACCAGGTCGCTTACCTGCCCTGGCATGATGAGAGTCTCTTGCTGGATGTGGATACGCAGGAAGATTTGCAGAGATTAAGGGATCAAGAAGAGTGACCAGAAGCATCCCCGCGATTTTGCTGGCTGCCGGGGAATCCCGGCGCATGGGCCGACCCAAGCTGGTCCTGCCTTGGGGTGGGACAACCGTCCTTGGGCAGGTTGTGGCAACCTTCGCGGCGGCCGGAATTGAAGATATCCTGGTAGTGACAGGTGGCGCACGCCGGGAGGTCGAGCAATTGGTCGCACAACTTTCGAACCAGTACCCCGTCCGGGCTGTCTTCAATCCAGCGCATGCGCGCGGGGAAATGCTGAGTTCCATCCAAACCGGCCTGGCCAACCTGGATGCCAGTGCGGATGCCGCTTTGATCGGCCTGGGCGATCAGCCTCAGGTGCGCGCAGCCACGATCGAGTCTATTTGTGCTGCTTATATTCAGACGGAAGCCCCCTTGGTTTTTCCAAGCTTTGAGAACCGGCGCGGCCATCCCTGGCTTGCCAGTCGAACCTTCTGGGCCGAGGTCCTGGCACTCCCCCAAACCACCAACCCGCGCCAATTCATCAACGGGTATACCGGTCGGATCGAATATGTTCAGGCCGATGAAAGCATACTGCAGGACCTGGATACGCCGGAAGATTACGACCGGCAGCACCCATAGGCCCTTGCCATTTCAACCATCTTGTGCTATTTTTGCTTCCAATGGATCACGCCAGGCCTGCCAGGCAAGCAACCCTTATCATTGTGGATGGCGAGCAACCGGAAGCCCGGTTGCTCAGCTGCCCGATCGAGCCAGCCAATCCCCCCCGTCTTAGAATGGCGGTTGAGAAGGTACCTGGCGCATGATGCTGCGTTCATTCATCGCGGTGGAAATCCCCTCCGAAATACAGGCTGCCATCGCTCTCAGCACCGCTCCATTGAAAAATACTCTGCCCAAGTCCCTGATACGCTGGGTGGCGTCGCAGAATGTTCATCTTACCCTCAAGTTTTTGGGAGATGTGTCGCCCGCCAACCTCGAACAGTTGGCCGGGGCGCTCAAAGTGGAAGCTGCCTCCCACGAATCCTTTTCCATCTCTGTAGGTGGGCTGGGCGCGTTCCCATCCACGCGCCGGGCGCGTGTAGTCTGGATCGGTCTTGAGGCTCCACCGGCTCTGGAGGCTCTCAGACGCGGGGTGGAAGCAGCCGCTGCGCAACTGGGCTACCCGGAAGAGGAACGCCCGTTTTCTCCTCACCTGACGATAGGACGCGTCGGACAGAACGTCTCGGGTTCGGATTTACTGCGCATCCGTACTGCACTCGAAGCTGTCAAAGTTGGGCCGCTTGGTAAAATCAGTGTGGAAGCAGTGCATATTTTCAAGAGCGATCTACAACCTGGCGGCTCGGTCTATACCCATCTTTACGCTCTGTCGATGAAATCCATATAATATAAAATAGGTAGATAATCCGATAACAAAGAGGTGACACCTGGATACATTGGAACTTGCTCATACAATTGTCAATGCCCTGGAAGATAAAAAAGGCGAAGATATACTCCTGCTGGAGATTAAAGAGATTGCTTCATTCACGGATTACTTCATAATTTGTACCGCCACCAGCAACCGCATGCTAAATGCCCTGGCCGATGGGATTATTGAAAAGACGCTCCAGGAACATAAAAGGAAAGGCAGAATCGAAGGCAAGCCGGATGCCGGCTGGTTGGTGGTGGATTACGGCGATATTGTTGTCCATCTATTCGATGAGGATCTGCGCCATTACTATAAATTGGAAGAGTTGTGGAAAGACGGGAAAGTATTGTTGAGGCTGCAATGAACAAATTGACTGGTGCAAACATGGACATCGACCTGGCAACTCCTGCCGACCAGATCTCCTGGCAGCAGGCAAAATGTCCATGGAATTCTCATGAAAGTACCGACCAGCATCGCTGTGCAGTCAAAAATATTTCCATCTGTCCGTATTTCTGCGGGGTTGAATATCTGGACACCCTGTTATGCTGTTACCCTGAAGAAAATCCATATCGGACGGTTCGATAATAAAAATCCCGCAGATCAAAATTCTGCGGGATTTTTTTATCAATAACTTCATCAATCATATTGGGGAGAAGAGTTTTGATCAGGGATTAGTGGTCAACCCATTCGCAGTATCTACCGCCTTTAGCTGAAAATAAGCGCTCATAACGTCTCGAACCGTCGGCGCAACCACTCTACCACCTTCACCGGCATTGTACATAAAGGCTAAAACCACAATTTCCGGGTCGTCATAGGGAGCATAGGCAACTGTCCAACCATGCGCAGGCCAGTTACCGCGCGTGCATTGGTTTTTCGCTGCGGCCACATCATCACAAAACTCAGCCGTTCCGGTCTTCCCGGCAATGGCGATTGGGTAATTAAGGAAAGAAAAATCGTGGTTGAGTGTCCCATTTGGATCGGTCGCTGCCAGGCGCATACCGGCTTGCACTTCCTGGACTGCCGATGGCGAGACCGTCTTCATCTTGCCGGTAGCCGTGCAGTCGGAATTTTCGCACGTAAAATCCTTGATGATCGGATCGGTTGTGATATCCCAGCGCAAACGCGGTTCAAAGGGTTGGATGATATTCCCTTCACTATCCACAATATCATGGATGATGGTAGGTTGCATCTGGCGTCCATTGTTCGCAATCGTTGCTGCAGATATAAGCACCTGCAACGGGGTTGCCACGACATAACCCTGTCCGACACTGGCAAGATAGGCATCACCAGTGGACCAGTTTTCGCCCTGGTTGATCCGTTTCCAGGTGGGGTCAGGGATAAGGCCGGCTGATTCGCCGGGAAGTTCGATGCCGGATGGCTGGTTATAGCCCAGCGCCTGCGCATATTGCTGCAGGCGTAACATATCCAACCCCTCAGAAACCTCACCTGGAAAGCCGCCGCCCACTTTATAAAAGCATACGTCGCTGGAGCGCGCAATACATTCCAGGAAAGGGATCTTTCCAAGGCCGGCCGTCTCACCATAAAAGGTGTAGGTCCAGTCGTAATAAAATTCTGTGGCGCCCGGATCGGTTGGAGAGAACGCAGTCTTCAAACCGATCATTGCGGGAGCATCGATTAGCGTGGTCGGGGTGACAACGCCTTCATTCAAGGCACCCAGAGCCGTGGAAATCTTGAAGGTGGAACCAGGCGGATATTCGGTCGAAATAGCGTAATTTAGCAGGGGATGAGTGGGATCATTCGCCAATTGATTGTAGTAATATGCAGGGATGATGCGCGCCAACCGGTTATTCTCATAGGTCGGATATTGCGCCATCGACAGGATTTCGCCAGTCTTGGGATTCATGGCAATTACAACGCCGCTGGAAATACGATAGTATTTGTTGTAGACGTTGTTCCAATAATCGATGTCCCGTTTTAAAATCGATTCGGTCGCCTGCTGAAGGCGGGTATCAATCGTCAGGACAACATTATTGCCTGGCGTCGGTTCAACCGGTGGCTGCAAGTTGCGCAGTTCCTGTCCGGCAACATCCACTTCAACAGTCCTTTGGCCCGGTTTCCCGATCAGCGTATCATTCATTGTTAATTCCACGCCAGCATATCCTACCTTATCGCGATTGGGCAAAAAATTCTGAGCGCGGTAGGTCTGCTCGAGTGCGGCCGGGATTGGTCCTAAAAAGCCAATAATATTTGCAGTTAGTGATCCGGTGGGATAATCGCGCACCGGTTGAATATCCACGCCAACCCCCGGCCAATCCACTGCATGTTCCCGAACAGCCATGGCAGTTGATTCATCAATATTGCACTGGATTTTTACCGCTGCGTAGGGGGCATTCGAGAAACCCAGGTCAACAAATTGCGAGATGCCTGGTCCGGGCACACAGGGAGCAAGTAATTTTGCATCCTCCACAGTCCCATGGCTGACCGGAATGCCTGTCAAAGTGGAAAGGTCGCGGTAAATGCGTTGGATATCGCCGTCATCATCCGGCAGGTTGGCCGGGGTAATAGTGATATTGTAGGAAGCAATGTTGCGCGCCAGGATAATCCCGTTACGGTCATAAATGATGCCGCGCGCTGGCGCGATACTGATGTCTTGAGTGCGATTGCTGTCTGATTGAATACTATAATTCTTTCCATCCAGGATTTGCAGCTTGAACAAACGGGCAGCAAAGATCACAGCCACCACACCCAGCAAAGCATAAACAATCAAGTAGCGCCAATTTTGGAAATGAGCCGGCCGCTGGGAGGTAGTCATCCGGTCACCTTCTCCGGATACAGCCAGTTTGCCAGGTCATGCATAAGGGCATGAACGGGAATGGCTAGCAGCAGGTTTAGTAGAATGGTCGGAAGGACAATTTGAGAGAAAACTTCACTCAAGGCCAGTGGGCCTTCAAAAAGTGTTCGTTGAATGAACGTTAGCATTAGCAACTCCAATGTACCGATAAGTGTGACGCCAAACATTACTAAAAGTGGTGCCTGCCAGATACGATGCACCAACAAACGCGCCAACCCAACCACCGATAGATATCCGATCATATAAATATACCACGGGACACCCGAAACCACCCCAACCAGCAGGCTGGCTGCCGCACCCCAGAGCCAGGCGCCACGCACACGTTCCTGCAATCCCCAGGCCACCACCACGAGCAGCACCAAATCTGCATTGCCGCTGAGCAGGATGATACGGCTGGCAATGGTTGTTTGAAGGATGACCGCCAATGGCAAAACAGGAATTGCAGCCAGAAGTGCGCGACGCATTTTACGGACCTGGTGTCCCGATCAGAGGCGCAATATCCACCGGCTTGAAGTTGGTAATAACCAGCACAAACTGCAACCGGTTGAAATCTACGTTCGGCTGGATGATGGCCTGCTGGAATAATTCTGATTGCAGTTTTCGAACGCTGACAATTTGTCCCACCAGTAAATTGGCGGGGTAGTTCCCACCCAGGCCGGAAGTAAGGACTACATCGCCAACCTGGATGGTCGCATCCTGAGGAATCATATCCAGCGAAAGATCGCCGGTGATCGAACCAACCAGGATTGCCTCTGTGTTGGAAGCCTGCAACCTGACATTAACGGCCGAAGCGGCGTCCGTCACCAATTGCAGCCGCGCTGCCTCTCCAATCACGGCATCCACGCGCCCCACCAGACCCTTATCAGTGACAACCGGCATCCCTGGCAAGACGCCTTCGTTCGAACCGACGTTGATGATCACGTAGCGCAGGAATGGACTCGGGTCCCGCCCGATGACCGAAGCAGCCTTATAGGAATATTCGGGATTGGCACGCGCAAAATCCACCAGGGCGGAAAGGATGTTGGTCTCAGTGACTTGTTGCTGAAGCTCGATCACCTGGGTTTGAAGGCGGGCTACATCCGCTTCCAGTTCTGCATTCTGCTGGCGCAGAGAAGCGACATCCCGCGGTACCGTTAGAAAGTCAACAACTGCCATGTACCTGCCGGATACCCAGGTTTGAGCGCCGACCGTTATGCGCGTAAACCAGTTGGTGACCGGGTTAAAATAACCTCCCAGGGCCAACACCACAAGGCCAAATGCCACCAAAAAAATTACAAGTGTTTGCAGGGAATGAGGAATACTGGATTTCATAGGCAACAGGAAAGGACGCGCCTGAAAGACGCGACCACGCGTTTAGGAATGACGCGTGCTGCCGCGCTCGAGGCCGACCAATATTCGGCTATACGTAGAAAAATCATCCAACACAATGCCGGTACCGCGCACCACGCAGGTCAGCGGGTCCTCAGCAACCCAGACGCGCAAATTCAATTCCTCCGATAGACGTTCATCCAGGCCGTGCAATAACGCCCCCCCGCCGGCCAGGCAAATGCCAACATCCATCAGGTCAGCCACAATTTCAGGCGGTACTTCGTCCAAGGCATCTTTGATCGTGTCAATTATCACCATGACAGATTGGGAGAGCGCCTCGCGCACTTCCAGGGAAGAAATTTCGATTGATTCTGGCAGGCCGGTGACCAGGTTTCGGCCACGCACTTCGGCCATCTTCTCCACCGGGAGGGAAAAAGCCGAACCGATGTTCCATTTGACCTGCTCGGCAATGCGCTCACCGATAAGAATATTATATTTATTGCGCACGTATTGGACGATATCCTGATCCATTTCATCGCCGGCTACGCGCAGCGATCTGGAAACAACCACTCCCGCCATGGACAGGGCTGCCACTTCGGTTGTTCCACCACCGATGTCTACGATCATGGAGCCGCGTATTTCATTCACCGGCAGACCGGCTCCCAATGCGGCAGCGGTCGGTTCTTCGATAAGGTATGTCTCGCGCGCTCCCGCAGACATGGAAGCGTCGTAAACAGCCCGCTTCTCAACCTCGGTCACACCGGACGGGATGCCGATCACCACACGCGGTCGTGGCAAAGGCACAACGCTTTGTTCATGGACTTTACCAATAAAATATTCCAGCATTGCCTCCGTGATCTCAAATTCGGAAATCACTCCATCCCGGACCGGGCGAACAACACTAATGTTTCCGGATGTACGCCCGACCATTTCCTTGGCATCCAGGCCAATGGCCATTGGTTGGCGGGTACGCTTGTCAATAGCCACCCAGGAAGGTTCGTTGATCACGATACCCTTTCCCCGGACATGCACAAGAGTGTTTGCAGTACCCAGATCGATACCAATATCCAGGGAAAATAGGCCCAAAAGCCAATTGAGTGGATTGAAAGCCAACGGTTGGTGCTCCTTGATGAATTTCCAGCTTTTTAATTATACCATGAGGCCAAATTGGATATCCCCGATGGCCTTTTTCAGATCCTGGAAGGCTGAATTGGCTCTAAATTGGACCGCATTACTATGCGATCCGTTTCAGTGCCAGCATGGTCAGATCGTCCGCTGCGGGGAATGTGCCCATGAATTCGTTCACTGAAGCCTCGAGCGCGTTCAGCACCGCATGCGCCGTGGAAGTTTCTGAGTTTTTCAACACTTCCCGAAGGCGTTCCTCACCATAGATCTCATCCTGGGGTGAGAAGGCTTCCGTCAAGCCATCCGTGTATAACAAAAGAAGATCGTCCAGACCGAGCGAAATCGTACGCTCATCTATCGATAGATTTTCAATGATGCCTAATGCCGCGCCAGTCGGGTGTAGAGATTCAAGCGTCATGCCAGCCTTGCTTATCCAGAGCGGCGGGTTATGCCCGGCGTTAGCATAAGTAAATTCTCCACTTTCCAATGAAAGGACCCCATACACTGCCGTAACGAACATACTCTGTCGATTATCAGGGATGATCAAGGCATTGACCCGCTGCAAAGCCTCGGCCGGAGAGGGAGTATCGTAAACAACAGCCCGTATCAGGGTCCTCGTAAGCGCCATAAAAAGGGCTGCCGGCATACCTTTGTCAGAGACATCGGCGATTAATAGGCCCAACCGTCCCGCGGGCAGTTCGATCACATCGTAAAAATCCCCGCCCACTTGACGCGCTGTGAGCCAGGTAGCGGCCAGGTCCCAGCCAGGGATTTCAGGCAAATGCTCCGGCAGGAAAGTCTTTTGGATTTGACGGGCAAGCTCAATCTCATGTTCGAGGCGTTCGCGTACCACCATTTCGAGTTGAAGGTGCTCATTCTGGATACTGAGCACCAACTGTTGAGCAATGCTGTTAATAATCTCCACCCTTTTCGAGCGGAAGCGGCGTGCATCCGCATCTTCTTCAACCAGCATAACGCCATATAGATCGTTCCGGATGACCAATGGGAAACCGATCAGTAAGTGGTCTCCATTCTGCAAGGCATAAATTATTTCCTGTTCGGTGCTGGCTAAAGCGGGGTGTAACCAATCCACAGGCGCGTTGGATCCCAGCATACCGACCGCCATTTGGGCACTCTCTCTGGCAGCATCCAGGAGCGGGAAGTCCCCCGAAACGAATTCTCGGTCTAAAAGGAAGCCCTGAGCATCCTCAGATAGACCGTAGGCCTGAGCCGGGCGAAAGCGTTCTTCCTCCCACAGGAAGATTGCACACGCCTTCACGCCTACCAGGATGGGTGTGATGCGCACAACGCTGCCAATCGTTTCATCCAGGCTGTTCGAGTTGGCTACCGCTTGAGCCACCTGCAAAAGGGCTGCGGAGGCATAGGCTTGCTCCTGGGCTGCATCATACAGGCGGGCATTCTCAATGGCGACAGAAGCATAATTCGCGAAGGTGGAAGTGATGGCTTGGGCTTCGTGGCCGTAACGCCCGGCAGCATGATGTGTCAGGGTCAAAACACCCAATGGACGATCGCCGGCGCGTAGCGCAGCCGCGATCGAAGAATAATCAGCCGAAAAGCCGCGCGCCGCACCGGCCGGGCCGATCGGATCTTCCGGCTTGCGGATGACCGGCTGGTCAGAAGTGAGAGCCGCGGCCAGGAAACCATAGGCATCCGGCCAACGGTGAAGGGCATCTTCAACATCCAGTCTCTCTGCCCCATGCACGTGCGCCAGGTAAAGCTCATCCCCTTCCAGCAACCATACCGCCGCCACCTCGCACGGCAGGTTGTGCTCCAATTCATGCAAAATGCTGTCCAGAACGTCATCCACCCCCACCTCGGCCGAGATGGATCCGGCCACCTCTCGTAAGCTGTCGGCAATCTGCCGCCGCCAGCGTTCTGTGCGGTACAGGTCAGCATTATGGATGGCGGATGCCACGCTATCTGCCAGGGCTTCGCACAGGAATTGATCTTCGGCGGTAAAGGCATTGATACGGTCACTCTGCAGGTCTAGTACGCCCACGACCTGGTTATTGAAGATCAGCGGGATGGTCAGCTCAGAGCAGGTATCTTCAGGGGGAAGGATGGATGGCGTGTAATGTGGTTCTTTCAGAACATCATTGGCCAGGATTGTCCGGCCCTCCCTTGCCACCCACGCGATAATGCCCTCAGCATTGTCCAGGTCAAGCACTTGACCTTTGAGGGATGCGCTGCGAGCTCCACTTCCGGCTTCATATATGATCTGCCGCCGGTTGGGGTGTACGGTATACAAATGAACGTACGGGAAATCCAGCCGTTCCTGGATGAGAACAGCCACATTACTAAGCAGCTGGTCCAGATCGAGAATGGAGGTTATGTCATTGCTGACCTCCGCCACCATCTCCAGGTGCTCGGCACGGGTTTGCAGCTCAGCATATAGACGTACACCGTTAATGGCGATTGATATCGTATCTGCTAAAGCTCGTAAAACCAGCAGGTCATTCGGGTGGAATGCTCCCAGCCGGTCGGATTGCACATCCAACACCCCCAGGATCTGCCCCTCAATTTTCAGAGGCAGGACTGCCTCGGATTTTGTTTCGGATAGCAAGTCAATGAACCGGAAGCGAGGTTCAGTGCTTACATCATTCACGACCGCCTCTTCGCCAGTATGAGCAACGGATCCGATCAAGCCGTTACCTATCCGAATCTTGAGCGGCTTGCCTCGTCCGCGCACTTGACCGGCGCTCGAGCGAAAATTCAAAAATTCCTGGCCTGTTTGATAAGTAAAGACGGCCACATAATAATAATTAAAAGTGCGCTGAATAAGTTTTGTTACTCGCCGGGTTAGTACATCCAGGTCGAGGACATTGGCAATCTGGGCGCTCACCCGGCGGACAAGCGTCAATTGCTCAACGCGCCACTGGTCAATGGCGAAGCGGTGCGCTGCCACCAGGGCCAATGAAATATGCCCCGCCAATCCTTCCAGGATTTCGATCTCCTTTTTCCTGAACGGCCTGGCAGATCGCTTCACCTGAAGCACGCCCATGACAACCCCGCCATTCCTGAGCGGGAAAGCCAGCAGGTTTCTTTGACCCTTGGGAGTATAGGGAATCCCCGTTTTATAGGTTACTTCCATCGGTCCATCCGGTGGCTGAGCAGGGAATAAAGGCATCTGGTTCGGGCCGGGGAGCCGGAACAGGTTTTCATCCAACCATAGTTCCACCTGGCTGTTGAGAAGGCGCGTTACGGTTTCCACAATGAGTTCGCAACGGGTCGCCAGGGACTCCATTTGCATCAGAGTTTCCCCCAACAGGATGATCTGTGGCCAGGTGGCATCCTCAGGTTCTAATCGTGGTTTATGGTCCCCTGATTTTAAGAGCTTTACCATCGTTAGAACATTGCCAGATTCCCCAAGCGGCTCGAAGTGGACTTCATCCATGAGTTTTTTCATCAGGAAAACCCCCAGGCCGCCGACCGCCCGGTTATCAATATTTGCATTCAGGTCCGGTGCGAGCACGGTGGAGGGGTCAAATGGCTTTCCATGGTCGCGGATGACGACAGTCAAACAAATATCATTGGAATCGCAAGTGCATTCAATATCCCCCCGGTTTTCGCCTTGATAGGCATGTTCGATAATATTAGTACACGCCTCATCAACAGCCAGTTCGATGGCATAGGTATCTGAATCATCCATGCCCGCATCACGGGCTGCCTGGGAAGCAAATCCACGGATGGGGTCCAACTGGTCGAACTTGGCTGGAAAAATCGCGGTACGCATTGGAATAGCGAGGCCGCCTCACGACTTGTAAGTCGAGGCGGCCCAGAATAAGGAAGGTCTAATTACAAAATTAGAAACTACCCACCGCCGTGATAACGTCATCGAACATTCTAAATAGCGGCGTGAAGCCGGTCAATTCCAAAGCATCCAGGATCTTCTTGGGTACTGCCGCCAGGACGATCTCACCGCGATTATAGCGTTTACAGTTACGTTGCCCGATGAGCAAAGCTCGGAAACCGGCGCTGGACATATATTCCAATTTGCCCAAATCAAGAACGATTTTGAACTGACCGTCGTTATTAAGCGTTTCAATGGCTTTGGTCAGGTCGGGGGCAGTGTAGCTGTCTACCTTGCCCTGTAGACTGAGTAGGTCACAATGTTTATACTTTTGGCTGGTAATTTCCATATGGCCTCCGTTCTGGGTTGGTGGTCAGAAATTATATCATGATAGGTTAAAGCCCTGCGCCGAAAATTTCTCGAAGTACTATTCACAGGGCATTCTTCATCGCAATAAACTATCCAGAAACGTTTTCTGAGGATAAAATCTCCTGATTACATACCGAGGAGCAGGAATCATGAAAAGGAAAATCATTATTTGGGTTGTTATTGCAATCGTAGTATTGGGATTACTTATTCAATTGGTACCACTTCCAGGGAGAGGCCATAATCCGGCCGTCATTGCCGAGCCAAAATGGGATAGCCCGCAGACCGCGGCATTGGTAAAACGGGCCTGTTATGACTGTCACAGCAATCAGACAGTCTGGCCGTGGTATAGCTATGTCGCGCCGGTCTCCTGGCTGATATACAACGATGTCATGGAAGGCCGTGACAGGCTGAATTTCTCCGAGTGGAACCGTCCACAGCGCGGCGCTGGTGGAATGATCCGGGCCATCCAGTCTGGCAAGATGCCTCCTTTCCAGTACACGCCATTACACCCATCTGCCCAACTAACCAGTGTTGAGAAACAACAGCTGATCACCGGATTGACAAATTCACTGCCGTAAATCAACTCTCCCGCAGAACCCTGCGGGAGAGTTTTATAATGAAAGCAAGTTCATTGACTTTGTCGTTATCAATAAATTGCCGTTGACATCCCCTCGCACTTCGGGTATCCTCACCGCCGTCCGGGTGGGTCCGGCGCGGCGGAGCCCTGCGAATCCCGTCAGGTCCGAAAGGAAGCAGCGGTAAGTGGGAGTCTCCGGGTGCCGCCGGGTTCCCTGCCCGGACATTTTATTAGTTGAAAAATCAGGGATTTGCGATTGATGATCGCAAATCCCTGATTTTTTTGTCTTTCTCATCGATTAACCATCTCCTTGTTAATCCTGCGGTCATATTTGCGTGCTAAAATTAACCAAAAAGGAGAGCCAATATGCGTATTTTACTTGTCGAAGACAATCGGCGCTTGAGCGACTCGCTGCGGCTGATCCTGCAGGATAACGGCTACGCCGTCGATACCGCCTACGACGGCATCGAGGGCGAGGAAGCCGGAATGATCTCCGGGTACGATGTGATCATCCTGGATATCATGCTGCCGGGGAAAAACGGCATTGAAGTCTGCCGGGAATTGCGCAACCGGCGCATCACCACCCCCATCCTGATGCTGACCGCCCGCGACGCCCTGGAAGACCGTGTGATTGGCCTCGATAGCGGCGCGGATGATTACCTGGTCAAGCCTTTCGAGGTGGATGAACTGCGGGCGCGCATCCGCGCCCTGCTCAGGCGGGATTCCTCCAGCAAAACTGGTGTGCTCTGCATCTCCGATCTGGAGCTGGACCCCGCCTCCCATACCGTCCGGCGCGCCGGTCAGGCGATTGAATTGACTGCCAAGGAATTTTCCATCCTCGAATACCTGATGCGCCATCCCAACCGCCTGATCACTCGTGAAATGGCCGAAGAGCATTTGTGGAATTACGATCACGTGGTCGCCTCCAACGTAGTGGATGTATACATTCGCCGGCTGCGCCGTAAGATAGACGATCCATCGCCGGTTAAGTTGATCGAAACGGTGCGCGGGGCCGGCTACCGTATCCATCTGCCCGAGGAGCGATGAGCCTCCAAAAATCTTCGTCCTTCTCAAAGCGCATCGGCTCCATCCTGCATAGCATCCGATTCCGGTTGGTACTGTGGTTCAGCGTCATTCTGGCATTGGTACTGATCGTATTCAGTGGCTTTATTTATGCAAACCAGAGTCGCGACATCCTGGGCGAATCGGAATTCAGCCTGGAGCGCAAAATGGCTGCACTCGCTGTGACATTAACGATCTCGCCGGATGGGATTGTCGTACCGCAGGGCGTTTTGCAGGATACGGATATTCTCGTCTTTACGGATACAAATGGGCAGGTGCTTGCCAGTCATGGTTCCATCCCCGCCCAGGATAGCCAAAGTCTGGCAACGCACGCTCTGCAAGTGTTTGCAAACCACCCTTCCCATGATAACGTCACTTCCTGGACGCAAAGGAGCGGTTCTCCGCGCACCAATTACATGTTCGTAACCGTACCCTTGCAGAACGGTCTAAGGCCGAGCGGGTTGGCCATCCTGGGCAGTCCTGTCGATCCGTATGGCCTGGAATCCCGCCTATTGTTAACCCTTGCAGCCGGCAGCCTGGCGACTTTGGTGATCGCCCTGCTCGGCGGCTTCTGGTTGGCCGACCGGGCCATGCGCCCCGTCCACACCATCACGCAGGCTGCCCGCACGATTGGCGAAACCGACCTGAGCCGCCGCTTGAATATGAAAGGCAAGGATGAACTGGGCGAGTTGGCCAATACCTTCGACGGCATGCTCGGACGTCTTCAGACGGCTTTCGAACGCCAGCGCCAGTTCGTCGCGGATGCCAGCCACGAATTACGCACCCCCCTTACCATCGTCAACCTGGAAACCAGCCGCAGCCTGGCCTCCACGCGCAAGCCGGAAGATTACCGGCATGCTCTCAGCATCATCCGTAGCGAAAACGACTTCATGACCGCCCTCGTCAACGATCTTCTGACTCTGGCCCGCATGGATGCCGGTCAGGCAGTTATGGAAAGTCTACCCGTGGATCTGAGCGATGTCGCCCTTGAAACCTTGGAACGGCTAACTCCATTGGCAGCCCGCAATCACGTCCGGCTCGAAGCCGGCGACCTGCCCGAGGTGCGCATCCTGGGTGACCGGAAGTACCTGGTCCAGATGGTCAGCAACCTGGTCGATAACGGCATCAAATACGCCGATGGGCAGGATAAAAATGTCTGCATCGAAACCGGAACGAGCGATGGCACTGCCTGGTTGCACGTTTCGGATAACGGACCCGGGATTGCCACGGAACACCTTTCCCATCTGTTCGACCGTTTTTACCGTATCGACCAGGCCCGTTCCCGCTCCGGTAATGGGGATTCCCCTGATCAGCAGGTTGCCGGAGGCAGCGGGCTGGGGCTTTCGATCGTCCAGTGGATCGCCCGCTCGCATGGCGGAGAGGTCAAGGTGACGAGTTAGGTCGGCGCCGGCACCACCTTCGAGGTACGTTTTAAGGCGATTTGACCCCCCGAATCCAACCCTGCCATACCAATTCCCCGGCTTTTCTATTACTCGGGGAATTTTTAATCCGCAACACGAAATTCATCTCGCCGTTCCCATTCTCCTTTCCAGGCTTAAAAGAGTCATTTTCATTCAAAAATCTTATAAATGGTTCATCGCAAGTTCATCTTGCGGTTCTAAAATGGGGGCATAAAAAGGATAGTGAGAAATTAAGTTGAAGGAGTTCCATATGACTAAAAATCGAATCTTATATCTGGCATTGGTAATCCTATTAGCCGGTGTTGCCTCCCTCTCCGGAGCCGCCGCCGGCGGAGCGGTCGTCTACCAGGTCATGAGCCAGGCTCAGCCGGCCAATATAAGCGCCTCTGCGCCCGCGGTCGTCTCACAACCCGCCAGTAACTCGAGCCAGGGTAAAACCACCACCTTGATTGTTAATACCACCCAGATTGAGACTACGGTCACCCAGGCCGTCAAGAAAGTTGGCCCGGCCGTCGTCACCGTGCAAGGCAACATTCCCGCCCAGTTCACTCCCATGGGTATGAGCAGCAGCGGTACCGTCAGCGGCAGCGGTGTATTCATCTCCAGCCAGGGCTACATCCTGACCAATAATCACGTTGTGGCCGGCACCCAGGGTGACCTGACCATCATCCTTGCGGATGGCAGCCAGGAAACCGCCAAGATTGTCGGCACTGACCAATATTCTGATATCGCCGTCCTGAAAACCACTGGGAAGGTTCCGGCCGTCGCCACGCTGGGCAATTCGGATGTGCTAAATCCAGGTGAAACGGTCATCGCCATTGGCTCACCGCTCGGTGATTTCAAGAATACTGTGACCGAAGGCGTGGTTAGCGCCACAGGCCGCTCGATCGATACCGGCAATGGGTACACGATTGACAACTTGATCCAGACCGATGCAGCCATCAACCAGGGCAACTCGGGCGGACCGCTGGTTAACCTGGCCGGTGAAGTGATCGGTATCAACACCCTCATCGTGCGCAACAGCGGCGCCGGGACGGTGGCGGAAGGGCTGGGTTTCTCAATCCCGATCAATACCGCCAAAGCAATTGCCGAGCAGCTGATCCAGACTGGCAAGATCACGCATCCTTACCTGGGCATCAGCTTTCAGCCCATTACCCCCGATATCGCCAGCGCTTATAACTTGCCGGCGCAATGGGGCGTGTACGTGACCGACGTATCCTCTGGCAGCCCGGCCACCCAGGCCGGCCTGCAGCAAGGTGATATCATTACCAGTGTTGGCGGCATCGCCCTGGATGCGAATCACTCTTACATCAACACCTTGTACACCTTCAAGCCGGGTGACAAGATTACCGTGAAATTCCTCCGCAATGGCAGCCCCGAACAGGTACAGGTCACCCTCAGTACTGCACAATAGATTTGGCAAATTCATCTGGGGGAAAAACAACCGATAATTTATCTACGACATCCCTTGCCCGGCAAGGGATGTCTCATTAAAAGATCATATAACCCGTCTCTTCCAACACTTCCCTGGCAGCGGCCTCAACCACGCTCTCCCCAGTTTCGATTCCGCACTGGCTTCGATAGACAACTTCTCTCGCTAATCGTTCAGCTTTCATGGCCTTCTCCGAAAGTGCTTTTAATTATTTATCCGCGTTCCTCTGCGTTGATCCGCGTCCCATTCCAAACTGTTAGCAGCATCCATAGTTGCTGATCAACCACGAACCGCGCTGCGCATCCCAGCTTAAGGAATAATTCCAATTATATTGGCCGCTATGCATGCTGACCCCTTCACCCTTTACCCTGATCTCGAATAAGACCTGGTAGCCTCGTTCGGTCGGGGATGCATTCAATGCATTTATCTCCAGGATGCGGATCGAGTTGACTGGTTCAGGTGCCATCCCGGCATACTTCTCAGTCATAAAGCTCGCTTCTGCAGACCAATCGCCCCGTCCCCAGGCCTCAAAATATGCCCGCAACACGGATTCCGGATCGTGCCTGTCGACCGCAATTGCCGTCGTACCTCTAAACGTGCAACTCGAGCAAAATACAAATACCAGGATCAATTCCAGCGAAAATAAAGCCCTCGCAATTACTCGCTGCGAAGAATGATTGTATAGTCTTCTGTCAGGGAATATCCGGTCAAGCATAACCAAACAACTCCTTCTTTTCTTTACCCTTTGTCTTTTCGTGGCCGCCTGCCCCCAGCCTATGGGGGTCGTGTTTAATTCTTGGATCGGTTTTGAGAGATCCAGTGGCTTCCAGTACCTTTCTTCTGTCCCAGGATCATATTCAATTGTGCACCGTGTTCCTGGATATGCCGCATGGTATCCAGGAGTAACCAGCAAAACTGATCTCACCCGACACATATTTACAAACTCGTTGCGCCCGCTCGTCCGTCAGCGCTTTGATCGTCGCCTGGGATTTTCGGCGGCAGTGCTGCGAGATAAGCAAGCAATTCCTCCCGGGTGTATTGCCTGTCGGGAAGCACACCCGCCGGGTCCAGTTCATCCAGTGTGAAAGGCGCCGGTGGTGTAAATCCTTCCACCGCGCCGGACAGGTACAGGTCCGTCCAAAACAGGCAGTGATAGGCCACATACCAGAATTCCGAGAACCCGGGCGGGAACGCCGGATCGTTCCACATGCGCTACGTTCCATAGCTCTTCAGGGCAGGCTTGCAGGGCATTTTCGAGCATATCGAGCGCTGCTCCGAATTGCTGCCAGAGAATTGTTTTCCAATAAGCTTCCATTTCAGGCTTTCCCATGTTCCTGCAGCCAGGCGGTCAGAGTTTCAAAATGCTCCTGGTGGTGGTCGTAAGAAGACAGGTATACAGCCGCCAGCGAATATCCTCCCATCCATACATACTTATCTGAATCCAGCAGGTCTCTTTCAGCGATTTCCTCGCCCGACTCCAGGAACAGCAGGTATCCCTTCCTCCAATCCTGGTGCACTACTGGCCAAGGCTTTTCCTTGTAAGTTTCATAGATCCAGGCATTGGTTTGCTCGGTATCGCCATCCGAAGCCGGATCCAACCCCGGCACCCACTGCGGGTATGTGGGTTCCCGGTTGGACCGCGCAGCTTCCACCTTTGCGATGGATCGCAGTTGCCAGGCCCAAAGATGGCTCATAACATCTTTGGTGGACCAGTTCGAAGGTCTGAGCGGGATACTGATTTGTTCATCGCTCATCTCCTCGAGCAATTCTTCCCAGCGAGCGAATTGCTCTCGCATTGCCTCCAGGATATGTTCTTTCATATTCATATTCGTTCTCCGATCATTTGGCGTGCAGGTTCTGTCCTTGCTTGCGATAGATCAGCGTCAGGATGAGAAGTAAGATTGAAAACTCTAGCCACTTACGATTTCCCATCCCCCTCCGGGGGAGGGGTCAGGGGTGAGGGAAAAGCCTATCCTTCCAGCGCATTGCCTTAATCAACGAACCTGAAATCTTCCCATCCATTGGAATGGGTAACATGATCTTGCGCTACGGATGCACCGTTGGCCCTAGTATTAACGCATATATTATTGTCACAGTCAAACCCACACTCACCCAAACCCAGTTTCGTTCCAGTCTTAGTGGGGCAACGCTTGGTGCCTTTTTTCGGTTCAGAAATTGCATCATCCAGGCTAACCCGGATGTGCCTCCGAGCGTCGAAGCCGCGGCTGAAACAAGAACAATGAGTATGCCATGCGGGTTAAGCAGACCGATAAGTACTGCTGTTATCGTACCGGTCAGGTAAGATGTCAAAGCCAGTTTCTGGGCATACCTCACGCGCAACTGGCCTTCGCCGCCGATGAGAGTCTCCATTTTTTGGAGCGAAAGATAAATGACCAGCGCATAACCTGCCGCGCCGAGGATAGCAATAGTCAGCCTCCAAAGCCATTCCGGCTGGGCAAGATAGAGAGCGCCGTCCCGGCTGGTGCCAAAATCTCCCAGACCGGATACTCCTGAGAACAATAAATAGCCTGCCGCCGTCATCAGGCTGATGGTTCCAAACAACCAGATCAAATAGCGAAGATGAGCCGAACTATGGGATAAATGATCCAACACTGCCAAACCCATTGCTCCTGTTACCAGGCTGATAATGGGTCCTGCCAGAGCAACCAGCCGGATGCTAAAGTCGGGCATCTTGCCATAATCGCAATTGACATAATAAGCCCCCAATTCAACCGGGTGTCCGCCCAGGCTGATACAGGCCAGGGTATGGCCGAGGTGTTCATGCAAGAAGACTGACAGAATATAAGCCAGCATGGATAACGCGATCACACTAAGTGTATCGAATTTATAATTGCTTGACTTTGCTTCAAAAACGGTCATATCGGTCGCTTTTTTGGGTCGGAAGGTGATTTGCCTCTTCACTGGCTTTAATCGTTCAATAAATTGACAATTAGCGTGCCATCCGGGCTGTTTCCTTGTACCTGCCTGAAGACTACCACAACGCTGGAGAAACCCACAAACGTGATTGCGATGGTGGCGACCGCCAGTAAATAAGCTATCCCAAGCGAATCCATGGATCAATTTCCCGTCTGCACGACTGGCGAACTATCTACCAGGTTTCCGACTTTAAAACCCGAGCACTTCATTCACCAGGATCAGGTGCAGGTTTCGCCGCAGGTAAGCCGGTTCACGCTCAAAAATCAGGATTTTCCCGATGAAACTGCCCCCTTTATTACCCACATTCTTCTGGCGCTCGCTTTCCATCTGCAGAACGTATTCGCGCACACGCCGGAGCGCCTCATCCAGGCTGGGCGTGATCTTTTGTGCACCTGCCACCCAGATTACGTTGCGGCTCGAGTAAGCATAAGCTGGCAGTTGGCTTCCGGTCGCGCTGGCAAAAACCAGTTCGCCCGTTTCTGCAATGGCATTCACACTGCCGAGAAAATACTCCGCCAGCGTTCCTTGCAGTCGCATCGCAGATTGTTTGGTCGGATCTTTCTCGGCCACCAAATCTGCCTTGAAGTTACGCCAGGGATGATTGCCGGAAATTAGCAGCGCATCCAAGCCAATTTGCGTGAGCGTGACCGAACCGCCAGTCATCACCACCGATCCGGCCGGTATCAAGGTTTGTAGTTTGGCCAGTGCCGCTTCCTTTGTCTCGACTAACTCTACCATGATGCCACGCGCCTTGACAGCTTCGATGGTTTTCTGCAGACGCACTGTATCAGGCAAGGTACTGTAACTCATCGATCACCTCCTTACAAGTACATCGGTTCTGTAGGCGTTTTTGGTGCTTCTGTAACCTCTGGTACTTTAGATCCCTCAGATACCTTTTTCCTTCACACCTGCACTGCAACTTCAAAGTCTTCGACGACCGGTGTACCGCACAGCAAAGGTATTAATTTGGAGATCGAATCTTTATAATAATCGCTATTTTGACCCGTGAACTCGCGGTCGCCTTCTTCCTGCCAAAAGGTGATTGTCATGGCCATGCCTGAGCTTTTGTCTACCAGCATAAGATAACCTTTAAAGCCTGGTTGTTTGCTGGCGGCCGGTATGGTGGAATCCTCGGCCAGGCGGACGGCTTCATCCAGCCTGTAGGGCGAAATCGGTGTGGTTGTTACTCTTGCATACATGGGGGAGTTCTCCTTGGCTAAATCACTACGGGTACCGCTAAATCAATTGTTTGGCTTTGCGTCATCTTCATCGATGGAATGGCCCATCGCTGGTTCCGGCGCGGTTCTATCCCATATTATCGCTCATTTCTGGCCTGGAAAAGCCTGCCATCTTTCCTATCTGGAATCCAGGTCCTTATTTGTTCCTATTTTCTCTCGAAATAATACCAGGCCGAAGGCCTGCCTCGCCCTTGCTCGTAATTGATCAGGACAAATTCATTTTTGAAATACCCGATCATTTCTTCTTTCGATACCCCTCTTTCATTATCAGTCGAAGGCTGGAATGCATACACCATATGGACTCCCTTATGGTTTATCCATTTTTCCAACCCTTTGACATACTTTCCCCGGTCGATCGTTGTTAAACTGTGGAAGCAGCCCATATCCAACCCCAGGTCATACGGCCCTGGTAGGGCGAGACCAACAAGTTTCGTTGCATCTGCAACCAGTAGGGTTGCAGAATATTGTTTTAACTTCTTCCGCGCCGCCTGGATCGCCAAAGGTGCATAATCGAACCCGGTCACCGTCCAATTTTGCTGGGCCAGGTACAAGACATTTGTCCCGGTCCCGCAGCCGATATCGATGGCGTTCCCGGGCGTTTTTCCTTGAACGAATCGAATTACCTCGGGTGCAGGGATACCCGTATCCCAGCGTGGTTTAAACAAATAACTTGCATTAAAGCTCAGGCGTCTGAATATTTTACGCATGTTTCTGAGTTAGCCCAACGGACGGATTTCGTAGACAACCCGAAGGGCATCTCCAGCGTCGAAACTTGCGACACTCCACGACTATTATTGCACATTTCCATCATATCGCGCTTGCGAGTAAGCGGTCGCCTGGCTCAATCGAAAGCGGTATGGAGACCGCTTGAAACCTGCTCACCTGCCTCCGCTCTTGTGAAGCTGTATTTGAGGTGTTGGAGGTTCGCAGGTCCGGATTCTATCGTGGGACGTGTAAGCCGCCAATTACCTGGAGTAGTTTCTAAATTGCACTTATAAGATACTAATGCTTATGGCAACCTTGCCTATCCCTGTTCGCATGCATCTATTCTTTGGAGGCTCGTTGGGAGACTTTGGAGGATGGCTGTTGCGTCTAAAAGCGTGTTGTTGGATTGCGTAATTTCGATGCTAGTGAACCTAGTAGAACAAGTTCGGGCCTGGAACTCATATCATGGATTCTTAAGCACGAGCGGCAAATAGATCGGCATGGAGTGGGAAATGAATTGAGAACTACTGATCGCAGCTTGAAAAGCACTCAGACTGCCCGGCGTTGAGTTTACACGCCAGTCAGTTTCCTTATTGATGTTAAACCAATAAAAGGCTTGGATCTTAGCGTAATCTTGACTACTTATTCGCTCAAATGTGTTGTTGATCCAGGCAGGTTTGGTTTGCCCTGAGAGTTCGTAAATACCTGCTTCGCCGGAGGCAAACTCACCGATCATAATTGGCTTATTACCAAAGATATCCGGATTATCAACAAAGGTATGGTAAATGGGATAAAAAATATCGTCGAACCATTGCCAATCTGGCCAGCCCGGTTGTCCATCTTGATTTGTCCAGTTATAACCGTCCATGCATAACCAATCCACGTAATTCTGCCCGGGGTAATATTTTTGCACAATACTCAAATTGAATGGATAATTATTCGGGCACCAGACAAATTCAACATTTGTCTCTCCGGTTGCCACGAAAACATCGTGAACATGCCGAAAAGCGGCTATGTAATCAGCGGGTTGATCCTGCCAGGGATACCATTCAGGACAGTTTGCCTGTCCCTGGCAGTTGTCATAGATATCATTTTGGATCATCTCATGTGCGAACCGCAGGCGCGTCTTGAGACCGCAATCTTTGACTTCCACAGCGTAGCTGGTGAGATATGCATCATAGACGCCATTAGTGATATCTGCCAGTTTTACCCAGGGTTCCCATGTCAGGTGAAATGAAATGTCGGAGCGGAATCTATCATGATCCTGTACGGGCAGCAGATCTGCACAGGGGAACGCAGGATGGTTGCTTGCATCCCAGCCTTGATACCACATGACCGAATGAATATGTCGGCCGGTCAGGTCTTCGAAAGCGTTTACTGCTTCTGCCGTGGGTGGGCTGACACCTAAGAAAGCCCCAATTTCAATCTGGTGCGTCACTACCTGCGGAGAGTTCTCTTCGAGAAGGCTCTTTCTCCCCATTCCACTGGGCGGTGAGGTCATACCTAGGGCGGGAATGAAGCTGGAAAACGCGATTAAGACTACTACCAGCCCAATACGAACCGCAGGGGTGCGAAATCGGGTCATGCATTACCTCCTGCTGATCTTTGGAGATAGACTTTGGAAGTTGCTAACCAACGGATGGACTAACCACCAATGACGTAACTAATGCATGCATAAGGATCTTCTGGATGTCTTGCATACTTATAGAGTAAACCTGAGAATTGGCATCAGGCTGCTTCATTTTGTATAGACGATTTTTCTTCTTCTATTGCTCAAATTGAATATCATCTATATAGATTACAGCTCCATTGGGATTGGATGGCTTATTAGTAACCCAAACAAAGCCGCCTATGATATGGGATAAATCTTTTCCTGTCAGGTCAATAGAATATTGAACCCATTCATTAGTAAGTTTAATCGGCCCGCTCGATTTTGCTGGCTGCAGAGAATCACTATAACTACCCTCAATTCCACCAACCTTGAATTCTGCTTTCTCTCCACCCTTTTCGCCCCTGGCCCAAAAGGTTAATTTCTTGGCGCATGAAAGATCAAAACCACCGTCCTTATCCCCAAAGTAACTGCCGGCGGGATCCCACCAATACACTCCAGACCATTGTTTTGGACCGGTTGGCTCATAAGCAATCTGGATCACATCTGGACGCTCAGGGTCAAGTTTGTAATTATCATCCAATTTTATGTCTGAAGTGTCACCCATCCAACCTTCTGGTACATAATGATTGGCATCTGCGCCCCAATCCTGATAAACATAAAATGGACAAGAAGCTTGTCCGTTATTCGGAACGGTTATTTGAGTAAGGGGAATTGCGGTTGCTTTAGGTATTGCCATTTCTGTCTGTGTCATTATCAATGCGGCTTTTTCGGCTTCCATCGCAGTTTGTGTCATTGCTGCTGCGGTCTTTTCGGCTTCCATTGCAGCTTGTGTCGCCCCTGCAGCGGCTTGCTCTGCTTGTTGAGTTTGCGTTTGATTGAACTCTACTTGGTCAGTTGCTTTAATATCTGTGATGGACGGCCCACAAGATTGAAGCAATAAAGAAATACTTGCCAACATCAAAATCATGATTTTTTTCATTTTTACCTCCTCAAGGTCTATGGTATGAAGATCAATTGGTTTACATAAATTGTGCCGCTTCCGACCGTAAAATTTATACTAAAGTATTCCAAAGAAGATAAATCTTGACGTTTGAACATATCCAATGGAATTGAAATTTCAGTCCAAGATGCTGAGGCTGTCTCTGACACTTTCGGTTCTAGTCCTGAAATTGTTTTTGTATCCTTAATCCCTACCACGAATTGTTCTCCTCCTTTATCTCCTTTAACCCAAAATGTGATCTGCTTATTTGAAGTGGCATTGTATCCATTCAATGGAATGATCCAGCTGCAATACCCACCTTTGCCAGTAACCGTATATTGCAAGCTTTTTGCATTTTTACTATCTGGTTCATTGAGATCACTCACTGTTATGGCACATGCAGGCTTAGGGTCTGTCGAAGTTAGAGTTCCCAGCGGCCATGCTGTGGTTGTGGGCGTGAGATTGATTACTTGCGTCAGCGTCTCTAGAACTGTGTTCACAGGAGAAAGGCTAGTTAGTGTTGCAGGAGGTAAAGGGGTGCCTATCGACGGTGCTGAGAAAATCGTCGCCAATCCTGTTAAATCTGGCCTCAGCCGTCTGTGTTGCACGAATAGGCAATTTGGCAATATTCTCATCAGATATACTTTTTATGATGACACCAATTAAGGCAATAATAGCCGCAAGAAGAACCACCAATGCGCCTGGTGTGCGAAGTATCCTTCTTATAATTTCCATTCAAATCTCCGTTCGAAATAAAACGGCGTTCTCCAGAGGAGTAGGGCAGCAGAACGGATTGGAATGACAAGCCCCCAACTGCAACATTGTCGAGGCTCCTTCTCATCATCGCGCAATTCCTGCCTAAATGCAACTCATCTTAATTTTATCTTCGGACATAAGTCCGGAGAAAGAAGATTTATCTCCCCGACGTTTGGTGGCGAGCAATCACTTGGCTAACCAATCCGTAAAGGCCCTTCCTCAATGTACTTTCTCATTTCGGTTTCTTTTTCCGGCGAGATATACTGCGACCACCAGGTGGCTCCCGCTTCAGCCAGCGAGGCGATGTCGGCGCGTTCCTGCTCAGGGTCTTTCGCACGCTGCCAGGGGGCGTGACCGACTACGATATCGAATGGGGCACTCGCATGTGGACGAGCGCCTGCCAGTGCAGCCAGGTCGGCTACACTCTTCGGAAAACTTTTTGAGGTTTCCTACCTGAACTATTTCACTTTCAACATCCAAACTAAACTCTCTTCCCTGTGGAACGGTAATTACTTTTACAAAAGCAAGGGGAAGCTCTTACAACCAAAAAAGCTGATCAGACGCGTATTGGGAATGATTTACCTAAAGTTATGTTTGTTCCTTTGCGCATGCAAATGAGACTTAGATATTAAAACGCTTAATTTATGACCATTACTTCTAGACTACCAAACTATATTAAAAGGTTTTTCAGACACAAGTCGTGTACCACGTAAATTTGGAAAGTTACTAATTTCCAGGTAGCGGAGTCCGATGTCTCCGACATCGGAGTGTAACCATGTAGCAACTCCAAAATCATGAGATTTTTGACCTCGGGTGGAGCTTCTAAGTAAGTGATTAGTCACAAAAGATCATCACATTTCCTTAACCGCAGGCAGCAAATATTTGGAAATCGCCTTATTCAATACGATGCTTCTCTCCCCCACGAAATCCGTTTTGGCAACAGCGGCGAGGATCAAGTCGAGCTGCGGAACTACCAGCAGCTTCAGTCCTCCGGCTCCCGCCGCCGGGAACGTCGTCCACTGCCTCTGGCACTCCTCCTCAGTTTCTTTATGCAGCTACCGTTAATACCCGTATTTCCATCCCGGAAAATATACCTGACGCGGCAGCAGTAGATTATGAAACATACCGCTTCGAGACTAGTTGTTCGTGTTCCCATTTCGTGAACCTTAGTGTAACTTCGTGAACTTCGTGGTTAATCCTTTCTAATTAAAATTCAAAATTACAAATCATCCTTCCCATCCAGGTCCTTCCTCAAATCAAAGGCTGTCGTCTGGTCAGGATGCAATATCGGCCCGCTGACGATCCTATATCCCTGCCTCTGCCAGAACTTGATCGCCTGCGGGTTATTTACCTGCACTCCCGACATGATCGTCCGGATGCGGGCATCCTTGCGGATCTCATCCTCAAACGCCTCCACCACCGCCTGCCCCAGCCCCTGGCTCCGGTAAGGCGCCCCGATCATCAGCAGGGCCAGGTAGGCTCTCTTCGGATCGCCTTCATAATTCTCCGGCACATAATCGATGACCCCGATCATTTTCCCACCCTGGGCAAAGATCCCGCAGAAAATGCCCCCTTCTTCTTTCGAGGTCTCGAGATCCTTGAGCACCATCTCCATGGAAGCGGTCGGCACCGGCCCCAATGCCAGGAAATCCTCGCACTGCCGGTACACCTCCAGGATCGCCTCCAGATCCTCCTGCGAGGTCGGGCGGATTTCAAACGCATGTTTCTGAACTTCAATATGTTCTCTTCATTAGGAATACCCCTCCTTTCACTGGTTGGAGAGCTTGGCAGCCAGCTTTTGGACGGTAGCGACTCCCCGGATGGTTGATTTTACCTTCAGCCTTTTTTCCAGCACCGCGTTGGAGAACGTCAATTCACTCTGCTTCTTCTGGCACAGCCAATAAACCTCCCTTGCATGCGTGGCAAATGCATCGATCTCCGTCTGCAGTTCCATCAATGTCTGTTTAGCCTGCTCATCCAATGGCTCGTGCAAAAAGGCGATGTTATAAGCCGTCGCCGCTTCCACCTGCGCTTGTGGAAATGCTTCGTAAGCCGCAATTTGAGCCAGTTCAGCTTCTGTTCGAATAAAGGTTGCCGCTTCATAGCCAAGTGCTTCTTCCAGCCCCCGTGCAATTCGCGCTTCGAGCGATTGGGTGTCTTTTTCGTTGGTATGAAAGATCACATTGCCGCTGGCAATGAATGTCTCAACCTCTGCAAAGCCAAACCCCTCGAATAGGCTGCGCAGTTTGTCCATCTTGACCACATGCCCGCCCACATTGATCGCCCGCAAAAAAGCAACGTACCTACCCATATCCTGAGCCTGCCTCTCCGGATTTACCCAAACCTTCCAATCTCCGAGTATATTTTTTTACCTGAAAATATCACAACCAAAACCTCTCAGAATGAGAGGAAATAACAAAAAGTTCTTTTCTTTGTACTCCTTCGTGTTACTTCGAGTCCTTTGTGGTGAAATATTTTTATTTTCCTGCGAGCGCCCTGAAATACGCCTTCAGCTTAAACCCCTGCCCCGAAAGCAAGCTCTGCGCCCGGAACATCCCCGCCACCCCCCGCAGCACCAGTATCGCCGTGAGCAGCAGCAGCACCGCTGCCAGCGGCGCCTGCCACCATGGCACGCCCCCCGCCGAGAGCCGGGCCATCATCGCCACCGGCGCCGAGAGCGGGAACAGGCTCAACCCGGTCGCGATCGCCCCATTCGGCGCCTCCATGAAAACGGTGCTGCTTAGGAAGAGCGGTACCATCAACGGCAGGTTGATCACGAACGTCGCCTGCGAGGCCTCGCGCAGGTTGGGAGCCAGCGCACCCACCCCCGCCATCAGGCTGGCGTAAACCGCGTACCCGAGCACAAAAAACACCAGTCCCCAGGCCAGGAATGAGAACGGCAGATGGATGTCGGATGGCAGCTTGAAGGTCTGCCCGCTCAGGTTCAGCAGCACAAAGCTCGTTCCGAACCACAGCGCGGTTTGCCCCAGGCCCACGATACCCAGCCCCAGGATTTTCCCGGTCAGCAGTTGCAGCGGCGAGGCGGAGGTCAGCAGCACCTCCATGATGCGGTTCTCCTTTTCTTTCGAAACGTTGCTGAGCAGCAGGCTGGCCGAGCCGATCACCAGCATATAGAACAGCAGCGTGATGATGTACGGTGTCCACAGCGCCAGGGCGTTGTTCTGGTCGGGCTGTGGAGCCGTCGCCAGGGAGACATCCTCCACCTTCACAGGGCCGTTCACCAGGCTGGCAAACTGGGCATCCCCTCCCGCCAGGTTGACTTGCAGCAGCCAGCTAAAACTGCCGGATAGGCCGCTGCTGGATGCCAGCGGGTTGAAATCCGGGCGGATGTAGGTAACCTTGCCGGTCTGGATGAAATCCGGCGACACGATGTAGAAAGCCGAGATCTGCCCGGCCTGCAGCGCCTTGCGGGCCATGGCTTCATTTGGATAGGCCACAAATTTTCCCGCCGGGCTGCCCGCCGGGATCTGTCGGATGATCCCGCTCAAATCCACGTAGCCTTCCGGACGCACCTCCTGCGGGCTGCTCACCACCTGGCTGACCGTCTGGCTGGCGCTCGCGCTCCGGTTGATTGCCCCCACCCCCGCAAAGATCGCCGCCCCCAATATCGGCAGTCCCAGCGCCACCAGCCAGAACTGGGGTCGCGTGATCAAAGTGATTATTTCGTTCCTAAGCACAAGTAAAGTTTTATTCATAATCTCATCATCCCAAATATCTCCCCCCACCGCAACCGCTTCCCATACCTCAGCATCCCCAGCCGGAAAGCCCTGCCCGCCATCCAGATCGCGCCCGCCGCGCATAGGATCTGGATCGCTGCGCTTAAGGCGATCTGCCACGCCGGCAGGATCGTCAGCCCGTCCCGGATCAGCATCGCCACCGGTGCGGTCAGCGGGATCAGGCTTAATGCCAGCGAGAGCGGCGAATTCGGGCTGCTCATCAGCAGGCCCGTCAGCATGTATGGGATCCAGATCGGCAGGCTGATCAGCCCGGTCATTTGCTGGCCTTCGCGTGCCTCCGTAACCGTCGCTCCGATCGTCGCCATCAGCGCCGCCACCAGCACGAACGACGGCAGCATGGTCAGGACCAGCACCAGGAGCGTTTGGGTCGAGATCTGGATACCCTTCAGTAAAGTAATAGTATTCCGTCCGATCAATATGGGGACTACGATAAAAAGCGTCCAGGCCAGGATTTGCGTCAGTCCCACGCAGGTATCTCCGATGATCTTGCCGGCCATGAACTGGTTCGGCGAGACCGAGGTGATCAGCACTTCCATCGTGCGGTTCTCTTTTTCCTCCACCACCGCCTGCATCAGGTAACCGCCGGCCGTGAACATGGCGATGATGAAACCAATCCCGGCCACGAATGGGATCAGGAAGCTGAACCAGTTACTGCTCGACAGGCTCCGGCTGCCATCCGCCGATTCGGTCGTTACATCCGCTCCCTTCACCAGCCGGGCTGCGATTACCGGGTCGGTATTCTTCAACAAGTTCGCCCCCAGGAAGTTGTAGAACTGCTGGCGGGCCAGCGCCTTGAGCTCGACGATGTGCACCACCCGCAGGTTACCACTGCTGCGGTAGTCCGCCGGCAGGATGTAATAAGCCTGCAGCTTGCCCGCCTCCAGCGCTGCCCGCGCTTCGGCTTCGCTTGCAAAGGCGATCATCTGTACCGGGCGGTCCGGTGCTGTCACCTTGGGTGCCGCGACTGGATTGGTTAGCAGACCGGAATTATCCACGTAGCCGATCGGAGTGCTGTTCATCTCCATCGAAAAGATCAGAAAGATCAACCCCACCAGCAGCAGGATCGCCCCGGGCACGCTCAACAACCCGAACACGAACCGCCGGTTAAAGACATGTTTGCGGTACTCGTGCAGGGCTACGTACCAGATCTTGCTCATACGCCTCGCTCCTGCCCCTGCACCACACGGATAAAGATTTCATCCAGGGTTGGCATGGCGATCTCGAACTGTTCGACTGCGACTTTTTGGGCCACCAGTGTTTGCAAAATGTCCTGCGGATCCGTACCCTTCGCCAGGTGCAGTTTGACCGTCCCATTAACCGGCTCCACTCGCTCCACTCCCGCCAGCTTCGGCAGTTGTGTGGAGCTGCGGACCAACAGCTCATTCCCGGAAAACTGCCGGCGGATATCCGCCAGGCCGCCGTACAGCATGACCTTGCCGTGATCGATCAAAACGATCCGGTCGCACAGTTCCTCCACCTGGTGCATCTGGTGCGAGCACAGGATGATCGTGACTCCCTCGGCGTGTTGTTCGCGCAGCAGGTCCATCACCATCTGCGTATTGACCGGATCGAGGCCGCTGAAGGGTTCATCCACGATCAGCAGTTCTGGCTGGTGCAGCAGGGTCGCGATCACCTGGGCCTTTTGCTGCATGCCTTTGCTGAGTTCCTTCACTTTCTTGTTCTTGTAGGCTGTCAGATCGAACCGTTCCAGATAGGTCTCTGAGCGCCGCTTCACATCTGCTGGGTTCATCCCTTTCAACGAACCCAGGTAAGCCAGGCAGCGTTCAAGCGGGATGTCCTGGTAAAGTCCGCGTTCCTCCGGCATATAACCGATCCGGTTCTTCTTGGCTTCCGACATCGCTCCGCCCAGGATCGCAACCGAGCCCGCATCCGGTTTAAAAATATCCAGCATTACCCGCAGGCTGGTTGTCTTTCCGGCCCCGTTGGGTCCCAGCAGGCCGAAAAACTCTCCTTTTTCAAGGCCGAATGAAACATCCTCCACGGCTTTGACCGCACCGAAGGATTTGGTGATGTGTACGAGATCAACTACAGGCATTTACTCTCCTTACAGTACAACTTTGATGCAACTATGCATTTGGATCCTTGCTGTCTCGATCTAATCTTATTCTACGGGCAGCCTCATTATTAGTTTCATAACTGTCATTGCCTGCAGCGTGCCGCACCGTCCAAGATCGGACGGGACACGGCAGGCACAGGTGCGGGCCCTCGATGCTTGCCTTTCCCCATGCACTTTCGAGGCTCGACAACATGAAAATCCTCGTAGTAACGACTTCAGTCGTTATCCTCTCACGGTCCGACTATCCCCGTAAGATCATTCCTCATCTCTTTTTCCGTTGTGTCCTTTTTCTCCAGCCTGCCCCCTTGATATGGGGGGCGTATTTATTCTTAGTATTTACTTCGAACGCCTTCGTGCACGTTCGTGTTTAATTCTTTATTCTTTCCTTCGTGCGCCTTCGTGTTTAATTCTTAAATCCTTCCTTAGTGCGCCTTTGTGTTAAATTAATCTTTCCTTCGTGTTTCTTCGTGTTAAAGTTCTTCTTCTAATGGTCACAAACAGTATGGAAGCGCTGATTATAGTATGAAGTTGGTAGTCAGGAAGTTCGACTTGTTCTTCCTGGTAATGTCAGTGATGATCGCCTTATTGAGCGGATCCGCCCGGGCCGCCACCAGTGTGCGGATCGAAAAGCACCGCAGCGTGTCTGAGACTGACAGGGTCCCCTCAGCCGAATCCTTCCGGCCGGTAAACGGGAAGGTATCCGGGCTGCGTTGGCATTGGCTGTTCAAGTTGACCCGGCAGACCTGGTTCACCAGCGGGTCGATCAGTTGGGCCAGCTTGTCGGGGTCCTTCCCAAACAGGCTGACCTGCTGGCCGTAATTAAACTCGACAATGTATCGCATCGGCTCTTCGATGTCTTCAAACGGCACCACCGGCACGATCGGGCCAAACTGTTCCTCGCTGTACAGCCGCATGGAGGCGCTCACCGGGTAAACCACCGCCGGGAAGAAGAATGTCTCGGTCGTGGCGCCGCCGTTCGGGTTGACGATCCGGGCGCCTTGCCCGAGTGCATCCTGCAGCAGGCCGTCCAGGTATTTCGGCTTGCCCACTTCCGGCAGCGGGGTCAGGGCCACCCCCGGCTCCCAGGGCATCCCGATCTTCAACCTGCTCACAGCTTCCGAAAAACGCTCCAGGAAGGCTTCGCAAATACTCGCGTGCACGAACAGGATCTTCAACGCCGTGCAGCGCTGCCCGTTGAAAGTCAAGCTGCCAAGCAGGCATTCCCGCACAGCCAGGTCCAGGTCGGCATCCGGTAGCAGGATGGCCGGGTTCTTGGCGTCCAGCCCCAGGATGCTGCGCAGGCGGTGCGGTTTGGGATGCTGCTGCTGGATGGTATCCGCCACCCGGCTGGTGCCGATGAATGCCAGCGAGTCCACCTGCCCGGAAGCCATTAAGGGGCTGACTATTTCCGCTCCGCTGCCGTAAATCGTGTTGACCACCCCCGGCGGAAACGCCTCCCGGAAGGCTTCCAGCAGCGGGCGGAACAGCAGCACGCCAAACTTGGGCGGCTTGAAAATTACTGCATTCCCCATCAATAAGGCCGGGATGAGCGTTGTGAACGTTTCGTTGAGTGGGTAGTTGAAGGGCCCCATGCTCAGCACCACGCCCAAAGGGGCACGCCGGATCTGCCCGATAATATCGCCCTGGATCACGAAACGGCTTGAAACCCGGTCCAGGTCTTTCATGGCTTCGAGCGTATCTTCTATATAAGTGATTGTGCGGTCGAATTCCTTCTCCGAATCCTGGTAGGATTTCCCGATCTCCCACATCAACAGCCGGACGATCTCGCTTTTCTTTTGGCTCATGCGGTAGGTGAAATCCGCCAATGCTTCGATGCGCTGCTGCACCGAGCGGGTCGGCCATTCCCCGCCTCCATGGTCATAGGCTTTGGATGCGGCTGCAAGTGCCTCCAGTGATTCTTTTCCGGTCAATTGCGGATGGCAGCCGATCACCACCCGCTTGCAGCCGGCTGCGGTCTCCACGCACACCGGCGAAGTGACCTCATGCAACGGCCCGTCCCACTGCCGCAATTCACCGTCGATCAGATATTCGGTCTGGTTGACCGGCTCTGGCAGGTCAAATTCCGCCGGGATGCCGCCTGGCTTTGGATAAAGGTTTGCGAAAAGGTTTTCAGGGTTCATAGCCGCTCTCCAATGAAAATGCTTTGGCCTAAACGATTTCCAAATGACTTCAACCTTGAGTCTACACTATAACTTTCTTCCTTCTTCCCACCGAGTATACAACCGCCTCCAAAACCTTGGGAGAGGCGGGCTTTCCTTAACCACACCAATATTTTAAATGACCGGCCGCCTGCATCCAAAGAATTGGGCTCATCAAATCTATTATTTTCGTCAATTATTATCGGAGTTTTATGCACCCACCCAAGGTTGCCAGGAGAGAAACCTGATGACGATCATAGTGGTAAGGCGCGCCCCCCACAGGCGCGTTGAAAAAAAGGGAAAAAAGCTTTCCTTGCGTAAATATTCAGCCAGGATGGGGTTTATGTTGATCCTGCCCTGGATCCTCGGGTTCCTCCTGCTGAAAGCCTTTCCGATCCTGGCAGCTTTGTGGTACTCCTTCACCAATTTCCATATGTTGCAGCCGGATCAAATCCAATTCATTGGCCTGCAGAACTACATCACATTCTTTAAGGACCAGCGGGCTATCAATAGCCTCATCCGGTCGCTTAATTACTTCATCACGACCGTACCGATCGAGATGATTGCAGCCCTGCTGCTCGCCGCTGTCTTCTCCAGCGAGCGTCTGCGCGCGAAACGCATCCTGCGCACGTTGTTCTTCATGCCCAGCATCATCCCGGCCGTAGCCATCTCGATTATCGTCTCGGGGTTGTTGAACCGGGATTCAGGCTGGCTCAACCAATTGATCCTGAGGCCTCTGAACTTGCAAAACGTCCTCGGCCGCAATACCTTTCCGATCGTGCTGGCGCTTTGGACGATTGGGCCGGGGTTCCTGATCATGCTGAGCGCCATGCTGAACGTGCCGCACGAAATCTACGAAGCCGCCCGGGTGGATGGCGCCGGGCCGCTGGCGCGCTTCATCCTGATCACTCTCCCGATGATCTCTCCGGCCGTGTTCTTTTCCCTGGTGATCAACATGATCAGCTCCTTCGGCGGAGTGGCATTGCTCGATCGCGGTTTGCCGTACAGCCGCAGTCTCTCTCCGATGGAATCGTACATCAGCAGCCAGTTGTTCTCCGGGAGTTACAACCTTGGGTATGCCAGTGCGCTGGCTTGGGTGATGTTCATCGTGGTGATGCTGATCACCCTGGCGCTCTTCTTTTCAACCCGTTACTGGGTGCAATTCCCTGAAGAGGAAGATAATGAAGAGATCTAAGTCGCATCGGCGTGCTCGAAACCGCGCTACCTCTACCCTTTCCCTGCGGCTGTGGGAATTCGCCGGCAACGGTCTGCTGAACTTGTTCATCTGGATCACCCTGGTGGTCTACCTTTTTCCTCTCAGCTACATGTTGATCACCTCGGTAAAGACTTCCGCCCAGATGCGCGACAGCAAATCCCCCATTTGGCCTGCGCGTGCTGCCACGTTCAATTACAACGGCAAATCCTTGCTGGTTTACAAAGTACCCACCGCTTCCGGAGTGCAGCATTGGGCTTTGGAGCAGCCCCATATCACCTACAGTCTGTTCGTCGACCCGGCCAATCCTCAAGCTGGTCCTGATCCGTTGGGACGGGTATTGGGGATCGCTCAACCTGGTCTACCTTCCGAGCATTACCCTGGAGAATTTCGTGACTCTCTGGCAGACCTTCAACTATCCCAACCTGCTGCGCAATACATTGATTGTCATTGGCCTGGGGGAAATTGGGGTGCTGTTTTCTTCGATCATGGTGGCCTACGGGTTTGCGCGCTTCCGCATCCCGGGCGGTAAATTCTTGTTCTTTTTGTTGATTGGGACGATCATGATCCCGGATAGCATTACGCTGGTGCCCACTTTTGTGCTTTTCGGGCGGGTGCTAAACTGGACTGGCACTTTCTATCCATTGCTCGTGCCTCAGTTCTTCGGCAGCGCCATCTACATCTTCCTGCTGCGGCAAAACTTTAAGACCATCCCGCGCGATCTGGACGAAGCCGCCATGCTCGACGGTGCCGGTCCGCTCCGGACGCTGGTTTCGGTCATCCTGCCCCAATCCATCCCGACGGTCGTCACGGTCGCCCTGCTGCACTTTTTCAACGCCTGGAACGAATTGAAGATGGCCAGTCTGTACCTGGGGGTGCGCCCCGACCTGCAGACCATCGCCTTCAGCACCCAGACCACGCAGAGCGTTGGTACCACCACGGAGGGCTTGCAGGCTGCCGCCCTGCTCTTGATGCTGATCCCACTGGTGGTGCTCTTCCTCTCGCAGCGCTTCTTCATGCAGGATATGGTCATCGCCAACGTGGAAAAATGAGCCTGGGTTTGGCTGTACATGCTTCCCGGAGTCCGGTGTCTCTGGCACCGACTTCCCACCCCGTTCGGAAGTAAAATTAGCCATCCAGCCTCCCGGCGAACCTATCCATGTCCACATCCGACAGTCGTCATTATTTTCATCAAAAAAGTACCTTCCTGAATTCGCTGCTTGTTCTTTCTCTGGCCGCGCTCATCTCCGCTTGCAGCCCGGCTCCCTCCAACCTTGCCGCAGGCTGCACACCCGGGACATACGATGAGCAGATCTCATCCGCTGGGCAAACCCGTCAATACCGTCTGCACATCCCCCCCGGTTACCGGGCGGGTTCGCCTGCTCCGCTGGTATTCGGCTTTCACGGCGCCGGGTCCACCGGCCCTGAATTTGAACGCTACAGCGGTTTTTCGGTATTGGCCGATCAGGCCGGTTTCATCGCCGTCTACCCGCAGGGCCTGGGCGATCTGGCCAACTGGGATACGCTGCCCAATTCAAAGGATGTGCCCTTCGTGCGCGACTTGTTGGTTGGGCTGGAAGCGCGTTGTAGCATAGATCCCAGGCGTGTCTTCGCCACCGGCCATTCACGCGGCGGCGGGATGGCCAACCGCCTCGGCTGTGATCTTTCCGACCGTATCGCTGCCATTGGCCCGGTTTCGGGCGATTATGAGAATGGTGAGTCCTGCTCGCCTGTCAGGCCGCTGGCTGTGGTTGCCTTCCACGGCACGTCCGACCCGACCATCCCCTACAACGGTTTCGGGTTGCCGGGCGCAATCCACGAATCTTATACTCGCATCGGGACTCCCATCCCAACCTGGGCTGCCAACTGGAGCGCACGCAACGGCTGCAGTTCCACATCTTCCATTGTCTTTCAAGAGGGCCAGGTGTCCGGTCAGGAGTGGGCTGACTGTCAGTCCGGTGCCGATGTGCTCCTGTACACGATCAGTGCCGGCACACACAACTGGCCTGCGGATGTCAATGCCGCCCAAATGATCTGGGATTTCTTCGTCCAGCATCCATCCGAATGAGTGACACAACGTTTCAAAACCAATCATCTAGCGCATCCATGCCAGCTTCCGTCGGAATCAAAAAGAGCCCGCCAGGACTCTTTTTGGATTCTCAGGCGAAACATGTCCTAGATGCGTTCGATGCTGACGCGTTCCGCCTCGATGGTGAACTCCCAGCGGCCTCTATCTCCAAAATCGTAAACCACATTCAGGCTTCTGGGAGTGCGTTCGACGGACTCGAGCTTGATGGGGCGTTCCGGCCCAAAAGTGATCAGATCCTTGTCCCAATCCCCCTGCTCTTCCGGGTTGTAATCCTTCGGAGGGCTGTACAGGCGTTGGATTCCGGTCTCATCCAGCAGCAGGCGCAGGATGGCTTCCGGTGCGTCCATTGTCCACAAAAGGCTGGCAGTCGCCTGTTCTTCCACTGCCTGGACGCGTTCTTCATCGTTCAACTCCCACTGCACCGGTGACCAGATGGCGGGAATATCGTCCACATAGAGTGTTTCTGGATTAATGACGGATGGCATAGGTTTTCCTCTTCGGCGATTATACCCTCCACCTGTACGTCCGAAGGCTTGCGTGAAAACGCAGCCTCTTCCTGGCACAGCCAAAATCCCTGCAACCAATGTTGTAAAAAAAAGAAACGGGCGTCAGACGGTCGCTTTGGGCATCGGATCCGGGTTGAGCAGCTCGGAGGCCCGCCCTTGCTGGAACCATCTCACCGCATCCGTAATCGCCTCGCGGGCCGGGCGGGGTTGAAAGCCCAGTTCACGACTTGCCTTGGCATGGCTGAACTGCGAATTGCTGCAGATTGCATCCAGGGAATAGCGCGTGAAGAACATTTTAGCACCGGTCAGCTCACTAAAAGCCGCCATCAGGTCCGCAGCCCAATATGCCAGCCAGAGCGGAACCTTGAGACTGGCATGCCAGCCACCCGCTGCCTTCCATACCATTTGGGCCACTTCCTGGACCGTCAGCCGGTCGCCGCTCAAGATATAGGTTTCGCCCCGCCGGCCCTTCTCTCCCGCCAGGATGAAGCCCTGGGCCGCGTCCCGCACATCGATAAAATCATAGGCGCCATCCACGTAGAACTTCAACCCCGGACGCATATACAATCGGATGGCGCGCCCGGCTTCAGAATCGTGGAAATCATACGGACCTGTCACCGCGCTCGGGCAGACGATGACTGCCTCCAAACCGTCTGCTGCGGCTTTTTGGACCGCCAGCGAGGCCCTGGCTTTGGAGCAATCGTACACGCCCTGGCAATGAAGCTCATCGAAGGGTTGCGTCTCGTCGATGGGAGTGCCGTCAACCGGTCTTCTCAATGCATAGACCGAACTGGCATATACCAGGCGTGCAGGACCTGACCGGCGCATTGCATCCAGCAAGTTAAGCGTACCTTGCAGGTTCACGCGCTCCGTTTCCGAGTCCGCCTCTGCCACGAGACTGATATGCGCGGCCAGGTGATAGACCAGGCTCACGTCCATTAAGGCTTTTACGAGCGAGTCCGGATCCAGGATGTTCCCCCAGGCAATATCAACCTCCAATCCCGCCAGGGCCGGCGGCGTTTTCCCTGGACGCACAAGCACCCGCACGTCTTCACCGCGTTCGAGTAATTGACGCACGAGAACATTTCCGATGTGGCCAGTGGCGCCGGTAACGAGGATCATGGGTGGCTCCGCAATACAAGATGAATATATTATATAACCCCGTTCGTGCTAAAGGTATAATCCAATCCAGAAACTTGGGCCAACCCTGAACCGCCACGATCCATAAAACTCATCCCGCATAACCACCATGAAAACACTCCCATCTCTCGCCCTTCTGGCATTCCTTCTGGCTGGCTGCATTTCTCCCAACCTCTCTTCTCCACCCCGGGAAATCTCACAAGCTGCCCCAACCAGCGCAACAGTCTCGGACTCCCCCACCCCCACTCATTACTCCGGCCCGTGGCATTTGGTTTCCGTCCATAATGTTCGCCAGAATGTCATGGCGGCCGGGTTTCTCACCGAAGACTACGGAATAACCGCCGGCACCGCTCCGGGCATCATGTTCACCACCACGGATGGCGGCCGGCACTGGTACGAAGGCGCCAACCAGTCCGATTGCCGCTATGGCATCGATATCGTGGATACCCGTGTCGGTTGGACGAGTGGCGGTGCCATGAACGTGCGCCGTTCGACCGACAGCGGCGCCCATTGGCTCCCGGTTACCGATTACGGGCTTGGCACCACCCAGCCCTTCCATACCATCAGCTTCCTGGACGAAACCACCGGTTGGATTGCCAGTCTTTACATGTTCGGCTCCACTCACGACGGCGGCGCAACCTGGTCGGATGTGCCCATCCCGCCCGGCTCGAATGATATTGCTTCGATCCTGCTGGTTGCCCCCGGCACAGGCTTCCTCCTGGATTTCTCCGGCGTTCTGTACCACACCCAGGATAACGGTACCCATTGGACGACGGCCGGTCAGCTTGACCTGGGCGGACTGCTCATCCCCAAAGCTGCCTACCAGATGGCCGCCATGCGCTTCTCCGACCGTCAGCACGGGTTGGTCGTGGTCAGCGAAGAGTACCAGAAAGGCAAAGTCAAAGCCTTCCACACCTCAGATGGCGGGCTCACCTGGACTTCCGAGTTGGTCCCGGCCCTCTCCGGCCCGGTCTTCCTCTCGCGGGTTTTGCCCCTGCTGACGGTGCTGGATGGAGCCGATACATTGACGGTATTGCGTTATACCGGTCAATAAACGATCTATTTATGCTAAAATTATTTATGTAAGTATCTATCCAAAAATTGTAGAAGAACCGCATTTTGATACTTTGCGGCTCCGCCGCAAAGTATCAAAATGCGAACTCCTCCTGAATTTTCGGATGGATTCTAAATATATTCCGTTCCTGCTCATTTTTAGGCGACCAGACAAGGAGAAAAAACTTATGACCGGCTACGCTGGACCCATCGAAAAATTGACTGAAAAGAACAATTATTTTCGCCAGGTGCTGTTCACCGGCAAACATACCCAGCTCGTTGTGATGTGCCTGCAGAAAGGGGAGGAAATCGGCAACGAGGTGCATGCGAATGTCGACCAGTTCTTTCGGATTGAGACGGGCGAAGCCAAGTTCGTCTTCAATGGCTCGGAAGAACACCTCGTCGGAGCCGGGGATGCCGTTGTGGTTCCCGCTGGCACGTATCACAACGTTATCAACACTTCCAAAACCGGGCAATTGAGGCTGTATACCTTATATTCACCCCCCAACCATCCGGATGGAACCATCCACAAGACCAAGGCCGAGGCGGAAGCCGCCGAAAAAGCCGAGCATCACTAAATCGCTTGGTTTTAATTTTCACTTAGCCTGTTCGTAAAATTTTACACTGGCAGGCGGATGCGGATGATGGTCCCCTTGCCTGGATCGCTTTCTGCATCGATCCTCCCGCCGTGGGCTTCCACCAGGTGGCGGGCGATTGGCAGCCCCAGGCCTGTCCCGCTCGAATCGCGCGATTTGTAAAAGCGATTGAAGATGTTGGGCAGGCTCTCCGGGGCAATCCCGCTGCCGTTATCTGCGACAGTTAGTTCCGCCTGCTCTGATCCGCTCGTGGAAATGATCTTGTATTTGATGGAAATGCTGCCCCCCGAAGGCGTGTAGCGCAGGGCATTTGCGATCAGGTTGGATAATACCTGGCGGATGCGTTCGGGGTCCAGGTTGAGCAGGTGTTCACCCGATTCCACCTGGATATCGAGCTTCACACCTGCGGCATCCGCCTGGGCCCGAAAGGCCGATACGGTCTCGCCGATTAAAACGGTCAGGTCGGTGGGTTCTTTTTTGAGCTGCAGGGCGCCGCTTTCAGCCAACGCCAGTGTCCGCAGATCATCCACCAGGCGCGAGAGGATTTGCGTCTCTTCGAGGATGGACTTCAGGTGGGCTTCGTCGGGGGAATACACGCCGTCCAGGATGCCTTCCAGGTTGCCCTGGATCACGGTCAATGGGGTGCGCAATTCGTGGGTAATATCGGCCATCAGGTCGCGCCGTTGCCCTTCGGTCACTTCCAGCCGTGCCGCCATTCCATTAAAAGCCCGCGCCAGCGCACGCACCTCGGACGGACCTCGCTCGGCCACACGCGGCGAATAGTCGCCTTCTGCGATGCGGCCGGCTGCTTCCAGCAAGTCGCCAAGCGGAACGGAGATACGCCGCAATCCACGCCCGGCCCAGACCAGCGAACCAAATCCAAACATCAGGATGATAATACCGAGCGGTAACACCCACCAAAGTGGGTTTATATTGAGGTGAATAATGCCCAGGCTGTTTAGAAGGATCCCCAAAACAGCCAGGAAAATGAAAAAAGCCAGTACATTGACCAGCACTCGCACGCAGCCCATCCGGCGGGAGAAACGCCCGCGCATTGCGCGCCAGGGTGGTTCGGTTGGCGGCCAGGGCTCGTTTTCAGGCCACCACCTGGGTTTCCCGTGACGGAAGCGGAAATGCCTCGAGGATGGATCTTGTTCATTCCACATAATTCATTCGTCCGTAAACTTGTAACCCACCCCGTAGACTGTCAGGATGTAATGCGGCTCGCCCGCTGAAATTTCGATCTTGTGGCGGATGTTCTTGATATGCGCATCGATGGCGCGTTCATAGGATTTAAAAGCAACCCCGTGCACGGCATCCAGCAGTTGGGCGCGGGTGAAGACCCGCCCCGGATGCCTGGCCATGGCCACCAGCAGCTCGAATTCGGTCGGAGTCAGCTCTTCCAGGTTCCGGTCGGCCGCCATAACACGCATGCGCGGCACGTCCAGGGTCAGGTCGGCTGCGCGGAATACCTGGTTGTCCGCCAGGCTGTAATTATCGATCCGCCGGAACAACACCCGCACGCGTGCCACCAGTTCTTTGGGGCTGAAAGGCTTGGTAATGTAATCATCCGCGCCCAATTCCAATCCGATCAATTTATCCGTCTCTTCGGAACGGGCGGTCAGCATGAGGATCGGCACGTTCGAGTCCCGGCGCAACGTGCGGGTGACGTCCAATCCATCCATCTCCGGCAGGCCCAGGTCAAGAATGACCAGGTCTGGTTTTTCAGAATGGACCACAGCCAGGGCGGTTTTCCCATTGGCAGCGGTCAGCACGCCAAAACCGGCGCGTTCCAGGTAATCGCGCACCAGTTGTACAATTTTGGGTTCATCGTCAACAACCAGGATCTTTCTCATAAAATAACCAACCCGACTTTCCCAAAAGTAGGGCGGAATGGCATTCCGCCGCTGTCAATAGTTCAGAAGGTATTCGGAGACTACCACTCTGGCAGTCTCCGAATATTTTTGCCACCTTTTTAGACGGCCCCTTCTATTATACGACGGGCGCTTGCATCTCAGGCATCTTTACCGTCTTATTTTTTGTTCGGGTCGTCTTGCGCTTCGGGCGCAGCATGCGCCCGGCGGTGCCACTCGGCGAAGAAGGGCGGTACATCCTTACTGTTCTCGTCCCGCCAATCCCAACTTCTGCGGTGCATATGACGCCAGCCCATCGGCCCGTGCCAGAACAAAGCCCGCATGCTTCCAAAAACCAGGAACAACAGGAACAACGGGATCAGGCAGCCTAAAAGACCGAAGCCGGGCCAGAAGAAGGGATGACCGTAGTACATGTAGGGCACCGGGGCAGTCTGACCCGCAGGAAGCGTGATTTTCTGTGCGACCCCCTGGGCCATGCCGAGGTTGTAGGCATACGCGCCGATGCCGGCGATGGCTGCCACCAACACTACCACAAGCAGAACTCTCCAAAATATTCTCATTTTCTTATCTCCTTTTCTAAGAATTCTTTTTGTAAGGCCTCGTGCGCAGGGAGTTCCCTGTTTGTTGAGATCCTACTATTTTTGATTTCTTTTGAAATCTAAACGAGAGTATAGGCTGCGATTGTGAAGTGAGTGTGAATGGAGCAGGGAGAAGTCATGCAGGCTCCACTAAAATAAGTGCAAGCTGACCGCCTTGCTTCCCACGCCTCTTTATGCTAGACTTCATCAAATACCCGGAGAAATTATCTATGAACGAAAAAATTCTTATCATCGATGACGATGTGGATACCCTGAAGCTGGTCGGATTGATGCTTCAAAAACAGTCCTACCAGATAGTTGCCGCCAATAATGGGCTTCAAGGCCTGGAACAGGCAGAATCCGAGAATCCCGACCTGATCTTGTTGGATGTCATGATGCCGGGGATGGATGGCTATGAGGTAGCCAAGCGCTTGCGCCTCAATCCGCACACTGCCAATACCCCCATCCTGATGTTCACTGCCAAGAGCCAATTGGATGACAAAGTCACGGGGTTCGAGGCCGGTGCGGACGATTACCTGACCAAGCCGACCCATCCCTCCGAACTGAACGCCCACGTGAAAGCACTGCTCTCGCGCCGCACGAAAATTAAAGCTCCGGCAACCACCCCTCTGGCAGAGGAGAAACGTGCATTGATCATTGGCGTCCTGAGCCCGCATGGCGGACAGGGCGTCACGACGGTCAGCGTTAATTTGGGCGCAGCCCTGCACCTGGCCGCCAAATCAGATGTGATCGTGGCTGAACTGCGCCCGGGAATGGGCACCATTGGACCGGATTTGGGGGAGCCCAACCCCAAGGCCCTGGTTGAACTCTTGTCTGACAGTCTGGCGGATATGACCCGCCAAATGGTAAAAGAAAAACTCTTTGTCTATGAGACTGGCCTGCAAATTCTTTTCGGTTCTGTGCAACCGTTGGATGGCGCTCTGCTGAATTCAGTGGCGCCCATGGAGACACTGGTCAACCTCTTGAGCTATCTTGCCCCTTATATTGTCATGGACCTGGGAGCCGGCCTGGCCCCCATGACCCAGAGACTGATCAGTTGCTGCAATCTCCTGCTGGTCCTTGCAGAACCGGCGCCAAATGCGTTGGCCTATTCCAGGTTACTTATTGATGATCTGGTCGCATTGGGAGTAGCCAGGGAAAATGTCCAGGTCGTTGCTGTCAACCGCATCCGTTCGGATACGCAGCTCTCTCTGGCGCAGATAGAAAGCCAGATTGGTCAAGCCCCGCTTGTCATGATTACCCCCATGCCTGAACTTATTTACATGGCCAGCCGTATGAAGACGATCGCGATTGCTGCGCGTCCCGAAAGCCTGACGGCGCAACAGTTTGCCAAACTGGCCTCCGCCGTGTTTGACTTCGAGAAAAAGAAATGAAAAGGAACGAAATGCGGCTGGAAGGCTACCGCCGCCTGATCGACATCGCGCGTGACCTGGCCTCGACTCTCGACCTGGATATCCTGCTCAACCGCATCCTATCGGCAGCCTCGGATTTGACCGAGACGGAGGCCGCCTCGATCCTGCTTTACGATGAGGCCGCCCGCCAACTATATTTCCAGGCAGCCACAAATCTCGACCAACCCACCATGCGCGGCCTGGCTGTCCCTCTGGAAGGCAGTATCGCCGGATGGATCGTGACCAACCGCAAACCGGCCTGCATCCCGGATGTCAAAGCGGATTCGCGCCATTTTGGCAGCATCGAAAAACAGGTGCATATCACCACCAAAAGCCTGCTCGGGGTTCCGCTGATCACCAAGGACAAGGTGGTGGGGGTTCTGGAAGTGATCAACAAACAACACGCGGATTTCACGGATGATGATGAAGAACTGTTGCAAGTCCTGGGGTCCCAGGCCGCAGTAGCCATCGAGAATGCCCGCCTGTTCCACCAGTCCGACCTGATCGCCGAATTCGTGCACGAACTGCGCACCCCGCTGGCCTCCATCGGCACAGCCACCTACCTGCTGCTCCGCCCCGAAATGTCACAGGAACAGCGCCAGTCGATGATCCATAACATCCACAGCGAAACCCTGCGGCTGAATACACTGGCTTCCTCTTTCCTGGACCTGGCGCGCCTGGAATCGGGCCGCGTTCAATATAAACTGAGCTGTTTTAGCCTGGCAGCCTTGCTGGCCGAATGCATGGAGATCATGCAAAGCAAAGCGGACGAGTGTCACATCAGCATGGAGCTCGAAATCCCGCCGGATTTTCCGGAGGTCAAGGCCGACCGCGACAAGATCAAACAGGTGGTCATCAACCTGTTGAGCAATGCCATCAAATACAACTGCCAGAACGGCAAGGTAAACATGCTGGCCGGACTGGAAGGCAAGCAGTGGTCGCTGGCGGTCAGCGATACCGGCAGTGGCATCCCGGCCAAAGCGCTTCCGCACCTGTTCCAAAAATTCTACCGGGTGAAGGCCTCCGAAGGCAAGGTGGCCGGGACCGGCCTGGGGCTGTTGATCTGTAAACAGATCGCCTTGGGGCACGGGGGCACCATCGAAGTCGAATCGAAATACCGCCACGGGGCCACATTCACGATCCATATCCCGCTGAATTAGAGCCGCGTTACGCGCGCGCTTGGATGAAAACGACGAGGAACGACCCCCTGTGCTGTGACAGTCACCTTCACTTCCAGGTGACTGTCACATCTACCTAACCAGGTGACTGTCACATCTACCCAACCCTGCTCCCTCTCCCAGCTGACTGTCACATCTTAATACATCTTCCTCAATAATTTGACTGTCCCCTGGGAGTAACAATGCCTCACGCTCGCAAAGATCTCCTCACCTGGATGCCCGGTGGTTATTACCATATCTTCAACCGGGCCGCTCGCCAGGCAAGCCTCTTCCGGGAACCAACCAATTATCTGTTCGTCATCGCCCGCATGCAGCAATATGCCCGGCAGCTTGCCCTCAGCGTCATCTGCTATTGCCTCATGCCCACCCATTACCATTTCTTGATCCGCCAGGATGGGGAAACCCCGGCGGGTCTGCTGCCCCAGCGCGTCTTCAACAGTTACACCAAGGCTTACAACCAGCGCTACGAGCAGAGCGGTACGCTCTTCGAACATCGCTTCCAGGCCAAGGCCATTAAGAGCAGCGGCTACCTTTTGCAGTTGTGCCGCTACATCCATGCCAACCCGGTCAAAGATGGGCTGGTTGCAGACCCCGCCGGTTGGCCGTATTCGAATTACCTGGAGTGGCTTGGTGAACGGGACGGCAGGTTGGTGGACCGGGCATTCGTCAAGGAACAATTTGCAGAGGCTGCGGAATACAAGACCTTCGTCCTCGATTATCTGCTCAGCCGAACCTTGCCGGAAGATGTTCAGCGTTATTTGAATAGCCTGATGTGATGTGACAGTCACCTACCTTGTGGTGCTGTGACAGTCACCTTCACTAATGCCAGGTGACTGTCACATTCCCCCGGCCGGGTGACTGCCACATCGTTAATTAGGGGGATGCGGAGGTTTGTACGTTTTCTTTCCTGATGCTATACTTAATTGGCCATTAATTCACGACGTTTGTGTCGTGATCCTATCAATGACCACCAGGGAGAATGCCATGAGTTACGTCAATGATAATCTTATGCCCAATGAGAAAGTTCTGTTTTCTGCACGCATCCATCCGGCCATATTGTTGCCGGCTGTGCTCTCATTTTTGTTTACCATCCTATTCGTGATCCTTACATTCAGTGTAAGTGTACAAGGTGGTTCACCAAACTCCACGTCTACCGCAATATCCAGCATGTTTCTTTGCCTTTCCGGGCTGCTCTTTTTCTACACCATTGTGCTTGCCCTTCAAGCGCTGATCGTCAAATCGACCACCGAGTTCGCGGTGACCAACCGGCGCGTGATTGCGAAAAGCGGATTTATCCGCCGTCATACGTTGGAAATGCTGCTATCCAAAATTGAAAGCGTGGCAGTTCATCAAAGCATTCTAGGCAGGCTGTTAGGCTTTGGTACTGTAACCGTTACAGGCACGGGCGGGACGAAGGAAAGTTTCAAGGCCATCATCACGCCGCTGACGGTAAAGCAGACGATCAACCAGATCATTGAGAACAATACCCAGGCGTATGTACAAGAGCGAGGGACGGCGAGCGCAGTTTGAAGCAATGTGACAGTCACCTTGAAGGAAGGTGACTGTCACATGGTATTATCGTATAATCATGGTTAGTGGAGTGAGAATGCCCAAGCCCATCACCCAAAATACCCTCTTTTACGGCGACAACCTGTCTATCCTGACGCTAGCATATCTCTGACAAATAGGTGGATTTGATCTACCTCGACCCGCCCTTCAATTCGCAACCACTCGTGTAATGCACCTGTCGATCTCACTGATGAAATACCGCCTGAAAGACATGTACGGGCTGCTGGAAAAGCAGGATTACGCCGTGATCGGCGAGCCGGAAGACCTGGAATCGGCGCATGCCCTGGCGCACTCCGACCGCTACCAGTTCCAGTGGTGGGCGCTGTCCCTGGTGCAGGCCAAGCCGTTGGGCGGGGAAGGCGCCTCGCGAGAAGGCAAAAAGGGTTCCGACCGCGGCATCGACGGCATGCTCAATTTCCTGACCGAGAAGAACAAGACCGAAAAGATCTTGGTGCAGGTCAAGAGCGGGCATGTCAAGAGCGGCGATATCCGGGACCTGCACGGCGTGCTGCAGCGCGAAGCCGCCGCCATGGGCGTGTTCATCAGCCTGGAAGAGCCCAGCCGCGAAATGGTGACCGAAGCCTGCTCGGCTGGCTTTTACCATTCGGACTTGTGGCAGAAAGATTACCCGCTGATCCAGATCCTGACCATCGAAGATATTTTTGCCAGCAAGGGCATCCAGATGCCGCCCTCCACCTATGGGACGTTCAAGCAGGCCGGGAAGGTAAAGAAGGAAGATGCGACGCAGGAGAAATTAATCTAACGCCTGGCAATCCAAAACTCGGAGTTCTTTAAAGAACTCCGAGTTCGTAACCCTGCCCATAATTTCCTAAAATAAGAAAAATGGGAGCTCTTCCGGATCCGGTCAAGATCAGACCGATTATCGCTGGGCAGTCGTTGGCGGAAGAACGCTGACCAGAACCGGATTGCTGATCCCTTTCAGTTCAAGCAGGCGGCTTTTCAGCCCGGTTGTATCAAGATTTGCAGCCTTTGAAGTTTCGGCGCTCAAGAGCACTTCTCCGGTGGAGGCGTGGAGGAAAGCCGCGCGGCGAGATTTGCAGCACTTCCCAGCACAGCAATTTCGTTTACCCCTTTCGATGACCCGACCATGCCTACATAAGCCAATCCAGTATGAATTCCAACGCCTACCGGGACCCATGGGCCGCCCGGCTGCTCATGACCAGTAACACGTAACATATCCCGGGCGGCTTGAATAGCCACCCTGGCATGCTCCGTTCCCGAAAAACGTGGGACAAATAATCCGATTACCTGATCGCCCATCAAATGGTTGACCATGGCATTATGCTGGATCAGCACATCGCTGGTTACTTTATAGAATCTCTTGATAAGGTCCTTAAATTGAGAGGTGCCTACCTCTTCCGCCAGTCGCGTGGAATCGCGAATATCGGCAAAGAGCAGCGTCAGCTCGACTTCTGCACCTGCCTCGCCGATCGGGCGAAGGTTTCGCAATGACTGCAAAAGCGCGAATTGAAGGATGAAGGACGACTCCCCCACGGCCTTAGTAGAATACCCGCCAGGCCCGCCATGGGTATATCGCACTCGAAGCAACGCGGCTGGCCGGGAAATAATCGATATACTTTTCTGTAGGCATCAAAAGCGCGTTCATATCCTTCTGGAAAAGAGGCCCGTTTCTTTCCAGTGAGATACCAGTACCACAGGTCATCATTTGATTTATCATCCATCGGCGGCCTCTTTAATAACGATAAATACGATAGTTTAAATCGATTATAACGCATCCGAGTTCGCTATCTCTGTTTTGGTCGCCTGCCCGCCTCACTCCCCTCTCCCCCCGGGACGTGTACCCGTCTGCCTGTCCCGCGTACTTTGCGGGGCACCCCGTTAGGGGCGCCTGCCCCCAGCTATGGGGGTTAGGGTAGAGGGGCCGGGGATGAGGGGCCTCTGCCGCCGCTTCCCGATCTTCTTTCCACGGTGTTCTTTAAAGTCGAAAACACCTTATATTGTGTCATTGCCTGCGCCAGCCTGTCCTGGACGGACAGTCCAGGGTACCGCAGGTACAGGTGCGAAGGCCGGTGTTCTTCCGGCCTGAAGCAACCTGTACCACGAAGTGGCATCTCATCTCCAGAAAAAGGATTGCTTCGGCAAAGAACGCCTCGCAACAACAATTCACGTTGATCGGTTTAGGGTATCTGGCCTCCTGTGGACCTGATAACGGCGTGTAACGCAGATGCACTCATGGCTGGCAATATCTTCAACCGGTGAAGAAAATCGGTTGCTCACCACCTTTGTCGAAATTGGCGAGACGGATCTGGTCCGCCATTTCAGCCTCAGCCCAGAAAATCCGGTAAGTCCGGATCCTCAGCAGGATAGTCTTCACCGAATGGAGCCAGGCTAACTATGGAAGGGCAGTTCTTGCCAACTTTAGGGATTTTCACTTTAGTGATAAATCATTGGCAGATACACTCGGAAGGGGTCGGGTACTTGAATTGGCCCGCTGGTTGCAGTGGGTGTTGGGGTAGGCGTATGAGTGGGCGTGGCGGTTTTTGTGGATGTTGGGGAAGGCGTATGAGTGGGCGTGGAAGTTTTTGTGGGTGTTGGAGTAGGGGTTTGAGTTGGCGTGGAAGTTTTTGTGGGTGTTGGCGTAGGCGTTTGAGTTGAGGTGGGGGTTTTTGTGGATGTTGGGGTAGGCGTGTGGGTGGGGGTGTCGGTGGGAGTGGGCGACGGGGTTGGGGAACCCTGGGCTGCGGAATGGCAGTCGGTGGTGCCGGAATCGGTGAAGGTATAGCCCACGGCCGGCAGGAATTTCCAGCTATAGGAACTGCTGTTGAGGGTCAGTTGAAGCACCCCATAGAGGCCGGTCTGATTCCGGACGGCCTCGTTCGGGTCCAGCGGATGCTCGGCATAGGTGTAGACCGGCCCAGGCGCTCCGCCGGTCCCGGCAAGAAACTCCCGGATGCCGTCTGAAGCGGCCTGTTCGGATGGATCGACCAGGTTGAAGCGTTCATAGTTGTGGTTGTGACCGTTGACCACAATATCCGCCTTATATTGGTAGAGCAGATCCCACCAGTCAGCCGAGATGGTGAAGCCGCCGAACTGGCCGCTACTAAAGCGGGGGTGGTGCCAGGCGGCCAGGATGCACTTGCCGGGATTGGCTGCCAGGTCATTCTTCAACCAATTGTACTGAGCTGAACCCGGCCCACAGCCTCCCACCTGGGAACACATGGTGTTAAGCACGATCACGTGCCAGCTGCCGCCAATGTTGTAACTGTAATATCCACCCGGCGCCGTTCCGGCGCCAGAGCCGTAGTAGGCGAAATAAGGGGCTGCGCCGCTGGGAGGCAGGTAGTCGTGATTGCCGATGGCCGCGTGGGTGACGCTCAGGAAGCTGCCCCAGTTCGGCCCATAAACATCTTCGTACTGATCATCATAGGAGGCCGGCGGCGGCCTCGTTATTGACATTATCGCCGGCCGTCTGGACCATTGCACCGGGATTGGCCGCGATCACACTGCGGATCAGGTCGCCGGTCTTTTTGCAGTTGGGGCTATAGTCGACCCCGCCATCATCATAGCGGCAAATATCGCCGGCCACGAGCAGGATATGGCTGGTGGAGTCAGGCGTGGTGGTGGGGGTGGGCGTGCCGGTGGAAGTGGACAGGGTCAGGACCAATTGAGGAGCGTTCACGCCGGATTCACGCGAAGAAAAACTGACCGCGGTCGCGCCGGCCGTTGTGAGGGCCAGGCTGTAGGTTCCATTCCCCGGCACATAGGAGGTCACATCCCAGGTGATCCATGTTCCGGCCGTAATGGGGGAAGCGCTGCTGATGACGCCCCCAATTGCGGGAGCCGTATTGTAGTTGAGCGTGGTTTCACTCCAGCTATTATCGGCAACGGCGCCGGCATGGAGGCTCTCGGAGGTGGACGAGTTGGCATATACCCTCAGCTCCGCCCGGCTGACGGCTTGGTCCGGCAGCAGACCGGAGACGGTGAAACGGAGAAAACTGTTCGTGATCGGCGAACCGTCCACCGCCAGGGTAGCCAACGTGCCGAAGGTGGCTGCGGGGGTGACATAGCTGTCATAGGTATCGGCAACCGCCGGAAATGTCAGGGTCTGGGTCTGGGCAGACACAGGGATAAGGGAGTGATCACCAATAATGAAGGCAGCGATGAGAACTGTCAGGAAGAGATACCGTTTAAACACGTGGAAAGACATCCAGTAATTCCCTTCGGGCCCATTACCAATAATAAAGAGCAGGCAAGATCAGGATTGGGCCGATCCTGAAGGGGCAAGCGCGCCGGGCAAGAATGAAGCAATACCCGGGGCATAGATAAATTCCCCGGGAACAGACGCGCCGGAGGCGCAGCCTGTCACACCGACAGGCCTGGTTCGAAGCTATTTAATTGAAGTGAAAAAACTTTGGCTGGGAAGCTGCTGCGACGAAAAAGAACCGGTAAGTCACGATGATAGGGCAATAAAGCTTTGGTAATATATCGCCATACCAAGTATTCGTCAGGGGACAAGTGTCACCTTATAAGTGGAATAATATCTTCCATTCATGATGGTTTTAGTGGCTCTCTGGCTTAGTATCTGGGCTGAGAATGAAGAGATCTTTAAGTTCAACAATTCCAGTAAGTTACAGGTTTCCACTTTACTACAGGTAGAGCGGCAAGTGAAACAATGCAATACTCCGTATTTAATGGTTTTCGCCTATTTTGGCGGGAGATTACCCATGACTGGGCACACGTGCTTCGACGGAAGTACGCCGTCTCGCAACAGGCGCCGTTGACTTTAAGAACACCCTACTTCTTTCAAGAACCGCTTGTATTTTCGTTAAAAAAGCTGTAAGATAATTCATGTGTTCATGTATTAAAACCCAACGAAATTTGAATTTGTAACTTGCAAGTAAATATACAATGAGCTTATGAAAGCCTCATCGAGGAGGTTGGCATGTCGTGGCTAAAAAAACTTGAAACGTCCATTACCGGCTATACGACGGCGAATCGCAAAGACGCGCAAGCCTTGAGGCAAGCGCTAAGGCAAACGCCCTCACTCGACGATTGGGATGAAGCTGGCTGGACCGCATTGCTGATTGCTGTACGGAAACAAGATCTCTCCCACGTTAAAGAGCTTCTCGAAAATGGCGCGGACCCGAACACCCCAACCCGGCCAAAGTATCGTGGTGATACGCTGTCGTATACCACCCGCCGTACGCCGCTCTATTTCGCCATCCATAGTGGCAACACAGAAATCCTGCGGCTGCTGCTCCTCAACGGAGCCAATATTGACGATGTTGAAGAAGGGCAGCCGGCCCTCGCCGAGGCAATTCAAGCGGGTAATGAGAGCGCAGTTGAGATCTTGATCGAACACGGTGCAAACGTGAATGCAGTCGTAAATCAACAAACCATGCTGCAACTTATAAAGCAGGAGATGGATTCCACAATACAACTCATACAAGATATTACCCATGGCTTTTTAGTGTTGCCCGGTTATGATCGTAAGGCTGCCGTGAAATTTGTTGAGCGGCTTCGACATTTTCAGAATGTTCTTATGAAGGCGGGGGCGCTGTGACCGCCTAATAAAATAATGGGGGACGTGTTTGCGATTTTTGAAATACCTGAAAAAATAACAGGGGCTGCATAGGAAACACCCATTTATGGGTGAAGCACCCAGTTATGGGGGTTAGGTCTTCATTTGGGGAAAGCAAAAGACCAAAAAACCTTGACAAATTAGAATGTATGTTCTATGTTTAATTCAGTCACGGCAGAGGCTCACTCTTTGCCGTGAATTCTTTTAAGAGTCTTTGCTGTGACTATATACCCCAGGTGATGTGACAGTCACCTTCAACAAGCACCCGGTTCGCCTGCCCCCGTTCTTTGGGGGTTGGTGTACAAGGTGACTGTCACATGCCCAACAATTAGAAAGGAACAAAATGCCAAAATCCAATCCTACCCCGGCCTGTGATGACATCCTCGTATTGCAAGAAAAAGTCGCCGCGCTCGAGAGCTGGCGCACCGGCACCGAACCCAAATCAAGCACACGTACCACCGTAGAAGCAGCCGGTATACTGACGTTCCTGGGGCTGGAGCAGAACCAGACTTTTTCCCAGACATACTGTCTGAGTTGGCCACGCTTGCCCTCGCCGTTTCCCGTATCTATCCCGCCATGTCTGAACTGTTCGACCGTGAAGGTATCGACGAGACAGAGCTTTTAGGCATTGTGTACCGCATAGCCGGGAAGACTCAACCGCCGGCCGTAGGGGCGGACGGTGTCCGCCCAAAAATGAAGCGCCGCCCTCTCACGCCGGTAACACCTGCCCAGGCACAAACTGGCAAGCCCAGCCAGCCTGCAGGCGGCAACGCTGAAGTGAACGAGGTGAAAGCTGAATGTCGAAAATTGAAAGCAGAGGAACGAAG
>CAVZMZ010000026.1:0-55644 GCA_963776475.1 uncultured Chloroflexia bacterium
GATAAAGCCTGCATCAGCATTTACTTTGAATTCCCACTCCAGACATAATTAACCTTTGGATTCTGATTGTCTGAAAGTGTCGTAAAGCTATTCTTCATCCGTTCCTTGCTGGTGGATGACAAAGAAAACAACTTTAATGCTCAAAATGATATCTTCCGGTGCGCCGATTAATCAATATTTTTGTTTGACCAACCAAATGCATCCCCGAATACCCGATAGTCTGAGCCCATTTATTTTCTTCTTCAAGTAATATTTCGTTTGATCTATTTCAATTGATTTAGGAGCGATCGTGCCATCCTCTTTATTACCGTGTTTTTTCGCCTCTTCAATATTATTAAATAAACAGGTCTTTTTGATCGATGATCAAAATGGATTGCAGGAAACCTTTTTCCATTCATCCTCCTCAAAAATAAAATTGTGAGTAAGAAAAGTTCCGGTTCTCCCTGCTTCGTCAAGTCTGATCAAGGGAAGACTCCGAGAGACCACGAATTTCCCAGAAGAAAGCCTGTAATACTGCCATTTGACTGGACCATCCACCCCACCAGGATATATCGATCTTTCTTCCAACTCATCGAGTTCACTGGTCGTGATTTTAGGATCGCAATATAAGGTCTGCATACCGTCTCTTTTTTTAGGTAAGTCTTCCCACCCAACAACGGTAAAGATATGTTGATAGGCATTAATTGTGATCGTCATTTTTCTTTCCTCATCAAGCGAAATCCAAAAGATTGGAGACTGGAGCGATTATCGAGATTGATGGGAACAACCGGGGCCCCATCTGGTACACCAAGGAGATTTGGCAGAAACTCGGACCTGGGCCTCCCCATTCCACCATACTGCATTACCACGCTCTCCTTTACAATCACCCATTCGAGAATACCATTCACAAATCTGAGCTGATCAGCCAAGTTACGGAAACTATTTATCTTATTGTTGGTGCTCCATAATTTCTTTGCAATGAATCCCACCTACGCCAGTTATCCGGTTGAGAAACCACCGGCTGTGTTGACAAGGAACGATAGACCAGCTTCCAATTTGACATCGTAGGAAACAGATAACCAGCATTTTTCGCATTCATCCAATCCCTAAAACCATTGACTTCACCCCAATTAATCCCAGTAATAAACAATCCCTCGAAATTGGATGCTGATGCTTCCTGGATGGTTATTCGTGGATTACAGGACAGTGCGCTTGAATATTCTGCGTCACCCATGAAATGCGTTTCGGTCAGAAATGTCTCAAATTGATATTTCGTCACCGGAAAAGCTTGAACCCAAAAATCGAGGGGTTCAATCCGAAAGAGAGGAAAACCCAAACGATCCTTATCCCAATAAATCATCAAAACAATCCCCATAATCCATGTCGATTCGAATATAAACCAGCACTCATAAGTGGTTCCCTTTCCCACTTTCTTGTTAATGGTGAGAACGTATACTGAACAGCTGTATCGTGCTTCCCAAAAAACAATCCGATCCAAAGATATCGGGAAAACCGAGCAAGGGGAATGGGCGAGCTGAACATTTTTATCATTTTTCTTAAAAAGGAATAAACCTTTCTTATCACCTAATTTTTCAAATGTAGAAAAAATAAACGCACTCGTTTCCCCAAATATCCTTTTCATTACAAGTAAAAATTCCTTTTTCGTGAACTTGTTTACATATAGGACAATCATAAGGTGATCCAGCTGTAATCTGACGGAATGCAATAATTTCAGGTTCAGATAAATCGATCCAATTGTAAGCAGGTTGAAAACCCTGTATCGGTGTTAATTTAACCCTGGTTTTCCTGTTCAATCTATTTTGGATTACAGCATAAGGCGGTTTTTCATTTATCTCAGAAATCTTCAGCTTTGTATGGTGATCAACTCCACCTGCATCATTTTCGAACTCTAATGTTGAATTATCCCAACGATAGTTGGGGTTATCCCAAAAAAATGGAAGATTATTTTGAAATTGTATATTCAGATGCGTAGTTTGATCCTGGATTTTTTCGTATGGCTCCAGAAAATTCTTGAGATCTGTAAATTCGCGGAGACAGGGGTTTATTGTTAGATGATCATTCCCAACCCGAATTAAAGTTAAATCAAATTTATCCACCCAATCATCGATATCAAAGATCAGACCATTTCCAATAATTATGATCCCCGAGGAAGTCTTAATATTTCGGGCGATCGGAGATAGAAGGGAAATATTCCGATTGTTTTTCGAAATCAATGAACCGAACTCTTTATTCAAGCTTTCAATATTATAGGATTTTTTCGAGCCCAAAAAATAACAATCGTCGAAACACGATCGGGTAAGACAGTAATTAATTTCAATACAAATTGAGTAATAGCATCAATACTCGTAGCAGAACTTTCACTTGCATCGATCACAAGCGTATGAGTTTGTATCTTCAGGGAGTCCAATTGCCAACAGGTCTCTAGTGCCATTAAACTTTTTTACATCCCTCAGTTTTTATTTCTTTATTTAGAACCAGATCCATCCAGAGCTTATTCATCGTCATGGTTAACAAATAAATATTTGGAAACTTATTGAAATAGAATTAGATGACCTGACACAAATAAAAAGTAGGAATACTATGGATACTTATAGCATTGATTTTACTGTAGGACAAGTATCTCATAGAATAAGGCATGATAATTCGTTTGAGCGTAACCAACTTCAGAGCAATCATTTGGGATACCTTATTATCATTGTAGCCTCAAATGAAATTCTGATATTACAATACTGTAATATCCTCGGAATAAGAAGTATAAAACGATGTCTGATATAATCAAAAAGATGGAAGGGAAAATAATTACGAAATTATAATAATTCACCAGTTCCATCAATAAACAAATCATTAAGCCAAGAAAGAGGCAATCAATTTACTTGTCCATTCTTTTAATAATCTTTGTAGGTATTTTTGGATTATTTTTATGGACACTTGAAGAGATAGATGCTGCTTATAAAAAGGCATGTGAGGATAATAATGTTGAAGATATCCTTAAATTGGGTATCGCATATGCCAATGAAGGGGGAAGCTTGATGAGAAAGATCTCAGTCGCATTTCAAAAAGCACGCAAGGTTGAAGCTATACTTTCCCGGATGAAAGAAGCGATTCGCCAAAATAATGACCTTCAAATAGCAGAAATTTGGCATATGAATTATGAATATATCCATGATACCCGGACAGTCATCTCCGTGCACGATGTCAATTAGCCATCGAAAGGATGCATGACTTCTTTAAAATCAAGGAAGCAATCCGGCATAATGATATTCGTTCAATTGTGCAATATTATGATTATTTACTTTATGAGGGAAGTCAATTTATTTAATCCTGATGAAATGATTCAAATCAACAAGGCATTTTCCTTAATCAAACTGATAAATGCAATTGAAATGGGACTGAGGAATTTTGATGATCGGATGATCTATCTCGTTTATCCGAACGAGATCTCTGAGATCGAAAGCCAATTCGATAAAGCATCACGAAAAACAATACTTGAAGCCAGAACCAGAATAGTCAATAAATTACAATCAATATTCCCAGGTTGAAAAATAGATAATTATCCAGTCTCCACCGAAGAAATAAATAAGGGAGTTGGCATGGAAAATACATTATCCCATGAAGGATTTAGAAAAAGACGATATTGGAGTGGAATCGCACGTACTATAATTTAATAGATGATCTAGAAATAATCGACAAGGATTATGCAAACAGATTTCGACTCAATTTCAAATGATCTTTCGGATGGGAAGAATATTCCTGAATGGGCAAAGAGCGAATTGTGGAACATTCTCAATCCTTCCGATCTTGAAGAGAGGGCATACAAGCATTATCTTGACCTCCCGATAACGTAAGGACATGGGATTTGATACGGAATTTCTCAGTCTTTTTGCCAGTGACAATCACATGGATTAGGATTATCATTAGCCACATACAATTATGGATTAAATCCCAACAATGAAGAAAGTTTCCTTACACTTTGGGAGACCGGTAAATTAGGACCATTTATCCTTTACCACTAGTCGGCATTTTAGATCTTATCTGCCTACTTACTTATTTTATTTTCCACTTTTTATGTTCATTGGAAAAAAGATTATAAACAAAGCCAAGCTGCAGAAAAAGCCGCCAACCTTCGAAAAAGAGTTGAAGAGGCTTTATGGAGCTTTGAAAGAAGATTTTTAATCTATAGATCTGTAAAAGATGGGGATAAAAACACCGAACGGTTCGAAAAAACTCTTGATGCCATCGAAAAACAAATTCAACAATTAGAGAAATCACATATCGACAAAACTGAGGAAGTTCAATCAAGAAAAGAATTAAGGCAAGCCATTGTCGACATGGGAGGCGTACTAGATGACTTATGCAAAAACGATATCAACATCCATTACTGATATAAACAAATTACAAATTAACTCCAGCAGCCAGGTAACAGACTTTTATAACCGGGTCAGTGCTTCATTTACTAGACTTGGCGATCGATTGGAACAGATCGGAGCGCGCCAAAACGATCTGGTGGGTACCCTGGATCCACTCATTTCCTATTCCGAAACATTGAAAGTGATCAGCAATACACTTTCCAATTCCATTGAGGAGCTTCGTAAAAGCCAGATCAACACGGAACAAGACAAGTCCAGATTTCTGAATGCTGCAGGGCAAATTATTCAGGCATTACAAAAGCTGGACACAAACCAAAATACTTTGACAGATGGCATTGAGCAAATGAATAAATTGAGCACAAGATTGGGGAGTTTAATTCATGCCATCCCGACAACGAAAAACAACCAACAATCAAACTCAGTACTAAACTATGGGATATGGGCAATGGTTATATCGAATGGATTAATCCTCTTAGCCATACTATATCAATTGTTATTTAAATAATGGAAATGTAACGCATTATGGCTGAACCTAGCTTATTATCTAATTCTTCCAATTATTGGATAAAAGATCTTGAAAGCGAAGATCCATTTAATTCGCTCAACTGCAATCACGAAATTAGGAACATTCACAAACTCCCGAAGCTGTAAAACCATTAATCGATATTCTTAAAGGGAGCCTAGATCATCTAGATCGTGAATTGGCAGGTTCGGCTTTGGGTGAGCTTAACGACAGAATAGCGATCAATGCATTGATCGTGTCCAGCGGGGATAGAAATCGATCAGTCAGGCTTGCTGCTGCCAAATCTCTAGCTAAATTTGGGGAAGAAGAATAGGTTATTTTATTTTTCATTTATTAGAAGACAATACAACTTCAGCAAAAGATATCGAGGAATATCATGATGAGGTTGTCACCGCGATCATAAAAGCATCCAATGATAGTGATGTGCGTCGTAATGCAATTCTAGCACTAGGAAAAATCAGGTCTAGGGAAATCAGAAATCACCTTGAACAACTCCTGGAAGAGTTTCAAGAAGACTATCTAAAAAAACCATGCCTTATCGCTTTAGGGAGGAAAAATAATCCTGATTCCGCAACCTTATTTTGAAATTTCTTGCACCAAGTAATAAAAAAGCAATCCGTCAAGCAGCCATCAAATCTTTGGAAAGAATGAAGGGATTATCGCAATGTAATGAGTTGATTGGTTTATTGTCTGATGCAGATGATGACTTACGTATTAGTGCGATCCATGCAGTAGCAATCAGAAAAGATAAGAAGGCGGTAGACGGACTGATTAATTGCCTTGTCAGTTCATCTAATATAATCCGAGATAATGGCAGTTCGGGCGCTTCAATTAGTTGGTGAAGAAGAAATGGCCAATGCTTATCTGGATGTACTCACAGGAAATCCTGAATCTATCCTAGCGATTGGTGAACGAGCATCCCAATTGATCGGCCATTATTAACTGTTATTGATCCACAAAAACCAGAACAATTAATCTCCATTGAAATAGCACTGGCCTTGATATGGAAACTATCTTTACCTCTTTTCTTTAGATCGTATCAATCCTCGAGCACATCAATCCAGGAACTGATCAAGGAAGTAATAATAAAAATTCAAGATCCTTTAGCTATAGAAGAACTAATCCAGGGATTCAAGATGGGTGACATTGCACTCGTCAGTTCAATCAGCCAAAATTTAATAAGGATGAAGAAGGAATCGATCCCAACGGTAATCAAATCGATAAGAGATAAAAATCCCAATATCCGTTATGGCGCAATGGTTACTCTCTCCCTTACATATGATACATGTTATATTCCCATATTTCAAGGGATTATTAAATGATAAGGATAAAGCAATTATTAGAAAAGAGCAAACAAATCATTTCTGATATTTGCCATTTGAATGTTAAGAACTTATGCAACAAAATGGAAGCGATGTTATTGTTCCGAGCATTTAGATCGGTATTCATTGATAAAAGTAAATGATGATAGTTGAAGATGGAATTTATTATTATGCCTGCAGGAAATGCAGCCATTCTGATGCAGAGCATTATTATTATCCAGTAAGGAAGGTTATTCTTATCTTAGATAATCCCAAAAACAAAGCAATAAAGGAATATTCTGATGGTTCTGTCAAGGCATCCTGGGATCCCAAGCAAGGTTTATTTGACTTTACCGAGATCGAAATGCGTTCAGGAAAAATTAACGATGAGGAATTCATTCTTCAATTCATTAATGACACGGATGGGCTGAGACCTTGGAAACGAGGGGATGGAAAATTATCTCTACGAATATCTCGCGATTGTCGGGTGAAGCGGAATACGATCAATCGATTGCGTGATCATTTTAATATTATAGAAAAGGAGTAAAAGCAGGACTAGAAAAATCGTTGATATGGTTGGAACAGTCATTTCGATCTCCAGTCTCTCGCCCAATTCAATGCACGGCAAAACCATCCTGGTCACCGGCGCAGACAAATGACTTCGGCCTGGTCACGGCCCGGGAACTGGCTCTCATAGGCGCGCAGGTGACGATCTTCCGGCGCAGCGCCGAGAAATGCGCGGCGGTGGCGGGGCAGATCGAAGCCGCGGCGGGCGCAGCGAACGGGACCGCTGAAACCTACTTCACCGCCTCCCTCCCGTCACCCGGATCGTCTCCCCAATGATCCGGGTATTGACCGGCGATCCCAGGAAGACGATACCTGCCGTCCCGTCTTCAGGCGTGATCAGCTGGCGGGTGGGTAAATGCTGCCGGAGAATCAATACGGATCATTTTTTTTAGTTTTTGTGGATTGATCGTCCAGAGGAACAATCTTTTTTTGCAAGGCAAATATTGCTGCTTTGGTCCGGTCTTCCAGATGCAGTTTTGTAAGAATATTCGCTACATGCATGCGAACCGTTGGTTCGCTGATTGCAAGATCAGCGGCGATTTCTGAATTAGACAGACCGCGACCAATGCAGGTTAATACCTCCATCTCACGGACAGTCAAGTCGTTCAACGCAGATTCTTTCTGCTCGCGCACTTCATCCAACAGGCGAATAGCGACCTTGGGGTGAAGGCGGCTCTCTTTACGTGCCGCCGCCTGGATGGCTTCAACCAGCTCACCGGGTCCAATTTCTTTCAGTAAATAAGACAGCGCCCCAGCTTTTATCGCCCGGTAAATGAGATCGTCCTCGTAATGCGAGGTGAGCACGATCAATTGTGTGTTGGGTACCAAACGCTTGAGCTCGCGCACAGTCAGGATACCGTCCATTTTTGGCATAAGAAGATCCAGAAGAATGACATCAGGGACCAACTCGACTGCGCGGCTGATAGCCTGTTCGCCATCTTCGCATTCACCGACAACTTCGATCCCTGAAACCTGTTCAAGCATGTAGCGGATTCCGTAGCGAACTACGGCATGGTCATCAACAATCAAGACACGGATCATTGCTTTTGCTCCTCTGGAATAACAACCTGGAGACGAGTGCCTTGCCCGGGAGCTGTATCCAGGATCAATCTGCCTCCGATCTCTTGTGCCCGCTCGCGCATCGATTGAAGCCCGATGCCGGAAGATTTGGACTTTTCTTGCGGATTAAAGCCCCGGCCGTTGTCGGAAATAGTCAGATTTATGTTTCCTGAAAGGCGCGCAAGCTCCAAACGCACGATTGTTGCGCCAGCGTGCCGAGCGACGTTGCTCATAGCCTCCTGGGCAATTCGCAGGAGAGCTTGTTCATTGGTGGGATCGAGACCTAACGGTGCGAGGATTGTTTCGACAGCCAGTCCAGTCCTGGCCCGGTAAATCTCTGCCAGCTCCGCCAAGGCGCCAGCCAGTTCCTGGTGTTCAAGCTGTGGGGGGCGCATCTCGAGCAGTAAAGCGCGCATCTCGCCGCCCACAGATTGGCTAGTGCGTTCCAAGATCTCGAGTTGCGGGATCATCTCTTTTGGTGACGTACCAGATTGAGCTGAACGGATCAGCCCATCTACCAGGGCGCGCAGCGAGAAGAGGTCCTGTGAAATTGAATCATGAAGTTCACGCGATAGCCGTGCCCGTTCTTGAATGCGCGTATTCTCGGCGATCAGGGACTGGCGCTGGGAAATGCTCTCGACTAACTGGCCCGCCATGGCATTAAACTGTTTCTCAAGCTGGCCTATTTCGTCATTGCGGCCGACCGGCACACGCTGGTGGTATTCGCCGGCCGCGAACCGGCTAACAACTTGCGCCAAGGCACGAACGCGCAGAACCAGGCTGTGCGAGGAAATCCATCCGAAAAGGCCTCCGATTGGAGCTGTTACAAGAAGAAGGACAATCCCTACCCGGAGCAATTGTCCTGCACTTTGTCGCAAGCTGACTCCATTGAACAGCATTGCAAGAATTTCCAATATCATCACCGATATCACGGTCACCCACACATATGAGAAAGTCAGCTGTATACGCAGACTGGGCGCGGTGTTATTGGCATCTGAAACTTCAGGATGGACTTGACGATCGTTGTTTGTCATATGGCCATAATACCAGCATTGATGTCTTTGATGAGAGAGTAGAAACATTACCAGCCGGCAAAGAGTAAGACTGGCACCTAGCGGTTTTTCGCCCTTAATTCTGCCTCAGGAAAGGCAGAAGAATTAGCATTCAACAAACTATTGTTTTGTTTTTTCAAGGCCCGATCGAAGAATGCAGAAACGTATGCGTTGATGACCGAAACGGCACACGATCCATTGATAGCCGCCAGATTGTCTTTCAACCCTGGCACTACTGCGCTGATTAAAGCCTCGTCGGTTATATAAGAATTGTGGGTTGAGCCTTTTAAGGTGAACAAATATCCCTGGTTAAGTGAGAAAAAGAAAATTTCCCGCTGCGCCTGGCGAGATTGAAGCTCGGCTTCAAAATCAGTCCGGCTCATCCCGATCTGTTTCAACTGGCTGTCCGTAACCTGGGAATAATCGGAGGCCATCCACATGAAGGGCTGACTGATTTGATTGGGGCTGGTCATGCTAAAGGCGGTACCGTCCATGTTGATCCCGGCCTTAAACCGAAAGTCGATCCTGAGCACTTCCGCAGCGGTTGCCCCCCCGAAAGAATGGCCATAAATTCCGACCTGCTCCAGGTTCAGGTGGTCCCTAAGAAGGGGATCATTTCTATTAAGAATAGTGAGCTGATCCAGGGTAAAGCGGGCGTCTGCCACCCAAACTGAACCGATGGCGTCCCGGTCCCGAGTAGTCTGTGCCGCGCTGGTACCCGCCGGTTCATTTTCTGAGCGGAAGCCAGCCTGATTGATTAACGCCACGGATCCATCCGAGAAAATGGTGACGGGAACGCTGAAAGTCGGGTAGACCATCGCTACCACATATCCATGGCTGGCAAGATCTTCAACAGTACTGGTATATTCCAACGGAGGTGTGCCAATACCGGGAAAGAATAAAACTACTGGAAACGTCCCACTTGAGACAGGAACATTTTCGTAGGCATGGGAATGGATCAAGTTTGCGGCTGCAGCTGGCAAATGCACTTGTGCGGTCAGCAATTTCGCCATTTCCCCTTCTACGTACGGAGCTGGTTTAGCGTGAGCAGGTGGGTCGGCGGGATAGTATATCGTCACTACGATTTCGCGCCATTTATTGGGGTCATTGACAAATGTTTCATGACGCGAAGTATCCTCCAGATCATAATTCACGCGGCCAACAGAATAGGATCCAGTCAGTTTTGGAAGATTAACGCCTAAAATCCCACTTAAGACCGCTAAGTAAAGAAGCAGGCCAACTAACAAAACAGCTGATGGTATTACGATCAATATTTTTTTGGTCATTGTAATTTTCCTCATGGCAGATTGATGACGCTTTTCGTGAAACGCCATTCATTATCGAGGAGTATATTATTCGTGACCAATTTAATGAACCACAGCCTGATAGATTTATCCCATCAATTTGTTGTAACTTTGAGAGTAAATGAAGCTTGTTTCTCAAGTGACTAACCAATCGATTTTATTCGTGCGAGGTGACGAAACCATCGATTTTCAAAAGCTATTTTGATAATTTTCTTGTCAGCTGAATTCCAATCTCGATAAAAGGGTGGATTGCCAGAAGTGGTCTGGACTTTGTCTTGTATTTGCTTTACACTATTCACGATTAACACCCATCAGGAATCTTACGGAGACTTATGCTCACCTGATTTCATGACAAGACAATTCGACGCAAAAAGAACCTGGTAGAGGCGGTTTGGAATTTTTATTGATCGGAGGAAGACTGCCATGTTGAACAATGATAAAACCCCGGATGTTGGCAAGGTATGGTGGTTTTGGTTCACCACCAGCGCATTCGACGTGGATAAACGCCTGCGCCGGATCTTCCGCATGCTGCCGAGCGACCCGCGCTGCAAATTCTGTAACGCCCCCTTTCGGGGAGTGGGCGGGGCGCTGGTTAAGGCAGTCTTCGGCAAACAGCAGTCTGTTTTGAATCCGCGTTTCTGTAATATGTGCGACGAAGCCATGCGCAGATTCCCCGGGGGCGCCGAAGTTGAAATGTCCATGCTTTTCGCAGACATCCGCGGTTCGACCGCCTTATCCGAGCAGATGAGCGCGCTAAAATTCAGCCGCCTGATCGGGCGTTTTTATTCAAGCTCGGCGAAATTAATTATCGAAAAGGATGGGCTGTTGGAGCAGCTGGCCGGGGATGCGGTGGCTGCCTTTTGGGGAGCAGGGTTTGCCGGCCCGGATTACGTACAACGGACCCTGGAGGTTGCCCGGCAATTATCTGCGCTCATGGAGCAGCAGGAAATTCCAGTGGGTATCGGCGTACATGCAGGGGTGGCCTATTTTGGCGCAGTCGGCACGCCGGGTGAGCTGACCAATATGACTGCCGTGGGGGAGGAAGTTAACGTGGCGGCGCGCCTGGCCTCCAAGGCCGCAGCCGGCGAGATTATCGTCAGCGAGAAAGCTCTCCAGAAAGCCGGCATGGATGGGAGCAACCTGGAGAGGCGCAGCCTGGAGCTGAAGGGGATCAGCGCAGAAATGCCTGTGCGCGTGATGCACGGCAATGAAGGGCGTTTATCCACTAATCCACACTAATCTTTAATATTTATTCGTGTAGATTAGCGAAGATTAGTGGATCAAATCTGATTCGAGATATTTGCGCAATGAATCTACTATGAACTCTTCTTTTCTGGCCGCCCTATTTGCGCTCCTGGCCGCGGTTTCATGGGGATCGGGTGATTTCACGAACGGTTTCGTCGCCCGGCGTGTGGGCTCGTTCTACACGATTCTGATCTCCTACCATGTCGGGCTGCTGGTGCTGGTGATGGTTGCGCTGGCCCGGCATGAGCCGCTCTCCGCGCCGGTCGACTTGATGTGGGGCGCCCTGGCCGGGATTTCCGGCATGGCCGGCCTGGCATTTTTGCTGCGCGGCTTCTCCGCCGGGCGGATGGGCATCGTTGCACCGGTGTCGGCCGTGCTGGCCGCCGCCCTCCCGGTAGCTCTTTGGCGCATTTACGGAAGGGCTGCCGCGCCTGCTGCAACTGGCCGGTTTTGGGCTGGGGCTGGTCAGCATCTGGCTGCTGGCGCGTCCCGAAAAGCTCGCCGGCCGCCCGGCGGGGCTGGGCATGGCGCTGCTGGCCGGGTTGGGATTTGGCGGTCTCTTCATCATGCTGGGTCAAATCGACAAGCAGGCAGTCTTCTGGCCGCTGGCAGCCGGCCGCCTGGCCTGCTGCGTGCTGCTGCTGGCCTTCGCTTTACTTACGCGCCGGCCGGTCAGCTTGAGAGGCGCTCCGCTGGCGCTGCTGGGATTTTCTGGATCGTTGGATGTAACCGGCAACCTGTTCTTCCTGCTGGCAGTCCAGAGCGGGCGCCTGGATGTTGCGGCGGTATTGGGATCCTTCTATCCGGCGGTGACAGCCATCCTGGCCTGGCTGATCAGCCGCGAGCATATCGCCCGTCTACAGGTGTTCGGGGTGGTCCTGGCGGTGATTGCGATCATGCTGATCACGATCTAAACAGGCGGGCGTGCATCTCCTTCAGCCGCTCGAAGTCCATCTTCTCAACCTCCCGGTCGTAGCTCAGGTAGCCGTTGATCTCGATCTCCACGTCCGTCGTCTGGGTGTAGACCGCCGCCGAGAGACCGCCTCCGATCCAGGGCTTTAATTCCTTTTCCAGCAGCTCGAGGTAGGCAGCGGTTAATTCCTGAGGCGAACGGAACTTGCGATAGCCGAACTCGACGGCCGGGTTCCACAGATGGCCCGGCAGTTTCAGGCTGTAGCCGCCGAACTCCGAGAGCACCAGCGCCCGTTCTTTCCCGGGCCTGTCCCTGGGCAGCTTCTTGAAGTAGACGTGCAGGCTTTTGCAATCTCCGCCGCCCTGGTCGAACCAGCCGCTGGCAGCATCCACCGGGCGGGTCGGGTCGCAGGTCTTGAGCCAGTCTGCCGCGGCGCGACTGTCGAACTGGCCCCAGCCCTCGTTGAACGGCACCCACATTCCGATGCAGGGAAAGTTATAGAGATGCTCGACCAGCTCCTTCAGCTCGCGGCGGAAGTCATCCCGGCCCGCCGGCTCTTCCCGCCCGGCGTAAGCGTAATTCCCGTCCCGGTGGCGGGAACCAAACCAGATTGCCAGCAGGGAGGTGGCGTCTCCAACCGCTTTGGCCCCATTGGGCATATCCTGCCAGACGATCAGCCCGCGCCGGTCGCATTCGTAATAGTAACGGGCGGGTTCCACCTTGACATGCTTGCGCAGCATGTTGCAGCCCAATTTCTTGATCGTGTCCAGGTCGAAGCACATGGCAGCCTCGGAGGGTGGAGTGTACAGCCCATCCGGCCAATAGCCCTGGTCGAGCGGGCCGAACTGGAAAAGGGGCCGGTTGTTCAAGCACAGGCGCACCCGTCCCTGGCTGTCCCTGCCCAGGCTGAACTTGCGCATTCCAAAGTAGCTCTCTACCCGGTCAGCCTGCGTCTCGACGACCAGGTCGTAGAGCTGCGGCGACTCGGGACTCCATAATTTTGGATCGGGGATCGGGAGTGTGATCTCCCCCGGGAGGGAATCGAGCGTCCCGTCCGCCACCAACTCTCCGGCAGCGTAGGCCCGGACACGCGCAGCCACGCGGCTGCCGGATGCGCCCCCGGCCTGGACCTGCACCCGCACCGTCCCGGCGTCCACGTCGGGGGTGATCTTAAGCCCGGCGATGAAGGCCTGCGGCACCGGCTCCAGCCAGACGGTCTGCCATATGCCGGAGACCGCCGTGTACCAGATCGATTTGGGCGCGCGCACCTGCTTGCCGCGTGCCTGCCAGGAGCTATCGGTCGGGTCGGCGACCGCCACGAGCAGCTCGTTATCACCCGCTTGCAGCGCGGGGGTGATGTCGAACCAGAAGGGCAGGAACCCGCCGCGGTGGTTCCCGACCGCCTGGCCGTTGACGCGGACCTCGGCCTCCCAGTCCACCGCCCCAAAGTGCAGCAGGATGCGTTTTCCCTGCCAGGCTGGTTCGACCCGGAACGTCCGCCGGTACCAAAGGCGCTCATCCGGGCTGAGGAGGCGCTTGACACCCGAGAGGGCCGACTCGAGCGGGAAGGGCACCAGGATCTGCCCCTGTGTCCCGGGGAAGTCGCTCGCTTCTTTGGGGGTGATGGCATACTCCCACAGCCCATTCAGGTTCTGCCACTCGGAGCGGACGAGCTGTGGGCGCGGATAGGCACGCCATGCGTTTTCAGGCGTCAGGTCTTTCGCCCAACGCGTTAAGAGATTGCCAGGGACAGGTTGCCAGGTCATACTTGCTCCTTGCATAGGGAAAAAATATTAACCACGACGGACACAACGGACACAACGGTTAAAGACAAAACCGTTTTTTATTTTTTACGTTGCATACTTCGTGCCCTTCGTGTTTAGAATTTCTTCTCTTTTACAAAGAACAACGGGATGGTCGCCACCAGGGTCGCTATGCCCGCCACCTGGAAGATCAGCGGGGTGGGGATGAAACCCGCCTGCCCGTTGATCACGGCGGCGATGCCAAAATGGGTCCCCAGCCAACCGCCGATCAGCGGACCGGGCACCATCGCAAAGGCGACCGTAAACAGGATGAAATATCCGGCGAACTGGCCGCGCTTGTCTTCGGGATACAGGTCCTTGGTCCAGGCGCCCGTGCTGATCATCCAGGCCGACATGCCCGCCAGCCAGATAATGCCGGTTATCGTCAATGGCACGACGGTCTTCATCAATGAGAACAGGATCAGGCCGATCATCTTGAGTGCAATCGCGCCGAAGGCCAGCCATTTACGCCCGATCCGGTCTGCCAGCACGCCGAAGGGATAGGCCAGGGCGATGCCACCCACCAGGATACAAACGAAGATCAACAGGGATGCCTGCAGGGTGGGCAATTTCAGGTAGTGGTTCAGGTAGATGATCAAATAAGGGAAGAAGATCTGCTCGGCGATGCCGTAGAGCGTCAGGGCAAACAGCAGCAGGAACAGGGAGCGGTTTGCGCGCAGGTTGGCCGACTTGAAGGTGTCGCCGATCTGGCCCCAGTAGGAGCGCGCAGGCGGGGTCGGGTCGGGCTGCTCACGCACCAGCAGGCCGCCGATCAAGCCCAGGACAAATACCATCCCGCCGATCATGTAGAAGAAGGTGAAATAGCCCCAGGCTTCGATGATCAGCCCGGAGGCGCCGTAGACGATCAGGATCGCCACCCAGGTCAGGATCTCCATCACGCCCACCACCCGGCCGCGGTTTTCCTTGCTGGTCACGTCGGTGACGTATGCATTCAGCGAGGCGTCGTTGGCGGTCGAGCCGAAAAAGGTCATGATGCAATCGAACAGAATGGCAATCCCCACCGCCAGCCCGATCGGACGCAGGAAAGCGGCCGAAGGGAAGGCGGCCGTCGCGACCCCCCAGGCCAGGTAGCCGAAAAGAATGAAGGGCTTGCGCTTGCCCCAGCGGGTGCGGGTGCGGTCAGACAGGGTGCCCATCAGCAGGCTGGTCAGGGTGGCGGCAATCGCGCTGGCTGCCACCATCCACGAAATGGGCCGCGGGTCGGGGGTGATCTTGTCGTACATGAAGGTATTGAAGTACTGGTTCTCGACCCCCCAGGCCAGTTGCCCGGAAAAACCGAGCAGGATCACGGCCAGCCAGACGCGGCGGGAAAGCCTGGGGCGGGGGGTGTTGGAGGTGGTTTCCACGGAAGTGTTGACGGATGATTCCTTGGCAGGGATTGATTTTATTTCCATATTTATGACATCCTTTCGCTTTGGAGCTTTTCTAGGTTTTGACCCACACGGTCATCTGCGACGGGCCGCGGTTGGCCCACAGCGAGTACGGAATGAAGGTCAGTGGGCAGCCGTCAACGCTGGTGGCCCGCAGGACCTGGATCCCGCCCAGCAGTTCCGGCGCAGGCTCCGCCCGCAGCGAGGCGGGGTCCAGCCGGCAGGTGAACAGGTCCACGCCGGGGTTGTCGACACTTTCCAGGCAGTAGACCAGCGGACCGCGTGTAACGGCAACTTTCCCTCGATGTCCCCTGACCCTGGGGCTGGCGCGGCGCAGGCTGATCGGCAGGTCGAAATCGATTTCGACCCGGTCGCCCGCCGACCAGACTCGCCGGATGGGCAGGAAATGCGCGCGCACGCGGGTCGTACCCCCCGGCAGCCGCCTGGCTCTCAAGCGCAGCCGCCGGAACCGCGACCGGCTGCGCGTTGACCGTGACCCGCGGGACGGCGCTCCAGGAGGGCAGGCGCAACTGCAGGGTGAACTCAGCCCGGGACCGGGGGGTTATCCGGATGGCGACCCGGCCTGTGTACGGCAGGCCAGAGTCCAGCCGCATCTCCAACAAACCGCCAGACTCCGGTTTCCCATGGCTGCCGATGTACTGGTGGATCCACAGGGCCTGGTCATCGATTGAATAGATGTATTTGCCCAGGTCTGCCCAGGTGCGGCTCAGGTTGGATGGACAGCAAGGGATGTCAAACCAGGCCTGGCGGGTGAGCTCACCCCGGCAGGCGAGCGGGTTATTATACAAGTAGCTCTGCCCGTCCAGCCCCATGCCGACCGCGGCGGCGTTGTATAGCTGCCACTCGAACAGGTCGCTGTACCTGGCTTTTCCGGTCGTGAGGGCCATCTCCCAGTTCCAGAACATCCCCGCCAGGGCGGCGCAGGTCTCAGCGTAGGCGTAGCCGGGGTCGAGCTCGTAATCGTTGCCGAAGCCCTCCAGGACGGGTAGCGAACCAAGCCCGCCGGTGACGTACATGCGCCGGGTTACCATATGTTCCCAACTCTGCTCGAGCACCGGCACCAGGCTGGCATCCGGGCGCAGGCGCTGGAGCAGGGCGGTGGCGGTTTCGAGGTAGCCGAAGCGGACCGAGTGACCGACCGGCACGCTCTGGGCGCGAACTGGGGCATGCTGCTGGAAGTATTTGCCGGAGAGGACGCTGGCAAACCAGCGCAGGGTGACCAGCCAGGAATTCCTGGCTGCGTTGCGCCTCGGCAGGCGAAAGGCGGCGTGTTCGGGATGGGCCAGGAGATAGACGTCGCGCTGTTTGCGAACGAACTTCCGCCGCTTGTTGGCGCTGGCGTTCTGGCGGAGTATCGCAAGGGCAAAGCGCGGCGTGCGCCCGCGCTGCTCGAGCAAGTGCGCAGCCAGCTCCAGGTAGGGGCTATGACCGGTGACCTGGTACAGACGCAGCAAGGCGATTTCGATCTGCTCGTGACCGGGGGTGTATTCAGGACCTTTCCCCATAAAGTCGCGAACCAGCAGGTCGGCCGCCGCGCGCGCCAGGGCGAGCGAGTCATTCCGGCCGGTGGCGAGGTGGTGCGCGAGGCACGCCTCGATCAGGTGACCGTGACAGTACAGCTCGTGCTCGATCTGCAGGTTGACCCAGCGCAGGCCGGGGAAGTGAATCTGGTTGTAGGTGAAGAGATAACCGTCGCCTGTACGGGCTTTTAGGAGCAAGGCCAGCAAGGTGTCCATGCAGGCGGCCAGCTTCGGATCCGGACGGAGAGCATGGATCCGGGCAGCCGCCTCCAACCACTTATAAGCATCCGAATCGGCGAAAAACCAGCCCTCGCGAAAGCCGTCCTTCTCCCCGGCCAGGATGCGAAAGTTGTCGATGCAACCGCTGGCTTCCAGTTGTTCCCACTGATGGAAGATGGCGCCTCGGGCATTGGTCTCCAGGCGCGGCGACCAAAAAGGATCGTGGATGCTGACTTGCCCGCTTGAAAATTCCTGCATGACCGACTCCGGGCATTGCTAAGATGAAACCAGTTTAGCATAATAGTTTGGGTTGGGGCAAGCAAAATTCGCAGGGAGACCGGAATAACTCCAATATTAAGAGCTGAAAATGTTTCAGAACAATTGGTTTTGAGAAATTATTGTAAAAATATATGCGAATAGCAAAAACAATGCTAAACTTAACAAAAATACAGCATAAATTTTACCCAGTTTGGTCAAAAAGGAACTGATGCTGCAAAACACCTTTATCGGTCGGGAAGCCCAACTACATCTTCTGGAGGATTTCCTCAAGAAGGCCGCCGGTGGGCAGCTGCAAGTCGCCTTCATTGCAGGGGAAGCCGGGATCGGAAAGACCTGCCTGGTGGAAGAATTCATCCGCAGCCGCACAGAAGCAGATCCTACTCTCATCAGTGCGCTGGGTGAATGCAATGCACAGACCGGCGCAGGCGATCCATATCTTCCCTTTCGCCAGGTATTACCCACTCTGACCACGGGACCTGGAGAGGAAAAATCCGCGGCTGAGATTTCCAGGGCAAAAAGTACGACCCGCCTCAAGGAATTTGGGCGCATCGCCAGCCAGACGTTGATAAAGATCGGACCCGATCTGATCGGTATTTTCGTCCCGGCGGCAGGCTTGCTGACACCTGAGGTTTGACCCTTTACAATTTACGCACAGGGCTGGAAGAAGCTCTCCGCCCGGGAACCGGCCTGCCCGTTACCCAACCCTTTACAGGTATAACCCAAACCATGAACACTAATCCCCCTTCCGGAACGGTGACCTTTCTCTTCACAGATATCGAAGGCAGCACCGAATTGGCCCAGCACTATCCTGATCAGTTGCCAATCCTGCTGGCACGCCATCATGCCATCATGCGTGAATTGATTCAAGCCGGGCATGGGCTCGTCTTCAAGACCATCGGCGATGCCTTTTGCGCCGCTTTCTCCACCGCCACGGATGCACTCAATGCGACGGTGGCTGCTCAACGCGCCTTGCAGCATGAAGATTGGTCCCCCGCGCCAATCAAAGTTCGCATGGGTCTACACTCCGGCAACGCCCAGCCGGAACTGGATGGCGATAGAGGGTCGTGGATTATGCCGGTTATCTCACGCTGACTCTCGTCCAGCGTGTCACGTCGAGCGCCTACGGCGGACAGATATTGGTCTCCAACGCCACCGCCGATCTTTTACGGGGAAGCCTGCCTGCCGGGCTGAGCCTGCGCGACATGGGCGAACATCGGCTGAAAGGCCTGACCGATCTTGAACGCATATGGCAGCTTGTTTCGCCTGATCTCATCATCGATTTTCCGCCCCTGCACACTTTGAATGTAATTCCGAATAATTTGCCTGCGCAGCTCACCAGTTTCATTGGGCGCGAAAAAGAAATCGCCGAAGTCAAAGAACTGCTCAACCCGGCCCGCCTCGTCACGCTGACGGGTTCGGGCGGCACAGGCAAGACGCGCCTGTTGATCGAGGTCGGCACACAGGAACTGGCCTCCTTCGCCAATGGCGTCTGGTTGATCGAACTTGCCGCGCTGACAGACCCGGTCCAGATCCTGCCTGCCATGGCGCAGGACTTTGGCTTGCATGAACAGTCTGCCACTCCGCTGGCCACGCTCGTCACGGATTATCTGCGTGATAAAAAACTTTTACTGATACTCGATAACTGTGAGCATCTGATTCAAGCCTGCGCGCGCCTGGCGAATGATCTCCTGCATCAATGCGCCGGTCTCAAGATTCTCGCCAGCAGCCGCGAGGCGTTGGGCATCGCGGGCGAGATCGCCTATCACACGCCCTCGCTGGCAGGATCCGAATCAATGTGCCTGTTCGTCGAACGGGCCCGCGCCGCGAATCCGAAATTTGCCCTGACCGGTGCGGCGCGCGCCGCCACGGAACAGATCTGCACCGGGCTCGACGGAATTCCGCTGGCGATCGAATTGGCTGCGGCCCGCACGAAGCTTCTATCGGCTGAACAGATCGCCGATCGCCTGGATGATGCCTTCCGCCTGCTGGTCGGGGGCAGCCGAACCGCACTGCCACGCCAGCAAACGCTTCGCGCCTTGATCGATTGGAGTTACGATCTACTCGCCGAAGAAGAGCAGCAGCTGCTGCGCACCGCTTCGGTCTTCATGGGCGGCTGGAAACTGGAGGCGCTCGAAGCCGTAACCGCAGACCCGCAGGCTCTTGAGCATCTTGAGGGACTTATCAACAAATCACTGGTTGTGGCCGAAGAACGCAACGACGAGATGCGTTATTTCATGCTCGAGACGATCAGGCAATACGCCAGGGAAAAGCTGTTCGAAGCGAGGCAAGCCTCGGCGGCGCGTGACCGGCACTTTGCCTATTTCAATACTCTTTCGGATTTGGCGTGGAATATATTTCATACCCCAAGAGCGAGGCCTCGCTCAACCAGCCGAAAGACGAAGTGGAAAATTTCCGCGCCGCCCTGGAATGGGGCTTGGAAAAACACACCGAAGAAGCCACCCATTTAGCCACGAATTTCTGCACCATCCTGAGGTGGACGGGCAAACCAGGGGAGGGCCAGGCAGTTGCCCAATCTGCAGTGGCGCGCCTCAGGGCTCTCGCACCTGTGGATGGTCCTGCCAATTTGGTCCGCCAGAACTTGATCGGCAGGGCATTGATCGCTCAAAGTGATGCAAACTTAGGATTTGGGAACATGGCCCAAGCGCAGCAGATTTCGCAGGAAGCGATCGCCATCGCACGCGCGACCGGCGATAAACAGATCCTGGGCTATGGTCTGGAATATTACGCTTATGCGACAAACTACTCCGGTGAGTTTGGCGGAGAGGCGGCGGCACAGGAAGGCCTGGAGATCTTCAGTAATGAAGTGAACGACAATTTTGGATTAAGCCTGGCGTACATGTGCATGGGGATCAATGCCGCCAGGAAGGGCGATGTGCTGGAAAAGCAGAAATATTTCGGGAAACTGAAGGAAACGATCGGTAAGGAAGCCGGTTCGTTCCAGGCCGGTTTTTTACTGATAAGTATTGGGATGACCGAAAGCAGTGAGGGCAATTACCAGGGCGCCAACCAAATTGACAAGGCGGCGCTCCGTGCTTCGCTCAGTATGCAGAGCAACCTTGTAAAGTCTTGCAGAGCGAACTGGGTCACCTGGCCCGGCACACCGGCCGCCTGCCTGAAGCCAAAGCGATCTACGGGAAAACCATCCGGAACTGGCAGGAGTCGGGAATCGCGGCCCATTGCATCAATTGGAATATATTGGTTCTCCAGCGCAGATAACGAGCCACAGCGTGCCATTTAAATTATTCAGACGCGGCGGAAGCTCTGCGCAAAAAAGCCCTCTCTCCCAGGACAAACCAGGAGCAGGAGGAATTCGACCGGTCGGTGGCACAATTGCGTGGCATGCTCGCCGAAGCGGAGTTCAAGGCACTCTGGGAGGATGCGGACCGCATGCCAACGGAGCAGGCGATCCAATTTGCAGTGGATGGGTAGGAGCACGGGTATCCCGCAGGGGTATGCGACGTGCACCCAAGTGAATCCGAACGGCAATTTTCACAAATATACCTTTCCACTTCTTTATTTTATCCATTTATTTGGATGAATGCTCGCTTTGACTTTGTCAATTATGTAATTACATGCTTTAACCATTACATACGAAAGGAGAAAACGAATGGACGACAACCAGGGTCAGGTAACCGACGGAACTGGCAAACACACGGCTGGCAGCGGCACAACGAACCAGGACTGGTGGCCGAACCAGTTGAATCTCGATATCTTGCACCAGCATTCCTCCAAGTCCAATCCGATGGGGAAGGATTTCAACTACGCTAAGGAATTCAAGAAGCTCGACTTGAAGGCTTTGAAAAAGGACTTCCGTGAACTGATGACGAAGTCGCAGGATTGGTGGCCGGCGGACTTCGGCCATTACGGTCCCCTGTTCATCCGTATGGCCTGGCACAGCGCTGGCACCTACCGCATCGGCGACGGCCGCGGTGGCGCAGGGCAGCGGAAGCCAGCGCTTTGCGCCCCTCAACAGCTGGCCCGACAATGTCAACCTCGACAAGGCGCGCCGGCTGCTCTGGCCGATCAAGCAGAAATATGGCCGGAAAATTTCCTGGGCCGACCTGATGATCCTCACCGGGAATGTCGCCCTGGAATCGATGGGTTTCAAGACCTTCGGTTTCGGCGGCGGGCGGGAGGATATCTGGGAACCGGAAAAGGACACCTACTGGGGTTCTGAGGACAAGTGGCTGGGAGACAAGCGCTACTCTGGCGACCGGGATCTCGAAAATCCGCTAGCTGCAGTGCAGATGGGTCTGATATATGTCAACCCGGAAGGCCCCAACGGCAACCCGGATCCGCTCGCTGCTGCCAGGGATATCCGCGAGACTTTTGCCCGCATGGCAATGAACGATGAAGAAACGGTTGCACTCATTGCCGGCGGTCATACCTTTGGCAAAACCCACGGCGCTGGCGATCCGGCGCTTGTCGGCCCTGAACCCGAGGCCGCCGGTATCGAGGAGCAAGGCCTGGGCTGGAAGAGTAAATTTGGCACTGGCAAGGGCGATGACACGATCGGCGGCGGCCCGGAAGTCACCTGGACCACGACCCCAACGAAGTGGAGCAACAATTTCTTCGACAATCTGTTCAGCTATGAATGGGAACTGACCAAGAGCCCGGCTGGAGCGCATCAGTGGACACCGAAGGGTGGCACCGGCGCCGATACGGTGCCGGATGCGCACGATCCATCAAAGCGCCGCGCGCCCGCCATGCTGACCACCGACCTCGCCTTGCGCTTCGACCCTGTCTACGAAAAGATTGCGAGACGCTTCTACGAGAATCCGGATCAGTTCGCAGACGCGTTTGCCCGGGCGTGGTTCAAGCTGACCCACCGCGACATGGGTCCGCGCGCACGCTATCTCGGCCCGGAGGTTCCGGCAGAAGAACTCATCTGGCAAGACCCCATCCCGGCCGTCAATCACAAACTGATCAATGCAACAGGATATAACCTCCCTCAAGGGCAAGATCCTGGCTTCCGGCTTGTCTGTCTCGGAACTGGTTTCGACCGCCTGGGCATCGGCGTCCACCTTCCGTGGCTCCGACAAGCGCGGCGGCGCGAACGGGGCCCGCATTCGCCTGGCACCGCAGAAGGAATGGGAAGTCAACCAGCCTGCCCAATTGGCGAAGGTGCTCAAGACCCTGGAGGGCATCCAGAAGGCGTTCAACAAAGCCCAGTCCAGCGGCAAGAAGGTTTCGTTGGCTGACCTGATCGTCCTGGCCGGATGTGCGGGCGTCGAGCAAGCCGCAAAGAATGCCGGTCACAAAGTGACGGTTCCCTTCACGCCGGGACGCATGGACGCCTCGCAGGAGCAAACCGATGTGGCCTCATTCGCCGTCCTCGAACCGAAGGCGGACGGCTTTCGCAACTACCAGAAAACCAAGTATGCCGTATCGGCCGAGGAACTGCTGGTTGACAAGGCGCAATTGCTGACCCTGACCGCTCCTGAGATGACGGTTCTCGTTGGCGGTCTGCGTGTCCTGAATGCCAACTTTGGAAGCTCCCAGCACGGTGTATTCACCAAACGACCAGAGGCGCTCACCAATGACTTCTTCGTGAATCTGCTTGACATGGGCACGGTGTGGAAGGCAACCTCGGAGGACGATGACGTGTTCGAAGGTCATGATCGCGCAACGGGCGCACTCAAGTGGACCGGCACCCGTGTTGACCTGATCTTCGGTTCGAACTCCCAACTCCGAGCCTTGGCAGAAGTCTACGCCTGTGCCGACTCCCAGGAGAAATTCCTGCACGACTTTGTAGCGGCGTGGAACAAGGTCATGAACCTTGATCGTTTCGACCTCGCTTGACGTAGCATAACGGATATCACCCATTTTGAATCTTGAAGGAGAACTTATGCCCACTTCATTGCAAGGCAAAACCATCCTGGTCACGGGCGCCACCAACGGCATCGGCCTCGTCACGGCCCGGGAACTGGCGCGCATGGGTGCGCAGGTGACGATCGTCGGGCGTAACGCGGAAAAATGTGTGGCGTGTGGCCAGGGAGATCGAAGCTGCGACGGGCACCCCGGTGGAATTCATTGTGGGCGATCTATCGGAGATGGAAGGGATCAGGCAGGTCGCTAAAACTTTCCGGGAGCAGCACAGCCGGCTGCATGTGCTGGTCAATAACGCCGGCGGCATGTTCACCCGGCGTGTCCTGACGACGGATGGATTTGAATATACGTTCGCGCTAAATCATATCAACTATTTCCTGCTGACCGAGCTGCTGCTGGACCTGCTAAAGGCCGGCGCTCCCAGCCGCATTATCAATGTTTCATCCGTCGCACATGAGAATGCAAAGATCGATTTTGATAACTTGCAGGGCCAGAAGCGCTTTATTGGACTGGAAGCCTACGGGCAGTCGAAACTGGCCAACCTGTTGTTCACTTATGAGTTGGCCCGCCGCCTGGAGGGGACCGGCGTGACTGCCAATGCCCTCCATCCGGGGGTGGTGGCTACCGGCTTCGCCCGCAACAACGGCCCGGTCTATAACGTCGGCACCTGGATTGCCGGGCAGCTTTTCTTCCGCAGCCCCGAGCGCGGCGCGGCAGACCAGCATTTACCTGGCCTCCTCCCCCGCGGTGGAGGGTGTCAGCGGGAAATACTTTGTGGACTGCAAGGCGGTCGCTTCCAGGCCGCAGTCGTACGACCGGGCCGCGGCGGAGAGGCTTTGGCAGGTGAGCCAGGAGATGACGGAAAAAGGCGCCAGAATAATTAATCCAAAAAAAGGTGCGAGCGCTGGCGCTCGCACCTTTTTTTGGTATATCTCCCCTACGCCATGCTGGCGCCGATTTCCTTCAATTCCTTGACGATGTCTTCAGGCAGGAGCGCGGGTTGGATGCCCAGCATTTTGCAGGTGAGGATCTTCTGGGCAGTCAGCTCGATGATGTCGGTCATGTCGGCGCCGCGCCGCAGGCTGCTGCCGGCTACCACCAGGCCGTGGTTCTGCATGATGGCGGCGATGCCGTCCATGCCGATGGCCTCGGCAACCTTATCCCCCAGTTCGTTCGTGCCCGGCATGATGAACGGGACCACCGGCAAGTCGCCGAAGAAGGCGGCATCCGCCGAGATGGGCAGGAATTGGGTGCCGGTCATAGCCATCAGGGTGGTCTGTAGGGCGTGGGTATGGATCACCGCGGTGATATCCGGGCGCAGCTTGTAGATGGCGCAGTGGACACGCCGTTCGCTGGAGGCCGGGTACTCGGTGTCGCTGATGACCTTGCCGTCCAGGTTGATGCGCACCATCATATCCGCGCGCAGGTCACCCTTGAAGATGGCACTGGGGGTGATCCAGATCTCATCCGGGTTGTCGTCGCAGCGGGCGCTGACGTTGCCGCCGGTGGGGGTGATCAGGCCCTTGGCATATAGCTCATTGTTGACCTGCAGGATCTGGTCGCGGATGTCGCCGGTTTTCATTATCATGGGAGCTTGTAGGGGCAAGCCTATGTACCCTGAAGGGGTATTTGCCTGCCCTTGGGCCGGGACCTGGGTGGGGGTTTGGGTGGGGACGGGCACCACCCCTACAGGAACGATAACAGGGGCGGGTACGCCAAGTTTGGTCAGGTCGCCCGGATCTCCAACCTTGCCTCGCGCCTCACTGTACAGCCGGGACATGTTACTCTGGATGCGCATGAAGGCCATGGCTTTGCCGGTATCGCCGGAGAAGGAGAGCTTGCCGCTGGTGGCGGCCTTGGTGGCGTTGATCCGCCCGGTAAACATGCCGTCCAAAATATCGGCGGCCATCTTGAGCTTCACATCCGGCTCACGGGGCGGGTTCTCCAGCCCGGCGCCGACCTTGCCATCCACGAAGCTCAGGAAGAAAGCCTGGTCGAGATCCTTGACAGTGAAGATAAAGACCACGTTCTTGCCCTTGGCAAACGCGGCCATTTCCTTGTCGGTGACGATGGTGGCTGTGAATTCCTTCAGGATGGCGATCATTTTCTCGCGGGCCGCGTTGTTGGCGGGAGCAGGTACTGCAACTGGCTGGGGGACAACCGTTGGAACCTGTGCAACCGGCTTTGGTTCCTCCCCCATCGGGGGAGGGGTAGGGGTGAGGGTGAGTTTGGTCAGGTCGCCGGGGTCTCCGATCTTCTGACGGGCAGCGCTGTAAAGCTTGCTCATGTTGCCCTGGATGCGGATGAAGGACATGGCCTTGCCGGTGTCCCCGCTGAAGGAGAGTTTCCCGCTGGTGGCGGCCTTGGTGGCGTTGACGCGCCCGGTGAACATACCGTCCAGGATGTCGGCAGACATCTTGAGCTTGACGTCCGGTTCACGCGGCGGCGCTTCCAGCCCGGCGCCGACCTTGCCATCCAGGAAGCTCATGAAGAAGGACTGGTCGAGGTCTTTGATGGTGAAGATAAAGACCACGTTCTTGCCCTTGGCGAAAGCCGCCATTTCCGGATCGGCTGCAATGCCGGCAGTGAATTCCTTCAAAATAGCGCCCATCTTGCTGCGCGTTTCATTATTATCCATAGCTTCCACCTTTCCACTGGTAAGGATGACTTGCGGTTCTGCGGCCGGGACGGCATGGGCAGGGACTGGCCCTGCTGGGCGGGACAAGCCCTGCCCCTACCGGTTCGGGGACTTTTTGCTGCTGGGCGGCCAGGTCAAGGTCGGTCGCACCCGGGCCTGGGGCAGACGCGCGCTGCAGAAGAGCAGCCTCATCCGTCTTGCGAGCTCCGGTCCAGGCAAAGGCCTCCAGCGTGGCCGGGTTCAGGATGTATTTCGGGCGCTTGCCTGCCAGCAGGGCTTTCAATTCATTCAGGATGATCTCGCCCTGATGGGCGGCCACCTCGAGCGTATTGCCGCCCACGTGCGGGGTGCCAATGACGTTCGGGAAGGCCAGCAGCGGGTCTTCGGCCGCCGGCGGTTCGACCGTGAAAACGTCCGTGGCGAAACCGCCCAATTTCCCGGAACGCAGGCTGGCCAGCAAAGCTTCCTGGTCGACCAGCGCCGCCCGGGCGGTGTTGACCAGGTAGGCGCCGGGTTTCATCAAGTTGAATGCGCTGGCGTTCAGCATGCCGCGCGTCGCCTCCGTAACCGGGGCATGCAGGGTAATGAAGTCACTCTCGGCCAGCAGCCGTTCGAACGAGACTTTCTCGGCACCCAGCATTGCCACCTGTTCAGAAGTCAGGAAGGGATCAAACAACAGGAGACGCGCCCCGAATGGCAGCAGCCTCTGGACAACTTTGCGCCCGATGGCGCCGCCCCCGACCACGCCGACCGTCTTGTGCCACAATTCCACTCCCAGGAATTCCTCATGCGCCTGGCCCATGCGGCCCAGGTCGCCGGCTTCGCCGCCGGGCTGGTGCAGAAAGGCTGTGGCCGGCTGTAATTTGCGGGCCTGCATCAACAGAAAGCCGACTGCCAGGTCGGCAACGGCGTCTGCGTTGCGGGCGGGTGTGTTGGCGACAGGTACGCTGGCTGCGGTGCAGGCTTCGATATCGATGTTGACCGGGTTGCCGCGGCAGACCACGATCATACGCAGGTCGGGCAGCTTCAGCAGGGCTTCGGCGTCCACGATGTCCACTTCGGTGACGAACACCTGGTAATTCTTGAGGGTTTGCACCAGATCATCGCCGGTCAGCAGGATACCTTCGGTGCGATAGGGTTTATAGGTTACCTCGCCGATCTCGCACAGCTGCGCCAGGGCCTCTTCGCCCACTTCGGCGCTGATGTAGATATTCGGGCGGAAGGCGACGCTCGCCGCGCCGCTTTCGGCCGCAGACAGCCCTGCCATCATCATATCCGTGAACTGATTGATGGCGGTGATATCCGCCGGGCGGCGTTCCTGGCGCAGCGCTTGCCAATCGGCGTAGAGCGTCTGGTAGGCGGGCGAATCCGGTCCGGGCTGGTGCTCGCGGGCGGTTTTGGCAAGTCTTTTCGCCCCGGCTGCCAGGTCCGGGAAGAGACCCGCTCCCACCCCGGCGCAAATCGCCGCACCCAGGGCGGTCGCCTCGGCCGAGGCGCTGACGTGTACCGGGCATTCCAGCACGTCGCTGACCAGGCGTGTCCACAGGGTGCTGCGGGTGATGCCCCCGCACAGCCACAATCCCGAAAGTTGAGATCCGGAGATGGTCAGGATCTGCTCCACGTTGGCGCGCACCGCATAGGCCAGGCCCTCCAAAATGGCGCGTGCCACATCCGCCCTTCCTTCGTCGCCTTCACGCGCCGCGACGGACGAGAAGGTCAGGGTGTCCACCGGCGGTTCCATGGCGGAGGCATTGAAGACTGCCGCGCCGACTGTCGAGTGCAGGCCGTGCGCGCCCGGAGCGGAGCCCTCCGCTTCGGCAGCCAGCCTGGCAACCGGGTTGGGCGAGTCACCGTGCATCAGCCGGGCGGTCCATTCCAGGGTCGAGCCCATCTGCCCGGCATTGCTCTCCAGCACGTACAGGCCGGGCAGCATGTGCAAACCGGTCCAGATATGCATCCCGGGATCGATCAGGGGCTTGTCAATGACCATCTGCACCGGCGTGGTCGTACCGGCCACCACCCCGATCTGACCGCTCGCCACTACCCCCGAACCGAGCAGGCCGCATTGCGTATCCGGGCCTCCGACCGCCACCGGCAGGCCGGGCAGCAAGCCCAGGTTTTCAGCGGCTTCACGGGTAAGTTTTCCGAGTTTCGTCCCGGCCTGTTTGAGCGGCGGGAGCATTTTTTCGTTCAATTCCAGAGACTTTAGGATCGCGGAGGACCACTTGCGGGACTTCAGGTCGAGCAGCAGGCTTTCCCCGGCCTGGGCGTACTCGCTGGCCGTTTCCCCACTCAGCATATAGCCGATCCAGTCGCTGATGCTCATCGCGGCGTGGACTGACTTGTACACCTCGGGATGAGTCTCTTTCAGCCACAGCAGGCGCGCGGCAGTGAAGATCGGACCGGCTGCATGCCCGGTGATCTGGTAGAGCTCCTCGCCGCGTTCCACCGCCAGGCGCATGCCCTGTTCAACGGCGCGTGCATCCCGGTTGGGAGTCGCCAGAAGCACCTGGCCTTTCTTGTCGATCATGACCGTGCCGTGCCGCATGCTGGTGGCGGCGATGCCAGCCACCTCCTGTGAAGGGATGCCGGCTTTCTTGATCGCTTCCCTGGCGGTCTCGCCCAATACGCGCCAGATTTTATCCGTGTCGAGCTTGAAGGCAAAACCGCCCACCTCCGGCGCGCTTGGCAGAGTCCAGGCGTGAAAGATACTGGTGATCTCCCCGGTCTCACTGTTGACCAGCAGGCATCGTCCGCCTCCACCACCCATATCCAATCCCATCAGGTATTTACCAGACATTTCAACTCCTATTCTCGTTGATGTTGTATCGCTATATCGGCGAGACACCTTTACGTGCTTCCTGAATCCAGGCCAGGATCTGTTTGAGACTGGCTGTGATGGCCGCGAAATCGCCAGCCTCGATCACTTTGTTGGAGATGAACTTGCTCCCCAACCCGATGCAGGCCACGCCGGATTGGATCCAGGCAACGATGCTTTCTTTTTCGGCCGTAACCCCTCCGGTAGGCATCAGGCGCACCCACGGCATGGGTCCCTTCACGGCCTGCACGAAGCCCGGCCCGCCGAGCTCGCCGGCTGGGAAGAGCTTGCAGATCTCCACGCCCAGCTCCTCGGCATTGGAAATCTCAGTGGTCGTGGCGCAGCCGGGTGTATAAGGAATTTTCCGCCGGTTGCAGAGACGCGCCACCTCCGGATTGAGGTTGGGGCCGACGATGAAGTTGGCGCCCAGTTGGATGTAGAGGCCGGCGGTCGAGGGGTCGATGATCGTCCCGGCTCCCAGGATAAGCTGCGGATCATCCCGGAAGCGCTTCATCAACTCGGCGAAGACCAGGTGTGCACCATCCCCGCGGTTGGTGAACTCGATGCAGCGTACCCCGCCCGCCAGGCAGGCGCGGATGACCTTTTCGGCAATGTCTGGGTCGTTGTGATAGAACAGCGGCACGGCGCCTGTTTCGATCATGGTGGTGAGCACTTTCAAACGACTGTATTTGGCCATGCTATCTCCTTTATGCCACTACCTGCTCACTCTCCCGGATGCATTTCCGGCTGCCAGCCCTTCCACCTCTGCCACAGTCGACAGGTTGAAGTCGCCGAAAATGGAATGCTTGAGCGTCGAGGCGGCCACGGCAAAATCCAGGGCGCGCTGCGGAGCGTTGCCATATTGGTTCAGGCCGTAAATCAGTCCAGCCGCGAAGGCATCCCCGCCACCGACGCGGTCGACAATATCGGCGATGTCGTAGATTGGGGCGGTGAAGAACTCGCCGGACTGCCAGAGTGCCCCGCTCAAGGTATTGTGACTGGCCGAGAGCGAGCCGCGCAGGCTGATGGCAATCGTATTCAGATGTGGGAAACGGGCTGCCAGTTGTTCGCAAACCGGCAGGTATTTCCTGGCTTCAAGCTTGCCGGCGGATACCTCCGTCTCCGGTGCCCGGATGCCAAAGACCTTCTCGGCATCCTCCTCATTGGCCATGGCCAGGTCGCATAGTTCGACCAGCCCCGCCATCACCTCTCCAGCCGGTTTGCCCCACTTCCACAGCTTGGCGCGGTAGTTCAGGTCGCAGGAAATGGTCAGGTTGAGCTCACGGGCGGCCTTGACCGCCTCCAGGCAGACCGCTGCCGCGCCTTCCGAGACTGCTGGTGTGATGCCGGTCCAGTGGAACCAGGTCGCATCTGCCAGGATCTTCTTCCAATCCAGCATGCCCGGCTGGAGCGTTGCGAAAGCCGATCCGGCCCGGTCATAGACCACCTTGCTGCCGCGTTGGGCCGCGCCGTTTTCCAGGAAGTAGATGCCCAGCCGCTCGCCGCCGCGCAGGATGTGTTCAGTACCAATCATATACTGGCGCAGGAACTGCAGGCAGGCCTCGCCCAGATCATTGGCGGGCAGGCGGGTGACGAATTCGGCCGGTAGTCCGAAGTTCGCCAGCGAGGCGGCCACATTAGCTTCTCCGCCTCCATAGAGCGCCTCGAAGTTGCGAGCCTGGCCGATGCGCAAGCGTCCCGGCGGGGAGAGTCGCAGCATGATTTCACCAAAGGTGACAATGCGAGTGGACATTGGTTATCCCTTTAACTAAGCCTTGATCGTCCCCTCCGCCAGGGCGCGCCGGAAGATGTTTAGGGTTTCGGTCACACCCTCTGCGAGCGAGGTGAATTCTAGCGACCCAATCGCCCCCACCAGGGCGCGGTTATCCACCTCGGGCGGGAAGGGCAGCGGGATATCATCAAAAGTGATCTGGCCCTTGGCGGAGGGTTGCGCCTGTTCGATGGCGGCAATCACCTCCGCCGTGCTAACCGATGTCCCGCCGATGTTGAAGACCTGTGCCCCGGATATATTTGCTCGAGCGGCCTGAATGAAAGCCCTGGCAGTATCATCCGCATATTGGAAGCAATAACGCCCGCCGTAGGAAATGTGGTAGGGCTTTCCGGCCGCCGCAGCCAGGATAGCCGCGGTGGGGGTGGAAGTCATGCCCTGGTCGCGCCCGGCCCCGTAGACCACGTACGGCCGTAACCCGATGCTGGAGAAGCCTTCGTCCCGGAAGTAGACCGCCGCATTGCCCTCGTTGGCCTGTTTATAGAAGCCGTAATGCGAACGCGGCTTGAGCGGGGCGTCGTTGGGCAGGGGTTCGTCCGGGTACTCCTCGCTCAGGCCATACACGGCGGTGCTGCTGGCATATACCACGCCCTTCAAACCGAGCCGTTTGGCGGCTTCGAAGATGTTGACCGTCCCGACCACGTTGACGCGCGCTCCGGCGACCGGGTCGGCCTTGCAAAAGGGCAGTTGCAGCGCGGCCAGGTGGATGATGTGGTCGGCGCGGCTGGTCTTAAGGGCATTCTCGACCGTGGCAAAATCCGAAACGTCGCCCTGGATGAACTGGATCCCGGAAATTTCCTGTTCTGTCATCACCAATGGCAGTCGGTGATGGCGTGTGTCCAGGTCGAGGGTTGTAACAACCACCCCTTCCCGTACCAGGTTGCGCAGCACCCAGGCGCCGATACAGCCGGCCGCGCCGGTGACCAGAAAGCGTTCTTCGCTCATCTTCGCTCCTTTACATGGATGTTGTTGTAGGGGCACAATATATTGTGCCCCTACTTCGCCACCCAGCCGCAATCCACCAGCCAATCCGCACCGGTGACGAAGGATGCGCCCTGGCTGGCCAGGAAGTAAATCGGCTCGGCGATCTCGGCCGGGTCCGCCCAGCGTTTGAAGGCCTGTTCGGCCTCGCGCTCCTTTTTGACGTCCTCGAATGGGATGTCCGTGCGTTTTGATTCAAGCTCGATGTCGCCGCGCAGCATGGGAGTATCCACCGAACCCGGACTGATCGAGTTGACCCGGATGTTGTAAGGCGCCAGTTCCCAGGCCAGGGCGCGCGTCATGGCAATGATGGCGCCCTTGGTGGCGCCATACATGACGTGATCGGTTTGCCCGACATGCCCGGAGACCGAGCCCATATTGACGATTACGCCGCTCTTTTGTTTTTTCATATAAGGCAATACGTACTTGCATAACAGGAAATGTCCACCCAGGTTGACCTCGGTTGTGTGGCGGAACTCGTCCCAGGTGATCTGGTCGAAGGGCTTGACCAGCACGATGCCGGCATTATTGACCAGCACATCCACTTGCCCGTATTTGTCCCCGACTTGTTTGACACACTCCGCCACTTGTTGCTCGTTGGAGACATCGCATTTGAAAAATAGCGCCTCGCCGGATTCTTTCTGGATCCCGTCGGCGACCGCCAGGCCTTCGGGCAGGATGTCCAGCCCGACCACCGCAAAGTCGTGCTTCGCAAAGACCCGCATGCAGGCCGCCCCGATTCCGCGTGCTGCCCCGGTGATGATGACGACTTTCTTATCACTCATTCCAGCCTCCGGATTTTTTACCACGAAGGCCACGAAGTAACACAAAGGAACCCCCAAAAAAATCTTGGATTTTTTTTCTTCGTGTGCCTTTGTGTTCCTTTGTGGTTAAATGTTTTTTAATCCAATCATCTGGCGCGCCTGCTGGACTGTCGCCAGCGGGCGACCGAGGGCGCGCGCCATCTCGGCGGTCTCGCGTACCAGCGCCGGCGTGTCCACCAACTTGCCGCTGTGGTCATAGGGCAAATCCTCCGTCCCCACCCGCACGTGGTCGCCGTGGATGATCGCTGCGGTGAGAATGTCCCGCTGGCCTGCACCCATGATGCTGACGTTGCAGGCGCAGCCCTCCGGCATCAGCTTGCGCCGGTACAGGTACTCCTCCACCGTCGGCGGACTCCAGGTGCCGCCCGGCCAGCCGAAGAACAGGGTGGTCACATAGGGTGGCTTGAGCAGGTTTTGCTTGATCAGATAGTTAAGGTTCCAGACCGAGCCGGCGTGCCAGACTTCCCATTCCGGGATCACGCCGTATTTTTGGCACAATTTGGCATATTCAACCAGCTCATCTTTGGGGTGTAGCACGTTGAAGTCGGCTCCTACGAAAGCCTCATCGTGATGGTTAAGGATGATCGACATCATGTCGGCGTGTTCGGTGAAGACCTCCAGCCTGTCGCCGATCGGCAGGCTGGACATCCCGCATTGCACGATAATGTCGCTTTTGACACGCACCGCCGCGATGGTTTCTTTCCATTTTCCTTCGGCATGGGTGTGCAGGATGGTCGCACCGTTCTCGTAACAACGGCGGGCTTCCTCAGCAATGGCTTCTGGCGTGCGCGGGTAATCCACATCCGGCTTCAACCAGCAGACGTTGGGGGTGGCGATAATGATGAGAGGTTGCATGGGGAGTGTCCTTTCCAGAAGAGGGTCAGAATGCAGAATCGGACGCACTCACTATAGCACAATTAATCAGGTACGCGCAAGTTGAATAAAATCATAACTTTGTTGAAGAACAGCACAAAAAGGAAAACCAGCTTCAAAATCTATTGCGCGCTAATTTTCTTTGTGCTATAGTTTGATTTATCCGATAATCGCATCGTCACCCGAAAGGACGGCCTATGACAGAGAAAAAGGTTCGTGTTGGGCTGATCGGTCTGGGATCCATTTCGTACGCGCATGAAGCTGGGTATTCGGAACTGGGGGAAGATTGTCAAATCGTCGCCTTGTGCGACATCAATGAAGAAGAAGTCAACAATCGCATTGGGATGTATGAGGGGGCTAAAGGTTACACTCGCTACCAGGAGCTCCTGGACGACCCGTCAGTCGATATGGTCGACATTACCGTCCCACACGTTTTGCATTACGAGATTGCCAAAGCTGCGCTCGAAAAAGGCAAGCATGTGCTGGTGGAGAAGCCCATCACGGTTATTTCCTCCCAGGCGGAGCAACTGATCGCCCTGGCAAAGCAGAAGCGGCTCAAATTCAGCGTGGCGGAAAACACCCATTTTGTCACCGCGTATCTGAAGGCGGAAGAGATCCTTAAGCAGGGTCTGCTGGGCGATATTTGGAGTGTGCGCACTCTGATAGCCGGCAGCGAAGCCTATCGCATCAAGGATCCCAACCTTTGGCATGGCAAGGCGCCTTATGGCGGCGTAATCCTGGATTCTTCCGTCCACAACTTTTATCTGTTCAAGTGGTTGTTCGGAGGAGTGCGGGATGTATTGGGTTTCGCCTCCAAGATCATCCCCGAGGGCGAGATGGAAGACAACGGACTGATCCTCGGCCATCTGGCCAATGGCGCCGAGTTCCTGCTTCATACCAGTTGTACTTTCGAGATCCCCTGGACCGAGCGGGTCGAGATCTATGGCAGCCAGGGTGGCATGATCATCGACCAGCTGTCGGACCCGGTGGTCAAGTATTACCTGGGATCCGGTGACATCGATGGCACGGTCGTCGAGGGTGTCCCGTTCGACCCGATGGCCTGGAAGTTCAATTCGATGATCGCCGAGGTCGGTGATTTTGTACATGCCGTGATCGAAGACCGCCCGCCGCGCATCGATCCTGCGGATGCACTCTACGCATTGAAAGCGGCTGAGGCGGTTGCTAAATCCATAGAGACCAAAAAATTCGTGTCCATGTAGGGACGGACCTGGGTGTCCGCCACTACCGAAGCGTCCACCCGTACTGAGTGTCAGCCCCGGCCGGCACATGCCATTTTGTGGTAGATACCAGTAGGCCACTACCAACTAAGGAGAGTAAATATGTCTGAAGTATCCTTCAAACCGGTTGGCCTCGACCGCGCCCGTCTGCTCGCCTTGATGCAGGCGCGCAAGCTGGACGGCCTCTTCCTTTCCTCCCCCGAAAACGTTTTTTATACCACCGGTTATCCGTGCCTGCCCGGCAGCGGCAACCCGATCATCCATGCTCTGCGCAATATGGACCCCTATTTCGTTTACGTAGGCAGTGACGGGCAGATCATCCTGCTGTGCTGGGGACCGGCGGGGATGGGCATCGATTACGGCGCCGATGATGTGCGCATGTCTTTCACATCCCAGATGGCGCTCGACGACCTGGCTGCCCTGATCGACGAGAAGCTCAAGCCTGGTTGCACGGTCGGGGTCGAGTCAACCTTCCCCTATTATGCCGCGCGGCTGCTCGACGAACACGCCAAGCCGGCGGATATCCAGATCATCGATGATCTTTTTTATGCCTTGCGCTTGATCAAATCTCCGGCAGAGGTCGAGTTGATCCGCCAGAGCACCCACATCATCGATCGGACCGTCATGGAGCTGGCCCAGGACCTGCGCCTGGGCATGGGCCGCCTGGAGTTGACGCGTACTGCCAAGACGCGCATGCTCGCAGAACGGGGCGGATGGGGTTGACCACGTCACCATGGCCTTCGGGACGGCCAACCCGGAGATCGCCCTGGATGAACCGCTCGAGCCGGACCAGATCGTGACCCTCGACCTGGGCGCCGTTTACCAGGGCTACGTTTCCGATAACCGCCGCCTGGTCTACACCGGGACGGTGCCGGAAGCGCTCAAGGAACTGCACAAAAAGCTGTGCTGGGTGGTGGCGGAGATGGGCAAAGCCCTGCGCCCCGGCAAAACCTTCGCTGAGTTGCATGCTTATGCCTACGAGTTGTATGCCCAGGCCGGCATCGATCCGATGTTCCTGCACGTTGGCCACAGCCTGGGATTGCAGGTGGAAGAGCACTGGATCATGTCGGATGACCCCACCCCGGTCCAGCCTGGCATGGTTCTGAACATCGAGTTGTACTCGCCCAGCGATGAAGGCGTCATGATCGGGGATGAGGAGACCTTCCTGGTCACCGCATCCGGGCCCGAGCAGCTCAGCACCTTGCCGGTCGATATCATTGAGAAGAAGTTCTAACTCTCATCTCTTCCCCCTTCTCTATCCCCCTCCCCTCGGGACGCTGCCCGAAAGGGTAGAGGGCAGGGGAAGCCCCCAGCTATGGGGGTGAGGGAGAGAAAGGCAGCCAATGACACCCACCAAAATCCGTGTAGGCATCCTCGGAGCAGGGCTGATCGCTCCCATTCACGCCGCCGGTTTTCAGGAGCTTCCCGATCAAGTCGAGGTTGTCGCCGTTTGCGACACGAACCGGGAAAACGCCGAGAACCTGGCAGCCATGTTCGACGCCAAAATAGTTTCCGATTACCACGCTTTGATCGACGACCCGCAGATCGATCTGGTTGACCTGCTGCTGCCGCACCACCTGCACTATGCCGCAGCCATGGCCGTGATCGCGGCCCGCAAGCACCTGCTGTTGGAAAAACCGGTGGCGGTCACCTACCAGCAATCCCTTGAAATTTATACCGCCGCTCAGAAAGCCGGCATCTATTTCGGAGTAGCCGAGAACACCCGTTTTATCCGCGCCTACCTGGAAGCCGAGAAGATCATCCGCTCAGGAAAACTTGGCGAGATCAACCTGGTGCGCACCTTCCTGCCTGCCAACGAGCGTATGCGCCTTTCGAGCGACGATTTCTGGGGCAAGCAGGTCGCCTGCGGTGGCGGCACATTGATCAACTCGGGTCCGCATACCTTCTACCTGCTCAAGTGGCTGTTCGGCGAGATCCAGGAACTGGCAGCTTTCACCTCCCAGCTCTACCACGTGGACAGCGAAGTGGAGGATAACGCGGATGTGCGCGGCCGGCTGGTCTGCGGGGCAGACTTCCTTTCCAGCTTCACCTTCACTGCCGAGGTCCCGCACAGCGAGCGGTTGGAAGTTTATGGCGCCACCGGTTCATTGATCGTCGACCAGCTGGTCAACCCGCCGGTCAAGTTCTACGCCGAGCCGGTTGATTTCGACGGCAGCCCGGTGGAGGGAGTGGAATATGACCCGATGGGTTGGCATTATTTCTCCATTGTGGAAGAGGTCAAGGATTTCGTCCGTACCATTAGCGCCGGCCTGCCCCCAACCGTTGATCCCCTGGACTGTTGTTACGCGATCAAAGTGATCGAGAAAGCCTATGAATCGGTCCGTAACGGTAAAGTGCTGTGAAAAGCAAACGGTCCTGCAATTAATAACCGACAAACACTATCTACATGAAATCTAAAATCTAAAAAGGAGAATTCTCATGGCAGACATCAAACCGTATCTTCAGAAAATGGTGGACCGCTTCGCCAATCCCGCCGTGCAGGCCAGCCTGAAAGGCTTCACCAAAAACCTCCAGTTCAAGTTTACCGACACGAAGGAAGACTGGCTGATCAAAGCCGTCAATGGCAATTCCGCCACCCTTACCCAGGAGACGCTGGAAAAACCCGATATCCTGGTCACAATGACCTCTGATGTCCTGGCCGGCATCATGGATAAGAAGATCAACGGCACCACCGCCTACATGCAGCGCAAAATCCAGGTCAAGGGTGCCATGGAAGACCTGATGAAGCTGCAAAAGATTATGATGTAAGTGCCTGATAAGGTAAGGTGCCTGATAAGCTAAGGTACCTCATAAGGTAAAGTGCCAGCCAGCTGGCACGACCAAACGAAAGGGACTCACAGGATTGCCTTTGAGTCCCTTGAAAGCCATATCCCTTGGGGTGCATTTTTACGTTCTACGAGGCATCCATGACAGAACAATCAAGTACGACGGTAAAACGTTCGATCGGATTCCTGTTCGGAATGAGCATGCTCATGCTGGGGGCCAACCTGGTCTGGACTGCCTATAACAGCCTGCTGCTGCCCACATTGGTCGAAGGGATCGTTACGACCGGCAAGGGACTGGTGACCGGGTTGATTGGCTTCCTTGGTACCTTGCTGGCCATCACAGTCAGTATCCTGGCTGGCATATTGAGCGATCATACAGCCAGTCGCTGGGGCCGGCGTACCCCGGCTATTCTGATCGGCGCTCTGCTCGGTTTGCCGCTGATTGGCCTGCCAACGCTATTCCTGGCGCCGGCTCTTCGTCCGGTATTCCTCTCCCTGGCGCTGCCGATCACCATCATAAGCTATTGCGGAATGCAGTTTGCCACCAATATCGGTAATGGCGCCTGGTGGCCGTTGCTGGTGGACGTGGTGCCCGAGAAGCAGCGCGGCGCGGCCTCCGGTATCCAGGGTGCGCTGACCCTGATCGGGGCTACCATCGCGATCCTGATCGTCACCTTCCTGATCGAGAAGGATCAGACCTCGGCCGCCCTGTGGCTGGTCGGCGGGATCTTCGCCTTAAGCGGTATCGTCAATGTCCTGGTCATCCGCGGCAAGGACAAACCCGCCGGACAGTCCGATAGGATCAGCCTGGGACGGGCGCTGCGTGACATGTTCCGTGTCCGCACGCGCGTGGCAGTCTTCTTCTGGCTGGTACTCGCGGTCCTGCTGGCCTATTTGGGCATGAACAGCCTGCAGTTCTTCGCCCTGTATTTTTTCCAGGTCTATTTCCCGGCCGTTAACCCGGAAGCCGCCTTCCGCACCATGGGCGGCATTAGCCTGGTAATGACCATGCTGGCATCCGTCCTGGCGGGTGTGCTCTCGGATAAGATCGGGCGTCGCCCGCTCATCCTGTGGTCCATGTTCATTTGTGCCTTCACCACCCTTTTGATGGGCCTCACCGGCAACTACATCTTCTTCCTGATCCTGGCCGGCTTGCGTGCGGTCGCCACCGGCCCGATCTTCGCGATCGTCCCGGCGCTGGCCAGCGACCTGGCCCCCAAAGATGAAGCCGGGCAATACATGGCTTATAACAACCTGTCGACCGGGGTCTCGGGCGCCCTGGCCGGCCTGGTCTTCGGGGTCATTCTCATTACCCTGACGCGCACCACTTTCACCGCCCTCTTCGTTATCTCAGCCTTCCTGTTCTTGCTGGGCGGGATTATTTTTGCAGTCAAGGTGCCGCAGAAGGAGATCGATGCCCGCATGGAGGCGGCCAAATGAAGAACTGGGTTTTCCTTTCCACACATTTTGATGATGTCGTGCTCTCGGCCGGCGGGCTGGTCTGGGAGTTGGCCCAGCGCGGCGAGCGGGTCGAGATCTGGACGATTTGCGCCGGTGATCCTCCGGCCGGTAAGCCTCTGACTGAATACGCCCAGCTACTGCACGGCTTCTGGGATATCGGCGAGGATGTGCCGCTCAAGCGCAGCCGGGAGGATGCCGCCTGCTGCCGCGCGTTGGGTGCCGCCCTTTACCGTCGTTATACCATTCCGGATAATATCTACCGTTACCTGCCCGGTACGGACGAGCCGCTCATCAAGGAAAACGAGGACCAGTTCACCCCGCTCGAGCCGGTCGAATCGTACTTGATCCCGCAGGTGGCGGATTTTATCCGCAAAAACCTGCCCGAAGACTGTGAGCTGGTAGCCCCGCTGGCGATCGGCTCGCATCGTGACCATGTTCTCACCCGCCGCGCCGCCGAAAGTACCGGGCATCCGCTCTGGCACTACGCCGACTATCCTTACCTGGTTTACGGTGAGCACACCCTTTCGGACTGGCTGCCGGCTGGGGCGAAGGAATTCTCCCTTGAGATTTCGCCAGGTGGGTTGAATGCCTGGCAGACCGGCTTTGCCTGCCAGCGTTCGCAGATCCCGCTGCTGTACGTCGACGAAGCCGACATGCGCAACTCCATCGAAAAGTACCTCAAGTCCGGCTGTGGGTATACCCTGTGGCAGTTTAAGTCGGGAAAGCGCTCTACCCAATCTTCCAATGTACCAATCCAGATCACATCGCCATTCCTAGCCCTGTGGGGCTTGGAATGGCGATGGCTAATTTTAGTTCCAATTACCTTCCGGCGCCGGCCTGCGGCTGACGCCGGAAGGCAGAACTATGGTGTGGTGATACTGACACGTGCCCAGGCGGACGAACCATATCCGTTGTTGGCGCGTACCTCGTAGTAATAGGTCGTGAGACGGGCCAGGCCATTTCGTACGTATACTGTCTGGTTGGCTGGCAGCGTCGCCGTGCCGAGGACGGTCGTGTATGTCGAGTTGGTTCGATAGACTGTAAAGCTCGTCTCGGTTAGAGGATCTGTCCAGGTTAGTGTGACTTGAGTCTGGGTCGACGAGGTTTGTATGGCCGAGGCCGTCAGGCTGCCGGGAACTGTCGGTGCGGCTGGCGTTATTGCGGCCGTGTTGGTATAGGCCGAATAGCCTCCCAGGTTAAAGGCTCTTACCCGGTAAACGTAGGCAGTGCCGGCCACCGCGGTCGTATTGTTGTAGGTCATGACGCCTGTTCCGGTATGTGCCCCAAGGGTTGCAAGCACAGCGAAGGCGCCGCCATTGACGCTGCGTTCGACCGAGAACCCGGTTTCGGTCATGGCATTGTCAGTCCAGGTCAGGGTGACTGCCCGGGTGGCCGCCGGAGCCACCGTCAGGCCGGTTGGAGCAGGTGGCAGGGCAGGCAGGGTCACAGAGGCAACGTTGGAGTAAGCCGAAGAGGAACCCAGCCTTACTGCTCTGACACGGTAGCTGTAGGGATTGCCGGCCAGTGCCGTGGCATCCGTGTAGGTAACGGCAGTGTTCGAATTGGCCTTGGCCGGGACGGTCGCGATTACCGCATAGGCTCCGCCATTCAGGCTGCGCTCGACCAGGAAGCCGGTCTCATTCGTAGCACGGTCGATCCAGGTCAAACTGACCAGGCCGCCGTTCTGCAGCGTTGCTGTCAGATTGGTTGGTGCACCCGGAGCAGAGCTCGTGAGACACGCGTTCGAGAGCACATAGGCGGATGACTCCGGCTGCGTTGTTTGCCCTCACTGCGTAAATAGTAGGTGGTGGAGGCCAGTGTGGTTAGATCCGTATAGGTCACGGTGCCGCCCTTACCGGGATTTGGCCCGAGTGAAGGCAGCGCTGTCCAGGTTACTCCGACGTTGGTACTCACCACAATGGTCGAAGCTGGTTTCAGTGACGGAGTTGTCGGTAAAGGTGATTTGGATGCCGCCATTTACCAGGGTTGCAACCACGTTGGAAGGAGCCAACGGAGGTGTGACAACCGTCACGCTGTTGGAGTAAGCCGACGAGCCCAGGCCGTTGACTGCTTTCACGCGATAGATATAGCTGCTGTCAGGTAAGATCGCGGGGTCATTGTAGCCTACCGGGCCGGTACCGGGATTTGCGGCGAGATTACTTACGAGCGTTGCAAAAGCTCCGCCATTATCCGCCCGTTCGACCACATAATTAATTTCGTTGTTGGCATTATCCATCCAACTCAATTTAATCTGTGGTACTGTGCCGTCGTAAACTCCCGCCAGGTTGGTTGGAGTTGCCGGAACGCCGACCAATATTGTGGCTACGTTCGAATAGGCCGAATAGCCTCCGAAATTCACCGCTCTCAATTGATACGCGTAGGTATTGATGGCTACGGTTGTCGTATCAATATAAGTGACGGTGGCGCCAGCAGCCGGAGTGACGAGGTCGGTGGCAAGCACCGAGAAAGCTCCGCCGTTTACACTGCGTTCGATCACGAAGCCGGCCTCGTTCGTGGACTGGTTAGTCCAGGTCAAATTGACCTGCGGTCCGGTTGGAAGGGATGCAGTCAGGTCGGTGATCGGAAGTCCATCTGGCGGGGCTACCAAAGTGATAGGCGCCTGGTTCGACCAATTCGAGTTGCCAGTTGTGCCTAAGGCTCTTACCTGGTAAACGTAGCTGTTGGGGCCTACGGTGGTGATGTCGGTGTAGGTCGCAATGCCGTTACCGGGGTAGAGAGGCGTCGTGGCGATCGTGGCCATAGTTCCGCCGTTATCCGCGCGCTGGATCTCGTAGCCGGTTTCATTGGTGGCATTGTCGGTCCAGCTCAAGCGAACTGTTCCGCCCAGAAGCGCCGTGGCGCTCAATCCGGTTGGATCTGCCGGAGCGCTGCCTACTCCAGTGCTGGTGACCCATGCGGAGTTGACGGTCATGCTGGGGTAGCCCGGCGCGGTACCGCCGCCGATCGTATTGCTGGCCGCCACCCGGTAGTAGTAAGTAGGGCCGCTGACCACGGTGTTATCGGTGTAGGTCAACACCGGCGCACCGGTATCGAAGGTGGTCAGGTTATTCAGGAAGCCCGAAATCGGTTGCCCTCTGGATGGTATAGGAGGTTGCATTTGAAGCGAGGTTGCCCCAGCTCAAGATGTTAATTGGGCCGGCAGCCGGGGTGACAGTCAGGTTGGTGGGTGCATCTGGTGGCACCACGACCGCCATTGGGCGCATCATATCGTTCTCTTCATGGCCCAGGATGTGGCAGTGCCAGACGTACTCCCAACCGAAGTTGACCAGCGAGTTGACGACTGCCGACGGGTTGCCGGCTGGGTCAACACCAAAGAATCCCATGGTGCTGCCGAGGCGCTGGGTCACATCCATTGCCCGGATGCTGTTGGGCACCTGGAAGGGCAGGTTGACTGGAATGATCGGAGTCAAAGCCACGATCACGTCTTCAAGCGGGTTCATCCGCACGGTGTCTTTCCAACCGAGTTCAAAGGGGTCGGGCGGTTTGACCGCGCCATCCCATCCAACCCGGTTGATCACCTCCACGTTGAATAAATGGAAGTGGATCACATGCGTATCCACGCCGTTATGGGTGATCTTCCAGATCTGTGTCCCATCTGCCAAAGATCCGATCTGGGTCCCCGGAATGGTGCCTTCCAGGAGCTCGGTAGCCGGATCGATGTAACCATATGGGATGGTGGTCTGGATCGTCGCGTTGGTATTGGGTATTTCCACGCCCAACGTGGCATTCATGCGTCCATAATCCACCGTAAAGAGCTCCTGGATGGCCTTCGCTTCCATGCCCATCGTGATGGGTGCGGTTTGACCCACTGGAGTGAAGGTCATGCTGGTGTCAGAAATGCGACTATAGGTGCCAGTGAAGCTGGTGCCGTAAGCAGCGTTGTAGGCAGGCTCGGGCACGATCGGGGCCGGTTGGGAAGCCGCGAAAGCGGCCGGGATGGCGGTTTTCAAAGTTGCCAGGGAGGCTGCGTTGACATCATCCACGGGTGCTGTGCCGCCGCTGCCCGCCACCACAATCTTCATGATGGTGCGGGTGTTGGGACCGTATCCAGGTACGGTGGAGGGTGCACCACCGGAAGAGGTCTGGTCCGGGTCGCCCGTGAAGTAATCATTGCGCGGGTCGGCCGCCGGTACTGGCGCCGGGCTGTCGTTGTACATGATCAGGGTCTTGCCGGCGAACTTGGAGAAGTCGACAAGCACATCCGCGCGCTCGGCTGGCCCCAGCATCAGTCCCTTCTGCAAGACGTTCAGGACCGTGATGCTCCGGCGGTTGTAATCGAAGTTGACCGGGGTATTGGGGATGACAGTCGGGTTGGGCGAAATGCCGCCTTCCGTACCGATCATGACAAAGGCCGGGCCGCGTTTCGTTGGATCGGGCACACCGCCATTGCGGTCATCCATGGTATATGGATTGCCAGCAGTGTACCAGCCGGACGGGAAGGGCGTGACGGCATTCTGGCTGGAGGTGAAGGGTACCATGCCGACCTCGCTGCTACCGGTGTAGACAGTCGCGGTGGCGGTGGCGGTTACTCCACCCGTGGTGGTCGGTGGGGCGATCGTAACGGTTGGGTTGGCGGTATAGCCGCTGCCCACGGTCCACAGCATCAAACCGTTCACCTGGCCGTAGGTCGGGCTGGCGGGATCGAGATCTACCGTGGCGACGGCAGTCGCGCCTTCGCCGGTTGTATCTCCGGCGCCATTTTTAATTGTGACCAGCGGGATGTCGGTGTAGCCGCTTCCCGGGTTGGTGAGCGTGATGTTACCAACGATGGGGCTGGATTGGTACAGTTGCAGGTTAAACATACGGTCATTGGCCACGCTCAGGATCCGGAAGCGGTAGGCCTGCGGCTGGACGTTCAGCACCGGGTAGGCCGTTCCGTTGATCAGCGGCGTATCCATAAACCCTTCCGGAGTTCCGGATACGTTGGGGACACCCGGAATAACCGGGCCTTCCAGTGGAGTCGTGCCCGCCAGCGGGTTCGGAACCGGGCCATAGGTCAGGCCGGTGTAAGGCGGCCAGAACCACGGGCCGTAGTCCCATCGGCCGAATGCGTTGACGCCCGCCATATCATACGGGTTTTGGTTTGTCATGTAGACGTGCGGGAACCAGAAATTGCCTTTCCCGCCCCATTTGGTAGGATCCCAGGTGGGGTCTTCGACAGCCAGTTGGGGGGTATCCGGCACGAAGGTTTTATCCTGGATGATAAGGGGAATCTCGTTGGTGGCCGGCGGTAGGGTGCCGTTGGCGATCAGAGCCTGTTCGAACGAGTCCTGCACCAGGTAACCTGCGGCTTCACCGGCATAGACGTTCAGGCGGGTGATGCCGTAGGCATGGTCGTGGTAGAACATCAACCTGGCGCTCTGCTGGTTGGTGTAAAAGAACGTCATCGAACCCGGGCCGGGATCCGGCATGTCGGGAACGTTCTGCACGCTTACCCCTTCTGGGTAGGGAGTGTTCTCAGTTGCCGGGGTGGTCCACTGGTCGGGCGTGCCATCGCTGATCCAGGGGGTGACGCCGCCGTGCAGGTGCAGCGTGGCGCGGTTCTCGGTGTACGCCGCCGCAGTACCCCCGATATAGCTCAGGGAAGCCGTGGCGTCGGTCGTGGCGCCTCCGCCGCTGATCACAACCGTTGGAGCCGACGTATAGCCAGTGCCCGGGTTGGTGATGTGCAGGCTGTTAACCACACCGTTTAGGATGGTAGACCTGGCAGTCGCGTCCGTTGTGGCGCCACCGCCCGAGATCGTAACGGTTGGCTCGGAGGTGTAACCCGCGCCGCCGGAGGTGATCGCAATGCCGGTCACTTCGCCGGTGGGTCCCATGCCCGCGCCCATATAGGTGGTATCCGTAGGTATAAAGAGATCACCACCCGCGCCGCTAGGCAGGTAGTTGTCAAACTTGATGCGCGTTGGCATTCCGTTCGTTCCCCCAGTGGGCAGGGTCGCGCCGGGTGCATACGCTGGATTGTAACTTTGGGCCACGATCAAGGGTCCCAGGTAATGCGGTTTATCCACTGCAGAGACCGGCTGGCCCTTATTATCCAATGATCGGGGTGACCCGTCCGGATAAAACAAGGGGATTTGGTTGCCGGGCACTACCGTTGTTGAAATCTGCACGTAGCCGCGGATCGTGGTGGGGGGCAGGTCCAGGTGTAGTTGCTCGGTAAATTGAACCAGGGCGATTTCGTAATAATCCGAGCCTGGGTAGGTCGTGGTATCCGCCTGGGCTACCGGGATGTATTGGCCGAGGTCATTGATCCCCGTTGGCCCTAATCCCGGCAGGGTATCCATGAATTTCCGGATACCGGTGCCGGCCAGCGGGACGCCATTTACGTCCAGCGTCGGGAGCGGGCTGTTGGCATAGTTGGGGGTCGTGCCAAAATAGTCCGGCGTCCCGCCTGGGTTCATGGTTGCCGCTTGTGCGGTTATTCCGGCTTGCTTGTAGGCTGCCTTGAGTCGATCGGCGGCGGCCTGCCTTTCTGCCGGAGTTACTTTGCCGTGCAGGTTTCCGCCGCTGGCCTGTTGGGCCGGAGGAGCCTTGGTCTGGCTCTGGGCGATTACCTGCCCGGTCGTTCCAAGGGTCATCGAAGAGATGACCAGGAGCGACATGAAAATATTTAGAAATTTAGAACGAAACATGATATTCTCCTTTATAAAATGGTTGAACGTGAATGTTTTTGGAGCTTTTTTCGGGTTAATTCTTAGTCGAAGTTTGCCTTCTGGGGCCGCTCACAAAGACTGCGGCGCTGGGAAAGATCACAAACGGTTTGATCTTCCCGGCGCCTTGCACATTCTTTATCTACTCACGATCCGGATAAATTGAAGAGTTTCGGCTGGGTTTCTATAAAATTCATGTTTGCCTCCTTTACAAATAAGTTGTTCTTGCTTGTTCAATAATCGTTCTGGATAATTTTTTAGACACTTCCCTATCAGCGCTAACTATATTTTAGATATTTATTTCGGGAAAACTATTTGATTAACTTTGGATTAATTGGCAAATGATCGCCTGGCAGATCAGGCCTGCTTTGCAAGGATCGACCCCACGGTATCCAGCAATTGCCCCGGTGTGACCGGCTTCTCCAGGTGACCCTGCACGCCCAATTTCCCGATCTCCAGGGCGGTTTCAGGTGACCAGAGCGCTGTAAACACCAATACCGATAGATGCGGATACATGCACAGGATCGCCGGGAGTAAAGTCAGCCGGTTCTCGGGTGTCGTTATATCCATGATGATCAGGTTATACGATCCGCTCTGTAATTGCTGCAGGGCTTCGCAAGCCTGGCCGCACGCCGCCACCAGGTAACCCGCGCGCCTGAGGATCAACGACAGCGAGCGCCGCAGGTTTTGATCTTCATCAACGATCAAAATGGATTTGGGGAGGGTGAAAGGCTCTGGGGACATATGGCTTCTGTCCTGATTTTACAGAATATATGTCCCGGCAAAATTTGAAAAACTTGGGATTTATTGGCATCTCCTATAAAGAAAGTCTATTATTAAACAAAATGGACGGGCCATCTGCCCGTCCAAAATGACCTGATTAGATCCTGCTCTAGGCGGCATCCCCGCCGCCGTCCCCAGGCTTTGTGTCCTCCGCCTGCCCGTGGGTATGAGGGTCGTGTTTAATCTTAAATCACCAGCCGGTAGCCCACATCCCGCACGGTGATGATCACGCGCGGATGCCTTACATCCTCTTCCAGGACTTTACGGATTTCATGCACCTGCCAGCGCGTAATTTCCTTCGATTCGATCCGGCTCAGGCCCTGGTAGCCTTGCGATTCCAATACCAGGGTGTCATACGAGACCGGCTGGGGGGAATGCCGCACCAGGGTTGCCAGGTAGTCAAAAGTGGATGGTGGTAGTTGGATTTTCCTTTCCGCCATGATTACCAGCCGGGTGTGCAGGTCCAGCACCAGCGGCCCGCGTTTCAAATAGCGCGCCGGGTCCGTCTGGGGCGTACCCGGAACGAAGGCATATGGCGAAGTTTCTGCGCTCTCGGTGGTGTGCAGCTCGGACAGTAAATTCTGGATTTGTGTGGTGATCTCGCGCCGCCGTTTGGGTTGTCTTTGGTCCTCCAGGATTTTTTTCACCCTGGCCAGGATCGCTTCCGGGTCGATCGGCTTGAGCAGGTAATCCCTGGCGCCCGCCCGCACCGCCTCGATGGCGGTATCCAGCGAGGCATGCGCCGTCAGCATCAGCACCGGCATGTCCGGGTACAGGGCGCGGATCTGCGGCAGCAGTTGGATGCCGCTCTGGTCGGGCATCTTGATGTCCAGGAATACCAGGTCGTACGCGCCCGCCTGCAAGAGTTGCAGTCCCTCGCCGGCGTTGGCCGCGGTGGTGACCACGTACCCGGCGCGCTGCAGGATCAGTGCCAGGCTGCGCGACAGTTTGGGTTCATCGTCTATCACCAGGATCGTATCATTCGTCGGCATTTCCATTCTCCTCGTCTCCGCTTTGTGAATGCAGAGGCAATAATATTGTAAACGTGGCTCCCTGGCTCGGCTGGTTTTCCACCTGGATCTGGCCGCCGTGTCTTTGTATTATCCCATAAGTTATGGACAGTCCCAGCCCCAGTCCGCTGGCCTTGGAGGTCATAAACGGCTCGAACAGATGCGGCAGGATCTCTTTGGGAATACCCGGGCCGGTATCCTTGAATATCACGGTCGCCCATTCTTCGGTTACTTTCATGTCCACGTACAACTTCCCGCCGTGGTGCTGCATCGCTTCGATGGCATTCACACTGATGTTCAGGAACACTTCCAGGATCTGGTCGCGTACGCAGTTGATATAACAGCGCTGCAAGCCCGTCAGCGGCAGCCATTCCACCCTGGCATTGTTCAGGTGCGGTATCAACAGGGCATGCGCTTCTTCGAGGATATCCAGCAGCTCCTGCGACTGTTTGTTCAGGCCGGCTTTCGGCCGGTACAGTTCGCGCAGTTGGCCCACCAGGTTGGTCAGGCGCAGGGTTTCCGAAGTGACCATTTCCAAAGGCTCGTGGATTGGGCTCTCCGGCGTGACGTCCTGCTGGATCAGGTACAGGCAGTTCTTGATGGTTTGCAGGGGGTTGTTGATCTCGTGCGTGATCGAGCCGACCATCCGTCCGATCACGGCATGTTTTTCGGCTTGGACCAGTTGGGTTTCGAACTGTTTCCGGTCGGTGATGTCGCGTGCAATTGCGAACGCTCCCAGCACGTTCCCGCCCTCGTCCCGAAAAATGGAGGCGTTGTACAGCACCGGCGTAATGCTGCCATCCTTGTGGCGGATCTCCAGGTCGTAGTCCCGCACACTCCCGTTTTCGAATACCTTCTGGTAGCCCAGGCGCGCCTTGAACGGATCGCTGAAATAGTTGTGGAAATCCGTCCCGATCAACTCAGCCCGTTTATAGCCGGTCACTTTCTCGGTGGCGGAATTTACGTCGCCGATTTTCCCGTCCGGTGTGATCGTCACCAGGGCGTCCAGGCTGGTCTCGATCAGGCTCCGGTTGTAGGCATTTGCCAGGCGTATGGATTGCTCGGCCCACTTGCGTTCCGTGATGTCACGGATGTCCAGCAGGAAGCCGGTCGGTTCACCCTTACCCTCGAATACCATCGTGACGTTCATTTCCGCCGGGAAGCTGCTCCCATCTTTCTTCAGGATTTGATATTCGATTTCCCGCAAAGGGCCGTGTTGCATTGTCGTCAAAATGCTCTCCCGCAGAGATTCTTTGTCTTCCGGCGTGACCAGCTCGAAGAAGTTCTTTCCAACCAGGTTTTTGGCCGCCCGGTAACCATGCATCTCCGCAGCTCGTTGGTTGGCAAACAGGATCTTATGTTCCATGTTCACCATGATCACCGTATCCGGCGAGGTCTCGAACAGCGTCCGGTAGCGCGTTTCACTTTCATGCAACGCCGTATCCGTCCGGATCCGTTCGGCGATTTCATTTTCCAACTGCTGGTTGGCCGCCACCAGTTCGCGGGTGCGCTCCTGCACCCGTATGTCCAGTTCGTCACGCGCCTGGCTCATGGCCTGCTCGGCCAGTTTCATCGGGGTCAGGTCCACCGTGGCCATACCGATGCCGGTCACCTGACCGCTGGCATCCCGCAGCGGCTCGATGAACACATCCAGGAATGCCTGCTGGTCCCCGTTGTGGACCCACAGTTGTTCGCTGAGTTCCTTTTCCGTTTCCAGTACCTTCCGTTTGAGCGCCACCAGGTGGGCGGCGTCTTCCGCTGGGAACATGTCGGCATCCTTCTTTCCGATCACCTGGTTCGGATCCACCGTGGGCTGGTTGTAAGCCCACGTAAAGCGCAGGTCACGGTCCTGGGTGGCGACAGAGACCGGGGCATTCCTGAGCGCAAGGCGGAAGCGCTGCTCGCTTTCGCGCAGTGACCGTTCCATTTCCATGATTTCGGTTACATCCTGCCAGACGGTGACCGCGCCGGCCAACCGGCCGCCTACATGGAATGGGGCGGCCGAACCAAGCGTATGCAAAGTGCGCCCCCGGCTGTTGGTGATGGTGAAGTGTTCTCCGGTCACCCGCTCACCGCGCAAGGCCCGTCCGGGCGGGGTTTGTTCGGGCGGCACAGGTTGACCATCCGCCCGGTGGGGGACGATCCGGTTGACCACTCCGTTGACGTTTTTGTGGTGGGGATCGAAACCGAGCATTTCAACGGCTGCGTGGTTGGCGCGTACCAGCCGGCCGGAAGCATCATAGACCACCACCGTTTCGGCCATGCTCTCGAAGATTGCGTCAAACTCGACCGCCCGTTGTTCGGCCTCAGTCTTGGCAATACGCAATTCGTCTTCCATGTGCTTGCGCTCGCTTACATCCAGGAAGATCACAGCGAATTGGCGCTCCGCCGGCTGGTAAGCGGAGACTTCGAAATACTTCTTCATCGCTGGGGAATAATTTTCAAAGCTGACCGGCTCGCCCGTTAGAGCCACTTTTCCGTAGGCCTCCATCCATTTGGGGCTATCGTCCGGCAGCACTTCATTATGCGTTTTACCAACCACTTCTGTGCGTTTGAGGCCGGTCAGGCGTTCGAAGGCCGGGTTGATGTCCAGGAAGCGGTAATCGCACGGCTTTCCATCTTCATCGCAAATGATCTCGTGCAGGGCAAAGCCCTCGGTCATGCCGTTGAACAGCGTCCGGTAGCGTTCCTCGCTCTGGCGCAGCGCCTCCTCGGCCCTCTTGCTTTCCGTGATGTTGTGTGCCACCACCAGCAAGCTTTCGGGCTTGCCGTCTTTATAAGTGAACGCTCCTATATTGACCGCCATATCCAATACTTGGCCATCCTTGCGGATGATGCAGTATTCGATCGATTGTTCCACCTCTTTGGCGGCTAGCTTCTGTTTGATCCGCTGCTCGAAACGGGCCTGGCTGTCCTCGTCGGTGATATCCTTTGGGTTCAGGCTGAGCAGTTCCTCCCGGCTGTATCCCGACCACTCGCAGGCCGTATCGTTGACGCTCAGGAACTTGTTTCCATAAATATCGATCTCATAGATCGCCGCAGGGGCGTACCTGACCAGGTTGCTGGCTTTTTCTTCGCTGGCCTTCAAGGCCTCTTCGACCAGAGCGTGGGCTGTACGCATGCGAATAGCCCGGATGCCGTAGGCCAGGTCGCCGGCCAACTCGCTCAGCAGCGTTTCCTCTTCATCCGAAAAAGCCTCCGGTTCACGCGCATAAATGGTGATCGCGCCGAAGACTTGCTCTTCGTCCATCAGCGGCAGCACGATGGAGGAGGCATAGCCGCGTTTACGCGCCTCCGCGCGCCAGGGGGCAAATTTGGGATCGGTCAGTATGTTGAGGCAGCGGCTGGTTTTCCCGCTGCGGATGGCCGTACCGGTCGGACCGCGCCCGCGCTCACTGTTGGCCCAGGTCACCTTGAGCGTTTCAAGATAGCCGTCTTCGAAACCGGCCGATGCCACCGGTCGCACCGATTTCGCTTCATCCTGCTCCTTGTATCCGATCCACACCATCGCATGTCCGCAGTCCCTGACAATGATCTCGCATACCTCATCCAGGAAATCATTTTCACCTGGAGTGCGCAGCATAACCTGGTTGGTGTTGCTCAGCGCCCGCAGCGTGCGGTTGAGTTGGCGTAGTTTTTCTTCGGCCAGCTTGCGCTCGGTGATGTCGCGCACAACCGATATCGACCCGATGGTTTTACCATCCGGACCGCTTACTGGAGCGGCATTGACCTCGCGATAGCGTATTTGCCCGCTGGTTGGGATCCTTGATGATCTCCTCCAGGTTCTTCACGGTTTCGCCCCTGAGAGCGCGTAATGGTGGCGCCTCATCGACAGGCCGTGGGCTGCCGTCCGGGCGGAACACTTCCAGGCTGGCGGCAAACTTCTCCACCTCCAATGCGTTATTGAGATCTATTCCGAACTCTCGCAATGCCGCCGAATTCACCAGGGTAAATCTCTTGGTGGTGTCCGCAAACCAGACCTCATCGGTAATATTATTAACCAGGGCAGCCAGCCGGTTGCGTTCGTTCTCCGCCTCGCTCCGGGCGGACAGTGCGTCTTCCATGATGTTGAGCGCCGCCAGGCGCGAAGCCCGCAGGCTTTCATTGGCCACTTCGAGTTCGGCCGTGCGAGCCGCTACGTGCTGTTCCAACATCAGGTTGGCCGTCCGCAGCTCGGCAGTCTGTTCGGCTACCTGCGACTCCAGCTCGGCATTCATCTGCCGCATGGCTCTCTCGGATTGGTCACGCTGGATGGCATACCGGATGCTCCTGACCAGCATATCGCTGTCGAACCTGCCCTTAACCAGGTAATCCTGGGCATTCCGCGCAAGGGCTTGCAAGCCGGTTTCCTGGTTGTCCATTCCGGTCAGCACGATGACCGGCGGAGCCTCGGGTGTGGCCAGGATTTTATCGATCCCCTCCAGCCCGAAGTTGTCCGGCAGGTTGAGATCCAATAAAACCACTGAAAATCTACCGGCCGGGAGCAAGCCGAGCGCTTCCTGCATGGTTCCCGCACCGGCGACATCGAAATCCATCGAGGTCGCTTCACTCGAGATGTATTTTCACCAGTTGGATATCGGCGGGATTGTCGTCAACCGCCAACACCCGGATCATATTCGTTACCATCTAAGCTCCTGTATTCGGCGGTAGTTTGACGATTGTTAGCCAGAAATCCTGAATGGTTTTAACTACCTTCGAGAATTGGTTCATATCGAGCGGCTTGGTGATGTAACAATTGGCGTGCAGGTTGTAGGACTTGGCGATATCCTTCTCGGCCTCGGAAATCGTGAGCACAACCACCGGAATGGCCATCAGGGCCGGGTCGCTTTTAATTTCTGCCAGCACCTCGCGCCCGTCCTTGCGCGGCAGGTTCAAATCCAGCAGGATCAGGTCGGGGCGTATCGCATCCGCATATTTGCCTTCCTGGTGTAAATATTCCAGCGCTTCCACTCCGTCGTTGACCACACTCAGGCTGTTTTGCAGCTTCTCTTCCTTCAACGCCTCCAGGGTCAGGCGCACATCCGCCGGGTTGTCTTCCACCAGCAGGATTTCGATCGGACTCAACAAGTTACGATAAACCACATCATCCTCCTTTTCGATTGTTTGGGCGACTTTTATGGTCGCCCTGACCCTATCTACCCCGATGGGGCAATTTGCTCCGAAGGGGAATAAATCGCCTTCTTGCGTTTCTGCCCGGACAATTCACTCTTTGCGAACAGGCACAGAGAAGTAAAAAGTTGATCCTTTACCCGGCTCGGATTCTACCCAGATCCGGCCGCCCATGGATTCGACGATCTTCTTGCAAATGCTCAACCCAATGCCGGTACCCGGGTATTTATTCCTGGGATGCAGGCGTTGGAAGATCATGAAAATCCGTTGGCTGTATTGCGGTTCGATACCGATGCCGTTATCGCTTACTGAAAAGACCCACTCGCCCCCGGTTTGGCTGGCGCGGATGTGGATCCTGGGCGGCTGCTCGCCTCGGAACTTCAGCGCATTCCCGATCAGGTTCTGGAACAACTGGATCAGGCTGGATTCGTGTGCCCGGATGGTCGGCAGCGCATCGAACGTCACCTCACCCTTGGCGGACTCGATCGTGGCAGCCATGCTGTTCACCAGCCTGCGGACCACCTTTTCACAATCCACAGCCACCATGCCGGTTGTTTCTCGTCCGGCGCGTGAATACGCCAGCAGGTCGGTGATCAGCTTCTGCATGCGGGCAGCCGCATCCACAATGAAGGCGATGAAGTCGTCAGCATCCTGGTCAAGCCTGCCCTTGTAACGTTTTTCCAGCAGCTGCGAGTAGCTTGACATCACCCGCAGCGGTTCCTGCAGGTCATGCGAAGCCACGTAGGCGAACTGCTCCAGGTTTTCATTCGACCGGGCCAGATCCCGGTTCGATTCTTCAAGTTCGGCCGTGCGCTCCTTGACCAGCACCTCCAGGTTCTCTTTGTGGCGCTTCAACTCCGCCTCGGCCTTCTTTTGAGCGGTTACATCCCGTGCTGCCGCGAAGACGCCCAGCACGCTGCCGCGGCTGTCTTTGTAAAGGCTGGCGTTGTAGAGCACGTCCATCAGTCTTCCATCCTTGTGGCAGATGGTGAGCGGATAATCGATCACGGACCCTCGTGCAAATACCTGCCGGTAGCCCAGCTCGGCCTTTTCCGGCTCTGTAAAGTAACTGGAAAAATTTGTACCCACCAATTCTTCACGCCTCACACCGGTTGCCTTGACGGTCGCCTCGTTGACATCCGTGATCTTGCCTTCCGGGCTGATGGTCACCAGCGGATCGATCGAGACCTCCAATAAGGTGCGGGCGTATTGGGAAGCCTGTTTCAGTGCGGTCACATCCCACGCCGCCGCGAAAATTCCGAGAACATTCCCGCTGGCATCTTTGTAGAGGCTGGCATTGTAAAGCACGTCCATCAGACGCCCGTCCCGGTGGCGGATGGTGAGCGGGTAGTCGATGACGGAACCTTGCGCGAATACCTGCCGGTAGCCCAGCTCAGCCTTTTCCGGCTCGGTGAAATAGCTGGAGTAGCGCGTGCCGACCAGTTCATCGCGTGGCATGCCGGTGGCCTTGACGGTGGCCTCGTTAACGTCTGTGATCCTTCCCTCTGGATCGATGGTCACCAGTGGGTCCAGGGAAGTCTCGAGCAGGGTGCGGGCATAATGGGAAGCCTGTTCCTGGGTGGTTTTCATGCTATTCCCTTGCTGTCAGTAGTCTCTGGTTGATTGTCCTTTTTATACCGCTCCGGCAGTCCGGCCTGCCTGCATAACTCATTGATTTCGTTTTTGAGCTCCACCATGCGCAGCTCGCGCCCGACCATGGCTTTGTTGAAGCGCCTCAATTCCTCATTTGAAGCCTGCAGCTTCTCCTCGGCCTGCTTGCGCTCGGTGATATCGTGGGAAATGCCAACAATTCCAATAATGTCACCAAATTCATTGCGGTAGGGTGCTTTACTGGATAGAAAGACCCGATAGCCTTCCTGTGTCTTGACAGTTTCTTCCATCGTCTGGCTTCGACCTGTTTCTAGGACACGCAGGTCATTCTCACGCAAGGCTTGTCCGATCGCAGCGTCCTCGTAATACTCGCTATCCGTCCTGCCGATGATTTCCGCAGCCGGCTTGCCGACAACCTGTTCCAGGGCTGGGTTGCACATGAGAATGCGGCTTTGCATGTCCTTGACGTAAACCGGGTCGGAAGTGTTTACCATTACTTCACGCAAGAGAGTTCTGGCTTTCCCGCAGTGCCTCCTCCGCCAGCCTGCGCTCGGTAATATCATTGGCTATCACCGTCGCCCCCACGATCTTGCCGCCCTCCCGGTGGAAAGTAACATTCAGTAGCGCCCAGATGAGACGGCCATCCTTGGTTCGCACCCGGTACTCGGCGGTTGGGGCGGGTTCCCCGCTGGACTGCGCAAGGCGGATGCGGGTGGTAAATGCAGCTTGTCCCGCCTCATCCAGTACTTTGAAGGCAGTCATACCCAGCAGCTCTTCACGGGTGTAACCCAGGATCTGGGACATAACATCATTAACCTCGGTAAACCGCCCGGTGTTGAAATCGACTTCATAGATACCGGCAGGTGCATATTTAACCAGCGTCCGGTACTTCTCTTCACTTTCCCGTAATGCCAGCTCGGCCTGCTTGCGCTCGGTAATATCCTGGCTGAAAGCTGCAATCCGTGCCACGCTTCCCGCCCCGTCTTTGATCGGGTAAAAGATGTGATGGAATATGATTCCGGCGCGCTCATCTTCCAGCTCGACTGGTTGTCCGCTTTCAACCACCTTCTGCAGGCTTGCCAGGCGTGCCTGGATCAATTCTGCTGGAATAAACTTGCTGAAAGGCTGGCCGGTCAATTCTTCGGCAGTGCGCTTCAGGCGCTTCAGAGTGGTCTCATTGCCCATCAGGATGTTGCCTTCCGGGTCGAACATCCAGATCGACTCTTTGGTTGCATCCAGGATGCCGCGCAGGTCGGCTTCACTCTTGCGCAGCGCCTCTTCCACCTGCCTCTTCTCGGTGATATCACGCGCAATCACCATGACCATTGCGACTGTACCGTCAACTCCGAATTCGGGCACTGCCAGAATGTCGTAGATGCGTACCTGCCCCTGGTAGAGACTGGTGTTATCGAAGCGTTGCGTTTTGCCCGTTTCCACCACTCGATTGAAATTTTGTTCCCAGATGCTTGCCGAGGCTTGCGCCGCTCCGTATTCCTGTGCCGTGCGCCCCATCAGCGCCTCTGCCGGCCTGCCGGTGCGTAGAAGCGTAGCCGGGTTGGCGAACACCAGCCGCATTTCACGGTCGAAGCGTGTGATCAGGTCCGGTGAGTTCTCGACCAGCACCCGGTAGCGCTCC
>CAVZMZ010000027.1:0-19923 GCA_963776475.1 uncultured Chloroflexia bacterium
CAAGAATTCACCCACCATCCGGGCTGGCACCTGCAATTCCGGCGGCTCGAGACCCATTCGGATGGCAGCCAGGTAAGTGGTTGCATCGTCCAGCAGACGGTCGGAGGCCGGGATGGGATGCTCACGTTCCTTGGGCGTGGCCAGGCGTCCAGGCGGTTCTTCCCTCACTTCAACCCCTTTCACGACCGGAACCCCGTAAGGTTGCCGCGTGCCGGGGCCAGAAGTAGGGGAGGGTTCGGGCGTAATTATTTGAGCCAGATCTTCCGGGATATAGGCAAATTCCTGGGCGCCGGTCGGTGTATCGAAAAAGGCGCGCGCCAGAAAAGCCCGGTAGAAAAGTGTCTCGGCGGCGGAAACCGGGTTGAGATAGATCTGTTCCCGGTCACGCCGGCCGGGTCCGGCCTCGCGGATTTCACCAAATTGACGGGCAAAGGCCGCCCAGGGCATTTTAGCGCCCGCTTCTGCCAGCCCGATCAGTGCCGAGCGTGCCTCCGGGCTAAGGCTGGCCAGGATTTCCTGCACCAAATCCGGATTCAGAAGTGCGGCGGTCAGTTCCTTGAGCGCCGCCTCGTTTTCGGTATAGGTAAGTTCCAGCCCCCACAATCCGGCGACAATGCGTAAATGGCCGAGGTCACGCGTTTGCAGGGATTGGATAAGATTGGGCATTACGCTTTCAGCAAGTTTATCGAATTTGGGAGGATCTGGATGGCGAGTTTTCGAACATCCATGCCGAAACCGGCATATATTTCACCGTCACAGTGGATGTAGAGCGGTTGCTTGCTTGTGACGCTCATCTTCCGGCAGGTTCCCATCCGCACCTGTTTGAAGCGCCCATGCGTGCCCCGCATCACTTCCGGCACAAGCCGGAGCATCATCAATCGGGAAATACTTTTGATCGTCACATAATTCAGGATTCCATCATCCAATTTTGCATCCGGAGTGATGATAAAGCCGCCGCCTTCGCGCGGACCGTTGCCGAGCGCCAGCATCAAGGAGCACAAATCCCAGGTCTCCTCATCAGTCTCGACATGCAAATCAATTGGATCGAAATTGCGGAAAATGGTTCTCATCAAAGCAACAAAGTACATCATAAAGCCATGGATGGCGGTAATCTTGCGGGTATGCATGTTGACAACCGCGTCAAAGCCCATCCCGATAGTGTTATTAAAATATTCCAAACGATCATTCTCGTCACGCACTGAGCCGACATCCAGGGGATGGGACTGGCCGTTTATTGCAGAGAGCAAAGCTTCGCCCGGGTCGTTTGGAAGGCCCAGGATGTGGGCAAAATCATTGCCTGATCCGAGGGGAACGATGCCCAATGCCGGGCGGGTACCTTCCGGAACCTGCATCAAGCCGTTGACGACCTCGTGGACCGTGCCATCTCCGCCGACGGCTACAACCAGATCGCAGCCCTGTTCACCCGCCTGACGGGCCAGTTCTGTTGCATGGCCGGGATATTCAGTCCCGCTCCAGGAGGCGTTGTGATTGCCTGTTAACGCGCGCAAATCTGCCGCATCCCGGATGGAACGTCCATGGTTGGCGGTTGGATTCAAGACGAGCTTAATTTTGCTGGGCATAGTTGGGTCCTCCGTGGGTGGATTATAGCCGTAAAGTTGGACGGAGTCTCAAAAATATACTCCCATCTAAAGTTCTTATTTTTTAGGGCGATCGTTTTGGGCGCTTTGAAATTCTCCAATCCGGTTGGAGACTGACAAAAAATCCCCGCGTGCATGTTTCTTGGCTCGATAAAGGGCCTCATCCGCGGCGCGTAACAAGCCCGGGGCGGTATCCACGTGACTTGGGTAAACTACAATCCCCCCGGAAACACTCAAGCGGGTAGTCTGCCCGCCTGGGAGCTGAATGCTCAAGTTTAACAATTGATCCTGAATTTTTTGGGTAACGATGCAAGCTTGTGAAAGATCTGTATCTGACAAAACCAGCGTCATTTCATCGCCGCCGTAACGGGCCAGGAAATCGCTTGTACGTAAAGTCTTTTTCAGCGAATCAGCAATCTGGCGCAGGATATCGTCACCGATACCGGAGATCAGCAAGCTTAAGAGATTGAGCAGACGTTCTCTCTCATTAGCAGGGACTTCCTTTATATTTAATTGCTGGCGTGCCTCACCCAATATGGTGGCGCGCGATCTCAATTGGGCCTTATAGTGAATACATCTTCATACTGATCCAAGCCAAGGATACTCATTTCTCTGGCTGGCGAGAAGGGCCAATAATAGCTGTCTGCAGCACCGGGTATGCTTGGAACGATCATAAGGGATTTGGAATTTGCCATATAATTCGGTCGTAATAGCGAGGAGAACCAATATGACAGAATTGGAAACCGGATTAGTGCAAGGGCCTCGACGTGCGATTATTGTAGGCGCATCCAGCGGGATCGGTGCAGCGCTGGCGCGCCGCCTGGCGGCCGAGGGATATAAACTGGCTCTGCTCGCCCGCCGTTCTGACCTGCTGGCGGCTATGTGCGCTGAAATTAATTCCGAGGCCGGGGAAATCCGCGCGATTTCCTATACTCACGATGTAACCAACTACGATTCGGTCCCGAGCCTGTTACAGGAGATTATCGCCAAACTTGGGGGACTGGAATTGTTTATCTATAATTCCGGCATTAGCCTGCCTTCTGGTATGAAACATTACGAATTCGAGAAGGATCGCCACGTGACCGAGGTCAATTACCTGGGGGCGCTGGCCTGGCTGAACCCGGTGGCGGCCATGTTCTACAAACAGAAGGCCGGTCAAATCGTAGGGATTTCGTCTGTAGCCGGAGAACGCGGCCGAGTTGGTAACCCATCATACAATGCCTCCAAGGCTGCCCTTACCTGTTATATGGAATCGCTGCGAAACCGGCTGACCCGTCGGGGAGTGCATGTGCTGACGGTCAAGCCGGGTTATGTACTGACTGAGATGACCTCTGGTCTGAAAAACCCGATATTTGCCATCCCGGTCGAGCGCGCGGCTGCCGATATTTGCAAAGCCATCCACAGGCGCAGACAAGTTACCTACACTGCGCCTATTTGGGGATTGGTTATGCTGGTTGTACGGAATATCCCCTCGGTGATCTTCCGTCGTTTGAGTTTTTAAGAAGGTTTTTGAGCCATTTTATGCAATAGTACCGATTCCGAATTGACATTTTTCACCAAACTCTGTACACTAATGGCAAATAAAGATTTGGGTTTTATTCAAGGAGGAGGAACTATGGCTCAATTTCGTTTTGTAATGCGTTCTGGGCCGACTGTAGGTAAAGTATATCCTCTCGAGGCTGCCGAGATTTCCATCGGGCGGGATAGCAGCAACATGGTTGCGATCAACGATGCGGAAGTCTCCCGCCGGCATGCCAGGATGGAACTGCGTGGTACCGCCTATATGATCCAGGACCTGGGTTCGACCAACGGGACATTCGTCAATGGCACCCGCATTACCGGGATGCAAGTGTTAAACCCGGGCGACACGGTTGCATTCGGCGAAGGGATCGTGCTGTTATTTGATGTTGCCGAGGATGCGAACGCGACGGTGCTCTCCGCCAAGGCTCCACCAACAGCTGTTCAACGCCCGGCCCCAGCCCCCGCACCCACTCCCGCCCCTATGCCCGCTCCCGCTCCAATACCCGCGCCGGTCCGTCCGCCGGCACCTGCTCCCATTCCGGTCCGTCCACCTGCGTCTGCTGTGGTACCCACGCCAGCCTACTCCGGACAGGTGCCAGCCGGCCCGGTGCCCATGCCTCCGGAAGCTGCTCCGAAGAAGAAGAAAAAGTTTCCGATTTGGTTGATAATCGTGATCATTCTGTTGGTGATCATTTGCGTATGCGCGGGATTCTTCCTGCTGATTGACCAGTTGAACTTATGGTGTAAAGTGCTACCTTTCCTGGTCCCATTACTCGGCGGAACCTGCGCCTAACTGCTTAAGAACCGATTCAAAATAATAAAGGAAACGGTTTGGGTGGGTTCTCATAAAAAATAAAGTCGTACCGGTCTTCATTCACCCACAAGCCATTTGGGCGGCAGTACTACTGCCGCCCAAACTTTTTAAACCTGCATCAATCAAGATAGGGTGCCGGGTCGGTTTCGGGCTGTGTTGAATGGATTGGAAAGGCTACTTGAAGCCTTCAAAGAATTGTAATATCAGGTTGACCCCTTTCAGGGTGGTTTCGGCAGCGGTGTAGTTGCCGCTTAGCAGCTCAGCCTGGGCGCGGTCGAGCAGATTTTCGACCAGGCGGTTATCCAGGCCGGTGGGGCGCCGGAGCAGGTCGGCTACGATGTTGCGTTGTCGCATGGCCGTGGCATCCGGCAGCCAGGCCGTCAGGAAGTAGGCAGATGGATCGAGAAGGGCCTGATAGCGGCGGACAGTATTGAAATATTCAACGGTCAACTTCAAATCGGAGCGCTGGTTATCGGTGAAGGGTTGAGCCCGCAGGGAGGCGAGATAGGCGGTTTCCAGGTCTGGAAAAGAGCTGTTGAAGTGTTTGAGCAAAGCCGCGTCGATCACAGCCGAATCTGAACGGCCGTCTGGAGCAGGGATGTCCCGGTAAAACTGGTTGAAGGCCTCCCAACCGTATGTGTCCACCAGGTAATTTACAAATGTGGCGGCTTCCAGGTAGCTGATTTCATGCTGCTGGTAGTAGAAATCGTCTGCCAGGGTCTTCAGGGGGATATACCAGCCCAGGCTGAGCAGGGCGGCCGCGCGGGCCTTGAGCGGCTCCAGTTTGAAATGTCCACCGGTCAGGTAGACTGCCAACCCTTCCTCGAAGAAGGTCGGGCGATACTTTCCACCCAATACTGCATCGTAGTAGTGGACCATTTCATGGTGAAACAGGATCGGCATGTTGTTGCTCACGTAGTTGCCGTCCAGATAGGAAATATAGATATCGCCGGTTGTGAAGCCGCCTTGCCCGACAACCCGTGGCATCAGGATCAGGTTGATGGGTTTATCCAATTTGAGCCCCAGCTTGATTGAAACATCCGCCGACTGTTGATCGGCCTCCCGGCTGAGGATCGCGATATCGCGTTCAACCGCAGTGCCGGTAATATAATAAATGTTGCAACAGGTGGTGGTTACGGAAGCCCAATGCGCCTGCGGTTCGGGCGGAGGCACCTGGTTCTCCGGGAGCAGGGAGAAGGTTTCGGTCCAGGTGGATTCCTCGGGGAGGCGGGAAAAGGTTAGCCTATAGCGACCGGGTTTTAGTCCACGTGTGTTCCAGACCCACCAAAGCGTGGCCTGATTGCGGTTGCCGATCCCGAAAGAAGCGAAGTCGGCATTGCCAAGGTCCTGCCCCTGGAAGGAGACGCTGACACTGCCACCCGGGTCTTTGATACCGGCGGGAGTCAAGAACCTCGAAACTGACCTGGTCACCGGCATATAACGGTCCATCCGGGTGAGTGATTACCTGCAACCTGCCGGCAGGTTGGGGCAAAGAGCAGGCCGCCAGCAGGCAGGTGAGGATAAGACAAAAATAGACCAGACAGCGACGCATGCTTGCTATTATAAGCGGCTGTCAGCTCATTTCGATTTCTTCCAAATCAGGGGACTTCTTGTTCTTAGAATGAAGATATGGCGGTCTTCATATTGTCGTGAACTTCAAGCAGCATATCGAAACCGGCTATTTTCATGGTCTCGGTCACCAACTTGGAAGGCTTGAAAAGTTTTAGATAAGGGGATTTGTATACACCCGAGTTCGTTCCCTTGCGCATTTCATCATCATTTCCGTCCGTGGAAAGGGAACGCAGTTTTTTGAAAATCTTGGTGAAGCTGCGAAAACCGGCGCTGCTGATAAAGCCAACCCCGGTTAAATCAACCAGGATATACTGCGTTCCGGCCAGGATCTCCTGCTCCGCAATTTGATCGAGCTGTTCATAATTAGATGAATCGATGTCGTCTTCTATGTGTAGAACTGTGACAGGGAACTCGACCCTGTTCGTGTGAAACCGTGATATCCATTCAAAATCTCCTTTGCGTGTTTGCCATCCAGCAGGTTGGTGGTGAAATTTCGGCTATTCACACCTTCTATATCATAATAATAAACCAAAGTCAATATGCCGCTTATCTCACACACTGGAGGTCATAAAGGCAACAAGCAGGGAAAAGATTTAACAGGAAGAACGCCAAGGATGCGAAGGTTTATAAGTTTTTTTGGCAATCTGCCCGACGCTGCGGTACAGTTTATTAGGAATTTAGAGCCACTGGCAATTCTTAGAACGATCCGATCCCAATCTTGGGGAGGCGTCCGGGAGGAATTGGGGTATGGCAGTATTTCGGTCCAAGGCTACTTGAGATGATAGGAAGGGTAATTCAGTTTTATGTTCAATTTGGCTGGCTGTCCAAACCGGAAGAGAAAAGCCCGGATCCGGCGGTTGATGTATTTTAATGTGACAACGACACCCAGGCGAGCCATCTCCAGCCAAACCCTGAATGAGTGGCGGGCCGGGTAATCTGCACGCAACTGATAGCCATCCTGCTCGATGGCGGTCAGAACGCATTCAAACCGGGCGCAATACCAGACTCCGGCCAACCGGCAGCGTAATACATCCAGTGAATCGATATAGGTTTTGCCTTGCTGGAAACAGTACCTGGCCAATTCGACCTGCTCGCGTACCCACAAGCGGAACTGTTCGTTATTTACATCCTGGATGCCCAGGCCGCGGGCAGTGAGATCTTCTGCCGGTATATTGATGATCCCGGTGGAGAGATCCTCCAGGGTATCCCGCAGCATGTGGGTGATGTGGGCGCCCGTGACCGCCAGGTTACGGTCATGCGTCTTGGGATATGGATGGCCGTTGCCGATGAAGTACTGCAGGCCGTCCATTACGGCGGTCGCCAGACAGGTGGTATAGGCCGCCAACTCGTGCCGACTGGGAATGCGTCCGTGGCGGTAGGCGTCAAACTCGATGACGGACATGAAGTTGCGGATGAACGAGCGCAGGCCGCTATCGGGTGTGCGGTCGTGGGCGATCAGATCCGCCAACATGGCCTCTTCCAGGGAAAGGTCGCCCGGGCGATCACCCCGATAAAGCTTGTCGATCAGGCTTTTCTGTCTCAGAATGAAAGCGGTGCGCTCTTCATTATCGGAGAGAGCGATATCGATCTGATCATCGGCCCAGCGGAAGTAACCATAGGCGCGCAGGCAGTCGTCTGCCAGGTCACGGTCGGCCAAAAGGCGGGCGGTGATGTAAGATTGTTTGCTGCTGGCCCAGGTGATCGAACGGGCCAGGCGTGCGGTGGTAGCGATCATTTGGGTGTCTCCTCCCGCCCCGAAGCCTTTGCTTTTGGCAAAGGCTCCCTCCCGAGGCGAAAATAATTCTCACCACGAAGTACACCAAGGTGCACAAAGGAAAGGTACAAACCAAAAAATACCGTGGTTTTCTATGGATCCCGGGCGCTAAAAATCCTTTTCTTCCAATATACGCTCGGCGGCCAGGCGGGCCGAGATGAGTACGGTGGGCACACCGGTGCCGGGGTGGGTGCTGGCGCCGACAAAATACAGGTTATGGTAGCGGCTGTGGCGGTTATGCGGACGCAGGTAAGCCATCTGGGTCAGCTTGTGACTGAGCCCGTGCGTGGAACCGCGCGTCAGGTTGTAGCGGTTCTGCCACCATTGGGGGACAAAGCTAAGCTCTTCCTTTATATGCGCTTCGACCTCTGTAAATCCCAACTCGCCCAGGCGCCGCAGGACGTAGGCGCGCGCCTTGTGCTGCATGGAGTGCCAAAACTTGTTGGTTTCGCCCTCTTTTTCATTGTCGAATTCGTCGACGTGACCAACCGGGACGGCTACATACCAGGTATCGTGCCCGGCGGGCGCCATGGACGGGTCGATGCGGGTTGGGGCGTGGATATAGAAATTCGGTTCTTCCGGCATGCTCTTCTGCTTGAAAATAACCTCGAAGCTCTGGCGGTAGTCCCCGTTGAGGAACAGGTTATGCGGCCCGAGCTGGGGATACTGCCGGTCGAGGCCCCAGTAGAACATGATCGTGGAGCAGCCGTACTCCCGCCGGTCGAGACGATTGGAGACGGCCCGGTCGGGCAGCAGCTTGCGGTAGACATACCCCAGGTCGGCGTTGGCGACGACCGTATCGGCTTTGAGCGTGCGGCCATCCGCCAGTTTCACAGCGGTGGCGCGCTGCCCTTCGATCAGGATCTGTTCCACGTGGGCATCGTAGATGAATTCCACGCCGAGCTTTTCGGCAATGGCGGTGAGCGCCTCAGCAACCCGGTACATGCCGCCCAGCGGATACCAGACCCCATCTGCCAGCTCGGTGGAGGGCATGAGCGAGTAGGTGGCGGGAGAATCGTACGGGCTGAGGCCCATGTACATATCCTGGAAGGTAAAGGCCATCAGCAGGCGCGGGTCCTTGAAGAAGCGGCCGGCGTAGTCAGTGTGGCGGGTGAGGGCGTTCAGGCGTGAGAAGAGCAGGAGCATACGAGGACTGATGAACTCCGACAGAGTGCGGAAGTCCCGCCCGACCAGGTTAGGGAGGGACAAATTGTAAGTACGGCGGCCTTCGGCCAGATAGCGCAGCATTTGCTCGAAACTGCCCGGTTCCATGCTTTCCAATTGAGCCTGCATGGTGTGCATGTCGGAGGTCAACTGCAGCCCCGAATTGTCCGGGAAATACAGGTGATAGGTCGGGTCGACGCGGCGCAGGTCGAGGTGGTCCTGGATGCGTTCGCCGAGGGCGGTGAAGGTTTCGGCGTAGACTTCGGGCATCAGGAGCAGGGTGGCGCCGGTATCGAAGGTGTAGCCGTCCAGTTTCAACTGGCCGACGCGCCCGCCGGGGATCTCGTTCTTCTCCAGCACCGTGACCTGGCAGCCCTGGCGCGCCAGGCGGGCGGCAGTGGCGATCCCGCCGATGCCGGCACCCACGATCAGGACCTGCGGCTTGCTTGTGTTGATCTGCATGAATTATCCTTGTTCCAAATACTATAAAACTTAAATGCGTTTCAAGTTGCGAATCCGCTGAACCTAGCGGAGGTAGTGTATCTCTGGTTATATACGCAGAACGGGGAGACTCGGTTCGGATTTGGGCATTAAATAAGTACTAGAAAGGATTCAAATTGTGTTCATACCATAGAAGGAGCAAATTTTAGAGCGGAGAAGTGGTTTATAATGCAGCGTCTTCTTACGACAAGGTAAAAACTATGAAAAATCATCGCTTGCCCTTGTATCTTATTCTACTGCCCATATATTTCATCTTGTTCTTGTTCACAAAAAATATTCACGACCTACGGGCCATCGATTTAGTACGCCCGGTAGTGCTTTCAGTAATCCTGGTTGGGATCGTCTATGCGATTTTGTTGGCCATCTTGCGGGATGTGAACCGCTCAGCTTTATTGACATTTATTCTCTGGACGGTTTTCTCGCTATATGGACATGTATATGGGTTGTTGAAAGGCGCGCCGGCTCCTTTAAGCATACTCGGCAAGCACAGCATATTAATGGCTTTTACATTGTTATTATTGACTGTTCTCGTGGTCATGGTTTTACGAACAAGAAAACCTCTTTCCAAACTGAACCTTTCGATAAGTATTATTCTGGCGGCGTTGACTATTTACCAGCTTGCAAGTGCGGGCATTTATTATACAGTGCCCTTACGACAGGTTGTTTCCATGCCTCCAGCAAAAACGATGTCCAGCAGGATTGTGCCATTGAATAATGCGAACATTACATCGAAGCCGGATATTTATTACATCATCCTGGACACTTACACTCGTGAGGATGTAATTCGGAAAAATATTGGTATTGATACTACTCCATTCCTGGATGCCTTGCGGCAAAAGGGCTTCTTTGTGGGAGATTGCAGCACTTCAAATTTCGACTTCACCCAGGTTTCGCTTTCATCCTCTCTCAATATGGATTTCGTTCAAAATCTGGATGCACGTTTCGTGCCGGATAATGTAAACAATTCTCTGCTCGACGATTACATCCTGCATAGTAAAGTACGGACTACACTGGAAAGTATTGGATACAAGACGGTGGCTTTTGCAACCGGTTTTTCTTTCACTGAAATGGAAGACGCTGGTGAGTTCCTGGCTCCACCACAACCGTCACTGCTTTCACCCAATGTCCAACCATTTGAGACATTGTGGTTGAAGACCACACTGCTGCGGGCATTATTCGATACCCACCCGCCATTCCTGTCAACCTGGCTGAATTACCTTGGTTTTCCACACAGTGCGCACGTGGCCCGTGAAGAATATCTACTTGATAAGTTGCCGCAGCTGGCAAAACAGGAAGGTCCCAAATTTGTTTTTGCACACGTCCTGATCCCTCACGTCCCTTTGGTATTTCGCGCAGATGGCAGCATTACCAGAGATGATCGTTACTTCAGGGAGATGTTCGATCAACCGGTGAACACAGAATACCTAGTGGATGGGTATAAAAACCAAGTCGAGTATATCGACCAACGCATTCTTTCAATTGTGGATACAATTTTACAAAACTCTGCCCGGCCACCTGTAATTATCATTCAGGGCGACCATGGGCTTTTGTATTACGATCATTTCCCGATTTTAAATGCTTATTATTTACCGGATGGCGGAAGCAAGGCACTGTATGCGGATATTACGCCAGTTAATAGTTTCAGAGTCGTGTTTAACCAATATTTTGGTGCACAACTGCCGCTGCTGCCCGATAATTCCTATACATCCACCTACACGCGTCCGTATGATTTCAAGGCAGTAACGGATAAACCCTGTCCGGTGAAGTGAATTCGGTCTGATCATTTATGGAAAGATAAATCCTCCGGGTTCCAAGAAGTTGTTTCGAAAGTTCTCTGAAAAAGTGATTGACACTTATTCCCTTCGCGGTATAATACCGCCCGCGCAGAGAATAATTCTTCAGGGTCTTATTGCAAAGTGAATGCCACCGGTTCGCCTGTTGGCTTCCCTTAAAATTGTAAAAACGTTCAAGAAGTAGAGCAACCGTCTCGTAATATATAAATCAGTTTATTCTTTTGGCCGACTAGCTCAATGGTAGAGCAACTGACTTTTAATCAGTGGGTTCCGAGTTCGAGCCTCGGGTCGGTCACCTAGATATAGCGGTTCGCCGCAACACAGCCCCCATATATGGGGGTTTTTTGTTTAATAATTGTCCAATAAGAACATACGTTCTATCGTCCGTTGCAGTCAAATTGCAGTCAAAACACACAACAGAAAACAGGGATGTAGATCGGCGTTTGCACTTTAGGTCGCTCGTGAGTGGTTCGATGCCACCCACCGGCGACCATTTGTATTTTTATAAGGAAAGCACCTATGACTATACTCACGATTGCCAATCAAAAAGGCGGCGTCGGCAAGACTACGACCGCTGTCACCCTCGCGCATGGCCTGGCCATGGCAGGACAGAAAACCTTGCTGGTCGATCTCGATCCGCAGGGTCATGTGGCATTTGCACTGGGAGTCGATAAAGCGCCCGGGCTGTATCGACTGGTCGCAGAAGAAGAACCCATCTCGAATGTCATTGTAACCACCCGGGAAAATCTCGATATCGTTCCAGGCGACAAGAAGACAGAAAAGGCCAAACGAGCCGTGGTGATCTCCAATTTTCCCACGGAGATCATCGGCCGCCTTTTCAGGAACGTTGGATACGATGTGGTCATCTTCGACATGGCCCCTTCGTTGGATGTGTTGCACGTCTCGGCGCTTATGGCCAGCGATTGGGTTCTTATCCCCACCAAGCTGGATGCCATGGCGATAGATGGTGTAAACGAAGTTCTGCGTTCAATGGGGGAAGTGGCGGAACGCGGCCATCGTCTGGGATACAGCATCCTCCCCACCTTTTTTGACCGCACCACGCGGGAAACGATCGTGCAACTTTAAAGCCCTGGTGCAAACCTTCAATGGCCATGTCTGGCCGCCCATCCCGCAAGATACTAAAGCCCGTGAAGCCCCAGCGTATGGCAAGAGCTTATGGGAGTATTGCCCACGCTCTCCTGCCGTCATTGGTTACGATGGCAGCTACGAGAACGGATATATCAGCACCATGCGACGAGTTACGGAGGCCCTCTGTGGACAAATCGCTTAATCGCCGAACAGTGGTCGATCCCGCCGTGGCAGACATGCTCTCGGATATGGAAAAGAAGAGCCGGATTGCCAGTCTTCCAAAACCCAAGCGGGCGAAGGCCCGTAAGGATGCCTCCCGGCATAGGGTAGGGCTAGACCTGCCACCCGAACTTCATGAGACCTTGCGAGACATTTCAGAACGGGAACATATCTCCATCTCAGGTTTGGTGGCTTTCTATGTTTACCAGGGAGTGGCTAATCATGAAGCTGGCAGGATCGAACTCTCACAATTAAAACGGCCCTCCCGCTGTGCCCGTTTCGAGTACGTTCTCGATCTCACCAAACTGAGGAAATCGTGAACATACGCTACCCTTCTACGGTAGCGTATACGGTAGCACAGTAATGAGCCTACGGTACCCTATAACGCTACCCTATACGGTAGCCTATCCATCGCCAGGAAGCCCTGTAAGGCATTTATCGACTGGAGATGGGCAAACGGTGCCCTCGACTTTCCGCAGGTAATTTGACATGACTCTCAGCCCTGAACAAGCCTGGCAATCAGCCCTCGGACAACTGCAGATGGAAATGCCCAAAGCATCCTTTGATACTTGGGTGCGCGATACGCGCCTGGTATCCTACGAGGATGGCCTTTTCTCCGTAGGCGTCCGAAATGATTACACGCGCGAGTGGCTTGAAAGCCGCCTGACGAGCACGGTCACCCGTCTGCTGATGGGTATCATGAACCGGGGCGTTTCCGTTGCGTTCGTTGTCAATGCTCCTGCCATCACTCACGAAGATGATCAAGGTGATAGTGGTGATGATGGCGAGAAAGGCAATGAACCAGAGACAGCCGATGTCCAGGTAGTTCACCGACTCAGCTATGACGAGGTAGTCAATCCCGAGCGGATCGTCGCTCTGCCTGGTTATTTCAGCCGGTTGGTTCCTGAGATCGGGGCGCGCAACGCCTGGTTGTATGTTGGCTGGCGGCAGGCCGTCTGGGATGGCCAACGCCAGGATAGCGGTTCTAAACACAGGCGCGTGCCAGTCTGGAAGATCATCCGTTTCTCCGGTCTCAGCAGGCGAACCTTTTTCCGGGCGGTGGAAGAGGAAGCAACCTGGAAGGCACTCAATGGACTCGTGGAACGGACAGATGAAGCAACCGCGCTGGGCCAGAGGTAAAGACCGGCAGGCTCACCGCCTGCCCAATCATTACACCGTCCACTTGACCCTGCCTCTTTCACACGTAGATGCTTTCCATGTTCAGGATTGGCTGGAGGTTCGGCTTAGAGAGGGAGTATCCCTGCTGGATGCTCTTCGCAGGGCCAACGAAATTCAGGAACTTGTCGGGGAATTGCTGCCTCCATTGGGAGTAACTGCTCCGGATCCTTCATCCTCTTTACAGACGGTGATGGAGATTGTTGGGTTGCTTGCAGGCGAAAAAGGGGAACTCCCGCCCGATCTGCGGGAGGCATCCGAAAACCTCCATCGGAAGATTGTTTCTGCTTTTGGGACAATTCTCCTTACGCACTATTTCCTTGAGACCGTCATCCCGAATGCGAAACTGACCGCGCCTCAGGCCTGGCTGGTCGCATTGCTTCGGGACCGTTGTTACTACAACCGTGACACCGGGGAGGTACGGGAAGAAGTGCTTGTGCGTGGAGGGTATACGGAACTGGCGGAATGGCTGGGATTGAATCGGCCCAAGACGATCTGGGAATGGATCAGGGATGTCCATGGGCCAGTCAGTGCTTTTCTATGTGTCCTGCCTAGCCAGGATCAAGACGATGCGGATTCAATGCGTTTACGGGTACGAATGGAGGAGCCGATCTTCGATGGCGCGAGTGGCACCATTAGGATGGCGCATTTGGCACCAGTGGGTGGCGCGGATGACACCAATAGGAATGGCGCGAATGGCACTAATACGATGGCGGAAATGGCACCATTGGATGGCGCGGATGGCACGTTCGCATGGCGCGAATGGCACGGTTTAAAGCACTTAAACTCCTCACCAAACACATCCAAAAGAATCACTCCCACCACCGAAGACGGCCCGGCGGTAGCGGTTCCACCTTCCTGGGTTTTACGGAAGATCCTTATCCAATCTCGTGTCCACCCGAAGGTCACGAAAGAACTCCTGGAAAAAAACGCCTCCGTGCAGGCGTTTGTGTCTTGGCTACTTTACGCCTGTAGCCCGGCCGGGGAGGGGATTCAAAGCCCGTTATCTTACGCACTTGCATCGCTCAGAGATAACCCAGATCGAGGTCCAGGTGGTGCGTACGACCGCCTGGCAGCCTTGCCTCCCGCGGAGTTTGTCCGACTCGTTCGTTGGTCTATAAAGCGCGTTTCCCGAAAGTACGAACTCCAACCCACTTCCTCCGGGAATGAATTGTGGGAAAAGACGGTGGGAGCCTCAGAGCGCCATGCGATCCTACTGACAATTCTCCTTGGCGAGGAGGAAGCCACCGAAACCTGGGAACGGAAAGAGACCCAGATATTCATGGATGATGGGAAGGTTCTGCAAGAGGTTGAAACCACCCGTACATATCACAGTTGACAAGGAGCATATATACATGAACCATGTTTTTCTAGTTGGAAACATATCCAGCGACATCTACTTTGATCACCTTCTCATCAAAGAAAAAAGACGGCCTTTTCTTCGGCTCTTTCTTTTCTGTCATCATCCAAGAGAGGTAAAAGGTCTGAGAGTCAACCTTTGGGACGAAAAAGCAGAATTGTATTTCCCGTATCTTCAACGCGGGTCGCGCATTGCAGTAGTGGGTAATCTCATAAGCCGGGAGTTCAAAGGCTCTCTCAGCCATGAAGTTGAAGCGCTCAGCTTGATCCTGCTGCGCAACATCAATTGGGAATATGGGGAAAAGGAACGTCTGCGGCAGCAACTCCCAAAACCTTCTACCTCGGCCAACAATGCATTTGTCATTGGGACAGTCGGAGAGGATATTTATTTCGATTGGTACAAACATATTGACCGGGAAAGTAGCTATGCGTTCCTGCGTCTCCTTTTGAAGAACGATCAATACATTGACGGCCTGCGTGTGAATATTATCGGTTCCCTGGCCGAGCTTGCTTATCCATATGTAAAAAAGGATTGCAGGATTGCCGTGGATGGCCATTTCCAGACCCGCGACCAGGAAACAGGCAAGAGGGTTGTAGAGGTCACAGCTGAACACATCACTTTTTTGGAGGGTGTGGATTGGACGTCAGGATCAGCAGCCCAGGCAAAACGATTATCCAGACAGGCCGAGGAGTTTGAGAAATGAAATATGATGTTGAAATTCCGAAATCAGCTTTGCAGACAACCTTGCGTGTGCTTTTTATCCTTGCTGGGTTAAGCGGATTAATTGCCCTCGGTCACTTCAATTCTCCAGTAGGTGAGAATGGTTTACCAATCCTGCTTTCTCCTCGGCTGGCGCAGGTCACGGGTTACCAGCATGATGGCCAGCGTTGGGCAGGAGAACTGCAGGAAATCCAGGATGGTCTGTCAGCCTTGCTGTCAAACCCGGAAACGGATTTGCTGGCCCAGGATGGCCAGGCAAATGCGCTCTATGGACGTTTGGCCGCTCTTCAGACTGAGCTGGATGGCACAAAGGTTCCTCCTACTTTGGGAATTCTTCATGATGCCATTCAGGAAGCGGTAAATCAATCTATGTTAGCTGCTACCGGCACAATTGCCTGGATCAGCGAACCCACCACTGATAACCAGACAACTGCTTTGAATGCTTTGGCTGATGCTGCAAGCGCCCTGAAACGAGTGCTTGAAAATCCATGGATGCAGAAACAGCCATGAGCCAGGAACAAATCCGCATCCGTGAACTGGAAACGGCGTTAGAAGCAAACCGAACCTTACTCGTCTTGGAGAGCGAAAAGGTTAGGAGGATCCAACACCAGTTTGTTTGTATTGGTCAGGAACTGGGCGGGGAGCAGTTCGACCAGTGGTTGAAAGACCATCTGGAAAACGATTCTTCACCAGAGGAACTGGCGGCTGAAATTGTCAGCATTGTAAAAGCCAGCCTGGGTTTTGTTAGGAGCAATCCGGATGCGCAGCAAATTACGAAACTCAACCGCGAAGTGGAGGGATTTAGATCGCAGTTGGACATACAGACCAAGCGGGCGATGAATGCCGAAACTCAGACTGCAGAGTCTAAAAATCAGACTGCCTCCTTCGAGAAAAGCATGGCCGAAGCACGCCAGAAGATCCAGGAACTGGAAGCGGCTTTGCGAGCCAGCAAGACGCCTTCTGCCCCGGAAAATTATTCTTTGTGGTTTCAAGAATGGGTTGAAAATAAAGATTACGAAAGTCCCAGAAATGTTCTTAGATTTATTGGCAAGACAGGACTGGCACGGGTCAAGCAGATCGAAGACGCGATGCTAGAACAAGAGGGGATGATTCCAAGAACTATCGCTCGCGGGGTCGATCACCTGCTGTGATCAAGGCTTGTTGGGTTTGAAGGGAGGCCAATCCCTGCGCGGTCGACCGACGAATTATGTCTGGCTGACAGAAAAAGGGCAGTGGACTTATACCAAATTGACCAATGCCATTCCTGCAATAAGCGAATATGAATCCTTGATCAAGGCCTATCAAACAGATTTGCAAGCCAGCCTGGTACTGCGTACGGCGGATTTGTTTACCCATCTCGGATTTGCAGTAATCACCAAACCCAACAAGATCAAAATCGACGAGAATCGCTACTTCTGGCCAGACTTGATTGCAAGCAAGGATGGCGAAACATTTTATCTTGAGGTTGAGACAGGCCAGGAGAATGACCGTAGCTCCCTGTCACGAAAATGGGAAAACGCGCTGGTGGTCGGCGGAGGTCGGATCTGCCTGGTCACCCGCAAGATTGGTCCGATGAATGCCATTCAGAGCCAAATCATTCATTGGGCAACCGAAGATGGGAAGAAGTGCCGCTTGTATGTTACCAACATCGAAGTCTTGAAACAGGCCAAGCCCGGTGAAAGCCCCTGGGCTAGAATCCGGGAAATTTGAAGTGTCCGAAAACCTATGGGTGATCTGTCTAAAAATACTCCCGGAACTGTCAGAAAACCCTTTTGGATGTCAAAAAAGAAGGGTGGCCTGTTAAGGAAGATTTCGGTCTTGTGTCAGAAACCCTTTTTGGTTTTCTTGACTAACCGGAAACTGAACCATAGCCAGTAATTCTGCTATTAACATTATCTGATTAAATGGTAATACTTGCTCTTATTATTAACATATTTGGCATTAAGTGGTAATATAGCTTTGTCTTATTCACACATAGATAAAGAGAGTTGCTATGAACCCAGAAGAATTCCGCAACAGTAGCTCCGGTAAAGTAATCCATACCCTGAAAGATTACTGGGCGTATGTTCCCAATCCCCTGCCCCCAAATCTCAAGTGGTCCCTGGTAGTCGTATCCGCTTTGTCCGAAGCGGACCGGGACTTGAGCAGACTGAATACGCTTGCTGGAGCGTTCCCCTTCAATCAGACTTTGATCATGCCCTTCATACGGCAGGAGGCTGTGTTGTCGTCCCGAATTGAAGGCACACGGGCTTCTCTAGTAGACTTGTATGCCCATGAAGCCGGCCAGTTATCATTTCTTGAAACGGTCGATGATTCAAGTGAAGTCCTCAACTACGTTCGGGCGTTAGAGTATGGGCTGGAACGTGTGAAGACCCTACCGGTCAGCCTGCGTCTCATCCGGGAAATCCATGCACGGTTGATGGAAAACGTCCGCGGTGGGCAGCTGACGCCCGGGGAATTCAGGCGTAGCCAGAACTGGATTGGGCCGGCTGGCAGTACGCTGGAAAACGCCACCTATGTACCGCCGCCCGTGGACGAGATGCTGGAGGCGCTGGATGCGATGGAGAAATTCATCCACGCACCCTCGCAAGTTCCAGCCCTCGTGCGGGCCGCGTTGCTCCACTATCAGTTCGAAGCCATCCATCCATTCCTGGATGGAAACGGTCGAATGGGCCGGGTTCTGATCATCTTGCTGCTGCATGAGTGGCGCGTGCTTTCACAACCGCTGCTTAATTTGAGCGTGTACTTTGAAGCCCAGCGTCGGGAATACTATACCCGCCTTCTGGATGTGAGCAAAAACGGAGCATGGGAAGAATGGCTGCTGTTTTTTCTGACGGGTGTCAGCACACAGGCAGTCAACGATGCAGTACGGCTGGAAAGCCTGTTGAGTTTGAGGGTGGACTACCTGGAGCGCATTCGAGTTGGCCGGCGGCAGGAGCGCCTCGAGCAGGTTCTCGATCTGATCTTCCAGCGGCCCATTCTCAATGTTCGCCAGGTGGAGGCCGCACTCGGTATTCCCTATATGACTGCTGAGCGCTGCATCGAACGGTTAGAGAAAACAGGGATATTGCGGGAGATCACCGGGAAGGCGCGAAATCGCATTTTCCGAGCCGATGAGATTTTGGCTGTGATTGAGAAATGAATTTCAGGAGAACGCAGCGATGAAAAAGAACAAGAAGTGGTCATTCTGGAAAGGAGTTGGGCTGATGTTCAAGATCCTTGGGTTGGTTGTGATTGTTGCCTTATTGGCACCGATCGGTTACTTGGCCTGGCGTGCCGGCCAGCCTATGAGCATGCCTGAATATGGCGGTCGTACTTACTATGAATTGCTTTCAGAACGCCGGCAGGCGTATGACGAGCTTGCCCATTCTTATCAGGCGAGCCATCCGAGCGTAGATGTGAAAAACGGTGCTTGTTTTTTTAGCTGAAATAATGCAGTCGAGACTTGCGGAGTTACCTTGCAGGACGTATGCGATTCGGCAATTTACCCGAATATGCAAAAGTCCATTGATCCCAGAGATATAAAGAATGGTTATATTCCTGCCAAGGGTAACATGGGCAAATTTTCCTACTATCTACGTGGAAGGATATTTGAGATGTTCGTTTGGGGAACCATCAAACATGCACCGGAAGGTCCTGTCCCATATTGTAGAATTCAGCGCCATCACGCTAAAATTCAAATTGTATTTTGATAGCAGAGTAGGATTTTGTTTGCAAGGATCAGAACGGCAGCGTATGCTATCTAGATATCATGCTCGGCCAATTGATATAACTGTATATCTTTACGTTCTCCAGCCAATTCATCCAACTGCTTCGTGAAACCAGATCGAGAACATAACCCATAGGTAATCTTTTTCTCATCAATTTCGTGCAAAACGGCGGGGGCCTTCCTTTCCAATTCCTGAAATATATCGATGCCAACAGGACGGCTGGCCCATTTACATTCGACCAACATCACATTGCCAGCTCCCATGAGAACCAGATCAATCTCCTGGTTGGCTTGCCACCAACTGCCAACCTTATCGGGGATAAAGTGCAAATGGCCAGCCAAACTCTCACGCCAGAAATATTGCTGGCATACCTGTTCAAAAATCGGGGCGGAAAAATGATCCAGTTCTGGAGCGATGGAAGTCTCCCAGACAACGGATTTAACGCCCCGTTCCAGTTGCGACCAATTTGGCAGAACGAACCGGAACCAGAAACGCAGGAAATTATCTTTCATCCGGTAGATTCCACGCCGGCTCTTATGAGGCTGCGTCTCTGTTACTGGAACGCAACGTTCAACCAGATGCAATTCCTGTAGCGTTTCCAGATATGCGGTGATGCTATCCAGGCCGGCCGCCTGCTTGATCTCATTCGGGCGGGTATTGCCGGCTGCAATGGCCTGCAGGATAGCATAGTAATTCCTCGGCTCCCGCAGCTCCTGCTGCAATAGAAATCGAACTTCATCGTAAAGAAGAGAGCCGCGTTCCAGGATACTATTCAGGATGTTCGTTTCCAGGGTTTGCCCAGGCCGAATGGTTTGCAAGTAGGCCGGCGTGCCTCCATAAACAGCATAGGTCCGCAACCGATAATTTGCCTTAAACTTTTCAAAGAAGAACTGCGCATCAAAGAATTCAAGC
>CAVZMZ010000028.1:0-31065 GCA_963776475.1 uncultured Chloroflexia bacterium
CGCGTGAATTGAGGACAATGGGTTGGAAACAGATATACCTTTGGCTCTGTCCGGCGGTATGCCTGTCTCTTGTTGTGGCAGGTTGCAGGCCTATCACCAGAATCCAGAATTCCTGCTCCGCCGGAACTGAGCATCGAAGAACATGCCCTGACCCAACGCCCGGAAGCGGAATATACCCAATTAAATTTGCGCTGAAGGCACTCGGAGAAACCATTTCATAAAGAGGGTTGAAAATGAAAATCCTGGTCTTGAAAGGGAACTCCCCGGCGCAGGCGCGGAAGCCTTCAAGCCTCTGCTTTAAAACGAAGCCAGGCACATCCGGGGAAATGAAGTACCGGCAAGCTGCGCCAGATATATTTCCATGCAGAACAGCACAGCGCGGTTCTCGCGCCAGAATGTAGTAGCGTCCAAGAAGCGCGGCAGCTATTATCCAGCCTTCCGTTGGTCACAGCGGGATTGATCGGTTGAAATTATTCTGCTGTAACCTTATGATGGTTTTGTATGCTTGTTGTTGAAAAGATTTAGCATTTATCCGATTGTAGAGAGGCTCGCGATGATCGAAACTTTGCAACCGCCCTGCCATTAATAACAATCGTCTCTTTTTCGCGGTTTTTCATGCGAAACGCGGGCCACGTGAAGGAAAAAACGCCAAGGTCGATGACCACACGCCAGGAACGGGCAGTCTGGGCCGGGCAAAAGTGGTTTCCTCGAGCCAGGACCGGTCAATACCTTCCGGATGGCGCGGGTGAAGATGGACCTGGAAGTCCATATGCCCGGCAACCCGGCCTACCAGGCCAAGACCACCTGGCTGGTCGATCAGGAATCCTTGGCGTTCATCGAAGAAGGCAAAGAGATTGCGCTAAAAGTGGATCCACTGGGTCCGGAGCACGTCTATCCGAATGGCTCGTGGGCAAAACGTAGAGTGATATCATGACCAGCTATTGCGAATACCTGCGCGACCATCCGGAAGACACGCTTAACAAGCTCTATCACGACCGCGAGTATGGCTTTCCGCTCGAGGAGACGCGCCCTGCTTGAACGGCTGGCCCTGGAGATCAACCAGGCAGGGCTTTCGTGGACCTTGATGCTGAAGCGCAAAGACGCCTTCCACAACGCCTTCGAGGGTTTTGACGTGGACAAAGTGGCAGCCTACGGAGAGCAAGACGTGGCCCGCCTGCTGGCGGATGCGTCATCATCCGCAACCGGCTTAAGATCAAGTCGGTGATCGAAAACGCCCGGCGAATTCAGGGTCTGCGTGCGGAATTCGGATCCTTTCAAGGCTGGCTGGATGCGCAGCATCCGCTCAGTCTCGAAGAGTGGACCAAGCTCTTCAAAAAAACCTTTGTTTTCACCGGCGGGGAGATCGTCAAGGAATTTCTGCGTTCCAGCGGGTATCTGCCCGATGCGCATGACCCGGATTGCCCGGTCTATTGGCAGATCGCCAAGCTACAGCCAGCATGGACCAGGGGCCTGCGGAATGTATGCTGGGTGAACACAAAGATAAAGATTTCGATGTCCAAACATCCAACTGCTGAACCTTTTTTCTTCCCCGGAAAAGGGGAAAAGGCCAGAATTGGCTGTCTCGTCACGCACGGCTTTACGGGCGCACCCAAGGAAATGCGCTGGATGGGAGAATATCTCAACCGCCAGGGCTATACTGTGTGCGGGATACGCCTGGCAGGACATGCCACCCGGCTCAAGGATATGGTGCGCTCACGCTGGCAGGACTGGCTGCTCTCGGTCGAGGATGGTACGACCTGCTGCGGGCCTGTACGGACCATACCTTCCTGCTCGGCCTGTCGATGGGCGGGATACTCTCCCTGACGGCAGCGGCCCGGTTTAAAGTACGCGGCGTGGTGGCCATGTCGACGCCCTTCGACCTGCCGGCGACACCCCTGCCGCTGCTGGGTTTTCCACGTAATGAGCTGGTTCAAACCTTACGTGCCGAAAGGCAAAGTGCCGGGTAGCGGCTGGTTCGACCAGGCGGCCTACAGACAGCACGTGGCTTACCCGATGAACCCGGTGCGCTCCGCGATCGAATTGAAATTGCTGATCGATGAAATGCACGCGGCTTTGCCGAAAATCAACGTGCCGGTCCTGCTGATCCATTCACGGGATGACGATTATGTCATTAAAGACAGCATGCTACGAATTTACAATCTACTGGGAACCTCCCAGAAAGAGATGATGTGGGTGGAAGGCAGCGGGCATGTCATGACCGAAGAACCGGCACGTGAGTCTGTCTTCAAAGCTGCCGCCGATTTCGTTCAACGAGTTTCCGGGTCTGCATGAGCGTCGACCTGATCCTGCTCTCGATCTCCCTTTTCACCTGGGGGATTGGCGAGGGCATGTTCATCTATTTCCAACCCATCTATTTGCAGCAATTGGGGGCAAACACGATGACGATTGCTTCCATATTCAGCCTGTTTGGGCTGGCGATGATGATCACACATATCCCGGCAGGATACCTGTCCGACCACATCGGGCGGAAACCCCTGCTGGTGGCAGCCTGGGGAGCCGGCGTGCTGGCGACCGGGATAATGGCATTGGCCCGGACTTTACCCCTTTTCACGGTGGGATGCTGCTGTATGGATTTACAGGCTTCGTTTCATCGCCAATGAACAGCTATATCACCGCCGCGGGCGGAAAATTATCGCCTGTACGGGTCATGACCCTGGTTTCGGCGGCTTAAACCTGGAGCCATGCTCGGACCGGTCAGCGGCGGATGGATTGGCGAACCAGCGGCCTGCGCAGTGTTTATCTGGTAGCGGCCGGCATCTTCAGCATCTCGACCGTGATCCTGTTATTCCTGCATCCCCAGAAGCGTGATCTCCATGACCCGGCTGCCCCGCCGGAAAAGCTGTGGAAGAATACACGCTTTGTCAGCTTCCTGGGGATCATCTTCCTGGCGATGTTCGTCATGTACCTGCCGCAGCCGCTGACCCCCGCTTCCTGCAAAACGAGCGCAGCCTGTCCCTGGAGAATATCGGCCTGCTGGGCTCGATCGGCAACCTGGGGGACTCCGTGCTGGCTCTGGTACTGGGACAGTTCGCCGCCCGGACCGGGTTCCTGCTGGCCCAGGCCTCGGTGGCAGCTTCTCAGTGCTGCTCTGGAAAGGGACCGGCCTGGCCTGGTACGCTGTGGGCTTTTTCATCCTGGGAGGCTACCGCTCGGCACGCTCGCTGATCTTCGCCCAGGTGCGCCCACTGATCCATTCCGCCCAGATGGGGCTGGCTTACGGGGTGGCCGAAACTTTGAATTCGCTGGCGATCATGCTGGCACCGCTGCTGGCAGGGGTGCTGTATACACAGGAACCGGGCAAGGTGTATTGGGTGAGCGCAGGATTGATTGGGGTGATGGTGATCGTATCGGGGATTTTTACATCGCGCGATGCACATGGTAGTCCGCCTATGCCTGTGATCGAAGCAGAAGAGTTTGGAGAGAATTAAGAAAATCCTGATTTACAAATCAAATTGGATGCACATGGTTGATCTGATCTTGCAAGCGACGGTAATCGGGCGAGGCCGCGTACCGGCGCAGCGCATCCAGGCGCCGGACAGTCATGGGGTGAGTGGATAGCATTTCGCGCAGGTTGTTCTCCAAATGATCATCTTCTGCTTCGATCCGCTGCAGTGCCTGCTGCCAGCCCTGCGCTGAGCGGATCGCAGAGTTGCCGCCAGTCAATTTGATCAGCGCCGAGGCGGCCTTTTCAGGTTTTCCGCAAGCCAACAGGCCGGCCCGGTCGGCTGAGTATTCGCAGGCGCGGTTCCACCAGCGGAAGGAAAAGTACATCACAACGGCAGCCAGGTAGGGGCTGGGGATGCCGGCCATGCCGCCTACCAGCGAATTTAGCCAGGTGTGCCCCAGGCTGACGTGCCCCAACTCATGGCCGATGATGAAGCGCAGCTCATCTGCGTCCATGATGCGAAACACTCCAGCGTAGAGCACCAGCACCTGCGGTTTCACGAGCCCGAAGGTATACGCGTTGAGTATATTTCCGGGCGCGATGAAAGTACTGACCGGGCCGGATTGCAGGCGCGCCGTACATTCCCCGACCAGATCGGCCAGCGCCGATTCCGTCTGGGACGTCACCGGGTGAGCCGTTTCGATCAACTCGTTGTGGTGCGAGCGATTGAGCACAAAAGAGACTACCAGCATGACCAGGACAAACAAGGCGCTGCCGCACAAAGTAGCCACAGCGGTGACAGCAATCACAGCGAGGACCAGGAACAAGGTCAACGCAAGGATGATTTGTTCGCCAGGGTAACGGTAGGAGGTCATAGCAGGTTGATTTTACTAGAAAACGGCTGGATGGGATAAACTCAAGAAATCATGTCCGGTGAGAGAAGAGGAATGATGACCAAAGCTCCCCCAGCGTTCCGGTTCAGCGGACGCGTACGCCGTCCGCTGAACCGGATGTTAGTCGACCTTTTTTCGCGGCCCTGCCAGCGGCGCGGCGAAGAGGCTTATGCCACGGTCAGGCAAGATCGAAACGGTCAAGATTCATGACTTTGTTCCAGACTGCTACAAAGTCGTGCAGGAACTTCTCCTGGGAGTCAGCACAGGCGTAGACCTCCGCCAGGGCCCGCAGTTGGGAGTTCGAACCGAAGATCAGGTCGACACGGGTGGCGGTCCACTTGAGCGCGCCGGTTGCGCGATCCCGACCTTCGAACAGCCCTTCGTCCTGTGCGGACGCCTGCCAGGTCGTGCGCATGTCGAGCAGATTCACGAAGAAGTCATTGGTGAGGGTCTCTGGACGCTGGGTGAAAACACCGTGCCGGGACTTTCCAAAGTTGGCATTCAAGACTTGCAACCCGCCAACGAGAACCGTCAGCTCAGGAGCGGTCAGCGTCAACAACTGGGCCCGGTCGACCAACAATTCCTCTGCGGATACAGCATATTTGGCTTTTAGATAGTTTCGGAACCCGTCTGCAGCCGGTTCGAGTACTGCGAATGAGGCTACATCGGTTTGCTCCTGTGACGCATCCGTACGTCCCGGCGTGAAGGGAACTGTGACAGCCTGACCGGCTTCCTTCGCAGCTTGCTCGACAGCTGCGCATCCACCCAGGATAATCAAGTCGGCGAGCGAAACCTTCTTTCTGCCGGATTGGGCGCGGTTGAACTCCTTTTGGATTCCCTCCAGGGTCTGCAGCACAGCCTCCAATTGGGTTGGCTGGTTGACTTCCCAATCCTTTTGCGGCGCAAGACGAATGCGCGCTCCGTTGGCACCGCCGCGCTTGTCGGAGCCACGGAAAGTAGAGGCGGATGCCCAGGCGGTCGAGATGAGTTCCGAGATCGATAGCCCCGAGTTAAGGATTTTGGCCTTGAGACTCGCAATATCGGCCGCCTCGATCAGGTCGTGGTCGACTGCGGGGACGGGATCCTGCCAGATCAGCGCTTCCGCCGGGACCTCCGGACCGAGATAGCGCGCGCGGGTCCCATGTCGCGGTGGGTCAGCTTGAACCATGCCCGGGCAAACGCATCTGCGAACTGATCCGGATTCTCGTAGAAGCGTCTTGCAATCTTTTCGTAAACAGGGTCGAACCGCAAGGCGAGGTCGGTGGTCAGCATGGAGGGCGCACGACGCTTTGAAGGGTTATGCGCATACGGCACGCTATCAGCGCCTGCGCCGCCTTTGGGTGTCCACTGATACGCTCCGGCCGGGCTCCTGGTCAGTTCCCATTCATAGCCAAAAAGATTCTCGAGGAAGTTGTTGCTCCACTTCGTTGGCGTCGTGGTCCAAGTGACTTCCGGGCCGCCGCCGATCGTGTCATCGCCCTTGCCCGTACCATATTTGCTCTTCCAGCCGAGGCCTTGCTCCTCAATACCGGCAGCCTCGGGTTCAGGACCGACAAGCGCCGGATCGCCAGCGCCATGGGTTTTGCCAAAGGTATGACCACCCGCAATCAGCGCGACCGTTTCTTCGTCGTTCATCGCCATGCGGGCAAAGGTCTCACGGATATCCCTGGCAGCAGCGAGCGGATCCGGATTGCCGTTCGGCCCTTCAGGGTTTACGTAGATCAATCCCATTTGCACAGCCGCAAGCGGATTTTCGAGATCCCGGTCGCCCGAGTAGCGTTTGTCTGCCAGCCACTTGTCCTCAGAACCCCAGTAGGTGTCCTTATCCGGCTCCCAGATGTCCTCTCGCCCGCCGCCGAAACCGAAGGTTTTGAAACCCATCGATTCCAAGGCAACGTTTCCGGTGAGGATCATAAGGTCGGCCCAGGAAATTTTCCGACCGTATTTCTGCTTGATTGGCCAGAGCAGGCGGCGCGCCTTGTCCAGGTTGACATTGTCGGGCCAACTGTTGAGGGGCGCAAAGCGTTGATTTCCGGACCCGGCGCCCCCGCGACCGTCCCCGATGCGGTAGGTACCTGCGCTGTGCCAGGCCATGCGGATGAATAGGGGGCCGTAGTTGCCGAAGTCGGCCGGCCACCAGTCCTGTGACTTCGTCATCAGTTCCCGCAGGTCCTTCTTCAAAGCCGCCAGGTCGAGACTCTTGAACTCTTTAGCATAGCTGAATTCCTCCCCCATCGGATTGGACTTGGAGGAATGCCGGTGCAAGATTTCGAGATTCAACTGGTTCGGCCACCAATCCTGGTTCGATGCAGCTCTGCCAGCCGGGTGCTTGTGACTTCCGTCCGTTACCTGTAACTTGTTGTCGTCCATTCGTTTTCTCCTTTCGTGTGTGAATGGTTGAACAGCGCTATTTGAATATAATCATCGCAGTTTACCCAAAAAAGAAGCTTTTATCCCTGGTTTTGACAATCCGGACAAAGTCCATAAAGGGATATTTGATAAATAATTATTACTCCTTATTATAATTCGAATGAAATATGAAAGGTAGCATATCGTTCTCACATCGCAGGGCTTTTAGCAACGTCCGAGAGCCATGTAATCCCCACCCACCATAGCTGGGAGCTGCCCCCTGCTCGCTCAAGCAGGGACGAAGCCAGGAGCCCCGGAGTCAAAAGCCGCGGCTGCCTTACATCAGTCCCCCATCAAGAATTTACGGTATTAACCCCAGAACTGCCTGAAATATCAGCAGCGCGGCCATCCCAACCGCAATCGTCAGGAGCACGTTCTTCGTCCGCCAGGCGACCAGGATGGCGACCATGCCAGCCAGCAACTGAGGATTGCGCCAGGTGAGGAACAGGCTGCCATGCGGGCTGGTCAACTCCGGCAAGATGATGGCCGAGAGCACCGCCATGGGCACGAAGCGCAGGCCGCGCCGGAACCAATCGGGCACCCGGATGCGGTGGAGCAGGAGGATGAACGAGAGCCGGGTGGCAAAAGTCGCCAGGCCGGCGATGATCATAACCAGCCAGATATTCATTTCTGCCGCCCTTCGAGTACCAGTCCCGTAACAATCCCGATCAAGGCGGCCGCCAGGAGCCCTGTTTTGTAAGGCAAGTTCGCTGCCAGCAGCCCGATCAGTCCGGCTACCAACACGGCAGCCAGAGCGGCCCGGTCCTTGATGGCCGGGACCACCAGGGCGATGAAGGTCAGCGGCAGCACGAAATCCAGCGGCCAACTGGCCGGGATCTGCGCGCCGATGAAGATGCCGATGGCAGTGCTGACTTGCCAGGAGCTCCACAAAGTCAGCCCGGCACCGAAGAAATACCAATGCCGGTAGGACAAATCAGGCTCCCGGTTGTAATGGGTGATAGTCACGGCATAGGCTTCATCGGTCAGCAGGTAGGCCAGCAGCAGCTTCCAGCCGGTTTTCAGATCTTTCACATGCGGGGCGACGGAGGCGCTATACAGGGCATGCCGAAGGTTGACGACAAAAACAACCATCAAAATTACCAATCCCGATGTGCCCGTGCCAACCAGCTGGGCGGCGATGATCTGGGAGGCGCCCGCAAAAATGATGGATGACATGGCCTGGGCTGCCATAGTGGACAGGTGTGCGCTGATGGCCAGCGCCCCAAAAACAAGGCCGAATGGGACAACTCCCAATAAGATGGGAGCTTCATCCCGCACTCCGTTCCAAAATTCCTGTGCGCGTGTCTTCAAGATCATGAGTTTTCCTGGGCAGTCCTGTAAAATTCGTTTTATTATACCCGTCCCTTCTCAAATATCACCCGTAACAAATCCGCGTAGAACAGGGTTATATGCCTCAAGGATGAAACTACCGTCACCAGGACGAAACTACCGTCACCAGGAGAATTGAACCATGGATACGAACCTCGCTCCCACCCTGCTAACCCGTAGCCTGCCGCGCATCGACCCGCGTGTGCGGGATATCCTGTTGATCGCCACCGGCAGCCTGCTCGTAGCCGGCATGGCCCAGGTCAGAATCCCACTGCCCTTCACCCCGGTCCCGATCACAGGACAAACCTTTGCCGTTTTAGTGGTGGGGGCTGCGCTCGGATCGAAGCGGGGAGCGTCCAGCCTGGCACTTTATTTACTGCTTGGGCTGGCCGGCCTGCCATTTTTCGCAGGCGGCGCCAGCGGGTTGGCAATTCTTGCCGGACCGACCGGCGGTTACCTGGTCGGATTCATCCTGGCGGCATACCTGGTCGGACTACTGGCGGCGCGCGGCCTGGACCGTCGTGTTCCCAGCGCTCTGCTGGCTTTCCTGGCGGGTGAGATCGTCATTTACCTGTTCGGGGTCGCCTGGTTGAGCGTCTATCTCGGAATACCGCATGCGCTTATGGCCGGCCTGCTGCCTTTCCTGGCTGGGGATGCCATCAAACTGGCTGCCGCCGCGCTGGTATTGCCGGCAGCGTGGGCCTTCGTGAAATAATTCACAGCCGTAACCACCTTCCGAAACCAGTGTTTTACCTCAAGAGTTACCAATAAACATGTATAGACAAGATGTCCTTTTCGATCATGATTATGTAAAAGCGCACATCGAGAAACCCTGACTTTGTTTAGTGCGAATAACCAAATGTTGAACAGCTGTACAGTTTACAGCTGGTAGATTCATGTTGAGTTTTTCAGCTTCTACCAGGAAAAAGATCTTTTATTAAGGCAAATAAAACCGTATGGACAAAATCTCCAACCCATTGGAAAAAATACGGGCAGAAGCCATCCTGGCAGGCGGTGAAGCGCGCGTTGCCGCCCAGCATGCCAAGAATAAACAGACCGCCCGTGAACGGATCGAACAGCTGCTTGACCCGGGTTCTTTCCAGGAAACCGGCATGTTTGTCACCCACCGCGCCAGCGGTCTCGGGATGGAAAAAAGCCACCCTTTTACCGACGGCGTGGTAACCGGTTGGGGCAAGGTGGAAGGAAAGTTGGTCTACGTCTTTGCCCAGGATTTCACCATCATGGGCGGGTCAGTGGGTGAGGCGCACGGGCTAAAAATCGCAGCCCTGTTGGATCTGGCCCGCCAGAACGGCGCGCCGGTGATCGGCCTGAACGATTCGGGCGGGGCGCGCATCCAGGAAGGTGTGGAATCCCTGGCGGGTTACGGGCAGATCTTCTACCGCAATGTCCAATGTTCGGGTGTGGTGCCACAGATCTCGGTGATCCTGGGACCCTGCGCCGGGGGCGCGGTCTATTCGCCGGCGATCACCGATTTTATCTTCATGGTCGAGAAAACCGCGCATATGTTCATCACCGGGCCGGAAGTGGTCAAGGCCGTGACGCACCAGGAGGTCAGCTTCGACCAATTGGGCGGAGCCGCCATCCACCGGGAACTGAGCGGCGTGGCTCATTTCACTGCCCCGGATGAGGAGACCCTGCTCTCCAATGTACGCTGGCTGCTTTCGTTCCTGCCGCAGAACAACCTGACCCCGCCTCCCTACCAGGCCCCCAGCGACGACCCCCAACGCTCCCTTCCGGAACTGTCACAGATCGTTCCGGCTGACCCGCAACAGCCCTACGATGTGCGCAGCGTGATCGAAGCGCTGGTGGATGGCGGGGAGTTTCTGGAGGTTCAGGGCGATTACGCTGCCAACCTGGTGATCGGTTTTGCCCGCATGGATGGTTATCCAGTCGGAGTGGTTGCCAACCAGCCATTCCACCTGGCCGGGGTGTTGGACATCAACTCTTCGGACAAGGGGGCGCGCTTCATCCGTTTCTGTGATGCCTTCCACATCCCGCTGGTGACGCTGGTGGATACTCCAGGATTCCTGCCGGGCACCGACCAGGAGTACGGTGGCGTGATCCGGCACGGCGCCAAGCTGGCATATGCCTACTCGGAAGCCACTGTTGGCAAAGTGACATTAATCCTGCGCAAAGCTTATGGCGGCGCTTATATCGTTATGGGCTCCAAACACCTGGGCGGAGACTACAACCTGGCCTGGGCCAACGCCGAGATCGCCGTAATGGGCCCGGAAGGGGCGGTCAGTATTGTCTTTTCAAAAGATATTGCCGCCGCGCAAGATCCGGCCGCCGAACGCGACCGGTTGATTAAAAATTACCGGGCAGAGTTTGCCACTCCCTTGATTGCCGCCAGCCGCGGCTACCTGGACGATGTGATCGACCCATCCGAGAGCCGGACCGTCATCATCCGTGCGCTGGAAGTTTTGCGCGAGAAGCGCCAGAACACACCCTCCCGCAAGCACGGGAATATTCCCCTGTAGGACAAATTGATAATTTGTCCTGCATAAGGTGACAAATGAAAATGATGAAAGTATTGGTTGCCAATCGCGGGGAAATCGCTGTCCGAATCCTGCGCGCCTGCCGGGAAATGGGTCTGCCATCCGTAGCGGTTTTTACCGACGTGGACGAATCCGCTCTGCACGTGCGCTACGCAGATGAAGCCATCGCAATCGGCGAAAAACAAAAGTACCTGGATATCCAGGTTATCCTGGAAGCAGCCCAAAAGAGCGGCGCAACCGCCATCCATCCTGGATATGGTTTCCTGGCGGAGAACGCCGAGTTTGCACGCCAGGTGGAAGAGCAAGGGTTGATTTTCATCGGTCCGCGCCCGGAAACGGTTGCCATGATGGGCGACAAACTAGCTGCCCGCCGGTTCTCGCGCAAAGCCGGGCTGCCAGTCATCGCCGGTACGGATGAACCACTGCCCGCAGAACTACCGCTCGATATGGCCGAAAAAGTCCAGTACCCGGTGCTGGTCAAGGCGGCTGCAGGGGGTGGAGGGCGCGGCATCCGACTGGCGCGCTCGCAGGCTGAACTGCCTGGCATGATCGAAGCCGCCCGCCGGGAAGCCAAGGCCGCCTTCAACGATGATACTGTTTTCCTGGAATCGCTGGTGCAGCAAGCGCGCCATATCGAAGTGCAGATCCTGGGGGACGGCGAAGGGAATGTGGTCTGCCTGGGCGAACGCGAATGCTCCATCCAACGCCGGCGCCAGAAGTTGATCGAGGAAGCGCCCGCCAACGGTTTATCGGCCGAACTACGGTCGCAGGTGCAACAAGCCGCGCTCAAGTTGGGCAAAGCCCTCAAATATCGCAGCCTGGGGACAGTCGAGTTCCTGCTGGATAAAAAGAAACGCTTCTATTTCATCGAAGTCAATCCACGCATCCAGGTGGAGCACCCCGTAACAGAAATGGTGACGGGCGTGGATATCGTCAAAGAACAGCTGCTAATCGCAATGGGCGAACCGATGCGCGATTTCGCGGAAGAGATTACACCGCGCGGCGCAGCCATTGAGGCCCGCATCCTGGCAGAAGACAGCCAGACAGGCTTCCTGCCATCCACCGGGCAGGTGCTGTATCTGAAAGAGCCGGGCGGACCTGGTGTCAGGATCGACTCGGCACTCTACCAGGGCATGAACGTGGGCACGGAGTATGACTCGCTGCTGGCGAAGGTGATCGTCTGGGGTGAGAACCGCGCAGTTGCCATCCAACGACTGCGGCGCGCTTTGCACGAATACCAGATCGGCGGCCTCAGCACGGATATTGACTTCGTTCTCCAAATCATTGAAAGCCCAAAGTTCATGAGCGGGGACGTGACAACCACTTACCTGGAGACCTTCGAGCCGGTACCTCAAACCACCGAGCCGGAGTTGGAACGTGACCTGGCCTGGGCTGCGGCATTATTCGCTCACCAGCAGCGAAGTACAAATGGTATTCCTGAGACCAGCCGGGGAAGTCCCTGGCAGTTGATCGGCTGGAAAGAACAGATGAATAGATAGGGCTCCCTCATCCCTGCCCTTCCCCGAGGAGGGAAGGGAGTTGGTGAAGGCCTTCCTAAGAGGAGAAATAATATGTCTCTCTACACTGTCACAATTGAAGACCGCATTTATAAAGTCAATATCTCCGGAGATCGTTGCACCGTTAATGGCGAGGAAGTAAAAGCCAAAGTGCTGCAGTTGAACCGGAACGGCCTGCAGGTGCTGCGGCGCGGCAAACAAGCCTGCGAGGTTTTCCTGAGCAGCCAGGAGGCCGATACCTACCAGATGCTCATGCTGGGCGGACGCCGGATCGTCACACAGATCAGCTCGCGCATGAAAAAACACTTAAAGGGGTCGACGATTGCATTGCAAGCTGCCTGTCCGCGCCGATGCACGGGCTGGTGGTGGATGTAGCGGTCCATGAAGGGGATACGGTCGATAAGGGCCAGACCCTGGTGGTGCTTGAATCCATGAAAATGCAGATGCAGCTGCGTTCACCGCGTCCGGGCAAGGTCAGCAAGGTGACCGTCCAGCCCGGGAGCCAGGTAGAAAAGGGCGCTTTATTGGTTCAGTTTGATTGATGTCATTGCGATATCGTCCCCGGTTCGTTGGGGAGGAACAAATTTTGCAACGAGGCAATCTCACAATTATGAGGAGATTGCTTCGCTGCAAAGAACGCGGCCCGTAATGACACATTTAAGAGGAGTTTTATGAGTGAAAATTCAGCCATAGCCATCGTTGGGGTGGGCGCAATCCTGCCGGATGCGCCTGACGTACAGACCTTTTGGAAGAACATCCTTGGCAGCCGCTACTCGATCAGCGAGGTGAGCGCTGAGCGTTGGAAGCCAGAGCTTTTCTTCAGTCCCGATCCATCGGCACCAGATAAGACCTACAGCAAGATCGGCGGCTGGGTGCGTGGATTCAACTTCGAGCCTGCCAAAATGGGGATCGCCATCCCGCCCCGCGTCCAGGAACAGATCGACCAGACGCAGCAGTGGGCCATATCGGCCTGCTACCAGGCGCTGAATGATTACGGTTACCCATCCCGAACTCTTGACCCGGAGCGCGTGGCTGGTCATCCTGGGAAATGCCATGGCGGGGGAGCACCATTACCTCTCCACCATCCGCATCCACTTGCCGGAATATATTGATTCTCTTTCCAGCTCACAGGCCTTCCAAGACCTGTCTGCGAAGATCCAATCCGAGTTAATCCGGGGATTGACCTCCGGCGTGCAATCCATGGTACCAGCCATCACCGAAGACACCATGTCGGGCGAACTCTCCAACATCATAGCCGGGCGGGTGGCAAATGTCTTCAATTTCACCGGGCCCAACTTCGTGACCGATGCAGCTTGCGCCTCCTCTCTGGCAGCCCTGCAAGGCGCGATGGATGGCCTGCGATCTGGCCAGTTCGATGCCGTCCTGACCGGCGGCGTGGACCGCAACATGGGGGTCGAATCGTTCGTCAAGTTCAGCAAGATCGGCGCGCTCAGCCCGGACGGTTCCCGACCGTATGCCGAGGGCGCCAACGGCTTTGTGATGGGCGAAGGCGCAGCTATTTTCCTGCTCAAACGCCTGTTGGACGCTGAGCGTGACGGTGACAAGATCTACGCAGTCATCCGTGCAATCGGAGGCAGCAGCGATGGAAAGGGCAAAGGCATCACGGCTCCCAACCCGCTCGGGCAGCAGCGCGCCATCCAGCGCGCCTGGAAGAACGCCGGCATCCCGCCCGCCAGTGTGGGGCTGATCGAAGGTCACGGCACTTCCACACCGGTCGGCGACCTAGCCGAGGTGACCAGCCTGAACGCCATTTTCGGGCAGTATGGACTCAAGCCGGGCAGCGTAGCGCTCGGCTCAGTCAAGTCCAATTTTGGACATCTCAAAAGCTCTGCCGGGGCAGCCGGCTTGCTCAAAGCGACCCTGGCTCTGTACGATCACGTCTTGCCTCCGTCGGTGAATTTCGACAAGCCCAATTCCAGGATCGATTTTTCGCAATCGCCTTTCTATGTCAATACCCGGGCGCATCCCTGGGAAGTGCCTTCCGGTGAAGTACGCCGGGCCGGGGTCAGCGCGTTTGGCTTTGGCGGGACCAACTTCCACGTTATCCTGGAAGAATACCTGCCGGGTGTGCTGACGAAAGAATCCAGCATCTACCCCGGCGCAGGTCTGCAAGATATTGCCCGGGAAATTCCTGCACAACCCGTTCTTGTGGAGCTCAAGCCCTACCGCGGGTTGTTCTTCCTTGGAGCACAATCCGCTTCAAAATTAAGCGAGTTACTCGCTAGAAGCCTGCACCAGGCCAAACTGGGGCACCTGCCTGAGAATACCTGCCCGACCGCGGCGCAGGTGAGCCAGCCCGAACGCCTGGTGATCGATTACGAGGATTTGAAGGAATTCGTCGCACACGCTGAGAAGGCGGCTAAAGCCCTGGAAAGCGATGCACCCGCCGGCTGGCAGGCTCTGGGCGTCCAGGGCATTTACCGCGGCAGTGGGAAACCCGGCAAAGTGGCTTTCCTGTTCCCCGGACAGGGCTCGCAATACGTCAACATGCTGCGCGACCTGCGAACGATCGAACCGCTGGTAGCCGAGACCTTCCGCGAAGCGGATGCAGTCATGACCCCCATCCTTGGACGGCCCATTTCCAGCTACGTTTTCGTGGATGGGAAAGAGGATGCCATCACCCGGGCGGAATTGAAATTACGTAGCACCGATATCACCCAGCCGGCTCTGCTGGCAGTGCACGTTGCGATGCTGCGAGTGTTGGCTAAGTACGGGTTCAAGCCCGATATGGTCATCGGGCACAGTCTGGGCGAGTACGCTGCTCTGGTGGCTTCCGGCATCCTGAGCTTGTCCGAAGCCCTGCAAGTAGTCAGCGCACGCGGCCAGGAAATGGCCAAAGTGGCTGCCGATGATAATGGCTGCATGGCGGCGGTTTCAGCTCCGCTGTCCGAAGTGGAACGTATCCTTAAGACAGTCGAAGGTTACGTGGTTATCGCCAACATCAACAGCCCGGTGCAGTGCGTCATCGGTGGCGCAACCACTTCCGTAGAGGCAGCCATCGCAGCTTTCCTGGGCGCAGGTCTGCAAGCCACCAAAATACCGGTTTCACACGCCTTCCATACCCGCATCGTGGCTCCCGCCAGCCAACCGCTGCGCAAGGTCATTGCCCGCATGAACGTACAGACGCCAAGAATCCCGATCGTAGCCAATGTGACCGGGAAAGCTTACCCCACCGAAGTGGAGGGGATCCTGGATATCCTGGCTGCCCAGGTAGCTTCGCCGGTGCAATTCGTTAAGGGTGTCGAGACGCTGTACGAACAGGGCGCCCGCATCTTCGTCGAGGTGGGTCCAAAACGCGTCCTGAGCGGGCTGGCAACCGACATCTTGAAAGAGCATAAAGATGTAACCGTGCTCTCCACCAACCATCCCCGCAAGGGCGACATTCCCAGTATTAACGAAGCCATGGGGCGCCTGTATGCAGCCGGTGTGACGGGCGCGACCGCCGAGGTTTCACCCGCCCCAGCCGTCGAAATCCATTCCAATCCCGTAACGACGAGCCTTATACCTGCCCATGTTGAGCCGGATCCTGCACCTACCCAAGTAGCGGAGGCTCTTGTACCTTCCCAGGTAGCGACAGGTCTCGCGCCTGCAACAAAATCCACACAATCATTCTCCACACAATCCGAAGGAGTCCCTATGCCACTTCGTGGTACTTTGTCACTTCGTGATACTTTGGACGGTCGACTACCTCTAACCGGTTCGGTCGTCATTAGCGGCGCCGGTCTGGGCCTGCCCGGACGCGGCAAGCATGTTTTCGACGATCACAACATTCTCGATATCCTCAATGGTGATATGCGCATCGAGCCACTTCCCATGGAAACCCGCCAGGGAATGCTGGATAAACGTCCCACCCGGTTGGTCAAGAGTGAAGCCGGGGCGGTCATGCAGACTATCGACGATCTGGAATTAACCCTCAAACTGGCCGGCCAACGCGGTACCTTCGACCCGGCCAGCGAGTTTGGGCTGCCCAAAGAGCGCCTGGAAGCGATCGATATTTCCACCCAATTGGCAATTGCCGCCGGGATCGAAGCCCTGCGGGACGCCGGCATCCCGCTCGTGATGGCCTACAAGCCGACCAGCACGGGTTCCACCCTGCCCGACCGCTGGAAACTGCCCGAAGCGCTGGCAGACGAGACCGGCATCATTTTTGCTTCGGCCTTCCCCGGACTGGACCGGATGGCCGACGAAGCCGACAAGTTCTACCAGAACAAGATGGTGGTCAAACAGATCGAAGAACTGCGCCGCATGGCCGACCTGGTCCCAGCCCAGGATACAGGCCTGAAGACCACATTTGAAAAGCGCATCGCCGAACTGGAAGCTGAAGCTGCCCGTCTTGATTACCACTTCGACCGGCGCTACGTATTCCGGGTCCTGACGATGGGCCACAGCCAGTTTGCTGAATACATCGGAGCGCGCGGACCAAACACCCATGTTAACGGGCCTGCGCCTCCACCACGCACGCTGTATCGATCGCCGAGGATTGGATCCGGCTTGGACGCGCCCGCCGAGTGATCATCATCGCCGGGGATGACGTCATCAGCGGCAGCCTGGCCCAATGGATCGGCACCTCGTTGATGGCAAGCGGAGCCGCCACCCCGGAAGGAAACCTGCGCCTGGCAGCCCTGCCGTTCGACCGCCGCCGCAATGGCATGGTCATTGGTATGGCAGCAGCCGCCATGGTGGTCGAATCGGAAGATGCAGTACGCGAGCGCGGCATGCGTGCCATTTGTGAAGTGCTTTCAACCACCATTGCCAACAGCGCTTTCCATGGCACCCGATTGAACGTCAACCACATCAGCCAGGTAATGGATACCCTGCTCAAGACTGCCGAAGGACGTTTCGGCATCTCCCGCAGCCAGATTGCCGCAGAGACCATGTTCGTCTCGCACGAAACCTATACGCCAGCACGTGGCGGCAGTGCGGCCGCCGAGATCCACGCCTTACGGAGTGCTTTCGGGGATCAGGCCAACCAGGTCATTATTGCCAACACTAAAGGCTTCACCGGCCACACCATGGGCGTGGGGGTAGAAGATATCGTGGCTGTAAAAGCGCTCGAATTCGGCATCGTTCCACCCATCGCCAATATCCAAGAGGGTTTCGAACCCGACCCGGAACTGGGCGACCTGAACCTGTCGCACGGTGGCAAGTATCCAGTCCAATTCTCCTTGCGGCTGGGCGCCGGTTTCGGCTCCCAGATCGCCATGACCCTGCTGCGCAAGGTTCCCGGTCAGGGCGAGCGCGTGGACAAGGCCATCTACAACCGTTGGCTTTCGTCTGTCTCCGGTTATCCGACCACCGAACTCGAAACAACCCAGCGCACCCTGCGCATAAAAAACCAGGGTGTACCCAGCCAGAAACCAGTCAAATCTGTCTGGCAATCCGGCCAGGGACCGACCTTGTGGGCAGCCAGCCTGCAAACTGCTACAGTAGCCCCAGCAGTGACCGCATCACCAGTCGTTCAGCCTGCGGTTCCCGAGCCTATTACCCAGACAGCAGCAGCCTCAGTAGAACAAATTGCCAATTTGCCCTACAGTGTGCCGCCAGCCTCCAGCCCGGAGGAGATAAAGGCCTATGTACTGGCGGCCGTCAGCGAGAAAACCGGCTACCCCAGTGATGTTCTCGACCTGGACCTGGATCTGGAAGCGGACCTGGGCATCGATACCGTCAAACAGGCGGAACTCTTCGCAGCAATCCGCGGCCAGTACGGCATTGCCCGGCGCGAAGACTTGCGCCTTTCGGACTACAACACACTCGCCAAGGTCATCCAGTTCGTTAAAGACGCGCTCAGTGCAACCCCTGTACCTGTGGCCGCTCCCCAGCCTGTAATTACAGAGATTGCCGCACCGCTGGCTGCTCTGCAACCTACTACGACAGAGGTTGCTGCACCGGTCGCGATCGTACCTGAACCAATGAAGGCAGCTGCCCCAATCAAAGCCAGCCTTGAGGAGATCAAGGCCTACGTGCTGGCAGCCGTTAGCGAGAAGACCGGCTACCCCAGTGATGTGCTTGACCTGGACCTGGATCTGGAAGCCGATCTGGGGATTGACACCGTCAAGCAGGCTGAGTTATTCGCGGACATCCGTGGCAAGTACGGCATCGCGAGGCGCGAAGACCTGCGCCTTTCGGACTACAATACGCTCGCCAAGGTCATCCAGTTTGTAGAAGATGCGCTCGGTGCGGCCCCTGTACCAGTAGTGGCTGCTCCCCAGCCTGAAAAAACTGAGATTGCCGAACCTGTAGCCGCTCCCGAGCCTGTTACCCAGATCACAGCTGCCTCTGTAGAACAAATTGCCAATTTGTCCTACAGCGTGCCGCCAGCCTCCAGCCCGGAGGAAATTGAAACCTACGTACTGGCGGCCGTCAGTAAGAAGACCGGTTACCCGAGCGAAGTACTTGACCTGGACCTCGACCTGGAAGCAGACCTGGGGATTGACACCGTCAAGCAGGCCGAGTTATTTGCAGACATCCGCGGCGAATACGGGATTGCCCGGCGCGAAGACCTGCGTCTCTCGGACTACAACACACTCGCCAAGGTCATCCAATTCGTCAAGGATGCGCTCAGTACAATAGATGTGCCGGTGGCGGCGTCCCAACCTGTAATGACAGAAGTTGCCGCACCAATCGCGACCACCCTCACCCCTCTCGCGGCGGGAGATGGCCAGAGTCCCCTCCCCCTGCGAGGGAGGGCGGAGGGTGAGGGAGAGAGCACCGAGGAAATCAAAGCCTACGTCCTAGCGGCTGTCAGCGAGAAGACCGGTTATCCGACCGAGGTGCTCGACCTGGACCTGGATCTGGAAGCCGATCTGGGCATCGATACCGTCAAACAGGCCGAGTTATTTGCCGCCATTCGCGGCCAGTACGGCATCGCCCGACGCGAAGATCTGCGTCTCTCAGACTACAACACGCTCGCCAAGGTAATCCAGTTCGTAGAAGATGCGCTCAGGCCCGTTCCCGCTCCGATCCTGGAGAACAAGCCAGATGTGCCGGCTGCCGCGCCGCTTCCTGCGCCGGTCGCTATAACCCAGGGTGTCGCAGACGAAATACCAAGCAGCATCGTGCGGCGCGTACCTACGCCAGCCTTGCGCCCGCGCCTGGATTTGTGCATCCCAACCGACATTGAATTGGGCCAGGGCCAGCGCGTGCTGGTGGTGGAAAGCAAGCCTGAAACCGGCGAGGCGCTGGCCCGGAAACTTATGGCCCGCCAGGTAGAGGTGCTGCACTTGAGCGCCCGGCTTGGCACACAAGAGATCCTAGCCAAATTGACCGGTTGGCTGGCGGAAGGCCCGATCACGGGCGTGTACTTCCTGCCGTCGCTGGAAGTCGAACCCAAACTGGCCGAGATGAACATCCAGGACTGGCAAACCGGCCTGGAAGAACGCCTGTACAGCCTGTGCGCCATCATGAAAGCGCTTCCTGAAGAGACCTTCCTGGTGTGCGCAACACGCCTGGGCGGATTGCATGGATATTCCGCCGAAGGCGCCTCCGCACCTTTCGGAGGGGCGACGAGCGGCTTTGCCAAAGCCCTGGCACGCGAACGTGAGAAGGCTTTCGTCAAAGTCGTGGATTTTGAAACCAACACCAGCGCGGCTTCGATCGGAACACGCTTGATTGAAGAGACCCTGCAAGACCCAGGCGCGCTCGAAATTGGCTGGGAAAAAGATCTGCGCTATGGCATTGCGGCCGTGGAACAACTGCTGCCTGCAGAAAAGGATTTCATCCTGCAAGAGGGTAGCGTATTCCTGATCTCCGGCGGTTCCGGCGGGATCATCCGGCCGATCGTCGAAGATCTGGCACGTGCCACGCGCGGCACTTTTTACCTGCTCGACCGCCTGCCCCTGCCCGCCGCAGGCGACCCGGATATCCTGCGGCTGGCCAATGACCGCGAAGGATTGAAGAACGAATTGATTACCCGGCTAGCCAAAGACGGCAAAAAGCCGACCCCGGTCCAGGTGGAAGGGGCATTGTTCGGCATCGAACGTTCCGCCACCACCCTGCAAACGCTGGGGATCATCGAACAGTTGGGCGGCAAGGCGCATTACCTGGCTTGCGACGTTACCAATCCGGCATTGGTCGATGAGGTCATCCAGAAGATCAAGGAGGCCGAAGGCCATATCGATGCCTTCCTGCATGCAGCCGGAATGGAGCGCAGCCGCAAGCTGGAGATGAAGCCGATCGAGGAGTTCCGTCTGGTGGTCTCGGTCAAAGCGGATGGTTTCTTCAACCTGTTCAAGGCCATGGAAACCAAAGGCCTCCTGCCGCGCGGCATGCTCTTTTTCAGCTCCGTGGCCGGCCGTTTCGGTAATTCCGGGCAGACCGATTACGCGGCTGCCAACGACCTGATGTGCAAGGTTGCCTCCGCCATCCGCAACCAGTATCCTGGACTCAAGACGGTTGCGATCGACTGGAGCGCCTGGGGCGGCGTGGGCATGGCCACACGCGGCAATATTCCTGCCTTAATGAAGCTGGCTGGAATTGACATGGTCCCGCCCGAACAGGCCGCCCCGATGGTGCTGTGCGAACTGCAAGCCAGCGCTGGAGAAGCCATCATCGCCGGTTCGCTTGGAACGCTGCTCGAAGAATGCTGCCCCAATAGTGGCATGGACCTGGAAAAAGCCGACCGCGCCCTGCGAGCCGGTCAGCCGATCCATACGATGCTCAGTCACGTAACCGGGTTCGACCTCAATAAAGGTCTGGTTCTGGAAGCCGAACTCGACCCGAAAACCCAACCCTTCTTATACGACCATGCCCTGAGAGGTATACCCGTCCTGCCCGGAGTAATGGGCATCGAAGGCTTTTCGGTGGCTGCCAAACATATCGGCTCGGTCCTGGCCTCGGGCAAGGAAGGTTTCGAGATCGAGAAGCTGGAAGATATCCGTTTCATGACGGCCTTCAAGTTCTACCACAACGATGCCCGGCGTGTCACCTGGATCGCCCGCGCCGTCCGCGAGAGTTCGGGATTGGTGGTCTATGTTACGCTGGAATCAAGCCGCACCCTGAAAAAAGGTGGGAAAGAACACAGCTTGCATTTCAGCGGCAAGGTCTATCTGAAACCGGTGGAAACGGAAATCCGGGAAGCCAACTCCGAAGCGCCCAACTGGAACGGTCATTACACGGTCAAAGCCGAAGAAATATACAAGCTATACTTCCACGGCCCGGCTTTCCAGGTACTGGAAGGCGTGCAGCGTTCGGGGGACACCATGTTGGGCAAGTTGAACAAGGAATTGCCCGCCATTACAAGCTCAGGGCACAGCCTGGTGAGCACGCCCACCCTGGTGGAGTTATGTTTCCAGACTGCGGGCATCTGGGAGATCGGCAAGACCGGCACCATGGCTCTGCCGCGTTCCATCCAAAGTTTGACTCTCTACCGGCAGAGTACCAATGGAGCAGCAATCTATGCCGAAGTGAGACCGGTCATGTCCGCGAGCGGGGAATTGTCTTTCGACGCCCGTGTGGTAGACTCCAAAGGCCGGCTCTACCTGGAACTGAAGGAATACCGCACCAGTCCCATGTCAGATAAGGTGGAACCAGCCTTGCGGGCGCCTTTGCTGGAGTTGATGAAAGACTCCTGACCGTTTGAGGAAGAATCAAACCGCCTGCAATGATCTGCGGGCGGTTTTCTGAAAACACCTTTATGTCCAATCCCATTTACTGGATGCTGATCGATACTGATCAAACCGTTCCGGAAGCTCAAGGGGTGCTCTCCGGCTCCGAATTCGGGAAATACTCAGCGTTCCGTTTCTCGAAGCGGCGGGATGAATGGCTGCTTGGGCGCTGGACCGCAAAATGCCTGGCACACAGCCTGCCCGGTTACCAGCAGTATCCACTGGACCAGATCGAGATCCTGAATACGCGGGAAGGCGCTCCTTATTTCCAATTCGTGGATGGAACCAGACCGGGGGGGTGCCTGACCATCAGCCACAGCGGCCATATGGCTGTGTGCGCCCTGACGACAATTGAGGGCCTGCGGGTGGGCGCTGACCTGGAAAAGATCGAGACGCGCATCGAAACGTTCATCCTGGACTATTTCACACCGGCTGAATGCCGCCTGGTTGAAGCGACTCCCGCCGAAACCAGGGCGGAAGTGGTTACCCTAATCTGGAGCGCGAAAGAATCGATGCTGAAAGCCCTGGGCGTTGGTTTGCGTGTGGATACGCGCAGCGTGGAAGTGCAAAGTATGCAAGGCGTCCCGTACGCAGTCGAATCAAACATCGAGTGGAATAAAATTCAGGTTAGAGAACAAAAGTCGAGCGGGCGGGAATGGGCGGGATGGTGGCAGCGCCGCGGCCAGTTCATCTTCACCCTGGCGGGATTTGCCGACACCCGGGCAGATATCCATACCGCCCAATTGATCCAGAAGCAGATAGGAGGGTGAAGACCCGAAAAAGTGTTTTCCCCGCAAGAAGATAAATGTTCTTGAAATCAAAGAAGAGGCACGCTTGGCGTGCCTCTTCTGGTTTAGGGCGAAGTCATCCAACGATAGGAGACCTTTTCTTCTGATTACCGGCCTTTTTACTGGACTACGTTGATGAGGAAGGCCGGTGAATCGGTAATGCGAGCGCTGTTGCCGGAAAAATCAGTATAGATCCCACGAGCGTAAACTCTCAAGTAGACTTGTCCGGTTACCTGTGGGGTGAAATACCAACTAATCGTGCAAATGTCATTATGTTCCAGGTCTTCAGTTTTGGGACAATCACTAAAAACATTCTGGTCCACATCCCAGCCATCCGGCACGGCCAGGTTGGCAACAACTTCCAAAGGCACCTGGCCAGTGTTTTGCACCTGAGCCCTGAAAATCAGGGAGGTACCGGCGGAAATAGACATGGCGAACCCGGAGAGATCGTTCGCCAGGAGCGTCACACTCATGCTGGGGATCAAGCCGCCCACGCCCGGGGCTGTGTTTAGGTTTGTGACGGGTGCGGGCACATTCGCAGTCGTCGGTGGAGGCAGAGGGGTGTTGGTGGGCTGTGGAGTGGGCGCCACCAGCAGCGTTTCGGTTGCCGCCGGGGTGGGAGTGGGCTGGAGTGTGGGGGTGGCTGCCAAGGTGGGTGCAGGCTGGAGGGCATTACCGGCAATGACAGTCGCATCCTGCGCGACCTGGGTCTGCAAAACTTGCGCTGTGCCGGCTACCTGTGTAAACAGAGGAGCGGTGTCGACAGTAGGCGCAACTGCCCCACCGCCACAAGCCGTCAGGGCGATCAGGATAAACGCCATAAGGAACCAGGAAATATTTTTTAGGTGTTTCATTTTTAATCTCCAATTCTTTAATTTCAGGCAAGGCTTTACAGCCTGCAAAGTAAGGCAATTCCATTATAACAGCATAGCCCAGACTGAAAGTCTGGGCGGAAACAACCAGGATGGGAAACCCGGTCCCTTTTACTGAGGGGGTTGAAGCGGAATATAGCGCCGCAGATCCGGAGGAAACACGGCCCCCTGCATCTCAAGGGCCCGCAGCCGTGAATAATAAGCGCAGCCGGTCAGGATCTGGTTGGCCACGTCCACCACATGCCGGTTCTGTTGGGCTTCCAGGCAGCTGCCTTTGACCCATTGGTTGAAGGCGCCCATGGCCGGGCCGGTCCAGATCTGGTAATCCATTTCACGGCCCTTTTCACCCATCGCCGACCAGCGTGAGGATAGACCCAGATACCAGCGGAAGACCAACGCCATCTTGTCCTTCGGATTGGCATTGCCGCGTTCCACCTGGCGCGGGTCGCGCTCGCTGAAGAATTTGACCGTATCCGCCCAAATGGAGGCAAAATCGCGTTTGAAGACCGTCTTTTCCAGTTTCTCGCGTTCCGCCAACGGGATCTCTTCCCAGGCGTTATAGCGTGTATAGTACTCATACAATTTTTGAGCGCGCATGGCAAACATGGTGCCGCGCTTGAGCACCTGCACCCTGACGCCCATCTCGAACATATCGCCGGCAGGCGCCATGGCCACATCCGCCATGTCCATTTGTGAAAGCAGGGTCCGGGCATGCTCAGAGGCACCCGATTCGACACAAGCCTGGTTGACGGAGCCTGTGACCACATAAGCGGCTCCCAGCATGAACGCTGCCAGGGCGGCCTCCGGCGTGCCGATCCCGCCGCCCGCGCCCACCCGCACCGGCTGGGCATATTGGCGGGCCGCCTGCACCTGTTCGCGCAAGGCGATAAAAGCCGGGAGCATACAGACCAGCGGACGGTTATCGGTATGCCCGCCTGAATCGGCTTCCACGGTGATATCGTCGGCCATCGGCACTCTTTGGGCGAGTTCGGCCTGAAGGGGAGTAACTTTGCCCTCCGCCACCAGTTTACCCAGGACATCCGCCGGGGCGGGGTCCAGGAAGCGCTGCGCCATCTCCAGACGGGAGATTTTGCCGATGATGCGGTTGCCAAGCACCACGCTGCCGTCGGCAGCCTGCGAAAGACCTGCCACCCGGTACTGCACGAGCGGGGCTGTCATGGCCAGGTAAGCGGAGACCTCCACCACATGGATGCCAAGTTTCAGGTATAAATCGACCGTTTTCTGCTCCAGGGCCGGTTCGTTGGGGCTGTTCAGCAGGTTGAAGGCATAAGGCCCATCCGGCAAGGCAGCCTTAATGTTCAGAATGGCGGCCTCGAGGCGCTGCGCAGATACCCCGCCCGCCCCGAAGGAACCCATGTAACCTGCCTTGCCCAGGGCGATCACCAGGGTTTCAGAAGAAATGCCGTTCGCCATTGCACCGGCATAATAGGCGTAGCGCGTGCCGTAGGTTTTGCAAAAAGAGCGGTCTCCCAGCCTCTCAGGGGTCATAGACGGAGCATAGCCCAGCAGCTCCTGCCCGGCTTTTGCCGGATCGGGCCTGCCTCCCACCACCAAGCCGGTCCTGCCCTGTACATCCAGCGCCCAAAGGGGTTCTTCCAACCACAACAAAGCCCGCCGCATCTCATCCACAGAAAAAAGAACCGCCCCGTTTCCGCCTTCCAAGGCTGCTTGCGCTGGGCCTCTTACACCTCTAAAAGCCAGGGTTCGCTCCAATTGCATCACCTCTTGAATGTTGATTATGTATAAAGTATGTAGACAAATTGTGTCAGTGCGACTTCCCTGCAAAGACCTGCGGTCTGTGCAGTGGCTTATTTGCGGGTTTTCAACGGCTGAAGCCGTTACTACTACCTTAACCCTTGCCTGGCCGCTTCGGTGCGAGCCGGATTGGCAGTTAATTTCCCCCGGAACCCAAAACGATCATTCGCCCAGGTAGTCGTGGAGTTTGCGGCGGATGGATGGGTGACGCAGGCGGTTCAAAGCCTGGGCCTCGATCTGACGGACGCGCTCGCGTGTCACGCCCACCTTCCGCCCTACTTCTTCCAATGTGTAAGCCTGCCCATCCAGCATGCCATAGCGCAGTTGGAGGATGCGGACTTCGCGCGGCGGCAATCCGCTCAGGACTTCACGCAACTGCTCACGCAGCAGATTATAGGCCGCGGCTTCATCCGGTGGAGTAATGTCCTCATCTTCAATGAAGTCACCCAGCACCAATTCCTCTTCATCACCAGTTGGCAATTCCAACGAAAGCGGCCGGCGCGCAATCCGGATGATATCCTCGATCTTTTGGGGAGGCACTTCCAGAGCTTCAGCCAGCTCCTCGACGGTTGGTTCACGGCCCAGCCGCTGAGTCAACTGGTACTGGCTGCGGAATAGTTTGTTGATATGATCCCCCATGTGGACCGGGACACGGATGGTGCGGCCCTGGTCGGCAATGGCGCGTGTCACGGCCTGGCGGATCCACCAGGTGGCATAAGTGCTGAATTTATTACCCCGGTGGTAATCGAACTTCTTGGTGGAACGGATCAGGCCGATGTTGCCTTCCTGGATCAGGTCAAGGAAGGGCACACCGCGCCCCATATATTTCTTGGCGACACTGATCACCAGGCGCGAGTTGGCTTTAATCAGGTGTTCACGCGCCGACCAACCGTCTTCGATGGATGTAAGTAATTCGATCCGGCGGCGAGGCAGAACTTTGCCACGCGCGAGCTCTTCACGCGCCGCCCGCCCGTTCTCCATGCGCTGGGCGAGTTCGACTTCTTCTTTGGCTGTCAAAAGCGGCACCTGGCTGACTTCCTTGAGATATAGACCGATGCTGTCGGTGATATCCATGTTGGCAAGATAATCGTCAGGCAAAAGTTCAGGCTCTGGCCCGGACTCGACTTCCTGAACAGCTGCCAATTCATTCTCCGGAGGTTCACCGGCAGGCGCGTCTTCTACGAATGCAATTCCCGCGCTTAAAAGCGCCGAAAAAGCCTCCTCCAACTGCTCGATATCCTTTTCTGCTTCCGGGAAGAAGTGCAGGATGTCGTCAATCGTGACGAATTTCTTCTGCTGGCCCAACTCAATCAGCCGGGCGATGGGTGAGAACTCTTCGTCCATCTCAACCAATAAATGGTTTTCCATGTTATTTCCTGACCTACATAATTTTCAATTGAATACGTTTTCCGGCCACCCTGTTCGAGCGGTTGTCACCGTCAACAACCCCAAGAAAGGCTTGCGACAGGGGAGTAATCTTATCACTGATTTGATCATAAATACGGGCATAATTGGTATTTCTCATCCAGTGACAGACCAGAATAAATGTTTTAGGTTTATTAAGACCATCCGGCAGATACACCAAAAGCGAGGCAGCCTTGTCCGAGCCGAGTGCCCCGGACGAGTATGTTCGAACTCGCCCTAATGATTGACAGGTGGTTTCCGGGTTATGTGGACGCCTACTACGGCCCCCCCGGAGATCCGCACATCGATAAACGCGGGAGATAAGCCGTCGATCGAAGCCCTTGAGGGTCTCGCTGGTTCCATCCAACATTCACTTTCAGCCGACTTCTCGTAAGCCCGGACCAGCGCGCCTATCTACAGGAAGAACTGCGCGCCATGCGCACAACCATCCGCATTCTCGCAGAAGATCCGCCTGACTTTGTCGATGAGGTGGAAAGCTTGTATGGTGTGACCCCAAAATGGGTTGATGAGAGCATTTTTGCGGAAGCCCACAGTGCTCTAAATGAGATCCTGCCTGGTCCCGGCTCCCTTTTCGAGCGCGTGATCGGCTTCAAGGAGCGGTCGAGCGTGCCGGCTGAAGTTGCCGCGCCGATCATCCGCCATTTGGTGGGACAGCTGCGCGAATAAACCGGCGTGCTCTTCGGCCTACCTCCAGGAGAGGACTGCGAAGTCACATTCGCCCGCGATAAACCCTGGATTGCTTATAACTGGTACCTGGGCGGCTACAAGTCCCACATCGAGTTCAACCAGGACATTCCGATAGAGATGTGGAGCCTGCCTTTCACAGTGGCCCATGAAATGTACCCCGGCCATCACACGGAGTTTGCCATCAAGGAGCAGCGCCTCTACCGGGGAGAGGGCCGACGCGAACATTCGATCCTGCTCAGCAACGCCCCAGCCTCGCTGGTCTCCGAGGGGATGGCGGAGAATGGCCTGGAGGCCGTTGCGACGGAGGATGAGGTCGCTGCGATCATAAAAGAGTGCTACGAGGATGCGGCACTCCCGCGGGGTGATGCAGAGCGTGTGAAGGATTTCATCAAGGCATACCGCCTTGACAAAGTGACAGATAATCAAGTGCTGCTGCTCTACCGGGATCACGCACCCGATAAGGAGATCATTGACTACGGTATTCGCTACGGCCTGATGGATGAAGAGCAGGGGCATCATCTTCTGCGGTTTTGCCGGGATCCGCTATCGAGATCTTACACGTACAACTACACTTTGGGCCGTGATCTGGTGGCTGCATTCCTGGAGAAGACAGGCGGGAAGGTAGAAGCGTTCCGACGGCTGTTATACGAGCCCTTCACTCCAAAGCAGATTCTCCAGTCGCCAGGCCCCCGGATCTGAGGAGTATTCCACAATTCCTTTCCCACCAAGAAGCTTCTGGTACACGTTTTTGTCGTATTACCATAAGGAACTACTTGACAAACCAGGGAAAAAAGAGGATAAATAGAACATAATAATTTAGTCACTTTTTGATCAGAATTAATTTTGGCAATACAAAACCAGGAGAGGCATCATGGCAGATTCCCCATCCATTGCCCGATTAACGATCAAAACCGGAACAGATTCCGGGAAGGTTGTGGAGCTCACTCAGGCTGAGCTGGTGATCGGACGGAGCACGCCGGCCGGCTTGATCATCGTCAATCCGGAAATATCCCGGCGGCATGCCCGGGTGTTTTACCAACAGGGCAAATTCCTCCTGGAAGACCTGGGCAGCAGCAATGGCACCTTCCTGAATGGCAAACGGCTCCAGGGTCCCCAGGCGCTCACGGATGGGGCTGAGATCCTGCTGGGCACCAAGATCAGCCTGGTCTTCAATCAACAAGCGGGGGAGAGCCCGACCGTGGTCAAAACATCGGCTTCCGGCGTCCAGTACCTGCAGGGCGCAGAGACCGGTCAAACCATGATCGACAGCAAGATAGGCGCAGGCACAATGATGTCTGCCGCCGAGTTCGTCCCCCCCACTCTGCAGGTCACCATCGCCGGTCAGGAACCCAAAGCCTATACCCTGACCAAGGATCGGGTTACCGTGGGCCGGGCAGAGGATAACGATATTGTGGTGGCTTCCCCGATCATGTCGCGCCACCATGCCACGCTTGAGAAAACTGAATTAGGGTATGAGATCCGGATGGCTCCGGGTGTCGTCAATAAGCTCACCTGCCAGGGCAGCCCGGTCACTGATAAACAGGCATTGTCGAATGCGGACGTGCTGCGTATTGACAGCGAGCTGCCGGGCATGATGGTCAGCATGACCTACCTTTCGCCCTCGCAGGCAATCACGAAACTTTCCGCAATTGAGTTCGGCGATAAGGAAAAGCTTACCTTTGGGCGTGACCACAACAATGATGTTGTGCTCGATAACCCACAGAGTCTCACGCTTCCATACGCAAGTGACACGGGTGGGCCGGCGCTATTACGTGACTGACCTGCGCAGCGCCAACGGCACCTTTGTCAACGACCAGCGCGTGGAGGGCAACGTCTGGCTCAACCCGCAGGATACCATCCGGATCGGTCCCTATAAACTGGTGCTGGGGGAAGATCAGTTCACCCGTTACGATGAGACCGAAGGGCTGCGGGTGGAAGCCTACCACCTGAACAAATGGGTACGCAAGGACCTCAACCTGCTGCAGGATATCTCCCTGGTCTACCAGCCAGCGCGAATTCATCGTGGTGGTCGGGCAGAGTGGAGGCGGAAAATCCACCCTGTTGGATGCCATTGCCGGTTACCGCCCGGCTACGCAAGGCAGGGTATTCGTCAACGGCATCGATGTCTACCAAAATTTCGATGCCGTGCGCAACGATATAGGTTACGTGCCGCAAAGGGATATCATCCACATGGAGTTGACGGTGTACCAGGCGCTGGACTTCGCCGCCCAACTGCGTATGCCCAAAGATACCAGCAAGGCCGAGCGCGAAAAGCGCATCATGGAAGTCTTGAGCGATCTGGATTTGACCCACCGCAAGGATGTACAGATCAGCGGCCTGAGCGGTGGACAGCAGAAACGCGTCTCGATCGGCGTGGAACTGCTCACCCGCCCGGGCCTGTTCTTCCTGGATGAACCCACATCGGGCCTGGACCCCGGCACTGAGACCGCCTTCATGCACCTGATGCGCCGCCTGGCCGACCAGGGCCGCACCATCATCATGGTCACCCACGCCACCAAGAATGTGATGCTGGCAGACAAGGTGGTATTCCTGGCACGCGGCGGGTTCGTTTCCTGGTTCGGGCCGCCGGACGAGGCGCTGACCTATTTCGACCAGTTCCGCAGCGAACAGGACCGGCGTTCACGCGCCATGGAATTCGACCAGATCTATGAGATCCTTGATGATCCCGCCAAGGGCAAAGGCAAGGATTGGGGCGAACGCTACATGCAAAGCAACGCCTTCGTCAAATACATTGTCGATCCATTGAAATCCTACCAGCAGCAGGACGCTGCGGTCCAGGCCCAGCCGGTCAAGAAACAGGCGCGCAAAGGTGCACGTATCTCCTCCCTGCGCCAGTTCGCTGTGCTTTCCGCTCGAAATATCGCGATCCTTTTACGCGACCGGTCCAGCCTGACCTTGATGCTGGTTGTGCCATTAGGGGTGGGCTTACTATCCGTGGTCCTATCTTTCGTGATGGGTAGAAACGCGTTCATGTATACAGGGGGAAAACCTGCCAATGCCGGAGTCGTCTGTTCCTGTTATCGCTGTTTGCCATGCTGGTGGGCGGCATGTCGCAGATGCGTGAGTTCGTGAAGGAGTCGGATATCTACAAGCGTGAGCGCCTGGTCAATCTTAGGATAGTCCCATATGTCACATCCAAGTTGTGGGTGGCAATGGTGCTGGCGCTCTGGCACGCTCTTGCCTATACAGCCTTACATTACATTGCTTTCCGTATGCCAGGCGGGGTTGTGGAATTCTTCCAAGTGTACGTGACCTTGGTACTGGCCACCGTTACCGGCATGATGTTGGGCCTGCTGGCCTCGTCCCTGGCGGCCAACGCGGGTGCCGCACCTTTGACCCTGATCACGATGATCATTCCGCTGATCGTGCTAAGCGGCGCCCTGGCCCCGGTACCATCCGGAGTCAGCTCAATCGCATCCACCCGCTGGGCTTTCGAGAGCCTGATCGGGATTACCGGAATGGGATCTGATGTGGCTGCCGACCCGTGCTGGCAGTTGCCCAAGGATTTCCGCAATTCGATGGATCTGGATGAAAAATCCTATTTCCAATGCAAGTGCATGGGCGTGCAAGTCTTCAACCAGAACTCGTGCAATTTCCCGGGTACCGGTGCCTTTTACGTGGCAGAGATTGACGAGGCGGCTCCGGTGGAACCCCCGGCCCTGCCCGCCCAACCGCCTCAACCGGTGATCCCGGCATCGCCCAAACCACCGACCGATCAATACAACCAGGTCCAAACAGTACAATACCTGAACGCACTGGTCTCCTACCAGGATCAAGTACAAAACATCCAGGACAATTAT
>CAVZMZ010000029.1:0-19777 GCA_963776475.1 uncultured Chloroflexia bacterium
CGGCGCGGTGCATCCTGGCCGAAGGCAAGGTGGATGCCCAGTCCAGTCCGTCCAAGGTGTTGGTGGATAACATCCGCACCGAGATCAAGTTGACCGAGGCCGCCCAAAGCGGGGCCGCACCCCAGGAGCCGGCGCAGTTGGTATTACAGCCGCAGCGCAGCGAGCTGAGTCGTAAGCCCGAAGCTGAAAGATCGCAGCCGATCCCAACCCCGAAACGCGTGGTTAACGGTTCCACCCCGAATTACCCAAAACCCACGCCCCAGCGGCCGGTTGACGACTTCGATGACACTCCGCCCCCGCCGGAAGACCCGCCCGATTGGGAAAATGACATGCCTGGCAATGCCGGTTTTGCCATGAATGACCCGTTCATGCATGAAGAGCGGGCAGCGGTCAGCGATCAGCGAGGTCAGTGATCAGCAGTCAGCAGGCAGTGGCCAGCGATCAGCGACCAGCAGTCAGCGGTCAGCGGACAGCAATCAATGCTGTGTCTCCAGCGGATAAGCCCTTACCCGACGCTGGGCAGTCTACAAACTATAATCTACAATCCCCTGCGGGTAGGGATCCCAGCCAGCGTACCTGTTCCGCCGGTAATGGCTCCTACTCCAAAACTGCCCGTTTCGATCCTGCCTGCCCGGCTGGAAGAGGAGCATCCGCCTCAAATGCTGACGGTCACTCTGCGCCCCACCGGCGATCCCCAGCACGATATCCGGCGTATCAGCCGCCTGCACGGTACATTCATCTCATACCCCGGCAAGGACCATTTTGCCTTCCAGATCTTCAAAGAAGGCCGCGGGCACCTGATCAATTCCCCAACGACACCACGCACCTGTGCGCCGAACTGCTGACCACGCTCAAAGAGGCCGTCGGCGAAGACAACCTGCCAGGTGGAACCGATCATGTTCCTCTAGCTCAACCTTGGAATTTCATTGTAATTTAATTCTCAGGGCTGAAAAAACAAAATGATCCGCAATATTATCTGGGACCTGGATGGCACCCTGTTCGATACCTACCCTGCCATCACTGGAGCTTTCCAGGCCGCCCTGGCTGACCTGGGCAAAGACGCCCCCCTGGACTGGATTGACAGCCTGGCAAAAAAATCCGTGGGGTTCTGTGAAACCAGCCTGTCTGAACATTTCCAGATCTACAAGTGAAGATGAACTCGACCAGAAATTCATCGAGCGGTACGCCCAGGCCAGACCTGAAGACCAGACGCCTTTTCCGGGTGCAACCGCGCTTTGCAGATACATCTCTTCCATTGGCGGTAAGAATGTGATCGTTACCCACCGGCGGCAGGTGGGGACAGTCAAAAACTGACAGTCGGCGACCGTGATATTGACATTCTTGCCGGTCAGGCCGCCGGGGTGTTGACCTGTCTGTTTGGTTCCAATATCCAGCGGGGGGGGGGATTGGACGGTAAGCAACCTTGATGAACTGCATAAATATATCCCTGGCGATCAACTCGGTAAATTAAATCGACCTTCCAGGGGCGGTTGGGTTCAATTCCGGTTGATTCTTAGAGTACCCTAATCCCTGTACTATAAAGGTTGTAATTCGGATATTTTAGATATATAATGCCGTGAAATTTCACCTACTCTTAGGAGGTCGTATGGAAACCAGATTGTACGCGTATTTAAATTTCAAGAGCAATGCCCGCCAGGCGATGGAGTTTTATCAGTCGATCTTCGGCGGCGATCTCAGATTGAGCACTTTCAAAGAATATCATGCCTCTCAAACCCCGGCCGAAGATGATTTGATCATGCATGCGGAACTGAATGCCGGGGAGACCTTCACTCTCTTTGGTTCCGATACACCCGCGCGAATGGAGTTCCATCCGGGGACGAACATCAGCATGTCGCTCACCGGTGAAAACGAAGATGAATTGAAGGCTTTCTTCAGCAAGCTTTCGGCCGGCGGTACAATTGGCATGCCGCTTGAGAAAGCCATTTGGGGGGATACGTTTGGGATGTGTACGGACAAGTTCGGGATCGGCTGGATGGTGAACATCACCGCCCCCAAGGCAGAACAATCGCAGGGTATGCAGACAAGCATGTCAGGACACTAAACTCCTGATTGCATTACACCTTTCACAATCAACCTGCTGGCATAACAACGCCAGCGGGTCTTTTTTTATGCGGGCGATGACCACCTTGAACAACATGCTGAGCGGCACAGCCTGCACCTGCGCGCCCCCGATCTGCACTTTGCGGGTAAACTTTTCCATCTCGGGAGCGATCGCCTGGAAGCCGGCCGAACAACCCGGGAAACCCGGGCATTCCACCACCCCCTTGGGCGTCAGCGCCCAGCGGACAAACTGCCTGCGCCCGGCCAGCTTTTCGGCAAAGTGGATGCTGGTGTTGACGGTATGGTCCACACCCAGCAGCACGGCCCAGCCAGCCTGGTTTTCCAGCAGACCGAGCGGGCCCAGCGGGTTGTCCAGATTTTGAGCTTCCAGGAATTTCCCGGCATTCATCCCGGCAAAAGACTGGATCGGGTGACTGGAGCGCTGGGCGCGCGGTAGTTTGCGGAAGGTCTCCGGGATGACGCCCATCAAGGCGTCGGCGCGCATCCTGGGCGTGAAGAATTCGGCCATCCGGTTCTGGTCTTCGCCGGAGCCGTAGGTGATGGCATTATTTTCGGGTCCGATGCGCGGCGTGATCATGGTCTTGTACGTGAAAGTGGGCACCAGCACGGTCGGGAAAACGCTGGTCAGCGCACTCGACCACCGTCTGCGGGCCGCCTTCCACCTGCCCGAAGGACTTCAGCGACGAGTGTACGATCACCGGCGTGTCCCCCAGGTGCAGCTCGCGCAAGCCCAGCAGCAAGTCCCGCAGGCGTACCGTCATCTCAACAACATAACTCCAGGATGTGCCTGACCACGTCGCCGCTCTCTTCCGGCTGGATGTGGTAGACCCGGATGCCGAACTCTGATAATTCATAGGCCGCCAGTGCGGACAATGCCGCCAGCCCGGCCTTGCTGGTAAAGTAAGCTGCGCGTTTCTCCGGCCCTTTGGCGCGTTGGCCGACGTGTACGATCACCCCGCCGCCTTTTTCCTTCATGATCCGCCCGGTTGATTGGGTCAGCAGGAAGGCCCCGTTCAGGTTCACATCCTGGGTGCGCTGCCAGTCCCACTCGTCCATTTCGAGCACACTCTTCTGCGGCTCCACCTCGGCGCAGTTGACCAGGATATCGATCCGTCCAAAGTCGTCCAGTACGCTGTTGAGCAGCGCTTGTACCGGCATCTTTTTGGCAATATCTTCCACGTAGGCCCTGGCATGCCCGCCGGACGCCAATGATATGCGCCACCGTCTCGTCCAGGTTGACCGGTGAAATATCGTTGGCGGCCACCCGGGCGCCCTGCGCCGCGCAGGCTTCTGCCACGAGGCGGCCCGTCCCTTTTCCTGCGCCGGTCACCAGCACAACTTTATCTTCAAAATTGCCCATGGAGATATTATAACCCGCCTTCCCTTGCACTTTCCCGGTTTTCTTCAGGAAAATCGGCCATTCAAATCCGGAACCTGTAAATCATCTACCGCGAGACGCTAGTACGCAGAGCTGAGCGTCTTTCTTGCTATTGATAACAAGAACCTAACTCTGTCCTTTTTGCAGGTTTCAAGATAATCGCTCCGTTATCATGCTCACAGTTCGATCTGCCAGTTATCTGTACTCGTAGGAGCCCATTCTCTTATACAAAATCTACCTTCCTTATTCACGTTTCTTATATTCGGCCGATATCCATAAGAACAATTCAATCGCAAATAATCCGAAAAGGAGTTTCAAATGACATACTTTATTGCCCCAAGTCCCTATAGAATGGCCCGCCGCTGGGCACACATGGCTGAGATGGAACCATCGAATGATTTCACCCTGTCCGTGGATGTCCGTGAAGAGGACGAAGCCTATATCATCAATGCGCTTGTCCCTGGCCTGAAGGCCGCTGACCTGAACATCCAGGTACTGGACGACGTGGTCACCATCTCAGGCGAGTTCACGGCCGACGAGAGCGAGTACCTGATGCGCGAACTGCCGCACGGTTCCTTCCGCCGCACCCTGCGCCTGCCGGTTGCCCTGGATGCCAACCAGGCCGAAGCCAAGATCACGGATGGCGTGCTGACCCTGCGCCTGGTCAAGGCCGAATCTGCCCGCCCGCGCACCATCAAGGTTGCCGTCAAGTAAACACATATTCGCTGGAGAAATCTCCTCCTCCTTCATCAGAGCGCCCACAAGGCGCTCTGAATCTTTAATATCAGGTAAAATACTTCCATTCTTCTTTGGAGATCTCTCTTGCGAACTAAACTCATCCTATTGCTATTCGCCGGCTTCCTGCTGGCAGCCTGCGGCAGCCGCGCCACGCCAACCGCTGTACCCGCCGCCACTCCCACACTCACCCCGGATCCCACCGCCAGTCCAACCGCCAGCATGCCGCTGGTCATCCTGGTTCTGCCCGCCGACATGCCGCAGAAAGATAAAGACAGCTACCAGACGATGATCTATGACCTGGCACAGGCGCAAGGGATGCGTTTCCAGGTATTGAACAAGCTTAGCTGAGGCTGACCTGGCGCTCAACGGCGCAGCGCTGAAAGTCGTCATCGCAGTGCCGCCCGATCCCGGCCTGGCTGCCCTGGCCGCGGCCGCTCCGGCAGTGGAGTTCCTGGCGGTTGGCATCCCCGACCTGCCGGCGGCTTCCAACCTTTCCTCAGTCGGCGGACCGGGCGTCCCGGTGGACCAGCAGGCCTTCCTGGCCGGTTACATCGCCGGCCTGGTTGCCCCCGAGTGGAAAGTGGGCATCCTGTTCTTGAAGGATACCACCGGCGGGGAGGCGGCTCGCACGGCCTTTGGGAATGGCTTCGAATTTTATTGCGGTTCCTGTCGTAACCCGCTTTTCCCGCAGCCGTCCGGGATCTACCCGGTGGTTGTCCGCATCCCGACGGATGCCAAGCCGGGTGAATATACGGCTTATGCGGATGTATTGCTCCACAACATCGTCAAGGTGGCTTATGTCTACCCGGAGGTTGCCACCCCCGAGCTTTTGAACTACATGGCACAAAACAACTTGCTGATCATCAGCCAGAGCCTGCCTTCCGAGGGTGTGCGCGCCCATTGGGTCGCCAGCATCCAGCCGGATATCGTCAGCGCCATCAAGAACATTTTCCCGGACCTGGTTGCCGGAAAAGGTGGCGTGGTTGTTCCCACCCCGCTCTTCCTGACGGATGTCAACTCCGACCTGCTCAGCGCCGGCAAACTGCGCCTGGCGCAGGATGTGCTGACCGGCTTGCAGAACGGCACCATCGGAACGGGTGTAACACCCTGATTGATTGCCAAATTCCTCAATTGCGGCTATAATACCGCCTTGCTCCCTGGAAAATGATCCCAGGGACAGTCTGACGGGGCGTGGCGCAGTCCGGCTAGCGCGCTTGCATGGGGTGCTAGGGTCCCGGGTTCAATTCCCGGCGCCCCGACACGAAGGACTCCAAGAAATTGGAGTTTTTTTGTTATAGGTCCGGGTTTCCCCATTGGGGGACTTCGCCTTCCCGGCGCCCCGACACGAACTCCGAAATTCTTTGGTCCCCATTGGGACTTCGTCTTACCGGACTCGGTCTGGGTTTCCCCGGGGGACTTCGCCTTCCCGGCACGAAAAACTCCCCCGCCCCAGGGCGGGTGAAAAAGAAGATTTTGGGATGTCAGCACTCCGAACCCTGATTTAGAAAAGACCCTGCTACTGGAATCCCGTCCGATTGCATTTAATCGGGGTTTGTGGAATACTTGGCGAATCAAAAATACGAAGGGTCTCCCCATGAAAAAAACCCTGATAGCTCTGATTAGTTTGGTGTTGATAACCGCCTGTGCTCCATTATCAAAAAATCCTGCCGCTGGACAGGCAACCTGGACACCCGCCCCTACTTATACCTTCTATCCCACCTATACGCCCTATCCCGCTAACTCACCCGGACCATCTACAACCTTATCACCAACACTATCTACTGCTAAGGCTGAGGCGGTGGTCGCAGCATTCAAGGCTGCTGGCCTCGAAGTTGAAAACCCCAGGCCGATGACAAAGGATGATTACGGAATGGCTCCATCCGTCTGCCAGGGAACGCGTTTCTTTATTCCCTCCCTTGGTCCGGACAATGGAGGTCGGATCTTCATCTGCGAAAACCAATCAGTCCAGGCTGCTCTGGCTGGATACTATCAGGCTCTGGGTAAATCCGACGCGACACTTTTCTCCTGGGTCTTTGAAAAGGGGAATATCCTCGTTCAAATCAATGGTGAACTACCCAAAGCCACGGCGCAAAAATACGAATCTGCCATCCCATAATACCCTTCCCGAAGCAGATAAGTTATCTTCTTTTCCCAGCCGGCCAGGCTTGGAGGGTATCTCCGTCCTTCGTCGGGCAACAACATCAGCTGCTCCAACCTGTATCGGGCAACAACCATCAGGCTGCCTCCAACCTGGATCTGCTGCCGCGCAGATGGGCAGACCGAATGACTCAGTCAATTGAAGTAGAATAAAGCCATGGGAAAAATCAAGAAGACTCTGGCTGCAAACAAGATTTATCTCCTAATCCTTATTATCACTTTGCTGGTGGGTGTGCCCCCCTTCGTTCTCTATGCCTCGGCGCGGCTTACCGGGGAAATACCAAGTTACCAGGAATGGTATGGTATTCTTGGGAATAACCATGGCCCCTGGTCCCCTCTGCGTACTTTTGAACCTTGGTGGATTACATGGAGAACGGACTTAATAGACAACTCAATGTGGTTATTGGCTGTCTTATCTATAGTGACATTTCTTTCGAGTATTATTCTTGGATTAACTGCACCCACAAAACGTTTTCTCAATTTTATAAAAGGGATTGGCCTGGTACTTCTTCAGCTTCTTTGGGCTTACATGATAATACTCACAATGTTTTGGACAATGGACTGACTGCCAAGTCTTATCTTTTCCATCCAATCACCTGGTCACCATTCAGGTCCGGTTTCCCCATTTGGCTTCGTATTCCGGTACGAGAAGACTCCATGAAATTGAGTTTTCTTTTTAGGTCAGGGTTTCCTCCATGGGGGACATTCCTACTGGAAGATTTTGCATTCATACGATATCCTGCATCCCTCCCCCAGATGGCGGAGGCAAACACTCCCCGGTCGTAGGATGCGTCCCTGGATTGTTTGATGTAATATGTATGTAGGGCCCGTGCATTACAGACCGGGTTGTCCCGCCAGATTTGAAAATCAAGGTGGGCTCCCGGTCTGGACTTGGGCCGCAGCCGCTTAACTCTCGATAATTTACTTAAAGAATCCGGAGCAGTCCAATATGAATAAAGATATCTTCGAAGAGAAATGGAAGCAAATCCGGGGTCAGACCCAGGGGTGGTGGAGCCTGTTCTCTGATTTGGACCTCAGCAAGGTGGATAAAGCCCCGGTCAAACGCGACAAATACGTTGTGATGCTCCAGGTGAAATACGGCTATACCCGCGATCACGCCAGAGCGGAAATCGGCAAGCGGTTCGCGGAGTATGAAGCCGGCCTGAAAAATGAATCGGTAACGCCCACTCCCGGTAAATGACCGCAGTGGGTTCACAAGCCTTTCCCGCTCGGGAAGGCGAGTGGATTAACAAACATACACGGTATTCCGTGCAACTTACACCAACAATCAGGAGATAAACAATGAATATCCTCATCTATCTGGTCGTTGCCGCAGTGATTGGCTGGGTGGCGACTGAAATCATGCACGACCGCTCGAACCTGCTCATTAATATCGTTGTGGCCGTCCTGGGTGCGTTCCTGGCCGGTTACTTCCTCAGCCCCATCTTCCATGTTGGGACGATCAACCAGGCGATCACGCTTCCGACCATGCTGGTGACGCTGCTGGGCGCCATCATCCTGCTGGCGGTTGTCAATCTCTTCCGCAGAGGCAGCCGGAACAGGAACTAACATAAATTTGCTAAAAATTCAATAAAACAGGCCGGTTGCGCCGTCGCATCTCTCGAAGAGATTGGCGGAACAACCGGCCCGTTTGGTTTATTTGCCCGGGAAGCACGCTTATGGACGATTGGACCAGCCAAGCGCCCGAAACTGGCTCATCTCCAAAAGAGCCGCAGAATGGTTGCAGCCATCGCAACCAACCCGGCCTGCAGCAGGAACGCTAGAGCGCCCTCATGCGCCGGCTTTTCCCGCAACCTGAGAGCATAACCGAGCACGGTGAGAAACAGGGCAATTAGTGCAAAGGATTCCATGAGACCTCCTGGGAAACATCTGGGAATATGGATCGGGTAAAGCTCTCGCTGGCGGTTGGATCAATCCTGGCCATAACTGGAGAGAACCTATCCAATTGGTAGTTTAATAGGAGCGGCTTATGGCTGAAAGTGTTATTTGTCATATTCCGGATATTATCCAGATATTTTAGACCCATTACATTTTTTAAGCAGCCTATGATCCAGTTTGTCGACGGGGTGTAAGGCAGTCCGGATGGCGCACTTGCGTGAAGTGCATGCGGCCCCGGGTTTCCTTGCTGGTTGGATTTTCTCCGCTGCGCGGAAGCTGTGCGAATTCCGAGCTTACCGATAACCCAGGTCGCTTGATTTTTCAGAATATTAGTCATATACTATTCAAGGACGGAATGCGCAAAATTTCACAATTGGGACCAGCAAATTTTTTCATGACTCCATAATCTCCCACCACTGGACCGGAATTGGCCAGATAAATCCACAATTCACAAAGGAGTAACCATGAAGATCCTAGTCATAGGCGCGGCAGGCAAGATGGGCAGGGCTGTTTCCTGGTATCTGGGTAAAGACCCGCAATTAACCAAAGTGGGTTTGCTGGACGCCCAGGAGAGTGCGCTGAAAGCCATGGTGACGGATGCGGACAAGTTCAATATCCACGTCGTCAACATCGAAGACTGCGCCAGGCTGCAGGCAGTCATGCAAGAATATGACGCAGGCATCGTGGTACTGCCAAACCGCCGTCTCAGCTACCTGGTCATGGAATTTGCCATCGAGGTCCATATGAACCTGGTGGACATCCTGGAGGAATACCACCGCTGCCCGGATGAATATGAGATCGAAGGCCTGGTTGTCCCGCCCGGCATGAGCATTCGCGAGTACGGCGACAGCCTGCACCAGCGCGCCCTGAAAAATGATGTGCTGATCCTGGATGGGATGGGCTTTGCTCCCGGCCTGAGCAACCTGACTACCGAGCACGGCATCGGTCTGCTTGACAAGGTCAAGACCGCCGTGGCACGCGTGGGCGGGATCCCAAATGCGGATGCGGCCTGCCGTCACCCCTTGTGCTACATGACCACCTGGTCCATCGAACACGTACTGCGCGAATACAATGTCAAGACCTGCATGATCAAGGACGGGCAGGTCGTTGAAGTCCAGGCGCTGTCGGATATGGAATGCTTCAAGTTCGCCGCACTCGGGCGGGATGAAGACCTGGAGTGCGCCGTGACCCCCGGCATGCCCTCGTTCATCTATACCCACCCTGAGCTGCAGTACTTCGCCGAGAAGACTGTCCGCTGGCCTGGGCATTATTCCGGCATCCGCACATTGATCGAATCCGGCATGCTTTCGCAGGAACCGGTGGAGACCAAATGGGGCCGGATCGCACCGCGCGAATTCCTGCTGGGCATCCTAAACCCGAAGCTGGCGCCCCTGCCCGAAGACAAGGATGCCTGTGTGATGTACAACACGGTCACCGGCGAGAAAGATGGCAAGCCTGCCAAGGTTGAAATCTTTATGTGGGATGAGGCTCAGAACGGATTCACCGGCATGCAGCGTGTCACAGGTTTCCCGGCCGCCATCGGCGGTAAACTGGTGGCCGGTCATAAGATTGACCTGACCGGCGTGCGCGCTCCTGAAGAGTGCGTGCGAGGCGAGAACTACCAGTACATGCTGGACGAGTTGAAGTTAATGGATATCCAGATCAATGCGGTGGTTTCTTCCCAGGAATGTTAAGGTTAGGGGATTTCGCCTCCTCCGGTGAGAATAAAACAAAGTAGGTCACGTTCAAACGTGACCTACTTTTCGTATCAGGCGGTTATCTCAGGATCCCATCCGCACTTCCACTTCGTGTATTTTTCCATCCGGGAAGACGGGTAATAAGTTCCCCGGGATTGGTTTCCCGTCAACATTTATGGACTGGACCCCGCGTTCGACGCCTTCCGGGTTGCTGAAATGGATCCGATAAGTGGCGCCGCGGAATTGGCGCTGGACTGAGAAATCCGTCCAGGTGGGGTCCACGCACGGGTCGAGCCTCAGACCAATGTAATCCGGCTTTACTCCGTAGATATACTCCAGCAGGGCGGTGTGCATGGTGGGGGCGGTGCCGGTCAGCCAGGTGTGGCCGCCGCGCCCGAAATCCTCCGCCTCCCGACCATGGACGAACTCGGGATAGACATAGGGTTCGGCCCGGTAGCGATCCTGGTCCGCCGAGAGGTTCTCGGGCAGGCATTTCAAGTAATGCGCCACTGCTTTGCGGCCGTGACCCAGCATGGCATAGGCCTGGACCAGCCAGCCGTTCAGGTGCATGAAGATCGAACCGTTCTCCTTGACGGACGGGGGTTCCTTCTCGATGCCCCACGACCCGCCGGGCAGCCGGTTGCCGGTGGCCAGGTCGGTGAAGGGCGGGGAACACAGCATGGCGCCGAACTCCGTATCCAGGGATTGCTCGACTGCCCGCAGAACCAATTCCGCTTGATCCAGGTTGGCCACACCGCCCAGGATGGCAAAAATCTGCGGCTCCAGGAAGATCTTCCCGAAGCGGTTCAGGCTCGAGCCGAGATCCTCCACAGTTGGATCCAGGCTCAGGAGGCGCTTGTAGTATCCCAGCGAATCCATGGCATGCGTTTGGATGGCTTGCCTGAGGCTGGCCGCCCGCTGATCGTAATCCGCGGCCAGCTCCGGATCCCTGCCCGAGGCGCGCAGCAGCCTGGCCATATCCAGCAGCAGGCGGTGCAGTTGTTGGGCGACCATGACAGATTCCATCCAGTCATTGGGTTGGCCGTCCCGGCGCCCGGCATTCAGGTCATCGTTCCAGTCGCAATCCTTCAGGTACGGCAGGCCGCGCGGGCTGCGGTCCGCCCAAACCCGCTCGACCGCCTTCCGGCAGTGTTCCAGGATGGAGCCGCGTACCCCGCTCTGGCCTTCGTGGACCTCGGCGTAGTTGGTGACTTCATCCAGGAAGCCGAAGTCTGCCGTCTCCTGGCAATATTTGATCACCGCCGCCGGGAACCAGAGCGGATCGTCCGAGGCCTGGACTTCCTTGTTCCCGGGCTGGTCGACAAAGAAGTTGTGATAAGCCACGCCGTCCGAGAAAATCTGGGTGGAGATGTGCCGGAGCGCCTCGGCAACCGTGGCGGGTTCGTACGGAAGATTGTAGACCACGTCTTGCAGGATGTCGCGAAAGCCCCAGCCATACTCATAGCCGGTATGGAAACGGCTTTTCATGCGGTTGAGCACATAGACGGTCTGGCACTGGTATTGCAGCCAGGGAAAGGCGCGCTCCAGTTTTTTCTCGGGGGAGTGCAAGGTCAGGCGGCCCAGGTGCTCCCGCCACCAGGCCGTGACCTGCGCCTGCATCGCCTGGCGATTGGTCTCGCTGCGCAGGCCGGAGAGCAGAGTGCTTAACTGCTGCTTCCCGTTCAGGTAGTAGTCCTGCGTGCTGCCGGCAACCAGAGCCACTGCGAAGCGGACCGGCAGGTCCGGCTCCAAGGTTATTTTATTTTTGAATACCCCGACTGTCCGGCGCAAGGACGGGTGGTCCAGGCGGCTGAGCGTTCCCTCCAATATGGCCTGCGGGTTCGCCAGGCTGTGGAAGCGGTCACCCAGCAGGCGCTCCAGGCTGGTCTCATAGGGTGTCCAGGGGTTGTTCAGGGTGGAGTAGAAGGCAGCCACATTGCCGAGCAGACCGTTGATCCTGGCCGGATCGTCGTGAACGGCAGTGCCGCCATGCCGGCGGAAAACAATCGCCTGCAGGTCATGATCAAAAGCCGCGCCGCCAAAAAAGGCATCATTGTCACCCGCCAGCAGTCGCTCCAGGGCGTTGCCCATGTGGATGGGCACGAACGGATAGGCTGCCAGCAGGTGGGTTCGTTTCGAGAGGTTGGTTAAGGTGATTTCCTGGATCCAACCATCGAAATTCATGGGAACGAACATCACCACTTCGGTCCTGATCTGGTCGCACTCGGATTCAAAGATGATCTTCCCGAAGTCGAGCGTCACCTTATATTTCTGCTGCGGGCAGCGCACCGGCTGCCAGGTGGCGCTGAAATAATTGCCTGACTCCTGGTCCACGATATAAACGTAGCGACCGACATTGTCAGCGTCGTTCAGATGGATTTGCGTATCCACGAAAGTGTTTTCGTGGGTGCCGCGCACGTCGAACCCGCCGCCGGTGTAGGTGACCCCACTGCAAAAGGTCTCGGTGCCGGGCTGCCCCGGGCGGATCAGGTAGTGCAGCCAGGGCTCCGGCGTGAAGGGATTATCGATGACGAATTGTCCAAGCTCGTTGAACCGGCCGTACTGGGTCATAATTCCTCCGGGTCGCTAGGCCTTGCGGCATATTCGAATGTGCTTTTGATTTGCCAAACCGATTTTAATCCATAAACTCCGCCCATTCTGATTGATAACGATCAACTGGCAGGTTGCGGGTCATAATGCCACTCGAATTGTTTTCGCTTGTTTGGGCCGCGCGTAAAAGACATGCTGTACTCCGGGGATGAATTTGATTACAGGCGTTTGAGACCTGATTGTAATCTTGAATAAATCGCCCAGTGTTATACTTTTCTATAGATCACATAACATGGAAGCGAGGCCCAAATGAATTGGAAAGATTTCTTTTTCTTTTCGTGGATGGTCGAGGAGGACGAAAACGACCAACTGCGTGAAGAGAACGAGCGTCTTAGGGAAGAAAACGAAAGACTTCGCCGCGAACAGGAAGAAGATGATCAGAACCAATGGCAGGATCAGGAGGAACAATAGCCCTGGTATCAATCCAGCATACTTTGTTTCATTCTAAAATTCCAGCCTCGAAATAACCCTTTCGATAATTGCACAACCCGCAGTCCTCGGCTGGATCAGGTGGGACTGGCCCATCCAGCAGGCTGACAACCTCTTTTAATAACTTCAGGAATGTACCATCGTCGCGCCCGATATCCATCCAGGTAGCCCTGGTAACAAATGCGAATTTCCCATTCGGCATTCGTTCATAACGCTCTGGCGTGATATAAATCGTCTTAAAGGGCTACCACCCGCCTGTTTTCAACCGGTTCCTTAACTCATCCTGCAAGGCTGCCAGCATTTCCTTGAAGGAATCCATGTAGGCCGGGTTCTGCGTGGCTTGCGCCTCCAGGCGCCCCAGCAAATACACCATCCAGGATTGCCAGCTGCGCGGGTTGCTGTACATCTGCGAGATTTCCAGCGCGGTCTTGTCAAGCACATCACGAAGCTCGTCTTCATTAGCAGCAGTCATAGCTCACTCTCCTGAGATTTTCAAAAATGCCGAGCGACATCCACAAGATTTCGTTGATGGTATTGTAGCACTTTTGGAGTGTTCAAGAAGCGAAAAACTCTTTAGATGCTCTATTAGAGGATGTGTGCATTTTTTCATTGTGCTATACTCGAAAAGAGTTTTATTCATTATTTTCGTGTATATTCGTGTTCTTAATGGATAAATGCTTTTCCCTTTTTACTAAGGAGACAAACCCATGGAAATCATCCCAAATGTCCACCTTATCCCCAACATCGTCGCCAACCCCTACCTGCTCATCGACCCGGACGGCCTGACCCTGATCGACGCCGGGCTGCCCGGCAGCCACCGCAAGATCCTGCGCTACCTGGCAGGCCTGGGATACGCGCCGAAAGATCTGAAGCGCATCCTCATCACCCACTCCGACTTTGACCACGTCGGCGGGCTGGCAGCCCTTAAAGCTGCCAGCGGGGCGCGCGTTTATGCCAGTCCGGTCGAAGCCCAGGCCATGCTGGAGCGGCATGCCTCCCGCCCGCTAAAGCCTCGCAGTTGGGTCACCAAACTGCTTTTCAATCTGATGGCGGGTATGTTCAAACCCGCTCGCGTCCAGACCGACGAACTGCTCCTGGATGGGAAGCTCCTGCCGGTGCTGGGCGGCTTGCAGGTTGTCGAGAGCCTCGGGCACACCCCCGGTCACATCTCGCTGTTTGCCCCCTCCGCCGGGATCCTGTTCTGCGGCGACTCGATCGTCTCGGAAGAGAACGGCCTGCGCGGCTCGAGCGGCGCCAACAACTGGGACCAGGCCAAATCCGACAAATCCGTCCGCAAACAGGCTGCCCTGGGTGCGCGCATCCTTTGCTCCGGACACGGAGCGGTGGTAATGGACGCCGCCGGGAAATTTCCGCAAGTATGATGCTCTATATTGATGGCAGGGCGGCAGGCTTGCCTGCCTGGCCCGCCCACTCCTGCCTGCGCCAGACTGCACGGGATTGCGTCCCGTGCAGTCCAGGGTACCGCCCGTCCTGGCCCGGATGGGACAGGGCAGGTACAGGTGGCCGTTCATGCCAGGGCATACTTGGCGGGGCGCCCCGTTATGGGTGGCAGGCTATCCCGAAGGGAAAATGGGTCTTGCTGGAGCCGATGCTTCCCGATCATAAGCTCCCATCCCCCTTGGGGTCGGGGGTGAGGTCTTTTCCTGCCTATTCGTTCCGCGGAAATGGTAAATTAAGTGACTTTAATTCTCTCAACAAATTCCTTTCTCCATCTCCGATTGCCACCCTCATATGGGGAGGCATTCGTTCCTCTTCGTACTTCAAGAACGAATAGCCTGGCTCGCGCAGCTATAACCGCTACTCTCCTGGGAAGTCCAATGCGCCGGTAGAATCCTACTCTCTACTCTCCATTCTCTATTTGGTTAATTATTATTAACTTTCCCTAAGTACTACTTGCTAAAGCTCCTTCATTCGGGTATCCTTGTCGCCGGGAGTGGTTAGGTCCCGGAGGGCTTCCCGGTCTTCAAAACCGGCGGCGGGTCGCGTTGCGGGCCGCGGTGGGTTCGACACCCATCCACTCCCGCCTATTATTTGGTCAGCGGACCACGGACAGTTCGCTGTTATCTATTGTCCGTGGTCCAATTTAAAGGTGAATTATGGCTCTACCCGATTCTGAGATCCTGAACAGCATTGTCAGCCGTGTTTTCCGCTACGATGACGTCACCACGGGCGATCCCGCCCGGGGCTTTTTTCTGCGCTACCGCGGTGAATTAACCCGCGACTCGGTCGAAGCTTACGACCAACTGGCCGAAGCGTTGAAACCCTACGATGTCACCCCGCTCTTCCGCCTGGAACAAGGCTGCCAGACCGTTTTGTTGGTGCGCGGTACCATCCACCCCAAGCCCAGTAAAGTGTGGGTGAACATCCTGCTGTTTGCCCTGACCGTCCTGAGCGTCCTGTTTGCCGGAGTAGCTTCCAGTTATTCCGGTCCGGTCCCGAGCGACCTGGTTGGCCAGTTGTGGGCCTTGATCAGTCACATTTGGATGGGCTGGCCGTTCGCAGTCAGCCTGCTGGCCATCCTGCTGGCGCATGAGTTCGGCCATTATTTCGTTGGCCGGGCGCGCGGCGCAGCCGTCACGCTGCCTTATTTCATCCCCTTCCCTTTTTCGCCGATCGGGACCATGGGTGCCTTCATCCAGATGAAATCCATTCCCCGGAACAAACGCGCCCTGCTTCGACCTGGCCGTCGCCGGTCCGCTGGCCGGCATGGTGGTTGCCGTCCCGGTGCTGCTGCTGGGGTTGGCGCAGTCTTCGCTGGGGCGGGTTACCGCCTTCCCGGGCAGCTTCGCCGAAGGCAATTCCCTGTTCTACCTGCTGGCCAAATTCGTCGTCTTCGGGAAGCTTCTGCCCGAAACCGGTAACCTTAGCGGCCTGCCCTTGCTGTATCACTGGATCACCTACTTCTTCATCGGCAGCCCATCCCCGGTCGGAACGACGGATGTGTTGATCAACCAGGTGGCCTGGGCCGGCTGGGTAGGTCTGCTGGTCACCTTCCTGAACCTCATCCCGGCCGGCCAGCTCGACGGCGGGCACGTCATTTTCACGGTCTTTGGCAAACGCGTCAACCGGATCGTGCCGATCATCCTGGTCATTACCGTCCTTCTGGGTTTCTTCTGGAGCGGCTGGTGGCTGTGGGCCTTCCTGATCTTCCTGCTGGGCCGCTCGCATGCCGAGCCGCTCGACCAGATCACCCAGCTCGATTCGCGACGCAAAGCCGTGGCCGTGCTGATGCTGGTCATCTTCCTGCTTGTCTTTACCCCCGTACCCTTCATAACCTTCTAGAAACCATGCGATTGACCCGTCTGCCTGTCCTGCTCCTGCTCACCGCGCTGATTTTGGCTGCCTGCACCCCCGGCTCCCCGGCGCCCACCACCCCCACTTCAACCCCGGACTTGCCGACGAGTACTGCGGGTTCCAGCCCGGCGCCCACGCTGACATCCTCGCCCACACCGCTCCCAGCCATCGCTGTGGATCCGGCCGCGTTGCGCGGGCTCACCATCCAGGTCTGGCAGGCATTTGGCGGGCCGGCTGCCGATTTGTTCACCAGCCAGGCTGCCCAGTTCACTGCCGAAAATGAGTGGGGCATCGTGGTCAACTCCAGCGGCTACGGCGATTACACCAGCCTCTTCGACGCCATGAACACCGCCCTGGATTCCGGTCACACGCCCGACCTGGTGGCTGCCCTGCCCGAGCAGACGCTGGCCTGGGAGGCGCTCGGCGCGGTCGTGGACTTGAAACCCTACCTCGCTGACCCGCAGTGGGGCCTGGCGGCGGATGCCAGCGCGGATATCCCGTCCGCTTTTTGGGCGCAGGATAATGTGGATGGAAAGCAATTGGGGATCCCGGCGCAGCGTTCGGCGCGTGTCATTTTTTACAACCAGACCTGGGCGCAGGAACTGGGTTTCAACAGCCCGCCCGCAACGGCGGATGAATTCCGCCAGCAGGCCTGCGCCGCCAATGCCTCCTTCCTGAAGGATAACGACCAGACCAACGATGGGTAGGGCGGCTGGATCGTGGATACGGACTGGCAGACGACCTATTCCTGGCTGCTGGCCTTCGGCGGCGGCGTGGCAGATGGGAGCGCCTATGCTTTCCGCACCGATCCTAACCTGGCAGCCCTGCAATTCTTGAAAGGCCTGTACGACAGCATTGCGCCTGGCTCTCGAGTGAGACGCCTTATCGACTTCTTTGCCCGCCGGTCGGCGCTCTTCGTCAGCGCGCGACCTGGCCGAAGTGCCGGCGGAAATGGATCGATGCCGCGCCATGAAGAACACCGACGAGTGGACGGTGATACCCTTCCCCGGCCCGCAGGCTCAAGACGCTGGTGGCTTATGGCCCTTCCTACAGCGTGTTGAAATCCACTCCCGAAAAACAACTGGCCGCCTGGTTGTTTGCCCGCTGGCTGCTTTCGCCCGAAAGCCAGTCCCGCTGGGTGGAGGCGACCGGCCTGTTCCCGCTGCGCATTCCCCCTGGCGATATCGGCCCGTACCGCGCGGCTTCCCCGCAGTGGCAGGCGGCCGTCGGGTACCTGTCCCTGGCGCAGGGGGTGCCGCAGCTGGCCTCCTGGCGCAAGGTGCGCTACGTGCTGGAGGATGGGGACGACACATTTCCAGATGAACCTGCCGGTGGCCAAACTCCCGTCCGTCCTGGAACAGATGGATTCCATGGCGCAGGAATTAAAATAATTTCCTTGAAAGCTGAACGCTGAAAGCTAATAGCTGATCGCTGATCTGCTAATTACATGCCTCAACCGAAAATACTACGTGGTCTGGAAAGGGCGCAAGACTGGGGTTTTCTACCAGTTGGGAGGACTGCGCCGCCCAGGTGCAGGGCTTTACCGGCGCGCAGTACAAATCCTTTACCAGCCGCCTGGCCGCCGACAGGCCTTCCAGGGGAAGTACCTCCCAGGTTGGCAAACCTGTTTCCAGCGCGGGAATGGTTGTTTGCCCCCACCCGCCGGTCGCCGCAAGCTTGCGTGGACGCGGCCTGCTCCGGCAGCCCCGGGCGGCTGGAATACCGCGGGGTGGACCTGCAAACAGGGAAGGAGATCTTCCGCAAGGGGCCCTTCGAAAACGGCACCAACAACGTCGGCGAATTCCTGGCGATCGTCCAGGCGCTGATGCTGCTCAAAAAGCAGCGCAGCGACTATCCGGTTTACTCGGATTCGGAGACCGCCATCGGGTGGGTGAAGAAGAAACACTGCAATACCAAATTGGCTGCCGATGAGACAAATGCGCCGCTGTTCGAACTCATCGACCAGGCCGAAGACTGGCTGGCTGAACATACCTATCCAACCCGATCTTGAAATGGGATACCCACGCCTGGGGTGAGATCCCCGCCGATTTCAACCGGAAGTAAAAAAAGAGTAAAATGTAGTAACAACGTAGTCAGGACGTAGTAACGACTTTAGTCGTTACTACAATACGAGAGGAGTATTATGCCGATTTACGAGTATGTCTGCCAGGAATGCGAAAAAGTCTTCGAAACCATCCGCCCGATGAGCCAGTCCGATGAACCCATCCCCTGCGCGGTCTGCGGCGCCAAGCACACCAAGCGCAAAATCTCGGTTTTCTTCGCCGAGAGCGGCGGCAAGGCCGTTTCCGGCATGTCCGAGCCGTCCTGCGGTTCGTGCGGCGGCGGGAACTGCGCATCGCACACTGCGGAGCACGAGTTAAAGTATCTATGGACTTGGCCTTAAAATTAGGATCATGGAATACACACAACTTGGTCGGACTGGGCTGAAAGTCTCCCGGCTGTGCCTGGGCACGATGAACTTCGGCCCCCAAACGGACGAGCAAACCGCCTTCGCCATCATGGACAAGGCCCTCGAACTGGGCATCAACTTCTTCGATACCGCCAACGTCTACGGCTGGAAGAAAGGCGAAGGCGTCACCGAGCAGATCGTCGGGCGCTGGTTCGCCCAGGGCGGCGGGCGGCGCGAGAAGGTGGTCATCGCCACCAAGGTCTACGGGCGGATGGGCGACTGGCCGAACCAGCGCAGCTGTCGGCCCTGCACATCCGCCAGGCCGTGGAAGGCTCGCTCAAGCGCCTGCAGACCGACCACATCGACCTGTACCAGATGCACCACATCGACCGCCAGACGCCCTGGGAGGAGATCTGGCAGGCGATGGAAGTGCTCGTCCAGCAGGGCAAGGTGATCTATGTCGGTCATCCAATTTCGCCGGCTGGCACATCGCCCAGGCGCAGGAGACGCCAAGGCCCGCCACTTCATGGGGCTGGTGAGCGAGCAGAGCCTGTACAACCTGGATGCCCGCATGGTCGAACTGGAAGTTCTCCCGGCCTGCAAGGCCTACGGCCTGGGCGTCATCCCGTGGAGCCCGCTGGGCGGCGGCCTGCTGGGCGGCGTGCTTGAGAAGATCGAGAAGGGCCGCGCGCCTCGGAGAAGTAAAGAAAAGGACGTCGAAGAGAAGCGTCCCCAACTGGAAGCCTGGGAGGCTTCTGCAAGGACTGGGCGAAGAAACCCGCCGACGTGGCCCTGGCCTGGCTGCTGCACAACCCGGTTGTCACCGCCCCGATCATCGGCCCGCGCACGATGGACCAGTTGACCGGCTCCCTGCGCGCCCTGGAGATCAAGCTGGATGAAGCCGCCCTGAAGAAACTGGACGAGATCTGGCCCGGCCCCGGCGGCGAAGCCCCCGAAGCGTATGCCTGGTAACTTTGTAGGGGCACGAATATCGTGCCACTGTTTTTGAGATATCGTGCCCCTACTTTTTTGAAAAATTATGATTCTGATTATTCATGTCTG
>CAVZMZ010000030.1:0-20614 GCA_963776475.1 uncultured Chloroflexia bacterium
GCTAATTATATATAATTATCTCGTTTGGAACATTCCGACTTAGTGACAAAATCATCCAAACCTGAGACATTTGTCATTTGACACATCGTCCCCGATAAAGTAATTTTAACGTGTTCATTTACAAAATTTATCCAAGGAGTGAATACCTATGGCAATGAAGATTACGGATGAGTGCATTGCTTGTGGCGCGTGCGTGCCGGAGTGCCCGACCAATTCGATCACCGAAGGATCCCCCTACGTGATTGATGCAGCCACCTGCGTGGAGTGCGAAGGTCATTTCGATGCCCCACAGTGTGTAGCTGTCTGCCCGGTCGCTGACACAGCCATTCTCAAGGCATAACCATCTAGCTCATTATCGCAAAGCCCCTGCTTCAGGGGTTTTGTGATTTAAGCGGGAAATTTGACGAGATACTCTGAAAACGGTATAATCCCGCCAGTTAAATATTTAACCTTCGGGGCAGGGTGTAAATCCCTACCGGTGGTATAGCCCACGAGCGCGCAAGCGCATGACCCGGCGCAGTTCCGGGGCCGACGGTTACAGTCCGGATGAGAGAAGGTGATGACGAGACCCGCACAGGTCTGGTCGGCTGTAAACGCCCCGGAAACATTTTGTTTTCGGGATTTTTTTCGGCGAGACGACCAGGCCTCCGCTTCCTGAAGAAGCGGCGCTGTGTCTGTCGCTTTGCCCCGCAGGAATTTTTCTGCGAGGCTTTTTTTGTGCCTGCCGGATGGAGCCAGAACAAGATGGATTTGAAATCCTACCGGAAATCTTCCCGGACTTCACGCTACAGCCTGTATGGTACGGCGCCGATCTCGCTGGCCGTGGCGCTTCTGCTTTGGTGGCTGGTCACCCGCACAGCCGGCCTGCCGGCTTTTATTCTGCCTTCTCCGCTGCAGGTGGCCGTCCGTTTCTGGAAGGCATTGGCGGATGGCAGCCTGGTTGTCAACACCTTGGTTACGCTAACCGAGGTACTGCTTGGCCTGCTGGCCGGGACGAGCGCGGCCGTTGCGCTTGGATATGCAATTGCCAAGAGCCGCCTGTTCGAACGACTCATCGCCCCCTACCTGGTTGCCACCCAGGCGATTCCAATCGTTGCCATTGCGCCACTGCTGGTCATCTGGTTCGGACCGGGCATGTTTTCCAAAGTGTTGATCTGCGCGCTGATCGTCTTTTTCCCGGTATTGGTCAACACGGTGGTCGGCGTGCGGGCGGTACCCAGGCCCCTGCATGACCTGATGGGCTCGCTCTACGCCACTCCGGCCCAAACTCTGCGCTATCTCGAAATTCCTGCCGCACTACCGATCCTGCTGGGAGGGCTGCGGATCGGGGCGACGCTTTCCGTTATCGGGGCAGTCGTTGGCGAACTGGTTGGTGCCGATCACGGGCTGGGTTTCCTGGTCAATGTGGCGCGCGGGCAATACGATACCGCCCTGGTCTTCGTGGCGGTTTTCACCCTGATTGCATTGGCACTCAGCTTGTATGGCGCTGTCACCCTTTTGGAGAAAAAATTCCTCACCTGGCAGGAGTCAAACCCATGAAAAGAATCACCCTGATTGTTTTTTGTTGTATGTTTTTACTTTGCTCCTGTGGCGGAAAGCCGGCTGGCAATCTGACCCAGGTACGCCTGCCGCTGGGTTACATTCCCGACATTCAGTTCGCCCCGCTTTACGTGGCGGTTCAGAAAGGCTATTTCCGGGATGCCGGCATCCAGGTGACCTTCGATTACTCGATGGAGACCGACATCACTGCACTGGTTGGAGCGAACCAGATCCAGTTCGGCGTGGTTTCCGGTGAACAAGTCCTGCTGGCGCGCGCCCAGGGTCTGCCGATCGTTTATGTGGCGGCCTGGTACCAGCAATACCCGGTCTCGGTTGTAGCGAAATCCACTGAGAATATCCATACGCCGGCCGATTTGCGCGGCAAGACCATTGGCCTGCCCGGACTGTATGGGGCCAACTATATCGGACTGCGGGCGTTGCTGCATGCGGGAGGCCTGACCGAAGCCGACGTAAAGCTGGATTCGATCAACTATACCCAGGTGGAGGCGCTGGCAGCCGGCCGGGACCAGGCAGTTTCAGTCTACACCAACAATGAGCCGGTGCAGTTACGCTCCCAGGGCTATGACCTGACCGAGCTGCGCGTGGCCGATTATGTCCAATTGGCTTCGAATGGATTGATCACGAACGAAAAAACGATCTCACAAAACCCGAACCTGGTGCGCGGCATGGTCAAGGCCTTCCTGCAGGGCCTGTCCGATACCATCGCCGACCCGGCGGCCGCTTATGAAACCTCCAAGGCCTACGTCCAAAACCTGGCCCAGCTCGACCCGGCTCTGCAAAAGCAAAAGTTGGCGACCTCCATTGAGTTGTGGAAAGCGAACCGGCTGGGGTACTCACAGCCCAAGGCCTGGGATGGCATGCAGACGGTCCTGCTGGACATGGGTCTGCTCACCAAATCGCTGGACCTGTCGAAAGCCTATTCGAACAATTTTATACCTTGAAAATCACACTTGACTCTTCAAATGTCATTAGATTTTATACGTTTTAGCCGAATCGAATCATTATGACGCCTATCCCGGATCCCATCCTGATCGTTCGCGATTTGAGTACCACCTTCCCTGACGAGAACGGCGGGCTGGACGTGCTCGACGAGCTTTCTTTCTCCGTTCAGCCGCAGGAATTCGTGTGCGTGCTGGGGCCCTCCGGCAGCGGCAAAACCACCTTGCTGCGGACCCTGGCAAGCCTGCTCCAACCTTCATCCGGGAATTTTACTTTTTCAACCGGCCAGCCGCGCATCGGTATGGTTTTCCAGCAAGCCAACCTGATGCCCTGGCGGACCGCCATCCAGAACATCACCCTGCCGCTTGAACTGCAGGGGGTCCCGGCGGAGCAGGCCTGTTCACGCGCCCAGGAGTTGATCGACCTGGTTGGCCTGCAAGGCTTTAAATCCGCCTGGCCGCGCGACCTTTCCGGAGGCATGGCGCAGCGTGTTGCCATTGCGCGTGCCCTGGTCCATGACCCGGATATCCTGCTGCTGGATGAGCCGTTCGGATCGCTGGATGCGCTCACGCGTGAACGCATGTGGATCGAACTCTCCCGCATCTGGCAGGCGCGCCGCAAGACCGTCCTGATGGTCACGCATTCCATCAATGAAGCCCTCTTCCTGGCCGACCGTGTCCTGGTGCTGACGCAGCGGCCCGGCAAGATCAAGTTGGACCTGCAAGTGGACTTGCCCCGTCCGCGCCCGGACGAGATCCGCTACACCGCCCATTTCGGGAAACTGGCGCGCAGATTGAAAGAAGCCATCGGATAAAAGCACGGGGTAGAGGGGGCTGGATACCTAACCTTGCCTGGTTATATCTTATTGCCACCATTTGACATTTTCCACATTTGCAATTATTATTACGTTACGCGATATAACGCAATACGTAATAACAACGAGGTAGTATGGATATTAATGACTTTGGCCATTTTTCCAACCCATCCCTGTTGATCCTGGCCAGCCTGGCAGGCGGGGAAAAGCATGGCTATGCCATGATGGAGGACATCTACACCATGACCGGAGTTCCGCCTGGGAGCCGGGACATTGTATGGCGCCATCACGCGCCTCGAGCAGACCGGATTGATCGAGGCCCTGCCGATGGGTGACCGCCGCCGCCCCTATCGCCTGACGGCCCAGGGTGCGACGATCCTGCGCCAGACGCTCTCGGAACTGGAAAAATTCGCCGGGCTAGGCCTGAAAAGGTTGGCAGCAGCATGATCCGTTCCCTGCGCCCCTGGCTGACGCGCCTATATCCGAAGGCCTGGCGCGAGCGTTACGAGGCCGAATTCGAGCGCGCTACTTGAGCAATGCTTGAATTCGCCCCTGGATGTGTTGGACATCCTGCTGGGTGCGGTGGATGCCCACCTGCTTTTATTTTCAGGGGAATCCTTGAATTGGAGAATGCTGAATATGCTCAACAAAATCCGTACATCCGTAATGATCGTTTTCTCGGCTTATATCGGGTTCGTTATTGCTGGCTTAGCATTGGTTGGAATGGCGGATGACAGTCCGATGATCGCCCTGACGAAAACCAATCCCGCCCTGCTGGTTGCCTGGAACATCATCCAGGCATGTTCTGCGCTGGCCCTGCTGGCAGTCGTGATCGGTGGGTTGCCGCTTGCGATCACGATTATCCGGCGCGCCATGACGGATTCACACCAAGGGCTTGGCCTGTTGCTGGTGCCTGTTTTTGCATTTTTGATACTCGTCGCCTACTTCGGTTTCATTATTCTGGTTGGTATTGGTCAAATCAAGATCCCAGGATTCGTGCAGGTGGTCCAGCCAGGATCTTTTCCGCCAGGTAACCGCCTGTTGCTTGCGGGCCTGATGGCCACCTTCGTGCTGGGCGCGATTGCCAGTACGCTGGCAGTCTGGAAGCTGGTTTCCCGCACCGACACCGAGCAGGAGACCTTCCGGGCGATCAAGCGCAGCCTGACGGTTAAGATTTACAATTTTGCCTTCTGGCCGGCCGTGGTTACCACCCTGGCAATGTTCATCATGCTGGCGGCTACGCTAACCTGGGGTTCGCTGGCCTTTGCCTCCCTGCCAGGTGTTTTTACCGGAAATTTCGGACCGTGGGGTACCAGCACCCAGGCCTGGTTCATCGGGATCACTTTGTTAATGGCTCTTTCCACCCTGGCGGCCTCCCTCGGCCTTGCACGCGGTCGTTCGGAGTCGATCTTTGCCTTAATTCTTTTCCAACGCTATATCATTCATTTGATGGTGTATTCAAAATTCAATTTTCATTTGAAGGGTTTTTGAGCATATTTAACAAAAGGAAAGACATGTGAAAAAATTACTCGAAAAAATAACCAAGGTCCTCAAGTTTAGTGCTCTGGCGCTATTAACGATCATCCTCACTTTCGCTATCTTTGTTGGTTACCTGGTGGTTGCCAGAAACACTCCTCTCCAACTGCCTGACCCATCCGGGTCTTATGCTGTTGGGAGAACCGTGTTTAATTGGACAGACACTTCCCGGCCTGATCCACTGGCGGACCGGGGCAATTCACCACGAAAATTGGTTGTTTGGGTTTGGTATCCGGGTGCGGATACTCGAACGACGCCTGCTCCGTATTTGCCACCGGATTGGGTTAAAGTTCGAGACAAAGGCCAGGGAGCAGGCACCCTGATTGAAAATAACTTCAACCGATTTGTGACGCATTCATTCGAGGATATCCCATTAGCGGCAAACCCCACGCTTATCCCGGTTCTGATCATGGAACCCGGCATGGGGCCGATTGCCACGGATTACACAGTCTTTGCAGAAAACTTGGCCAGCCATGGATACATCGTGGTCGGGATCAATCCGACAGATACAGCCAACTACACGGTGTTCCTGGATGGAAGTGTTGCTCCCCGTTCGGTCAAAGGCACCATTCCTGACAGCGACACTCCTGCAGCCGCGGCTGCGGACGCCAACCGTATCGAGGCGGTATGGGTACAGGATGTAACTTTTGTGATGAACCAATTGGCAAAGATAAATGCGGAACCGGCGAGCTTCTTCAATAATCGATTGGATCTGGAGCACATCGGAATTTGGGGCCACTCCTTTGGCGGGGCCACGGCTGTTGCTTTCTGCCAACAAGATCCGCGCTGCAAGGCAGGCGTCAATATGGATGGAACGCCAACCAGTGGCGAACTAAAAGCGACGGTCCCCCAGCCGTTTATGTTCATAACGGAAGATTATAGCAAAGGGTGCGACCAGAATTGCGAGTTGATGCACCAGGTTTACCTGAATACGAAACCAGGCGCAGCGTACACCCTTTCAATTGCCGGCACCCGCCATTTTAATTTTAGCGATCTGCCAATCCGCCAGGTACCTGTGGCGCGGGCATTATTTATCCGAGCTGGTTACGAAGGCTCAATCAATCCCACCCGAGCATTACAAATCGCCAACGCCTACATGGCAGCCTTCTTCGACCAGTATCTAAAAGGGATCGAGGGCGATCTATTAAAGGGTCCATCCTCTGCTTTCCCAGAAGTGACCTTCGGAAAGAATTGACCCAGGCGAAATTGAGGCTCTCCCCAATCTACGGCTTCAAAAAAATATTCTTATTCCGGGACATCTCGCCACCATAAGCCGGTACATTCCGGCAGCACCCAGCCCGCCCCGGTCTTGACCAGCCGTTCGAGCATCGCCTGCCCGAAGAGCGGGACCACCACGGAGTTGATCTGCTCCATCGTCTCGAAACAATAATCGGTGCGAATATCCAAGGTTTCAAAGCCACCTTCCGTTTCCAGGAAGTCGTAGACGGTGCGGAAGAAAGACTCAACTTTAGGCCTGGTCTCGCCTGTGCCGAGCGTCTCGATCAGGATCATTTTCCCGCCCGGGCGGACGGCACGCTGCATCTCCTCCAATGCCCGGCCCAGTTGGACTTTCCAATCCTGCGGGTGCCAGACCGCAATCTGCAAAAAGGCCCAGCCTTCGATACCGAAATCCGCCCAGCCCGCACGGACCGGCATCCGGCGGCTGTCGGCCAAAGCCAGGGAAACATTCGACCAGTTATTGGATTGCGCCACCCGCAGCATGGCTTCGGAAAAATCGAACGACATCATCTGGCGGACCCGCCCTGCCAGCAAGCCGCTGACACGCCCGGTACCGGCCCCGAACTCGGCGGCAGTTGTCCCAGCCAAGGGCTGGAGGCGCTGGATGGCTGCAATCAGGTTGTTCTGGTAGTCTTCGTGCGAGACCAGGATTTCATAGGCATCCGCATGGTCTGTATATAGCGTATCCCAGTTGAGATCACTCATACTGCCGCTTCTGCCGGTAATTCTTCCTTGACTTTGGCCGCAAAGCGTTTCTGCTTTCCCAGCGTGAATTGCAGCGCCAAAAAGCTAAGAGCGGAAATAATGCATAGAACCCCGCCCCCATACCACAGCAGGTTCGGGTTGAAATTGTCAAGGATGAATCCGCCCGCGCCGGGTCCAATCATCGAAGGAATGGCCCAGGACAGCCCAAAGACCGCCATGTAACGGCCGCGCATTTCCACCGGAGCAAAGTTGGCTGCCAGCGCCTGGCTGGTGGGCATCATGATCATTTCGCCGATCGTGATAACAACACTGGCCAAAAGAAAAAGAACATAAGCCGAGATGAACCCGATCATGCTGAAGCCGATCGCATAGAAGACCGTCCCCAGCGCCATCATCAGGAAAGGCGGGCGGTGTTTAATCAACCGGCTTATCCAAAGCTGGAACAATACCACTGTGATGGCGCTGGTGGTCAGAAAGAAACCATACGCCGATGGCGAAAAGCCATGGGTATCCCGCAGATAAACAGGCAGGGTATTGTACATTTGCTGGTATACCGCCAGCATCAGGATCGAGGCTGCCAGGAAGGCCATGAATGCGAAATCCCGCAGCACGTGCCGGTAACCCGCCACAGTCTGCCAGACACTTTCGTGACCTTTTTCTGCAGGTTCGGCGGGCTTGGTCTCGGGGATGAGTTTATAGAACAGCACCGCCACGATGCAGCTCAACACAAAGTCGATCACGAACAGCATAAAAAAGGATCTGGCGGCTACAACCCCGCCGATGGTGGGACCGATGATCCAGGCCAGGTTGCCGGCCACACGCAGGATCCCGAAACCCTCTGCCCGCTGTTTTTCCGGCAGAATGTCGGCAATCATGGCGTCATGGGCCGGCCCGGCAATATTGGAAAGCAAGCCGATCACAACGATCAACGGGTACAGGGCTGCCAGCGTATTGGCCAATCCGAGCGACAGGGTGCTCATGGCGCTGAACACCAGGCCGAACAGGATCAGCCGCCGCCGCCCGAACTTGTCGGTCAGCGCGCCGCCGACCATGCTCCCGACCAGCCCAAAAGCCGAGAGCACACCCAGGATGATCCCGGCCTGGGTCATGCCGACATGGAATTTCTGGGTAATGTAAAGCGAGAAGAAAGGAAAAAGAAGTGTCCCACCGATGCGGTCAATGAAGGCGACCAGCACCACAATCCAGAACTTGCTCGGGAATTCGTGATAGATCTTGTTGAGTCGCTTAATCATGGCGGCTATTATACAATGCCTGGCATTTGCTCATGGTTGTTCGAATAAAATCATCCAATGATTCACTCGAAAAATGCTCCCCATGCTCCCTGGCTTCAAAGCGGCAATTTGGTAATAATTTTGCAGTCATTTCCGCTGTAATAAATGGTACCTGGTTATCTTCCCGGCTGTGCTGCATATAAACATTTTGTTTTACATCCGAAAGCTTGAACCCCCAATCAATACAACGCAATTTCAAATCCTGTGCGATGCCAAAACAATTATTCATCATCGAATCTTTTATGTCATCTCTACCCAGATCTTCATTGGATGGATTTGAAAAAAATAAATCATGCGCCAGTTTCTCCAGCTCGGGTATGCCTGCCTTCTTATCCACCGCATACGGCCAGAGAGCCAGCACAGCATCATCATATAAAGCCGGTGTGCCGCTAAATATGAAAATATTCCGGGCTTTCTCCGGAAACTTGTACCCGATTGCATAGCTGTAAGGCGCTCCCGACGACATGCCCAGTACGTCAAAATCGGGACAGCCCAAGTTCATCGACAAGGACTGCGACGATACTCGCCCCATTCGGCCATATTCTCCATCCTGTAGCTTGATGACTCGCCATATCCGGGACGGGCAATACAGATCAGGCGTGTTCCGGATTGGATCAACCGGTCAAATAGATGGTAGTCTGTGATACTTGCGATTAATCCATGCTGTACCAGGATTGGATAGCCTTTTTTATTCCCATACTCTGCGTAGGAAAGAGAATACTCGTTTTTATACGAATGGTCTGCTTCATGTATTCTGCTCCGCCCGTGCCTTCAATGCCAGGTTCATTTCTTTGAAGCCGCGTAGTGTATTGGTATCCAGGTCACGTGCCAATAAGGGAACAAACAGGCCTCTAAATATTTCACGCTGGGTAAAACGGACATGCTGCGGGTCAAGAGGCTCAATGCTGAAAATGTGCTCGCCATCAAACAGACCCGGCATGAGCAGACGGCCCAGCCAGCGTAACTCACGCATTGTTTCCAGCTTGATTACGGTAGGCTTGAACGTCATCCCGCCTGCTCCTGAAGGCTGGATGCGAATTTCGAGTCGCGCTCCAAGCCTGGCTTCCCCTATTGCCCGGCGGATAAACGGGTTCCACTGCGGAAAACTTGCGAAATCCGTGAGCAACCCCCATACCCGTTCAGCGGAGGCTTGGATTTCGATTTCGGTGCGAAGTTCTTTCACGAAGGTTCCTTTGATATTCGTCTTTCAGTTCGGGATGAGTCAGAATATAGCGCAGCATGGTCTGACCCATTCATTTTCTGAGATCCAGTTTATCCAGCGCCCTTGCTGGTCAGCTTATGAATGCCTCCCTTGAGCAGGAAGCCCAGCCACCCCAGGACAAATCCACAGATCGCCCCAAACAAACCCAGTATGGCAAAGAAGGGCAGCCGGCTGAGCAGGGAAGCTGTTCCGCCATAGCCTGCGACCATGAAAGCGAAGGCGAGCATGAATCCATAGGCCGCCCCGTTGGTCAGGGCCGCGCGTCGATTGCCCCAATAGCCGATCGCCAACCCCACGATCCCCCAGGGCACCAGGCTCAGCCAGGAACCGACGAACACATAGCGCGCTCCGATGATTCCCAGGAGCGTACCTACAATAATTGAAACAGCCGTTTTTATCATAGAGTTTCCTTTTGTTTTTCCAAAATTCATAAAATCCCGTCCGCACGCCGGTATCTTAGCAGAACGACGCTCGAACCGAAGGTGTGCGTTTCAACGAGCTGTAAGTTGATCTTGTCGGGCAACTGGCCAAACATCGGCTTGCCGCTCCCAAGAAGTATTGGGCGGATATAGAGCCGGTATTCATCGATCAAGCCGAGCTGCATGAACGTCGAGGCGAGCCCGGCACCGCCGACGCTCATGTCTTTGCCGGGTTGCGCTTTCAGCCGGTTGACCTCTTCGGCAATATTCCCGCTGACCAGTCGTGAATTCCAGCCAACCTTTTTAAGGGTCTTTGAAAACACGATTTTCTCCATATCCTTCCAGATGCGGGCATACTCAATCTCGACTCCGGGCGCGGATGGATTCTGATCGGCTGTTGGCCAATAAGCTGCCATGTTCTGATACAGCCCTCTTCCGTACAGGTGGACACCGATCATGGCCTCCTGATCATTGAAGTGGCTGTGCAGTTCTTCATCGGGATAAGACCAGCTCAGGTCTCCATCTGCCGCCTCGATGAAGCCATCCAGGGAGACTGACATTGCATAGATTACTTTTCGCATGCTGAACTCCTGAATTCCGGATTTTATTATCGCGCCATTTTTGCAAATGTGCTGAAGATTTAAACGAATGCAATCAGGGCATTGTCAATTTTGTAGTTTTTCAACACTCCGACTTGTCTGACAATTGACATTCCCTCCATTCTTTGCTACACTATGGGCACACTTGTCAGACAACTAGACGTCTCCTTATGCCCACCCTTCTGGTCAGGAATGCAACCATATTGGTTACGATGGACGACCGCCGCCGGGAAATTCCGGACGGTGGTCTTTATGTCCGGGATGGCTTCATCGAAAAAGTCGGCCCGACCGCCGAATTGCCCGCCAGCGCTGACGAAGTGCTCGACCTGGCCGGCCACCTGCTCCTGCCCGGGCTGGTCAACACCCACCACCATTTCTACCAGACCCTGACGCGTGCCGTACCGGCCGCCCAGGATGCCAACCTGTTCAACTGGCTCAAGACGCTTTATCCCATCTGGGCGCGTATGACGCCCGCAGATATTTTCATCTCCACCCAGACCGCCCTGGCCGAACTGGCTCTCTCCGGCTGTACCACCGCCTCCGACCACCTGTACCTGTTCCCAAACGGCTCCAGGCTCGACGATGAGATTGCGGCCGCCCGGGAGACGGGCGTGCGCATCCAGGCCTCACGCGGCTCCATGTCGCTGGGCGAATCCAAAGGCGGGCTCCCGCCCGATTCGGTGGTGGATAGCGAGGCGAACATCCTGCGCGACAGCCAGCGGCTGATCGAGACCTATCACGACCCCAAGCCGGGCGCGTTCGTGCAAATCGTCCTGGCGCCCTGCTCGCCCTTCAGCGTCACCGGGGAACTGATGAAACAGTCCGCCAAACTGGCGCGTGAATACGGCGTGCACCTGCACACTCACCTGGCCGAGACCGAGGACGAGCAAGCCTTCTGCCTGCAGAAATTCGGCTATCGCCCCGTCCCCTACATGCAGTCCGTGGACTGGCTGGGGCAGGATGTCTGGTTTGCCCACGCCGTGCATGTGAACAATGACGAAGTGCAGACCTTTGCCAGGCACGGCTGCGGTGTGGCGCACTGCCCCAGCTCGAACATGCGCCTGGCCTCCGGGATTGCGCCGGTAAAGGAATACCTGGCGGCCGGTGTAAAGGTAGGCCTGGGCGTGGATGGCTCCGCCAGCAACGACGGATCGCATCTGCTGGCCGAGGTCAGGCAGGCCATGCTTCTGGCGCGCTTGAAGGAAGGCATTACCGGTTTTTCCCTTTCCAATGATCCCAATCGAAAATTAATGACCGCCCGCACCGCCCTGGAATTGGCCACGCGCGGCGGGGCAGCCGTGCTCGGCCGCTCCGGACATTGGCTCGCTCGAAGCCGGCAAGTGCGCCGACTTTTTTGCCGTCCGCCTGGATGCCCTGGATTATGCCGGGGCGCTGCATGACCCCGTCTCTGCCGTGGTGTTCTGCCAGCCGCGGCGTACAGATTACACAGTGGTCGGCGGCAAGTTCGTAGTCAAGCAAGGCCAGTTGGTCACAGTGGATGAGCACAAACTCGTTGTGAAGCATAACCAGGCTGCCAAACGTCTGCTGGAATCGCGATGAGCACATCCAAGGCCACGAACTTAAAGAACCTGATCGCTTTTTCTTACGCTCTTCGCGACCTTCGCGCATATCAGGCAGTAAAGAGCTTTCACCCTGGAGTCGCATGCCATCTGACATTCTAACGCATCCGCAGCCTGATCGATGTTGCCATGGGCCGCCAGCCGGCTGACCTGGTACTGCGCAAGGGCATCTGGGTCTGCGTCCAATCCGGCGAGTTGGTAGCCGGATACGGATATTGCCATTAAAGACGGGCACATCGCTTACGTCGGCCCGGATGCCGCGCATGCCATCGGCGAGCAGACGCGTGTCATTGAAGCCAACGGACGCTACCTGGTGCCGGGTCTGCTGGATGGCCATATGCATGTCGAATCGGGCATGTTGACCGTCACAGAGTTCGTTCGGGCCGTCCTGCCGCTGCGGCACTACCGGAATGTTCGTCGACCCGCACGAGATGGCAAATGTCTTTGGCCTGCCGGGTATCAAGCTGATGGCAGACGAGGCCGCTCAGCAGCCCGTTCACGTCTGGATGCAGGTGCCGTCCTGCGTACCATCTGCTCCGGGCTTTGAAACCCCCGGGGCCGAGCTTGACCCCGAAGATGTGGCCGAGGCGCTCACCTGGCCGGGTGTGATTGGCCTGGGCGAGATGATGAACTATCCGGGGGTTGCCGCCGGCGATCACAAGATGCTGGCAGAGTTGGCGGCCACCCGCCAGGCTGGCAAGGTCACCGGTGGTCATTATCCATCCCTGGACCTGGGGCCGGCATTTCATGGCTATGTAGCCGGTGGCCCGGAAGATGACCACGAGGGCACCCGTCCGGAGGATGCGGTCGCACGCGTACGCCAGGGCATGAAAGCCATGCTGCGCTACGGTTCCGCCTGGCATGATGTGGCGGCCGGCATAAAAGCGATCACCGAAATGCACCTGGATTCGCGTAATTTCATCCTTTGCACCGACGACTGTCATGCCGGCACGTTGGTCAATGAAGGCCACATTGACCGCGTCCTGCGGCATGCCATCCAGCAGGGCCTGGCTCCCATGACCGCCTTGCAGATGGCCACCATTAATACCGCCGAGCATTTTGGGGTCACTCGCGAAGTCGGGATGATTGCCCCGGGCCGCTGGGCCGATATCGTGCTGGTGGAGGATCTGAATGACTTCCATGCCGGGCTGGTCATTGTGCGCGGCCAGGTTGCGGTTGAGAATGGCAGTTTACAGATCGATCTGCCCAAAGTGGAATATCCGGATTGGGCCACACATTCGGTCCATTTGAAACGGCCGCTGGTCGCGGAAGATTTCCGCATCCCGGTCCCTTCACCTCTTGCCCATCTCCCAGAGGGAGAGGGACAAAAAGTGAGGGTGAACGTCATCGGAGTAATTGAAAACCAGGCGCCCAACCAGCACTTGCGCTGGGATGTGGTCGCTGAGGATGGCGAAATCCATGCAGATATGCGGCGTGACCTGGCCAAAGCCGCCATCGTCGAGCGCCATCACAACAGCGGGACGGTGCAGATGGGCCTGGTATCCGGTTTCGGGTTCAACTCTCCATGCGCATTTGCATCCACCGTGGCCCATGATTGCCATCAAATGATCGTTGTCGGTACGGATGAAAAAGATATGGCCCTGGCTGCCAATAAACTCGCCGAAGTCGATGGTGGCCAGGTTGTCGTGAAAAACGGCCAGGTCATTGGCCTGGTCGAATTGGCCATTGGCGGACTGATGTCCACCGAGAAGGCTGAAATTGTCGCCGGAAAGGCGAATACGATCTTAAAAGGTTTCCGTGCGTGCGGTTGCAACTTGAATAACCCCAACATGCAATTATCCCTGCTGGCGCTGGTTGTCATCCCTGAACTGCGTCTCTCAGATAAGGGCCTTGTGGATGGTATAAACTTCACTTTCTTGCCGGTTATTGAAGGTCCGGCCCAGTAGGTCAGGAGAAGATTTATGGGACAGTATCCATTCCGGCGTTTGCAAGCAAATCTGGCGGAACTGATCAGTTCGCTGCCCGCTGAAAGCCGCCTGCCGTCCGAGCCGGAACTGGCACGCCGTATGGGGGTCTCGCGTGCCACGCTGCGCGAAGCCATGCGTTCCTTTGAAGGCCAGGGACTGATCCGCCGCCGCCAGGGTGTTGGCACGTTCGTGGTTGCCAAGGTACCCGTGCTTGATTCCGGGTTGGAAGTGCTGGAGAGCATCGAAACCCTGGCGCAGCGCACCCGGCTGCCGGTTAAGACGGGCGAATTGCAGGTTCAGCAAGTGGATGCGGATGAAGATAATGCCGCAGCCCTGAACGTTCCGGTTGGTACCTACCTGACCCGGGTAGGGCGTGTCATCTATACCGAAAACCGCCCGATCGCCTACCTGGTGGACACTCTGCCGGCGGATATCCTGACCCCGGCTGAGCTTCAAAACGGGTTCACCGGTTCGGTTTTGGACCTGGTGCTGCAGCGCGGCGAACCGAAGCTCGTCCAATCCCGGACAGAAATCCGGGCTGTCGGAGCCACACCTGAAGTTGCACGCGCCCTGCAGGTCCAGCGGGATGATGTCCTGCTGCTCTTTGTGGCATATCTCTATTCGAATGATGGCCGCGTGGCGGACTATTCATTCAGTTATTTCCTGCCTGGCTATTTCCGCTTCCATGTTATTCGGAAGGTCGGTTAGTGCGGAGAACAAAGGCTGGTGAAGCGAGACCAATCTCTCAAATCCCTTTTCCCTGTTCCCCATTCCCTATTCTCTATTCACATTTTTTCCGGAGGTAAATATGCGTAGTTTTGCTGGTCGGGACATCCTGTCCCTCAAGGATTTTGAACGACAAGAATTTTTCCACGTTTTCGACGTGGCCGCCGAGCTGGAACCCATTGCGGTTAGCCGCCGTAACAGCGACATGCTCGCGGAGAAGACCCTCGTGACAGCCTTTTATCAACCTTCCACCCGCACGCGCCTGGCACACGAAGCTGCCATGCACCGCCTGGGCGGTCACGTGACCGGGTTTGCCGATGCCAAGATGACACGCGCCGGCGATTTCTACCAGGAATCCATCAAGGATACGGTCAAAATGCTGGAGTTCTACGGCGATGTGATCGTGATGCGCCATTTCCAGCAGGGCGCACCCCACGAAGCGGCCAAATGGGCCTCCATTCCCATCATCAACGGCGGCGACGGCTGGGGCGAGCACCCCACCCAGATCCTGACCGACCTGTACACGGTCCTCAAGGAAAAAGGCACGATCGACGGTTTGACCTGGCTGGCAGTGGGCGATATGCGCATGCGCACCATGCACTCGCTCGGCTATGCCCTGAGCCAGTTCGATTGCCCGATCACCTTTGTCTCCCCGCCGGACATGTCGATGACGGAAGAATACAAGGCCGAACTGAAGCAGTTCAGCGTCAACTTCCGCGAGGTCGAGCATGTTGAGCAGGCCATTGCCGACGCAGATGTCATCCTGGTTGAGCCGGTTGTCCAGCCGGATTACACCAAGAGCCGCGATGAGCGCACCGGGAAAGACGTCGGTATGACCCCCGCCAACTACAAGATCACGCGTGAACTGCTCGAGACGAAGGCTAAATCGGATGCCATCCTCCTGCACTCCCTGCCGCGCATGGACGAGGTCCCGACCGATGTGGATATCACCCGCTGGTCGCGCTACTGGCAGGAAGCCTTCAACGGCGTAGTCATGCGCATGGCGCTCTTAGCGCTGGTTCTTGGCAAAATGGAATAAATATTGTGAGGACTAACTTACACGACTTATGCAAACCTTTCTGCATGGCCGCGACCTGATCGGCGACCTGGACTTTACCAGGGAAGAGGTCGAAACCGTTTTGGATGTGGCCTTCGACCTGAAGCGCAAGCGCGCCCTGAACGAACCCCATCCCTACCTGCGCGACAAGGTGCTCGCGATGCTGTTCTTCTTCTCTTCCACGCGCACGCGCGGCTCGTTCGAAGCCGGCATGGCCCAACTTGGCGGGCATGGCGCTTTCATTGAAAGCAAGTCAACCCAAATCAGCCACGGCGATACGCCCAAGGAAATCGGCGAGATCTTCGGCCGCTACTACGACGGGATTGCCATCCGGCATGTCGATTGGGGCATCGGCAACGGCTACCTGAATGCGGTCGCCAAGGCCTCGCGTGTCCCGGTGCTGAACATGCAATGCGACATTTACCATCCTTTCCAATGCCTGGCCGACCTGATGACCATCGTTGAGAAAAAAGGCCGCGACCTGCGCCGCAAAAAAATGGTTGTTTCGTGGGCCTATGCAGCTTCTTATCAGAAGCCAATGTCGGTACCTCAATCGCTCATCCTGCAAATGCCGCGCTTTGGCATGGATGTGGTGCTGGCGCATCCACCGGAGTTCAGGTTGATGCCCGAGATCATGGCCCAGGCCGAGGAACAGGCCAGAAAGTTTGGAGCCGGTTTCGAAGTGGTGGATGATATGGAAGCCGCTTTCAAGGATGCCGACATTATCTACGCCAAGTCCTGGGGAGCCATGGTGCACACCCCCGATCCGGAAGAGGGCGCAAAAATCATCAAAAAGTATGAGCACTGGATCACCGACGAGCGCAAGATGAAACTTGCCAAGCCGGATGCCATCTATATGCACCCATTGCCGGCTGACCGCAACATCGAGGTCACAGATGGGGTCATGGACGGCCCGCAATCGGTTGTCTATGATCAGGCCGAAAACCGGATGCATGCCCAGAAGGCCGTCATGGCCTTGACGATGGGCTAGGAGAAGGAAACCATGAGTAAAAAAGTCGCAGTCGTCGCCATTGGCGGCAATTCCCTGATTAAAGACGAGAAACATAAAACCGTCGAAGACCAGTACCAGGCCTCAAAAGAGACCACCTATCATATTGCTGACATGATCGAGGCTGGCTGGGATGTGGCCATCGGCCATGGCAACGGCCCGCAAGTCGGGTTCATCCTGCGACGCTCCGAGATCGCCGCCAAAACGGAAGGCATGCATGAAGTCCCGCTGGATGTGTGCGGGGCGGACACTCAAGGTGCGATTGGTTATGCCTTGCAGCAGACTCTTCAGAACGAACTTTTCAAACGCGGCATAAAAAAACCGGTTGCCACGGTCGTGACCCAGGTGCTGGTGGATAAAAATGATCCGGCCTTCAAGAAACCCTCCAAACCGATCGGCAGCTTCATGGATGCGGCTGAAGCCAAGCGGCGTGAGAAGGAACTCGGCTGGAGCGTGGTGGAAGATGCCGGGCGTGGTTGGCGGCGTGTGGTCGCCTCGCCGCTCCCCCAGGAAGTGGTCGAACTCGAATCGGTTAGAGACTCTCATCAAGGCCGGGACCGTGGTTGTCACGGTCGGCGGCGGAGGAATTCCGGTCATCGATGCTGGCGAAGGCCAATATCAAGGGATCGCGGCGGTCATCGACAAAGATTATGCTTCCAGCCTGCTGGCGCGGCTCATCAAGGCCGATCTGTTCCTCATATCCACGGCCGTTGAGAAAGTTGCCATCAACTTCGGTAAACCTGACCAGAAATGGATTGACCGCATGACCCTGGCAGAAGCCAAACAATACCTGGCCGAAGGCACGCATTTCGCCAAAGGCTCGATGGCTCCCAAAATTCAGGCTATACTATGGTACCTGGAAGCCGGCGGCAAGCAGGCCATCATCACCAATCCCGAGAACATCGGTCGTGCGCTCAAAGGTGAAACCGGCACACTTATCGTGCCGTAGCTTTTAAGGTAATTGCCCGTGATAAAATTTGTGTTGTTTAGACAATCGGGTTCATAGTTCGCACTCGAAAGGAGGTGGTTGAAGGGGCATGTAGTTCGTTCAACTTAATCAAAGATACCTTTTCTACTCTCACTCTACTTACTCTTGGAGGAGTAACCTATGCGTAAAAATGTAATGACCTTCGCCTTACTGGCCATGGCGCTAGTTATGGTGCTTTCGGCCTGCGGCCCTACCCCGACTCCTGCCACCCAGGCTCCCGCCACACCGCCGCCTGCCACGCAGCCGCCTGCCACACAACCACCTGCGCCGACTGCCACCCAGCCGCCGGCCCCCACCGCCACCGCGGCGCCCTTCGTCTTCGGTATGCTCCTGGTCGGACCTCATAACGACCAGGGCTGGAGCCAGGCTACCTATGATGGCGGCCAGTACGTCGAGCAGAATATCGCCGGCTCAAAGATGCTCTACCTTGAAAATGTCTATTCCGGCTCTCCCTCCTATCCCGGACAGACGGCCTCCCAACTGGCCGCCCAACTGGTCTCGCAGGGCGCCAAGTTGGTCTTCTTCAACTCGGACGACATGAAGGATGAAGCCCTCAAATTTGCCCAGGCGAATCCTACTATTTATGTCGTCGGCGTCTCGGATGACTGGACCTGGAAAGATGGCAAGAACTACACGGCTTCACCCAACCAGGTCGATATCATGGGCCGCATGGAATACATGAAGATGATCGCCGGTTGTGCAGCCGCTTTGACCACCCAGACTGGCAAGATCGGCTTCCTTGGTCCATTGATCAATGACGAAACCCGCCGCCTGGCCTCCTCGGCCTTCCTGGGCGCCAAATATTGCTGGACCAACGTCCTGAAGAAAGATCCCGCCAACCTGACCTTCACGGTCACCTGGATCGGCTTCTGGTTCAATATCCCGGGTGTCACTTCCGACCCAACCCAGGTAGCCGACAATTTCTACAACACCGGCTATGATGTGGTCATCTCCGGCATCGACACCACCGAAGCGCTGGTCGAGGCCGAGAAGGCCAAACAGGCCGGCAAGGCGGTTTGGGCGCTCGCCTATGATTACAAGAGCAACTGTGGCGTAGCTCCGGATATTTGCCTGGGCGTCCCGTACTTCAACTGGGGTCCCGCATTCCTGGCTACTGTCAAGACCGCTGTGGATGGCTCGTGGGCGGAGAATTTCCAATGGAACGCCCCGGATTGGACCAATATCAACAATCCTGATACCAGCGCCGTTGGCTTCAACAAGGGCAACGGTCTCAGCGCTGACAACTCCACCAAGTTGGATGCTTTCATCGCCGAATTGGCTGGTGGCCTGAATCTGTGGAAAGGCCCGTTGAACCTCCAGGATAAGTCCGTCTACCTGGCGGATGGCGCAGCCGCTACCGACCTGCAGATCTGGTACCTCCCGCAACTTCTCGAAGGTATGCAAGGCGACAGCGTTGCCAAGTAACCCATTTTGAACCAGGGGGGAAGGCCCAGCCTTCCCCCCATTTCTTATCCATGGGCAATTCCCATTGATCGAAACTGGTGCTGAATCAGGAAAAAAACATGAATGTCGAACTGAAGGACATTTATAAAACTTTCGGTGCAGTCCATGCAAATGTAGGTATCAACCTGACCATTCCGGCCGGAACAATTCAGGGCATCCTGGGGGAAAACGGGGCCGGAAAAAGTACGTTGATGAAGATCTTATCCGGTTTTTTCAGGGCGGACAAAGGCCAGATCCTTCTGGATGGTCAACCGGTCATTATTCAATCGCCAGCGGATGCCATTGAACATGGTATCGGCATGTTACATCAGGATCCGTTGGATTTTCCGCCCATGCGCGTTATCGATGATTTCATCCTGGGGCGGAAAGGCAACCTCTCGACAGGCCATGCCGAGGCCGTGCAGGAATTCAAGAAACTGGCAGAACAGTTCTCATTTTCTCTTGATCCTGAAACCTATGTAGATTCACTGACGGTGGGGGAACGCCAGCAGCTGGAAATTTTGCGCCTGATCTGGTTGGGAGCCAGGGTCTTGATCTTCGACGAACCCACCACCGGGATCAGTGCGGCCCAAAAAGAAAAATTATTCGCGGCTTTACGCTTGTTAGCCTCGCAGGGCAAGGCCGTTCTTTTTGTATCCCATAAGCTGGAAGATGTGGAAGGCTTGTGTAATAGCGTAGTTGTCCTGCGCCAGGGCGTCCTGGTTGGAGAAGCCAAACCGCCTTACGTTACGAAACAACTGGTTGAGATGATGTTCGGTAAAGCCATTTCGGTGGGGGCGCGCAATCCCTGCGGGGTGGAAAAAGTGACTGTCAGCCTGTCCAAATTATCGGTTGAAGATTACCGTCTCAAGGTTCGGGACGTCAATCTCAAAGTCCATTGCGGTGAGGTCATCGGTCTGGCCGGCATGGAAGGCAGTGGCCAGGGATTGTTTTTACGGGCCGTAGGTGGAATGAACCACACGGTAGGCGGAAAGATTACTGGTGGAAGGCATGATTTGACCGGTCGGACTTACCAGGCTTTCAAGAAGCGTGGGGTGGCATTAATAACCGGCAGCGCGTCGGGAGGAAGGCCTGGTTCCCGGTCTGAATTTAACCGAGCAATTCCAAAAAGGTAGAAGAGCCCAAAGGATCTTTTATTGATGGGGACAAAGGCCGCTTGTTGGCGCAGAAACGCATTTCAGAATTCAACGTGCGCGGTACGCCTGCCAATACAGTCGAGTCCATGATCAGGTGGCAACCAGCAAAGGGCTTTACTTGCTTTGCTGCGTGACCAACTTGATTTATCCCTGCTGGAGCATCCGACACGCGGCCTGGACATCGAGTTGACCATCTACATCTGGTCGAAACTCAAGCTGCGCTGCAAGCAGGGAATGTCAATCTTTTTCGTTTCGTCTGACCTGGAAGAAATCTTACAGTACAGCGACCGGGTGATGGTCTTTTTCAGCGGCAAGGTAACCCCGCCGCTTGAGGCCGCCACCCTGACCACAGAGAAACTTGGGGAGTTGATTGGCGGGAAGGGCTGGCCCACCATTTCTGG
>CAVZMZ010000031.1:0-611814 GCA_963776475.1 uncultured Chloroflexia bacterium
TTTCAATCCGCTGAACAGGAACCATAAAAAGAACAGGTGAAAGCCGAAACCGAAGAAATCAGGCGAAACCAGTGTCAGGATGGCATCCAGCCCGTAAAGGACCATCCCGGCGATGAATGCCAGGCGGTGACCTTTGGCGGCCAGCACGCCGCATAAGATGAACACACCACAGATAAACCCGTCCAGAAGCAATCCGGAGGATTGGATCAGTAGTACTGAATTGGGGAAGGATTGAGCAAGGTTATGAAAAATAATATCCAGGAACTGCGTTACCCCCAGTCCCACCACAAAGCCATAATTCTTGGTTAAAACAAAATAGATCGAGTTGGCCAGGGATAACCCCGCGATCCAATGGAAATTATAGGCGCCATTTTTCATCTGCCGCCGCAGGCTGGCCGCGTTCATGGACAACCTCCTTAATTATTTGGTGATCTGCTTGGTATTATGGACGATATTGTCCCCTGAGTCAATCGGTAATAAAAGTTATTCAGGCTGCCAATTTGGCACGCGTCTGCTCGACATCCTTTTGAATTTGGTCTCTGAGCGCTTGAACGGAAGTATATTTCTCTTCAGGGCGTAAATATTCGATGAATTCGAGCTTGACTTCCTGCCCATACAGATCACGCTTGAAATCGAGTAAATGGGCTTCGATGGTGGGGGCGGGCGGTTCGTCAATGTAGAAGGTCGGGCGAACACCGATGCTGGTGGCGGCGGCGTAACTTTTTCCATCCACCCAGGCCCGGCAGGCATAAATACCGTAGGCAGGCAGGACTTTTTCCGGCGGGATTTGAATATTTGCAGTTGGGATGTTAATCGTGCGCCCACGCCCATCTCCGTGGATGACCGGGCCGCTAATGGAATAGCAGCGTCCCAGGTCTGCCGCAGCTGCTGACACCTTCCCGGCTGCAATCGCGGCGCGGATGCGGGTCGAGGAGATTACGCCGGCCTCATCTTTTAGCGGCGGGACAACCTCGACGGTATAGCCCAGTGTTTCCCCGATCTCGGTCAAGCGCCTCGCATCTCCCTCCCGCCCGCGTCCCAGGGCGGTGTCGTAACCGATCATCAGGTGCTGCAATCCCAGCGTTTTCGAGAGCCGGCTCATGAACTCGGCGGCGGTCTGGTTGGCAAACGCCCGGTCGAAGGGCTGGGTGATGACAACCTGGATGCCGAACGAACCAAGCAGTGCGGCGCGTTCGTCCGGGGTGGTCAGGCTTTTGAAATCGGTTTTTCCGCCCAGGACTACTGCCGGGTGGGGATGGAAGGTCAGGATGACGGCAGTCCCGCCAGAGGCACGTGCACCGGAGACCAGCGGGCGCAGGATCTGCTGATGGCCGCGGTGGACGCCGTCGAAGATGCCGATCGCCAGCCAGGTATCCTTGAGAGTAAGGTCGTCGAGAGAATGATAGTGAAACACGGTTCGCTTATCCACGCAACAAAATAGAACGCGGACACCTGCGCCCTCCTCAAGAGCAGGTGTAGACGCCGGGTAGGCGGATTCTAATCCTTTTCCGCATGCCTACGCGCCCGTACCCTTTCAGGGTACCCTTCCGCGTCCTATTTATCTCTAAATTATGAGAAGAAGACTTTCTTCGGCTGCCATTCCAGGGAGCCGTCTTCGCCGGTAACCAGGTCCATGATGGCAATTAATTCACCTGCCATGCTCACGCCGCGCACCAGGCCCGGCTGGGTATCCGCTGCAGCTTTGACGCGATGACCGTGCTTGACCTCTTCCACCTGGTCGGGATTGAGTTCCACGGCAGACCATTCAGCCAGTGCTTCGGCAGCCGGGATCAGGAACTGGTACCAGTTTCCGGCGGTAAAAGTCTCCTGCAATTTTCGTAATGGGGTGGCATCCCTCAGGGTGAAACGACCGGACTTGGTGCGTCTCAGACCCACCAGGTATGCCCCGCAACCGAGGGCCGTCCCAACGTCGTTCGCCAGGCTGCGAACATATGTCCCGGACGAACAATGCACGTCAATGACGACCTCCGGGGGCGCCCATTCCAGGACTTCGAGGTGGTAGACGTTGATCTTGCGTGGCGCCAGTTCCACTTCCTCGCCTTCGCGTGCCATTTCGTAGGCTTTCCGGCCGTGTACTTTGACGGCCGAATAGGCCGGCGGAGTCTGTTCGATTTCACCGATAAAGCGCTGGAGAACTTCGTTGAACTGTTCTTCGGTCACATTGACCGGGGCTGCTGACTGCTGGGTGAAACGCCCTTCGGCGTCGTACGTGTCGGTTGAACTGCCCAGGCGCAGGATGGCCTGGTAACGTTTGTCTGAGGCTGAGACGAACTCACTCAAGCGAACTGCCGGCCCGATCAGTACCACCAGCACGCCGGAAGCACGTGGGTCGAGCGTACCAGTATGACCGGCACGGCGGATGTTGGTGCCGCGCCGGATGATATCGACTACGTCGTGAGAAGTTAATCCAACTGGTTTGTCAACAACCAGAATGCCGGAGATGGCATTTCTTATATCCTGACTTTCCATTTATATTCCTCCATATTTCTAACCCGCCCCTGCGAGTCTATTATTTTGTGATATTTTACCTCATTATCTAGGCAATTGTAATGCTTCACGCGTGGCGTCCAGTACGCGTTTCGTTACTTCGTCCAGAGTGCCGGATAATTCTGCACCAGAGGCGGCTTTGTGACCGCCTCCGCCGAATTGGGTGGCAATTCGGGATACATCCACGTTGGGCTTGAGCGCCCTCCAGGAAACTTTGGTCTTGTTTTTATTTTGTTCCGTAAAGATTATGGCTACCTCTTCATCATCTATCGCCGAAATAACCGAGATCAGGTCGGCATCGTCATTTCCTGAATAACCCGTAGCTTTGCGATCAGCCACTTTTAAAACGGTCCACACGATCCCATCCTGGCGCTCCAGCCTGGAGAGACCCGCCCCCCAATATTTGGCGGCTGGAAAGGTACGCCGTACCAGGCTGTGGAAATAGAGATTGCTCAAATCTGCGCCAATCTCGAACAAGTCGGCCGCCTGGCGCAGTACTTCGGGGGTGGTATTCGAGGTCCGAAAGCCAAGCGTATCGGTAACAAGACCGGTTAGCAGGTTGGCAGCCACGCGTGTGGTGATGGTGAGCCCCCAGGTGCGCATGTAACGGGTCAGGACCGAGGCGGTCGCGGCAGCTTCGGGTTCGATCAGGTTCAGCACCCCGAAAGCTTCATTGGTTGCATGGTGGTCGATGACGATATCCGGAGGCCGTAACCCGTCCAGTGCTTTTCCAACCCGTTTCAGGTCTGAACAGTCTACGCAGACGATCAGGTCCGCCTCAGAGTGCGATTTGGTTTTGATCATCTCGCTGCCGGGTAGGTGTTTAAAAGAACCCGGTAACCCATCCGAAAGCACGACCTGCACTTGTTTACCGGCATCCACTAATGCCAGGCCGAGAGCCAGGCTGGAACCGATGGCATCCCCATCCGGGCGGATATGTGAAGTTACCAGTACGCGCTGTGCGGCTTGAAATCGATCTCTAATTGCTATCTGCAGGTCGTTCATTCTTCTTTATTTCAGCAAGTAAATGTTCGATGTAATCGGCATGTTCCGGCGTGGGGTCCCAATGGAAGCGCAGGCGCGGAAAGGTGCGCAACTCGATCCGCGCGGCCAGGGCATGCCGCAAGAACCCACTGGCATGCTCCAGGCCTTCAAGGATTTCCGCGCTGCGTACGGAGCCTTCCACAGCGGAGACATAAATATCAGCGAAGGCCAGTTCGCGATCGACTTTGACATCTGTTATGAAAATCTGGTGCAAGCGCGGATCGCTGATCTCCCGGATGAGTAATTCCGAGAGATCCTGGCGGACACGATCTGAAATACGTTGTAGACGGACTTTGGTTGGCATGGTTTACTTTAAAATAATATTCGATCAAAATAGTTTGCGTGAGTTCCGAATGGATTGAGGCAATTAAGTCTTTCCGTTCTGGAAATCCCGGTTTTATTCTGCGTCAGTTTTCTCGAGGGTGAAGCATTCGATAACATCACCAATCTGAACGTCGTTGAAATTCTTTAATCCAATTCCGCATTCGAAGCCTGTTCGTATTTCGCGCACATCTTCCTTTTCATGCTTGAGCGAACCAACTTCACCTTCGTAGACAATATCCTTGCCACGGGTGACGCGGATCTTTCCATTTCGCCGGATTTCGCCCTCGGTGACGCGGCATCCGGCAACATTGCTGCCCTTCGATAGACTGAATACCTGTAAGACCACGGCCTTGCCGATCGGCGTCTCGGTGAACTCGGGGGCCAGCATCCCTTTAAGGGCTTTTTCAACATCTTCGATCAAACGATAAATAATATCGTATAGTCGAATATCTACGCCTTCTTTTTCCGCCAGGCGGCGTGCGGCTACATCTGCCTGGACACTGAAACCAATCACAATCGCTTGGGATGAAGATGCCAGGAGAACGTCGTTTTCGCTGATATTACCGGTTTCGGCATAAAGGATGTTTATGGCAATTTCGCCTTTACCCAGGTTGTTGATCTCGTTGACGATCGGTTCCAGCGAACCTTGTACGTCTGCCTTCAAGATCAGGTTCAATTCCCGGGTTTCGCCGGATTTAACCTTGGAGAATAACTCCTCGAGGGTCATTTTCTTGGCAGTGGTTGCCTGTTTCTTGGAGGCTTCGGTACGCTCCAGGATGATTTGCCGGGCTTCTTTTTCTGTTCCAACTGCCCGGAATACATCCCCGGCGGAAGGCATACCGCTCAGACCCATGACAGAAACCGGGATGGAAGGTCCGGCTTTCTCGACTTTGTTCCCGCGGAAATCGAACATGGCGCGCAGGTGCCCAAAGGCATTTCCAGCCACCACAATACTTCCGGTCTTTAGCGTCCCGTTTTGCACCAGTAGCGTGGCTACCGGTCCCTTGGATTTATCCAGTTCCGCTTCGATGACGGTCCCGATCACCGCACCTTTGGCATTGGCCCGGATATCTGTATTATCCGCCACCAATAAAATGGCTTCCAGCAGGTCCTCGATGCCTTTCTTTTGTTTGGCCGAGACCGGGATGACCATCGTGTTGCCACCCCATTCGTCGGGGGTGAGATCGTTTTCGCTGAGTTGTTTCTTTACCAGTTCCGGATTGGAATTGGCCTTATCGATCTTATTGAGCGCCACAATAATTGGCACCCGGGCCGCCTTGGCATGCGCAATCGCTTCCTTGGTTTGAGGCATCACACCATCATCCGCAGCCACCACCAGGATGACGATGTCTGCTCCCTGGGCGCCGCGGGCGCGCATGGCGGTAAAGGCCGCATGACCGGGAGTATCCAGGAAGGTGATCTGGCGGCCCTTCAATTCTATTTGATAGGCGCCGATATGCTGGGTGATTCCACCGGCTTCCCCTTCGGCAACATTGGAATGACGTATGGCATCCAACAGGGAGGTCTTGCCATGGTCAACGTGGCCAAGAATGGTGACAACTGGCGGGCGCGCCGTCAGGGTTGCCTCTTCTTCGTCAGCAATGGTTTGGCGCCACAGTCGGCACTTCTCCGGACTCTTTTTCTTGAGGAGCTTCCTGGCTTTCCAGAGTAGCTTCAAACCCCATCTCGTCAGCCAGGATTGCGGCAGTGTCAAAATCGATTGCCTGGTTGATACTGGCCATTACCCCATTGGTCATTAACTTCTTAATAATTTGGATTGGGCTCACTTCAATGATCTGGGCGAAATCACGGATCGTAATATTCGCCGGGAGTTCAATCTTTTTACTTTTCGGATCGCTCATACGGCACCTCTTTCGTTCAAACAGCCTGTGTGGCAAACTACCTTGTCCACATAAGCGGGCTATGCAGGTTCGCAGCTTGCGGAATGTGCGTTAATGCCACAGATCCTCAGGCCGGCCGGCTGAGCGATTGGTTTTATCGTCAGCCCATGGGAACTCTATTCTTACTCACTGGCTGCCTCGTTGGCCTCCGGAAGGGTCTGCATAAACTCCCGCAGATGATCCAGGTCCCCGGGCGTCAGGTCCACTTTCAGGGCGTGCGCCAGTGGTCCTTTTAAGCCCTTTTCCCAGCAAGATCGGACATTATGCAGGTAGGCGCCTCGTCCCGCCAATTTGCCGGTTGGATCCACTTGCACTCCTTCCGGTCGGCGGACCAGGCGGAGCAAGGCTCGCTTGGGCAGCACCAACCTGCAACCTACGCAAGTTCGCTGGGGGATATGCTTGGGACGTTTTACAGGTTTGCCAGACACCTTATATAATCCATACGGCAGGCACGTGCCTGCACGTAAAGACAGCTATTCCCATTCTTCCAGAACGGTATCGTCGTCGCCGCGCTTGTGCTTTTTGCGAGCCACGACCTCGCCGCGCTTTTCGTCGAATTCCAATTCGCGGCCTTTCTTGGCTTTCTTTTCTTTCTTTTTGGCCTTTTCTTCTTCGCTCTCTTCTTCCGCGACTGGCGGGTTTGCCAGGACGTTTTGCAGCGAGAAGATCTTATCGAATTCTTCTTCCTTGGGTTCTTCGGCCGGAGCTACAACCTCGACTTTTTCTTCAGGTACAGGGGCGGCTTCTTCAACCACCGGCACACTCTCAACCACGGGGGCTTCGGTAATCTCTTCCACGACCGGAGCTTGGGCTTCGATTACCGGCTCTTCAACAGGTTTCTCGGGCTCGGGGAAGGAGATGTTCGCCAGTGCCGCTTCAATGGCCTGCATGGCTTTCGGACCAATTCCGGCCAGGCTAAGCACGCTGTCGGGATTGAGTTTCATGGCCATCATGAGATCGCCAACGGTGCGGTGTTCGGCTTCGGTCAGGATGGTATAAACGTGATCGGGCAAGCCCAGCGTCGTGATATCTGCCTCGAAAGCCGCATCTGGAACGCCTGCACGCGCCTCGGAAACCAGGACTTTCTCTGCCGCAGCTTCGGCCTTCTTCTGTTCGACCGTGCGCCGCTCAACCCGGTCTACGAATTGGATCAGGGACAGGAACTCTTCCGGAGTCAATGGACGTCCGGCGCTCTTCTTGGCCAGGATTTCTTCAACGGCTGGGATGTGATCGTGTTCAGCCAGGGCAATGGCTGCCAGGGCTGGATCGCTTTGAACCTTGACGATGGCATCTGAGGCCGCTTCGGTCAGGGATTTGATATCAATCCGCCAACCGGTCAGCTTGGCAGCCAGGCGGGCATTCTGCCCATCCCGGCCGATGGCCAGGCTCAACTGGTCTTCCAGGACAACCACGGTGGCGGTCTTCTCGACTTCATTCAGATAAACGCCTGAAACTTTGGCAGGACTGATCGCTTTGGAAATATAAATCACCGGGTCGTTGTTCCACTCGATGATGTCGATCTTTTCGTCGTGCAATTCCTTGACAATCGCCTGGATGCGCACGCCGCGGATACCTACGCAGGCGCCCACCGGGTCGACATTGGGCTGGGTGGCCGAAACCGCCACTTTGGCGCGTTGGCCGGGCTCGCGGGAGATGGCGCGGATTTCTACGATCCCGTGATAGATTTCAGGGACTTCATTTTCAAGTAATCTTCGCAGGAAATTCCGATGGCTGCGGGAAAGGATGATTTGCGGGCCGCGCGGGCTTTCCTTAACTTCCAAAATAATGGCGCGTACCCGGTCATGTACTTTGAAACGCTCACCGGGGATCTTCTGGTTCTGCGGCATGATCCCCTCGGCCTTCATATCCAGGCCAACAGTGGCACCCTGGGTCATGTTGATGGCCTGGACCACCCCACTGACGATTTCGCCGACCTGTTTTTCATAGTAATCCGATTGCATCTGGCGTTCTGCTTCCCGGATGCGTTGTTGGATCACCTGGCGGGCGGTCTGGGCAGCCACACGGCCAAAATCCTTGGGCGTGGATTCGACAATTGCCATATCGCCAAGGTTAACTTCCGGGCTCAACCGGCGCGCTTCGTCCAGCAGCACTTCAGTGCGCTCGTCCTGCACATCTTCGACAACTTCTTTCTCTACGAAGATGCTGACAAGACCGGTTTCCGGATCAATTTTAGCTTCGACCTGCTGGGCGTTGGAGGCATTAACTGCCCGCCGGTATGCAGATACCATGGCGGATTCAATTGCCGACAGGATGATTTCCTTCGGCAATTGTTTTTCTTCCAACACTTCGTTGAAAGCCAATGCAAATTCGTTCTTCATAATTCAACCTGCTCCCCGAAATCTCTATTACACGCAGAAAAGTGGGGGTCGCCCACTTTTCGGTGCGTTCGATATTGGTACTACAACTACGGAAGGCATTTTAACATACAACCTTAAAAGTTGCAAGGATTTGATTCGGGATATAATCGAAGAATGCCAGACTCACCGAAACGCCTGCTCGACCCGGAACCGAAACCGGATGACCGCCTCGACCAGACACTGCGCCCACAGTCGCTGTCTGACCTGATCGGGCAGGAAAATGTCAAGGAAAACCTGGGTATCCTGATAAAGGCCGCCATACAGCGCGGCGAACCGCTCGATCATGTGCTTTTTTATGGGCCGCCCGGCCTGGGAAAGACCACCCTGGCGCACGTGGTGGCCAACGAGATGAGCGTCAACATCAAGGTCACCTCCGGGCCGGCCATCGAACGGGCGGGGGATCTGGCTGCCATCCTGACCAACCTGCGGGCGGGCGACGTGCTCTTCATAGATGAAGTCCACCGCCTCGGCAAGGCTGTCGAAGAGATCCTCTACCCGGCCATGGAGGATTACGCTCTCGATATCATTATCGGCAAAGGCCCGTCGGCACGCTCGATCCGCTTGAAACTGCCGCGTTTTACAGTGGTTGGCGCCACCACGCGCCTGGCGTTGATGACCGCCCCCCTGCGGGCGCGCTTCGGAGCTGTCTACCGGCTGGATTATTATGAAATCCAGGCCATGCAAGCCATCGTCCGGCGAGCCACCGCTAAATTATCCGTTGAAGCGGATGAAGGCGGCATCGAAGAGATCGCCCGGCGGGCACGCGGCACTCCACGCGTTGCGCTGCGGCTGTTACGGCGTGTGCGCGATTACGCCCAGGTGCGGGCGGATGGCACAGTCACGCGCTCAGTTGCGAAGGAAGCCCTCGATCTGTTGGCAGTCGATCCACTCGGCCTGGACGACCTGGACCGGCGTGTGTTGAAAACCGTCATCCAGAAATACAGCGGCGGTCCGGTCGGGCTTAATACCATTGCCGCTGCCATCAGTGAAGAACCCGAGACCATCATGGATGTGGTCGAGCCCTACCTGCTGCAACTGGGTTTTCTCGACCGCACCCCGCAGGGTCGCGTAGCCACCAAAGCCGCATACGAACATTTAGGGGTGGAGTACACCGAGCAGACCCAGCCAAAATTGTTGTAATATGCAATCTGTTATTCGTGCGTTCATTATTGGGGGTATTGTCCTGCTCATTATCGGAGGTTTGCTCTATCTCCTTACAAAATTCAACCTCCCGATTGGCCATCTTCCGGGTGATATAAGTATCAAGGGGAAACAAGGTAGCTTTTATTTCCCATTGACGACTTGCATATTGATCTCGGTTATCTTGACAATACTATTCAATGTTATATCAAGATTGTTCAAGAAATAATCACGCTCGGATAAAATCATAGCTCATCTCAACTTGCGCATTGCATCCACGCTTTTCACAGAGTAGCTTGACAGAATGGGGTTTGGGGTGTGGTTGGGCGGCTAGCCGCCCAACCACACCCCAAAATCTCTTTTTTCCGCCGCTTGCGGCGAGAGTCAGGCCAAGGCTTTCACAAAGCCAGCGACTTTGTGAAAGCCTTGGCATTGCATGAATTAACCCTTGCAGAAACAGAACAATGGTTCTAAAATAGGATTCTTGAGAAAGAAATATCAATGAACTTTGATCACCTTTTGCCTCTCCTTATTCGTTCCGCGGAAAGATCAAATTAAGTGACTTTAATTCCGATCCAGTTTCCTGTACTATCGAGTAAATTATCTTCCGATCAACCCCCTAAGGCATTCGTTCCTCCTTCGTTCCTCAGGAACGACACCCCCTTTTTAATAACCCAATTTATCAATAAAGACAAAATCACAAATTTTTTCTTGTTGCTGTTTGCAAAAGCATGAATATTCATTGTGAACTTCCTAAAACTTTGTGTACTTTGTGACTATTGTGTTTAAAAAATGAAAACCTCCGATTTCGATTACAACCTTCCCCCCGAATTCATTGCCCAGACCCCGCTCGAGCCGCGTGATTCTTCGCGCTTGCTGGTATTGAAACGCGACACCGGCGCACTGGAACATGCCATTTTCCGCGATATCGGCCAATATCTCAATCCCGGCGACCTGCTGGTCATCAATCGCACACGCGTCATTCCTGCCCGCCTCTTTGCCCGAAAACCCACCGGAGGCCGGGTTGAAATCCTGCTTTTGCGACGTGAAGATCTGCTCACCTGGGAATGCCTGGTCGGCGGCAAGGGTTTGTCCGCTGGTAAGCAACTAATAGTGGAGTCCGGCGACTCCCGGCGCCGGGATTTGTCGGGAAGTCCGCAGCCTGGTCTCACTGGGAGGCTGCGCGAAGACTTCGGACTCCGAGCCGAGATTGTCGAAGTCCTGGAAGGCTCGCACCGGCGCCTGCGCTTTTCTGAGCCGGTCGAACCCTTTTTCCCCAAGGTGGGGCATATCCCGCTACCGCCTTACATCCATGAACCGCTTAAAGACCCCGAACGTTACCAGACCGTCTATGCGCGTGAGCCCGGTTCCGCTGCCGCTCCAACGGCCGGCTTGCACTTCACGCCACGTTTAATGGATGAACTCAAGTCACAGGGCGTGTCTTTTGCTGAAGTCACTCTGCATGTCGGCCTGGACACCTTTGCCCCGGTCACCGAGGACAACCCTGAAGAGCACCAGATCCACACGGAGTGGTGCGAGGTTCCGCCTGCCACCGTGGACGCGCTCACCCGGACGCGCCAATCTGGCGGGAGGATTATTGCGGTGGGAACCACCTCCGTGCGGACGCTCGAGTCCGCAGCAAAATCCGGAAATGCCAGCCTGGTATCCTTTAGTGGGCCGACAAATCTCTATATTTTGCCGGGTTACCGCTTCAAACTGGTGGATGCCATGATCACAAATTTCCATTTGCCCAAGTCCACCCTGATCATGCTTGTCAGCGCCTTTGCCGGGCGTGAACGCATCCTGCATGCTTATGAAGTTGCCATGCAGGAGCACTATCGTTTTTATTCGTTCGGGGACGCAATGCTGATTATTTAGATCCGGCAAAGTCCCGAAGGTTTTCTCTGCAGAACAAAATGTTAATTCAAATCTTCGGGATGTTATCAATCTTGCTTGGGGATGGGCGTTGGTCTGATACCAATTGCGCAATCCAATTGATCGTTCAGGATCATGGCGCCCATTTTGTCCCCATATTCGATCAATTTGGGGATCTGGCGGGGATCATCCATCGGGATGGACTCAGTCAGATCGACCTGGAAGCGCCGGAAGTCCAGGTCCTGGAAGAAAGTATCCACCAGATGGACTTGCTCGTCCTCAGCGGATGCCAGGAAAGCGTCCAGGGTGGGGGCGAGCCACTCCCAGGCCTTATAACGCCCGGGTTGACCGGGTCGGACTTCTTTTGGACACCGGCCGGTCCCCAGGCTGATCAGAGTTGTCTCCCGGGGGTCCCATTTCAGACAGAATTGGGCTTCATAGGCTGCCAGGTAGCAGGGATTGGCGTACGACCCCACGCCGCCATCCACATAACGGTCTGCAACGACCGGGAAATAAGTAGGGACAGTGCTGGAAGCCAGAATAGCCATAATGACCGGCCAATCCTTGTAATCGGGCTTCCAGGGTTTAATAAAACATGTCTTATTGGCAAGCAAGTCGAAAGTGGTGATAACTACATCGGTGCGCGGGTTGGCTGACCAAAAATCGCCCATTTTCTTGTCCCCAATTGATTCCTGCAGGGCTGTTGCAAGGGCGCCGTGGGTATAGCGGTAGAGGGTCAGCGGCCAGAAAAAAGTTCGCCAGGATTTTTTGAAGATGGAATCTCCCAATGTGATGTAGAGTCTGTGCAGTTCGACAGCGGTCAACCCGGATGCAATGCCTGCCGAAATGATCGAACCGGTCGAAGTCCCGGCAACCAGCCGAAAAACATTATGGACTGGCGTCCTGAGGTGCCTCTCCAATATCGAAAGCGCACGGGTCACAATTACGCCTCGGATGCCACCGCCGTCAATCGCGATGGCCACGTTTTTCCGGAAAGGTTTCATATTTCCTCCATGCTACAATCCGATTGAATGCCAGCCAGTATTCTGTAAGTGTAACGCAATTTCGAAGAATTTCAAGTTGGTTGTGGGGTAGAATTTGAGTATGACCTTGCAGGAACTTAATGAGGAGCTCATCAACTGCCGGCGCTGTCCGCGCCTGGTGGAATGGCGCGAACGGGTGGCGCGTGAGAAGCGGCGTGCCTACCGTGACCAGGTATACTGGGGCAAGCCCGTCCCCGGGTTTGGGGATCCGAATGCACGCGTCTTCGTGGTTGGATTGGCTCCGGGAGCGCACGGATCCAATCGCACCGGACGCCAGTTCACCGGCGACGGATCGGGTGACTTCCTCTACGCGGCTCTTTATCGGGCCGGGTTTGCTTCCCAGCCGCAATCCATTTCACTCCAGGATGGATTGACCCTTACCGATCTATATACTGCCCCGGTCTGCCGCTGCGCCCCGCCGGATAACAAACCCACTCCGTTGGAAATGATGAACTGCCAGTCATATCTTGCAGGCGAGATTGAGATCATCCAGCCAAAGATATTTGTTGTGCTGGGCCGGATAGCATTTGAACGAATCCTGCGGATGTTTGCCATCCAGGACCCAACCATTGTCTTTGCTCATAATGCTGTCTATGAAATCCCGGGCGGAAGGTACCTGGTCTGCTCTTACCATCCCAGCCGCCAGAACACACAAACCGGACGCCTGACTGTTGAGATGTTTGACGAGGTCTGGAAAACTGTCAGGAATTTGATGGACGGGTAGATATTCATGCAGACAGAAGCGGATTTTCTCCGACTGCAGCTGGTTGCACCCGGCTGGATTGTCGGGGATACTCCGGAAGGGCAAAAGTTGGTCAGACAATCCTGAAATACGTTACAATACTCACATAAATATGGAGTGTTCTATGCGTGCGGTGGATGTGATCATCAAGAAGCGTGAAAAAGGGGAATTGACCAGTGATGAGCTCAAATTCTTCGTAGAGGGTTTCACGCGTGGAGAAATCCCCGATTACCAGGTTTCGGCCTGGGCGATGGCAGTGCTGCTTAACGGGATGACTCCACGCGAAACAGTCGAACTGACACTGACAATGGCACATTCCGGCGAAATACTTGATCTGTCGGACGTTGTGGATATCGCGGTCGATAAGCATTCATCTGGGGGAGTGGGGGATAAGACTACACTGGTTGTCCTGCCTGTGGTGGCAGCTTGCGGGCTGCCAGTCGGGAAAATGTCCGGCCGCGGGCTGGGTTTCAGCGGCGGGACGCTCGATAAGATTGAATCCATCCCCGGTTTTCGAGTTGATTTGAGCACCGACGAATTCAAACAACAACTAAAGGATATTGGCATTGTATTGACCGGTCAGAGTCTCGACCTGGCCCCCGCAGATGGCAAACTGTATGCGCTGCGGGATGTGACCGGTACGGTTCAGTCCATCCCGTTGATCGCATCCTCTATTATGAGCAAGAAAATCGCCGCCGGAGCTCAAGCGATCCTGCTGGATGTAAAGGTCGGTCTGGGTGCATTCATGGAAACACTCGCGGAAGCGCGTGCTCTTTCCGGCCTTATGGTCGATATTGGTAAACTTGCCGGACGCCAGGTGGTTACCTTACTCTCGGACATGAACCAGCCATTGGGCCAGGCTGTCGGCAATACTTTGGAAGTACTCGAGGCGATCGATACCCTTAGAGGAGGCGGCCCGGCCGATTTCCGCGAACACTGCCTGCATGTCAGTGCGCACATGCTGGTTTTAGGCCGGCGCGCTCCCAACCTCATGGCTGGGCGCCGGATGGCAGAGCTGGCCATTTCCTCAGGAACCGCACTCAAGAAATTCCGTCTTCTGGTTGTCGCCCAGGATGGGGATGTCTCTTTTGTAGATGATCCGAAAAGATTTCCTGCGGCACAGTTCATCGAGGTAGTTAAAGCCAGCCGGAGTGGTTACCTGGCCGAGGTACATGCCAGGATCATCGGGGAAGCAGCCGTCACACTGGGCGCGGGACGTGCCAAAAAAGGTGATCCTGTGGACCACGCGGTCGGATTTATCATCCATCGAAAAGTTGGAGATTTTGTTGAAAAGAATCAACCCCTCTGCACAATCCATGCCAACGATACCGCGAAGCTGGCCGAAGTTCGTGAGACTGTTTTGCCTGCTTTTAAATGGAGTGACCAGCCTGTACCACCCCTGCCTCTATTCTATAGCTGATGAAAATAAAAGTGAGAGGCTTTTACTATCAAAAATGCGATTGCGTAATAGTAAAGATTAGTGCATAATATAGCCAGGAGTGCGCTATGGATACAGTTTTCCTGCGTGTTTACAATCGTGAAATCGAAAGTATGATCGAGGGCGGACAATTGGATGAGGCTGTCGCTCATTGCCAGCATATCCTCAAGACTTATCCAATGCACCTCGAAACCTACCGGCTGCTGGGGAAAAGCTTTCTGGAAGCCCGGCGTTATACTGACGCAGCCGATATCTTCGAACGCGTTCTCATGGCCGTTCCGGACGATTTTGTATCGCATGTCGGTATGAGCATCATCCGCGATGACCAGGGACGATTGGATGATGCCATCTGGCATATGGAACGTGCTTTTGAGGTCCAGCCGTCCAACTCGGCCATCCAGGGTGAACTGCGCCGCCTCTTTGGGCGCCGGGATGGGGTCGAACCCTCCAAAATTCGTTTGAGTCGCGATGCACTGGCTAACATGTATTCCCAAGGCGAGCTATTTAATCAGGCCATCGCTGAGATACGCTCCGTTTTGGCCGATGACCAGAATCGCCCGGATTTACAGGTTATGTTGGCACGCGCCTACTATCGTTCCGGGCAAAAGGTCGAGGCTGCGGAAATTGCAGCCGGCCTGCTGAAAAAATACCCATATTGCATGGATGCTCTGCGTATCCTGGTGGATGTGCTCCCCGGAACTGCACGCGCCGATAACGGGCCGGTATATCGTAACCGCTTGCAACAACTTGATCCCTATTCAAGTTTCGCAATAGATTCGGTTTTTGCTTCGGATAAGGTCGCCGATTCGGCTGTGAACATTGAACGACTTGATTACAGATCCGGCGCGATGCCAGCCGGCCCCAAACCGGATTGGTCTTCTTCGCTGGGGATTAAGGTTAATCCTGAGAAGCAAGCAGAAGTTATCCCTGAATGGATGCAATCCTCACAGGCTGCAGAAGAGACAGCTGCTTCCACACCACCGGCTTTAGAGCCCGGGCCGGTGGCTGCGAATGATGGCGCTGAGAGCGCCATTCCAGAATGGATGCGCTCTGCTGGTTGGCAGGACTCGACTGGCAAGGCAGAAGAAGTTCCAGCCAATGCGGGGGAAGAACTTCCACAGGAACCGATTGCCAAAGCCGAGATCCCTGAATGGTTGATGTCCATGGCTCCAGCTGAAGCCAGCGATAAGGCCGAAAAGCAACCCGAGGAACCGGTGGAAGCTCTGCCTATGAACGAGGCAGGCTTTCCGGATTGGCTTACTCCCATGAGTTCAGCAGATAAAGCTGGGCCGGAGCAGCCTGAATCCTCGGAAACGGTCGAGCCTCGACCCATAAGCAGCGAAGATCTTCCGGATTGGCTTACTCCCATGGGTTCAGCAGATAAAGCTGAGGCGGAGCAGCCTGCCTCCTCAGAGAAGGCTGAGCCTCAACCTGTTGGCGGCGAGGATTTACCGGATTTCCTCAAACCCATTTCTCCAGACGAGACTCCGAGAATACTCCCAGTAGAGTTATCGAAGGCTTCCGGGTCCAAATATACGCCAGACCTAAGCGTCTGGGATCAGGATGAACAAATGGATACTGCGAATCCTGTCAAGGATGGGCAGAAGGAACCTCCAAATCCTGTAGAAATACAACCTGCGGAAGAGGATAATATTCCAGATTGGCTCAAAGGCATTGCACCTGCAGGCGCAGCCGCGGTGGCATCTTTTACGACTCAGGAACCTGCCGGGCAACAGCCCGAGAGTCGCGAGGACGTACCTGAAGGTCTCAAGCCAGTGGATTCAGCTGATACCTTCATTTCGATGCACGATGAACCCAAACAACCTATTGAGTCTCAATCTGCACAAGCTGATGATATTCCAGATTGGCTTAAATCCATTGCCCCGCGGCCTTCGGTCGATGAGACTCCCATGGAACCTCAGAAGCCGGGTGAACCTCAAGCTGCGATGGGGATAGATACTCCGGATTGGCTGACTTCCCTGGCTCAAACTGATACACCTGGGGAGGAAAATAAAGAACCCCAATCGCCTGCCGAAACTCAGCCAGAAAGTATGGGGAATGCTGACGCGGGTTGGCTTTCTTCTTTGGCTGCTGACGAATCGTTGGGCGAGGAACATAAAGCACCTCAATTGCCAGTTGAACCCCAGCCACAAAATATGGAGAGCAACTTGCCGGATTGGCTTGCTTCCCTAACTGCAGACGAACCGTTGGGCGAGGAACATAAAGAACCTCAAGCGCCAGTCGAACCCCAGCCAGAAAGTATGGAAGGCGCCGCGCCGGACTGGCTGTCTTCCCTGGCACCCGCGGAGACTTCTGCAGAGGAACAAAACGAACCTCAACCGCCTGTCGAGTCCCAGCCAGAAAGCCTGGACAACGCCGTCCCGGATTGGCTGTCTTCCCTGGCACCCGCGGAAACTTCTGCAGCGGAACAAAGAGAACCTCAATTGCCAGTCGAACCCCAGCCAGAAAGCTTGGAAAATACCGTCCCGGATTGGCTTTCATCCGTAAATCCATCGGTAACTTCCGCTGAGGAACATCCAGAAGCTCAAGCGCCAGTCGAACCCCAGCCAGAAAGCATGGAGAGCGGTCTCCCGGATTGGCTTTCTTCCTTGAACCCAGCAGGCGCTTCTGCAGAGGAACATTTGGAACCTCAGCAGCCAGTTGAAGCTCAGCCGAGTGAAGAAAATGTTCCGGATTGGCTGAAATTAATCCGGCAAAAGCAGGATGAAACTGCACAACCTGCCGAATCTGAGCTGGTAGACCTGCCAGAAACCTCAGGCAGATTGGAATCCGTGCTTCCTCAAGAAGCGGCTGTTGAACCCAATGCAGTGCCTGAACCTACGATGTTTGAAGAACATGTCACGGGTTCTTCGTTCGAACCGCCGACTGCAGCCTCTCCCATCGAAGGAGCCGAGGCTTTCCCGGATTTCCTGACTGGTATGGGTGCGCGTGCGGCAGCCGCAGCTGCGGCAGCTTCTGAAGCAATGAATCTGGCTAAAACCAGTGAACAACCAGTAATCGAACAACCTGCCGCAGAACAACCAGTAATAGAACAGCCTGTAGCAGAACGACCAGTAACAGAACAACCTGTAGCAGAACAATCTGTAACAGAACAACCTGTTCCCCAACAACCTGTTGAACAGGAACCTATTGTCGAGAAGCCTGTTGTTCAGGAACCATTCAAAGCATCTTCAACACAAACTGCTGGCGAAACCTTCCGGCCAAGCGGCGAGGTCAAACCTCTCAATATTGAGGACGACGCGATGGGCTGGTTGGAAAGCCTGGCTGCTAAACAGGGTGCGAAGCCTGAAGAATTGCTGACGAATCCCCTGGATCGCTCTGCAGAGATGCCCGATTGGCTGCGGCACCCTGATGAACCCGTGGTTGAGTCTCCGGCGCCGGCTGATCAAGAGACGCCTCGTAGTCCCGGCACGACTTTGCCTCTCGAACCGCTTGGCTTATATGCCAAGGCAGCCGAACCAACGCCCAGCACCCCACCGGATGAACCTGTCTCGGCATTGGAGGGAGTACCTCCATCCGAGGAAAAGCCGGAAATGGCTGACCAGGAAGAAGATCAATTGGCCTGGTTGGAAGAACTATCCGGCAGTGAAGAGACAAAGACTGAAGAGGAGACGGTTGGTTCCATACCTGCCCAGGAACCAGCCCCCGATTGGACTAAAGTGGAAGCGGACGAATACCCGGTAGTTTCTACACCCGAGGAAACCATCCCATCCGCGCCTGACTCCATCGCAGATGAAAGCGATATTACGATCACATCCTGGCTAAACAAGAAGGATGTGGAAGAAGCCATTGGTAAGCAACCTTCTGAGACACCCAGTAATGGTGAAGCTGCTGCGCCTGCCGAGGAATTACCTGACTGGTTGAAAGACATTGAAAAACCAGTTGCTCCGGTTGAATCTTCCAAACCGGCTGAAGATCTACCTGAGTGGTTGCGCCAGCCCGCGACCCTGGACAAGGTCGAATCCGGTCCAGAACCTGCGATGCCCGCCTGGGTGGATGAAAATATCCCGGTTGACGGGCAGGCAATTCCGACTGTGCCCGAGGAATGGGTTCCGGCGGAAGCGAAACCGGAAGAACATCCAGAGCCGCTGGCACACCTGGAATCGCTCCAGGCTGTAGAACCTCCGCCGGTCAGCGAACCTTTCCCGGCTTCAGAAATCGTGCCACCGGCTGAGCCCACAGCTCCGCTCGAGCCAGTCTCCTTTGTAGCAAAGCCGCCTGTTGTTCCTCCAACCTTGAAACAGACCGGCATGCTCTCAGTGGTTCCGGTACACGATAAGGATGCTGAGCTTTTGTCCAACGCCCAGCAGGTCCTTGATCAAAATTCTTTAACGAGTCAATGAAGTTGTATTCGAAGCTTATCAGAAAGGGTCGTCTATTGGATGAAGTCATCCATGATTTACGTGAAGCCATTTATCGCTACCCGGTGGATGTAATCATCTGGCAGACTCTTGGTGACGCTTATATGCGAGCCAATCGTTTGCAGGATGCGTTGGACGCCTACACAAAAGCCGAGGAATTATTACGGTGATGTGTAGCAGTATTGCATGCAGCTTTTTGGGAATTGCCATACCTAGTGGGTAAGCGGTGGTATACGACCTCGGGGTAACCTATACCTCGAGGTCATTTTTTGATGAGGAGAGGAATGCATGGAACGAACGTTGGTGCTCGTCAAACCTGATGGTGTTCAACGCGGACTGATTGGCGAGGTCATTGGACGACTCGAACATCGTGGATTGCGGCTGGTCGCGGCCAAGTTCATTCAAGTAAGCCGGGAACTGGCTGAGACCCATTATGCCATCCATAAAGGGAAACCTTTTTATGATGGCTTGATCGAATATATAACCTCTGCACCGGTCATGGCAATGGCCTGGGATGGCCCTAATGCAATTGCGGCCATCCGCCAGACGATGGGAGCCACCCGTCCTACCGAAGCTGCTCCCGGTTCCATCCGTCACGATTTCGCCCTGGAAGTAAGCCGCAACCTGACGCATGCTTCAGACTCGGTTGAGAATGGCGAAAAAGAAGTCGCGTTGTGGTTCAGCCCCGCTGAACTCGTCGATTGGAAACGCGACTCGGACCGATGGATTTTTGAGAAGGGTTAGTATATTCAAGGCTGTCTGAACCTGGTGTTCCGACAGCCGGATTTTTTTGCATTCAATTCACGTATCAATCATTTCCATAATCCTAAATTTTAATTTCTTAAATGCAAAAGGAGCATTCCATGACTGATGAACTCTTCCAGAAAATGTCCCAGAGCATCCTGGACGGCGATTCCGACGCTGCCACCGCATTGGCGAAGCAAGCGATCGAGTCTGGCATTGATCCATTGGAAGCCATTTCGAAAGGCTTCGTTGTGGGGGTCAATCAGGTAGGCGAAAGCTTCGCGTGCGGCCAGGCATTCCTGCCGGAATTGGTGATGGCAGGCGAGGCAATGAAGGCCGCGGTTGCAACACTGGAGCCGGAAATGCAGAAACGCGGTACCTCGCGCCAGGTTTATGGCAAGGTGGTTCTGGCAACCGTCGAAGGCGACATCCACGAAATTGGCAAGACCCTGGTTGGGACCATGCTCTCAGCCTCCGGCTTCCAGGTCTATGACCTGGGCGTGGATGTACCTACGGCTAAGATTATAGAGAAGGTCAAGGAAGTTGATGCAGACCTGGTCGGCCTGAGTGCTCTCCTGACAACCACCATGGTTAAACAGAAGGAAGTTATTGATGAATTGGACAAGCTCGGACTTCGCAAGAAAGTCAAGGTGATGGTGGGCGGCGCCCCGGTGACGAAGGATTGGGTCCAAAAAATCGAAGCGGATGGTTACTCGGAAGATGCCATCGGCGCGGTTGGATTGGCCAAAAGACTGGTCGGGGTAGTCTGAACGGACGCGGAGCCCGCCATGTCCAAAAAAATAAAATCCATTACCAATCCAAAATTGCATCTGGAGATCCTGACGCCTCAGGAAGTTAAGAAAATCCATGATGCCACCTTGTGGATTATTGAAAAAGTTGGCGTACGCTTCCCATCCAAACGTGCCCTGGAAATTTGGGCGGCAAATGGCGCGCAGGTGGATGCCGAAAAGATGATTGTTCGTGCCAAGGCAGAACTCATCGAAAAGGCGTTGAAAACCTGTCCACCAGTTTATCCATTGGCGGCACGTGACCCTCAGCAGGATCTGCCGCTGGATGGCAACCATGTCTTTGTGGGAACAGATGGATGTGGTGTGGAGGTGATTGACATCCATAGCGGGAAGCGGCGGGTCTCCTGTTTACAGGATGTGCGCGACATCTCCTTGATCGCAGATGCAACCGAAGAAGTAGGCTTTCATTGGGTACCAGTATCGGCCCAGGATATGCCGCCCGAGACGCGCGGTCTGCACGAGATCAAAGCCATCTGGGAAAACTCCACCAAACATGTTCAGACAGAGTCGATCTATAACGAACAAGAGGCGCGTGCAGCAATCGAAATGGCTGGACTGCTGGTAGGCGGCACAGATAAGTTGCGCCAAAGGCCGGTCCTATCGTTGATGCAATGTTCAGCCTCACCGCTCGGGCACGATGGCGGGAGCCTGGATGCGGCGCTCGTGGCCGGTGAATTTGGCATTCCAACCGGTTTTATGAGCATGGCAGCCAACCTCACGACTGGTCCGGCGACACTGGCAGGCAACCTGGCAGTCGGCAATGCCGAAGTTATTGCAGGGACGGCCTTGATCCAGTTGGCTTTTCCAGGCGCTCCCGTCTTCTATGCAGCCGCACAAACTGCTTCCGATCTACGCACCGGCGCTTATACAGGCGGCGGACCGGAGGATTTCCTCTACGGCGCGGCAACCAATGTATTATCCGATTTTTATGATATTCCTCTTTCCATGGGTTCTTTTGCGACCGGCGCAAAGGAGCCGAACTGGCAGGCCGGGATTGAAAACAGCCTGTCCACCTTTATGGCATGTATTGTCATGTCGGATATGCTGCTGGGAGTGGGGTTCCTGCATGGCAGCCGCATTTGGTCGTTTGCCGAGATGATGATGGATTGTGAGCTCTTTTCCATAATTCACAAGACAATGCAGGGAATTATTGTGGATGACGAGACATTGGCGCTGGACGCCATCGCAGCTGTCGGACCGGGAGGAAACTTCCTCTCGCAGAAACACACCCTCAAACATATGCGGGATCTTTTCCTGCCTGAATTCATGGATAGGCGCCCTTACAATGAGTGGGAAACGAAAAAGGATGATGCGCGTGATTGGGCACTTGCAAAGGCTTTGAAGACATTGGAGACTCATCAGCCTGATCCATTGGACGAAAAAATCAAGCTGGAAATGGCAAAAATCATTTCGTCATTGGAGTCTAAATAACCCCAATGCAACCTAAACTTGAGCTACTATCATTGGACTTGATCGCCCGTATTTTGGATGAAGCCTTCCAATTAATGCAAAAGCCGGGTATCAAAGTCCAGTCTGCTGCCGCGCGTGAAATGCTGGTCGCTGCGGGCGCTTCGGCCAACGGGGATGTGGTCAACATCCCGGAAAAAATTATCCGAAAAGCGCTGGAAACCACGCCGGATGAGTTTCACCTGTATGACCGGAAAGGGCAGCCAAAGGTTCGCTATGGGGGGGATACGGTCCAGTTTGATCCTGGATCATCGGGCGTCCATATCCTGGACCCGGATACGCTGGAACACAAGACATCCTATACCCAAGACCTGGCGCGGGTAGTGAAGGTGGCCGAGATGCTTCCGGAGTACGCAGCCCAATCGACTGCCATCGTCTGCAACGAAGTCCCCAAGACGATCGGCGACCTCTACCGGCTTTATGTAGTCCTCGTGTTTTCGCAGAAACCCATCGTGACCGGCTCTTTTTCGGTTCAGAACCTGCCAATCATGTTTGACATGTTGGGTCTCTTCGCAGGCGGGCGTCAGGCGTTGGCGGATAGACCTCAGGCGGTCTTCGATGTATGTCCATCGCCTCCGTTGATTTGGAGTGATTTTGGGGCTAACAATCTGATTGAGTTAGCGAAAGCACGCGTTCCGGCACAACTTATTTCGATGCCGCTTGCGGGGGCGGCAGCACCGGTCACCCTGCTTGGATCGGTTGTGCAACATGCCGCGGAGAGCTTGAGCGGGATTGCCATCCATCAGCTCGCCAACCCGGGCGCGCCGATTGTATGGGGAGGGGCACCGGCGATCTTTGATATGCGCCATGGCACCACTCCAATGGGCGCCATCGAAACCGCCATGATTGACGCAGCTTACGCGCAGGTGGGAAAATCCTTAAATCTGCCCACGCACGCTTATCTGGGTGCGTCCGACGCAAAGGTTGTGGATGCCCAGGCCGGACTTGAAAGCGGAGTAACGGCCATGATCGGGGCGCTGGCGGGCATCAATATGATCTCCGGGGCAGGGATGTTGGATTTCCTGGCCTGCCAAAGCCCGGAAAAATTGGTGGTGGATGCCGAGGGAATTGGCATGGCTTTACGCCTGGTGGCTGGCATCGAGGTTCGAACTGAAACGCTTGCAACTGCCTTCTTTGAAGGAATAAATTTCAAAGGCGATTTCCTAAAACAAAAAATTACGCGCGATCTCTTCTCGAAAGAACAGCATCTTCCGTCGTCAGTTATCGATCGGGATTCCATTAGAGGTTGGCAGGCCTCTGGCAGTCCCGATACATTTGCCCGGGCAAAAACGCGCACTCGTGAACTGTTGGCTGCTTACGAGCCACCATGTTATTCACCCGAGCAGGAGCGTGAATTGCGGACGATGGTAGAAAATTTGGCCCGCAAGGCCGGAATGGATGCTCTGCCAAAATTGGGATAATCGTCATGCGCCATCAGAACAGGGTTCCCCACGTTCGATGGCGCTTGTGCTAAATAATTGGCCCAATATGCAAAGGAGGAAGAATGTCACGTAAATCTGTTTTGTATGCAGGTTTGGCAGTTCTGATCGTCGCGAGCATGCTCCTGGGGGGCTGTACCAGTACGGCCCAGAACCCTGCCACCAAAAAGGTGGCAACGCTGATTTTTACCCAAGAGCCTGAAATCCTTGAACACGATGTACACAAATATGTATTTCTCCCAAATCCTGCAGCAGGCTTTTGATGTGTGGGCATGGCAGTATGATGATCAGAATAAACCCTATCCTAACCTGGTAACCGAATTGCCGACCCTCCAAAATGGCGGTTTATCGGCGGATGGTATGACCATTACCATGCATCTACGGAAGGATATCATCTGGTCAGACGGTCAGCCGATCACTTCGGCGGATTTCAAATTCACCTACGAGATGTATATCAATCCCAAAAATGCCGTGGCGACGACCTATCCGTACAGTAAACTTGCCAGCCTCGAAACACCGGATGATCGCACTGTGGTGATGAAATTCGATGCGCCGTTTGCGCCGTGGTTATCCTTCTGGAAAGGCCTGCTCCCGGAACACATCCTGAATCCGGTCTTCCAAAAAGACGGCACACTGGATAACGCTGCATGGAATAAAGCTCCAACGGTTGGAGCAGGCCCATTTGTGTTCGCCGAATGGCAATCCGGATCGTTCCTGCGGTTTGTCAGGAACGACAAGTTTTGGGGTAAAAAGGCCAGCCTGGATGAGATTTTTATCCGCATCGTGCCGGATGACGCGGCGCAAGTAGCCGCTCTCAAGACAGGCGACGGCGACCTCGGGATCTTTATCTCCTATCCCGACATCCCACCGCTCGAGCAAGCGGGTGTGAAAATCGTCTCGGTCAACTCAGGCTACAGTGAAGGCTTATACTTTAACATGGGTGAAAAGGGTAATCCCGGCCTTAAAGATGTGCTTGTTCGACAGGCTATAGCTTACGCGATCGATCGCGATAAGATTTCCAAGGACCTGCTGCTTGGTAAAACCAAGCCGGGTGCAACTTTATGGGACAATATGCCCTATGTAGATCCTTCGCTGAAGCCTTACCCATTCGACCCAGCGAAAGCCAAATCGCTGCTGGACCAGGCTGGATGGGTGATGGGTTCTGATGGCGTGCGTGAGAAGAACGGTGTCAAGCTCGACCTACGCTACGGTACCACGACCCGGGATGTTCGCCAGAGTGCGCAGGCGATCATTCAGCAGGAGCTTGCCAGCGTCGGAGTCAAGGTTGAGTTATTGAACTATGACAGCGATATCTTTTTCGCCAGCTATGCGGACAAAGGCCCAACTTATTCCGGCGAACTCGATATTTATGAATGGTCGGATGTCCCCACCGCCTTCCCCGATCCGGATATTGCCTACTGGCTGTGCAGCGAGATCCCCAGTGATCAGAACCCGCAAGGATTGAACGCTCAATTCTTGTGCGACAAGCAGTTGGATGGCCTCTTCCAAAAGCAAGCCACCCAGGTGGATTACAACCAGCGCGTTGCAACCTTCCATCAAATCACCAAGATCATGTATGACCAGGTCTACTGGCTAAGCCTTTGGCTTGACCCGGACATCTGGGCGCTCAGCAGCCGGCTGCAAAACGTAAAACTTTCGGGCTCCACGCCGCTCTACAATATTGGAGAATGGACCATCAAGTAAGTACGGATCCTAATCCATCCTGATACTGGATGTTGCAGGACAAACCAGGTCCTGCAACATCCGCCTCATTTTTTGGAATTATCCAATGACCCGATATATTATTCGACGCCTTTTACAGGGAATTCCGCTTGTATTCCTTGTCAGCATCCTGCTGTTCGTAATGCTGCAGAACATGGGCGATCCGCTTGCTACCATGGGCGGGCGTTCGGTAACGCGCCGTGAAGACCGCGAACGACTGGCCCGCCAGTTGGGGTTGGACAAACCGATCCTGGTGCAATATGTTTACTGGTTGGTCGGGAATGACTGGACAAAAGTAGATCTTAACGGCGATGGGATTGCTGAAACCCCGGGCATTCGTAAGGGCGTTCTGCGAGGTGATTTTGGGACTTCCCTGGTAACCAGACAACCAGCAATACAATTGATCCTATCGCGCCTGCCTAACACATTGCTGCTTATGGTGGTATCAGAACTTGTGGTTGTGCTGGGAGCGTTGTTAATTGGCGTGTATTCAGCCTTAAAGCAATATTCATTTTTCGATAATCTGATAACTACGTTATCCTTCATAGGCTATTCCATGCCGATATTTTTCCTGGCATTGGGAGCCATGTATATTTTCGCGGTCAACTTCAAACGTTGGGGATTACCCTATCTACCGACGGTGGGGATGTTCGACCCTCAAGTGGGACAGACGCCCGGTCAGCTTCTGTGGCATTTGATCCTGCCGGTGACCGTGATCTCGGTCAATAGTTTTTCAGGGTACAGCCGTTATATCCGAAGTACGATGCTGGAGGCTTTGAATCAGGATTATATCCGTACGGCACGCGCAAAAGGCCTGCCGCGCCGCGAAACCGTGTTCATTCATGCCTTGAAAAATGCTTCCCTGCCGATCGTTACCATCGTCGGTCTCGACCTGCCCTTCCTGCTGGGCGGGGCCCTGGTGACCGAACGGATCTTTGCCTGGCCTGGCATGGGGCGTCTATTCATCGATCATGTTTCACGCGGCGACACACCGGTGGTCATGGGTATCATGATGTTGATCGCGGTTGCCGTAGTAGTTTTCCAGATCCTCACCGACGTTGTTTACGCCTGGCTGGATCCTCGGATTCGTTACCATTAGAGCTGCCATGACAGTCGCAAATCCTATACCGAACATCCAACCACTGAAACCCCTCTCCCTGGACGAGCTGGAAGCCCCGCCGCTTAACACTCAGTAAAATGGCCTGGTTGAAGTTCCGACGCCATAAAATGGCTCTGGTTGGAGTGGGCATCCTGGTCTTAATGATCCTATATTGCACGATTGGCGGGTTTGTTTTTAGCGAAAAATTCGCCAACTATAACGATACCAGCATTGCACTGCAGCCGCCTTCGTCAGTACACCCCTTCGGCACCGACGTGATAGGAAGGGATATCCTGGCCCGCACCATTTACGGCGGACAGATTTCTCTCCTAATTGGCCTGATTGCCGTAATGCTTGAAACATCGTTGGGAATTATTATTGGAGCTGTTTCCGGATATTTCGGTGGGCTGGTTGACAGCCTGTTGATGCGTTTCACCGAAGCCATCCTGATCGTTCCGCAAATATTCCTGCTGCTGGTCATGGCAAAATTCTTTGCAGGCAATATCCCCAACCTCACCATCCTTGGGCGGGAATTCAGCGGGAGCGTGGTTGTCATCATCGCCATTATTGGCCTGACTTCCTGGCCTTACCTGGCAAGGATTGTACGCGCCGAGTTCCTGACGCTAAAGGAGAGCGAATTCGTATTGGCGGCGCGTGCGACAGGATCCTCCACATTCGATATTATCTTCCGGCATATCCTCCCAAACAGCATCGCTCCGATTGTCGTATCAGCGACGCTGGGGGTCGCCAATGCCATCACCCTCGAAGCGTATATCAGCTTTCTCGGGCTGGGCGTTCGTCCGCCGACTGCCACCTGGGGTAATATGCTTGAAGGCGCCTACAATTATATAGACAAGGCTTATTGGCTGTGGCTCTTCCCTGGATTATTGATACTGCTCATCGTCCTGAGCATCAATTTCGTTGGAGACGGACTGCGCGATGCGCTCGACCCACGCAGCCGGACGATATGAGGCACCTATGACTACTCTACTCGAAGTCAAAAACCTCATAACCCGTTTCCACACACCGGAAGGGACCGTATTCGCTGTGAACGGCGTTTCGTTCAGCCTGGATGAAGGTGGAACCCTGGCTGTTGTCGGCGAAAGTGGATGCGGCAAATCAGTCACGATGATGTCGCTTCTGCGCCTCATCCCCATCCCGCCGGGTCAGATTGTCAGTGGAAGCGCAAATTATCGTGGACAGGACCTGCTTAAGTTGAGCGAAAATAGCATGCAGAGTGATATCCGTGGCAAGGAGATTGCCATGGTCTTCCAGGATCCAATGACCTCGCTTAACCCGGTACTGACCATCGGTCGTCAATTGACTGAACCGCTGCGTGTCCATCTTAATTACCAGCCGGATCAGGCTCGGAAGCGCGCCGTCGAACTGCTCGAGCTGGTTGGTATTCCGGATCCTTCCAAGCGTCTTGGGGATTATCCGCACCAGTTTTCCGGAGGAATGCGCCAACGGGTAATGATTGCCATGGCGTTGGCTTGTAATCCGACTATGTTGATCGCCGACGAACCAACCACAGCCCTGGATGTGACCATACAGGCCCAGATCATCGAACTCGTCAAGGAGCTGCGCGACAAGATTGGTCTGAGCATCATCTGGATCACGCATGATTTGGGCGTGGTGGCCGGGTTGGCTGAACACGTTATCGTCATGTACGCCGGGTATATCGTCGAGGAAGCGGATGTTGACACACTTTATGAAAACCCGCGCCATCCTTACACACTGGCCTTAATGGCTGCGCTGCCACATGCAGAGCGCCGTCGCGAGAGTCGGCTGAAATCCATACCCGGCGCGCCGCCTAATTTATTGGTAGAACCGTCAGGCTGTCCATTCGCATCGCGCTGCGAGTATGTTGTAGATAAATGTAGGCTGGAGAATCCGCCTCTCAAGGCTTTGGGGAACGAGCATTCCATGGCTTGCTGGTTGGATGTAAAAATGGGAGAACTACAATGACTGATCCCCAGCCGCTGGTCATAGTCAATAACCTAGTCAAGCATTTCCCGGTTATGCGCGGAATCCTGATCCAACACCAGGTGGGGACGGTGCGTGCGGTGGATGGAATATCGTTTTTCATTGCTCCAAGCGAAACACTCGGACTGGTCGGTGAGAGTGGCTGCGGAAAGACAACTGCCGGGCGGACACTGCTTGGCTTGTACCCACCCACCGATGGACAAATAACCATCGATGGACATAACTTGCGCAAAGCACATGGCGCCTCGATGATGGCTATCCGGCGCAAGGCGCAGATCATATTTCAGGACCCTTATGCCTCGCTCAACCCGCGCTGGACGATCAGTGCCATTATCGGCGAACCTTTGCGCGTTCACCATCTAATTTCGAGCGAGGCGGAACGCACTGACCGCGTCCGTGAACTTTTGCGGCTGGTGGGGCTCAGCCCATCACACCTGAACCGTTTCCCGCATGAATTCTCGGGTGGACAGCGCCAGCGGATAGGCGTTGCGCGTGCCCTGGCCTCCGACCCGAAGTTCATCGTTTGTGATGAACCGATCTCTGCATTGGATGTATCCATCCAGGCACAGGTGGTGAACCTGCTCGAAGACCTGCAGGACCGCCTTGGCCTAACCTATCTTTTTATTGCGCATGACCTTAGCATGGTCCGGCATATTTGTGACCGGGTGGCGGTGATGTACCTGGGCGTGATCGTGGAACTTGCCGCTCGTGACGAGTTATATGAACACCCGCTCCACCCTTACACAAAAGCGCTGCTCTCGGCAGTACCGATACCGGATCCGAAAAAGGACCGTGCACGCCGCCGTACCATCCTGGCGGGGGATGTCCCCAGCCCGCTTAATCCACCCCCCGGTTGCCGCTTCCATCCACGCTGCCCAATTGCAGTCGAAAAGTGTCATCAAGATGTACCTGAGTGGCGGGAAGTGGCCAGCGGGCATTGGGTCGCTTGTCATCTGGTCTAAAGAAAGAACTCCATGATTGATTTAGGGGCTTTAATACGAGTTCCCTGTGTGGAACTTGAGATGGGTTTTGCTATCTCTCCAGACGGCCTACGCCTGGCTTATTCCTGGAATCCGGATGGGCATTGGGAAATATTCGAGATATCCGTCCGCCCTGACGAGGACCTTCCCAATTCTCTCAAATCACAGCCCAAGCAGATCTCGCGTGGACCAGGGGGCAAATTTAATCCACGCTATTCACCTAATGGGCAGCAATTAGCCTATGTGGTGGACTTTGACGGCAGTGAAGATTTCCACATCTTTCTCCACGATTTCGCTACGGCTCAACAAACCGACCTGACCTCGCATGTAAGCGGGGGGCTGCAGGCATCCTTTACCTGGTCACCGGATGGAAGCCAAATCGCATTCATTTCCGACCAGACCGGCCAATTTAATGTTTATGTTTTGTCAGTCATCGATGGGAAAATACGTCAAGTGCTGGATGCCGGATATCCGGCGTGGAAGGTGAGTTGGTCGCCGGATGGCCGCTGGTTGGCGGTGGTGGTTGAGGCCAGCGGGATTGATTTTGGAACCTATATCGTTCAAGTTGAGAGCGGCGCAGCAGTCCGGATCAATGATCAGGAGGGGCCGATCGATGCCGGGCAGGCCAGCTGGTCACCGGATAGCCGGTACCTGGCTTTCTCCTCAGATAACCATGGCTTCAATAACATTGGCATCTACGAAATTTCCACACAAAGCATTACCTGGTTGTCAGATGGAGAAGGGGAAAAGCAATTCCCGAACTGGTCGCCGGACGGAAAGCAGATTGCGTATATTTTCAACCGGGGTACAGTGTCCTGGCTGGCGATACAGAAGCCTGGCGAGCCTGCGCAAAGGTATCAGATCGAACCAGGCGTACATTACCTGCCGCATTTTATGCCAGATGGCAACCATATCATCATTGGTTTTGATAACCCTCGTCTACCGGATGATCTTTGGATGTTCTCCATGGCAGATGAGAAGTTTACCCAATTGACCTATTCCCTTCCGGCTGAATTGAAAGAGGCAGCGTTCATCATGCCAGAGGAAATTTCCTATCCCGGTTTGGATGGGACACCTGTACCTGCATTGTTGTTCAAACCTCAACTTCCAAAACCCGGACCGGCAGTCATTCTCGTACATGGAGGACCGGATTGGTTCTTCGAGATGACCTGGTACCCGCTTATGGCACACATGGCCAGCCGCGGCTGGATGGTTCTGACACCCAACTATCGTGGCTCGACAGGTTACGGGCGAAAGTGGCAGGAAGCCAGCCGTTTTGACTTTGGTGGAGTGGATACAGATGACGTTACAGCCGGAGCGCTCTTTCTCCAACGGGAAGGTCTGTGTGATCCAAGGCGGATTGCGGTCACCGGCCGCAGCCATGGCGGCTATTTGACCGCTTCCTGCCTGACGCGTTACCCGGATTTATGGGCCGCCGGATCGGCATTTGTCCCATTCCTGAATTGGTTCACCAACCACAATGAAATCCGTCCTGACTTGCAGCAGTGGGATATCGAAAATTTTGGCGATCCAAATGAAAACCATGAGCTTTGGAAAGAACGTTCCCCGAGCTTCTTTCTGGACCGCATCCTGGCGCCATTACAGTTGATTTGCGCCAGGCATGACGCACGCTGCCCGGTGAGCGATTCGATCGAGGCGGAAGCTGCCCTGCGGCAAATGGGTAAAGAAGTGGAATTGATCATTTACGAAGACGAGGGCCATGCTTTCTTGAAAAGAGAAAACATACTGGATTCCGAAATACGCCGGATGGAATTCCTGGCGAAATATTTGGGCGTTTGAGTCAGACAGAGGCAGGCATGTTCCATCTATCCGTCCTGGACACACGCGAAATCGAATCCATCCATCAGGCCAGTCTGCGCATCCTGAGCGAGACGGGCGTGATTTTAACAGAACCACGCAGCCGGGCAATCCTGACCGAGGCCGGGGCACACGTGGCGGATCGACAAGTCTATTTCCCACCGGATCTCGTGGAGAAGTGTATCGCCGTGGCTGGCAAGCATACATCCATCCGGGGCAGGGGCGGTATGGTTAAAGCCCTTGGGGATGGCTGCCTGTATTTCCACAACCTGGGCGGCGCGCCGAATGTATATGATGCCGCCTCCGGGAAGCGCCGACAGGCAGTCATCGAGGATGTATGCAACGCCACCCGCCTGTTGGATGCACTTGAAAACTGCCACACGATCACGCCATTTTTTACGCCTACGGAAGTGCCTGGCACGCTCATGAGCCTGGCGATGTACCGGCATGCTTTGCCGCATACCCTTAAACCCCTGCAAGGCCCTGGAGTACAATTCCCGCCGAAGTGCGCTATGCCGTGAAAATGGCCGAGGTGATTGGAGCGCCGGCGGAAGTGCTGACTTTGAGTGTTTCGCCGGTCAGCCCGTTAGCAATTCCGGACAGCCTGGCGGAGGCCATTATTGAAATTGCTGAGGCCGGTATCGCTTTTGGGCCACTTCCGTGCCCGACGGCCGGGACCACTGCTCCATTTTCGATCGCGGGTGCAATTGCCCAGCAAAATGCGGAGGTGCTGGCTGCCCTGGTATTGACGCAACTTGTGCATCCGGGGTTGCCAATCATTTACTGCGGCCGATTGGCAATGATGGAACCGCGTACCGGCCTATCGGTGTGGGGCGGAGTCGAAATGGGCATGGCCTCGGCCGGAACGGTCCAGGTGGGCCATCGCTATGGGCTGCCGGTCAATGTTTATGGTTTTTCCACAAATGCCCACGGCCTGGATGCGCAAAATGGTTTCGAACGCGGCCTGAATGCCATCCTGCCGGCGCTGGCCGGGGCGGACGAGTTAAGCGGGATTGGCGAGATGGAGGCAGGGGTAATGGGATCGTATGCCCAGATGGTGGCGGACAATGAGTTTGCCGGCAGCATCCTGCGGATCCGGAAAGGGTTCAGTGCGCAAGACGACGCACTGGCAGTGGATGTGGTTACGGCGGCCATGGCATCCACGCGTAACTTTCTCGGGCAGAAGCATACGATGAAGTATCTTAGATCGGGCGAGGTTTACCTCACCCGCCTGGCCGAGCGCTCCTCCTGGGAGACCTGGGAGGCAGGTGGTAAGCAGGGTCTGCCAGAACGCGCACAAGCTGAGGCCGAACGGATCTTGCGGGAACACCAGGTGCCGCCGCTGGAGGCTGCCCAGGAACGTGAGTTGGATGCCATCATGGCAGCCGCGGAACTTGAATTGGTAAAGTAATATTCAAAATTGAAAGGAATTCCATGTTTAATAAAGCGAGTGCCATCCAAGATCAATTAATCGCCTGGCGGCGTGACTTTCATATGCATCCGGAACTTGGTTTTCATGAGGAACGCACTTCGAAAAGCGTGGCCGAGATCCTTGAGCAAATCGGCTGCCGCGTGCAGCGCGGGGTTGGCAGAACCGGGGTGGTGGCCGAACTTGGGGAGGGTAATCCAACCATTGCATTGAGAGCGGATATGGATGCGCTGCCACTTCAGGAAGCCAACCAGGTCCCGTACGCTTCCCAATACCCGGGGCGGATGCATGCCTGCGGGCACGACGGTCATACTGCCATGCTGCTGGGCACAGCCACGCTATTGGCAAAAGAAAAGTTTCCAGGGAAAGTACGGTTTCTGTTCCAACCTTCCGAGGAGGTGGCCGATGCGGAAGGTATCAGCGGCGCGCCCCGGATGATATCTGACGGCGCAATGGAGGGCGTGGATATGGTGATTGCCCTGCATGTCGATCCTGCGACTCCGGTTGGCAATATCCGGGTAAATTCCGGGGCTGGTTCGGGCGGGGTGGATTCGTGGTTCGGGGTTATTATTGGCAAAGGCGGGCATGGAGCCAAGCCGCAAGAAACTGTGGACCCATTCTACATGACTGCGCATGTCATTTTTGCCTTGAACGCGATCGTTTCCCGACGGCTGCGGCCTTTCGACCCGGCAGTGGTGAGCATCGGTTCGATCCGAGGCGGATATACAGAAAATGTCATCCCGGATAGGGTCGAGATAACCGGCACACTCCGTTATACCGAAAAGCGCGTTCAGGAACAAATCCATGCCGAGATCAAACGTGCATTCGAAGTAGTGCGTTCGCTGGGCGGAAATTACGAGCTGCGGATTGAACTTGGGGATATTCCCATGCAAAATCACCCGGAAGCGGTAAAACTGATCCGGGAAACGGCCGGAAGTTTACTTGGCGAGGAACATGTCCTTTTGCCAACCCAGGAACTTGGCGCGGAGGATTTCGGTCGTTTTTCAGAACTTGCTCCAGGTGCGATGTTCACATTGGGGACGCGCATCGAGGGGGATGAACGCTTCGGCCACAACCCGCTTTTCGATATCGACGAACGTGCCCTTGCGATTGGAACAGCAATCCTGAGCGAAGGTGCTCTAAGATACTTGCGCGCGAAGTCAGTTACACCGGCGGGATAGGGGATTTTCATTACTGAAATTGGATTTGTCCAGCTAAACTGATTGCGCTGGCGGATCCTGCCATTGGCAGCCATGTTGGACCCAGCAGAGTCCCAGACCTGGGTGGTCTCGGTCGTTGTTAAAATCCTATCATCCAGTTTTTGCTGCCCTTGATTAAGCTTCATCATATCCTTTACAGTTTATAAGCTCGTTTGGCCAAACCAATAACCAGTTCACGCATCATTTCTTGCGCATCCTCCATATCGACAATATGCCGCGCCACCAAGCCTGACACCCAATTGGCACAAGCACGCCGCCAGACATCGTGCCGGGCAGGGATGGAGCAGAAGGCACGCGTGTCATCGTTAAATCCGACGGTATTGTAGATGCCGGCCGTTTCCATAACCTGATCGAAGTAACGCGCCAGGCCATTCAAGCTGTCGAAAAACCACCAGGGAGGGCCAAGTTTTAGTGCAGGATAATGCCCAGCCAGCGGGGCAAGTTCGCGGGAGTAGGAGCTTTCGTCGAGAGTGAACAGAATCAGAGTCAGGCGCTTATCGTTACCGTACTTGTTCAGCAATGGGAGCAGGTTGCGGGTGTAACCGGTCGGGAGCGGGATATCGCCGCCTTTGTCCAATCCGAAGCGCTGAAAAATCGTCTGGTTGTGGTTGCGCAAGGAGCCAGGGTGCAATTGCATTACAAGTCCATCTTCGACGCTCATGCGCGCCATTTCCATCAACATATGGGCAGTAAAACGGGCAGCGTCCTCGGGCGTGGACGTTCGCTTGAGGGCGCGTTGGAAAATCGTTTCAGCTTCAATAGGAGTAAGTTCATCGGTGGCAGGCGTCAGGGCAGCATGGTCGGTTGCCGTTGCGCCCATGGATATAAAGAACTCGCGGCGCTGCTCCAGAGCCCGGATGAAGGAGGCATAATTAACAATATCAATTCCGCTAACAGAACTGAGTTTATCGAGGTTGGAGCGACAATTTAAAGTGTCGAGGTCGACCACCGCATCCGGGCGGAAGGTGGGGCGAATTTGCCCTTTCCAGCCGGAAGCTTTGATCACTTGATGATGGTCGAGTGTATCGGTCGCCAGATCGGTGGTGCACAGCACTTCGATGTTGAAGCGTTCGAAGAGTCTCCGCGGAGAAAATTCGGGTGATGCCAATTTGTCGGCAATGAGATCATAAAGCCGGTCGGCGTTGCCGGCAGAAGGTTTTTCGTCGATACCGAAAACATCATTCAGTTCATGTACCAACCAGATTCCGCTCGGCGTCCCGCGAAACAGGTGAAAATTTTCGCACAACAACCGCCAGATTTTGCGATGGTCGCCTTCGACCGCGCCTCCATCAATGCGTGGAATACCCAGGCTTTCCAGAGGAATCCCTTGTGAATACAGCATGCGCGTCACGTAATGGTCTGGGATGATGAACAGGTCAGCGGGAGAGCCGAAGGAGGCCTTGGGATCGGCAAACAGGATCGGATCAACGTGACCGTGTGGAGAGATGATCGGCAGGCTGGCAATTGGCGCATAGAGTTCCAGCGCCAGGCGACGGGTGGTCGGGTCGGGAGGAAAGAAGCGTTCGGGAGGAAGATTCAGTTTGGTCATGTTTTTAAATCCCAAAACAGGCGGCTTTCAGCCAATCGTTGAAGTGTTATCCTTTTTTGAATGAGGTGCAACCTCGTCAAAATTCCATCCGTTCTGTACACACAGTGACCGGACATGACTTTCCCAGGTGGGTTCGGCCGCCGGCCGACCGTGCAAGAAACAATCAATACTCAAGTAAACCAGCGTTTCCGTCCCTTCACAGCGAATGCGGTGATAGGTGTGCGCAGGAATGCGCACCAGGTCACCCGGTTTGACCGGGAAAACCTGCCGGGGCTCGTCCCCAACCTGAAGTATGCCGGTTCCCTTTTGTACGAAGAAGACCTGTTCCGCATCCTCGTGAACATGAAGCGGCGGGGCCTCTCCCGGCTCCAGCACCACTATGAAGGCTTCAGACGTTTCGGCTTCGGCGCGGTCCATGACCAGATCGTTGATATGGGTCGGGAAGCGGTAGCGAACAACTCGAGCGGTACTGAAAACGTAACGGGTTTGGTCGGTCATATCCGGGTTTCCCTTGGGTGGTTAGCGGACCAGGTGTGGACGGCTTGCAGGAGGGCGTCAATATTTTCAGGTGGAGTTTCCGGAGAAACGCCGCCGCCAAAGGACAAAATCAGGCCGCCCTCGGCGGCGCTTTTTTCCAGGCAGGTACGCGCCCACTGAAGCACATCTGCAGGTTGGCCACGCACACCGACCTCCAACGGAGGCACGTTGCCCATCAGCGCCACCCGGTGCCCCATCCTGGCTTTGAGGTCGGCGAGATCCACTTTATGGCTGAAGTTGAAAACGTCGAAGTTGGCCTGCGCCAGGCTTTCCGCCAGGTGCAGGCAGGGCGTATCGTTATGATAAACACGAACCAACCCCTCAAATTCGTCGAAGATGCGGCGCAGATGAGGATGCACCAGAGAGTCGTAGTGTTTTTTAGATACCATACCTACGATATCGTCCAACAGCAGGATGCCCTCCGGCTGGTGGAGATTATCCAGCTGCGCGTGCAGCCAACTGATGATCGAGGTGGTGAGGGTCTCCAAAAAGTTGGAAAGTTTCTTTGAGTTGGCCGCAATCCCCATCATCAACGGCGTAGTGCCCATTAGCCAGGATGCGATCGTCATAGGCCCTCGAGCCGCCACCATCCGAATGCCCAAGCCCTCGGCCAGGAGACGCTCGTCCATGACCTTTTGTTGCCGCAGAATCAGCGGCATCAGCCCGTCTTCCTGGGGATCCGCCGGTTTTATTTCGGACCAGAAGTTTAGATCGGTTACTAAGGGTTCTATTGCGGGCGGGCGGTTTGCATAAAAGTGCAGCTTGCATCCAAAGGCGGAAGGTTCCGCCGCCATGCCATACTCCACCCAAAAGCCCGGGATCCAAACGGCATCCGGAAAGCGGGACAACAACCCGCGGTTGATGTCGAGCCACTTCTCTGGAAAAAGAAAATAATCACGCGTGTCCAGGCCGGCATAGCCAGGCAACCAGGGGCTGTCCACGATTAGCGCAACCGGGACGGACTCTGGTTTTTCAAGGCGCGCGGCTTGCTTAAATCGTTCCCAGGGTGTGTCCATGGATTGATCAGACCTCACACATTGCTTCCCACATGGCCAGGATGTTTTCGGGCGGTACATCCGGCTGGATGTTATGCACAGTGTTGAAGACGAAACCGCCGCCTGGCGCAAGGGCTTTGATATTTCGACGCACATCCTGCTTTACCTGTTCAGGCGTGCCGTAGGGGAGCACCGTTTGGCAATCGACCCCGCCGCCCCAGAAAACGAGTTCCCGTCCAAAGTCGCGTTTGAGCGCCACTGCTTCCATCCCCGCCGCCCCTATCTGCACCGGGTTGAGGATATCCACACCCAACTCGATGAAATCGGGGATCAAGGGTCGCACACTGCCACAGGAATGGAAAAATATCCTGGCTTGCGGTGCTAATTGCCCGATGCGTTCGAATAAAACCTTGAGTCTCGGCTTGAGCAACTTGCGGAACATAGCCGGCGAAATGATTAACGAGGTCTGGGTGCCGTAATCATCGCCTTCGGCGACTACATCCACCGTATCCGCCAGGCGGGGCAGTGCAGCTTCCCAGAAAGCAAGTTTCAATTCGAGCATTTTGTCAAACAGAGCTTCGATCCCGGCTTTGCCCGCGGCCATATCCATCAGGCAGTTTTTCATCCCACGCAGCCGCTGCGTCATCTCAAAAATGCCTGGCAACACGCCCTTCAGCACCACAGCCTGGCCTCGGGCACGGTATTCCAACGCCTGCTGGCGCAGCCCGGTGATGCGCCTGAGATCACCGGTGTCAGGCCAGGGGTAATCGCGAACAAGCTCGGGGTTGAGAGGCATCTCGCTGAGAGGATTCCTGATCGCTGAATAATACAAGCCAACCGGTTTCTGCCGGCGATGGGTAATGCCCCATTCATCCGTATATTCCCAGGTATCGCCCACATCCAGGATGTCGACATGCCAATTGTGGCTGTTGAGCGGAAACAAGCCGCGTACATCTACGCCCAGTCTTTCGATGACATCCTCATCCGGCAGGGCCAATTGTTGAATCTGATCGCAAAAATTAATTTCAGTGGCCTTGAGGCCCAGATAAGTACGCAGGTTTTGGTAAGCCAGGGCGTGAATGCCGGTGACCTGCGTCGATCCTAAATCGAACGGCAGGCGATCCGGTTCCCGATGATCAAGGGCGGCCAACAATCGTTCACGCGAGTTCATCGGACAGCCTCTGGAAAAGCTTGTGAGGCCGAATGAACATCCAGGAACAAGCTGGCGTTTGGGGCTTGCCGTAAAACGGAAGCCGGGCACTCCGCATTCACAGGACCACGCAGTGCCTGGCAGACCGCCCTGGCTTTGCGTGCTTCCGGCACCACAGCCAGGACCTGCCTCGCTGCCAGGAGTGCCGGGATCGTCAAGCTGATGGCATGAGTGGGCACATCGATGATTGAAGCAAAATGTCCCTCGTTTACCTGTTGAGCACGTGAGGCTTCCGCCAACCGGACCATTTTTACCCAGGTTGGGTCACGAAAATCAGCATAGGGTGGATCATTGAAGGCCAGATGGCCGTTCTCGCCGATGCCCAAAACACACAAGTCGGCGGGGAACTCCCTCAACAATGCCTCATATTCCCGGCAGGCACGTTCAGGCTCGAGCGCCGCGCCTGGAACCGGATAAAAGGCAAGCGGCCGGACTTGATTGAGAAGATTGCGGTGTAAAAAATTTGCGAAACCGGCAGGGTGCTGTGGGTTAAGTCCGACGTACTCATCCATGTGGAAAACCCTGACACGTTCCCAGGGGACTCCCGCAGCCTGTCGCAGAGCAGCCAAAAATGTCAACTGCGAGTTGCCCGTGGCGAGAATAATGTTGGCTGCGCCTCTTTCGCGGACTGCCCGTTGAATACGTCTTACCGCCTTTCCACCAGCCGCGTTGCCTAACTCCTGGTTGGTCGGGAAAATTCGAACGGACAGGGCGTCGATCTTAACTCTTTGGCTTGTGGGCATGTTCCAGACCAATCCCTTTAAGGTGCAGATCTCCTGCCAGGTGACAGCTTACGAAGTGCTCCGGGGAGATTTCTCTCAGAGCAGGCGCCTGTGTCCGGCAGATCTCCACTGCAAACGGACAGCGCGGATGGAAGTAGCACCCCGCAGGGGGATTGGCCGGGCTGGGCACTTCGCCCTTAAGCACTACATCGCCCACCAGCTCGCGCGGATCGGCGACCGGCACGGCCGCCATCAATGCCGCTGTGTAGGGATGTTTGGGAGCATTGAAGATCGCGGCTGTACTGGCGGTCTCTGCGAGCTTGCCGACATACATCACCGCCACACGATCACAGATGTGCCTGACCACGCTCAAGTTATGGGCAACAAAAAGATAGGTCAGGTGAAGCTCTTCCTGCAGTTCCAGCAACAAATTTAGCACCTGCGCCTGCACGGATACATCCAGCGCCGAAACCGGTTCATCTGCCACAACCAGGCGCGGATGCAAGACCAGGGCGCGGGCGATGCCGATGCGTTGGCGCTGGCCTCCGCTGAAGGCGTGCGGGAAACGCTGCAAATATTCAGAGCGCAGGCCCACCAGTTCCAACATTTCCGCCACTTGTTCGGTACGCTCTTTGCGGTTCGTGACTCCATTGACAAGCAATGGTTCGCCGACGATATCGAATAACGTCATGCGCGGGTTGAGCGAACCAAATGGATCCTGAAAGATCATTTGCATCTGGGGGCGTATCGGTCGCAGTTGGCGACGCGAGAACCTGGATAAATCAACCACCGGGCCTTCATTCGTGCGGAAAAGGATTTGGCCGTCCGTGGGCGCCATGGCGCGCAGGATGCAGCGGGCCGTCGTCGTCTTCCCGCAGCCGCTTTCCCCGACCAATCCCAGCGTCTCGCCTTCGTGGATGACAAAGCTGACATCATCGACAGCCCGTACGTTCCCAACCAATCGCCGGATAAAACCTTTCTGGATCGGGAAAAATTTGCGTAAATTCTTGACTTCAAGCAGCACAGCATTGGACGGTAGATGAGAATCCATCAAGACTGAACCTCCAAAATTCGAGTAGTACAACTGTTACGATTTCTCTTCCACATCGTTATAAAGAAAGCAACTGGCGAATTGAGATTCGCCGACCGGTTGCAGGCTGGGGATGCGTAGATCGCAAATGCCCGCCATGAACTCCCGGCAACGCGGATGAAACGGACAACCGGATGGTCGATTGAAGGGATGTGGGATCGAACCGCTAATGATCGGCAATTTGGCGCGTGGGGTGGAATTCACACTCGGGATCGAACGCAGCAACGCCTGGGTATAGGGATGCCTGGGTTGAAGAAAAATGTCATTTACCGGGCCCTGCTCCATAACCCGACCGAGGTACATCACCACCACATAGTTGGCCATCTGCGCAATGACGCCCAGGTCGTGTGTAATAAAAATAATGGCCGTATTTTGCACCTTCTGCAGATTTCGCAGCAGGTCCAGTATCTGCGCCTGGGTTGTCACGTCAATCGCAGTCGTCGGCTCATCTGCAATCAGCAGGCGGGGCTGGCATGACAGGGCCATGGCAATGATGGCACGCTGACGTAGTCCCCCGCTGAGCTGCCAGGAGTAAGCGTTAATGCGCTGTTCCGGCATCGGGATCCCGACACTATGCAGAAGATCGACTGCAATGGCAAGCGCTTCTTTTTTACTCACGGAGCGATGCAGCCGGATGGCCTCGATGATCTGGTTCCCAAGGGTATGGACCGGGCTGAATGAAGACATCGGTTCTTGAGGAATGAGGGCGATTTCAGCGCCACGTATTTCGCGCATTTCTCTGCCGTTCGGCTTTAATTTAGCCAGGTCGATGGTCTGGTCTGTGGTTGACCCATTCTGACGGTTGAGTAAAATCTCTCCGTTGACGATCCGGCCAGGCGGCTCGATAATCTGCAGAATGGCCTTCATGGTAACACTTTTACCACAACCGCTCTCCCCCACAATGCCCAGGACCTGACCGGGGAACACGTCGAAGCTCACACCGTCAACTGCCTTGACGGTGCCTTCGTCAAGCGGCAAAATAGGCTTTAAGATCGCGTACGGAAAGTATGGGGTCGTTTTTCGAGTTCATGGATCGACTCTCAAAATAAGAACTGATAACCCGTTTCGGCTTGGGATCAACCCGCAGGAAGGTCTAATGGCCATAAGGATCTGCTGCATCCCGCAATCCATCGCCAACCAGGTTGAAGGCCAGCACGCGATGATCACCATCAGGCCTGGAGTAAGCAGCCAGGGTGCCAGGGCGATTGTCTGCACATTTTGCGCCTCTTGAAGTAACACTCCCCAACTGATCGCCGGTGGCCGGATGCCCAGCCCCAGAAAGCTCAAGGTAGTCTCGTTGATGATCATCACCGGTATCGCCAGGGTGCTGGCAGCGATGATGTGGCTCATGAAAGCCGGCACCATGTGATGGGTGATGATGCGCAGGCGGCTGCATCCGGCCAGTTCGGCGGCCAGGACGAAATCCTCCTCACGTAGCGACAGGAAACGACCGCGCACTTCACGGGCCAGGGTCGTCCAACCGATGAAAGCCAGGATGATCGTAATGGCGAAGAAAACTTGTGTGGGTTTCCATGTTTGGGGCACGGCAGCCGTCATCGCCAACCAGATGGGAATGGTCGGCAGGGATTGTAATAATTCGATCAACCGTTGGATGATCAAATCGGCCACTCCACCAAAATAACCTGAAATGCCTCCCAGCAGGATCCCCAGGATAACACTCACGGCCACGGAAAACAACCCACAACCATGGAGGTCCGTGTTCCGAGCATCATCCGCGACCACTGGTCGCGGCCCAGTCGGTCAGTTCCCAGGAGGAATATCTTGCTGCCGTTACGTGGTATCTACCGGTCCAAGTAAATGCAGGTCTGCTTTTAAATAATCCCAATACTTTGTATGTATAACCTTGCGCGAAAAGATGGACAGGGATTTTCTTGTACCATCCGTCTTCCATTCCATCGCCAGGGTGTCCGGATTTCTCTTCCCGACCAGAGCGGGTACCCATAATCGAATGCTTGAGCCATCAATGAGATGTAACCCTTGCGCCGGAACAAAAGTCAAGCGTGCATCGGTTGCTTCGGGATCGCTCACAGCAAAAAAATCCGGGAACAGCACGATGATATAAAAGAATATCAGGATTGCCAGGCTGAAAAGAGCCAGGCGATTTTTCCGGAACCGCCACCAGACGAGTTTCCAGTTGGAGGCCACCGAGACACGCTCTTCTGACTGGGCGTCTTTCAATTGGGGTATTCCGTTGGCAAGTTCTTCCGAAACAAGCATTTCAGCCATAAATTATGCACTTTCCATGCGGATGCGTGGATCCAGCCAGGCAAGCAGGATGTCCGAGATCAGCGTGCCAACCACGGTCAGAACGCAATAAATCAACAGAATGACACCCGCCAGGTACATATCCTGTTGGATCAAGGCCCGCAGCAGCAGTGGGCCAATATTCGGCAGGCTCATCACCGTGGCGACGATCAAGCTGCCGGAGAAGAGCTGCGGAAGATACCATCCGATCGTGCTGACCAACGGATTGAGCGCCAGTCGGACAGGATATTTTAGGATCAGACTCCACTCGGAGAGACCTTTGGCACGTGCCGCGACCACGTAGGGCTTGTTGAGTTCATCGATCAGGTTGCCCGCATGATGCGGGTCAGGCGGGCGGTGCCGCCGATGCCGAGAATGATGACCGGCAGCCAGATGTGCTGGAGCATATCCTCAAAGCGTGCCATACTCCAGGGGGCATCCATGAACTTTGGAGAAAAGAGACCGGTGACGTTCAAACCGAAACGGTCATATGCAATCCACATCAGGATCAAAGCCAGCATGAAATTCGGAACAGCCACTCCAAAATAATTCAACACAGTAAAAGCATAATCAAGCAGGGAGTTTTGGTGTGTCGCCGAGTAGATGCCGGCCGGGATTGCGATCGCCCAGGTAAGAAAAAAAGAAAAAAGTGCCAGGATCATCGTAAGCGCCAGCCGTTCTCCGATCAGTTCGACATTCGGGCGCTGGTATTCGAGCGAGAGTCCCAGGTCGCCTTTAAATAGGCCATCCATCCAGTGGAGATACTGAACATAAACGGGCTGATCCAGGCCGAACTGCTGCCGCAGAGCAGCCACTTGCGCATCGTCAATCGAAGAACCCGATGAAGATAATGTGGCCACATAGCTGGTCAGAAAATCCCCCGGGGGGGCCTGTACCAGCCAAAAGACAACCACTGAAAATACAAGCAACAAAATCGGTAGTATCAGTAATCTTTGGATGATAATTCTCAACATTGCCAGACCTCGTTTTTGGCACAAGCTCATCGAGTGACGGGATAAAGGTTTCCCGTCACTCGATTTTCCCGAATTGTGTTTCTTTTATGGGGTCATATAGAACTGTTCTGTGCGGGCGTTGCCGGGTGTCCGCAATGGCCAGTCTTTCGCCAGAGTGGTTGGCACATTATGCATTTTATTGCTGACGATGACGACGCCCTGGTCCATCGGGGTTAAGCCGATCGTCCCGATCTCGAAGCAGTTGTCCACCCAGATTTCCAAACAGCTGCTTGGCGATTGCGATCTGTTGATCTGGGGCTGCGGACTTGGCCTGGTCGACCAGACTGACAATTTGCTTCGCCACGTCGGATGGCTCCAGACCTTGCTTGCCGCCGGTGTTGTACCAGGTATTATAGAGCGGCCAGACGGTAATCCCACTGGCGAGGGTGGTGCGTGGATCCATTTTCGGAGCGCCAGTGAAGGGGAAGCCCGCCGTGTCCTGGTTCCATATTTCGGTCTGCAGGTCGTTCGAAGCGCGCATCTGGAAGTGCAGCGAGCGTTCGCGGACCTGGACGATGGCATTGACGCCGACTGCTTTCCAATCCGCGGCAACCTCTTGGGCCACATCCGGCCAGGGACCGAAGGCATTCACAACAGAGATCTCGATATTGACCGGCTTACTGCTGTTCGGATACAGCCGGATGCCATCCCCATTCTTCTTGTCCAGGCCGATGCCATCCAGTAGTTGGTTGGCCTTATCCATGCTGTACTCGGTGTATTTCTTGGCCACTTCATCACCGGGATAATAAAGGCTCATGGGAGAAGGTACAGGCTGGCGTGGTTCGCCCAGCCCAAGGAAAGCTGTTTCCTGGATCTTGCTGCGGTTGATGGCATAGGACATGGCGATGCGGAAATCCTTGGTCTGCATCAATTTGCCGAGATCGGCATCCTTGACATAGGTTTGATTGAATGAAATATCCGCATCTGCACCGCCGTAGGCCGGCCAGGTGATGACTTTGTAGCCGCCTTTTTGTTCGTTAGCCTTGAAGACCGGGTAGTTCATCAAGTTGATCTGCCGTTCCTGCTCATCGAACGTGCCGGCGATGGCAGCCAGATTCAGAGATGCCGCATCGGCGTAGAAGATCATATCGATTTCGTCGATATAAGGCAATTGGTTGCCCGCTTCGTCCACGCCGACGTAGTAAGGATTCCGTTTCAGGATCAGAACCTGAGAGCTGACAGCAGTTGTCGGGATCCAGGCGGCCATGCCGGGGCGAGCGGGATTCTCGGCCTGGTTCTTCTTGGAAGCGAACAACTCTGCCCAGGTCTTGAACTTAGCGTCGGCTACCATTTGATCCAATGTGGCCTTATCCGCGTAATTAGCGTGAAACTGCTTCATATATGCAGCCGGCAGGAAGACGGGGTAGGCTTTGTCCCCGTTATCTTTGTTGGCAAGTTCCAGCAGGAAGGTGGTGTTCGCAGCGGCATAGGTCCACTGGACTGTGAGGTCATCAACTTTCGTGACCTGGACGGTCGAGCCATCTGCATTCTTCATCCAGGCGGGAATGGAAGCCGTCAGGTCTTTGTTCAGGAGTACGTCGTTATACCAGAACATGATATCGTCGGCCGTAAAGAGCGAGCCGTCAGACCATTTGGCGCCTTCAAGCATTTTGATCGTCCAGGTTTTGTAGTCTGTCGAAGGGGTCACCGACTCGACGTACTTGGGCTCTACCTTGGTGCCATCTGGTGAGAAGCGCACCAACGCATCGTCCACGATCCGGACATAGCCGTTATAGTCGGATGGTCCAAGGAATCCGCGCCGCCAGACTCCGCCGTATTGGCCGATGCTGTCAGTCACTGGAACAACCACCGGTTTTTTAGGCAGGCGCTCCGCGACCGGAGGAAGCGTTCCTGCTTTGACCATATCAGCCAGTATAGGCGCTTCGTTATATTTCGGAGCAGCCGGCTCAACCGGCACCACTGGAGCAAGCGTAGTCGTCGGTAATAGGACCGGGACGGAACGCAGGGTCTGTTGGGGCCGCCGGAGCCGGAGTTGCTTTTGGAGCGCATGCAGTAAGGATCGTGGAGAGAACCAGGATCCAGGCTGCTGCAATCGTGAAGGTTGTTCTTGTCCTTGATTGATTCATTTGTATTCTTCTCCTAACTTAAAGTGGGTCTATCTTCGGAAACGAAACTCCCTTCTGAACCAGTTCCTGACCCAATAGTGCCCGAACCCGATCAGAATCCTGCGGAAGGATTCGTGCCTGTTTTTTGGGTTTCTCGAGTCAATTCCCAGAAGGGAGAACGACGAGAAGTTCACTTCGTGTATCACCTCCTTTTGGATATGATTTTTCTTATGGAGCGCTGGCACGAATGATCAACTCTGGCTGTAAAATTCTTTTCTCACATTCCTTGGTACAGCCATTGAGACGGTCTATAAGAAGTCCGGTTGCCAATCTGCCAAGCTCTTCACGTTCCACTCTACAGGTCGTCAGGGGAGGCGTCACCAGTGGTGCGAGGAGAATATCGTCATAGCCGACAATCGCCAGATCATCTGGAATAACCCGCCCACATGCATTGCATGCCTGGATGACACCCACCGCGACCAGGTCGTTATAGCAGAACAGAGCCGTAATCTCGGGCTGGGCGACCAGCAATTGGGTGGCTGCTCGTTGCCCGTCTTCGACCGTGGGACCGCAAGGGATTACCAACTCCGGCCGGTAGGGTAACCCGGCATCCAGCAAGGCCTGCCGGTAACCTTCTTCACGCCAGCATCCACTTTGAGAAATAGAAGGCCCCGACAAAAATCCGATCTGCTTGTGACCACTTTCGATGAGATGATTGGTGGCCATTTGCCCGCCGGCCTTGTCGTTTATAAGTGCACACCCGACTGAGAAGAGAGAATTTTCACCATCCAGTTGTTTGTTGACCAGGACTGCAGCTGGATATTTTGCCAGGATGGACTGAAGTTTTTGTTGTTCAAGGCGCGAGCTACAAAGCACGAGACCGTCCACCCATTTCTCCAAAAGGAGTTCGAGTACATCCAATTCACGTTGTGGATCCTCTTCCGTGTCACAAACCAGGATGCTGTAGCCTTCTGCAGAGGCGGCTCTCTCAACGCCTCGAGCTACCCCCGAAAAAAATGGATTGGAGATATCTGGCACAATCAGGCCAAGCGTACCTGTACGTTGAGTGGCGAGGCCGCGCGCGAGGGTGTTTGGGTGATAGTCGAGCTTTTGAAGGACTTCTTCGATGGCTTGCCGCGTTTTCTGATTGACCCCTTCTTTATTATTGACCACCCGGGAAACAGTCATCATCGAAAACCCTGCTTCCCTGGCAACATCTGCTATAGTCACGCGAACCGACATAGTGAGATGAGACTCCTTATGTTAGCGCTATCGTTAGCGCTAACATAAGTATATATATATTAAACCTTAAAGTCAACTTAAAATTTCGGGGATATTCTCATGTGCAATGTTCACCCTGGGGACGCGCATCGCAGGGGATGAACGCTTCGGCCATAACCGGCTTTTCGATATCGACGAACGTGCCCTTGCGATTGGAACGGCAATCCTGAGTGAAAGTGCTGTACGATACTTGCGCGCGAAGTCAGTTACACTGGCGGGATAGGGGAGTATGAAAATGAAAGGGAATCTGTAAAACTACTCAGGTTGCAGAAGCAGATCCTGCCATTGGCCGCCATGTTGGAACCAGCGCGAGCCCCAGGCCTGGGCGGCATCTGCGGTCGTTAAAATCCGATAATCCAGTTTCTGCTGCCCTTGATTCAAAATAAAAGCCAGTGCATTCCACTTTTCGTATGGATTGTTCTGGATGGAGACAATTCGGCCGCGGGGAATATAAGAAAGGATCCAACCCTGGGCTACTTCCAATTCCTCCTGGAACACGACCACATAATTGCTGGTGAGCAAAATCAGGGTGTTGGCCAGGATAGCCCGCCGAAAAAAGCAGCAGCCGGCGCTCCCAGATGGCGGGCTGGAAGACAAGTTCCTCCAATTTTTCGCCAGGTAAGACGCCGTAGATCCTTACGCCATTGAAAAATTTCAGCGGAAGAGCATCCACAGCTGGTTGTATATGGGCGGGATAAGGAATATTTTCAGTTGAAGCCGCCGGAGCATTCCTGGCAGCCTGCAGGAACTGCCTTACCGGGCGTACGATTTGGTCCCAGGCAACCGTGTTGAATTCCACGGCGAGACGGGTTGGAGAGGGTGCGCTTTCGGCGACAATTTCCAGGAACCCATAGAGCAGGATCAAAGTAACCTTCAAATAGATGAGGCTATCGGCCTGAATAAAGGTGACTGCAGGTTCCTGGCCTGGCCAAACCGAAGCCAGCACGTGGACAATGCCTGTTGATGTGAACAATAAAGCCTGCTTTGGAACGTAGTGATGACCGCGTTGAATTTGCTGTGGAAAAGAGATGATCTCCCGAATATTTTCCCTGGCCGCGCTGGCTGTCAAGTCAGGAGATTGGAGCTCGGCCGGCAGCTCGGAAATGTCTTTTAAGATCGTGGGATGTCTCTCCATGCCACGGGTGGGTACTGCCTGCTTCAATTGTTCCAGCCGTTTTTCCAAGTCAGTAGTGGATGTGACCATACGGACCAATCCCTGTGAAATTCGAATGGAAGAATTCGTAAGTATTTTACATCAAGTTCGCGTACAAAACCTATCGACCGGCGCCCCCCCCTAATTTTTGGTTTGCGCGGGACTGTTTGTTGAAAGCAACGAGGGATAATATAGAGATTAGCGAGAAGAGAACTGAGAGTAGGAAGTAGTACTCACCGTCTTAGCGGGAAGAAAACATGATCCCAGCCTGAATACAGACTGAGGCTACGAGCAGGATTTATAAAACATGCCGTAAATCGGGGAGGTGAGGTAAAGGCTGGACTGCAAGAGCAGCAAGCCGCCGATGAAAAGAGTATTGGGAGTGCGGTCGGCCAACGCCAGGATCGAGGCACCGACACCCAGGCACAGGAGACCGATGCCCGCCTCCCACTGGGTGGCGAACAAGCCGTTGAGGAGGCGGGCGTCCCCGGTCGTTTTGGGCGTGCGCATGAAGGTGGTTTTGAATTGAACCAGCGCCTGGAAACTGGCGAGGGCAACAACCCAGCCGACACTGAACATGCCGTACATGGAGCGGAAGGCCAGCCCCCAGGAGAGTTTGAGGGCATTGCGCAGAACCCAGACAAGCCGCCACAAGTTCAAGAGGATAAAGATGAACGCCAGGCTGATCCAAGGGCCGGTAATGGGCAGGATGGTGAAATGCGCCGCACCCAATTTGATCATCCCGCCCGCCACCAGGAAGCAGACGAAGGCAAAATTGAATGCGTCTGAGAACCATTGCAAGCAGCCTGCCAGGTAGAAGTAGCGCTGCGCGAGCGTGAGCCGGTTCTGAGGGTCGATCCAATGCGCCCAGGGCATCAGGGATTCCCAATGCGTGCGCAGGATCTGGACATTGCCAAAACACCAGCGGAAGCGTTGCTTTTTCAACCCGGCAAAAGTGCAGGGCATCAGCCCGCGGCCCAGGCTGCGGTGAAAATATAAGGATTTATAGCCCAGTTTCAGGACACGCAGGCTGGCCTCGGCATCTTCCGTGACGCACCATTCACTCCAGCCGCCAATTTCCTGAAGGACTGACTTGCGGATCAGGCCCATCGTCCCTGAGAAAATGATGGCATTGTGCTCATTACGAACCGGCATGGGCACCCGGAAGAAATATTCGTAGGAGTAATACATGGCTTCCGAAAAGGAGCCCGGTTCAAAATCGCGGTAATCCTGCGGCGCCTGGATGAAAGCCACCTGCGGATCCGTAAAACCCGGGACCAATTCACGCAGAAAGTCCGACTCCACCTGGTAATCTGCATCGATCACGCCGATGAGCTCGGCCGAGGAGGAAGTCTGAGTCAAAGCAAAATTGAGCGCACCGGACTTGAAACCCGGCCAATTATCAAGGTGGATGAACCTGAAGCGCGGACCCAATTCCCGGCATAGTTTTTCGACCGGGCGCCAGGTACTTTCATCGGGTGTGTTGTTGTCGACAACCAACACCTCATAATTTGGATAATCCAGCGCGGCGAGAGCCCGAAGGGTTTCTTCGACGACCTGTGGAGGTTCATCGTAAGCGGGTAGATGCAAAGAAACCAGCGGCAGGTAGCCCGGCGCAGGATTCAAGCGTTCGATCCGGTTGTGCCAGCGCACGCGGCAGCTTATGTCGATGTTTTCAAACATATGGGTCAACGCCACCAGCGAAGCAATCGATTGGAGAAATAAGAACATCATGGCTGCAACAAAAGAGGCAGGAGCAAGTTCGGTGGCAATTATGACGGAGTAGGCATAAACCAGAAAAAGCGGGGTAATGATCAGTGTGGTCAGCCAGGCTACCTGGCCAAAGGCATTCCAGTCACGCAAGCGCCAGATGCAACCCAATCCAAGGGCAGCAGCAAGAGTCGTGAGGATCAATACTTCCAGCGGGCGGCCGAAGGTAAATAGCGCAAAGGCATCGCCCAGTCCCAATACCACCAGCAACCAAGCAAGAGAAATGGCTGGATGTAAGCGGCGTAAACGTGCGCCTGCCAGCAATAAAACTACGAGGCTGATAGTAAACCAGGCTCCAGTTAGAAATAACGCGCGGAGTATCATGGAGGTTGCCTGTCTACGAAAGACCGTGCCAGGAATAATTTGCTCAATGGGATGGCTATGGCGAGCAACCCGGCAGCCAGCCCCCAGACAAGGAGCACCCGAAGGGTGTCAGCGCGGGGCAAAGGATGGGTGATCCAAATTGCCAAGGCCCATAAGGCGGCAAGCGGCGCGAGAACGAGTGTGCCCAGCCCGGCCGGCGCCAGCCCTAAAAAAGCCAAGGCCAGCAAACGAAAGGCCGGAGTTGAGCTCCCGTGAAGGCCGGTCGATAAGCGTCTTTTGAACATTGCGATTTTTTGGCACCCTCAAGCGCACCCCATTCCGGCTTGCCACCAAAAAAGATTGGTCGTCCTCACCCTTATAGCTCAGGATGAGCGCCCGTTCCGGTTCCAAATGGTCATTGTTTTCCTGCTTTACAACATTTATCATTATTCATCGTTCCTGTTCCTTATTGGATTTTCTCCGAGAACTCAAGCGCCTATGCAGGCGGGCCAGGATAAAACCGCGAGTGGAATTATTTGCATGGCAATTCAAAGGAAGAGGGGGTGAAGCAAATACACCACAATATCTATCGATTATATCCAATAAATATTAATTATTCATGAATGGGGAATCAACGCCCCTGAGGACATAATGCCATCAGGGGCGTTAAAGTGCAGGCTAATATCCCGTTCAGACCTTGAAGGAGAGATGTTCCATGAAAAGGGATGTAAAGGCGGGGCGCGAAGTCAACTCGATGTAGCCGATCTGGCTGGCAAGCTGCTCTGCCTCCCGGCGCTTATCCAACGAGAGCAGCATCTGCCTGGCTCCGACCCCGGCGGCATTGCCAACCTGGTGGAACTTGTCCAACGGCAGGGGCGGGAACATGCCGGTGCGGATGGCCGAGCGCAGATCCAAATAAGTGCCGAAGGCGCCGGCAACAATGAACTCATCCAGGTCAGCGAATGTCAAGCCGGCATCCTGCAGCAGGATCTCGATTCCGGAACGGATGGCGGATTTGGCAAGCTGGATCTCGTGAACATCTTTGCGTGTAACCATGAGGTCGCGCCCCACGCCAGTCAGTGAGGCGGGAACGAGCACATAGCCGCCAACCTGACCTGGTTCAACGACAGTCTTTAGCGCGCCGGTCGGTTTGACCAATCCGCCATCCAATAGGGCGGCGACTACATCCAGGATGCCGGAGCCACAAATGCCAACCGGGGGCTGTCCCACGATGGTCTGCCAGATGATCCTGCCATCCAGCCAGCGGGCGCGCTCGATGGCTCCAGGGGCGGCGCGCATGCCTTCGTGGATGTGAGCGCCTTCGAAGGCCGGTCCAGAAGCACACGAACAACAGGTGGTTTTTCCAGCGGAGACGAGGGCGATCTCGGTATTTGTGCCGATGTCCAAAGCCAGGATATTTTTATCACGACCCTCATTGTCCGGGGGCAGGCGACGCGAAGAACGCGACTTTGCGGACGAAGTGATGCCGGTGGCGAGGAGCATGGCGATATGGTCTGCACCAACGTAACCGGCGATGACTGGCGGGAGATAGGCCATCGAAGCGGGGCCGAGGTTTAGACCCAGATCCCTGGCGGGAATATTCAGCGGCCCGGTCACAGCCGGGGAAAAGGGAGCATGCCCAAGTTGTTCGACCGGCAGCCCGGCAAACAAATGGTGCATGGCTGTGTTTCCGACCAGCACCGCATCCAAAACGGAATCAAGGGAAACGTGCGCTTCGCTGCACAACCCGAGCAACAAGTTGTTGAGCGTGTCCACGAGGACGGATTGGAGTTTTTTGGCTCCGCCTTGCTCGCGACCTGCAAAGGCGATCCGGCTGATGACATCTTCGCCATAAGCGATCTGCGGGTTCATCGCCCCCGCACGAGCCAGGGTTTGGCCGGTTTCCAGATCGATCAAGTAGGCAGCCAGCTTGGTTGTGCCAATATCCACCGCCAATCCATGTGCGCCAGAGCTGCGAACAGCCGGCCTAAGGTCCAAGAGGGTCTCCTCACCATCCAGCTGCAGGCGCTGGGCAGCGGTCAGTGATTCAGGGGGGATATCCAATTTCACATCGCTGAGCGGCTCGGCCTGGCAGGCCAACCGAAACCCGGAAGCCAGTTCGGCCCGGGTCAGGACGGCCTGTTCAACCAAGGTAGGTGGAGTAAGCCGGCCGGAAGCCAGACGCACCCGGCATTCCTCACACGTGCCAACGCCGCCGCAGACGGAAGCCAATCCCACCCCGGCAGACTGGGCGGCCTCCAGGAGGGTCTGACCGGAGCGGGCCTGCGTGCGCCTTCCGAGAGGTTCAAAATCTATATTGAAAAGCTCAGGCATGGCGGTACCGGCAGGTTTCCTTCAGGCTGCAGACTTCACAGGCATCCGTCTGAGCCATTTCAGGTCCAACCCCGACAACGAAGGATACGGATTTTTTGGGAAGCATCATCCCGCCGGAGGTGAGGGCAATCCCAGCCCGGGATGAATCGAGCAAGCTGAAAATCTGCGGCTGGCCGATCTCCACCGGCCATTCCGGGCTGCCCGGGCTGAGGGGTGTGGAGGCAGTCAATTTTTCAGCCGAAACCTGGTCGGCGATACGCCGGCAGACCTGTTGAGCAAGGATTTCAACAACTGCGTTCCCCAGGCCGTCCAAAGCCATGGCATAGCGTGGGTCTTCTCCGAACAAACTGGAGACAGCGTGCTCCAATTCCGGGCCAATCGTACAGACGGCGGCGACCACGCGCTGCGCCCCGCCAAGGTGGCTTGCCACCTGGGGACCGGTCAGCGTGGTACCGCCCACCAAGTGGATCCGTTCGTGGCGATGGTCACGCACATGCGCTTCCTCAATCAAGGCGAGTGGATGGAGGAGACTTAATCCTTGAGCGTGGGCTCGTTCGGCTGCCAGCATGAGCAGCGGTTTGCGGAGGCGAACAACCTGCGGGTCAATACCCTGACCGTAAAGAATATCGTCAGGGCTCAACGTGAGGTTCCAATCAGTTAATAATGTCATTTCTGTCCAGTGCAGAACTGATAGCGAGGAATGTTGGAGAGGATTATTGAATATTTCAACCGGCTTTGATTATAAGGTCATTCGGGGGAAATAAGCAAAAAAATAATTTTGAGGGCCTGGTCGGTTTGACAGAAGGAGGCTTTCACTATAAACTCGTAAACGAATTGGAGGCATTATGCAAAATGAACTGACCCGACCCGGAACATTGTTAGCACAGGACGGCCGTTTGGAGCAGGTAGGCTGGTCGAGACAACCGATTTTAGACTGCAACATGGAAGCAGCCCGATTCCTTCTTGTGCGGCCATTACAACGTTTCCGGATCAAGCGCTGGGATTATTACGCGGTTTTCACTCCAAGAAGTTTCTTCTCAGCCACCATTGCCGACCTGGGATATGCGGGCAATCTATTCGTTTATAGGATGGATTTCGAAACCGGAGAGCTGCACGAGGAAGGGCTCGTCATTCCATTCGCCAAAGGCATCCAGCTTCCGCGCAACAGCATGGATGGGGACAGTCATTTTGAGAATGATAAAGTAAAGTTGCATTTCTCCGCTTCAGCCGGGATGCGGACGATAACCGTCGCCTGGCCCGATTTTCACGGCGGACGGGGCATCCAGGCGGACATCCGCCTGACCTGCCCGCCGGAATACGAATCTATGACGATCGTCATCCCGATCGGCGATAAACGCTTCTACTATAACCGCAAGATCAACAGCATGCCGGCAGAAGGAACGATTAAATACGGCGACAGCATCGAGACGCTAACCCCGCAAACCGGCAGCGGATCGTTGGACTGGGGCCGGGGAGTTTGGGAGTACCAAACCGATTGGAACTGGGCCAGCAGTTCGGGATTCCTAAGCGACGGCCGCAAGGTTGGCCTTAACCTGGGATGCGGCTTTGGTGACCTGACGAAGGCGGGTGAGAATGCGCTGATCCTGGACAACCACATCCACAAGCTGGGAGAGGTCAAGTTCGATTACAACCCGGCTGATTATATGAAACCGTGGAAATTCAGCGATTCAGATGGCCGCCTGGCTTTGACCTTTACGCCTTTCAAGGAACGAATTGCCAAGACCAACCTGGGGATCATTTTTAGTGAGGTCCACCAGATGTTTGGACGATATAATGGAAAAGCTGTGACAGACGATGGTGAAACCATAAATATCAAGGATTTGATTGGCTTCGCTGAAGAACAGCATGCGCGCTGGTGAAGAGGGGTATTTTAGGTGTAAAAGGGGTATTTACTGGTCAAGTGTCTGGCTTATATATGCAGAATATCACGGTTTGGCGCCGAAGGGGCGGGGTATAATCGGCGGGGTGCGCGCCAGGTGGTTGCCGGCGCAGCGTTGTGTGCAAGTAATTGGCCTGTCAATTTGGATTAACCGAACCTTTTGGAGAAGAATGCCATGAAATACGGACATTTCGACGATGTCGCCCGTGAATATGTCATTACCCGTCCGGATACGCCTCTGCCCTGGATCAATTATCTGGGCTGCGAGGCGTATTTTGGCCTCATCTCCAACACTGCCGGGGGCTACTCATTTTACAAGGATGCGCGCTTGCGCCGGCTGACGCGCTACCGGTACAACAATGCGCCTTACGATATGGGTGGGCGTTATATTTATCTTCGTGATAATGCAGATGGTAAATTCTGGTCGCCTTCCTGGATGCCGGTACGCAGCAGCCTGGAAGAATACACCTGCCGGCACGGCATGGGCTATACCATCATCCGGAGTGTTTCCCGCCAGATCGAAGCGGAGACGCGGTACTTTGTACCGATGGGCGAAAACCTTGAAATCTGGGAGCTCACGCTTACCAACCAGAGGGCTGAACCAGCCGACCTGTCTGTCTTCTCGGCGATCGAATTTTGCCTGTGGGACGCCCTGGATGATTCAACCAACTTCCAGCGGAATTTTTCCACCGGTCAAATAGAACTTGTGGATGAAATTATTTATCATAAAACCGAATATCGCGAACGGCGTGACCACTTTGCCTATTTCGCCTGTTCCGAGAAACTAGAGGGGTACGATACGCAGCGTGAATCATTCCTGGGCGCTTACAGGGGGTGGGATTCACCCGCGGCAGTGGAAGCTGGCCAATCGTCCAATTCCGATGGCGCACGGCTGGCAACCAATCGGGTCGCATCACGTGAAAGTCCATTTAGAGTCGGGCGAACAAAGAAAAATCGTTTTCATCCTGGGTTACCATGAGAATCCCAAAGATGCCAAGTTTGATCCGCCGGAATCCCAGACTATCAACAAGAAAACGGTCAAGCCGATCATTTGCAAATATCTCCAACGGGAAAACGTGGAGGCTGCCTTCACAGCTCTGCGTGATTATTGGAGTGGTTTGTTGGGTAAGCTGCAGGTGACCACACCGGACGAACATACCAACCGGATGGTGAATATCTGGAATGCATACCAATGCATGATTACATTCAATATGTCACGGTCGGCATCTTATTATGAGAGCGGCATCGGGCGCGGCATGGGATACCGCGACTCAAACCAGGACTTGCTCGGATTTGTGCATATGATCCCGGAGTGGGCACGCGAACGGATTCTGGACCTGGCGGCTACGCAATTAAGAAACGGTGGAGCCTTTCACCAATACCAGCCATTGACCAAGCGCGGAAACAACGACGTCGGTTCCGGCTTTAATGACGACCCAGCCTGGCTGGTGCTGGCAGTGGCAGCCTATCTAAAAGAAACCGGCGATTGGGGCATACTGGATGCGCAAGTGCAGTACGAAAATGAAGAAGGCAGCGAAAGACCGCTGTATGAACATCTCCAGCGCTCGCTGCAATACACGCTGGAGCGGCTCGGACCAAATGATCTGCCGCTGATCGGGCGTGCGGATTGGAACGACTGCCTTAATTTAAATTGTTTTTCAGATACTCCGGGACAATCCTTCCAGACCACCACCAACAAGGATGGCAAGGTCGCCGAGTCGGTTTTTATTGCCGGGTTATTCGTACTGGCAGCCGGGGAAATGAGTGAGATAGCTAAGCGATATATCAAAAGTCGAACGTCGAAGGCCGGGACCTTTGAGATTCAGCCAGCAGACTTTTATACGCAAGCTGCTGCTGAAATGGAAGCGACCGTTTGGAAAGCCGGCTGGGACGGGGAATGGTTCCGGCGTGCATATGACGATTTCGGGCATGCGCTGGGCTCCAAAGAAAACAAGGAAGGGCGGATCTTCATCGAGCCGCAAGGGATGTGTATTTGGGCCGGGCTGGGTGTAAAAGACGGCCGCGCCAAATTGGCACTCGATTCCGTGGCGGAACAGCTCGCCACGCCGCACGGCATTGTCCTGCAGCAGCCGGCCTTCAGTAAATATTACCTGCACCTGGGCGAGATTTCGTCTTATCCACCGGGCTACAAGGAAAATGCCGGCATTTTCTGCCATACCAACCCATGGATCATGATCGCCGAGACGAAGATCGGGCGCGGCGACCAGGCCTACGATTATTACATGCGCATCAATCCCTCCAAGCGCGAAGCGATCAGCGAGTTACACAAATGCGAACCGTATGTGTACCCGCAGATGATTGCGGGAAAAGATGCGCCAACGCATGGGGAAGCGAAGAATTCCTGGCTATCCGGAACGGCTGCCATGAATTATGTCGCCATTACCCAGGCGATCCTTGGGATCCAGCCTGAATATGATGGACTGGAAATCAAGCCGGTATTCCCTACGGACTGGCAGGGCTTTACGGCAGTTCGATATTTCCGGGAGGTGCGTTACGAAATTTCGATCACCCGCAGGGGAGCAGGGAATGAGGTTGCGCTTGAAGTCGATGGAAAGCCTATTCCAGGAAGCATCATACCTTTGCCAACCGGGGATGTTCACACAATGAAAGTTAAAGCCTATATCGGTCAGGAGTAAATTAATGAAACAGAAAGCCCTGGTACTACTCTCTTCCCTATTCTTGAGCTTCAGTCTTTTACTGTCCGGATGTTCGGCGGAAACGAGCAGTGTGACTCCAACACCCTACCCGACACCGGTAAAAAAGACCTTTACAGTCCAACGCGGCGATATTGTGATCAATTCAGAGCTATTTGGGCGTGTGACCCCACTGGCTCTGGCAACCCTTTATTTCCAAATGGATGGGCATGTAGCCAATGTGTATGCCCAGGTGAATGACACAGTCAAGAAAGGGCAACTGCTGGCCGATCTGGATGAACTGAAGACGCTGCAGGCACAGACTATCGAGACAACGGATACGATCAAGCGCGCACAAATCGCTGTTGATATTGCCCAACTGACCCTGGAAAAATTCAAGGCGGATGGCGCATCCAGTTTTGATATCCAGATCCAGGAGAAACAAGTCGAACTGGCACAGATGGATCTTAATGATGCCTTGATCAAATATGGGATCGATCCTTCTTCCAATGCCCTGGACGCGCTGGCTGCGAGTGTCGACAAAGCCAAACTCTTTTCCCCGGTGGATGGTGTCGTTATCACGGGAGTCAACCCAGGCAGGTCGGTTGCGACCACAACCGCAGCATTCACGATCGGAGATGGCGCTCATTCAGAAATCCTGGCCAGCATTGACCCGGGAAAAGTGGACGATACGCTTAAGAATATGTTCGAGGGAATGCCGGTAATAGTCACCCCCAACAGCAACCCCGGCCTGCAATGGAGCGGCAAGGTGCGGCTGCTGCCATCGCCTTACGGCACCGGCAGCGCGGATGATAAAACCATCCATATCGTCCTGGACCAGATCCCGGCTTCCACGGATTTGAAGTTCGGCGATACGGTCAGCGTAAATGTTGAATTGGCGAATAAGACAGGTATTCTGTGGCTGCCGCCGGCTGCGATCCGTGAAGTGGGAGGCAGAACCTTCGTTATCGTGAATGGGACGAACGGCCCGAAACGTATCGATATTGAAGTAGGCCTGCAAACGGCCGATCGAGTTGAGATCATTTCCGGCCTGCAAGAGAAACAGGTTGTGATCGGGCAATGAGAATTTTAGCGGGTTTCGTTTCATTTGCCCAACAAACCTGGGCCACAATCGGAGTTGCTTTCAAGCGGCTGTTGACACAGCGCTTTCTCAGTCTGGCGGCAATTGTCGGATTGATGGTTGCATCCGGATTCATTTTGAGTATTCCGTTGTATGCGGATGCAACCTACTTCCGCCTTTTCAGGGAAGAGCTTTTTGCTGGAAACGAGGCAAAACTCGCCAACCATCCAGTCGATTATGCTCCGATGGCGTTTACTTTCGAACTCAACGTAGCCGGAAGGAAAAGTCCTCAGTGGGATGACTTAGTCAAGGTGGACCAGTATTTAACCGGTGCAGCCTTAAAGACAATCCAATTCCCAATCGAACAAACCGTACGCCGGTTTCACACCGATAATTACTATTTGTACCCGCCTTTGGACCCCAACATTCCGGGAAGCAAATATTATCTAACCTCGGTCAACCTGGCTTTCGTAACGCCGATGGAGGCGACCATCCGGCTGGTTTCAGGCCAATACCCTCAGCCCTATACATCCATCCTGGAGCTGGGCGAAGTGCCTGCGCTCGTAAGCGAAACCCTGGCGTCCAGCCTGGGTATTCAGGCCGGGGATGTCTATTACCTGCGCCAGAATAAACTGGAAATTCCTGTAATTGTTGTTGGCGTTTGGAGCCCGGTGGATGCCAGCGCGCCTTATTGGGGGGTTGGGTCTGAAAATTGGCTGATCGTGAATGAGGCCAGTTACAGCAGTGCGATCAGCGATGCGGTACCGGATGAATTGCGCGATTCAATGTGGTATATCGTTGCGGATGGCTCGAACCTGCACTCGGGAGATGTGGCCGGCCTCGACCAACGGATCCAGTCGATCCAGAAAACAACCGACTTGCTGCTGAAGGATACCAAACTGGTTGCCTCTCCGTTGGAGGCTCTCGGCCGCTACCAAAAGAATGCCCCCTACCTGACGTACCTGTTATATGCATTCAGTGTCCCGATCCTGGGTCTCATCTTGGCCTTCATTGGTCTCGTAACCGGCCTGTTCGTCGGGCAACAGCGCAGCGAGATGGCCATCCTACGCAGCCGCGGGGCAAGCACCGCACAAGTGGTTGGAATATCGATGCTTCAAGGAGTATTGTTAGGCATCGTTTCCCTGGCGGGAGGTGTATTCCTTGGGTATTGGATCGCCCATGCCATCGGACAGGCGCGCAGTTTCATGGATTTTACCGCAACGGGCGGCCTGAGAGTCAGCCTGACGTTATCCACGATGGTGTATGGAATTGCAGGGATTGCAATCATCCTGCTGGCGCAGGTGCTTATCCCAACCCTGGCAGGCGCGGAAAACACGATCGTCACGTACAAGCAGGAACGCGCGCGCCTTTTACGCGCTCCCTGGTGGCAGCGCTATTGGTTCGACCTGCTCCTGCTACTGCCGGCCGGATACGGCGTGTGGCAATTGCAAACCCAAAGCAGCCTGGCATTAGCCGGGAAAGCGAATGTTCCCAGCCCATTACAGAATCCCTTGCTATTAATTGCACCGGCGTTAGGTATCTTTGCAGTAGCCTTGTTCACCCTGCGGGTGGTGCCGCGATTAATGAGTCTGCTAAGCTGGTCGATCCAGAAAACAAAAAGCGTAGGACTGTTGATGGCTGCCCGTTACCTGGCCAGGACGCCGGCTTTTTACAGCGCTCCGCTGGTCTTGCTATTGCTAACGCTTGGACTCTCTTCATTTACTGCCTCCCTGGCGAAAACGTTGGATGGCCAACTAAACAAACAGACTTATTATCAGGTGGGCGCGGATCTAAACGTCAGCGAAGAGGGTACTACAGTCAACCTGGATACGCAAAACCCGGTTTATACCTTTGGCCCGGTGGAAGAGCACCTCAATTTGCAAGGGGTGCTGGCGGCAAGCCGGGTGGGCAGGTACAGCGCCACAGCCTTGACATCCACGTCTGCAACGATCAGCGGGACATTCCTGGGAGTGGACAGAGCCACCTTCCAAAGCGTGGCATACTGGCAGAAAAATTTTGCATCCCAATCGCTGGGTAATTTGATGAATATATTGGGCGCGGACCCGGATGGGGTGCTGGTTCCAACCAGCCTGATGAAGAAACAGGATTTGAAAATCGGCGACAAGTTGATCCTGGGCGTCCAAACCAGCGTATCAGGTGTGTCGATACCGTTGGAATTAACCATCGAAGGTACTTTTGACCTGTTCCCGACCTGGTATCCGGAGAACGGCCCCATGTTCGTGGCCAACCTGGATGCGCTTTATTTACAGGCCGGCTCCGAATATCCGCACGAAGTCTGGCTGCATACCAGCAAGAATGCCGACGCGGAAGGCATTGTTTATGCCATCCGTGGTTACAGCATCACGCTGGATGAGCAAGCCGACCAGAGCCGCCTGGTCGAGAACGGCTTGAATACCCAGGTGCAAAATTGGTCATCTGCCAGCGATATTATCCTGGCTGCCCAAAAGAGACCGGAGCGGCAAGGCTTATTTGGACTGCTTTCGGTCGGATTTGTTGCCTCGGCGCTGCTGACCGTCCTGGGCTTTTTACTGTATGCCCTGTTCTCGTTCCGCCGGCGCTTTATCGAAATGGGTATGCTGCGCGCGATCGGACTGTCTGTAAAACAGATGACCATATTCCTGGCAGCCGAGCTGGCTTCGCTGATACTGCTCGGGATCGGCGCCGGTACGCTGGTGGGTGTATTCGCCAGTAAATTGTTCGTACCTTTCCTGCAAATTGGGTCCACCAGCCAGACAAATTACCCGCCATTCCAGATCGAGATCGCCTGGCTTTCGATTTTCCAAATCTATGGCCTGTTCATCATCCTCTTCGTGGTGGCGCTGGGCGTGTTATCAGCCATTCTCCTGCGTATGAAGATCTTCCAGGCAATAAAACTCGGAGAAAGTAACTGATGACCAGCAAAGCGTTCATCCAGTGTGAAAACCTGATCAAGATATACAGGATCAACGATGTTAATGGATCCTCGGATGCTTCCCTGGAAGTGCAGGCGTTACAGGGATTGGATTTAACGGTAGCTGAAGGAGAAATGATTGGCGTGGTGGGAGCCAGCGGGAGTGGGAAATCCACGCTGCTCAACATCCTGGGCGGACTGGACCGTCCAAATGGGGGCAGGGCGATGGTGGATCAACAAGACCTGGGCAAGCTAAGCCAGCGCGGCCTGGACCAGTATCGCCGGAAAACAGTCGGCTTTGTCTGGCAGTACGGGGCCAGAAACCTGATCCCATACCTGACTGCCCTGGAAAATATCCAGCTACCGATGACACTTTCCGGAAAAGTCGGGAAGAAGACCAACCAGTTTGCAATCGAGCTTTTGGACCAGGTCTGCCTGGGAGACAGGCAGGACCACCGCCTCGAAGAGCTCTCGGGGGGTGAACAACAACGGGTGGCAGTCGCGATTGCGCTCGCCAACCGGCCGCGCCTGTTACTGGCTGACGAACCAACCGGTGAACTGGATACAGCCACTGCCAAGACGATCTACGATCTGTTTCGCGATCTCAATCGAAAATTGGGCCTGACCATCGTCATCGTAAGCCATGATCCGGGGATTGCACAGCACGTTGACCGGGTGGTGGCCGTCCGGGACGGTAAATTGGCCAGTGAATTTGTGCGACTCAAATCCAATGCAGACGGCACGCATGAGGAACATATGCATGCCTTCGAAGAGCTGGCTGTCCTGGATTCGGCCGGACGCCTTTCCATCCCACGTGAATACCTGGAGCACTTCCACATCCGCCGGCGAGTCCGAATGGAAATTGTCGAGGGTGGGATCTTGATCCAACCTCCGTTGAACAGCCATGCGGATCTCGAGCATACGCCGGCTTCAGTGACAGTTGCCGAAAAGGTGGAAGAAGACGGAGATCGACCCAGGATACCGGACTGGTTGAGCCGTTCGAGGAAATTAGTTCAAAAGCTGGGCGCCAGAATCCAGCGCCGGGACGTTCAGAGAGAAAAGACTGATGCAGAAAAACCCGAATAATGATAGCGAACCAACTTTAATTGAAGTTGCCCAGGAACCTGGTCTTGTAATCGAAACGAAGGATCTGTGGCGTATTTATGCCGTGAAGAATGCCAAGCAGGAGGGAATCGCGGCGCTGCGAGGCGTTAACCTGCGCGTCCGGCAAGGAAAATTCGTTGCCTTGAAGGGCCGCTCGGGTAGCGGAAAGACCACTTTACTTAACTGCCTGGCAGGGTTGGACCAGCCGACTTCCGGATCCATCCAGGTACTTGGGCATGACCTGATCCAGATGAGCGAACAGGAATTGACCACCTGGCGCAGAGAGCAGATCGGGCTGGTGTTCCAATCGTTTGGACTGCTTCCGACTTTATCCGCTTATGAAAATGTTGAATTGCTACTGCGGATCAAGGGCGAAGATTATGGAGTACGCCACAAACGGGCATTGGAATGCCTGGAACTGGTCGGTTTGAGCAATTGGCGCAACCACCGGCCATATGAAATGTCGGGTGGACAACAACAGCGTGTGGCGGTGGCACGTGCATTGGCCAACCGGGCCAAGTTGATCCTGGCGGATGAGCCGACGGGTGAACTGGATAGCAAGACCACCCATGAACTGCTCAGCTTCTTTCAAAAACTTGTTAAAGATGAGAAGATCACCTTCCTGATGGTGTCGCATGACCCATTGGTAGATCAATATGCGGATGAAGTCATTTTCCTGAAAGACGGCAACCTGGTCGAAGATGAAAATTCTCACCTATCTGATTGTGATTAGACGCAAGCTCCAGGATCAGCGCACTGGTTATTGATCCAATAAAAGGCAGCATATGAAACGAACCGCTTCAGTATTCCTGTTCGTCCTGATCCTCTTGAGCTCCTGTTCGCCAAAGGCTCCAGCGACTCCAAGTGCTTCCCCAACGCCAAGCCTGCCCGCGGCGATCTATACGGACCCATCCCAGCCGATCGAGGCACGGGTTGAAGATCTACTGAGCCGCATGACTCTCGACGAAAAGATCGGCCAGATGACCCAGGTTGAGTTGAGCAGTATCCAACCCGCGGATGTTACCTCCTATTTTATTGGTTCGATCCTGAGCGGAGGGGATGGCAATCCACCCAATAACACGACCCAGGCCTGGCAGGATATGGTCAAGAGTTTTCAAACGGCCGCCATGGCCACACGCTTGAAAATTCCCATGATCTACGGCATCGATGCAACGCATGGCAACGCCCATCTATATGGGGCAACCGTATTCCCACAAGAAAGCGGTGTGGCCGCCACGCACGATCCAGCCCTGGCGCAGAAGATCGGTGAAGCTACTGCCGAAGAAATGCTCGCCACCGGAGTCCCGTGGACATTCTCTCCGATCGTGGCAGTCCCGCAGGATATCCGCTGGGGCCGCACCTACGAGTCATACAGCGAGGACACGCAATTAACGACTGAGATCGCGACGGCCTACCTGAAGGGCTTGCAGACTCTCCCGGCTGGATTTAAGGCATCCGAAGGACAAAGCCTGTTCACGCTGGCGACCGCCAAACACTATATCGGGGATGGCGGCACCATCTGGGGCTCTTCCAGGACCGGTGATTACTTGCTTGACCAGGGGAATGTCCAGGTGGATGAAGCCACCCTGCGAAAACTCTACCTGCCCCCGTATAAAGCCGCGGTGGATGCGGGAGCAATGAGCGTGATGGCCTCTTTCAGCAGTTATCGGGGCACCAAGATGCACGCTCAAAAGTACTTATTAACAGATGTGCTCAAAAATGAGCTGGGGTTCAAAGGGTTCATCGTTTCCGATTGGGGCGGGATCGACCAGATCGACCCGGATTATTATACGGCTGTCGTGGCAGCCATCAACGCCGGCGTGGATATGAATATGGTCCCAACGGATTACATGAATTTTATCAATGCGATGAAGCAGGCGGTAGACAATAAGGATATAACCGAAGAGCGGATCAACGATGCGGTCCGGAGGATCCTGCGAGCAAAATTTGCACTGGGATTATTCGAACATCCCTACCCTGACCCGGCATTCATGTCAACAGTCCGATCGGATGAGCACCTGGCGACTGCCAGGCAGGCGGTCCAGGAGTCGATGGTATTACTCAAAAACGATAATGCCGCCCTGCCAATTGCAAAGAATACCCAGAAGGTTTTCGTGGCGGGCCAGGGTGCGGACGATATTGGCATGTTGTGCGGGGGCTGGACAATTTCCTGGCAAGGACAGACGGGCAATATCGATATCGGGACAACCATCCTGAACGGCATAAAAACGCTCGTCTCAGCAGATACCACGGTCGAATATAACCCGACCGGTAAATTTTCCGGAAAAGCAAATGCCGGTATCGTGGTGGTAGGCGAAATGCCATATGCTGAAGGCCTGGGCGATAAGGCTGATCTGAGCTTATCGGCTGCAGATGTACAGGCGATAAATAATATGCGCCCAGTGGTGGATAAACTGATTGTTGTCATCCTTGCTGGAAGACCACTGGTCATCACAGACCAGCTGGCGTCGGCGGATGCATGGGTGGCGGCCTGGCTGCCAGGTACGGAAGGCGAGGGCGTCAGCGACGTGCTATTCGGCGACCATCCATTTGTGGGCAAACTGCCGTATACGTGGCCGCGCACGAACGCTCAACTGCCCATCAATGAGAATAATTCCGCCGGCAAAACCGGATGCGATGCGCCGCTCTTCCCGTTTGGGTATGGCCTGGGAGAGGCGGGCAGCCAACCCATCGTTCAGCCAACCTGTCCCTAGAAACTTTTTCCAAGCTTAGCTTCCAATATTTACAGGGGTTTTAATTTAAACCGGGCCGGCAATTGCCGGCCCAGGTTGTTTGCATTGAATTATCCGGGTGTTGTTATGAAACTCAGGGAGGTTTTGGATTAAAATCTTAGTGCTGGTTGCATAAATCGCTGAACTGATGCAGCCCGAAGCAAGGTGTAAGCACGGGAAGGTGATATGGAAGAAAAATTGCTAGAGATTCGTGAGTTTACAGGCCCTGGTTACCAGCCTGTAATTGATTTTGAGACATGGCGTGTAGCCATTTTGAACTATTTGGACGAGATCGATCCTGATCGGATCGACTTTATGGAGCGGCACAATGAGACTGATGAAGTCTTTGTGATGGTCAAAGGCCAGGGTATATTGTTTCTGGGGGAGGGGGAGAAGGGCATCGAAAAAATCCACCCACAAGTTATGCAATCCGGAAAAATTTACAATGTTAAGAAGGGCGTCTGGCATACGGTGGTGCTTAGTCGGGATGGCTCGGTGTTAATCGTCGAAAATCGCGATACCAGCAGGGAAAACTCGGATTATTCCACGCTAAACACAAACCTTCGTAGTTCACTGATAGAAACGGCGCGACAGGAACAATCAAACCGGGGATAGTAATCATGGAAGAAATTACATTCTCTGTCTTCAACCATGGAGCTGCAGCCCAACAAAACCTGCAATTATTGCTCGACAAATTTGAAGAGCAATATGGAATCCACGTGCGATTGGATGTGACCCAGCTATCCTCCCTGCGCTGGCCACGATTGGTGGAGGCAGCTCTTTATCACAGCGGGCCAGACGTTTCAGAGGTTGGCAACAGCTGGGTTGGAGACCTGGTCCGGATGGATGCCCTACGCCCATTTTCGAAGGATGAATTAAGCGAGATAATGAAGTGGGGCCAACCCTTCGATGTGCTCCTGAAAGGCAGCACCCGGATCGATCAAGGCGTTCCAACAGTCTATTCCACCCCACTATCAGCGGATGCACGGGCGGTATTCTACCGCCGGGACCTGCTAGGGAAGGCCGGCCTTGATGAAACAAATGCTTTTATAGATATTCCACATTTCATACGGACCCTTGAAATTATGAGGGATAGGGGAATTTCCACTCCTTTGGTAATCCCGAACCGACTATCGAATATGACTCTGCATTGCTGTGCCTCCTGGGTGTGGTCAGAAGGCGGTAATTTGTTAAGCCCGGATGAAAACAATGTTGTATTTGATCAACCAGGCGCTCTGGAAGGGTTCAAGGCTTACTTTCGCCTGGTGCGGCACCTAGCTCCTGAAGCCAGGGATTTGGAGGAGCATGAATCCGATGCAGTGTTTTGTGAAGGGAATGCAGCAATTCTCTTAGGAGGCTATTGGATACCGCTCCAACGCATGACAGAAGAAGTACGATCAAACCTGGGAGCGGCGCAAATGCCAGGCGTACCATTTGTAGGCGGTGGAAATACCGTGATATGGAACCATTCACGGCATGAGTTGGCTGCACTCAAGCTGGTTCAATTTTGTCAATCCAAGGAAGCTGGGAAATTGCTTTACCCTGGGTTCGGATTACCCATTCGCGAAGCGGACTGGTCCGGGCCTTCATTTGACACACAGATATATCATGTCCTCAAAGACGCCATTAAAAGCGGGCGAGGCTTTCCTTCTGCCCGCTTATGGGGGTTGGTTGAAAAACGCCTGGCAGATACATTGGCTGACATATGGGCTGAAGTACTAATCACCCCGGAGTCACAGCTTGACTCAATTGTGGAAGATCGTCTTCGCAGTCTTGCCCAGCGTTTGCAGTTGCAGATGGGAGCCGGATGATCTGCAAACATCCATGCCGATTGATGTGAATATGTTGAATTATCTTTTGGATGAGAACGGCCAATTTCAGATCAAGGATTACCAAAAAGGAAGGCCTTTTTCCAGCTTCCTGCCTGGAATTGCCGGCGCGCTGGGGGTGCCACTGTGGATATTTTACGTTAACCGCGGGCAGGCGATTGCCAGTTTCGGGGTTAAGGATAAAGACAACCCGATACTGGAATATCAGCCTGCCAACCGCGCCTACCAGTTGACTTCCTTTTTAGGTTTTCGGACATTCATCAAGCTACAGCGCGGCCACCGGCAGGTTTTCTACGAGCCCTTCCGACCAGGGATTTCCGCCCAGAAGATGGTTATTGGTGCAAACGAGCTGCAGCTTCAGGAAGCCAACCCGGCGAATGGATTGCAGACCGACGTGGTTTACTTCTTGCTGCCGGGGGAGAACCTGGCAGGATTGGTGCGGATGGTAACGATAACCAACCAGTCGGATAAGCCGGTGCGTCTCGAAATATTGGACGGTCTTCCGGCAATCATTCCATTTGGCGTCAATAACCAGTTATTGAAAGATATCGGCCGTACGATCGAAGCCTGGATGGAAGTCTATAACCTCGAAGAAAATATCCCGTACTATCGCCTGAGAGCAAGCGTGGCCGATACCGCCGAGGTAAACGCATTCGAGGCCGGGCATTATATGCTGGCTTTTCGTGGGGATACAAAGAAAGCCCTACCCGTGATTGTTGATCCAGCGCTGGTTTTCGGGCAAAATACAGCTCTTAGCAAACCGGACACGTTTTGCCAGTTGGGGTTGAAGGAATTGCTGGCCCAAAAACAAATTGCCTGCGGGCGCACGCCGTGCGGATTTGCAGCATTGCAGGCTGAACTGAACCCGGGGCAATCCGTCCGGATCAACAGCCTGTATGGCCACGTCAGCCGCCTGGAAGATATCCAAACCCGGGTCGATACGCTCACCGGCGCAGGGTATTTGGATAATAAACGGCGGGAGGCAAATGGATTGGTGCGCGACCTGACCGAGGTTATCGCCTGCCGCACAGGATCGCCCAACTTTGATGGTTACAGCCGCCAGAGTTTCCTGGATAACGTGCTGCGGGGTGGTTGGCCGATCGCATTAGGGACTGGGAAGCATGCACGCGTCTTCCATATTTATTCCCGGAAGCACGGCGACCTGGAACGGGATTACAACGCCTTTTCGCTTGCGCCGGAATTTTATTCGCAGGGTAACGGCAGTTACCGGGATGTCAACCAAAACCGTCGCGAGGATGTCTGGTTTAACCCGACTATTGGCGATTTCAATATCCGTGTTTTCATGAGCCTGATCCAGGCGGATGGATACAATCCGCTGATTGTACAGGGCAGCCGTTTCAAGGTTCCACCTGAAAAGATGTCCGGGCTTCAAAGACTTACCCAGGACCGGGAAAAGCTGCGCGACCTGCTTTCAAAACCGTTCAGCCCAGGCAGCCTGCTAAGAGGAATTATCGATAATGCTATTCGCTTGAAAGTGGATCTCCAGGAATTCCTGGATAAGGTTAGCGAGGCGAGTAATCAGGATGTAGCCGGGGTGCATGGTGAGGGGTATTGGGTCGACCATTGGACATATAACCTGGATTTAATCGAGAGCTACCTGGCCATTTTCCCGGATTGCAGGCATGACCTGCTATTTTCAAGCAATGATTACCCGTTCCATGACAGTCCAGTGATCGTGCAACCGCGCTCGAGGAAATACATACTCGTGGATGGACAAGCACGACAATTGAACAGCCTGTTTGAAGACCCGCAGAAAATAGCACAGATTGCTAAACGTATTGAAGATCCTACCTGGCTGCGAGTTGAGCATGGAGCAGGCGCGATCTACCGGACCAACCTGTTCTCCAAATTGTTCATTCTGACCTTGATCAAATTTGCGACTCTCGATCCGAACGGGATGGGGATCGAAATGGAAGCCGGGAGGCCGGGTTGGGATGATGCCTTAAATGGCCTGCCGGGGCTATTTGGTTCATCCATGGCTGAGACTTTTGCATTGAAGCGGCTGGTGCAATTCCTGCGTAAGGCAATTCCCCAGGCGGAAGTGGGACAGGTTCGCCTGCCTGTGGAGATCATGCGCTTCTTGCGCAAAGTAGTCAATGAACTAAAGCGATATCAATCGAGCGGGTCGGAAGAACGCGATTTTCAGTACTGGGACAAGGTTTCGTCGGCGCGTGAAGCTTACCGCGCCAGCATACGGCTGGGTCTGGAGGGGGCGGAGCAAGAATTGGCGTATGCGCAGATGGAAATAATCCTGGCTTCCTTCGAGACCAAAATCGAGGCGGGAATTACACGCGCGGTTAAAGCTGAACAACGGCCTGCCCCCGACCTATTTTACATACCGGGTGGATGAATTTGACCTGTTGAAGGATAAAGAAGGTCACCCAGAATCGGATAAGCAAGGGCGACCCTATATTCACGCCAGGCGGTTCAGCGCTAGCCCTTTGCCGTTGTTCCTGGAGGGGATGGTGAGGGCAATGCGGGTCCTGGAGTCTGGCTGTGCAGAGCAGCTCTACGAACAGGTGAAGGAAAGCCCGTTGTACGACCGCGAGCTGAAAATGTATAAGCTAAACGCTTCGCTTGAAGCGCTGCCAAAAGATATCGGCCGGGCACGCGCCTTTACACCGGGCTGGCTGGAAAATGAGTTGATCTGGCTGCACATGGAATACAAGTATCTTTTGGAAGTCTTGCGATCCGGGCTCTACGAAGACTTCTTCAAGGATCTCAAGACGGCGCTTATTCCTTTCCTCGATCCGGAAGTATACGGGAGAAGCACCCTGGAGAATTCATCTTTTCTGGTCAGCAGCGCCCACCCGGACGAATTATTGCACGGGGCGGGTTTTGTGGCGCGGCTGAGCGGCGCTTCGGCTGAATTCCTAAGCATGTGGAGGCTGATGATGGCGGGGGCGCAACCGTTCTTTGTACAAAAAGACCAGCTCTGCCTGGCTCTAAAACCGATCCTGCCGGGATGGTTATTCAACGAAGACGGTACGGTTTCGTTCCGGTTTCTCGGGAGTACCCCGGTCACTTACCATAACCCAAATCGAAGTGACACATTCAATCCACAAGCTGTAATTCGCAGTATCAGCATGCAGCCCAATCAGGGCAGCGCCATCGAACTGGCTGGTGAGGTCATCCCTGCGCCGTATGCCGGGCAGGTGCGTGACGGAAAGATAAAGCAAATCGATGTCTATTTTGAATGAAGTTGAACTGTTAGAGTCAACGGAGAACGCATGATTCAACCAGATGATCCCGGCTGGGAATTTATCGATGAGGCGGGTTCCTTCCGCTTGCTCAACGCTCATCGCACCAGCTCGTTGTATTTCCCGCTGGTCAACGAGGCTGGGATTTTCTCGGCAATTACACCGAGCTTGCATGGGGACATCAAAGCCGACCAAAATACCTTCCTGACCCCGCCGACCTCTGTGGAAGATTTACATAATTCGCGTTCGGCGCGGAATTTCTGGATTCTGTCGAATGGTTTTGAGGCATGGTCTGCCTGTGGTAACAGCGCCTTACAGGTTGCCCACCATTTCACCAGTGAGGACGAAGAATCCACTCTCGAGGCAGGTTTCTTATGGCAGCGGGTTAAGCGAAAGAACTTGCAGACTGGTATTAGCGCCGAGATGACTAATTTTGTGCCTGCCAGCGCCGACCGTGTCGAATTGATGAAGGTTACTCTAACCAATATTTCCAATTACCCCCTGAAAATCACCCCAACGGCTGCCATTCCGATTTATGGACGTTCGGCGGATAATTTACGCGACCACCGGCACGTGACTTCACTCCTGCAGCGGACAACCTGCGGGACTTATGGCGTGCTGGTCACCCCAACACTATCCTTTGATGAGCGCGGCCACCAGCCCAATACACTGACGTACGCGGTCCTGGGGGTGGAAGCGGACGGAACAGCTCCGCAAGGCTTTTTCCCGGTGTTGGAGGATTTCATCGGCGAAGGCGGAAGCCTGGATTGGCCTAAAGCGATTGTCAAAAATAAGCAGCCGGAATTCCAGGCGGGGATGAGCGTGGATGGATACGAAACCATCGGAGCGATCCGTTTCCGAAAGGAAACCCTGCTTCCGGGCCAGGAACGTTCATACATCCTGATATTGGCGGTCATGGGGAAGGACGACTCAGTACGACTTATCCAGGAGTATGGCAGCGCAGCCCAATTTGATGACTGGCTGGGAAGGACCAAGATCTTCTGGCGATCCAAGATCAATATGCCTCGGCTCGCCAGTGGGGATGCACGCTTCGACGGTTGGATGCAGTGGGTGAAGGTGCAGCCGGTGCTGCGCCGTTTATTCGGCAACTCTTTCCTGCCATATCACGATTACGGGCGCGGCGGTCGCGGCTGGCGGGATCTCTGGCAGGATATCCTGGCACTGCTGATCATGGAATCCGGGGATGTCAGCCGGATGTTATTGGATAATTTTGGCGGTGTGCGCATAGATGGCAGCAATGCCACGATCATTGGTTCGCTCCCGGGTGAATTCAAAGCCGACCGTAATAATATTCCACGAGTGTGGATGGACCACGGGGTTTGGCCGCTGTTGACGACGGGCCTTTATATCGACCAGACCGGCGATCTGGAATTCCTGCTGCGCCCTCAGGTTTACTTCAAGGACCGCCTGGCGGCACGTGCCCAAAAAGTGGATGATGACTGGTCACCCGAACAGGGAACACAGCTACGCACAGCTGCGGGCGAGCCTTATCAGGGTACGATCCTGGAACACCTGCTCGTGCAAAACCTGGTCCCGTTTTTCAACGTGGGCGAGCATAATACCATCCGCCTGGAAGGGGCGGATTGGAACGATGCGATGGACATGGCCAGCCAGCGCGGGGAGAGTGTGGCTTTTTCGGCCATGTATGCCGGTAATCTAAAACGCCTGAGTGAATGGGCGCTGGAGTTGGATCGAAAGGGTGTGAAGGGAGTTGAAATTGCTGCCGAGCTGCTCCCCTTGCTGGACCGGTTGAGCAAGGTGGTTGATTATGATTCGGTTTCGGCAAAGCAGGCTAGTTTGGGGGAATACTTCAGCAGTTGTTTGCATGAGGTCTCCGGGAAGAAAATACCTGTCGGCCTTCCGGACCTGGCGATGGACCTGACTGGCAAGGCCGACTGGCTACGCCAGCACCTCAGAAAACAGGAATGGTTATGCAATGCTGAAGGCTATGGCTGGTTCAACGGCTATTACGACAACCAGGGGAAGCGGGTGGAAGGCGATTATCCAAAGGGCGTGCGCATGATCCTGACCGGGCAGGTTTTCGCTTTGATGGGCGGCGTGGCCAGTGCGGAACAGGCGAAAGAAATCGTGCGATCGGTGGATCGTTATTTGTTTGATGCGAACGTTGGAGGCTACAGACTCAACACCGATTTTGGAGAAGTCCTGCCCGACCTGGGACGCGCCTTTGGATTTGCATATGGCCACAAAGAAAATGGCGCCATGTTCAGTCATATGGCGGTCATGTATGCCAATGCGCTCTACCAACGGGGATTGGTAAAGCAGGGTTACAAGGTTCTGGATGGCATCTACCAGCATTGCCAGGATTTTGACCGCAGCCGGATCTACCCGGGTATTCCTGAATATATCAACGGGCGCGGCCGCGGGATGTACACGTATCTAACGGGTTCGGCCAGCTGGTATCTGCTCACGCTCGTGACCGAAGTTTTTGGTGTCAAGGGGCGACTGGGCGATCTATTGCTGGAACCAAAGCTGGTGGCTGGCCAATTCGACCAGGATGGCAACGCCAAACTGGTCACCCGTTTCGCGGACCAGGAACTGGAGATCATTTATCACAACCCGGGACGGCTGGATTATGGCGCGTACCGGATCGACTCTGCACACCTGGAAGGCCATGTGATCGATTGTTCCGATTCCTCATTGATCATTCCCCGCAGCCGGATAACTTCACTGGAGCCCGGTCGGATTCACCGGATCGGGATAGAATTGAGTAATGCAACCAAAAATGCCTGAATTACGCAGCGCACGCATCCATATTACCGGTATTGTGCAGGGCGTCGGCTTCCGGCCTTTCGTTTATGGGCTGGCGGCCCGTTATGGGTTAAGCGGTTGGGTGCGGAATACTTCCGCCGGGGTGGATATCGAGGTGGACGGAAACGCGCAGGTACTGGATTCTTTTGTCAATTCCCTGAAGTCCGAACTGCCGCCACTGGCACGAATAGACACATTCGAGGTTTCGTTTGACGACCCACAAGGATTTTCCAGTTTCGAAATCATCCCATCTGAAGCCGTGGAAGGAGCGTTCCAGCCGATTTCGCCGGATGTGAGCATCTGTCCGGACTGCCTGCGGGAACTGCTCGATCCATCCGACCGGCGCTACCGCTATCCATTCATCAACTGCACAAACTGCGGGCCGCGCTTTACGATCATTACCGATATCCCCTACGACCGGCCTAACACGACCATGGCGCCTTTCGACATGTGCAGCGATTGTGCGGCCGAGTACACCGATCCACTGGACCGGCGTTTCCATGCGCAGCCGGTGGCCTGCGCGGTGTGCGGGCCGCAAGTCTGGTTGGAAGATGCAGATGGTCATCGGATCGCCGAGCGGGATTTTGCCATCCTGGCAACCCAGAAACTGCTGACCGAAGGGAAAATCCTTGCCATAAAAGGCCTGGGCGGTTTTCACCTGGCGTGTGATGCCACCAATGCCAAAGCGGTGGCTGAGCTGCGCCGCCGCAAGCTGCGGGTCGACAAACCCTTTGCACTGATGATGCCGGACCTGGCAAGCGTGGAACAGCATTGCTTTGTCAGCGCAGGCTGAAAGAGTATTACTCGAATCACGGCAGCGGCCGATCGTCCTGCTGAAGCGCAAGCCGGGTTCCGCGGTTGTGGAAGAAGTCGCGCCGAAGCAGGATACCCTGGCGGTGATGTTGCCCTATACCCCGCTCCATTACCTGTTGTTTGCCGCGGAGAGCTGGAACCACTTCAATAATTCCGCCCCTGGTGATGACCAGCGGCAACCTTTCAGAGGAACCCATCGCAACCGGCAATGATGAAGCCCGCCTGCGGCTTGCCACCCTGGCGGATGCATTCCTGATGCACAACCGTGATATCCATACGCGCTGCGATGATTCGGTGGTGAGGGTGGTAAGGAATGATGCGACAAGTACTGAGTTCAGAGAAAATGCCTGCCTCGAAACCGGATAATATTTACTTTTTGAGGCGGTCGAGGGGATATGCTCCGGATTCGATAAAACTACCGAAAACGATCCCTTCGATCCTGGCAACCGGCCCGGAGCTTAAGAATACATTTTGCCTGACCCGCCAAAACTACGCTTTCGTCAGCCATCACATCGGTGATATGGAGAATTACGAGACCCTGCGTTCCTTTGAAGAAGGGATCGGGCATTTCGAGCGATTATTCCGCATTCAGCCGGAAGCGATTGGCTGCGACCTGCACCCGGATTATCTTTCCAGCCGGTACGCGCTGCAGCGTGCTAATCAGTTTAACCTTCCGATTTTCCGTATCCAGCATCACCATGCTCATATTGCGGCCTGCATGGCGGATAATGGGTTGGATGGCAGCCATCCTGTGATTGGGCTGGCGTTTGACGGAACCGGATATGGCGAGGATGGCGCCATCTGGGGCGGCGAATTCCTGGTAGCGGATTATGCCGGATACCAAAGGCCGTATCACCTGGCTTATTTCCCGCTGCCGGGTGGCGATGCAGCCATTAAACGGCCGACACGCACAGCCCTGGCGCTGCTCTGGTCGCTCGGCATGGATTGGGAGGATAACCTGGCGCCTGTCCAGGATTTATGCTTCGAGGACCGCCAGGCATTACGGATTCAATTGGAACGTAGTTTGAATACTCCGCGGACTTCCAGCCTGGGCCGCCTGTTCGATGCCGCGGCCGCCATGGCCGGGGTGCGGCAAATGGTCAATTACGAAGCCCAGGCCGCGATCGAATTTGAAGCCGCTTTGGATCCATCCGAAGACTGGAGCATACCGGTTCGAGATCAAGGGAGAAGCGGTGGAAGTCGGGGAAGCCATCCGAGGCCTATTGACGGATGTGCATGCCGGTGTATCCATCCCGGTCATTTCTGCTCGTTTTCATAACGGGTTGGCCGAACTGACAGTGCGAGTCTGCAGGGAGATCCGCCGGCAAACGGGAATTGGCGAGGTGGCATTAAGTGGAGGAGTCTGGCAGAATATGGCTCTGCTGGAACGTGCAACACATGGCCTGCGCAAGGATGGTTTCATTGTCTATTTACATCACCAGGTTCCAGCCAACGACGGCGGGCTTTCGTTGGGGCAGGCAATGGTGGCTGCAGCCAGGTATGGCTTATAATTGGAACAAGGGCCAAATAGAGAAGGGTAGTGGGTAGGTATGGCTAGAATACTGTTAGTGGAAGATGATGCCTCATTATTGGAAGTAATGCGCTGCCTCCTGGAAGCCGAGGGGTACGAAGTGTGCCCGGCAGTCAATGGGAAGAAGGCGCTCGAAGAATTCAATAAAACCCGGCCAAGCCTGGTTGTCTCCGATATCATGATGCCGGAGATGAACGGGTACGAGTTACTTGAAGCCGTACGGCTTTTGCCGGAAGGCATCACCGTCCCATTCCTGTTTTTGAGCGCCCGCACTGAAAGAGCGGATATCGACCGGGCCCGCAGCCTGGGTGTGGACGATTATCTATTCAAGCCATTCGAGGCGGCTGAGCTGACCAATGCTGTAAAGGCGCGCCTGGACCGGCGGCGTGTCACCGAGCTTTTCGATACGCGCACAGCCCACCTGCAGACTGTAATCATGCTGGCGAATGTAATTGAAACGCGCGATCCATATACTGCCGGTCACCTGGAACGAGTCCGACGCCTGGCTCTTAACCTGGCTTTTGCCTTGAACTGGAACCCTGAGGATATCGCCGTCCTTGAATTCGGAGCCATCCTGCATGATATCGGAAAGATCGTTGTGCCCAGCCAGGTATTAAAGAAGACGGCCCCGCTTACTAAGGAAGAATGGGTATTGATGCGCCAACACCCAGTGATCGGCGCCAGGATGTTGGAGGGCGTGGACCATCTCAAAGCGGCGGTGCCGTACGTGCTGCATCATCACGAATGGTGGAATGGAAGCGGCTACCCGAGCGGTCTGAAAGGCGAATTGATCCCGCGCGAGGGACGTTTGCTGGCGATCGTAGATGCTTTTGATGCAATGACGACCAATCGCCCGTACCACAGCAGCATGTCAGCCGTGGATGCCCTGGATGAGCTGGCGCGCTATCGAGCCATTTACTTTGATCCCAATATGGTGGATATTTTCCTGCAAACTTACAAGTTGTAGAAAACAGGTGGCGGTGGAATGCCATTCCGCCCTACTTTTATAAAATCGGAGACCACCATACCGGTGGTCTCTTTTATTGACATGAATATTGGCCTGCTTCGTATGATCCTGGTGAATGAGCCAAGCTTGAATCAATTACTGGCTTCACGATCCATTTCGCGTTCGGCATCCCGGCGGGCGATGGCTTCACGCTTGTCATGTAATTTCTTGCCCTTGGCGATAGCGATTTCAATTTTGGCGCGGCCGTTCTTCAGGTAAACGCGAACCGGCACGATCGTGACGCCTTTCTGGCGGACAGCATCCCACATTTCCCGGATTTCCTTGCGATGCAGCAATAGTCGGCGCGGTCGCTTGGGATCATGGTTGAAGCGGTTGGCCTGGATGTAGGGGGCAACATGCGCTTCGATCAGCCAGGCTTGATTCTCATCCACGCGAATATACGATTCCGCCAGGCTGATCTGCCCTGCGCGGATGGATTTGATTTCACTGCCCTTAAGAGCCAAGCCCGCCTCGAAGCGCTCAAAAAGGAAGTATTCAAACCCGGCTTTACGATTGGTCGCAACAACCTTAAAATTCTCAGGCATAATGGCTTGATATTACCATGAGTTTAAAGAATTTTGGATTGTTGAGAGATATAATCAACGCAGCTTTTTCCAATCAGGAGAAGACCATGTATTATGATATGCCGCTCGAGAAATTGCAAACCTACCTTCCAGCCCGCACTGAACCGGAAGATTTCGATGCGTTTTGGAGCGAAACCCTGGAACGGACGCGCGCGTTTCCGCTTGAAGCGCATTTCGAACCGGTAGAGACCGGTTTGAAATTCCTGGAGGTATATGATGTAACTTATAACGGCTTTGGGGGACAGCCGATCAAGGGCTGGTTCATTTTGCCGAGCGAACGCTCCGGCCGGTTGGCCTGTATCGTTGAGTATATTGGTTACGGCGGCGGACGTGGTCATCCATTTGACTGGCTGCTGTGGGGCAACGTCGGGTATGCCCATTTTGTCATGGATGTGCGCGGCCAGGGCAGCACCTGGCGGAGCGGCGACACTCCTGATTTCGAGCCGGAAGGCGGCAACCCTCAGATTCCGGGGTTCATGACGCGCGGCATCCTTGACCCGCAGAACTATTTCTACCGCAGGGTCTTCAGCGATGCGGTGCGGGCGGTGGAAGCTGCCCGATCCCATCCGGCTGTCGATGCCCGACGCGTGGCAGTCCTGGGCGGGAGTCAGGGCGGCGGGATTGCACTGGCGGCCGCCGGCCTGGTCCCGGACCTGGCGGCTGTGATGCCGGATGTGCCATTCCTGTGTGCCATCCGGCGCGCCACGGAAATCACCGATTCCTATCCGTATGCAGAGATCCAGAACTATTGCAAAATCCACCGGGGGAAAATCGAGACAGTGTTTAATACGCTGGCTTACTTTGATGGCGTGAATTTTGCTACGCGCGCCAAGTCACCGGCGTTGTTTTCAGTGGGACTGATGGACGAGATTTGCCCGCCTTCGACAGTTTTTGCCGCCTATAATTATTACAGCGGCCCAAAGGAAATCAAGATTTGGCCGTATAACCATCACGAGGGCGGTGAAACCCTGCAAAGCGCGGAAAGAGTGCGCTTTCTGAAGAACTTGTGGAGCTAGTTCCGCTTTGAGATTCTTGTCTCAGTTTAGAAAGAGATGTTCGTAGAAAGAAATGAGGATGTAAGCATGAAATCTGCCGTTGATGATCTTGTTTCCATGCACGATATCGAGAGCCTGGTCGAAATTCTGAACGAGAATGAGGACTGGATGCTTCAGATGGATGCGGCCGAAGGCCTGGTCCAGTTGGGCGACCGGCGCGGGTTGGAATATCTTTTAGTTGCCAAACAAAGTGATATTGAAGATATCCAGGAGGCTGCCAAGGAAGTACTGGCAGACCCGCAGACCAAGCGGATGCGCGAGCAGATAGAAGCCGAACAACGCTTTGACAGCCAAAAGCTGGTGGAGGCTGCCAAAGTACGGCTTAAGAACGGCAAGAAGGTATTCCTGCATAAAGTCGTTCATTTGTCTACCGCCGATTTCTTGCAAGAAGACGCACCGGAAGATGGCTTTCAAATCTATGATTTGAATGATGCCGGCCTGGAAGGCTGGAAAATTGTCAATGTACTGCCGGGCCGGCATTTAGTCGCGCCAGGCGAGAACGGTTTTACAGGCGCGTATGTATTTCTCCAAAAGGAACTTGGCCCGGATGAGGTGGATGAACTGGAGAATGGCGGTTAGTGTCTGGTCCCTTGCTAGCCTCTCCGAATGCCTTTGCGTGGATGAACGTGCCATGAAACGCTGTTACAGTATCCTGGTATTGTTGACTTTGTTGGTTACAGCCTGTGGGGCGGCTCCAAACAGGTCTGCCGGTCTGCCGCGCGTGCTGGCGGTGGAGTCGTTCCTGGCAGATATTGCCCAGAATGTGGTTGGCAATCGACTGACGGTGCAGTCGCTGATCCCGGTGGATGCCGACCCGCATGCCTACCAGCCTTCTCCCCAGGATGCAGCCAAAATTACGGATGCAGATGTGCTCATCACCAATGGCGCCAACCTGGAGGCCTTCCTTGGGCCAATCCTGCAGAATTCAGGCGGTAAGCAAAGGGTCATCTCTGCCTGCGATGGGCTGACACCCCGGAGCGATCCTTCCGGGCAAAACCCGGCCGGCGACCCGCACTTTTGGCTGGACCCGAACAACGTCATCAAGTATGTCGAAAACATCCGGGATGGCCTATCCCAGGCCGACCCGGCAGGCGCGGCGCTATACAGCGCCAACGCGCAGAAATACATAAGCAATCTGCAAAGCCTGGATGCCTGGATCAAATCCCAGGTCCAGGGAATCCCGCAGGCGCGCCGCCAGCTGGTCACGAACCATGAAACTTTCGGCTATTTTGCCGCCCGCTATGGATTCACAATAGTCGGTGCGATCGTTCCGAGCATTACCAGCGGCGCGGCGCCCTCTGCCCAGGAGCTGGCAGCTTTGATCAACCAGATCCGCTCGACCAAGGCGCCCGCGATTTTCCTGGAAACAGGCACCAACCCGCAACTGGCCGACCAGATCGCATCCGAGACGGGTGTCAAGGTTATCACTGACCTTTATACCCATTCGCTCAGTGCGCCAGGCGGGCCGGCCGCGACCTATATCGATATGATCAAGTATGATGTGACCAGGATTGTCGGGGCACTTAAATGACCACTCCATCCGTCAACCCGCTTCACCCACACGTACCGCATGACCCGCACGCGCCCATCCTCGAAGTGGAAAAACTGAACGTCCGTTACGATGGGCATTTTGCGCTTGAAAACATCAGCTTTCATTTGCATGCCGGGGAACGGGTAGCCGTGGTTGGGCCAAACGGAGCCGGCAAAAGCACGCTCTTCAAAGTGGTGGCAGGCGTGCTGCCGCCCAGCTCAGGCGAGGTAAAAATCTCTGGTTACGGTCCACGCGGGCACATCTGTATCGCGTATGTCCCGCAGCGCAGCCAGGTGGATTGGCGCTTTCCGGCCAGCGTTGGGGATGTGGTGATGATGGGCCGCATTGGGAAAATCGGGTTCTTCCGCTGGCCGCACCACAATGATTGGGATATCGTACATGCCGCGCTGGAAGCAGTGGATATGGATTCGCTGGCGGGCCGCCAAATCGGGGAACTATCCGGAGGCCAACAGCAGCGGACCTTCCTGGCGCGCGCACTGGCGCAGGAGGCCGAGTTGGTATTGATGGATGAACCGCTCAACGGCCTGGATGCACCTTCACAGGAAGCGATCCTGTCCCTGCTGGAAAAACTGCGGCAGGAGAAGATCACCGTTATGGTGGCTACGCATGACCTGGGACAGGCTGCCAGCCATTTCGACCGCGTCATGCTGCTCAACCGGCGCATGATCCGGTTTGGACCGCCGCACGAAGTATTAACCAGCGAGAACCTGCTGCACGCGTACAGCGGTCATGCCCAGTTGATCAAAGGCGCGGACGGCACGACGACATTGGCCGACTCATGTTGTGACGGCGAGGATGAAAATGTCTAATTTGATCGATATTTTCATCCAGCCCTTTTCCTATGCTTTTATGATCCGCGGGCTGGCCGCGTCTGTCATCGTTGGGGTGGTGTGTGCAGTGGTGGGTGTTTACGTGGTACTGCGCGGGATGGCCTTTTTCGGGGATGCCCTGGCACATGCCGTGCTGCCAGGGGTGGCGTTGGGTTATTTGATCAGCGGTGGCAGTCGTGATACGCTCTTCTGGTGGGCGCTGGGCGCGGCGGTGTTGGTGGCGCTGGCGGTGGGGCGGGTTTCCAAGCACGCCCAGATCCGCGAGGATACTGCCATAGGCATCATTTTTGCCAGTATGTTTGCGCTGGGGATTGCCCTGATCTCCACCGTCCGCAGTTATACCGTAGATTTGAGTCATTTCCTCTTCGGAGATGTACTGGGGGTCTCTGGGCGCGACCTGATCCTGACAGCCGCCTTTGGGGCGGTAATATTGCTGACCATATTTTTTTTCTATAAAGAATTCCTGGTGTTATCATTCGATCCGGTGCTGTCGGCTACGCTCAGACTGCCATCCAGCCTGTTAAATAATCTGTTGTTCGTGCTCATGGCGCTGACGGTGTCGGTTGCGATGCAAACGGTGGGCGTGGCTTTAATGGTCGCAATGCTGGTCACCCCGGCGGCAACCGCCTCACTGCTTACGCACAGATTATGGCAGGGGATGCTGGTATCGGCAATCATTGGTGCGGTTTCAGCCGTGACGGGCCTGTACATGAGCTATTATTTCAATATCGTTTCCGGATCGGCAATCGTACTGACAGCCACCTTTATTTTCCTGTTGGTCTTCCTCTTCCATCCGCGGCGCGGGCTGGTTTGGAAACGAAGGTAAATATGCTCCGGCGTGGCTGCGGGTGGCTGCTTTTATTGCCTTTACTGCTTCTTTCCGCCTGCACCGGCATGGGACCTGCGGCCCTGCCCACCAACATCGGGCCGACAGTTACCCCCAACCCAAATGCAACTTCCACGCCGACCCCATTCGAACCCGGTCTGGATACTGCCACCAGTACGCCCGTTCCGACGAGTATCCAGACCGCCACACCAACTCCAACCCCATCCCCGACAGTATCTCTGACGCCCCACCCTGCGCCGGTTTTCGTGCCGGCGACTTACACCTTGAACGTTACCCTGGATTATGCCGGGCATGCGGTAGCGGTGGACGAGACCATCGATTATCCCAATTCGACCGGGGATACGCTGAACAACCTGGTATTGGCAGTTGAGCCCGCCCTTTGGAAGGATTGCTTCGTTCCCGGAAGCACAACGGTAAACGGACAGGCCGTAGGAAATTTCAAATTGAACGGAGACCGGCTGGAGATCCCGCTGACTTCAGCATTGTTGCCCGACACCAGCCTGGAGTTCTACATCCATTATGATCTGCACCTGCCGGCGGCGGACGTGTACCATGTCTTCGGTTACAACGACCGGCAGGCTAACCTGGTGGATTGGTACCCGTTCATTGTCCCATATGCCCCCGGGCAGGGCTGGCTGCTGCATGCGCCTGCAAATGTGGGCGAGCACCTGGTTTACGACGATCAAATCCTGGATATGACCTTGCATTTGAGCGACCCCAACTTTCAAGCAGTCGTCGCGGCCAGTGCGGTCGGGGAAAAGATCTCTTATGGCTGGTACTTTCACCTTGACAATGTCCGTTCCTTTGCTCTATCCATCAGCCCGGTTTACCAGACCGCTTCGACCACTGTGAACGGGGTGACTGTTACCAGTTATTTCTTTGAAAGCGAACAGGCGCAAGGACAGGCGGTGCTGGATGAAGTGGCCAAGGCATTGAACACATTTTACGATCTCTTCGGCCCGAACCCGTATCCGAGCCTGAGCATCGTCGAATCACCGTTCTATGATGGGATGGAATATGACGGATTATTCTTTTTGAGCCAGGATTATTACAGTTCCGAGAATGGGACCGTACTCAACAACTTGATCGATATAGCCGTTCACGAGACGGCGCACCAATGGTGGTACGGTTCGGTTGGAAATGACCAGGCTTTGGAACCCTGGCTGGATGAGGCGCTGTCTACTTTCAGCGAGCGGCTGTTCTACGAACGCAATTATCCGGAAGTGACTGCCTGGGAGGCATTCCGGATCGGTGCCTATAATCCCAGCGGGTGGGTGGATACCGATATTTACCACGGCAGTGACTTTAGGACTTACGCAAACGCAGTTTATTTGCGCGGGGCACAGTTCCTGCAGGCTCTGCGGGTACGGGTGGGTGAGACGGATTTCCTGGCTTTCCTGAAGGATTATGCGGCTCAAATGGCCGGAAAGCGGGCCACCTCGGAGGATTTCTTCCGCATCTTGCGGGAACATACCGGCGCAGACCTTTCGGATATCATTTCGGTTTATTTTCAAAATCCACATTAAGACCGCAGGTAAAGTATGGGCAAACAAGTCTTCCCCGAGCCTACCGTCGGAATTTTCATTATCAACCCGAAAGGGGAACTCCTGCTGCTCAGGTCGCACAAATGGCCCGGGCGCTATGTGGTTCCGGGCGGACACGTGGAGCTGGGCGAACGGATCGAGCAGACGGTCATACGTGAAGCCAAGGAAGAGACCGGTTTGGATGTTTGCGACCTGCGCTTCCTTTGCTGGCAGGAATTTATCTATGACCCAGCCTTTTGGAAACAGCGGCATTTCCTCTTTTTCGATTATGCCTGCCGGGTTGATTCGACTGAGGTGGAGCTTAACGACGAGGCAGAAGATTTCTTGTGGATCAAACCGGAAGAAGCGCTGGAGCTCCCAATCGACACTTATACGCGTGTCTCAGTGTTGGAATATCTGAAAATAAAGGGATCGTGAAGACCACCAGCCGTTCTTCTGCGGGATAGGAGCAATGGACCCGGCATAAGCCAGCTACATCCTCTGCAGAAAGATTAAAATAGGTCCCACCTTATTGCACAGAGTGTTCTTGGCGAAGCAACCCCACAATTGGCTAGAGGATTGCTTCAACCGGCACAGAACGCCGGTTTCGCAATGACACTTATCAAGAAGTTGTGACTTTGTGAACGCCGTGCCTTAATGTAATTGCGGCATTCAGGTTATGGATGACGGACAACTACGAGCATGTATTTCTTGAGACAAACGGGATCCACCTGCACGTTGTGACGGCTGGCGATCCGAACGGCAAGCCGGTGGTCCTGTTACACGGCTTCCCTGAATTTTGGTATGGCTGGCGGCACCAAATCCCAGCCATGGTTTCGGCTGGCTACCACGTTATCGTTCCCGACCAACGTGGTTACAACCTGTCGGAAAAACCCAAAGGAGTGAAGTCCTATCGTATGGACGAACTCTGCCGGGATGTGCTGGGTCTGCTGGATATTTTTGGGATTGAGAAGACCAACCTGGCTGGTCACGACTGGGGCGCAGCGGTGGCATGGGAGTTGGCCATCCATAACCCGCAGAGGATCGAACGCCTGGCGATCCTGAACGTACCTAATCCGGCTGTCATGCTGGATACTTTGCGCAGATCCCCGCGCCAAATACTCAAGAGCTGGTACATCGGATTTTTCCAGATCCCGGGGCTGGCTGACTGGCTGCTGCGAGTGAATGATTTTTCTGGCATTGGGCGCATGCTGACCTCCAGCGGGAAAACCGGCACTTTTTCAGCGGAGGAGCTGGCCAAATACAAGCAAGCCTGGGCCCAACCGGAGGCCCTGAGCGCCATGCTCAACTGGTACCGGGCTGCTTTTCAGGCGCGATCAAGACTTAAGACGATTGTCCGGGTGCATGTTCCTACCTTGATATTGTGGGGCAAGCGGGATGTGGCGCTCTGTGCGGAAATGGCGCAGGATTTGATCGAATTGTGTGATAATGGCCGGTTGGTAACCTTCGAAAATGCCACCCATTGGGTCCAACTCGATGAAGCTGAGGAAGTCAACCGGCAGTTGATTGGATTTTTCAATGGTAAATAGCGGTGTAAGGAGATAAAAATATGTCAGAATTAACCGATTTTCGCAAGGCCAAGGACGACTTTTTTAGGACCGACCGCCATCAATCTCCGCTCGACTCCAATGAGCAGAAGAGCTTTAGCGGTTTGAAATACTATCCAGAAAATCCGGGCTTTCGTTACGAGCTGGTCCTTGAAAAAGTAAAGGAGCCGGAAGCAATCATCATGGCCACCTCCACCGGAGATGAGCAGGATTATATGCACGTCGGACAGATCCGGTTTAAGGTGAAAGGACAGGAGGCGATCCTGCAGGTATATGTCTCTGTCGACGGTGGAGAATATTTCATCCCGTTCGTGGATGCAACTGCGCCTGACGAGACGTACGGAGCAGGGCGTTATCTTGAGCCAGGGGATCTGGGCGGCGGGAAACTGCAGGTGGATTTTAACCTGGCCTACAATCCGTACTGCGCTTATAACGACCGCTGGTCCTGCCCGCTCCCGCCGCGAGCGAACCGGATCGCCGTGCGGATCGAGGCGGGTGAGAAGAAATATCACGAATAAATGAAATTGTATTTCACGCGGCACGGCGAAAGCGAAGCAAACACCCGGCGGATCATCTCCAACCGAAATTTGCCGCATCCATTAACCCGGACCGGCCGGCTGCAGGCGGAGGCGCTGGCGAAGAAGTTCGCCGGGAAATCCATCACCCGCATTTACACCAGTCCGATCCCGCGTGCAAAAGAAACGGCGGAAATCCTGTCCGCTGCGCTAGGGGCGCCGGTGGCATGCGCGGATGGGCTGCGTGAACCGGATTGCGGGTTCCTGGAAGGAGGCGCGGATGAGGCAGCCTGGGTGGAACACAACTACTGGAAGGAAGCCTGGCTCGAAGGCCGCGAACTTGAGCACGGGCCACAAGATGGCGAAACCTGTAAAGAGGTTCGCACGCGCCTGGCTAAATTTATCCAGAAATTGATCGCCGATTATGGAGAGACGGATTGTGAATTCCTGCTGGTGACGCATGGAGCATTGATCCTGTTTGGCTTGCCGGAGGTATTAACCGGCCTGGATCAACAAACCATTCTGGATCACGGTCTTGAGCATACAGCGCTAATCACTGCCGAATTACGGGAGGGCAAGCTTGTCTGTCTGGGCTGGTCCCGGAGCGAAATTAGCCTGAAAGGTGAATAAATAATACAAATTACGGGACCACAAAGTCCACACCTTTTAGAGCTGACAAACACGTCATGTCCGGCTGCTGGCCAGGGTCGTCAAAAAAGGCCAGGATGGTTTCAAATGCACAGCCGGATGAGTCAAATGCACTGGGAGTGTGACCCAGGTTGGGGAACTCCATGGAATAGGCGTGGCTCAAATTTGAAATAACTTCTGTTCCAAAGATGGGCGGAGTGACCGGGTCGTATTTTCCCTCGATCACCAGGGCCGGTATAGCGCTGACCACGGCGGCGTTCTCACCAACGTCAGGTGGTACGGCTCCCCACAATTTGCAGGAGTTGAAAAGCGCTTTTGCATCCCCAAAGAATGGCAGGCGGAAATACCTGCCTATGTCAAGTTGTGAATCCATGGCAGCCTGCAAGTCCTGTGGATTTGTTGCAAGAATCTGCTCGTGACACATCATCGAAATATACAACCCAAGGTTGATGCCTTGGAACTGATAGGGCAAGGCAGATTGCATCCTGGAAAATATCGAATAATCGCCGGATTTGACCTGATAAATGACTTCCGGCGCACTTCCAATCAGCGTGCTTGACTTCAAAAAGCTCAGAATTACGCCAATCAGGTCGGCGCCGTCGAATTTTCCCGTATTGCCTATGTCGGAACCCGGCATTGTCACTTTGGCGGGGTTGGCATCCAATTGATCGACAAGGTTCCAGAAGGTTGTTTTCAGGTCGGGATAAGCGCTGTTGCAGTTCAGATCAGCGGAGCAAGTATCAAACAATGCTTGCAGTGCTGAGCCGTAACGGATCGGGTCTTCATCAAAAAGCTTCACCTCGATTGGAACCACCGAATCCAGGACCACACTCCTGACGATCCCGGGGTGGTCGCGGAGGGTAACCAGCGCCAGACGTGTGCCATACGAGGCGCTATACAGGTCAACCTGCTTGTATCCCAATGTGGAGATTATGTCTTTTAGGTCGTCCGAACTGGCCTCAGTGGTGTAGGCATTCAAATCGATGCCAGCAATTGTCAGGCTGCCGTGGCAGGAACGAAAAGCATTGGAGTAAACCAGTTCACGGCTGGAGGCGGGAATTGTTCCTCCGATATCCTGCTTGTAAACCTTTTCCAGGTCATCGCAACCGAGAGCGGGGATGGAAATCCCGGTTCCGCGCTGATCAAAAGCGACGAAATCCCGTTCTGAAAGAAAAGGTTTGACGAGAGCTTCGTAGTTGTCCGTGCTTAGTTGAACGGCTTCGCCTCCAGGTCCCCCTTGCAGGAAAAACACAGGATCAGATGCAGGCGTGGAACTGGAGCTGTGAAAAACTTCCACCGCCAGCCGGATGGATTTCGACTTCAGATTTGAGCGATCCTCCGGAACGGTCACATACCCGCATGTAACCACTACTCCGCTGGGTGGCATGAATTTGCAAGCGCCCTCCGTAAAAACAGGCGCATAGACCAGGGTGGGTCCTGGCGTTGGTGGAGAAGTGGGAGTGGGCGCGGCAGGCGTTGCAGTGAGAGTGGCAGTTGGTGTAATCGAGGGAGTCGGTGTATCTGATTGGGTCGGGAGCTGAGCTGACGTCCAGGTTGGAGCAGGAGCGAGTGGCAGCCATTGTGCGGCCGTCCCTGATACAAATAGATAGGCAGCGCCTGCCAGGCAAACAAGCAGGAAAATGATAACCAGCCCTACGATTACCATCAAAGGCTTGACTTTCTTCTTTTCGGTTGGAGCGGGTTCTACCGGTGGGCTGGTTTCAGGTTCCGGTCCCATTTCCCATGTCGGGGTGACAGGTTTTGCCGGCGAGAGTCTATTCGTTTTCGCTGCAGGGTTGATCCTGTTCGCTACGGAAAACAGATTCGCCCGGTTCCGCATCCAAGCCTTCCATGGATGAGAAAGGGGAGACGGCCGGAGCGAATTTATTTTCCTCAGCAGGCGGGTTGGCGGCCTGGGAAGGATGCGCCTGCAGAGTAGTGGGAAAAGCGGCCGGGAATGAGACCTCAAGGAGCTCCAATGCCTGTTTGGCCTGGGTGTTATTGGGGTTGATCGCTAATACGCGCCGGAAGCAGTAATCCCGCTTTTCTTTGTCAGAAATACACAGACCCAGTCCCAGCCAGCCCTGTTCAGAGGCCGGATCTTCGTTGACCAACTGCGCAAAAAGGCCGGCTGCGGCTTCCAGATTCCCGGCCCTGGCCGTATTCAGAGCTGCCTGGAGCAATGTATCATTTGCCATATGCTGCCTGCCTGATCCGGGATGGATTTTGGATATCAACGGCCAGACTGCCGATTTCATCCGGGCTCAAATGGGCACGGATGGGGTGGGAATTTGCCTGCACCCACTTTCTGAGCGGCTTGACCCAATTAACCAGGGCGCGGGCATCCGCGGGGTAATGGCTGCGGCGTGTACCAATATTGACCCATTCGAATCCTGCGAGGGCGGCTGCCCATTCAGCATAGGGAGTGCAATCAGGAGTCAGCGAGAAGGTGGCCAGGGGAGAGAAGAAGACCGGTTTTCCGGCGGGGAAGTACGCCCGCATCTCTTGCAGGTAGGCTAGACTATCGTCCGTATTGAAGATCAGCCAGAGTGGCAGTAAACCGCTTTGCATGGAGGCAGAAGCATCGAACTGAGTGAACATTTCCACCAGGGTGCCGGCTGGCGAACGGCCTTCCTTGTCCAACAACTTCAAAGCCGCCTGGAACGCCAGGCGTGAGAAATCGTTCGGGTGTGGAAGGGAGATCCGGACAAAACGGTAGCCTTCCGTCTTGCAAAAGCTCTCCAGCGCCTCGGCCAGCCCCGGCTCGGAGCCCCATTCCGATTCCGGGCCTTGCTCGAGGGGATAATCCTTTAGCTTCCAATCGGTGAACTTCAACCCGGCGCGGCGCGCATATTCCCGCAGGCGCGGACTGCCTTCCAGAAATTCCTCGGGAGAGATCCCGCCCCAGCCGCCAACCTGGAAAACACTCCTCGGGCCAACGCGATAACGAAGCCAGGAAGCCCCGCCTTCGAAGAACACCACAGCGCCACCCGGTTCCAGCTTTGATTTAATGAATTCTGCATAGGCGGGCGGCATATCCAATAACTTGAACCGTACATGATTGACAAAGCGCGTCATCCAGCCATCGTGGACCGGATCGTAGTGCTGGATGGTCATCAATCCAGGGTTCTTCTCCGAGATGCGCAGGGCAGGTTCCAGGGAGCGCTGCAGGTAACGATTTACATCACCGTTGCTGGAACCGCCTTTAATGGTGAGAACGAAGGCCTGGGGGAGGAAGGGAGCACCCAGCGCCATGGACAAATAGGTTGTGGCTCCGCCTAAGGCCGCACCGGCTGTGATGACGGGGAAAGTTCCAGGCAATTGCGCATAGTCGTTTAAACGGGCGCGTACCAGTTCGTCCATCGAAAAATCGTCGAGCACATTCGGGGATAACCCGGAAAATGACTCGAAGCGGCTGATGGTGAAGCGGGCAACTCCTTGAGGCAATGCGCCCAGGACGGCCAATAAGGCTTTCTGCCAGGCAGGGAAACCATAATTATCGATGAATTCGCCGCGCAGACCCGCTGCGACGGCACGGGTAACGATTGGGGAGGAGCTTTCGGGGGCTTCGATGGAGGTCATCATGATCTTTTCACGAGTATAATCCTTTTATACCATTTTTCGAAAGGAGCGTACCATGATTTGGGTTACACGATCACACGTGCATGTGGACAGAGTGGCTTGTCCGTGGCTGATCACACGCTTCATAGATAACCAGGCTGAATTCCTGTTTGTTCCGGCCGGAGAGATCGAGAAGACCGTCAAGGAAACCGGAGCCATCCCCTTCGACGCACCCGGTGTGGAGCTGGGCCATAGAGACGGACGCTGTTCCTTTGAGTCAATCATCTTCAAATATGGCTTGAAGGAGCCTGGCCTGCTGCGCCTGGCCCAGATCGTACATTCGGCGGATGTTTCTGAAGATATCGACAAGGACCCGATCGCACGCGGCCTGGAGGCGATTGCCTCCGGTTACAGTTTGCGTTTCCCGGAGGACGAGGAAAACCTTGCCGCTCAATTCGAAGTATACGACGCACTGTATGCCTGGTGCCGTTTACAGGTTGGCAAGCGCTAGAGGAACATTTGATGACGTCCGACCGAAAAGATGTGGTGCTGTTGTTCACGACCCGCATTATCCGCCTGTTTTGTTACGGATTCCTTTCGGTTGTACTGGCGCTATACCTGATCCAGGTGGGTTTGAGTGAAAAAGTTGTTGGGGTCATTTTTTCGCTGACACTGGCTGGCGATGCCGGCATTTCGCTCTGGCTGACAACTTCCGCAGACCGCTTTGGCCGCAAACAGACGCTGATCGCCGGGGCGCTGTTGATGATCGGGGCCGGAGTGGTGTTCATTTTCACCCGCAACCCGGTTGCGCTGGCGATCGCCGCCATTATCGGTGTCATCAGTCCAAGCGGAAACGAAATCGGACCGTTCCTCTCGGTCGAGCAGGCCGCACTGACGCAGCTGCTGCCAGGTGGGAAGCGAACGCAGACTTTTGCCTGGTACGCCCTGGCTGGCTCGCTGGCAACGGCAACCGGTGCACTGGCGGGCGGCTGGCTGGCACAGGGCCTTCAAGGCAGCGGCTATTCGGCCTTAGATGCTTACCGGATCGTGCTGGCTGGATATGCACTCGGCGGACTGATCATGATCGGGTTATTCCTGTCGCTTTCAAAGTCGGTGGAGGTCCCGGCAGTCGTAAAACCCGGGCAAACCCTGTTCCTGGGATTACACCGCTCCAAGAAGGTGGTATTAAGCCTGAGCGGCCTGTTTGCCATGGATGCTTTCGCTGGCGCGCTGCTTGTCCAGAGTCTTTTGGCTTACTGGTTCCATGTCAAATTTGGCGTGGATACGGGCGTGCTGGGCAGCATATTCTTCGGAGCGAACATCCTGGCAGGCTTTTCGGCGCTTTTTGCAGCACGCATCGCCAAACGCTTTGGATTGATCAATACGATGGTCTTCACTCACGTTCCATCAAACATATTCCTGATCCTGGTGCCGTTGATGCCCAACCTGCCGCTGGCGATCGGTATGCTGCTGGCGCGCTTCAGTATTTCGCAGATGGATGTACCCACCCGCCAATCCTATACCATGGCGGTGGTCGCACCGGATGAGCGCTCGGCGGCTTCGGGCGTGACCACCATAGCGCGTTCGGTGGGAGCGGCGCTTTCGCCCTCGCTGGCAGGTCTGCTGATGGCCGTTCCGGTACTTTTCAGTGTTCCCTTTTTCCTGGCAGGCGGCATGAAACTCGTTTATGATTTCCTGTTATATCGATCCTTCCGCGCTTTGAAACCGCCGGAAGAAAGTAAAGTGAGGTAATCGACATGGATATTTCCCTGGCACTGGGCGGCGGCGGGTCACGCGGTTATGCACATATCGGTGTCCTGCGCTGCCTGCTGAAAGAAGGTTTCCGGATCAGGGCGGTGGCAGGAACGAGCGCCGGCGGTATTGTAGCAGTGGCGTACGCTGCCGGTATCTCACCCGATGCCCTGGAAGCCGTGTTTGCCAAGCTAGACCAGACCAGATTGTTCGCACGCTCTCCGGAGGAAGGGCCTGGCATCCTCGGGCTTTCAGGGGCAGCCAGATTATTCGAGGAGCTCCTGGGTGATAAAACCTTTGAAGACCTGGACATTCCGTGCGCGGTGGTGGCGGTGGATATCAAGGCCGGCCGGGAGGTGGTTTTGAACCAGGGGCGTGTCGTGGATGCGCTGCTTGCCACGGTGGCGGTACCGGGGGTCTTCCCGCCCAAGCAGTATGGGGAGGCACTGCTGGTGGATGGGGCTGTGCTCAACCCGGTCCCGGTGACGGTTGCCAGGGCTCTGGCTCCGGCGCTGCCCGTGGTGGCGGTTGTTCTTGAAATAATGACCGAAGCAACCAGCGGTTTTAACAGCCTGCCGCTGCCTGTCCAGGTACCCGCCGCGCTGGTGGAACGACTTACACGCACACGCGTTGCACAGGCTTTCAATATATTTCTGCAATCCGTGGATATTGGCAGCCGCAAGATGGCCGAATTACGACTCCTGATGGACAAACCCGAAGTGGTGATCCGTCCGGATGTAGGCGGGATCGGGGTGCTGGAAAAAGTGGATATCGCCAGCATCATCCACAAAGGTGAGATTGCGACCGACATTGCCTTGCCGGAATTGTTGGAAACATTGGCCTGGCCAAACCGGCTGCGCCGAAGGGTGTTCCAGCGCTGATAGCTGTGAGCTTTCCAAATTAAATTAACCGGTAAATCGAAGAGACGATATGACGCGTGACCTTAGAAAATACTCAAAACAAACCAATGTCCGCCTGTTTATCGGCGCCCTGGCAGTGCTTTTTATTGTCGGCGACGGCCTGATTTACTTGATTTACGGCGGCGGCGCGGCGTTGATGGGAATCGTGTGCTTATTGGCGGGAATGATCCCCGTGGTGCTGACGATCCTGGTGCTGCTCCTGTTCGAATGGATACAAAAACGAGCCGACCGTGACTGAGCCCGAACTTCTGACTTTCAAGAATTGGACCTTCCGCCTTCGACCGGCGCAGGCGCAGCCAGCCCGATTGCTGGTGATCCTGCACGGGTGGATGGGGGATGAAAATTCGATGTGGCTGTTTACCCAAAAGCTGTCGCCGAATTACACCATATTGGCGCCCAGGGCACCTTCAACGGTACCGGAAGGCGGCTATTCCTGGCGCGTGATCCGGCCTGGCACCTGGGGATTGGCAACGCTGGAAGATTTTCGACCGGCAGCCGAGGACTTACTGAAAATATTGGATGAATGGTCAGCATCCGCCGGGCTGGATGCCAGCCAGTTCGACCTGATGGGATTTAGCCAGGGGGCAGCCATGACGTATACAATGGGCTTACTGCACCCGGAGCGCTTGCGCAGGCAGGTGGTGCTCTCGGGATTCCTGCCGGAGAATGGGGAAGCACTACTTTCAGGAGGTCGACTGTCTGGAAAGCCGGTGTTCGTAGCCCACGGCCGTAAGGATGACATGATCCCGGTGGAACTGGCCCGGCATGCGGTCGAGCTGCTCAAGGCGGCGGATGTCCAGGTTGAGTATTGTGAATCGGATGCCGGTCACAAGGTCAGTAAGGAATGTATTAAGGCGATGGAACTATTCATGAGTACTTAACCGCGAAGAAAAAAGAAGAGTGCGAAGAAAACTTAAAAAAAAGGCTTTACGTCCTTTGTTCCTGCGCAGTTAATTATTCATTTTAAATAACTTGAACGATTTCAAGCTGTTAGTTGACTTCCTCCCACTTTACGGGTATCCTTAGCGCCATGACTTTTTCAAAACAACCTCTTTCCCGCCGTAACTTCCTTAAACTGGCAGGACTCGGTGTGGGAGTCCTGGCACTGCGTCCTTTGAACAGCCGCTGGAACGTTCCAGGTATTAACCGCGCTCTCGCCTTGCCGGATTTCCCGAAAGCAGATCTGCTTGGCCGCAACTGCACCTCCGACACCAGCCTGCAGTGGGGTGGAACGGTCCCGATCCTTAAACGCCCGGATGTTGCCAGCGACAAGGTCCGGGACGCGCACCGTGACGAGGTTTTTCCCTGGGTGCGTGAAATCAGTGCGGAAACCGTCAACCTGAACAATCCAAACCAACGCTGGGTGGAAACGCCGGAAGGCTATATCTGGTCCCCATACCTGCAGCCCTGCCGTAACCTGCCCAATAGCCCGTTGACTGCGCTACCGCCCGGCACACAGGGCTTTTGGGCGGAGGTCACTGTCCCGTATGTCGACCTGACGCTGGATAACCCCTCCCCGGTATCCGGTTGGATGCGTGACCATGTCGCCTACAATTTGCAGGCACGCCTGTATTATTCCCAGGTGATGTGGATCGACAAGGTACGTACCTCGGATACCGGGACGGTTGAGTACCATGTGAATGAACGTTACGGGAATCCGGGCGACCTGTTCTGGGCAGATGGAGCCGCTTTCCGTCCTCTAACACAGGATGATCTGTCTCCGATCAACCCGGAGGTCGATCCGGCTACCAAGAAGGTAGTCGTCAATTTGAATTACCAGACCCTGTCCTGCATGGAAGATGAACACGAAGTATATTTTTGCAGGGTTTCAACCGGGATCCAGGACGGCTCGACACCGGTTGGTGAGCACGCAGTCTGGCGAAAGCTGATCTCCGTGCGCATGGCGGCCAATACCACCGGCGCCAGCTACGATCTGCCCGGCATGTCCTGGACAACTTTTTTTGTCGGGGACGGCGTAGCCATCCATGCCGCCACTTCCCATAACGATTTCGGCGCAGTGCGTTCGCACGGCTGCGTCAACTGCAGACCGGAAGATGCCAAATGGATTTTTCGCTGGTCATTACCGACCGTCGCAATGGAACCGGGTGATCTCACCTGGCAGGATTGGAATACCGGCAGCACACACGTCTTTGTTGTAAATAACTTTTAGTGGCAGGTAAATGGTATGAGTGATATCGGGGTACCTACAAGTCTGGCATTCCTGGCCGGGCTGGCTTCCTTTTTGTCGCCGTGTGTATTATGTTTGGTGCCGGTCTATATTGGCTACCTGGGAGGCCGGGCAGTCGGGGGCGAATCGAATGAGCACAACCGCTGGATAACTTTCACACACGGCCTGGCTTTCGTCGTGGGCTTCAGCCTGGTATTCATCCTTTTCAATATTCTTGCGGCAGCCTTTGGCGGATTATTATTCAGCGTACGCACCTGGCTGGCCAAGATAGGCGGAATCGTCGTTATCATCTTCGGGCTGCACATGATCGGAGTATTCCGCATCCCTTTCCTGGAATATGATGTGCGCGTCCATTCCCAGGTGGACCCGCGCTGGGGTTATATTTCATCATTATTAATGGGCGTCTTTTTTTCCGCCGGCTGGGCGCCGTGTGTGGGACCCATCCTGGGGGCGATCATGACGTTCGCCGCCAACGGCGGGTCAATACCCAGGGGGATCCTGCTTGGCTCGGCCTATTCTGCCGGTTTGGCGATCCCCTTCCTGCTGGCAGCGCTGGGGATCGGGTGGGTGACCATCATCATCCGACGTTATGGGAAAGTCATGCGGATCGTTGAAGTCGGCATGGGAGTCCTCCTGATCGTCGCAGGGGTATTACTATTTTTAGGTTCGTTCAATATCCTGGCGAGTTATATTCCTTTCATAAATTTTGGCCTTTAAAGGTTTTTTGAGATGACTTTGCAGGAGCATTCCAATGATTTCAGTAACCCTTTATAGCCGCGCCGGTTGTAAATTGTGTGAAGAAGCTGAAGCTGATCTGAAAGCGCTTCAGGATGTGATCCCACACCGCTTGACAGTCATCGATATCGATTCGGAACAATCCTTTCGGGATTTATATGATCTTGAAATCCCGGTGGTTGAAGCGGGACCTTTCAAGCTCAAGGCGCCTTTCACGCGTCAGGAATTGCAGATGACTCTGGGCGCGGCAGCCGACCGGCGGGCCCAATTGGAAAAGATCAACGACAAGACCTTCCAGATGAACACCTCCGGCAGCCAGGCCATCAGCAGCTCGGATCGCTTTTCGTACTGGATTGCCAGGCATTACCTGGCAATTTTTAACTTGTTCCTGGTATTATATGTAGGCATTCCTTTCCTGGCCCCGGTCTTCAAGAAGGTCGGCTGGAATGGACCGGCGGAAGTGGTCTATAAGATTTACAGTCCACTCTGTCACCAATGGGCCTTCCGGTCCTTCTTTCTGTTTGGCGAACAGGCGTATTACCCGCATGCCGCAGCCAAGGTTCCCGGGGTTTTGACATTCGAGCAGGTGAGCGGCATCACCGATCTGAACGATCCCAGCCGGCTGGGGGCGCGCGCCTTCCAGGGCAACCCAACCCTGGGATATAAGGTTGCTTTTTGCGAGCGGGATGTGGCCATCTGGGGCGCCATGGCTTTGTTCGGCCTGGTCTTTGCCATCACACGCCGGCGGATCCCAAAGATCCATTGGATCGTGTGGATCCTGGTCGGACTGGTGCCGATCGGACTGGATGGCTTCTCGCAGTTGTTCAGCCAGATCCCCAGTGCTTTCATCCAGTCCTTTTTGCCTTATCGCGAAAGCACCCCGTTCCTGCGAACCCTGACCGGCTTCATCTTTGGTTTCATGACCGCCTGGTTCATGTTCCCGCTGATCGAAGAGACCATGGTCGATACGCGCAGGATGCTTTCCAAGAAGTTCGCCATGCTAAAACCACACTAAAGAATGTCCTTCCAATCCAATGCAGGCATTCGTTATTATCAATTTGAGAATCTGGGTGATGGGCTGATCCAGGCTGTATTCACCCGCCAGGGCGGCCTCAGCCCGGACCCGTGGGCTGCGCTAAACCTGGGCGGGACGGTCGGCGATGACTCGGAGCGTGTACGTGCAAACCGCCAGCGTGCCCTGAGCGCGTTGGGCCGGGACCTGGAATCCGTGTACGATGTCTGGCAGGTGCACGGCACGCAGGTTGCGATTGCAGATGCACCCCGCCGGCCGGAGACTCCGCATTTGCGGGCCGATATCATCCTGACCAACCGGCCGGGCGTTACCCTGATGATGCGCTTTGCCGATTGCGTCCCGGTCTTGTTATACGACCCGGCCCACACCGTGATCGGGATTGCCCATGCCGGCTGGATGGGAACTGTGAAAGGAACCACGCGCATCGCCGTGGAAGCCATGCAAGCCCGTTTTGGATCCAACCCGGCGGATATTCGGGCAGCGATCGGGCCATCGATTGGCCCGGACCATTACCAGGTGGGTTCGGAGGTTGTGATGCAAGTCCGCCAGGCATTTGGCCGTGCAGCCTCCGGCTTGTTGGGCGGACGCTCCGGCGCAGCAATGCTGGATTTATGGGCAGCCAACCGTTTGTTATTGGAACGGGCGGGTGTAAAGAAGATCGAAGTGGCCGGTTTATGTACGGCCTGTCATACCGAGGACTGGTATTCCCACCGCGCTGAACGCGGCCGTACCGGAAGGTTTGGCGCGATCATCGCCTTGAAATCGTAGAAATGGTTTATATCGAGATAATCACGCACACAGATAAATGGGATTTTTAAAAAAATATAGATCATTTTCTGAATCTTTTATCTAAAAATCAATATTCATCAATGTTTATCTGTGGATAAATTAGCTTGTAGACGGGCTCTTTAAAGTTTAAACCTGTAGGGAATAATTTGAACGAGAATTTGATTGCCTCCATTCGCGCACGCTACCAGCGTACCCTTGAGCAGATCGCCGAAACAGCCGTCGCTTCCGGTCGGGCTGCGGGAGCGGTGCGCCTGGTGGTGGTCAGCAAATCCCAGCCGCTGGAGGTGCTGCAGGCCTCCATTTCAGCCGGGATAACCTGTTTCGGCGAGAATTATGTCGAGGAAGCAGTTGAGAAGATTGTCGTCCTGGAAGGAACTGGGGTAGAATGGCACATGATCGGCCACGTGCAGAGTCGTAAAGCCGAGGCGGTGGCCGCGCACTTTGACATGCTGCATTCGCTGGACAGCCTGAAACTTGCCAACCGGCTGGACCGATTTTGCGGTGAGCTTAACCGCCGGCTGCCGGTGCTGCTGGAGTTCAACGTAAGCGGCGAGGAAAGCAAATCCGGCTTTCCGGCCTGGGAGCAGGCGCGCTGGGCAGAGCTGGCGTCCGAAATCGAACCAATCCTGGCGCTTTCACACCTGCAGGTGTGCGGGTTGATGAGCATGCCGCCTTTCTTCGATGATCCGGAACGCACCCGCCCGTATTTCCAGCGGCTGCGCCGGCTGCAGGAATTCCTGGCAAAGCAGTACCCGGAGACACATTGGCAGGAATTGTCGATGGGCACCAGTATTGATTTTCTGGCCGCAGTACAGGAAGGGGCTACTTTTGTGCGGATTGGGCAGGCCATCCTGGGACCGCGCGCCAAATAGAGGGCTTATGTTCGTTATCATTGCCAATATCATCAGTTTTGTTGCGAACTTATTCATTTTTGTGGTAATCGCAGATTCGGTGCTATCATTCTTTCTAACCCCCTACCATCCGGTGCGGGTAACCATGGATCGAATCGTCAACCCGTTCCTGAATCCCATCCGGCGCATAGTTCCCCTGGTGGGAATGCTGGACCTGAGCCCTTTGATCCTGATCATTTTGGTTTCAGTGCTGAGTAGAATTTTTGTCAGTCTTCTATATACGCTGTGAGGTGAAGCATGACACCCAGAGACTTTCATCTGCATGACGGCAAGAAAGGCGCGGCCCTGGCATTACGGGTAACGCCGCGCGCCAGCAAAAACGAGATCGTGGAAGTCTTGAGCGACGGGACGGTAAAAGTCCACCTGACTGCGCCGCCGGTGGAGGGCAAGGCCAACGAAGCCCTGCTCAAATTCCTGTCAGATATCCTGGATGTGCCGGTCTCGCACCTGGATATCGTGGCGGGGGCAGGCGGGCGCGATAAGCTGGTGGCGGTGACTGACATGGACGCGGAGACTTTGCATAAGAAAATTGTGGAGCATATCAGTTAGCAGGGGATAGTTAATTGAGAATAGATAATAGTAAACCGAAGCAATCTCTGATCGACTGGGAGGTTGCTTCGTCGCGAAGTACCCCAAAAGTACTGGGGCCGGCTGCTCCTCGCAACAGATAGTCTTAGGGGATCGACCCGTACAGAGTCCGGTACATGCTGTAGTTCTCATAGATGCTGCGGATGTAATCACGAGTCTCTTCAAAGCGGACGACTTCCACGAACAGGTCGGAGTCCGGTCCTGAAAGGTCGCGCCAGATGGGAGCCGACGAGGGACCGCCGTTATAGGCAGCCAGGGCCGTGAAAAGTTCATCGTTGAAGCGCAGACGCTGCTGCTCCAGGTAGGTTGCGCCCAACGTCAGGCTGACCGTTGGCCGGTAAAGGTCATCGGAAGTATAGTCCGGCGGCCAACCAATGTTATCGGAGATGAATTGACCGGTATCGGGGGTGATCTGCATCAAGCCGCGTGCTCCGGCGGATGAGCGCACAAACCCTTCAAAAAGGCTTTCCTGGCGTATGACAGAAAACAGGAACAGCGGGTTGAACCCGGTCTGCTTGGCAGCCGCCAAGACGAGATCCTGATAATACAGACCGTAACGGACATGGTTAAAGTAGGCCGGGGCTGCCAGTGTCTGCGCCTGGGTGGTCATTCCGGCCAGGGTCAGCACCTGGCGGATGGCGGTGATGGCCGGACGATACAGGCCCAGGTCGAGCATGTAATTTGCCAGGCGAAATGAGTTAGCCGGGTTTTGCTGGACGGCGGTGCGCAAATCCTCGAACTCGAGGCGGGCTTCGTCTTCCAGGCCCAGGTTCCACAGTTCGGTGCCGCGCACCAGGCGCGCGTCTGAGAGCAGGTCGCTGCCGGGGGTGCTCAGATCTGTATCGGTTGGCAGGTTGAAAGTCACGCGCAGCCAGGCTTCAGCTTGAGTGCGTTCCGCCGCCAGGTCGACGGAAAAATTGACGCTTGGGGGCGGGGCAAAGGCCGCGCGCTTGAGCAGCATGTCTTGCGAGCGCAGGCTGTAGTAATCGGTCGGATCGAGCGAGGCGGCCGACTGCCAGGAAGTCTGTGCAGAGTTTTTGTCGCCCAGGATCTGCTGGGTCTTGCCGATCCAGAAGTACGCCCGCGCCTGGTCATCCACTGCCGAAGAAAGCTGCAGGTCGCGCTGGAACGTGATCAGCGCCTGGGCGTAATTTGTGCTGCGATAGCGGGCAATCCCTGACCAGAAAAGGGCCTGTGGGACGAGATCGCTGGCAGGATACTCATCCGCCACGCGCTCCCAGGTTGTGGCTGCCTCTTCCAGGTTCCCAGCACGCTCCTGGATGCGGCCGGCCTCCTCCAGATAGATGGGGGCATTCGGATCTTTGGGCGCTTTGGGTATAAAAGTCAGCAGGGTTTGTGCGGCCGGCTCATTTTGGTCGAGCCAGTACCACTGTGTGTAGGCGCGGCCGGGGAGGGAAGCGTTGCCGTTCCAGGCGGCTGCCCAATGCGGATTGTCCGGGTAGTTTTCGATGAATGAGTCCCAGACCAGGACGGCAGTTTCATATTGGCCCATCTCGTAATAGGCCAGGGCTTTGTAATAAAGAGCCGTGCCGTCATTTTTCGGGTTGGCGTCGATATAGCGTTGCAAGGCATCCGCAGCCGCTCCGGGTTGGCCGGCATAGTAATCCACCAGGCCCCGGCTAAGATCATCCACAGGGACATTTGCATCGACCAGGGCCACCAATGCAGAATAGGAATCAAAGGCAAGCGGGTACTTGTCGACCGTATCCAGGAAGCGCTGGTAAGCCTGGTCCTTCAGCCCGATCGCAAGATAAATCTGGCCGGTCAGCAGGTCCACCTGGGCTTTGACATAATCGTTGGAGCTGGCCTGCGCAATTGAATCGTACAGGGTGAGGGCAGAGTTGGTATCCCCGGCGTTGGAATAAGCCTGTGCGATCTTGATCTGCAGCGCAGTATCGTCGCCGATATGGGCGGCCGCCAGGGCAATTTTGTAGGCAGCAATGGCATCCGTGTAATTCCCGGCCGCGTTATACGCGTCGCCGCGCCGTTCCTGGGTGAAACTGTCAAGAACCTTGGGGCGCAGGGTCAGGTAGATCGTATAAGCCTGGGCAGCCTCGGTATACCTTTCCAGGGACATATAGATTTCGCCCATGACGAAATAAGCCCGCACGGCGTTTCCATTGGACGGGTAGTTGTTGGCCAAATTGGTAAGGTCAACCAAAGCCTTGGCGTTATTCCCGCCGGCATGTTCGACTTGTGCCAGGCCCCATAAGGCGGCGGCGAGCAGGTCCGGGTCGGTTGCGCTGGAGAGGGCTGCCTGGTATTCCGTCTGGGCGAGCAAATAATCGCCATTAAAAAGTGCATGGTCGGCGGTCTTCAGGCGAACTTCAGGGGTGGGGGTGGGAGAGGGTGTTTCGGTCGGAAGGGAAGTTTCGGAAGGGGTTACGCCGGGCGGCAGGCTCTGGCCGGGTGGAGTGGGAGTTGGAGTGGCGGTGGACTTGGGGGAGATTGGATTACTCACGCAGGCGGCCAGCAGGATCGCCATCAAACCCGCTATCATCCGTTTCGTTTTCATTCCAATCTTATAATGGAGAAAAGATGGCGTGTCAATGCTTGCAAATCCGTGTACGGCATGATAAACTTCGTCAGTAACAACGCCCAAACGGGCGTTTTTTCTGTGTTTGGTATGCGGACCGTATATTGGGATTTTGAGAAGCAGGAATTGCGTATGATCGACCAGCGCCGGCTGCCGGCCGCACTGGAAGTGCTATCTTTGCGTACCTGCCAGGGCGTGAGCGAAGCCATTAAGAATATGACCGTGCGCGGCGCGCCTGCCATTGGAGCCGCGGCGGCCTTTGGCCTGGCGTTGGCGGCGCGTGAATCCAAATCCCGGGAAACAGCCAGCTACTATTCGGATCTTCAGGCCGCGGCGGTAGTTCTCAAAGCCGCACGTCCCACGGCAGTCAACCTGGCCTGGGCCGTGGAGCGCATGCTGAAAGTGATCGGCGGCCAGTTGGAAGGCCGGACGTTGGAGGAACTGCAGGCTGTGGCGCTGGCTGAAGCCCAGCGGATTGCGGATGAGGACGTGGAGATCAACCAGCGCATGGCTCAACACGGCGCAGCCTTGATCGAGGACGGCGATACCATCCTCCATCACTGCAATACGGGTGCGCTGGCGGTGGTGGACTGGGGCACGGCGCTGGGCGTCATCCGGACGGCATTTGGGCAGGGGAAACGTGTCCACGTGCTGGTGGATGAGACCCGCCCGCGTCTGCAGGGGGCGCGCCTGACGGCCTGGGAACTGCAGCAGTACGGCATCCCTTACGAGATCATCACGGATAGCATGGCCGGACATTTCCTGAGCAGGGGCGAGGTGCAGAAAGTTCTTTTCGGCGCCGACCGGATCGCCGCCAACGGGGATGTGGCCAATAAAATTGGCACCTACATGCTGGCGCTGGCAGCAAAGGATAATGGGATCCCGGTGTATGCGGTCGCCCCGACCTCCAGCATCGATCTGAGCCTGGCGGATGGCAGGTTGATCCCGATCGAGGAACGCGACCCGGAGGAAGTGCTGGGGATCCGTTTCCATGGGGAACCCATCGCTCCGCAGGGAGCCAAAGCCCGCAATCCGGCTTTCGATGTGACCCCCAACCGGTTGGTGTCTGCGATTGTCACCGAGAATGGGATTGCATATCCGCCGTTCGAGGAAAATTTGAGGAAGATGGTGAAACGTTAGCACGTTCAAACGTGTCAACGTTCAAACGTTAAGGAGAAGCATGGATATATTAATAACAGGTTCGGTTGCCTACGATTACCTGATGACCTTCCCGGGTCTATTCAAGGAACAATTTCTGCCCGAGCGGCTGGAAAAGATCAGCCTGTCGTTCCTGGTCGATTTGATGTCGCGCCAGCGCGGCGGGATTGCACCCAACATTGCCTATACCATGGCGTTGCTGGGCCAGCACCCGCGCGTCATGGCGACGGTCGGGGAGGATTTTGCAGAATACCGGGAGTGGCTGGAAAGCAAAGGCGTGGATACAGGCTTGATGCAGGTGGTTCCGGGTCTGTACACGGCTTCGTTTTTTGCCACCACCGACCAGTCGAATGCCCAGATTGCCAGCTTTTATCCCGGGGCCATGGGAGTGGCGGCGCAGCAGAGCCTGCATGACCTCAAGGACCGCCCCAACCTGGTGGTGGTCTCGCCGAATTCGCCGGAAGCGATGACCAAGTTTTCAGCGGAGTGCCGCGAGTTAAAGATCCCGTATTTGTATGACCCCAGCCAGCAGATCCTGCGCCTGGAAGGCTCCGAGCTGGCGCGCGACATGGAATGCGCCCATTTCCTGTTTGTCAATGATTACGAGTTCAGCCTGATCTCCAAGAAAACCGGCCTCGACCTTGCGAACATGCTCAAGCACGTGGATGTGATCGTCGTCACGCGCGGCAAGGACGGGTCGTCTGTGTACGCAGCCGGAAAGGAGTACAATATTCCGGTTGTGCCGGAAGTCAGTATCGTGGACCCGACGGGCGTAGGGGATGCCTACCGGGCCGGTTTCCTGACCGGTTATGCACGCGGCTGGAACTGGGAATTATGCGGCCAGATCGGTTCGCTGGCAGCCACCTACTGCCTGGAACAGAAAGGCCCATCGAGCCATTCTTTCACCCGCCTGGCCTTTGTCCAACGCTTCCGGAAGTATTTTGATGACAAGGGTCTTCTGGATACGATCATCCTGTAACAATTTAGTTTCCATATATTGAGGCAGTGGGGTGTGTGGGCGGCATTGCCGCCCACACACCCCACCCCTCTCAACAATTGATGAATTCTTTTTGGGAGATGAATATGAGCAATTTCGATATTAAAGATAAGAGCCTGGCCGAAGGTGGCCGGCGCCGGATCGAATGGGCGGAACGCGAGATGCCCGTTTTGCGGACCTTGCTCAAGAGATTCGAGAAGGAAAAACCGCTCAAGGGCATCCGACTTTCGGCCTGCCTGCACGTCACCACCGAGACCGCCAACCTGGCGCGCACGCTGGTGGCAGGCGGCGCGGACCTGGTGCTGACCGCTTCCAACCCGCTCTCGACCCAGGATGACGTGGCAGCGGCGCTGGTCAATATCTACGAAGTCCCGACCTACGCCATCAAAGGCGAGGACAACGTGACCTACTACAAGCACATCGGCGCGGCCCTCGACCACAAACCACACATGACGATGGACGACGGCGCCGACCTGGTCTCCACCATCCACAAGGACCGGCGCGAGCTCCTGCCCGGCATTATCGGCGGGACCGAGGAGACCACCACCGGAGTCATCCGGCTGCGCGCCATGGCAGCGGATGGCATGCTCCAGTTCCCGGTGATCGCCGTCAATGATGCCATGACCAAGCACTTCTTCGATAACCGCTACGGCACCGGTCAATCCACCCTGGACGGCATCATCCGGGCCACCAACGTCCTGCTGGCTGGCAAGAACTTCGTGGTCGCCGGTTACGGCTGGTGCGGGCGCGGCCTGGCCTCCCGGGCACGCGGCATGGGTTCCCTGGTGATCGTGGCCGAAGTCGACCCGTTGAAAGCCCTGGAAGCGGTCATGGACGGGTTCCAGGTGATGCCGATGATGGAAGCCGCCCGGGTTGGCGATATCTTCTGCACGGTGACCGGCGATATCAATGTGATCGACACCCGCCATTTCGAAGTGATGAAAGACGGCGCGATCGTGGCCAATTCCGGTCATTTCAACGTTGAGATCAACATCCCCGGCCTGGCAGCGCTCTCCAAAGGCGAGCCGAAACTGGTGCGCCCGTTCGTGGACCAGTACGAGACCAAGGACGGCCGCAAGATCAACATCCTGGCCGAGGGCCGACTGATCAACCTGGCTTCCGCCGAAGGCCATCCCGCTTCGGTGATGGATATGTCCTTCGCCAACCAGGCGCTGGCAGCCGAGTTCATGGTCAAGAATGCCAAGACGCTCGAGAAGCGCGTTTATTCGGTCCCACCGGAAGTGGATGCAGAGATCGCCCGCATCAAGCTGGATGCGATGGGGATCAAGATCGATGAGCTGACGCCCCAGCAGGTGAAGTATTTGAATTCCTGGGAAGAGGGCACTTAGCCGTAATACGTAATTCGTAAAACGCAAAAAACAAAAAAAGCCTTGCAGAGAAGAACCTGCGGGGCTTTTTGATAGCGGATTGGTGGCTGGAAAATAGGTGCGATTTTCTCAGCGTAGTATCATGATAAAGGAATAGAATTTCGGCTCAAAAAGGAATTGGATGATAAAGAAAATGCGCGAACCCGTAAACGGGTTGACTCACCTGGCAGGCGCGATCGCAGCCTTTTTTGGAGTGATCGCCATGCTGATCGTCGGCTGGGGTGCGACGGCCAAGGTCGTCTCGGTCGTGGCTTACGGCATCGGCTTGATCAGCATGTTTTCGGCCAGCGCCACGTATCATATGGCCAGGGTCGGACCGGCCGTGCTGCAAATCCTGCGGAAAATCGACCACTCGGCCATCTTCCTGCTGATCGCGGGCACTTATACGCCGTTCTGCCTGATCGCCTTCACCGGTTTCTGGCGCTGGGGTTTGCTGACGATCATCTGGTCGATTGCGCTGATCGGGATCACCGTCAAGGTTTTCTATGTGAAAGCGCCGCGCTGGCTGAATGCAGGCATTTACGTCTGCATGGGCTGGCTGTGCGTCATGGCCGCGCCCCAAATGCCGTCCATGCTGCCATTCACGGCGCTGCTCTGGCTCATTATCGGCGGTGTGGTGTATACGCTGGGAGCGGTCGTGTATGCCACCAGGATCTTCAATTTCGTTCCGGGGAAATTTGGTTTCCATGAGGTCTGGCACATCTTTGTCCTGCTGGCGGCCTTGGCGCACTTTATCGCGGTGATGGCGCTCTTGAGGACATGACGATAGACCATTGACTGTGGAACGATTTTGTCTGAGCCAGTCATGTTATGCTGAAAATAGAGCTTTCCAGCGGCCAGGATCGAATTACTCTTGACCTGTATGCAGTTACTGCCAATATGTTTTTGTCATTGCGAGGAACGGCGTTCTTCCGTTCCGAAGCAACCTGTACCACCCTGGACTGCGTCCTGCGCAGTCCAGAGTGGTATATCTTTGTGAGATTTGGAGATTGCTTCGCCAAAAAAGCGTTCGCAATGGATCGCGTACCGGATCATCATTTACCTTTCTCCGTTCCCTTCTTCTCCACATACGCGCTGTAGCCGCCGATATATTCTTTGACCTGCCCGCATTCCAGGGCCAGGATGCGTTCGACCGTGCGGTCCAGGAAATAACGGTCATGCGAGATGACCAGCACCGTCCCGACGAAATCATCCAGGGCGTTCTCCAGGACTTCCGCCGAGGCGATATCCAGGTTGTTGGTGGGCTCATCCAGCAGCAGAAAATTGGCCCCGGATAGCACCAACAGCGCCAACTGCAAGCGGCTGCGCTCGCCGCCGGAAAGCGTCCGGATTTTTTCGCTGGCCTGTTTGTAGGTGAACAGGTAGCGCAATAGAAAAGACACAGCGCTGGATTCGCTCAGGTGCGCAGCCCGCCGCACCATCTCGATCAGCGTCTTGTCCAGGTCCAGGGTTTCATGCTCCTGCGCATAGTAACCAACCTTGATGCTCGGGCCAATCTTGATCTCGCCCGCATCCGGGACTTCCGTGCCCAGGATCAGCCGCAGCAGGACGGATTTCCCGGCCCCGTTCGGGCCGATCAGCCCGACCCGTTCGCCGTGGCGGATGAGGAAGTTGATGCCGGTCAGCACCGGGCGCGCGTAGGATTTCTGCACGCCCACCAGTTCCAACACCTGGTTCGAGCCGCGCCAGCCGTTCAGCTCCAGCCCCATCCTGCGCCGTTCGAGCAGCGGGCGATCGCGCCGGTCCACTCTTGCCAGGCGCGCTTCCATGGCATGCACCCGGCTGGCAAACTTGTCACTGACCTGCACCCACAGTTTATAACGCTTGAGCGCCATTTCCATGCGGGCGATGGAGCGCTGCTGGATCTGGTAGAGTTCCTCGGCACGCGCCATGCGCTCCTGCTTATCCAGGATGTACTCGGTATAGTTGCCCTTGAAATTGGTCAGGCGGCCGTCTTCGATCTCGGTGATGTCCGTGGCGACGGCGTCCAGCAGGTAGCGGTCGTGGGATACCAGCACGACCGTGCCCGCATAGTTCAGGATCAGTTTTTCGAGATAGGCCTTGCCGGGCAGATCCAGGTGGTTATCGGGCTCATCCAGCAACAGGACCGAGGGGCGGACAAGCATCAGGCGCGCCAACCCGATCAGCTTTTTCTGACCGCCGGAGAGCACGCCGACCGGTTTGACGAAGTCCTCTTCGGGCAGTCCCAACCCGAGCAGGAGCTCACGCACACGCTCCGGGTAGGAGCCGCCGCCATAGCCTTCATACTCATCCAGGGTCTTTTCGTGCAGCTCCAGGGTGCGGGTAAGCGCCATTTCGTTGCCGTACACCGCCGGGTCGCCCAGGCGCGCTTCGATGCCTGCCAGCTCCTTTTCGAGCAGCGCCACGCGCGGGTTTCCATCCAGGGCCAGTTGAAAGGCAACTGCGGCAGGGTCGAACTCCGGCTGCTGGGGCAGGTAACCGACCGTCACGCCGCGCGCACGCGCAATGCTGCCGCCCGGCTCGGCGTTGTATTCCCCGGTGATCAGCTTGAACAATGAGGATTTCCCGGCGCCGTTCGGACCGACCAGGCCGATCTTCTGGTCGTGCTGGATTTCCCAGGAAAGCTCGCGGAAGAGCGTTTTGGATCCCAGGATCAGGGTGAGGTTGGATAAAGAGATTGATATCATGGTGAACTCCCGTAGTGGTTACCGTAGTTGCGACTTCCACTGCACAGTCCGCAGTGTTGCGTAGTCGCTCGAGAACGGCTGAAGCCGTTACTACAAAAATAATAAAAAAAGCCGCAGGGCAGGCCTGCGGCTTGAGAAAAACTCGGTGTAAAAATAGAAGCTCTATTATCTCCGGGCAGCAGGCGCGATTCGAGGAACCCCGTTGGGAACGAAGCCATTCACCACCACGAATGGCACACAATTGCTGCTGCGATTGGCGTGTAACATAATGGGTGGATTATATCATGAGTTTTCAAAACCTTGACAAATTAGAACAATTGTTTTAGGTTTAAATAGTCACGGCAGAGACAAGTTCTTTGCCGTGCTTTGTTTTTTAGGCGTCATTGCGAGCCGTCCTTTGGCGAAGCAATCTCCTCCTGGCTTGGGATGCCACTTCGTGGTACAGGTTGCTTCGTCGGGAAGGACACCCTGCTCGCAATGACGATATAAAGGAGCAACAACATGGAAACCCTTCCCAGCGCCCCCGAGGCGGAGCGCGACCTGGTTGGCGCAGTGCTGTACGACGAGCTGGCCTTCGAACGCGCCGGACTGAAATCCGGCGACTTCTACATCCAGCGCTGGCGCTGGGTCTGGGAAGCCTGCGAGAAGATCAAGGCCGCCGACGACCATATCGACCTGGAGACGCTCGAAAAGGAGCTGGAGAAGGCCGGGCGGCTGAAGGATGTCACCAGCCAAGGCGGGTTGATGGACTATTTTGTCCCGAGCCTGCTGCACGTGGAAGCCAACGCCCGCCTGGTGCGCGAGATGGCCGAACGCCGCCGGATCATCGTCCGCAACACCGAGCTGGTGCGCAAGGCCATGGATACCAACTCCCCGCTGCCGCATGCCGCTGGCCCCGCTCAAGACCCACTGGACGATGGAGGAGCTGCTCAAGGCCGAATTCCCCGAGCCGGAAGGCCCGATCCCCGGCCTGATCCCGAACGGGCTGACCATCCTGGGCGGGCGTCCCAAGCGCGGCAAGAGCTGGCTGATGCTGCAGGCCGGCTGCTCGCTGGCGCTGGGCGGCAAGTTCCTGGAACGTGATTTGCAGCTGGGCAAGGTGCTGTACTACGCCCTGGAGGACCGCGGCAAACGCCTGCAGACCCGCACCGCCCAGTTGGGCATCGACGGCTCGGCGCTGATCGAGTTCGAGACCCAGCTCCAGCCGCTGCACCTGGGCGGGATGGCGGCGGTCGAAAATGCGGTGCGCCTGGGCGGCTTTTCGATGATCGTGATCGATACCATCCGGCGGGCGCTGCCTGGCAAGGATTTCAACAAGGATGGGGCGCTGTTCGACGACGTGCTCAGCCGGCTGCAGGCGCTGGCGCTGGAGAAATACATTGCCATCGTGACGGTGCTGCACACCCGCAAGAGCACGGGCGGTTTCGACCCGGACCCGGTCGACGACGTGCTGGGCTCCACCGGGCTGACCGCCTCGGCCGACATGGTGCTGGCGCTCTACACCGAGCAGGGCAAGAAGGGCGCCACGCTCAAGGGCCGCGGGCGTGACCTGGACGACGTGGACGAGGCCCTGCAGTTCGACCCGCTGACCTGCGCCTGGCAGAGTTTGGGGGATTCGAGTCAAGCCAGGAGTAAGGAAACGGAAACGGAGATCCTGACTGCGCTGACCGATCTCGGTAAGGCCCAGGCGCACACGATTGCGAGGACACTCGGGAAGGATTATTCGAATACCCATAAGCTGATTGCGGCCCTATGGACCGCCGGAAAGGTCAAAAAGGAAGTCATTGAAGGGAAAACCTTCTATTTCCTTCCCCCGGAAAAAATGGATGAGAAGTGAACACCCATCAAACCCATCACCCAATACCCACGCTATGGGTGATGGGTGTCCTGGGTGTCATGGGTAGGATGGGTGTCAACTTCAAGAAGATCTCCGAGTTTTTTAAAAACTCGGAGATCTGGGGAATTGGCAGGCGTTAAAACCTTTGCTAATGCCTTTCGATCTGATCGTTCTTACTGATCGTTTAATCCCTTCCCATTGAGAATTTGCTGCATATATTTTTCCACCCTTGCCTGGCGGGTTTTGGATTGTTTGGGCGCGGAGAAATAAAGCAGGTAGGCTCTTTGCCGTCCGGGCGTCAAGGCCTCAAAAGCGTCTTGCAGGCCGGGAACACCCTCCAACTTATTGATGAATTCTTCAGGAATGTTGAATTCTGCTGCCTTTTTATACTCCACTTTCAAACCGGATTTTTCCACTTCAATGGCTTCATTGATATAGGCCTTCAAGACGGCTTCCAACTCAACGATTTCCCGGACATTGGTGAACCGGACCTGGCGCGCCGCCTGCACATTCTCGGTTTGTTGGATGAGAATAGCCTTGGGATCCTTTAGCAAGGCGCCTTTGACGAACAAGATCGCACAGTATTCTTTAAATTCATGGATTAAAGCGATGTTGCTGTTCTGAAAGGTGTAACAGGGAACACCCCACTTCAGTTCTTCGGTCAGGTCGCAGTCAAGAATGATCGTCCTCAATTTCTCCAATTCTTTCTGCCACTTTTCGGAATTTCTAAAAAAGAAATCAACCTTGGGATTTATTGTATTCATTCATTAAGCCTCTGAAATAAAGTGAACTTATCTCTGCCTGCCATTTCTGTTACTTCTTTGGCCCGTGGAAACCAACCAAAGGACCCGGATGGTAAGCAAATCTTCAATTGCAAAATCGGTCGTGCTATTTTAACCATTTGCCAGGTTTTTGCAAGGCTGGCAAAACTGCCTTGAAGCCCCCCAATGGTGAGACTTCCGGAGTTTTCCCCTGCGGGGACGATTATGAAGCCGCCGGGCTGAGCAACTCGGCTGCAGACTTGTCCAGCCGCCTGGAATGGTACCAGGTGGATTTACTTTGACCCTCTCCAATCCCCCTGCACAAAATGCGCACAATCTGATAAAATACATCCCGTTCGCCGAAATCCTTCGATACATGCTCAAGACGAGCCTCGGCCCCTCTGGTCGGGGTTTTTTATCGCCTTTTGATAATCGCTGAACCCGTTAAATGAAAGTTGACTATGCTGAAAGAACGAACCGATCTCCGCAATATTGCAATCATCGCCCACGTCGACCACGGCAAGACCACCCTGGTGGACGGGTTGCTGCGCCAGTCGCATACCTTCCGCGACAACCAGCAGGTGGCCGAGCGCGTGATGGACTCCAATGACCTCGAACGCGAGCGCGGCATCACCATCCTGGCCAAAAATACCGCCATCTCGATCCCGGACCCGGTCACCGGCGAGACCGTCAAGATCAATATCGTGGATACTCCCGGTCATGCGGATTTCGGCGGAGAGGTGGAACGTGTCATGAACATGGTGGACGGGGTGCTGCTGCTGGTGGATGCCGCCGAAGGCCCCATGCCGCAGACCCGTTTCGTGCTCAAGAAAGCCCTGGAGATGGGCCACAAAGCCGTGGTGGTCATCAATAAAGTCGACCGCAAGGACGCCGAACCCGATCGTGTCGTCAACCAGACCTTTGACCTGTTCATCGAGCTGGGCGCGACGGATGAGCAGGCGGATTTCCCGATCATTTATACCCAGGCCACCAGCGCCCAGGCGGGTTATACCGCCGAGCTGGGTCCCGACCTGCAGCCCCTATTCCAGACCATCCTGCGGCATATCCCCCCGCCCATGGTGGATATGGATGCGCCGCTGCAAATCCTGGTCACCACCCTGGGCTACGACGACTACCGGGGCGTGACCGCCGTTGGGCGTGTGCACGCCGGGACCATCAAAGTCGGCCAGGCGCTGGCGCGCATGAAAGTGGATGGTACGAATGTGCCCGAACGCGCCCGTTACCTGTATATCCACCAGGGCCTGAACAAGGTCGAGGTGGAGCATGCCGAAGCGGGCGAGATCATCGCCCTGGCTGGCCTGGAAGGCATCGCCATCGGCGAGACGCTGGCCGACCCCGAGAACCCGGTCGCGCTGCCGACCATCAAGGTGGAAGAGCCGACCGTGCGCATGACCTTTGGCGTCAATACTTCGCCATTTTCGGGCCGGGAAGGCAAGTGGTCGACATCCCGCAAACTGCGCGAGCGCCTGTTCGACGAGCTGCGCACCAACGTTTCGCTGCGGGTGACAGAAACGGAGTCGCCCGATACTTTCCTGGTCTCCGGGCGCGGCGAGCTGCACCTGGCGATCCTGATCGAAACCATGCGCCGGGAAGGCTATGAGTTCCAGGTCTCACGTCCGGAAGTGATCTTCCGGCAGGCCGAGGACGGCACCCAGCTCGAACCGTACGAGGAAGTCCACATCGAGACCAGCCCCGATACGGTCGGGGTGGTGGTGGAAATGCTGGGCGGGCGGCGCGGCAAGATGATGGATCTGCAGGATACGGGCCAGGGCAGCACGCGGCTGGTGTACATCGTCCCAACACGCGGCCTGCTGGGTTTCCGCTACCAGTTCCTGACCGCCACGCGCGGCATGGGCGTCATCAATACCCTGTTCCATGGTTACGAGGAAATGGCCGGACCCATGGCCCAGCGCTCCACCGGTTCGCTGGTGGCCTGGGAAGTGGGCGATACCACCGCTTACGCCTTGAAAAGCGCCGAAGAGCGCGGTAACCTGTTCGTAGGCCCGGGCGTGGCGGTCTATGAAGGCATGGTCATCGGCGAGAATGCCCGTCCCGGCGACATCCCGATCAACGTGTGCCGCAAGAAGCACCTGACGAATATGCGTTCCTCGCACGGCGATATGGAAATCCGCCTGACCACGCCGCGCTCGATGAGCATCGACGAGGCGATCGAATACCTGGCGGATGATGAGCTGCTGGAAGTGACCCCGCTCTCGTTCCGGATCCGCAAGCGCATCCTGAATACGGATGACCGCGGCAAATTCCAGAAGAAAGCCAAAGACGACCTGGAAGCTTAAATAGAATAACCTCCCGCAGAGTAATAGCCTGCGGGAGGTTTTTTTAATATGTCATTGCCTGCACTGGGCCGCAGGCACACGTGCGAGGAGGGTGTTCTTCCCGACGCCTGTCCTGGCCGGACAGGCCAGGGAAGCAATCCCTCGGCGTGAATGAGATGCCACTGCGTGGTACAGGTTGCTTCGGCAAAGTGCGCCTCGCGACAAAATTAACGGTATTTCTAAATCGCGGCCTACTAATTTATTGTTTTGGATGGGCTTTGAAGAAATCCCAGATCATCTGGGAAACGGGCAGCACGTATTGGGATGGCCAGTTATTGCCCATGCCATCCACAGTGTAGAGCTCAACCGCCGTGCCAGACTTGCAGGACGAATAGAAGCTGTGCGTGCCGAGCGTTCCCTGCGGCGCACTTTGAGCGGCACCTGTGCAGCCATCCAGTTTGGCCCAGGCGGCGATACCCTGCTCCACCGGCGGGAAGGTAATATTGCCGGTCATGAAGTTGCCCACCCCGCCGTCGTAAGGCACCAGGGTATCTTTTTTCCCGTTGACCTGCAGGATCGAAACCGGCTGGGAAGGCTGGCATGGATCCTGCAGCAAGGCGCCTGCCACCGGCGCAACTGCGGCAAAGGTCTCAGGCATTTCACAGGCCAGCCGGAAGGCCAGCATGGCGCCCATCGAAAACCCGGTGGCGTAAACGCGTTTCGGATCGACCTTGACGATGGAACCCAGGTCGGCCAGCACCTGGCGCAGGAAGGCGGCTTCATCCACTTTATTATCAACCGCCGAGCCGCAGCAGCCGCCGCCGACATTCCAGACTCCGTCCAGGCCGGAAGGATAGACCAGGATGAAACCGCTCTGGTCGGAGATGGCGCCGAACCCGGCCATATTCTGCAGGTCGGTGACTTCGAAGAAGCGCTCATTGTCGAAGCCGTGCAGGGCAAACACCACCGGCTGGGGCAGGCTGGCATCCAGGCCGGGCGGGATGTGCAGCAGGTAGCTCCTTTGCACGCCATTGACGGTGAGCGTGTGCTGGGTTTCAGCCGGTGAAAGGGTCACTGCCGGGGTGGGCGTGAATGCGGGCGTGGGAGTGGGCTTGGCCGCGGCCGGACCGCAGGCGGTGATGCTAATCAGCAGGAGGGCGCAAATAATTTTTGGCAGCCAACTTTTGAGTCCGAGATATCTATTGGAAGACATAAGAGCTCCTTTCGATAATATTTTTATATGTCATTGCCTGCAGAAGCCTGCACTGGAGCGCGTCCTGTGAAATTCAGGGTACTGCAGGTACTCGTGCGAAGAGCGTGCTTCACGACGGAGCAATCTTTGCCTTGAAGCGGCATCCCGTATTCGACTGGGCGATTGTTTCGTCAGACAAAGAAGTTCCTCTTCACTATGACACCAAAATTTTATTGTTTTGGATGGGCTTTGAAGAAATCCCAGATCATTTGCGAAGCCGGGACGACATATTGGGACGGCCAGCTGTGACCGATGCCTTTGACTGCGTACAATTCCACCGAGCTGCCTTTCTGGCAGGCGCCGTAGCTCGAGCGGGTATAGACCGCCCCCTGTTCGACCTGCGGCGAATCTGGGCATCCGTCCAGGCTGGCCCAGGTGGCAATACTTTGTTCGACAGGCGGGAAGGGCTGCCCGGACCCCGGGACCACGCCGCCTCCGGCATACGGAACCACGTTGTCGGCCAGCCCGTGGAAATCGATCACGGCCACCGGCTGGGTTGGCTGGCAGGGGCTGGAGATCAACACACCCGCCACAGGCGCAACGGCTGCGAAGGTATCCGACATTTCACAGGCGAGCCGGTAGGACAGCAGCGCGCCGTTGGAGAAGCCGGTGGCATAGATTTGTTTCGGGTCGATCTTTGTCAGCGTGCCTACATCGGCAATGATCCAGCGGATGAAGGCCTGATCGTCGACGTTGTTTTGGATGGCATACCCACAACAGCCGGCCGCGTTCCAGGATTGGCCGCTGCCGGGACCGCTGCCGTTCGGATAAACAACAATGAAGCCGCCCTTATCGGAAATATCGTTAAACCCGCTGGCCTGTTGGATCAGGCTGGCAGTCTCCGAGTAGCCGTGAAAAACAAATACCAGGGCGGTGGGCTGCCCGGCTGGAAGGCCGGACGGAATGTGGAGAATGTAGGTACGCTCCATTCCGTTTACGTTAAGGGTGCGCTGTGAATCCCCGGGCTGCAGGGTGGCGGCAGGCGTGGGCACGGCGGAGGGAGAAGCGGATTTTCCGCAGGCGGTCGAGCCAAGTAACCAGGACGAGAGCGAAAATAAGGGACAAATAAAATCTGGAATTCTTCATGGCCTCTTCCCAAGAATTTGATCTGAGCTTATGCTTGCTTCTGGACGGTCTGCTCGGCGGCGGGAGCAGGCTCTGTTCGTAAGCTCTATCCGGGTTTGACCCGCACAATTTTTCCACGCGGTGATCCTGACCAGATCGGCGGATGGCAGTTCGAAGACCGCATTCGGCGTCCCGGCGGCTGCCCAGACTTTCTCGTATTGCAATAAGTCTTCGATCAATATAGGTTTCCAGGGCCTGGGCATGCCCGACCGGAGGCACACCGCCGATCGCAAACCCGGTCACGCTGCGCACGAATTCCGCATCGGCGCGTGTGATGCTCTCGCCGGCATACTGCCGGATGCTCTTTTCATCCACCCGGTTCGAACCGCTGGTCAAAACCAGGATGCCCTTGTTACTGGCCTGTCCTTTGAAGATCATCGATTTTACGATCTGGCCAAGCTGGCAGCCCACCCGGTCGGCGGCTTCCTGGGCAGTGCGGGTGCTCTCGGTGAACTCGACGACCTGGGAATTGGTTCCCAGCCCGATTAGAATATCCTGGACCTTTTGCGCGGTGGGATTGAGTGGCTTCATAACCTCTCCAAAATTATGGGGTATTCAGGGGCAGGATTACCGTAAACGTGCTGCCCGCTCCGAATTCGCTCTGTAATTCGATCCTGCCGTCCATCAACGCAGTCAGCTGGCGTACGATGGAGAGTCCCAACCCCGAGCCCCCCAACATCCCTGCCCCTTCCACCTGCTTGAAGGGCTCGAAGATGGACTGCCGCTCCTCGGGTGGGATGCCGATGCCGGAGTCGGATACCTGTATCGCCCAGTTTTCCCTATCGAAAAGGTATAACCTGACCTTGATAAAACCTTTATCTGTAAATTTGCCGGCGTTATTGACCAGGTTCAGCAGGATCTGTTTCAGCCAGTATGGATCGGCAATGATCTGCTCGGGCAGGCACGGGTCAATTTCAGATTCAAACGTCAGGCCTTTCTTCTGGACCGTCAGCCCGACCACCGAGATAACCCCTTCCAATAGTTCAACGGGTTTGAAGGCTTTCGGCCGGATGACAACCCGTCCGGTCTCGATCTGCGCCTGCCCGATCAGGTTGTTGACAAAAGCCAGCATGCGGTTGGCGCTGCCGAGGATGCTGGTGGCCGCGTTGACTTGCTCGGTATTCACCTTCCCCAGCTTGCCGGTATGCAGCAATTCGGAATATCCAAGGATGGTCCCCAGGGGTGTGCGCAGGTCGTGGCTGACGCTGGCAAGCAACTGAGTCTTCAAGCGGTTGGCCTCGATCGCCTGTTCGTGGGCCTGCTGGAGCTGCTCCTCGGCCATTTTGCGGGTGGAAATATCCTGCTTGATGGCAATAAAATTGGTGATAACGCCGCTGGGTTGCACCAGGGGGGTGATCGTCTGTTCCTCATAATACTCGCTGCCGTCTTTGCGGCGGTTGATCAGTTCCCCGCGCCAGACCTTTCCGGAGAGGATGGTTTTCCATAAATCCTGATAGTATTCGACGGTCTGTTTCCCGGATTTCAAGATCCGCTGGTTTTTTCCCAGCACCTCTTCACGACTGTAACCGGTCAAACGGGCGAAAGCCGGGTTGGCCCATTCAATATCGCCCTGCTTGTTGGTGATCACGATCCCGTTTTCGGCCGCTTCCAGCGCAGTCACCTGCAGCAGCATTTGGGCCTGGGTGAGTTTCAGCTCGGTGATATCCGTGAAAATCGCCATGTGACCGTTCACCCGCCCGATATGGTCCAGGATGGGAGAAATCCTCAAGCTGTAATAGCGCTTGTCAGGCTGCTTCTCCCAGGATCACCTCCTGATCGATTTCGAAGGCTGTCGATGTCTCTGTATTCCACTCAATCCCGGCCGGAAGGACCAACTGGACAGCCTGACCAATGATTTTAGCGCTTTGCATGTGTAAGATATTTTGCGCTGAAAGGTTTATTTCCACCACGCGGCTGCGTATATCGGTTACGATGATGCCATCGCGCATGGAATTGAAGACTGCACTTTGAGTAATGGGCAGGATATCCGTTAACCCATAGCGAGCAAAGCCGATCTCGAAGGCGATCAGGGTCAGGGTAAAAGCCAGCGGGGTCCAGTCGATCCCCGGATGAAGGATGTAGATCACATTTCCTATCCAGGGAATAACCATCCCGACCAGCATAATGCTGGCCTGCGACCGGTAGATATTATGCCGGCGGACGGCAATTTGTATCACGAATATCATCGCCAGGAGGAACAGCGCATAAGAGTAAAAGACATTGACCATGTACCATGGTCCATGGCCCACAGCCAGCGGGCCGATGCGGGTGGCGGGGATGTGGACCGAGGACCAGAGTAGATGGTTCCAGTCATTCGTGGCAGCCAGAAGGAGTGAGATTGAAGGGACAACCAGTAGAAGAATGAAACGAACGCGTGTCAGCCACCTGGCGCGTCCGCTATATACCAGTATAAAAGCGAAAATAGCCAAAGATACAAATGGGATCCCCAAATATTCCGCTTTTGCCCAGATAATTTTTTCCAGCGGATTTTCAAGAGCAATCTCGAAAATGTAGGTAAAAGACCACACTACGACACAAGTAATCGCCCAGATCAAATAACCCGCACCGGGAGTTTTGCGGATCGGCCACAGGTGCGCGAGCAGATAGAATGATATGGCAATTCCGACGGTCAAGAAAGTGATATATATGTAGTAATCCAGCATTCTACCGTCTCCCAACACAGGCTATCCTATATACTATACCAAATTCCCAGCATAAATAACAAGTCGGGTTTTGTAAGATATCAGCGGATAAATACCCGATCATTTCCAGTTAGTATGTCCCGGATGAATTCGGCGTGACCATGAAATAGATCCATTTGTAAGGCTTCGCTGACCGGAAAGAATTGGACGCCGGTGGTTTCATCGCTTAATCCCAGTTCGCCTCCAACGCAGCGGACCTCGAAGCATAGGATGAACACGTGAGCTTTGTTTCCATCCGGATAAACGACCAATTGATCCGGATTGCTGTATACGCCCGTCAGCCGGAGGACCTTGACCTGCAGCAGGGTCTCCTCGAAGACCTCCCGCTCGCACCCCTCGGCTACCGACTCGCCCGGGTCGAACATCCCGCCCGGCAGGCACCATCGGCCGTTGTCGCTGCGGCGGGTTAGCAGAAGGTGTTCCCTGGTCTCATCGAACAGGACGGCCGCGCAGCCCAAACGAAGCTGGCCTTGCCTGCCAATCCGCTCTCCAACCAGGACTTCCGTTGGTCTGCCATTCATCGGACGAATGCTTCCGTTTGCCCGGTCAGTGTATCAAGAATGCGCTGCTTATGATTAAGCGTTAATTCCATCTGGCTGATTTCGTGCAGCGGAAAATAGTTTATTGCGGTGGTTTCATCACTCAGGCCGATCTCTCCGCCCAGTATGGAAGCTTCGAAATTAATGGCAACCACCTGGATGCGATTCCCATCCTCGTATTCGATCAAATAATTGGGGTCGCTGTAGACTCCCACCAGGCGTTCCACCCGCACCTTCAAGCCGGTTTCCTCCCAGACTTCACGCTCGCAGGCCTCGGCTGCGCTTTCACCCGGCTCGGCGCCTCCGCCAGGCAGGCACCATTGGCCGTTATCGGCGCGCCGTGTGAGCAGCACCTTTTCCCGGTTTTCACTAAGAATGACAGCCGAACACCCCAGGCGGATTTTCCCATTCCTTCCGAGGCGCTCGCCATATAATATCTGTGTCATCCGGATCCCTCAAGGTTTTTTGGCAACCACAATCTCCACCGGCAAGCCCCACAGGCTTTTTTCAAGCGCCTGGATAACCGTAAAGCCAGCCTCTTCGAGCAGTTGCCGGACATATATTGGCCGGCAATCGACCAGCCGGGGAAAGCGGGCATGGAACCATTCGTAATAAGTTACCATGCGGGTGTCTTTCTTTGCCAGGGAAACCACTCCCAGCCGGCCGCCGGGTAATAAAACGCGCCGGCATTCTGCCAGAACCAGGGGAATTTCAGTAGTTGCGAAGAGTTCGAGCGTAAAGCTCATAAAAGCGGCTTGAAAATGAGGCCCGGTAAAGGGCAGGCGGGTGGCATCGCCGACTTGCAGGGCGATCCTACCCGCCAGCCCTGAATGCTGAATGCGCCGGTTGGCAACCGCCAGCATTCCCGGAGAGAGATCAATGCCCTCCACGCGGCCTTGCGTTCCCACCGCCCGCGCCATCTCAAGCAGGGCATGGCCTGTACCGAACCCAATCTCCAAAATATTCTCCCCCGGCTGGAGGGCCAGCAGGTTCAATGCGGTCTTACTGAGGCTGCGTTCGCCGCCGGAGAAAGAATCGTAAAAACAACTCAAGCGATCGTAGTTTTGACGTGCTCCGAGATGGGATATTTCCTGCACCATGTACTTGATTATACTTACATTGGGCTTAGCGCGGAGAATGCTGAGTAGGCGGAGTTTTTCTTATATCCACATTTCCAGCTCGATCTCATCCCGGATCGGGAGGCCGTCCTCGCCGGTGAGCGGGATTTCGGGCTTCAGGAGCCGGGATTTTTCCATGGCATTGATGTGGATGGCGGAAATGACAAAGCCGCGCCGCTGGTAGAAGCGCAGCGCGTGCAGGTTGTCGTTGGTCGTGATCAGCCACAAGCGCTTGCAGCCTTCCCGGATGGCAGCCTGTTTGACTGCATCGATGAGCGCCGTGCCCACACCTGCGCCCGCGCGCCAGGCATTGAGGGTGACGATCTCGCAGGCTGCTGCTTCAATGGTATAGGTAAGCAGGCCGATAATCCCTTCGCCATCCCGGGCTGTGAACCCTGGCAGCTGCGCGGGATGATAAATGGTCTCATGGACGACTACTGTTTCTGCCCCCCAGGATTCAATCATTCGTTGGGTAACCCAATCCGAATCTTCTGGTTCAAGCGGGCGCAGGCTGAATTTCCCCATCCTATTACTGTTGTTGCTGGACAACGATTTTGATGACAAATGATTCCCCGAAATGTATCCCGTTGGCATCGAAGGCCTGCCATTCGCTGACATACTCTCCGTCCGGTTGGGGAGCGGTGAAAAGGATGCGCAGCGTGGCCTGGGTCCCGGCACGCGCCGGGAAGAGCGCCATTTCTGTGGCTGCACCCAGTGGATCGCCGGAAACCAGCCGCAGGCGATACCTGGCATCCCAATTACAAGTGCCGTTATTTTGGACCAGCCACTGTTTATCCAGGCTGCTGCCAGGGGCCACGACCGTGTTATCCGGGATGGTTACATCCGAGACGAACTGCAGATCATCCGCGCAGGCGGGAGTGGGAGATGGCTGGAGAGGCAGGGTGGCAAGCGGCGTGCTGGTTGGCAGTTCCGGGATCGGAGACGCGACTGACAGCTGCGTAGGGCTGGGTGAGGACGTTTTTGCCTGCCCGCAGGCCGACAAAAGCAGGCTGCCCAACCCCACGAGGAATATAAAAAGACAGATGGATACGGGTTGATGAAGATATCGCCGGGTATCCATCTGTCTCCTGGTTTATTTTAGTGATGCAATCAAGCAATCGGCTATTCGTCCCCGTCGGCCTCATCGGCGGCCTCTTCGCCCATGGCGAGCGGCAGGGCCACTTCCCCACCCGTGGCGCGCTGGCGGATGGTTGCTTCGATTTCGTCAGCGATTGCCGGGTTCTGGCGCAGGAACTCTTTGGAGTTCTCGCGTCCCTGGCCGAGGCGTGTATCCGCATAGGAGAAGAAAGCGCCGCGCTTATCCACAATGCCAAGCTGGGTGGCAAGATCGATCAAGTCGCCAACCTTGGAGATGCCTTCGTTATACATAATATCGAACTCGGCGGTGCGGAAAGGCGGTGCAACCTTGTTCTTGACCACCCGCACACGCGTACGGTTACCGACGATTTCCGCGCCGATCTTGATGGATTGGATCCGGCGCACATCCAGCCGGACGGAGGCATAGAATTTCAACGCGTTGCCGCCGGTGGTGGTTTCCGGGTTGCCAAACATGACGCCGATCTTCATGCGCAATTGGTTGGTGAAGATCACCGAGGTCTTGGTCTGGTTGATGGCGCCCGAGAGTTTACGCAAAGCCTGCGACATCAAACGCGCCATCGCACCCATCTGGGCATCGCCCATGTCGCCTTCGATCTCGGACCTGGGCACCAGGGCGGCGACCGAGTCGATCACTACCAGGTCCACAGCCCCCGAGCGGACGAGCGTCTCAACGATTTCCAGCGCCTGTTCGCCGGTATCGGGTTGGGAAACCAGCAGGTTATCCACATCCACGCCGCACTTGGCCGCGTATGCCGGATCCAGGGCGTGTTCCATGTCCACATAAGCCGCCGTCCCGCCCATCTTCTGGACTTCTGCGACGATATGCTGGCAAATGGTGGTTTTCCCCGATGATTCCGGCCCATAGATCTCGGTGATCCGGCCTTTTGGAATACCGCCAATACCCAACGCCAGGTCGAGCGAAAGAGAACCGGTGGGGATGGCATCGATGATCATTTTTTGCGCATCGCCCAGGCGCATGATGGAACCATCGCCGTAGCGTTTTACTATGTCGCCGAGAGCCTTATCCAGCATGGCCCGCCGGCCATCGTCCATCGATTCGCTGGCAGCAGCTTCAGATTTTCTTGGCATAATTATCCTCTCTATACTATGTTAAGGCAGAAATAATTGCGAACACAGCCTCGCGCAGGTCGGTTTCCTGGTAAACCTGCGCTGCAGACCGGTGTTTATGTCATTTACCCGTCTCCCGCATTAAAAAACCTTTGCAAGGGTTGGTAAATACAGGCAGAGTATAGCACAGATGTTCGGTGCGTCAAGGGATTACGGGAGTACTGGTCGCGGTGGCAAATGGACTGGGAGTAGCGGGCGGACTGAAGTCATAGCGGGCGAACCCATAGAAATGCAAAGTACGTTACCTGGCCCGGCAGGATCTGGATGTTGACCGGATTATTGTACCCGGCATATTGTACATTGAGTTCATAGACGCCGGCCGGGAGACCTCCCAGAACCAGGTTTTCGTTATAGTAAGCGTCGCTGTGGATGGTGGCATCACTTGCGTATGTGTATACCAGGTAGTTCTTTTCCGTAGCCACGTTTTTTATTTGGACGAGAAAATTCTTTAATGTAGACCCATAATCTGCCATCACCCGGCCGACCAGGACTCCATCGCCCTGTGGAGGAGCAATCCATAATTCAGGGTTGCGCGTCTCGTAAAAACTATCCAATCCCAACCTGACTTCGAAGTGCAGGTGCGGGCCGGTGGTATTGCCGGTGCTGCCCACTTTACCAAGGATATCGCCGGCGTTCAGCCATTGCCCTACCACTACTTCAACTTCATCCATATGCGCATAAATCGTGTAAAGGGGCTGATCATCATAGCCGAAATCATGGCGGATGGCGACTGCCAACCCGTAAGGATCGGTAAGGCTGGCAGGATTACCGGTGTACAACCCACGTCCGGCCCAGACAACGGTGCCCGGACCGGCTGCCAGGACATTGGTGCCGCGCGGGGCGGGCAGGTCAACTCCGGTGTGGATAATATCCGGTCCAAAAAAGACTCCGCCGTAGCGATAATCCCATTCCGGGTCGGCGGGATAAGCCGCAGCAATGGGAGCGGAAAAGTAGAAGTGGTCGTAAGGGGAGAGCGCCCAAGGAACCGGGTAGAGCGGTGGGCGATATTCCGCGCCTTTTGCCGGGATTACAGTCGGAAAAAACAACTCCATTGCTCCGGCGGTGGCGGTAGGTAGCGGCGGGGGCGCATCCGTCACGGGGAAGGCAGACTGGGTCTGAGCCGGTTGAATGGGGGTGCTTTGTGGGGTACTTATGTCCACCCGGGTGGGAATAAGGCTGGGCATAGCCGTGGGAGTTGGGAGTATGAGAATTTGCGTGACGGCCTGGCTGGCCGCAGGTGCACAACCGGAAAGGAAGATCAACGCGATTGCAAAGCAGACCCGCAAACGGTTCATGGAGTATTGGTTGGGCGGGATGTAGAAGTGGCTGTCGGTGTGGGCGTCTGGTACCAGAAGGGTGTCCGGGTCGGAGTGCGCGTGGGTGGAATAACGACTGTGGGCGTTTCCAGGCTTTCCGGCGGGTAGAGCTGCAGCATGGCGGAAGACCAATCCAGCCCCTCGGTAAAGGCCAATTCATTGAAGCGCGCCCCGGCATAATAAGTGCGCCAGTCGAAGAGCGCCGGCAGACGCTGCCAGTCATATTGAACTGCGAGTGCGGTCAGGTCGAACCAGTAACCGGATGGAATGGAAGCCGCCAGCCGCCCGCCGTTTTCATATGCAACCGGGTCGCCGGTGCGAGCGCTAAAATCCCAGGGGAGCTGGGTGAGCGGACTGCCGAGGGAACCATCCTGGGCGGTAGTGCGCAGGAAGATGCGCCAGTAGGTTTGTTGGCCGAAATCTTCACGAACGATCGCCATCCAATTGGCCTGGATCAGGGAAGGATTCAATGTGAAAGCCCGGCCGGTGTAAAGCCAATCCTCCCCCAAACCAGGTCCGAGTGGGGTGGTGAGAGGCACATAGGCATTTTCCAGGCTGGCGAGCGCATCCCAGCCGGTCCGGATGGCAACTTGGGAGCGGAGGGCTCGGAAGGAATCGACAACATTTTCATGCAGGCGCGGGTAGGGCGCTTTTAAACCTTTGACGGGTATCAAGGCATACCGCCCGGGCAGGGCGCTGGGTTGCGGTGTGATCGAAAGGTCGTACAACGCGGCCGGGGTAATTTGGGCAATATCCCGGAACAGACCCGGCAGTGCAACGCTGGTATTCCCGAATGACATGCCCTGGGAGGCGCCGGGGAGCAGCTCAGGCGACAAGTTGATTCTCCCATCGAGCGAATAACCGGAAAGAAAAGTCTGGTTGGGAGCGATCAGTTGGGTAGCCAGGTTGCCGTTATCCTGCCAGACCGGCCAATCACCGGAACCGACCCAGTGCGGGGCTGCGGTTGGATTGAGCGCATCCCATACGTAGATGCCGGTCAGACCCGAGTCTGAATTTGTGGAGGCCCAGGCCAGTTGATTGCCATCCGGCGACCAGGCGGGATGGCTTTCCACGCTCTGGGTAGAGTGGCTGATATCAATAAATTTATCATCCCCGGAGCGATCCAGATCTGCGATCCATACCTCAGGTTCTCCGCTGCGATTTGAGATGAAAGCGATCTGCCTGCCGCGCGGTGACCAGGCCGGTACCGTATCGGAAGCCGGGTCCTGGGTCAGGCTTAAAACCTGGGTGGGATCTGTGACGGAGCGGATAAAAATATCCATGCCGCCATTCTGGTAGGTCTCATAAGCCAGGAAGGCGCCGTCCGGAGACCAGGTTGGCGCGGCGTCGTATTCAGGCGTATCCGTCAAACGGGTGAGCGTGTTACTGGTGAGATGGAGCAGATATAGGTCCCAATAGCCATTTTGGTTGGATGAGAATGCCAGTGATTTTCCATCCGGGCTGAGTGCGGGGGTTATATCGTCCCAATCATTGGCGCTGAGGCGCGTCAGCGGTAAAGTCTGTGGGGAGTAGGCAAAAAGGTGGAAATGCCCGGCATCGGCTAACGAAAGAAAAAAGGTACCCTGGGGCGCGCTGACTGTCGCGGCAGCATCCGGCGTGGCTGTCACCACGTACGGCGTCTGGGTTGGCGCCTGCGTGGGTGGCTGACTTGCGATCGGAGCTGGGAGGCTGGGAGTGGATGTCGGTGGATCCACCGTCTGGGTCGGATGCAATGTTGGCAACAGCAGGCAGCCGCCGAGAAAGAGCAGGCTTAATGCTGCAAACAAGGCGCGGAAAATGAAGTGTGGAACGCGGGAATCAGATCTGCGAGGCAGTGTCATTATTTTCGGTGAGTCAGGAGACTTCCACTTCGAGCGAATGGCGGTCTACTTCACCCAGATCGGGATAAGATAGATTGGCAACCAGAGTATATTTCCCGGCAGTTGCACCATTTTTACGTATGTGCAGGGTTACTTCCAGTTTCCAGCCGACCGGTTCGATGATGCTGGCTTCGGCGGCCACAACGCCATCCTTATCTGTCAGGGTCAACTCGATGTCCGGTCTTTTTTGGAAGGGGGTCAGATCGAGGGCGACTCGTACGCGTCTCCCGTCCGGATCGGGTTCGGCTCGCAGGTCAAGCAGGCGAGTCTCGGCGGGAGGCAGGCGCTGGACGTTTGGGTCGTTTATGAAGAACTCCATGGCGTAATTATAACCAGAAACAATCCTTCAAGCGGCTGGTATAATTTACATATGGCTATCAAATTAACACACCTGGATGACAGCGGCCGGGCCCACATGGTGGATGTAGGCGGCAAGCCGGAAACCGAGCGGATAGCAATTGCGCGCGGGGAAGTGTTAATGAAAGCAGCAACGCTTGGCCTGATCCGCGCTGGAACGATGAAGAAGGGCGACGTGCTGACCGTGGCACAGATCGCTGGAATTTCGGCGGCCAAGCGTACTTCGGAACTGATCCCGCTTTGCCATCCCCTGCCAATTACACATGTGGATGTAACTTTGAGCCTGGAAGAGACGCTGCCCGGCGTGCTTATTACTGCCACAGTCAAGACGACCGGCAAGACGGGAGTTGAAATGGAAGCCCTGACGGCGGTCTCGGTGGCTGCGTTGACAGTCTATGACATGGCCAAGGCGGCCGAGAAAACGATGAAAATCCAAAATATTCGCCTGATCGAAAAACATGGCGGCCGTTCCGGAGACGTTGTAAACGAATAAAAGAGCATTGGTAAGTGATTGAGGAACGTTCTATGATGATAAAAATCTTGTTTTTCGCAACCCTGCGTGATTATGTAGGTGCGAAAGCGGTCGAGCTGGAAATCCCGAAAGATACAACAGTGGCAGGCTTGAAGGAAACCCTGGTGAAGAAATATCCCAAAATGATCCCTGCCCAAAATTCCATGATGGCGGCAATTAACCGTGAATTTGCGGCGGATGAGCAGGTTATTCCAGTGGATGCAGAGATCGCCATGTTTCCGCCGGTCTCGGGCGGTTGAAAAATATTATGGCTTTTCCAACGATCATTTCCATCACCGAAGAAGAGCTTGATCTGGACGCGTTATTGGCGAGCGTTACATCCTCGTCCGATGGCGCTGCGGCGATTTTTAGCGGTATGGTACGCGGGATCACGAAACGCGGAGATGCGCACGATACTCTTTACCTGGAATACGAGGCCTACACTCCGATGGCTGAAGCCAAAATGCGCCAGGTGGCGGATGAGATCCGCTCCCGCTGGCCAAGCGTGGAGGGGATCGCCATTGTTCAACGTATCGGCCGACTTTATCCCAAGACACCCACTGTATTGATCGTTTGTACGGCTGCCCACCGGGATACCGGAGTATTTGAGGCGGCGCGTTACGGGATTGACCGGTTGAAGGAAATTGTGCCGGTCTGGAAGAAAGAAGTCAGCCCAAGCGGTGAATTTTGGGTGGAGGGCGAATACCTTCCGAAGGCGGGAGAATAAGGATGCCTTTTCCCCTTGAAACGGACAGGCTTTTGCTGCGGTGTTTCCGGAGCACTGATCTGGAAGAGTTCCATGCTTATCGTTCCGACCCGCGCGTGGCGCAATATCAGGGCTGGGATGTGCCTTATGAACTGGAGACCGCCCAGGCATTTATAGACGAGATGAAAAGCGCCCAGCCCGGAGCGCCCGGAAAGTGGTTTCAGGCGGCGATCGAGCTTAAGGCTACGCAGACGTTAGTCGGTGATTGTGCCTTTCATATTATGGCAAGTGATACACGCCAGGCTTATATCGGTTTTACCCTGGCGGTTACGTATTGGAAAAAAGGCTATGCTGAGGAAGCTTGCCGCCGCATGCTGGATTATCTTTTCGGCGAGTTGAATCTGCACCGCGTGATTGCCGAATGCGATGTTGAGAATAGAGCCTCTTATAGATTACTTGAACGGCTGGGTTTCCGTCGTGAAGCGCACCTGATCGAAAACATCTGGTTCAAGGGGAGTTGGGGGAGCGAATTTCATTATGGTTTGTTGGAGCGCGAATGGAAGAAAGCATGAGCCAGCCTGGCATCTTTTGTATCCGCTGCGGTTGTGCTTATCCAACCAGCACCCATCCGTTTCAATGTCCCAACTGCGGTGGGCTGTTCGATTTTCGCGGCAGCCTGCATTTTGACCCGGAACAGGTGGATTGCTCCCAACCGGGTATCTGGCGCTACCGGCATACCTTCGGTCTCCCGGCGGAGCTTGAACCGGTCTCGTTGGGTGAAGGCAGCACGCCGCTGGTCTGGGCAAAAGTGTTGGGACGCCGGGTGGCTTTCAAGTGTGAATATCTCAATCCAAGCGGCTCGTTCAAAGACCGCGGTTCGGCGCTGATTACGGCCTGGTTGCGCGGGCAGGGTGTGCATGAAGCAGTTGAAGATTCTTCGGGAAATGCAGGCGCATCCCTGGCTGCCTATGCCGCCCGGGCTGGGATCAAGGCACGGATTTATGTGCCGGAGTCGGCTTCTGGTCCCAAGCGCAAACAAATCGAAGCGTATGGCGCAGAACTTGTACCGATCCCGGGCTCACGCTCGGAGGTTGCTGAAGCGGTCAGGATTGCAGCGGAAGCCGGAGCGGCGTATGCCAGCCATGCTTACCTGCCGTTCAATCTCCCGGGCTATGCCACGGTGGCTTATGAGATAGCTGAACAGTTAGGCTGGATGCCCGGAAGCGTGCTCGTCCCGGGGGGACAGGGAGGCCTGCTGCTGGGCCTGGCGCGTGGTTTCGAAGCTTTGCGCATAGCCAATAAGATAGACACTGGACCTGCGATCATCGGAGTTCAAGCACGGGCCTGTGCTCCGTTGGTTGAGCTGTTTAGCGACGGGAAAATGGGAACGGATCTGGAGCAGCCGACCCTGGCGGAGGGCGTCCGGGTGCGCAACCCGCTAAGGGCAGAGGCAGTGCTTGCCGCTGTCAAAGCCAGCCAAGGCTGGATGGTTGCCACGGATGAAACTGAAATCCTGCCTTCACGTGATGCTCTGGCAGGGCTGGGCTTTTATGTCGAACCGACTTCCGCCATTGTCTGGGCGGCTTTAAAGCAAAACATCGACAAGTTGCCCAATCCAATTGTCCTGGTCCTGACAGGCTCAGGGCTAAAGTACGGGTAAAATAGGGTTAACTTCCGGGAAGAGGACAAGCAGCATGACAGACATTCAATCTTTTGGCACGCGACTCATCAGCAATCTTGAGAAAGTCATTGTGGGCAAGCGGCCGACCATTGAGACAATCGTGGTTGGCCTGCTGTGCCAGGGACATGTGCTTATCGAGGATGTACCTGGGGTCGGGAAGACGGTACTGGCGCGCAGCCTGGCCAAATCACTGGGTTGTTCCTTCAACCGGCTCCAGTTCACCCCCGACATGCTTCCCAGTGATGTAACGGGCGTCTCCATCTTTGACCAGTCCAAGCGCGTTTTCGAATTCCGCCCGGGGCCGATTTTTGCCCAAATCGTGCTGGTGGATGAAATCAACCGTGCCACGCCCAAAACCCAGGCGGCCTTGCTGGAGTCAATGGAAGAAAAGCAAGTCACGGTGGATGGCATAACCCATGTTCTGCCCAGCCCGTTCATGGTATTGGCAACTCAAAATCCGATTGAATATGAAGGAACATTCCCCCTGCCGGAGGCCCAGCTCGACCGGTTCCTGCTGCGGGTAAGACTCGGGTATCCCAATCCGGCCGATGAAATCGAAATCCTGGACCGGCAACAACTACGGCACCCGATTGAAACCCTGGAATCAGTTATTGCGGTCGAAGAGCTACGCTCGGTAATGGAAGAGATCAAGAAAATCTACGTCTCCAAGGCTGTCAAACGCTACCTGGTTGACCTGGTGAACCGTACACGCCAGAGCTCGGATGTTTACCTGGGCGCCAGTCCGCGCGGCAGCCTGGCTTTGTTCCGTACCGGTCAGGCGGTGGCCGCCCTGGCCGGTCGGGATTATGTTCTGCCGGACGATATCAAGAGCCTGGCCATCCCGGTGTTGGCGCATCGCGTGATCGTCGGGCCGGCAGCTCGCTTGCGCGAATTAAGCGCCGAGAAGATCGTGGAGGAAATCCTGGAGAACCTGCCTGTACCTGGAGGCGACTACCAGCCTTCATAGACTATGAAATTATCGCATGCCTCGCGCTGGCTGCTTGGGTTATTGATAATAGTCGGTTTGACAGGCAGAATCGTGACCGGCTTGCTTGTTTATACGCGCCTGGCATACCTGGGTATCCTGGTGATGGGCGGCGCAGCACTTTGGACGGTTTTATCAATGCGCGGCGTGCGCTTGCATAGAGATACACGCACCTTGCGGGCCAGTATGGGGGATGTGTTCGAAGAGTACTACGAGATCAAAAAAGATGCCTGGCCGGGATCCGCCTGGCTGGAAGTACTGAACCAATCCGATCTGCCCAGGGCAGCCGGGTCGCGCTTATTTACGCGCATTGGCGCACACCAGTTACGCTATTACTCTGCCCGCACAGTCCTGACCCGGCGCGGAGCCTTTACTCTTGGCCCAACCACTCTGACATCCGGAGATCCGTTCGGCCTGTTCACTCTGCAGAAGAAGGTAACTGCCCGGAATACCCTGATCATCCTGCCGATGATATTCCCCATCCCGGCATTTCCTCCGCCTCCAGGTCTCCTGCCTGGCGGAAAGACAATCCACCAGCGCTCATACGATGTGACACCGCATGCAGCAGAAGTGCGTGAATACGTTCCAGGCGATCCGATGAAGCGCATCCATTGGCCCAGTACGGCTCACCGGGGCCAATTCATGGTGAAAGAATTCGAACAGGACCCGCAGGCCGATATCTGGTTATTCCTGGATGCTTATGGCCCGGTCCATTATTTTTTGCCTGAACCACAGGCTGCTTACCAGGAAGACAACCTGTGGGTGCGCCGCCCGAAGATTTCGCTGCCGCGTGACACGTTTGAATATGGCGTCAGTGCGGCGGCCAGCCTGGCAAATTTCTTTTTGACGGGTAAACGGGCGGTCGGGTTGGCCTGCGCCGCCGGAAAATTCACGGTTTTGTCCTGTGAACGTGGAGAACGGCAAATCATTAAGATTATGGAAACCCTGGCTTTTCTCCAGCCCGAGGGAGTCATTCCATTACTGGGGTTGGTAAACCTGCAGGCAAAATTACTCCCGCTCGGCAGCGGAGTGATCTTGATCACGCCATCCGTACGACCTGACCTGCTGCTGGCGGTTGAAGATTTACAGCACCGCAATCTGCGACCGGTGGTAGTCCTGATCAAAGCCGAGACGTTTGGGGGCAGGAGTGGCGGCGATAAGATGGCAGCCAGCCTGTTTGCGATGAATGTCCCGGTTTGCCAGATTGGCCTCGGGGATGACTTAAGCGTGAAGTTGACGCTGCCAACCGGATACTTCCAGCGTGCGTCTGTGTCAAAATCAGTCCTTGGCATCGGAGTTTAGGAAGAGTCTTTTTTTTCAAATAGAAAGGTGGAAGCATGAAGACACAAGAATTTATCGAAATTGAAGATCAATATAGTGCGCATAACTATAAACCGTTGGATGTCGTCATCCAGAGGGGCGAAGGTGTGTGGGTTTACGATGTGGAAGGCAAAAAGTACCTGGATTGCCTGTCTGCCTATTCAGCCCTGAACCAGGGGCATGTCCACCCGAAAATCCTGGCAGCCCTGGTCGAACAGGCTGGAAGGGTTACCCTGACCTCACGCGCTTTCCGTAACGACCAGCTGCCCATGCTCTCGAAGGAACTTTCCGAGCTGACGGGTTATGAAATGTCGCTGTTGATGAATTCCGGTGCGGAGGCCGTTGAGACCGCCCTCAAGCTGGCGCGCAAATGGGCTTACGTGGTTAAAGGCATCCCGCGCCATGCCGCCCAGATCATCGTTTGTGCAGGGAATTTCCATGGGCGCACCATCACCGAGATCTCCATTTCCAGCGAAGCGCTTTACCGTGACGATTTCGGCCCGTTTACGCCGGGCTTTGTCAGCGTACCTTACGGCGATGCGGAGGCGATTGGAAAGGCGATCAATCCGAATACCGCCGCAGTTTTGGTTGAACCGATCCAGGGCGAGAACGGTGTAATTGTCCCGCCGCCCGGATATTTGAAAAAGGTCGCCAGCCTTTGCAAGGCAAACAACGTCCTGCTGTTAGCCGACGAAATCCAGACCGGCCTGGGCCGCACCGGGAAACTCCTGGCGGCCCAACACGAAGGTGTACGCCCGGATATAACCATTATCGGCAAGGCCCTGGCAGGCGGGTTTTATCCTGTTTCAGGTATTTTGGCAGATAAGTCTTTGCTGGGCCTGTTCCAGCCGGGTGAACATGGTTCCACTTTTGGCGGAAACCCACTGGCGGCGGCGACTGCCCGGGCGGCGTTACGCGTGATCGTGGAGGAGAATTTACCCGAGCGGGCTGCAGAAATGGGCGAATACTTTATGGAGCAGTTGACTGAAATACCCAGCCCGCACGTCAAGGAAGTGCGCGGAAAGGGGCTTCTGATTGGTGTGGAATTAAAACCGGGCGCAGGCGGAGCACGCAGGTTCTGTGAGGCGTTGGGAACCAAAGGCATCCTGGCCAAGGAAACCCATGTGAATATCATCCGCTTTGCGCCTCCATTGATTATCGATAAAGCTACCATTGATTGGGCCTTGACTTCCATCCGCGAAGTGCTCAATATGAAATAGGAGGCAGGCATCATAAAAGTTCCCGTTTTCTGTCATTGCGAGTGCCGGTGTACTCCCGGCACGAAGCAATCTTCTCACTGGATTAGGAGATTGCTTCGGCATCCCGAAGGACACCGGGACGGTGAAGAACGCCTCGCAATGCCATCAAGGTAGGACAAATCTTGATGTAGAATAGTATTAATCAATCTGTATCCATCTGAGATGAGCCAGGAGGTGCTGTATGAACATTGGTATCCCAAAAGAACGACGGCCATTTGAATACCGGGTGGGGCTCTCTCCGGCCGGGGTGGAAATCCTGTGTAAGAACGGGCATACCCTTTTCGTTGAGCATGAGGCCGGCCTAGGTGCAGGATTCCCGGATGAAGAATATGAACATGCCGGGGCGCGTATCGTTTACTCTACAGAAGAGGCATATGGGCGGGCAGACTTATTACTAAAAGTAGCCCGGCCGACGGATGACGAGATCGGTTTCTTGCAGCCGGGCTCGGCACTGGCCGGAATCTTGAGCCTGCCATCCACCCGCAAGAGCAAGATTGAAGCCTTGCTGCTCAATAAAATTACGGCGATCGCGTATGAACAGATCCGGGAAGCGGATGGCTCGTTACCGGTTCTGCGCCCATTCAGCCAGATCGGTGGGGCGATGGCGGCGGAAGTGGCTGCCCGACTTCTGCACAGCGACCAGGGCGGACGCGGCATTCTGTTGGGCGGTATCCCGGGGGTCCCGCCAGCCGAGGTGGTCATTTTAGGTGCAGGCACGGCCGGGACTTATGCGGCGAGGGCTTTCACCGGGATGGGGGCGCATGTCACGGTCCTGGATCGGGATATCAATGCCTTGCAGCGCATCAGCCAATGTGGCATGAATGTAATCACCATGCTGTCCACCGATCGTAATATCCAGCGCTGCTGCGAGTTTGCCAATGTGCTGGTTGGAGCGGTATTGGTGCCGGGAGAGCGCGCACCTGTGCTGGTTTCACGGGCGACCGTTCAGAAAATGAAACCGCGCTCGGTCATCATCGATATCAGCATCGATGAGGGCGGTTGCGTGGAGACTTCCCGCCCGACCACACACGACCGCCCATCCTACATCGAGGAAAATGTGGTGCATTATTGCGTCCCGAACATGCCGGGGATTGTAGCGCGTACTGCCACGCATGGTTTTGTGAATGTAGCCACTCCCTACATTCAGCAGATTGCCAACCTGGGAGTTGAAAAAGCCATGGCAGCCAATCCGGCCATCGAAGCGGCAGTCAATACCTTTCAAGGTGAGATCCGTCACCTTACACTCTGGGGCGCTTAAGGAGCGGAGAATGGACTGGCCCTCAAAATACCAATCACGTGTCACTTCCGCCGAAGAAGCGGTTAAGTCAATCAAATCGGGCGATCGTATTTTCATGACCGGGAACGTATCTGTCCCGAAGGTAGTTCTGACAGCGCTGGTGGAATATGCGCCGGCCCTCCAGAACGTGGAGATCTGCCAGGCGCTTTCCGTTGGTCCGGCGGATTATGTCAAGCCGGAAATGGAAGGACATCTAAGAGTCAATACTTTGTTCATCAGCGCCAATGTCCGCAAGGCAGTCCAGGAAGGCCGGGCTGACTTCACACCGGTGCTGCTATCCGAGTTCCCTTTACTATTCAAGAATGGCATCCTGCCGGTGGATGTGGCCCTGATCCACGTTTCCCCACCCGACGAACACGGCTTTTGCACGCTGGGCGTGGAAGTCGGGCTGACCAAGTCCCCGGCGGAATCGGCAAAAATCATCATTGCTGAAGTGAACGAACAAATGCCGCGCACCCTGGGCGATTCGTTCATCCACGTCAGCCGCCTGACGCATATGGTGCCGGTCAGCTACCCGATTCCGGAAATGCCCATGTCGAGTGAAGAGATTGACCCGGATACCGAGCGCATCGCCGGGTATGTGGCTGAATTGATCCCGGATGGCGCCACCATGCAGATGGGAATTGGAGCCATTCCGGATGCAGTTCTGAAATTCCTGTTCCACAAGAAAGATCTCGGTGTTCATTCCGAGCTTATCTCGGACGGCGTCATCGACCTGGTGGAAGCCGGGGTCTTGACGAATGGCCGCAAATCACTGCATCCCGGCAAGATCATTATCGGCTTCATCCTTGGCACCCAGCGGCTGTATAAATGGGTGGATGACAACCCGCTGTGTGAATTCCACCGCACCGAATACGTAAACGATCCGTTCGTCATCGCCCAGAACGACCGCATGGTGGCGATCAATTCGGCCATCGAGGTGGATTTAACCGGCCAGGTGTGCGCGGACAGCATCGGTCCGAAGTTTTTCAGCGGCATCGGCGGCCAGTTGGATTTCATTTATGGCGCTTCCCGTTCCAAAGGCGGCGTTCCGATCATTGCCATGCAAAGCACAAATACAGGTAGAGACGGTAAGATGACCAGCAAGATCGTGCCTACCTTAAAGCCGGGCGCCGGCGTGGTAACCGGGCGTAACCATGTACACTATGTGGTTTCCGAATTCGGGGTGGCGGACCTGTATGGCAAATCGGTTCGCCAGCGAGTCAAGGCGCTCATCAATATTGCCCATCCGGATTTCCGGGCCGAGCTGGAACTGCGCGCCAAAGAGTTAAATTGGATTTAACTTGATTCCACATGTCCATAGGTAATTGTCAGCTTCGAATACGAATACGAATATGAATAGAAAAGCCAAAATCGTTGCCACCATTGGTCCAGCCAGCCAGCAAGACAGTGTAATCAGCCAGCTGGTCAAGGCCGGGATGGATGTTGCCCGACTGAATTTCTCGCATGGGAACCACGCCAACCATGCCACCCGCATCTCACAATTACGAACCATTTCGACACGGATTGGGCGGCCGCTGGCGATTTTGCAGGATTTGCAGGGCCCGAAGATCCGCGTGGGTGTGCTGTCTGTGCCATTGACACTGATCTCAGGCCAGGCGGTGCTGCTTTACCCGGAAGGCGGCAGTCTGCCGCTGCGAAATGAGAATTTGGCGCTTATCCCGGTTGATTTCCCGCAATTGTTCGGTTCCGTCAAGCCGGGCAACCGCATCCTGCTCGACGATGGACGATTGGCACTTTCAGCCGTGCGAGTACAGGATCAGCTGGTTGTGGCCGAAGTTCAGACAGGTGGCGTGTTGAGCTCCAACAAGGGCATCAACCTGCCCAGGGTAACGCTCAATATCCCGGCTTTTACCGACAAAGATGCCGAAGATCTGAAATTTGGGTTGGGACTCAATGTGGATTTTGTAGCCATCTCATTCGTACGCAGGGCCGAGGACGTCCTGAAAGTCAGGCAGGAAATTAATTGTCAATCTCCGGCGAATTGCCCGCTGTTGATCGCAAAGCTGGAACGTCCGGAAGCATTGGATAACCTGGAAGCCATCCTGGATGCCGCAGATGGGGTAATGGTGGCACGCGGGGATCTGGGGGTGGAGATGGCCCCTGAGGATGTGCCCGGTGCGCAGAAGCGTATCATCCAGGCCGCCAACCGCAAGGGAAAAATAGTCATCACCGCCACGCAGATGCTTGAATCGATGATCCACAACCCGCTGCCGACGCGGGCCGAAGCCTCGGATGTCGCCAACGCTGTTTTTGACGGGACGGATGCAGTCATGCTTTCCGCCGAGACGGCCGCGGGTGAGTACCCGGTCGAAGCGGTGACCCTGATGGACCGGATTGTCCGGCAGGCCGAAGCGGGTTTCGATGACTGGGGGCATAACCAGGATATCGAGTCAAACGAACATGATGACGCGTTTGCAGTCGCGCGCGCTGCCCGTGAACTGGCTCACGACCAGGATGTGGCTGCGGTGGCGGTCTTTACCCGCATGGGGCGTTCGGCTTTATTGATGGCGAAATCCCGGCCATGTGTGCCGGTCCTGGCCTTTACCCCCGAGGAACGGACCTACAGCCGACTGGCAATGGCCTGGGGTGTCCAACCGCATATCGTCCCATTCGTGAATACGGTTGAGGAAATGTTCCACTGTGTGGAAGATGCCCTGCGCGATTCCGGAATGGTGAAACCCGGCCAGCAGATCGTGCTGGTATGCGGTTTCCCAATCGGAGAGATGCGCCCGCCCAACATGGTGCTGCTGCATACCGTCCAGTGATTTCGGCATGTTCAACAGTATTAAATGCAAACGGGGCTGCCTTATCACGGCAGCCCCGTTTTTTTATATTATGATCAGCTCTTCAGGAATTCTTCCAACGATTCCCGGCTGATGCGGTAGGCATTGCCGAGTTTCTTGGCTTTCAGGCTGCCGTCATTGATTGCGGCCATCACGTCTTCTTCGGTAACCTTGAGCGCTGCGGCGGCCTCGGAGGGGGTCATCACATCCGACATCATCCCGCCGGAGGGTGCTCCACCGGAAGGCGGCCTTTGCTGCTGTTGGCCGGACTGCATCCCGCCCTGTAAAGCCTGGCCCATCAGGTTGCCGATGCCCATCCCGGCGCCGATACCAGCCGTGAGGCCGGCACCACCGCCCTGGTTGTTGGCGGCATCCCGCATGGCATCCGCTGCCTGCAGTTGGGTATAGGTGGCCATATCGAGCATGCCCATATCGCGCAGTTCCTGGGCGGACTTATCAGACGGCCTGAGGTTGGCAAGGATGAAGGATTTTAGAGTCAGACCAACGGCCTGGAAATTATCCTCACATTGTGAGCGGATAAAGCCGGACATTTCTTCCGTCTTGGCCAGCAGCTGGGGCAGATTCAATTTTCGCGCCCCATTCGTTCAGGGTATCCTGAAGTTGGGACAGGATAATGCTGCGCAAGCGGTCTTCGATCTGGTCGATGCGGTAAGAAGCCGTCTTACCGACGATCTGAGTCACCAATTGCTGCGGGTCTTTGACTTCGAAGGAGTAGGTACCAAAACCCTGCAGCAGCATGACCCCCAGGCCCATACCCGGATTGCTGACCAGGATTGGCTGGGGAGTGCCCCACTTGCGCTGGGGGAATTCCTTCATCGAGACGAAATAGACCTCGGCTGGGAAAACTCCCTTGCCGCTGGTGAATATGTCCTGCAGTTTCTGGGTCAGCAACGGAATATTGGCGGTGGCGATGATGTGCCGGCCAGGGCCGAACATATCCAACGCCAAGCCATCACGGAAGAAGACTACGCTTTGCCCGGTACGCACGATGACATTGGTTCCAAGGCGATAGTCGCCCTGCGTGCCGTCATCCGGAAAACGATGAACGAGTTCATCCGTCATTTCGTTTGCATAATCAATGACATCAAATATTCGAGCCATATTCCTTCTCCTTGGTTAGTTGGCAGTTATTTACGAGATGATTATACTGCTTCGGTCATTCAAATTACAAGTTATTTGTCTGGTTAATCTACGTTGGCAGCTCTGAAAAGTTTTATCGGACTTTCAGATCAACATTTCAATAAAAAAAACGATGTCAGACCTTCAGAATAGGGAAGCCCTATTTGGGGTTTTGCATAGATTGACCCGAACCGCTGGCGCGCAGCATCAGGATCTCAGCCAGGATGCTGACGGCGATCTCCTCGGGAGTTTCGGCCCCGATCCCAAGCCCAATCGGGGAATGAATACGCTCGAGGATTTCGTCTGAAACGCCCTGCTGGTTGAGTGCCTTGATGGTTGTGTTCCAGCGTTTGCGTGAGCCGATTACGCCGATGTAACCCGCCTGGGAATCGAGCAGTGCCGGCAAGCCGGCCACATCCACGTTGCTGCCGCGCGTGGTCAATACGAGCGCCGTTTGAGGGGTGATGGTTAATTGCAAGGGTAATTCGGCCAATGGCACGGGGTAAAATTCATCCGCGTCCGGATTTGCTTCAGGTGTGCAGAATTCCGGCCGGTCGTCAGATACGGCCACACGGAAGCCGAGCCACTTGGCCAGATGGGCGACAGCTTTGCCGACATGTCCACCGCCGACAACCACCAGTACGGGGGATGGCAGGATCGGTTCCACAAATACCTCCACCTGACCTCCGCACAGGCCAGGATCGCCGCGTGCCGGGTCAGCCATTGTATATGCAAGATTGCGGGGTTTGCCGTCCTGCAGGGATGCCAGGGCTTCTTTTCGAACGCGGTTTTCCAGCTCACCGCCCCCGACTGTGCCCAGGATTGACCCATCCGGGTAGACCAGCATCTTGCTGGTGCTGTGACGCGGCGTAGACCCGCTCGTTTTGACCACTGTGCATAGAGCGGCCGGCCGGTGGGTCGATTCGAGTTCAGCGAGAGCCCGGTAAATGGAATTCATCGATTATTGGGTTTGAGCGAACGTGGTGCGGATTACAGCGGGAAGTTCTTCAGGAAAGCTCTTTCGCCTGGACGCGTACGCGGATGGCTTCCACCAGGGCATGTACATAAACCAGGCCGGCTTTGCTTGGATTCTTCTCAAGGTGCTTCCAGCGCCGGGCTTCGAAGAAGAGACAGGTGCGCAGATCGGTCAGGGATTGCTGCAGATCCTGGTTGGATTTGTGCAAAACGATTCCCTGCCGGGCGACTTCACGACATTTCTTGACTGAACCCCAGTGTTCATAGCCATTAAAAGTATGAGCGAAAGGGATGATCTTATTCCAGGAAGCCCGCCGGGAGGGAATATCTTTTTCAATTAGAAGTGTATTGGGTATTGTGTTCATAATTCGCCTTTCTAAGCATCCCAGGATGACCGGCAGAACCTGCACCTTGTTCGAGACCACGTCTTCGACCACAAGGCATAGCGCCTGGGATGTTTCTATTATAAACCCGGCATGCTTTAATTCCCCGTGACTTTTGGACATTTGCACCCCAAAAAGGACAATAAGTGTGATTTGGGCGGCGCTCCAACCTTTAATAATTGGAACAATTCTCCCGAGTTATCCCTGGTGATAAAGTTTCAGGAATGCTGCCACTACCTGAGAGTCGAACAGCTTCCCGGACTGCTCCTGGAGATAGGCAAGGGCGTCTTCATCAGAGCAAGCGGGATGGTAAGGCCTTTTGGAGCGCATGGCATCCCATACATCCACCACAGCGAAAATGCGGGCTGAAAGCGGAATTTCGTTCCCTTTTAGCCCGTTCGGATACCCGCTGCCATCCCAGCGTTCGTGATGGTAATAAGGTATTTCCAAAGCGAGCTGCAAGTATGCGATCGATGACAGGAGCTGGCGTGCGGTCTCCGGATGCGCCTCAACAATCTTTTGTTCGGCGGGGGTCAGGGGGCCGGGTTTACGCAAGATCTCATCCGGGATGCCCATTTTTCCGATATCGTGCAGGAGCGCCCCTCGCCGGATATGGACCAGCTGTTCTTGTGGAACATTCATAAGCGAAGCCAGGCGAAAAGTAATTTCTGTGACGCTGCGACTGTGGCCTTCGGTCTCTTTATCGCGCAGTTCCAGGGCTTTGGCCCAGCCTTCCAAAGTGGTATCGTACGCAGCCGCCAATTCTTCGGTGCGCATCTGCACGCGCCGTTCAAGATCTTCATTGAGTTCGCGCAAATTATATTGGAGTGAGGCGTAAGGCGTGATATCCCTGGCGACGAAGATCCGTCCCTGGTAATCTCCGCGCTGGTTGTAAAGAAGAGTGGATTTGACATCGTAGTGGATGTATTTCTCTGCGCGTTGAACGACAATTTCACGATTGGCATTGGCAGGTTCGATAAATGTTTCTATTACGAGCGGCCATTTTGAGAAAATGGGCTCAGCAGGTTTGCCGATGGCCCCGGAAGGTTTCAGGTTGAGCACCTCCAATGCGCTTTGGTTGATATCTATAATGCGGTCCTGGGCGTCCAGCACGAATACCAGGTCGGTCATACTCTCGAATACTTTGTCACGTGCGATGTGGACAATATCCAGCCAGTGGTAGCGGAAAATGCTCCAGGCGATGATCAGGTCGCCGATGGCGCTCGTAATTGGGGTGGCGTCCCTTAAGCTTGTGATGTGTATATCCAGGAGCGAGAGTGCGGTGCCTGAAACTGGAATAAGTAATCCGATGATGACCGCAGTCACCTGGGCGCGATAAAAGCGCTGGGGACGCATTACTCGCCGGGCAAGGAGGATAAATGCGATAAGTATTGCAATATAGCTGTAAACAGAAAAAGTATCTATAAACCAGGTGAAATTGTATTGCAGTTCCCCAAGAATTAATGTTTGATTCAACGTGGGATTGGGGTAAACCAGATGGGTCCAAGGGTCAGAGATAACCCCAAGGACAAGCAGTACCGGCATAATACTGGCCAGACCCCAGACTATTTTTGGGTGGGGGATTTTATAATCTGTATATTGGACTGCGAAATAAGGGATCGCTTCCGAGGCTGCTGCAAAGAAGACCCACTGAACCTTATCCCAAAATACCTTACCGGGCAGGCCCGGGCTGAGCAATTCGAATATAAACCCGATGATGATGAGCGTTTGCGCAGTGGTTAAAATTGCATATGCGCTGGCTCCCTGGACGCGGCGATGTTCCCACACATAGACCGTTATTACAAGTGATACTGCCAGGGAAATTATGTACGGCAGCAGGTACAGAATTTCTGCCTTGCTCATGTACCTCTAAATCGGTGCAAATCTCTCTACCGGATAAATTAATATTTGTGCATACCAATAATTATCGCTAGCGGGTAATTATACAACCAAGGCGGCCGGCTGGCCGCCCTGGCATTTCATTATGATTTCAAGGCTTTCCACACCTTTTCCGGAGTGATCGGGTTCTCGTCGATATTAACGCCGATTGCATCCAGAACGGCATTCCCAACCGCCGGGGCGACTCCGTCCATCGGGATTTCGGCTACAGCTTTGACTCCAAACGGATGGGTGGGCTCGAAGGTCTCGACAAAGATGGAGGTAAGTTCCGGCATTTCATCGGCCCGGAAAATGTGGTAACGGTCGAGGTCCTGTTCGCGCGCCCGGCCCTGATCATCGTAGACCATCTCCTCGCAGACTGCATAACCAAGCGCCTGGGTCATGCCGCCTTCGATCTGCCCGGAAGCCGTCTGCGGGTTGACGATAATACCGCTGTCGACTGCCATGACCAGTTTATCGACCGTGACCGCGCCGGTCTCATTATCCACCGTCACTTCCGCGAACTGCGCCGCAAAAGGCGGAGGCGAGGAGGGCGAGACATACGAGGCCACTCCCATGATCTGTTCCTGGTTGTTATGGTGGAGCGAATCCAGGGCGATTTCGGTCAATGGAAATGCTTTGGCCGTCCGGAAATACTGCCGAGCGGTTTGCCAGGGTGACATTGAAGGCTTCAAAGCTTGAAACATTCAAACGTTGATTCAGGATGTCGGCGGCGCGTTTCTTGATCTTTTCTGCCACGATCTGGGCAGCCTTGACGGCCGCTGTGCCGGATATATACGTGGTGGAGGAGGCATACGCGCCCTTGTCAAAGGGTGTGAAATCAGTGTCAGAAGAATAGGCGATGATGTCGTCCAGCGGAACCCCCAGCACCTCGGCGACCATCTGCGCCAGGACGGTATCGGATCCGGTGCCCAGGTCCGTCGCCCCGACCAACAGGTTGAAAGAACCGTCCTCGTTCATTTTCACGGAAGCGCCGCCCATATCCAGATAGGGGATGGCTGTGCCTTGCATCACCATTGCAACCCCGATCCCTTTGCGTAAATGCGGCCGGTCGGCACCCAGCCGCCAATTCAGATTGCCATACTTCGAATCCCAACCGATGGCGGCCTTGCCCTGCCGGACGCACTGCTCCAACCCAACTGTATTGACGATTTCCGGGCGCGGCTCACGGCCTTCATTCCAGGCGGTGCTGAATGGGTGGTACTCGCCGGAATGAATGGCATTCTTAAGGCGGAACTGAAGTGGATCGAGCGCAAGGCTGCGCGCAATTTTTTCCATGTGGCGTTCGACTGCCCAATAGCCCTGCGGCACGCCATAGCCGCGAAATGCGCCCGAAGGCGGCGTGTTCGTGTAGACAATATCGGCATAGAAACGGATGTTGGGTGATTTCCGGTAAGGCCCATCGCCGACATACAATGCCATGGATTTTTGTCCGGTGTTGCCGGTGACGGTCAAGGCATGACAGCCGTAGGCGCCAGTGTCGCTCAGGATGCGCATTTCGTTGGCGGTCATGGTCCCGTCGCGCTTGACCCCGGTCTTCATCCAGATCCGCATCGGATGGCGGGAGCGGGCCGCGATGAATTCCTCGACGCGAGTGTATTCATAAATCACCGGGCGACCCGTGGCAATGGTCAGGTGCGCCGCCACATCCTCCATCAGGACCTCCTGCTTGCCGCCGAAACCACCGCCGATCCTGGGCTTGATCACGCGGATGCGTTTGATCGGCAGCCCGAGCACCGGGGCGAGCTGTCTGCGCACGTGGAACGGGACCTGGGTGCTGGTGCGGATGACCAGGCGGTCATCTTCGTCCCAGTAGGTGATCGCCACGTGGGGTTCTATGGAAACCTGCTGGACCTTGGGGACGGCGTACTCGGCCTCGAAGATCTCATCAGCTTCGGCAAAACCTTTTTCCACATCGCCAATGTCTATGCGGATCTCCGCGGCCAGGTTCTTCTCCGGTTTGGAATCGGCAAAATTGACATATTCCGGCTCATCGTGGATGCGGACTGCGCCGGGCTGCATGGCGTTCGCCGGGTCCAGCACGGAGGGGAGCAGCTCATATTCAACATCGATCAGCTGCAAGGCCTGTTCGGCGATCTCAGGCGTTTCGGCGGCAACAAAGGCCACCCGGTCACCCACAAAGCGGACTTTGTTATCCAATGAAAAAGAATCCAGCGGGCCGGGGATTGGATCAGACTGCCCGGCAGTTGAATAAACCACACGTGGGATATCCTGCCAGGTCAAAACAGCTGCCACACCCGGCAAAGTGCGTGCTCGCGTGGCATCAATACGCAGGATGCGGGCATGGGCATGCGGCGAATGCAGCACCCTGGCATGCAACATGCCGCGCAGCTCGATATCAGCCGTAAAGGCAGGTTTGCCCTGGGCTAGCTTGATGGCATCCACTTTTGCTTCGGGTTTACCCACCACCTGGTAGGGCCGGGTTTCGGGCGCCAGGATGACTTTGGGGGTGGTTTGGGTCAAGGTGGCAGGAGCTTGAGCGGCGGGCAGGGACGGGATTCCCGGGTAGTGGGATTTCAAGGGCGGTTGGTTCCTGAATGCCGGGCTGTTGCTTGCCTGGAACTTGCTCGCCGCGCAGCACTGCCGCAGCCCGCAAAATGGCTTGAACTGGTTTCGTGTAGCCAGTGCAGCGGCATAGAACCCCGGCTATCGCCTGGCGTACTTCCGTTTCAGTCGGGTTGGGGTTCTTGTCGAGCAGTGCTTTGGCGGCTAATATCTGCGCCGGGGTGCAGTAGCCGCACTGGATGGCGCCGGTCTCGATAAAGGCAAGCTGCAGGGGGTGCAGGCCGCCGGTTTTTCTCCAGCCTTGATCGGGATGTTCACCCAGGCCTTCGATGGTGACGATCAGATGCCCTTCCGCCTGCGCTGCCAATAACGAACCGGAGTTGACCGGACGTCCATCCAGTAAAACGGTATCTGCACCGGTCAAACCCTGCTCGTCGCCGAATTTGACGCCGTGATAGCCCAGGCGACGCAGGACTGCGAATAAAGTATCGGATGGAGAGATTTCGACATCCAGAGAAGTACCATTAATTTCCAGTTCGATATTCATGCAACCTCCACGAATTTTTAGTAATTTGACCGGTCCGTAAGTTTAATTGGTTAGGCAGCTTGTTGTGGGTATTCATCAGCTTGTTCCGCTGCGGATTTGTTGCCTGAGCTGGTCGATCGAAACCTGGGACCCACTTGCATCTTTGAAGAACCAGCAATCCCAGCCGTTGGCAGGTGCGCCATTCGACAGGGACCTGGCAACCGCATGGATCGAGCCGGCTAATTCGCCTGACTGAATATGACCGTCCGCCAGGATGGTGGCGGGGATACCATTGCGGACGAAGTATAGCGACTGCCCAGGCTGCAGCAGACCTGCCTCGAGCAATGTTCCAAAGGGGATCCGTTTCTGCTGGCGCGGGTTGGGAATCTTCAAGGCCGTGGCCGGTGCTCCAACGATGGCTGTGATCCGCTCCTGTGCGATTTTGAGGTAGCCTTCATCGCGTTCGATGCCGATGAAATGCCGCCCCAATTTCTTTGCAACTGCGCCGGTCGTGCCGGAACCAAAAAAAGGGTCAAGAACGATATCGCCCGGGTTCGTGCTGGAGAGCAGGACGCGGTAAAGCAGTGCTTCCGGCTTTTGAGTGGAATGCGCCTTGATCCCGTTCGTTTTGATGCGTTCTTTGCCCGTGCAAATTGGTAGAAGCCAGTCAGAACGCATTTGCAGGTCGTCATTAAGGGCTTTCATGGCTTGATGATTGAAGGTATATTTGGCGCCTTTTTTCTTCTGAGCCCACAGCAGGGTTTCATGCGAATTCGTAAATCGAACCCCATGGAAATTTGGCATGGGATTGGCCTTAATGAATACGATATCGTTCAAGATCCAGAAGCCCAGATCCTGCAGGATCGCACCTACGCGATAAATATTATGGTACGTGCCAATGACCCACAGTGTGCCTTCATCTTTCAGGACACGCCTGCAGGCAGACAGCCAGCTGCGCGTGAATTCATCGTATTCTTCAAAACTTGTAAATTTATCCCAGGCATCCTCGACAGCCTCTACGTGTGTGCGGTTGGGGCGCCAGAGATCCTGTGTTAATTGTAAATTGTAGGGGGGATCGGCGAACACCATATCGACCGAGTTCTCCGGGAGCTGGGCGAGGACTTCGATGCAATCGCCAGGAATGATTTGATCGGTTTTCAGGTTTTCTGTCATTAAGTTCTCAATTGGGTTTATTTCAAATCATTTGACAACCGATGGAAATGGGCTGGAAAATTAACCAGCCAATAGCAGTTGTCATGACTGCCGGGGCTGAAGATCTCGGTGTGAAGGTGCGGTCATTGTGCGGCCTCCTGGCAGCGTTTGGCCAGAATTCCGGCAATCTGCAGCCTGTATTCAGGGCTGGCCCATTCATCACCGGCCTCAGCACATACATTGCGGGCCGCATCCTGGACCCCCCCCGGTTCGTTGCCGTCCATTGCCAGCGTTGGCGCCAGCCCCCAACCGCCGAGGGCCAGGCGTGTGCGTCCGGATGGCCATTGCGCCAGTGCAGCACACACGATCGGTTTATCGGCCGGGGTGCGGGCAACTATTTCAAATGCAACCTTTACGTTCAGTGGGATTTCAATTTTGGTGATGAGTTTGCCACTCAAGAGGCTATCCCGGAAAGGAAGCAGATCGCCTAACCGCATGGTTGCGATCGTGCCGGGTGGATTCGACAGTACGTTCGCCAGGCTGCAATTCGCATCCAGCGCCAGCAGCATTGTCCCAAAGGTTGACCGTCCATCACAGGTCACGAGTGTCCCTGCCAATGTTCCCAGATTGCGCAGGTTGAGAGGAGCCTCCAACTCGATGGCGTGTTTTAAGGCCGGGGGTGTATAAGTAGAATCGAGCAGGTCTTGCAAGGTCACTGCGGCGCCCATCTCGAGGTTGTTGCCATTTTTGCGCAGCTTATTCAGGCCTAGCGCTTGCAGATCCACGACTGCGAAGGAATTGTCAGCGGGTTGTGTGAGCCTGGTCCCGCCGCCCAGTGCAAGAGTTTGCGGTTGGGAAAGCAATTTCAAGGCTTCTTCCAGAGTTCTCGGACGGTAATAATGAGTAATCATAAGGATTCTCCCGGAAATATCGATAGCTTATTATACCCATTCTGGAATCAGCGTGGGGAGTTGTCCGACAACTGAACCTGATCGGCTGCATTATAATAATCCGAATTTCTATGTGGAAATTGAGGAGGCCACCATGAAAGTCGCTTTTCAAGGGGAACCGGGGGCATATTCCGAGGAAGCCTGCAACGCCTATTTCGATTCGCCGGAAACTTTACCCTGTGATTCATTCGAGCGGGTTTTTTCGGCCGTAACATCCGGAGAATGTGATTATGGTCTCATTCCCATTGAGAACTCTCTGGCGGGAAGTATCCACCAGAATTATGATTTGCTGTTGCAACACGACTTGAGTATTGTAGGAGAGCATTTCTTGCGTGTCCGGCACTGCCTGATCGCCTTTCCGGGTGTGAGTAAGAATGAGATAAAAATGGTTTCAAGTCACCCGCAAGCCCTGGGGCAGTGTGCCGGTTATCTGCGCGGCATGCGCGTAAGGGTCGAACCTGTTTATGATACAGCCGGGAGTGTAAAGATGCTCAAAGCCTCCAATGAGCACACCCATGCGGCTATCGCCTCCCGCAGAGCTGCAGAAATCTATGGGATGCAGATCCTGGAGGAAGGTATCGAGGATAATCCGGAGAACTATACCCGCTTCCTGGCGATATCCCCAACTCCTGTTTCCCCGTCTGGCGAGGCAAAGACTTCCATTGTGTTTACTTTAAAAAACCAACCAGGTGCCTTGTTTAAAGCACTAAGTGTATTTGCGTTGCGTGAGATCGACCTCACCAAAATTGAGTCGCGCCCATTGGCCGGCAAACCCTGGGAGTACCTGTTCTATATTGATTTCATCGGCGCCGTACAGCACGAGCAGGTGAAGAAGGCGCTTGACCATCTTGGGGAATATGCCTTGATGTTGCGAGTGTTTGGTTCGTACCAGCGTGCAAATATTGTTTAGGGGCACTTAAGCAGAAAATGTCTAGACTACATTCTTTTTGACCCTTGACTTAATCCTGATTATCCATATAATCAGGCGAAATATCCAAGGCCCATGAATACACTCTACCTCGTCCTACTTCCAATCGTAATTATTTCGGTCCTTATTCTTAAGGACCTAAATCTGGTTGGGATGGCGAAGGTGGAAGTCGAATAGACACACCTACTTACTGCAAGAAAAAGCCGCCCAGCCAAAGGGCGGCTTTTTATTTAGGTGTTCGTCTCCATTTTTAGAAAAGAGGATTATGCGCTCAGATGCCATCAAGAAAGGCTTCGAAAAAGCTCCACATCGCGCCTTGTTGCGGGCCGCGGGGGTTTCGGATGCGGATATGGGCAAGCCCTTTATCGCAATCGTCAATTCATACGTAGACATAATCCCCGGGCATGTCCATCTGCAGGATTTCGGGAAGATCGTGAAAGCAGCCGTGCGCCGGGCGGGAGGCGTCCCATTTGAGTTCAATACCATCGGCGTGGATGACGGGATCGCGATGGGGCACGCGGGTATGAAATTCTCACTGCCTTCGCGTGAATTGATCGCCGATTGCGTGGAAACGATGATCCAGGCGCATCAATTCGATGGCATGGTGTGTATGCCGAATTGCGACAAAATTGTGCCGGGTATGTTGAATGCTGCGATGCGTGTCAACATCCCGGCAATTTTTATATCTGGAGGCCCCATGCCAGCCGGGCGTACACCGGATGGCGAGAGCCTCGACCTGATCTCGGTTTTTGAGGGCGTGGGCGCTCTGAAGGCAGGCAAGATCGATGAGAACCGCCTGAGCATGCTTGAACAATATGCCTGTCCATCCTGCGGCTCGTGTTCGGGGATGTTCACAGCCAACAGTATGAATTGCTTGATGGAGGCCATCGGGTTGGCGCTGCCGTATAACGGTACAGCGTTGGCCTGCACTGAAGAACGCGAGAATCTGGCCAGGAAAGCTGCTGCACAGATCATGCTGCTGGTCGAGCGAAACATCACACCGCGCGACATTGTCACTGCCGAGGCGATCGACGATGCTTTCGCGTTGGATATGGCGATGGGTGGATCCACCAACACAGTCCTGCACACGCTTGCCCTGGCAAATGAAGCGGATGTTGATTACCCGCTGTCGAGAATCAATGCCGTTGCTGAGAAGGTTCCTCATATTTGCAAGGTCTCTCCGGCTGGCAAGTGGCATATGGAAGATGTGCATCGCGCCGGAGGTATCCCGGCAATCCTGAATGAGATCCAGCGCGCGACCGGGATGCTGCATTTTGACCGGATGACTGTCAGCGGATGTACATTGGGCGAGTCGATCCAGGGCGCTGAAATCAATGATGAAGAGGTGATCCGTCACTACGATAATGCCCATTCCATGCGAGGTGGGTTGGCCGTTCTTTTCGGAAACCTCGCCCCGAAGGGCGCGGTTGTAAAAGTTGGAGGTGTCAGCGCCGCGATGATGAAGTTCGCTGGTCCGGCAGTGATCTTTGAGTCGGAAGAAGACAGCATGGCTGGCATCCTGGCAGGCAAGGTTAAATCCGGAGATGTGGTGGTTGTCAGGTACGAAGGGCCAAAGGGTGGACCGGGAATGCAGGAAATGCTCGGCCCCACCAGCGCCATCATGGGAATGGGACTGGGCGACAAAGTCGCGCTGATCACTGACGGCCGGTTTAGTGGTGGGACGCGCGGAGCCTGTATTGGGCATGTGTCCCCGGAAGCCGCGGCCAAGGGTCCGATTGCAGCACTCCGCCCCGGAGATGTCATCGAGTTGGATCTGGAGGCGCGTACATTAAACGTTTGCCTGAGTGCAGAAGAAATCGAGACAAGGTTGAACGCTTTACCGGCGTTCGAATCAACCATTCAAAGCAAGTGGCTGCGGCGCTATGCAAAATTCGTTACATCGGCTGACCAGGGTGCCGTCCTGGCTTGCTGAAAAGCTTCGCCAAAGGAGACGATAGATGGAACGTACCGGAGCACAAATAATTTGGGAATGTTTGGTCCACGAAGGGGTGCAGACAGTCTTTGGGTACCCAGGCGGCGCCATCATGCCTGCCTATGACGCCCTGCTGGATTATCCGATCCATCACGTGCTGGTCCGCCATGAGCAAGGAGCGGCTCATATGGCGGATGGATATGCGCGTGTCAGTGGGCGGGTTGGGGTGGCGATTGCCACCTCCGGTCCGGGGGCTACCAACCTGGTGACCGGGATTGCCACCGCCATGATGGATTCATCTCCAATCGTCTGCATAACCGGCCAGGTGAACAGCAAATTGATCGGCTATGATGCCTTCCAGGAAGTGGACATTACCGGCATCACCCTGCCCATTACCAAGCACAATTACCTGGTCACGGATGTGCGCGAGCTGACGCACGTACTGCGCGAAGCCTTTTATATCGCCCGTTCGGGCCGCCGAGGGCCAGTATTGGTCGATATTGCCAAGGATGTTCAACAGGCGCTGCTCCGGGATTGGGAATATGAGGACCGCCCGATCCAGATGACGGCCTACCGTCCGGACAAATCTCCGCTCACTAAAGATCTGCAGCGGGCTGCGGAGATGATCCACGAAGCCAAACGGCCGGTGATATTGGCCGGGCAGGGCGTGCTACTGAGCGGGGCGATGGATGAGTTGCGTGAGTTTGCTGAAAAGACACAAACTCCGGTAGCCATGACCCTGCTTGGGATCGGCTGTTTCCCAGCCAGTCATCCACTCAACCTGGGCATGATGGGCATGCATGGGGAGGCCTGGGTTAACAACGCCATCCAGCAGTCCGACTTGCTCCTGGCGATGGGGATGCGCTTTGATGATCGGGTGACAGGCAAACTTGAATCTTATGCCACCCAGGCGAAGAAAATCCATTTCGAGATCGATCCATCCGAAGTAAATAAGAATGTCCGAGTCGATTCGGCGTTGATCGGGGACCTGCGTGATACGCTGGGAAAACTTTCCGCGCATATCGAGGCATGCGATCACGCCGATTGGAACGACCAGATCGCCGAAATGAAAGGGGACAGCGCCGTTCGGGATATCCTGAATCTACCCGATGATGGTCATCTTTATACTGCTCATGTTTTGAATGATCTGCATCGACACACGCATGGGGAGGCAGTGGTTGTTTCGGATGTGGGTCAGAACCAGATGTGGGCCGCCCAATATTACAAACACGACCAGCCTTACACCTATATCACAACCGGTGGATTGGGAACCATGGGCTTTGCTTTGCCGGCAGCCATCGGCGCCAAGTTTGCCCGGCCGGAAGCCAATGTCTGGGCAATCGTCGGAGATGGCGGGTTCCAGATGACCCAGTCCGAACTCTCAACGGCAGCCCAGGAAGGGATCAAGGTCAATATCGCCATTATCAATAACGGCTACCTGGGCATGGTGCGCCAGTGGCAGGAGTTTTTCTTTGACAAACGCTACTCAGCGACCCCCATGCGCAACCCGGATTTTGTCAAACTGGCCGAGGCGCATGGCTTGACCGGCATTCGCGTAACCAAACGATCGGAAGTGGAAGCGGCGGTTAATCAAGCCGAAGCGGTCGAAGGCACGGTAATCGTCGAGTTCTGTGTGGAAAAAGAAGACTCGGTTTACCCGATGGTGCCCAATGGGGCGGACCTGCAAAACATGATCCGGCGGCCGGTAAGAGTTCAGGAGGCGGGATGAATCATACTTTAGTGGCTTTGGTTGAAGATAAACCGGGTGTGCTGACCCGGGTGGCCTCACTCTTCCGCAGACGGGCATTCAACATTGAATCCCTGACCGTCGGTCACACCGACCGGAAGGGTATCTCACGGATGACTGTCGTTGTCAACTCCTCGGAGACGGATGCGGAAAGGGTGACCTCGAACCTGCATAAGCTGATCAACGTGATCGAAGTGACCGATCTGGCGGAGGCCCCGGCAGTCACACGCGACCTGGCCCTGATCAAGGTAACCGCACTTCCAACCCGTCGTTCCGAGATCATGCAGTTGGTGGACGTATTTCGTGCCCGTATTGTCGATGTGGCGAACGATTCTCTGATCATCGAGATTACCGGTAACGAAGAAAAGATCGAGAGCTTCGTAGATGTTTTGAGACCGTTTGGGATCCTGGAAATGGTCCGGACCGGGATCGTTGCTATGGCACGCGGCAGTTCACTCATCCCCGGCAGTAACGGAAACGGCAATGGCAACGGTAACGGCAACGGAGGACATTAGCCGGATGTTTGGCATTCACACCCAACCCCGATAACCAAAAAATTATTTGCAAATAAATTTCATTCTTTTCAAGGAGTAGAAAATGGCAAAGATCGATTTCGGTGGGATTGTTGAAGATGTGGTCATGCGTGATGAGTTTCCGCTTGATAAGGCGCAGCAGGTTCTAAAGAACGAAACAGTTGCCGTGCTGGGGTATGGCGTCCAGGGACCGGCGCAGTCGTTGAATATGCGCGATAACGGCGTAAATGTCATCGTGGGACAGGCACCCGAGCACAAGAGTTACTGGGATAAGGCTGTAAAAGATGGCTGGGTGCCAGGAAAAACCCTCTTCCCGATTGAAGAAGCTGCCCAGCGTGGCACGGTCATCCAATACCTGGTTTCAGACGCGGCCCAGAGGCTGTTGTGGCCCAAAGTAAAGGCGAACCTGAAAAAAGGGGATGCACTCTACTTTTCGCATGGTTTTTCAATTGTGTACAAAGACCAGACCAGTGTGATCCCCCCTGAAGACGTGGATGTGATCCTGGTCGCTCCCAAGGGGTCAGGTACCAGCGTTCGGCGGAATTTCCTGGCTGGAAGCGGTATCAACGCAAGTTTTGCAGTCCACCAGGATTTCACCGGGCATGCCACTGAGCGCACCCTGGCCCTGGGCATAGCCATCGGGGCCGGCTATCTATTTCCGACCACCTTTCAAAATGAAGTCTACAGCGACCTGACCGGTGAACGCGGCATCCTGATCGGCGCGTTGTCGGGCGTCATGGAAGCCCAGTACAACGTTTTGCGCAGGAACGGACATACGCCCAGCGAAGCGTTCAATGAGACGGTTGAGGAACTTACCCAAAGTTTGATCCGCCTGGTCGGAGAGAATGGCATGGATTTCATGTACGCCAACTGTTCCACAACTGCGCAGCGCGGTGCCCTGGATTGGCACCCGCGTTTCCGCCAGGCGGTTGAACCTGTTTTCGAGGATCTTTATGAGAGCGTAGTCAAAGGCACAGAGACTGCGGTCGTTCTCAGGGCCAACAGCGCCCCGGATTACCAGGTGAAGTTGGATGTTGAATTGAAAAGCATGCGCGACTCCGAAATGTGGAAAGCTGGTGCAGCAGTCCGGTCGCTGCGCCCGGAGAATTGGAAGAAATAAATATTTCGCCAGGGAGATGATTGATGATCAGGAACAGCATTTCGAAATATGTCCAGCCCAAACCGTTCGATTATCCGGAACGGCAGTGGCCTTCCCGCTCCATTACCGCGAGCCCAATCTGGGTCTCAGTCGATCTTCGTGATGGAAACCAGGCCTTGCCAAATCCACTTAATCCCAGGCAGAAGCTTGAATATTTCCAATTGCTGTGTACGACTCGGCTTTAAGACCATCGAAGTGGCTTTTCCGTCTGCCAGCCAGGATGATTTTGATTTCACCCGCAGGCTGATCGATGAAGATCTGATCCCTGAAGATGTCTTCATCATGGCTCTTACCCAATGCCGCGAACACTTGATCGAGCGGACTTTTGAAGCCCTGGCTGGGATTCGCCAGGCCATTTTTCATGCGTACCTGGCGACCTCCGATCTGCATATCCGCCAGGTCTTTGATATGACGCCCGAGCAAGCGGTTCAATTGGCGGTCGACTCTGTCACCCAAATTCGCAAAGGGGTGGAGAGTATGCCTGATAGTGACATCCGCCTGGAGTTTTCTCCCGAAGAATTTACAGATACGGATCTGGACTTCTGCCTGGAACTCTGTGAAGCTGTCTATGCCGCCTGGGGGCGCGCCACGCCCCAGAAGCCACTCATCCTGAACCTGCCCGCCACCGTCGAGCGGCGTCCACCCAACCAATATGCCGACATGGTTGAGCTTTTCTGCAACCAGTTCTCCCATCCGGAAAGTGTCATTATTTCCCTGCATGCTCATAACGATCAGGGCATGGCCGTGGCGGCCACCGAACTGGCTTTGCTGGCCGGCGGACAGCGCGTGGAGGGCACGCTCTTTGGGCATGGGGAACGTACCGGCAATGTGGACCTGGTGGTGCTGGCCAATAATTTCCGCGCACGCGGCATCCAGACTGGCCTGGATTTCTCGGATCTGCCCCGGATTGCCGAAACGGTCGAACGACTGACCGGCATGCCAACCTATTACCGTGCCCCTTATTCAGGCGAGTATGTTTTTACGGCTTTTTCTGGCTCCCACCAGGATGCCATCCGTAAAGGCATGAACCGGTTGGGAGAAGCGCCGGACAAGTTCGGCGTAGGCTGGAAAGTGCCCTACCTGCATGTGGACCCGACTGACCTGGGCCGCAAGTATGAAAGCCTGATCCGGATCAATTCCCAATCCGGAAAAGGCGGCGTGGTATGGGTGCTTGAGCAGGAATATGGTCTTCAGCCGCCGCGCGCCATGCACCCTGAAATTGGAATGGCAATCCAGGAATATGCCGATGAGGTCAAGCGCGAAGTCAGCTCGAGTGAAGTGAAAATGGTTTTCGAGAAGGTGTTCGTTAATCCTTCCGGACCCTACCAATTGAATGGTTACTGGCCACGACCCGATAAGCAAAGCCCCGACCGCATCCATGGCGAACTGCATATGAACATCGAGGGTGTTGAGAGAAAAGTGGTTGCAGACGGGAACGGCCCTGTTTCGGCTTTCGTCTGCGGCCTCGCCAAGCTGGGTCTCAAAGGTTACAGCGTGGATGACTACCATGAGCAAGCCCTGGGAAAAGGTGCGGATGCCACCGCGGTGGCGTATGTTCCACTCAGATTTAACGGAAATGGGGTGCTCTTCGGCGTTGGTGAAGGCACGAATATCGACCAGGCGGCCGTTCGAGCGATTGTGGCCGGCCTGAACCGCTGGGCTTCAGCCCAAAAGAAATAAATCTCATTTGTCCAGCCTGGTGAAAACCAGAGATTGAATCATATGTTTGAGAGGAGAGATTGCATGAATACACCTGAAACGACCAAAACAGAAATTGAAGTCTTGCCCGAATGGTACGAACCTTTTCACGAACCCCAAACCATTCCCGTTGGATGGGACTTGAGCACGGTTTTGCCCGCTGTCACGCTTGGTTCCAGCGATGATCCGGCGACGCGCGTTGAAGACTGATCTTATTCAGACTCTGGAACCTTCCATGCCGAAAACACTATTTGAAAAAATATGGGATTCGCACGTGGTTGCCCAGCCGCCTGATTCCCCGGCAGTACTGTATATTGACCTGCACCTGGTTCACGAAGTCACTTCCCCGCAGGCTTTCACCAGCCTGCGTGAACACGGATTGAAAGTCCGCCGGCCAGACAAGACTGTGGCAACGATGGATCATTCCATTCCGACACATTCTCCGTCCCTGCCAATTACGGATCCCCTGGCTGCGGCCCAGATCAGGCAGATGGAGACCAACGCCAGCGAGTTCGGCTTGCGTCTTTACAGTATGAACAGTCCGCAGCGCGGCATTGTCCATGTAATTGGTCCGGAATTGGGTTTTACTCAGCCGGGCATGACCATCGTCTGCGGCGACAGCCATACCGCCACGCATGGCGCCTTTGGTTCGCTAGCCTTTGGCATAGGCACTTCCGAAGTCGAACACGTCCTCGCCACGCAGTGCTTGCTCCAACGCAAACCGAAGACTTGTGAGGTCCGTGTGGAAGGCCATCTGCCCAAAGGTGTGACTGCCAAGGATATTATCCTGGCACTGATTGCCCAGATTGGCGTGGGAGGCGGGACCGGGCATGTTTTTGAATATACCGGATCCGCTATTCTGGCAATGAGCATGGAAGAGCGCATGACAGTATGCAATATGTCGATCGAAGGCGGGGCGCGCGCCGGGATGATTGCCCCGGATGACACCACTTTCGAATATATGCATGGGCGGGAATTCGCGCCGCAGGCTGCAGCCTGGGACAAGGCGGTTGCCCGTTGGAAAATGTTACACAGCGACGCAGGGGCAGTTTACGATCAAACCTTCATATTGAATGCAACTGAGCTGGAACCGATGATCACTTTTGGGACGAACCCAGGCATGGGAATCAAAATAACCGGATTGGTACCGGATCCGGCAGCGGTAACCGAAGTCTCTCAAAAGGCTGCCTTGGAAAAAGCTCTTTCTTACATGGGACTCCAGCCCGGATTGCCATTACTCGGAAGGAAAGTGGATGTCGTTTTCATTGGCAGTTGCACGAATGGACGCATTACCGACTTACGCCAGGCAGCCGCGTTAATGAAAGGTCGAAGTGTGGCGGCAGAAACCCGTGTGCTGGTTGTGCCCGGTTCTCAAGAAGTGAAAAAACGCGCTGAAGCTGAGGGATTGGACAGGATTTTTCAGGATGCCGGCGCAGAATGGCGTGAAGCGGGCTGCTCCATGTGCATCGCAATGAACGGGGACCAGCTTGCTCCAGGCCAATACGCCGTCAGTACCAGCAATCGTAATTTTGAGGGCCGCCAGGGTAAAGGCGGACGGACATTTATTGCCAGTCCATTAACTGCCGCGGCGTCGGCAATTACCGGCAAGATTACGGATGCAAGGAGCATGGTCTAACATGGCCCAATTCACCACACTCACCTCGCGTTTGGTACCGTTGAGAGTTAATAATATCGATACGGACCAGATCATCCCTGCCCGATTCCTGAAAGCTACCGATAAGAAAGGCATGGGCGAAGCCCTGTTTGCAGATTGGCGCTACTACGCAGATGGTTCCCCAAACCCGGATTTTGTGCTCAACAGGCCAACTTATCAGGGTGCTCAAATCCTTCTGGCAGGCGATAACTTTGGCTGCGGATCCAGCCGGGAGCACGCACCATGGGCATTGACTGGTTTCGGGTTCCGGGCTGTCATCGCCACCTCTTTCGCAGATATCTTCCGCAATAATGCTTTGAAGAATGGCTTGCTTCCGGTCGAAGTGGAGGCCGGGATGCATCGCATTCTGTTTGAATTGACCGAAGAAGCGCCGCGCGCTGAAATCACTGTGGATCTGGCTTCCCAGATGGTCCAGTTACCTACCGGTCGCAGCGTCTCATTCCCGATCGATAATTTTTCTAAAACCTGTTTGCTCAACGGAGTGGATGAGCTTGGTTACATCCTGGGATTTGCAGAGAAGATAGCTGAATACGAAGATAAAGCTGCATTGTAATGGTTACGAGCCCTATGGTTGAAATCTACGATACAACATTGCGGGATGGCACCCAGCGGGAAGGAATTTCTCTTTCCGGCGTTGATAAAATCCGCATCGCCCGGAAGTTGGATGAATTGGGCGTGGCTTTTATCGAGGGCGGCTGGCCAGGTTCCAACCCCAAGGATGCTGAATTTTTCGAACGGGCGCATGATATACCGTGGAAGCATGCGCTTGTGGCCGCTTTCGGTTCGACCTGTCGCGTAAAGGCCGGACCGGATGACGATGCCAATATTAAGGCGTTACTGGATTCCCTGGCGCCTGTCTGCACAGTAGTGGGCAAGACCTGGACTCTGCATGTTACGGAAGTCCTGCGTACGAGTTTGGATGACAATTTGCGCATTATTGAACAAAGCCTGGCCTTTCTCAAGGATCAGAAGCGCCGGGTTATTTACGATGCCGAGCACTTCTTTGATGGATATAAAGCTGATCCGGCTTACGCTCTGGAGACTTTGAAGGCGGCTGCCCGAGGTGGCGCAGAAACCCTGGTGTTATGCGATACCAATGGGGGCAGCATGCCCTGGGAGATTAACGAGATCGTGCGGACTGTAAAAGCAGTAGTGGGTCATCCGCTGGGCATCCATGTTCACAACGACAGTGAATGCGCAGTGGCGAATACGGTTATCGCAATCCGCGCAGGCGCTATTCAGGCCCAGGGCACGATCAACGGGTATGGAGAACGCTGCGGAAACGCCAATCTGTGCGCTTTAATCCCCGATCTGGAGCTAAAGATGGGCATGCCTTGCCTGCCGGACGGCCACCTGTCATTATTATTTGATGTAGCGAATTTTGTTGCTGAAGTTGCAAATCTTTCCCCGGATGACCATATGGCATTTGTGGGGAAATCGGCGTTTGCTCATAAAGGTGGCATCCATGTGGCTGCCATGCGGCGCAGCGCGCTTTCCTACCAGCACATTGACCCGGCTTCGGTCGGGAACCAGATGCGCGTGGTGGTAAGTGAATTATCGGGACGCGGGAACTTATTGAGCAAGGCTGAGGAATATGGCCTGGGGATGATCAACGCCGAAGGCGTGACTGGAGTGTTAAATGAAATAAAAGCACTTGAATCCCAGGGTTTTTCATTCGAGGCTGCGGAGGCGTCGGTTGCCTTGATGCTCAAGCGCCATCAGGCGGATTATACGGCCCCATTTGAGATGATCGATTTTTCGGCGAATGTGGAACATCGTCAAGGACGGGGAATGTTTGCCGAAGCCACTGTAAAAGTAAGTGTCAAAGGAAAAATATTTCATACCGCCGCGGATGGCGACGGCCCCGTGAACGCGCTTGATACTGCCCTGCGGAAGGCTTTAATGGTTTATTACCCGGAAATTAATACATTTCATCTGGATGATTATAAAGTCCGCATTCTCAACGGGGATGCAGGTACGGCCGCATCCACACGTGTTCTGATAGACACCGTCAGTGATGGAAAGCGCTGGAGCACAGTCGGAGCCAGCACCAATATTATTGAAGCCAGTTGGCGGGCACTGGCTGATTCGGTCGAATATGGATTATTACTCTCAAATTCGTAATATGGAGAATTCATGAAAGCCAACATCCTTCTACTTCCCGGTGATGGGATTGGACCTGAAGTCGTGGCTGAAGCAGTCCGTGTGCTGGATGCTATTGCGGGAAAGTGTGGACATTCTTTCTCTTACAGCGAGCGTCTGATTGGCGGTTGTTCCATCGATAAATTCGGATCATCACTGACAGACGAGACACTCGCGGATTGCCAGGCAGCCGATGCAGTTCTGCTGGGCGCTGTCGGTGGTCCAAAATGGGATGATCCGCTGTCCAAAGACCGGCCAGAACGCGGGCTGCTGGCACTGCGCAAAGGGTTGAAGGTATTTGCCAACCTGCGCCCGGTCAAGGTGCATCCGGGGTTGATCAACTCTTCTCCGCTCAAACCCGAAAGACTGAAAGGCGTGGATATACTATTCATTCGCGAATTGACCGGGGGCCTGTATTTTGGTTTTCCAAAAGGACGAACAGAGAAGGATGGACGAGTAAGAGCGGTGGATTCCATGGAATATTATGATTACGAAATCCGCCGGATCGTAGAATTAGCTTTCACACTTGCCAAAACTCGCAAGAAGAAAATCATCTCGGTGGATAAAGCCAATGTGCTTAAATCATCCCGCCTATGGCGCCAAATAGTCACCGAGGTGGGTGTGCGGAACCCGGAAGTGGCTTTTGAACATGTCCTGGTTGATACAGCCGCAATGCGAATAATCACCGCACCGGCTTCTATGGATGTGGTTGTAACCGAGAATATGTTTGGGGATATTCTGACTGATGAGGCTTCGGTGTTGGCTGGGTCGATGGGCATGCTGCCGTCTGCCAGCCTGGGCGAGACAAGTCTTGGCGTCTACGAACCAATCCATGGGTCAGCACCGGATATTTCCGGACGGGGGATTGCCAATCCTATCGGAGCCATTCTTTCTGCAGCCATGTTACTGCGGCATTCATTGAAATTGGAAACCGAGGCGGCTGCCGTCGACCTGGCGGTGGAAAACGCCATCGCATCCGGTGCCCGAACCTGTGACTTGGGCGGCGGCCTGAAGACGCGCCAGATGAGCGATGAAATCATAAAACGGATTTCGTGACCAGTTAATAATCATGCTCTTAGTAATTTTTACTTTTCGAGATTATCAGGATACCTAAACCAAAAAAGAAAGGGATCATTATGGATACGAAATATATTTGGATGGATGGGGAGCTCGTGGAATTTGAAAAAGCAACAGTTCATTTCATGACGCCCGCATTACATTACGGTGCGGCAGTTTTTGAAGGCATCCGGGCCTATGCTACCGCCAAGGGCCCGGCCGTTTTTCGCCTCAAAGAACATGCTGAACGCCTGGTCAATTCAGCCTACGTACTAGGTTTTCGTGAGCTGCCCTGGACCGAAGAAGAAATTTCGACTGCAATCAAGGATGTTGTGCGGGTAAATGGCCTTTCTTCCTGCTACATTCGTCCGCTGTTGTATATGAATGGGACGGCGGGCAACCTCAGTATTGATTCCGGGGTACCCGCCTTGGGGATAGCGGCCTGGGAATGGAATAATTATCTCGGTGAAGAGGCCCAGTTGAAGGGCATCCGCGCCAATATCTCTTCTTTCACTCGTCACCAGCCCAATATTATGATGACCAAGGCAAAAATTTCCGGAAATTATGCCAACAGCATTCTGGCCAAGACAGAATCAGCCCGCCTGGGCTTTGATGAAGCCATTATGCTGAACACGCAGGGGTATGTAGCAGAATGTACCGGAGAAAACCTGTTTGTTGTAAGGAATAACAAGATATTCAGCCCCCAGTTGGCGGACGTTCTCGCAGGTATTACACGCGATTCTGTTATTACGATTGCCGCGGATCTGGGCTATGAAGTTATCGAATCGCTCATCTCGCGCGACCAGCTTTACACGGCTGATGAGGTCTTTGTAAGTGGAACGGCTGCAGAATGTGTGGGCTTGCGGGAAATTGATTTCCGCAAGATTGGTAACGGCAAAACTGGCCCCGTTACTGTCGCGATTCAGAATGTGTATCAGAACGCTGTTCACGGTAATCTGCCTCAGTATCAAGGCTGGTTGGATTACGTCAATGTAAATATCAGCATTCCACAACTCGTTGACTAGATTGTATCGGATAGAAGCAGGTAGGCTCAGGTCAGTGAGATACCTGCCTGTTTGTTCCAGATTAGTATTCCGGATTTACAATCAGTCCGGATAGATTTTCCACCCCAAGGCATCCTGATCGACCAGGTTGAGACTCTCAGCCGGGATATCGATCAAGAGTGAATTACATTCTGCGAGGAGCGTACCGGTCTCGTCATATATTCCTCCCCAGGCTTCAGCCATTCGGCCTTTGGTTTTTCCGGCCTTCCCAAGAATACGGAGCGGTTTCCCGATCGGAACGTTCTTGCGATATTTAACTTCCAGTTTGGCAGTATACATGAAGCGCGCCTGGGACGGATCACCCATATGGGAGCGACCGCTGATCTCGTCCAAAATGGTGGCAACGATGCCGCCATGCAATATGCCCGGATAGCTTTGGTAATGTTCCGGAGCCGTATAAGTTGTCTCGATGACGCCTGGTTCGATTTCGTAGATCTTCAGTTTCAGTCCAACCGGGTTTTCAAGCCCACAGATAAAACACATGCGGGAGTTGGGTTGTTTTTTCACTAGTCGGATTTCCTCATAACTGGTTCCTTTGGCCCGAGCAGAGCTGCGAATTCAGCTATTTGTGACCCATGCACCAAGGCCAGGATCTCATCGGCAGGCTGCAGAACCGTATCTCCATGCGGAATGATCAATTGCCCTTTACGAATGATGGCAACCACTACGCATTCGCTCGGAATTTGCAGGTCTCGCAGGAATTTCGTAGAAGCTGGTGAGAGTGGATGAACCTTTTCTTCTACGAGTGAATACTCACCTTTGCGCAATTTTAACAGGGTCATCATATCGCCCAGTGACATTTCTTCTGCCACCAGGCGCGCCAGTATGTCAGCCTGGTTGAGGGCTACGTCCACTCCCATCTCAGGCGTGAACAACCAGGCATTTTTAGGATTGTTAAGGCGCGCAATTACACGCGGCACATTAAATTCAAAGCGCGCCAGGGATGTGATCACCAGATTGGTCTCATCTGAGCCGGTCACAGCTGCCAGCACATTCGCTTTTAGCACCCCGGCAGCCTCCAGCACTTGCGGCGAACTGCCGTCACCGGGAATAATGGATTCCGGGGGAATTTCACTTTTAATTTTCTCCAGGATCCCAGGGCGTTCTTCCACAACCTTGACCAGATGGCCGGCATCCAGGAGCAATTTTGCCAGGTAAGAACCGGTATTTCCGCCTCCAACAATGATCACAAACATGCTTACCTCCTTTCCATTCCCAACATTTCCTCAAGCCGAACCATCGCGGAAGAAAGAACGACAAGGTTAAGCAGGTCATCTTCCTGGAACACGGTACCGATAATTGGTATGAAGGCCTGTTCGTTGCGGGTTATGGAGGCCACCAATACTTCCCCGGTCACGTTTAATTGATTTACAGTCCTGCCGATTAATAAAGGTGGCACTTCCAGGTGTACAAGCGAGACTTCACCGCGTCCGAAGGTATCCCAAACATCCAGGTCCGAATGCGTCAGTACCTGCAGGATCCGTTCTGCTCCCCAGTTATTGGGAGAAATGGTTGTCAGACCCAACCTTTGATATATTTCCGCTCGAATTGGGTCGAAGAGACGGGCGACAACCCGCGGCACATGGAATATATTACGCGCGATACGGGCTGAAACGATATTGGCATTATCTGAATGGCTGGCTGCCACAAAAGCCTCGGCCTCTTCGATCCCAGCCTGGACCAGAACATTGTGGTCAAAACCGAGACCCCGGATGATCCGCCCCTTGAAGTTAGGGCCAAGTCGCCCGTCGGCGTCGGCATCATGATCGATGATCGTAACGTCGTGGTTTTGCTCGATCAGGAGTTTGCCCACTTGCGCTCCGATACGCCCATAGCCCATGATAATAGTTTTCATTTCCTGGCTCCTTTCATTTCATTTCTTTTCTCAGTCAGGCGTTTGGAATGCCTGCGTTCCCTCGAACGCAAGAATGCCTTTCTGAACCATTCCAGTGTATAGAGTAATAATGAGAACAATGCCAATACCGGCCAAATGACCGGCGGAAAAGACTGGTTGGTAAAGGCGTCTGCCAGGAATGGGATGTAGATCATCCCGGTAATCATGAGTAAAGCCAGGGCGATGCCAAGTAGTAATACCTTATTACTGACCCAGCCCATTTGGGTGTTGTGGGCTTTGGATGTCCGGCAGGCGAAGGTATTTCCGATTTGTCCAAGCACCACGCCGGCAAGGAAAACGGTCCGGGCAACTGCATCCACATTCCCGGGGATGAATAACAAATGCGGCCAATGAATTCCGTTCAAGATGGGTTGATTAAGCAGGCTGGCATTTCCTGAGAAAAGGTAGGTCGCAAGAAAAGCAATATAGCATAACCCAGCCTCCAGCAACCCCAACCATAAGAAAGCCCTGGTGAGCAATCCCCGGTCCAGAAGGGGCTGGGAGCGCCGAGGCGGGTATTTCATGATGTCGGGTTCGGGTTTTTCACTCCCCAACGCCAGGGCTGGCAGGATATCGGTCCCCATATCAATTGCGAGTACCTGCCGAACAACCAACGCCGGTGGAAAGCCAAGCCCCGCAGTCAAGAGGGATGGGAGCAATTCCGAGACATTACTGGAGAAAATATAAGTTATAAACTTACGGATATTATCGTAAATGGCCCGGCCTTCCTCGATGGCGGCCGCGATGGAACCGAAATTGTCATTGGTGAGAATAATATCGGCGGCTTCCTTGGCCACATCTGTGCCAATAATCCCCATTGCAATTCCCACGTCTGCCTTACGAAGTGCAGGGGCATCATTCACGCCATCCCCGGTTACCGCGACAACCTCTCCACAGGCCTGGTAGGCAGAGACAAGCCGTAATTTATGGTCGGGCGCCATACGGGCAAAAATGATTTCCTTATCCAAGAGGTCATGAAGCGCAAGATCATTCATCGCGTCAAGCTCAGCACCTGTTACGATTATAGGGTGCAAAGAACTGATCATGCCAACGCGTCTTGCCAGCGATTCTGCAGTGAGTCCATAATCGCCGGTGATCATCACGATGCGAATTCCAGCCTGGTGGCAGGTCTGAATGGCCTGTTCCACTTCTGGACGGGGTGGATCCATCATAGCCATCAGTCCCAGGAACGTCAGATCCTGCTCAACTGCTTCGGAAGTGTAAGCACCGGAACGCGGATGTAAATCCCGACGAGCCAAGCCAAGTACACGTAATGCACGCCGGGAATACTCATCGTTGGATGACATGATTTCGGTCCGAATTGCTTCGGTAAGTTCCTGTGATTCCCCTTTGACCAGGATATGAGTACACAGCTGCAGTACTTCACGCGGTGCGCCTTTGACAAAGGCGACTTCATGATCCAATTCACGGTGGATGGTGGTCATTCGTTTTCGCCTGGCATCGAATGGGATCTCGTGGATGCGCGGCAGGAAAACCGAAATTACATGTTCATCCATTTTGAATTTCAACGCAGCTACTTTTAGAGCCGCTTCAGTCTGGTCGCCCAGGCTGGTCCAGGTGGGATGTTCGGGGCCGGGAGGATTGATACGGGCATTGTTACAGCAAATGGCGGCTTCCAGCAGCCTGAGCAGGTCTTTTTCATAGGGCGAGTCCACCGGAGATGGCATGAATTGGCCTTTGGGTTCATACCCGACGCCGGTGACTTTGAGTTTGCGACGTGACACCCAGACTTCGCGGACGGTCATCTGGTTTTGAGTAAGGGTTCCACTTTTATCAGTACAAATGACCGATACATTTCCCAGCCTTTCGACAACATTCAAGCGTTTGGCCAGGACGCCACGCGTGGTCAGCCGTTGGACAGCCATCGCCAGCGAAAGTGTCAAGGTGGCAGGCAAACCTTCAGGAGTTACCGCAACGATCGTGCCCAGAGCCAGGAGTAATGCGTTAGGAAAGTGAGCACTGACATGTGGTTCGAAGGTTGCAAGTGCCCAGGCAATTCCACCAATAATGACTGCTATGACTGTCAACCTGCGGCTGAGCAAACTCAGTTCCTTTTGGAACATGGAAGGTTCTTCATGGACGGTTTGAGTAAGTTGGGCAATGCGCCCAAACTGGGTCAGCATTCCGGTGGCATATACGATTGCCTTGCCGGTACCGGATGCAACCGAGGTGCCGGCAAAAATCAGATTTGGGCGTTCCAGATCACTTAGACCGGGTACGATGGAGGCTTCAGCTGTTTTACGAGCCGCAACCGCTTCTCCTGTCAGGGAAGCATTATTGACCCTCAGCCCATATTCCTCGACCACTCGCGCATCCGCAGGGATGTTATCCCCTTCCGCAAGGATCAGTAGATCACCCGGCACAACTTCGTTGGCAGGGATGTGCATATCTGTGCCGGTACGGATGATATGTGCATACGATGGAAGCAGGTGCCGTAGTTTTTCGATGGCTTGTTCGGCGCGATACCCACGCCAATAAGAGAAACCGCTGTTGGCAAGGCTCAGGAGTAGAATAATAAGAGCGAGAGTCCAGTCCTTCTGCCAAAGACTGATTATGGCAGCCAGGAACATCACCAGGTTGAATGGATGGCGGACCTGGCGAAGAAATTTTCGCCATTCTGGAGTAGTTGGTTGTTCTGAAAGGACATTCTCTCCATATAGCGACCGGCGCGACTTTGCCTCGACCGCGGACAGGCCCGTTTGGAGAGTCTCCATGTTCTGGAACACTTCCGGGACACGCAAAGAGTAAATCGGAACTGAGCTCATCTTTTATAACAATGCGGGAAACGAATTTCTGGAGTTCGTCTCCCGCTATGATAGCTTTCTTTATAAAAAAGTTTCCGGAGGCAGCTGGTTGTGGAGCAAGGTCTGCTTTTCGATTGTAGGAGGAACTAAAATCCGTTTGACTCGAAGGCATCTCCGAGCATCTGGAGTTCGGCCATCAAATGCGTCCGTGTCGCATGGCTGAAACGGGTATCCTGGGCAACCTTTGCCTGTTCTTCAAGCGCCGCCCGTACTACGAATGCCGGCACAAACATGATCCTGCCAGCGGGAATAATGACAAAATTATGCGACTCAATTCTGAGATCCTGGTCATCAAAATAAGGCAGACTCAGCGATAGGCCCCGGTTCAGGCTTTGTGCTTTGGCCCTTTCCTGGATTGTGCGGATGATCTCCCTGGTTTGATAACGAGCCAATGCCCGGCCCTGATTAACCAACTGTCCAAGCATCCCGTAGCGTTTCTTCTCAAACTCTCTATCGGCTACCATATAGGGAGCCAGCGAACGGGCTGCAAACAGGATGGTCAGGAAACGCTGCATGGAAGCAATATGCGCTTCGGCTTCGGAAATCGAATTCACGATCAATTTGTCCTGGCCGTCGAAAGCGACCCATTGTGGTAAATAAAAACGGCGTGCGGCCGGAACATATGGCACCTGCAGAGATCCACGACCCACCTCGCCATTGCCTTCCTCCGCAATCGCATCCGTCGTGGCAGTGATCGCAAATTCAGGTTCATCTTCATCGCCGACCGGAATGGAGGGTATATCCTCATCGTCGGCAGCGACATAGTTGATATTCTTACCGGATGGCAGCATATTATGGACCATATGGGTCGCGGCGGCATAACGGACTAATTCTGCACTGGTGGCGACAGCCTTTTGACTGGACTGATCCAATTGAGTAAGTCGTTGGCGCAAGGTTTCGTGCACGTCACGACTGCCGATGCGATCGCGCAGCGTGCCCACGCGCTGTTCGCGGAATGCTGGTTCAACGGCTAACGGTTCGGTCTTTTCGGTGAGCACCACCCGGTCTGGAAGGTTGAAGCGTAGTGTATGAACGCGTTCCACATAGGCCTGGGAGATCTGTCTGGCCTGGGATTCGAGAAAACGTTGGACAATTGCGGGTTGGGCATCAAAAAGGGCTGATTGCCGCACATATTCTTCGCGCAGCTGGTCAATCGGCGTCCCACCATTCTTCATATGCAGTTTTTCGGCCATGATTTCATCCTCTCACGAAACGCAAGCCGGGAATCGACCAGGATTTCAGGGCTTGTAAGTCTTGCCGGAAGTAAATCGTGCTACTGCAATTGTATATTACTTTTGCCCGGAAGTGGGGATGAAATGGCCTGTTTTGCAAAAGTATCGATCAACAATTTAAGACTTCCGCCAGCCGGGTACAAAATCGGGCAGGTGGCGCCATGATTTATGTACTCCTGCACACAGGATTTGGCTTCGTCAGGTGTGCCTGAAGCGGTGATGCTATAAACGAGATCATCGGGGACAAGATGCTTGGCCTTATCGATTTGTTCTTTTGTGGCAGGCCAACCCAGGATGGACTGAATTGCAGCGACGATATCCATCGAAACATTGCTGGCTTTGGCGATGTGGGGCTGTTGCGCCAGGTACTGGCAAAGGAGCATTTTGCTTTCATCGATTGCTCTGTCGTGATCCTCGTTCACCGAGCAGACAATCAACTGCGGACGGTCGATTTGATCGAGACTGCGCCCGGTTTTCCGGGCGCCGTTTTCCAACAACTCCAGCGCCCTGTCATTATATTCAAGAGGTACACAATAATTGAGGATCGCGCCGTCTGCGATCTCACCCGCCAGTTCCATCATCTGGTCACCGGTGGCACCAATCATGATCGGCACGTTACGCGGCTCATGCCTTCCGTAAACAACATCCAGTTCAATATCATTCACATGGATGAACTCTCCCTGGAAGGTGACCCGCTCCATATTGAGCAATTTTTTCATGACGATGACGGTCTCTCGCATGGCAGTCAGTGGTTTCTTGCGGTCGATGCCCACTTGTTTTGCCAATGGATCCCACCAGGCGCCTATGCCACAAATGATCCGGTTGGGAGCCAGGTCATCCAGCGTGAGGAAGGTGGAAGAAAGCAAGCCGATATTACGCGACCAGTTATTGATGACAGCTGAACCTACCTTGATGCGATCAGTAACAGCCGCATAGGCAGCCATCGGTACGATGGCATCCCGCACCAGCCGGGATTCGGCTTGCCAGACAGCTTCGAAGCCCTGGCTTTCGGCATAACGGACGCAATCCAATCCGTCGCGCAAATCATGAGAGTCCTGGAGATAAAGTGCTACGCGATCCATAGTATTAATTCCCTTATTCGGATAAAGTAAGTGCTATTATAATAGGATTTTGTAGTAATTGCCAGATAATGAGCAAAGAAACATAAAAAAGGCGCCTGGGAGAGAAAACCAGGCGCTTTTTTTATGAATGGAATAAAAATATTATTGAAGTTCCTGCAACCGTGCCCACATTTTAGGTGCCAATTCGCGCGAGCGGGCAGCCAGGCGTTCTTCATCCATGCTCAGGATGCGTTTGCCCTGCATGAGGATCTTCCCACGGCAGACGGTGGTATCCACCACGGCGTCCACCAGCCCAAAGATGAGATGGCCAAGGAAATTGGCTTCGCTGAGCGGGGTGGGCGGGCAGTAGTCCAGGATGGCCAGGTCAGCAGGCAGGCCTTCGGCAATCTGCCCAAGCTGCAGACCGAATTGCCGTCCTGCGATCTCTGCGTTGTTTTGAAGGAGCATTTGTGGAGCTTCCACGAAAGCAACCCGTGGGTCGCGGTTCGCCAGCCGATGCAAGAGATAGGCACAACGCATCTGGACAAGCATATCCGAACCCATGCCATCCGTGCCGAGCCCAACCAGCACACCTTTTTGAAGCATTTTTAGGATCGGGGTGACGCCTACGGCGTTGTTCATGTTCAATTCGGGATTGTGAACAACGATCGTACCGGTTCTGGCGATTACATCCATTTCATTCTCATCGACGTGGACGCAATGGACGAAAATGGACTTCTTACCTGTGGCACCCAGCTTGTTCAGGCGATTGACGATTGTAGTATTGTACTTTTTTAGCGAATCTTCCCGATCGGCGAGGTCCTCTGCCACATGGATATGACAACCAACGCCGCCCTGCTTGGCAATACCGACACATTTCTCCAGGGTGTCATCCGAGAGGGTGAATGAGGCGTGCAAGCCCATCATTGCAGCAATCTGGCCGTCGCCTTTACCGACTTTCTTTATGAAGCGCTCATTCTCGGCAATCCCTCCGCCCATGATATTCCGGTCAGAGACTTCATAGCATAACGAAGCACGCACACCAGCCTGGCGGACAGCGGTCTCGATAATGTCAAGAGAGCCGTCGCGTGCAGCTGGGGAGGCGTGATGGTCGATCACAGTAGTTGTGCCATTGCGGATACAGTCTACCAGCGGGAGTTGGGCCGAGAGAAGCACATCCTCTTCGTCCAGCGCCCGGTCAACCTTCCACCACAGTTTCTCGAGAATTTCCACGAAATTTTTGGCGGGTTCGCCCGGGATGGCCATCCCGCGCGCCATGGTAGAGTAGAAATGGTGGTGGGAACAAATAAATCCGGGCAGGATGATTTTTCCGGAGCAATCCACAGACTTGGCATCCGGGAAACGACGCTTCATCTCTACGGTATCGCCGACCGCCGCGACCACTTCGCCGTCGGTGACAACCGTCGCGTCCCAAAGGACGCGGTTATTGCTGCCTAGTGTGACAACGATCCCATTTTCAAAGCGAGTAGTCATGCCTAACCTCCTAATTTTCTCTCAATACGGTCAGCTCTTCGGCAGTGCGGTTCCGCATAAGGATGGCTCCGGTGAAACACTTCTTTGCGCAAATCGAGCAGCCGATACAACGGGCCGGGTCGGTGTGGGGTATGCCCTGATCGTCGAGTGTGATGGCAAGATACGGACAACGCGCACAGTTACCGCAGGAAACACATAATTCAGGCCTGGCTTCAGAAATCTTTTTTATTGGGGTCAAGGCCATGAAGTCTGTTGTTGGGTGCGGCCGGGTAATTCCAATGAGTTCCTTCATGGAATGGATACCGCGCTCCTGCATGAGGAAGGATGTACCCGATTCGAGCTCGCTGATGATGCCGTAACCGTGCTTCATTACGATGGTACAGAATTGGACGGTCTTGACACCCAGGGCCAGGAAGTCCATGGCGGCTTTGTAATTCATCGGGCCGCCGTTGCCGGAAATCTCGATGCCTTCCGGGACGGCTTGAGAGAGTGTAAGGTATGAAATGGGAGTGACACCTTCGCCGCTCATGCCAACGATAACCCCTTCATCCCAAGAGTGACCTGCAGCCGGCCGGAATGCCAGGGTGGGGAAGGAGTTCGCCAGGGTGATGCCGGCCCGCTTCTGCGGGTATCTATCCAATACCTTACGGATCGCACGCAGGATTGGAACGATGGAGGTTACTGCGGCAGTTAGTTTGAACAGCTTGGGAATATCCGGGTCACCGACTTGCATAATCCAGTCAATGATCTTGGAGGTCAGGGCGGCGTTCTGTGAGACGATATCCCCTTCGGTGCCATCCCCGCCTTGCGGGCAGGAAAGTGAATATTCGATTCCCATCACGCCGGCGGATTCCAGTTTCTTCGTGTTGGATTGCCAGCCAGCCGCGTCGTGCTCATCGTTACCCGTGACCGGACCACCGGTGGAGGCCATGGTCAGGCGGTCGGGCCATTGTTTGATCAGCTGTTCCACTTCTCGACAAACGCGGTCGAGAGGGTGGCCTGAAACGTTATCTGAGTTGGCATAAGTATTTGGGCCAAACGTAAACATGTATTCGCCGGGGATGTGAATGGGAACGTTATCGAAGGCGGTTTTCATAACACCGCCTGCCCAACCGGCTTTATAAGCTTTGGTCATCTGGTCCAGCCCGTCGCTGGATGGAGAGGCCGAGACCAGGTATGGGGAAATGATCTTTCTTCCGAAGAACTCAGTCTCAAGCGAAACCGGTACAGGCTGGTAGCCGGGCAAGCTGTAATAGGATTTGTTGGTCTTCTTAATCTCCGGCTTTTCCTTCTTCTGCAACCAGGCATCGATTTCAACTGCGCAGTTCTTGCCGGATGCGGTTGCTTCGACAACTGTCTTCGGGCCGGTCAGGAAATCACCTGCATAGAACAAGCCTTCCGCCTGCTCACCGCGCGGCAGGCCGGGGCGCATACCGATTGCGATAACCACCGCGTTGAACCCGAGGCGGGTTCCCTGGGTTCCGGCTATCTCACGGACATTTGCGGGACTGAATCGTGCCCCATCCGGAAGATCCATCTTGACAGTCTCAAGGCCGGATATTTTTCCGCCTTCGGCCAGTATTTTACTGACCCGGATGCGGCCGTTTACCTCGATGTCAAAGTCAAGCATTTCAGTGCGTTCCTTGAAGGTGAGCGGCATTTCGGAAAGCTTTTCCAGCATGAAGAGTTCTACGTGAGAAGCACCGCGTGCGCGTGCGGTAACGGCGCAATCCAAAGCTGTGGCGCCACCCCCGATAACAGCCACTCGACCTTCAAATGTATGTGCAGATGGGTTAGCGAGCAGATCCACCATGCGGGTGGCAACGGCTTCGTTCTGGATGCCGAGTTCGATAGGTTTCCATAAACCGGCCGTGACGCAGACGGCAGCATAACCCTGACCCAGCAAGGATTTTGGATCTTCTATATTCGTTCCGGTTTTTGCGTTAATATTTCCTAGGCTCAGCAGAAACTCAACATCTGTTTCAACCACTTTTTTATCCAGGCGGTGGTCAGGGATCAGGTTTGCCATCCCACCCAGATGTTCCTGGCTCTCGAAGATGTCAACCGAATAGCCCATCTGCCCAAGGACTGCAGCCGCGCCCAATCCGGCCGGGCCGCCTCCGACGATGGCTACTTTCTTCCCATTCAATTTGACCTTGGAGAATTCCGGTATGCCGCCCTGGTTCTTGGCCATCTCCACGATAGTCGCCTGGACGAGAGGAATATTAATGGGTCCGTCGAATTTCTTGCGGGTACAGGCTGCCATGCAAAATGTATCCGGGCAGACCATCCCGCAGACACCTCCCAATGGGTTGGCGTGCATAATTTCGGCTGCTGCACGGCGCAAGTCGGACGGGTTGCCCATGCGGGCAGCCATGATGAAATCGGCCGGAGAGCAATTTACAGGGCAGGCCTCCCGGCAGGGTTTTTCTTCGCAAAACTCACAGCGGAGTAATTCAGTCTGGAGCTGCATGGGGCTCATGGTGAGCGAGTGGTTCTTCTTATTCTGCATTACACACCTCTTAACTTTGGATTGTCTGACAACCTGTCCCCATTATAGCATTTAGAAAGGCAAAGATATGCCCGCGCGCACATATTTTATAACTTCAATCCCTTCATTCCTCCAACCAGTTCCAGGTCTTCCGGAAGATCCAAATCCAGGCCGAAACGATCGGAGTGCATGATTTCCAACCTGGCGCCGGCTTCGGTGGCCCGTGCGCAATGGCAATGGAAGGATCCGGGACCGTAGCCATATTCGATCAGTCCAGCCGGATTGACAAAAAGTCCATTGGTACCATCCAAACGCCGGTCCGGAGCAATCACGATGGCGGGAGGATTATTACCCAGCTTCAGTAATTCTTTCAGGTCGGCCGGCTCGACAAGCGGCAGATCAGCCGGCAGGATGAGTACGGCACGCGCTCCTTGAGCCTGTGCGACGATCGTTGCACGTTTGATGGCCGTGTTAAATTGTGGGGCACCGTCTTCCAGGACCGTGCGCCCGCCCATGCTGCGGGTGAGCGCAAGCGCGGCCGGGTCACGGCTGACTACCAGGGTGTGCTCAATTTCAGATATTTCATTTAGGATTGTGAGGGTATGTTCGAGTAAGTAGCGGTTTAGACGGGTGCGCTGCTCCTCTGTAAGCAACCCGGCCAGGCGAGATTTACCGCGACGCAACGGTTTAACGGGAACGATAGCCCAGGTGGCCATAAGAAAAAGAATTAACTGGAAGTATCGATTTCAATTTTCGCGACTATGTAAGGTTTGAATGAAGTTTAGCACATCTTGGGCTAAATGTCGCCGGTCATCCCGGTTTTTCATCAAAGTCTGGGTGATATTGCAAGGAATCGTAAGTTCGCTTGCTAGGTCTGCATCGATAATATCCAGAACGTAACCTGATAAAAGGTCTCCATAGTGCCGTGCAACTGCCACGGCGGAAGGCTGGATGCCCAGTTCCATGAACATTTTTGCGGCCGGACCTTTAATGGTCTGCCCGCCGATGATTGGTGAGACTGCCACGACTGTTTTTAGCGCGATAGCCGGGCGCAAACCCTTAACTGCCAAAACAGGATCAATGCTGACCCATGGATTGGACGGACAAAATACAACTGCATCAGCGTTTTGGATCGCTTCCAAAACTTCCGGAGCCGGCTTTGCCAATTCAACTCCTTCGAACCGAAATCCGTTCACTTTCGGCTTACAGTTCATATGGACAAAGTACTCCTGGAATGCCAATTCGCCAAATTCTTCGGTAGCCACCATCGTACGAATCAACTGGTCACTCATTGGCAATACGGTGTGCTGGACTCCCCACGCCTGGCAAAAATCATGGGTGATCCGGCTGAGCAATTGTCCTGCCTGCAGCCGGCGTGTCCGTTCAAGGTGAGTGGCAAGATCCTTGTCGCCGATATGAAACCAGTCAGGACCGCCGAGGGCGCGGATATTTTTCAACGCTTGAAAGGTCTCGCCATGCCGTCCCCAACCAGTCTCGGGGTTGGCCAAGCCGGCAAGCGTGTAGCAAACGGTGTCCACGTCGGGACAGATATAAAGCCCCAGATGCTCGAAATCATCAGCCGTGTTGACAATAATAGTAAGATCGCCTGGGATGAGCACTTGGGCAAGCCCATCGACCAATTTTGCACCACCTACACCACCAGCAAGGGCAACAATCTTCATTTTTTCAGCAACAGGTAAATGAGGTTTTGGTTCTCAAACCCCATGCAACTCAGGATATATATTCCCCCCATGATCAGGAGCAGCGGCGGGATGGAAACCAGGATAAATTGTGTCAATTTCCAGCCTCTCAAAGGTAGCGGATTATCTGAATCTGCCAGGGATAATTTGCCGAATAGTTTATCGGCAAGCCGCCAGTAAGGTGTCCATCTCAGCAGAAGAGAAAATATCCCTGCAAAAATTAATAAAAATGCCACACCAAAGATCAAGCCTGAAAAAGCTACTAATAAACCAATACCAACCACTTTCCAGTAATTGCCAGATTTTATAAATACTTTTAGTGCAACATAAATCGAAGATAAAATTTTCAAAGCGAAGGATACTTCTGGATAATTAAATCCACTTTACGATTTCTTCCTGCCCGACGCGCTCGGGTGCTGCCGGGTTTTCGGCGGGATACCCCAGAAAGAACATTCCCTGTGGTTCCCAATCCACAGGCAGGTTGAGGGTCGTAAGGGTCTCCTGTGGGGCAAACAGCGGCCAGCAGATCCAGGTGCCAGCAAGTCCTTCGGCATGCGCAGCCAGGAGCAACTGCAGACCGGCTGTGGCTACCGACTGCACGCCCATGATAATTTCGGCTTGCCGGCTAACTTCATCCGGCTGTGGATCCACCCGGGTTAAATCACGGCAGAGAACAATGATGACTGGCGCCTCCCGGGCCCTTCGGACTGTTCGCTCGATACGCGCGTGTATATCAGTTTCGGGCATACCATCGGCAAGCATATCTTCACGAAACCTGGCTGTAATGGCCTCGGCCAGATGGGATTTTGCTTCGAGGCTTGTCAAAATCGCAAAGCGCCAGGGCTGCAGGTTGTGTGCGGATGGGGCGAAGGTGGCTGTTTCCAGGATGCGTTGAATTGTCGCAGCCTGGACAGCTTCATGTTTGAAGCGGCGGACGGAACGGCGGGTGCGCAGGAATGTATGCAAATCAGCGTTCATGATTGCATTTTATCCGTGCGCATCGATTTTCTCCGGAAGGATCTTATATATAAATCTTTTTACGCCGGGTTGGTGGTGTTGATATTTGAAAACGCCGGTATATTTGCCAGCCAATGCATCGATGTGGGCATCCGCGCCAGTTTCGGTAATCTCAACAACATGCCCGCGCACCTGCAAATAACGATAAGGATCAGCCGGATCCTGAACGCATAATGTTACCACTGGACGAGCGCGCATATTCCTATCCTTGACACGACCCTGGGCGGAGTTAATCAGAAAATATTCACCATCGGTGTTAAACCATACCGGAGTGACTTGTGGTGAGCCATCTGGCATGAGTGTACTAAGAAAGACAAATGCGCGCTTTTCGTCCTGAAGTAAATCCTGGTGTGATTCGGGAATCTTGTTCATTTTGGAATCCTCTATTAATTGGCTGCCGACGATTTCGCTCGCAAGCTTGGTGTCTTAGGGAAATCAAGTTTTGATAGTAGGAGTGCTGCCAAAGTGATATTCAACTGTCTCTGGTGGCTGGTTTTCGGATTGCGCAACAAAAACCAGATTGTCAATCAGGATTTCCCAATCAAAGTTTTGAAAGGCCAGGTATTGCATGGCACAATCCAGGTTATGTTGGCTTAGATCATTGTAAGCTAATGTTATATGCGGAACCCATTGGGCGGGAGAATAGTAAGATGAAGGGCGAATAGCACTCCCATTTGTTTTTTCCCATACCAGAGAGTGGAAACGCATTAAGGCTTCATCTTTGAGGATGGATATATACAGAATGGGATTTTCGCCGGTGAATAGGCCAAGTCCGGTAGTGTGGATCGTGAAAGGTTGTACCTGGATTGAGAGTGATCCCAGAACTCTCTCAAGGAGCGGCAGCTCGTAGGCCTCGGTCACCTGCCAGGAAACATGCGGGAAGGGAGTGGTTTTGACACCCACCAGGCCGCAGCGGGCTTCCAATTCTCGCCAGATGACAGCCACGCGGGTAGTCGCGGGTCTATCAAGCAAGGAAGCAATGCCGTTCATTTATCTAAACAAGTCCTGACTTTTTGGCCGGATAAGCTCGCTTAGGGAGCCTTCGCGCAACGGATAGGGAAAGCCACGTACGTGGACGGCGGGCGTTCCTTCGGCGGCTTCGCCCATGACGAGTGAGGCGGCGGCAGCCAGCTCATCTGCGGCGGCTACTATCGTGATCTTCAAGCGATAACCAAACAGGTCTTTCCACCCACGTTTGTCCACAAGACCAGGCAGGCCGGAAATACCAATTGCCGTACCAACGGTGCCCACGCGCCAGGCGCGCCCATGCGAATCAATGATCATGACGCCCAGGCGGTTCCCGGTGGCAAGCTTTATTCTGCGGCGAATCTCGAGGGCTGAATGGTCAGGATTTTCTGGCAGAAGGAGCACCCAGTCTTCCGGATCACCTTCTTCTCCCATCACATTAGAATGGTCGATACCGGCACTGGCGCAGACAAATCCCAGACGATGTTCCACGATGATCGTGCCCGGCCGTACACGGAGAACTTGACGGCTTTCACGCAAAATCAATTCCACCATGCGCGGATCTTTTTCGCTGGTTTTTGCCAATTCCAGTGCTTCTTTTGAGGGAGTAACGGTGGTCAGGTTTACCAACCGATCCTCAGCCTTGGAGACGATCTTTTGCGCCACAACGAGTATGTCGCCATCTTCCGGCGTAATGCGTGCGGTCTGCAAGGAAGCCAGAAGGATCTCAGCCAGGTCGTCACCAGGGTGGATAAGGGGAATTTTTGGAAGAGGGGTGAAGGTGAGCGGCATAAATCAGGGAGATGGACGATTGCGAATCAGGGACTGGCGAATAATTTGTAAGTGATCAACAGTTATTATAACGCATCCAAATTTAAGGCTGAAACAGATAAAGAATGATCAAAAAGGATAAGTACTCCGTACGCTCCATTTGTTCCTCAGGATCAAAGAGGAACAAATATTTTACTCTGATCTCAGATGTGGCTTGAACCGGACGGTACACCGGTGATTTTTATGCCGGCATTCTTCGTGCCATTTTGTTTATTGATATTAATAAGAACGCTGGTCAGACCTTCCACTACCGCCGAATTCTCTATGGGTCCCGCATCCCAACCGCTAAGACCGGCTGCGGAAACCAATTTTAGGGTTTCAGTGCGGGCCTCCTTGCTGGTACCGGTCACGAGAACATCACAGTCAACTATATCATCCCGTAGCAGGTTTTCGAAGGAAATATTCTGGAAAGCGGAAGTTACCTGCACATTCTCCCCAAGGATGGCGTGCGCTTCTTGCGCGGCGGAGCCTGCCGGAGGCATATGGACCCTGGCGACGTTTGGTGGAACAAGCGGGACGGTAACATCCACCAAAATTTTGCCCTGCAAGGCCTCCTTCACCTCTTCCAAAGTGAGGCGGTGTGCGGAATAAGGAACCGTCAGGACTACCATATCGGCTACATAAGCTGCTTTTATGTTAGTAGTGCCCTCAACAAAAGCTTTTCCGCCCAGCAAATCCAAAATTTCCAAAGCCGCGGCCTTGGCCTTCTCGATTGACCGCGAACCAATCAAAACGCGATACCCGGCTTTGGCCCAACGCCTGGCCAGGCCTTTGCCCTCTTTGCCAGTACCGCCGAGGACTGCAATGGTAATCAGTATTGGAGAGGCATTCATATTGATAGACCTTTACCTTTTCCAAACCCTGCCAAGCAGTCCTTTAGTAGCCAACTCCGAATTGGACCGGATCCGGCACATCCACACCACGGGCAGCCATTTCTGATATGGTCTGAAAGACAGCTTCCCTCAATTCCGGTTCTCCAGAATACAGGACCTGATATAGTGCGCCGAAGACACCTTCCTTCGTGAGCATGCGCAAATAAGACAAGGAAGCCAGTCTTACTTCAAGATCCTCGGATTTAAGGGCCAAGAGCAACAAATCTGTAGGGGGGACATCTGGTGAAATGCCCAGGCCTTGTTTCCCGGCGAATGCGATCAACCAGGGCGATTCGGATGGCGGCGGAATACGTCGCGGAATGTGCAGGTTGGGTTTACGGCGGTCTTCGAGCATTTCCATTGCGGCGTTGCGAACAACCCATTGATCATCCTCAAGTTGTAACTGGTTTAGCAATTCATCGGCCCAAGGTTGGTGGATCCGACCCAGGCCAAAAGCAACCGCTCGTCTCACATTCAGGTCTTCCTTCATTCCAGCGCCTTCCCGAAGCATTTTATGGCCCTCACCTGGATGAATGGACATCGCTTCGGCGGCAGACCGGCGAAGGTTTTCATCGCCATGCAATAGAGCGGAAGCCAAGGCATCCATTGCAGCCGTTGTCCCGATGGATGCAAGCCCCAGGCAGGCAGCTCGCTGAACGTTTGGACTGGGATGATTTAGGAGGGAAGTAAGCATTTCGGTAGCTTTTACGTCCCGCAGCGCCCCTGAACCCAATGCAGCCAATTGCAATAGTTCAGGATCTTGAGAGGCCAGCAACTGCCGGAATAAAACGACCGATCCAGGATCCCCACAGCGGACAAATGCAGCCAGTGCCTGGCCGCGTAATCCCAACGGTTGCCCATTCTGTTGCAAAAGTTCGGCGAGTTTTGCCATTGCCTGACCACGCCACGCCGCCTGCATCGGAGCATCACGGAGCCAGCGAGCCACGATAAGCAAATTGCGTGAAAGCGGCCTGTCGACCTGGGATATCAAAGCGTTGGAAAGAGATGCAGCATCCCCTTGAGCGGCAAGGAATTGCATGGCGAGGTATTTTCCAATCCAGGGGGGCTGCTCGAGAACCGCATCCGTGTAAGCCGCGAGAAGTTTTCCCGCCAGAAAACCGCCAAAGATCGGGTGCATAAAACGCATGTGGTTATTGCGGTGCTGCCTTAGCAGACCACTCTCGGCCATTTTAGTTATCAGCCCGAGGGATGGGGATTTCGGTTGATCTTTCTGATCTTTTTTGCCAGGCTTCGTTTCCTTATTTTCTACCTGAACCGGTTCCTCGATTGGCTCAGGTTCATTCGGTTCGAAAGATTTCACCCATTCCCGGGCTTTACGCGGATCGAAGATCGGCTCGGCGGCAAGGTTGACTTGCAACGCTAACGATTCAAGCGCTTCGCGCGGGGCGTTTGCGGGAGTGAGGCGACGAACGTGGGCATCCAGGGCATCAACCAGGCAGGGACCACGTATATCACCGGCGTAGGCAGCCCAGACTTTAAGTGTAAATTCCAGGGGAGTTGAGGCACGACTGTCGCCGATCAACCAGCCATTCAGGAGCAATGGATCCACTTGATCGCTGGACTGGGCCCAAGTCTCAACAGCTACGTGTTGCTTCCACAAATCGCCCCATTTCTCAAGGAATTCCACCCTTTGATCGGAACTCCAGGCAGACAAGGCGAAAGGTATGAAGTTCAATGACACCAGTCCATCTAAATATTCGCTGGAAGCAGTGGTGATCATACGAGTCTTGGGGTATGTCCGTTTAATCGCCCGGATGAAATCCACAGCATTCTTCAGGCCATCCGGAGTCAGCTCATCCGTACCATCCAGAAGGAGCAAGGCCTTCCCTTCGGAAAATACGCGGCGGATGAAATCCGGAATACGCGGCAGGTCGAAAACCGGCGCCTTTTCTGCGACAAAGTCAATCAATCCATTGAGCGGGTTGTCTTTTTTGATCGGCAAATCCAGGTCAGCGACGTGGATCAGGAATGGTACCGTATCCGGCGGAAGGCCCTCTTGTGGTTCCCTGCGCGCCAGGCTGGAAGCAAGGCTTGCGAGAGCAACTGTCTTGCCCATGCCGGTTTGTCCGACCAGAACGAGGTCAGAATTCCCCGAAAGAGCTTCGGAGAGTGTCAAAGTAGGCGCTTGATAGATGGAAGCCAATTCCGGCCAGGCCGGCAAATAGGGGACGGTGACATCGACAATATCCTCGTTGTATAAGGGCAGGCCCGGTTCCACACGTGGAGGTGGAGCCAAAAGCAGAGGCAATTCGAGGATTTCGTCTAATGAAAAAAGTGGAGCGGCCAAATGGAGCCCCTGTGCTTGAATTAAAATCATCTGGCGATAATGCTCTTCAATCGAATCGAATGCGTGTTTTCTTTGTTTGTTCTCGGCCTGGCGGGCGCGAAAATTAGTACGCAATTGTTGGAAGGCAGGGCGAAGCATGGAAATGACCCACCATACCAGTGATGCAAGGATAATGCCTAACCAGAAGGAGAAATTGTCTATGTTCGGTAAACGGAAGCGCATAAGGTACCTTTGATCGAAGTCAACTTCCGTACAGGATCCGTCCGCAGGATGGGCAGAGTATCATCTGGCCCGATGAACGGACGGATTAAATCTGAGCGAGGCTTAGTGTGGAGCCGCATGCCCCACAAGAATTATCCCCAATCACAGCGACTGCAACGCCGCGGCGTTGCTGGCGAAGTTGATCATAAAGACCCATGTCAGTAGCAGGAATGGGGTCTGCAACAGCATTGCGTTCGACAAAAAACCTTTCGAGGTCGTTCTTAAGCGTACCCTGCTCCTGGAACAAGTCTTTACTTTTTTCAGCTCGATCAGAGCGGGCATCTTCAAGTTTTGTGTGAGCCAATTGCCTGCAAGCTTCTGCCGTTTCAAATTCCTGCATTGCTTCGAGTTGACGATCCTCCAGGACAACCAGGTAGCGTTTTAAAGCTGCCACGTCGTTTTGAAGATCTTGTAACTCCTTCGGGCTGTGCGATTTACCGCCATACAAGCTGGATTGGGCTTGTTCGATCTTGATAAACTGGCTTTGAACATCCCTCTCGGCCTGGCTTAGTGCACTTTCAGCAGATTGGCAACGCAGCTCAGCGGCATTATATTGTTCGATGAACTGGCGAAGTTCAGTGTCATCATCCAGATTCTTTTGAATGGCTTGCAGGCGGGACTGTAGACGGTCAATTTGGGTGTCGATTTGTTGAAGGCGGTATAGACTCAATGTCTGGCTCATGGCATCATTATATACTGATTACTGTTTATTCAAGAAGAGATTGGATAAAAAAAACCCGCCAGACAACGCGGCGGGTTCAGACTTATTGAGCAGGTAAATTGAAATAATTGTAAATGGCACGTGAGATCTCAGCATACATTGGTGATACCGTACTCCAATTGCCACCGCCCGGATTATAGACATAAATAGTGAGCACGTAATTCCCGCCTGGAGTGTATACAATACCGGCATCACTATATTGGGTCAAATCAATATCCCAGCCGTGTTTGTGAGCAACTATAGTACCTTCAGGGACGCCTGCCTGAATAAGCGCCCCGAGCTTATCTTCCTGCAAATATTGGATCATTTGTTGGCAGGCAGTTTGATCAATTTGTCCGGGGAATACTGCTACCAGAGAACTGCCACCGGTCTGGGCGCACAAATAAATATCTTCAAGCAGCATTCCCATATCGGCCGGAGTGGTTTGGCTATAAACATCCGGGTCAGTATTAATATCGGTGCGCTTATTCGCCGGCGTGTCGAAAAATTTTAAGACGCTTGCACCCGGATAGAAAAATCCGTTGATAAAGGTATTCTCCAGGCCAAGGGCTTGCATGGTTTCTGTGACAACCAACGGGCCGCGGCCTTTATCGAGCGCTTGCATAAGGGCGTCTGCTGCGTCATTATTCGATAGTGCGATCATATCCTTTAACAACGTGGCGGTCTGTTCGTCAATTTTGCTGCTGAAATGGCGAAATACTGAGACCATTATGGGAATCTTGATCGTACTTGAGGCAGTAAAGGCAATGTCCGGGCTCACGGAAATGTCCTGTCCAGCCTGATAAGCAAATTGCATTTCATCAGAAGTCTGGAGATCCAGCAGGTTTAGGTCTACAATTCCTGCAAACGCGCTCTGGTCAATAATCTGCTTGAGCAGGATCTGAAGGGTTGCAAAGGTAGGCCGTCCCGCAGCTGTACGCTGGGATGAAAGCAGGACCACGCGTTGATCCGGAGATTCCAAAGCACTGGCGATTAAAGCGACTGCACGATCAATATCCAGGGTTTGACCGGGAGTGCCGGGAGTGAAATTGACTGTTCCGGGAATGGGCTGGGCAGCGCTGGGAGCCTGGTCGTAGCGGGCCGAGATTTCGTTCTTCAAATAAATCCGCAAGCGGTCCTCCGAATATGTTGATACGAGCGGGATCTGACTTGCCGGAGACTTTCGATTCCACAGGTAATCCCAATAACCAAGCCAGAAGGATGCGCCGGTACGCTGGAGATCTGCGGCTGCCAGCATGCTTTCAGTGTTTACCTGAAAACCTACCAGCCCTGGATCAATATCTATAACTGCATTGTTGTAATGGATTTCAACCGGTACGGAATATACCTGTAAAATTCTTTGGGCGGCGGCTTGTGGATCCAGTCCGCCGACCGCCACTCCACCTATGGTCATATCGGATGGATAATTAGAACGGGATACACTGTATTGAACCAACTGGTATACAAGAAATATGGCGGCTACCAGGATGAACAACAATGAAATCCCGCGTAATATTAGAGAAGAACCACGCAATCTCACAACACCTCCAGAAAATCAAATCTCGATGTTCTTGATACCTAATGGGTAAAAAGTATAACACACTCGTCGCGGCCGGTTGGGCTGGAATAAATAGAGGAAAATAATTTGTAGTTTTGTTTTTTTATGGTAAAACATAGGTATGGATGAATATCCTCTTGCCCTGGTAACAGGGGCGGCCCATCGAATAGGACATACATTCGCACTGGCCCTGGCACGGCGTGGGTATGCCATTATTCTGCATTATCATCACTCCGTGGAAGCTTCTGCAGCAACTGCCGAAGAAATCCGTTCGTTAAATGTACCGGTATATCCAATGGAAGCCGACCTGACAGATCCGGCCGCGATTCAATCCATGTTTGGCCAGATTGACGCCCTCGACCAAAGATTAAAAATTTTGGTTAATTCGGCTGGAACTATCAAGCATGGCAACTTACAAACGATTTCCAGCAACGATTGGGATAAGACACTCGATTTAAATTTGCGGGCGCCGCTCTTATTGGCACAGCGTGCTGCCGAACGAATGAATAAAGGTGGTCTTATCGTTAATATTACCGAGGCCGGGGTTGGGAAAGTGTGGACCGGTTTCCCAGCCTATTTAGTCAGCAAGGCCGGCCTGGAAGCTCTGACGCGCCTCCAGGCGAAAACTTATGCACCGAATATTCGTGTTAATGCAATCGCACCAGGTCCGGTGCTGCCATCCGAAGAGATTTCAGCGGATGAATGGAAAAAGCTGCTGAACCGTTTGCCCCTCAAACATCCTGCTTCGCTCGAAGAAATTTCCATGGCTTTGGAGTTTCTGATACAAAATGAATCTGTCACAGGTCAAACGATTGTCGTGGATAGTGGATATTCATTGATCTAATGCTTTGTATTTGTGAGCGGTGCCTATGCTAAACTTCAGAACATTTGGCAAACTTGCACGGCCTGTTCAGCTTTTGCTGGCTGCACTAACTTATAGCCTGGGTGCAGGGATCGCCCGTTACCTGGGCCACCCAATCCATGTTGCGGCTTTCGGATTGGGGCTGTTGGCGATCTTATCGATCCAAGTGGCTGCCTATTGGCTGGTGGAATATTTCCGCCTGCCCTTTATGCCATTGGAGAAAGACGAAACGCCGCGTCATCGTGAAGCGCTCCGGTCAGCGCTATTTCAATCGGCTACTGCCTTGCTGACAGTCGCCGGCGCCATCATTGTGACCCTGCTCCTGACCCGGCTACTACCTTTGTCTGCCGGGGTGCTCGTTGGGCTGATTGTCCTTTTCTTCATAGCCTACGCGGTGCCTCCTTTGCGGCTTTCAGATGCAGGCTACGGTGAATTGGTACTGGCTGTGGCTTTGGGGACACTCTTCCCGGCCTTGTCTTTCCTGCTTCAATTTCGTGATTTCCACCGGCTGCTAACATTTGCAACCTTCCCTCTGACCCTGCTTGCATTGGCGTATTTACTGGTTAATGATTTTCCGACTTTTGCCACAGATCTGAAATATGGGCGCAACACTCTGTTGACCCGGCTTACCTGGCAACGTGCCATTCCGATCCATCATTTCCTGGTGCTATTGGCTTTCATGTTCTTTGCTACAACTCCATTCCTGGGTATTCCATGGGGATTGGTTTGGCCGGTATTCCTGGCGCTGCCATTCGCTGTGATACAAGTATTCTGGCTCCAGCGCATAGCCATGGGCGGACGTGCTCTCTGGAATTTCACAACCACCCTGGCAGTTGCAACCTTCGGCTTGGCTGTCTATTTATTGGCTTTTACTTTTTGGATACGCTGAATCCCAAACAGGGGTTGTGTTAACGGTATAATCTACGCGACAATCTCTTGAGGAGAGGATGCCCGATGACGATTGCGCTTGTGATTGATGATAATAAGCAGACCACTGACGCCCTGGTCCAAATGCTTAAGATTTGGGATATTACAGTACGCACAGCGCTAGGTCCAAGCGCAGCAATGAAAATCCTTGCAGAGGCAACCCCTACTATAATATTTTTAGATATAAATATGCCCGGGGTGGACGGATTTGAAATATTGGCTTTCTTGCGCCGTGAGCCGAGGCTGGCAAAGCTACCCGTTATTATTGTCACATCCGATGATCAACCGGAGACAGCCCAGCGTGCCCTGGCGGGCGGGGCTAACGATGTGATCCTCAAGCCGGTGATGGTTGGAATACTTGAGGGCGTCTTGAAAACAGCCAAAATTCTCTAACCAGTCATTATTTGAATTATGTCAGACAGTGCGGCGGAAGACTAGTCAACCGTCGCATTTTTATATACAATATAGATAATAATAATCTGTATAAAAGTGGAGGCTGAATTGACAATTAGTTCTGGAATCCCAGCACCAGAATTTTCGCTGCCGGATGAAAATAATAAGGTCCGCCGCCTTTCAGAATATCGAGGCCGACCGGTTGTGTTGTACTTCTACCCAAAAGATGATACGCCTGGTTGTACGACCGAAGCCTGCAACTTCCGCGATGATTACAGCGCTTATGTGAATGCCGACCTGGTTGTTTTGGGAGTCAGTCCGGATACGCCCAAGTCACATGCAAAATTCAAGGAAAAATACTCATTGCCGTTTTCGCTACTGGCGGACGATGAGCATAAGATCTGTGATTTATATGGGGTGTGGGGGCCCAAAAAATTTATGGGACGCGGATATGAGGGTGTCATGCGGACAACTTTTCTGATCGAACTCGAACGGCCGCATCGCAAAAGTATTTGAAAACGTCAGGCCAGCCGAACATAGTGCTGAGGTTCTTGAGGCAGCCAAGAATCTTTAATAAGAACTCCCCGAGAGTGGTGAACGCAAAATATTCACCACTCCATCTTTTATAACAGATCAGCGCATAAAGATGGTGGAAGTCTTATCTGTAAAAGCGACATGCCAGGCGGGGGATTGAAGCAGCATATTCGCCAGCGGGGCATCGGATTTAACCAAGACTGTCTGAATGCCTTCGTTGTTTAACTTGTCTTGCCAGCCAGATTCTGCACGGTAAATGCTCATATAATCATAGATAAATGAATCTCCGTAAACATCCGCACGGCCATCAATGTAAACCCGATATTCGGGATAAGCGCGCCAAATGAGATAGCCTCCCCACCCATACGAGTTGAATAGATTCCCTTTGGGCTGATTCTCCAAAAGCCAATCAACAGCAGCTTTGGGGAAAATTTTCGCTTCTGTGGTCGGCTGTTCACGGACAACCTGGACGTAGCGTACGCCTACTACCAAAACCACACATGCCATCAGAACAGGAACAGCAAGTCGGAGCAACCGGCTCGGTGTTCGATTGTCAAGCCTGATTTTCACAAGCGAGCCGATCTGTTCCGAAAGTACGGGGATGGCAACTATTGCAAAAAGGGGAATGTTCCTCATCGAGCGAAGTGCAGCATATCCGAACACCAGGGTCAAGAGGATATTTGTTGGCGAGATGTTTTTCTTGCCAAGCATCCCAAAACCGATGAGTGCCAGGAAAAGCCAGGCCAGGGGTTGCCATATCGCCAGGTGAAAATCCGGAGAAAACCACTCCTGGATGAACTGTTGCATGGATGGGCTGGTCAATGTCTGAAACGGGTAGATGATGATCCGGAGGCCATTTGGGTTTATGAGGGTTGCGATAACACAAGCTCCCAGCAGACTGCACATGGTCAAGATCGATTTTAAAGAAGGTGGCGGGTCGGCCCTTTCGATCAAGTGAAATTCTGCCATAAGCAGTTCAGCCAGCGCACCGATGATGAAAATCCCGATCAGAACCAACCCAAGGAAATATCCAGCGTGCAGGTTAACCCATATCAATGTAATAAAAGGAATAGGTAAAATAGATTTTAATTTACCATCCTGGCGATAGCGGGTCAATAAAAACAAAAAAAGGCTGGTAACAAAAAGTGAAATCATTTGCGGACGCACCCCCCAGGTTGGAGCGGTTGAAATTGCACCAAGCAGTAGCACGAATCCGGCTACGTACGGCCGGGATTTTTCCGGGCTGCAAAAGTAGGCAAGCAGAAAAGACGAAGTTATGATTATGGAAAAGATAAAAATCAATAACCCATATCCGCCCAACCGGAAGATGCCATAGATTAAAAGCTCTGATAACCATTCATGGGTAATCCAGGGCGCGCCAGCCTTCGTAAACGAAAAGGGATCAGTATGGGGGATGGATTGATTTTGAACAATAAGTTGCCCGGTGCGGAGGTGCCACCAAAAATCCGGGTCGGCAATCGGGCGTAAAGTCATCAGGAATAGCCCTAAAACCAGGACGACAAAAAAGACTTGGCGAATTGTAAATTTCATGAAGATATTTTACTGCTTCTTGCTTGGGATAATATGGATGATCCGTTGCAATTAAGACAAAAAATCCCCGCCACTTTTGTCGTGACGGGGATTTGGAACGCGGTTATTCACCAAGGTAGTCGCGCAATTTGCGACGAATGGAAGGGTGCCGCAGACGGCTCAACGCCTGCGCTTCGATCTGGCGGACACGCTCACGGGTTACACCCATCTTGCGTCCAACTTCTTCCAAAGTGTACGCCTGCCCATCCAGCAAGCCGTAGCGTAACTGCAGAATGCGAACCTCGCGAGGTGGCAAGCCATTCAGAACCTCGCCGAGATGCTCGCGCAACAAATTATACGTAGCAGTTTCGTCCGGCGGAGCAGCCTCATCATCTTCGATGAAGTCGCCAAGCACCGAATCTTCTTCATCATCGGTAGGCGTCTCCAGCGAGAGCGGACGGCGAGCTACCTGGATCATGTTTTCTACTTTCTTGGGTGGTACCTCCAGTGCCTCAGCAACTTCCTCAACGGTTGGTTCACGCCCAAGCCGCTGGGTCAACTGGTGCTGAACGCGCAGGAGCTTGTTAATCTGGTCACCCATATGTACCGGGACGCGGATGGTACGCCCCTGGTCAGCGATGGCACGCGTAACAGCCTGGCGGATCCACCAGGTTGCATACGTGCTGAATTTATGACCACGGCGATAATCGAATTTCTTCGTGGCGCGGATTAGACCGATATTGCCTTCCTGGATCAAGTCAAGGAATGGCACGCCGCGCCCCATATATTTCTTGGCAACACTGATCACCAACCGGGAGTTTGCCGTAATAAGGTGTTCACGGGCTGCCCAACCATCCTCAATCAGCTTGCGCAATTCGATCCGACGGCGCGAACTGACATTACCTCGCGCTAATTCTTCACGAGCCATGCGGCCGCGTTCGATCCGTTGGGCAAGCTCGACTTCCTGTGTGGCTGTTAATAAGGGTACCCGGCTTACCTCTTTGAGATACAGTCCGATCGTGTCATCCGTATCGATATTGGCGAGGTAATCATCCAAGGAAAGTTCAGGTTCGACCTCCGTCTCGGTCTCTTCAACAGCGACCAACTCATCCTCTGGCGGTTCTGTAGCCGGTGTATCTTCTACGAAAGCCACTCCCGCGCTCAGTAAAGCCGCAAAAGCTTCTTCCAATTGTTCTACATCTTGTTCGGCTTCAGGGAAGAAGTGCAGAATATCGTCGATGGTGACATAAGTCTTTTGGCGCCCCAATTCGATCAGGCGCGCAATCGGCGAATACTCTTCTTCCTCCTCAAGCAGTAAAGGATTTTCCATTTTATTTCCTTCTCACATTGATTTATACTAGAATACTCTCTTTTCGTTCGAATTTCAATACCCATAACTAAGGTGTCGGTGTAGCAATCCCGGGTGTTGGGGTAATTGTTGATTCGGCCGTTGCGACAGGCGTCGCGGTGGGGGGATATGGAGGGGCTTTCAATAGATTTCGAAAGCGCATCAATCCCTGATTGACTGATCACATATACTTTCCCGCCATCGAAGCGGACATAATATCCACTACTGGTCGGGGTTAGATTTCCTACTTCGATCTTGTGGCTCGCACCACTAACAAATCCTAAATCCATGGTGTAGGTTGGAGAGTTGAACCCAACCTCACTCGCAGCGGGTGGGGTAGCCAGAGCCGCGATTATACTCAAAGCACCAACCTGGCTCTCAGCAGCACCAGCCAGACCTTGATCTGCCACGCTGGAAGTCGGTGCAGTTATCACCCAGGTCTTGCTGAGATCCCTTTGCATTTGAAAGGTATTGCCTTTATTATCAACAATGCGGATGCTCTGCAAGACTCCGTCCGCCTGGGTGATGAGATAGGTGGCTGCGCTTACGGTAGGGGTAGGCTGTGCAGCTTTTAATGGATACTTCTTAATCAAGAAGTACGCGCCTACCACCAGGGCGAGAATTACGAGTAGTATCCAGGTGGGACGTTTGACCATCGATCTAGCCTCGTTTACGCCGCATCGCCCAGGTAGTAACGCCGGCAGCAATCACCACTCCCGGAATCAGGATGACAAAAACGAACGCCAATAGGAGAATGGTAAAGCTATTCGGCAGGCGCATTTGGCGGGAGATGGCTTGACTTGAGGTCAAGTTGATGATGTTTCCCTGGCCAGCAGCCCAATCAACCGAATTGATGAAAAGATCGCCATTGCCGTACTGGTCGAAATAGAGATCGCTGGCGAAGGAGGCATCCCCGATTACTACTATGCGGGAATTTGTCGTGGAATTCTGGGCAGCGGCTGCAATCGTCAAAGGCCCGGCAAAATCGGTGGCTGCATCAAAGGCTACCTGGTTATTTTGCAAGGCAGCAAAATCCGTCTCACCCCAGGCGCGATCTACGGTTGTAACCAATCCGGTTGTTTGCACATTCTGTACACTCGTTTTTAGAGTAAGGCTGCGGGCGGTCGGGAAAAAAGAAACCAGATTCTGGCTTTGTAGCTTGGCAGTAATCGCATGAGAACCATAAGCGTTTTCAATCGAGACAATAATCTGGCTCGAAGTTGGATCAATCACCAGGTCATTGTTCATGGTGATTCCCCAGGTTGTTGTAAGATAATCAAGCAAGGGATCAGCCGGTTTGCCCGCATTTGATGTAAGAGTTGAGTCTTCCATGACGATCAGGGATTTTCCACTGGTTACAAAGCCTTTTAGAAGAGTCACCTCTGAGCTTGAAATTGGTTGTGTCGGATCGTCAATGATGATGGTTGAGGCATCCGCTGGAATCTTGTTTTCGGCAAGCAGGTTAAGAGTTTAACTGTATAGTTCTTTGATTCAAGCACTGTACGAGCGCGCGTATAGGCTTTATCGGCTGTATTTTGGATGTCACGTTCTCCATGACCGGTCAGGAAATAAATTACGTGTTGACCGGGGTTCATCAACCGCACCAGTCCGTTGGTGAAATCCTGTTCGGTAGGATTCGAGAGTACTTCCTGGCGGCCTTGCAACAACAATACCACGGAGGCATCTTGTGTAATCTTATATTGCAGAGCCTTGGACGGATTTGTTTCCGGATCGATAAATTCATAGCTGAACTTCCCGTTGCTTTTGGCTGTAACTTTGGTAAATAGATCCAACACACTGACATTGGAAGTGCGTGTTGTGAAGAAGCCAATCGCATGGACTGGAGCCGGAAGAGCGTTAAGTGTATCAATCGTTTCAGGTGCAAGTGTATTCTGTTTGCCTTCGGTCCAATCCCATTGGATGGGATTTTGATAGACGATTGCATTGACCACAACCAAAATAAGGATAAATGCAATCAGCATTACGATGGCATTGCTTCCGCGGCGCGCCTGCCTGCCCGTAACGAATTCCCGGATGCGCTGAGGATCAAAGAGGGCATAAAGAGCCGGGCCAACAATCGCCACTCCAAGACTTATCCAGAGCACCAGGTTTATCGTTTTTTGACTAGTTGGAGAATATAACCCTATAAAGATGAGAAGTTTCACAACGAGTGTGCTGATGGCAACCAGAACTGCAAGGCCGGAGACCCACAGACTTGCGGGTGCAAAGCGTTTTAATGTCAATTTTTGGGATGAATTCGACTTATTCATGATTATTTCCACCTTCGAATTTCAACCGCAGTCGTGCCCAGGAAGAGACCAAGGGCAGTCAAACTCAGGTAATAGACAATATCCGATAATGCAACCGTTCCGGCTTGCATATCAGCAAAATGCTTGCTCATGTTAAGGTAATCAAAGATGGCGCCGCTGCCTTGCATGACCACCGCCGGCCATCCGATCACTACCCAAAGAAAAAACAGCGCGGCGATCGTGGCAAAAAATGCTGCGAACTGGTTATTAAAAAAGGAAGAAATGGCTGTCCCAATTGCTAAAAAGGCGGCGGCGACAAGAGTGATGGCCAGATAATTTGCCATCATCAGACCCTGGTCAATTCCCGGCGTAACCAGGCTGTTCAGCACGATCGGGTAAATGAAGGTGACGAGTATTATCATGAAAACGAACAGGAATGAGCCAAGCCATTTGCCTACCACGAGCTCCCACTCGTTAATGGGAGCGGTGAGCAATAACTCAAGGGTGCCATTGCGATGCTCATCCGCCATCAGCCGCATCGATAAGGCAGGGACTGCAAACAAGAAAAGGAAAACCATCAGCCCGACCACCAAATCGGGGCCAGGCGCCGGCGCGGATCCAGTGGTAAAAGCAGATTGCCCAGCAAGATATACAACCAATACAAAATAGATTCCAGTAATCAGCAGAATGAGCAAACCTACGATGTATGCAACCGGGCTCGCAAAGTACAGACGGATTTCACGACGTGCGATTGTCCAAACGTTGCGCATTTCTACTTCTCCTTTTTCGTGGACGCAACATCGCGCGTCAACTCCAGGAATATCTCTTCCAAACTAAGACCGACAGGACTGAGCTCAAGTAAATCGTACCCAGCCATTATGACAGTTTTCGCTACTTCCGGCCTAACATCCACACCGGGGGCAAATTGAAATTCCAATGCGCCATCCGGGCGGGTTTTTATATCCTGAACGCCTTTAATCTTGGCAATTTGGGCCATCAACTCTTCCGTGTCTCCTTTAATACGCAAGATCGAGCGTTCCGCTCCCACCAGCCGGGCTTGTAAGTTTTCGGGTGTATCTTCAGCAACAATATGACCTTTATTAATAATGAGAACACGGTCGCATAACTGTTGCGCTTCTGAGAGGATATGAGTCGAGAGTAGAACTGTGCGTTCCTTGCCGATGTCGCGGATAATACTGCGGACTTCGACAACTTGAGCCGGGTCAAGCCCGATGGTCGGCTCGTCCAGAATCAAGACTTCGGGTTTGTGCAACAAGGCCTGTGCCAGGCCTACACGCTGGCGCATGCCTTTGGACAAATTGGCAATATAACCTTCGGCACGCTGTTCCATCTGAACCAGCTCAAGGGCATTGTCAACCATTTCATCGGCATTTGGCAAATGACGCAAATCTGCCATGAATTTAAGGTAATCAAACACGGTCATATCAGGATAAAGGGGGACGGTTTCAGGCAAGTATCCCACCCGCCGACGCACTTCAATCGATTCCTCGACGACATCGAAACCAGCAACCTGTGCTGTCCCGAAGCTTGGGGGCATGTAACCCGCCAGGATGCGCATGGTTGTCGTCTTTCCGGCGCCATTCGGACCAAGAAATCCAACCACTTCGCCCTGGTTGGCTTCGAAGGTTAAGTTTTCGATTGCTCTTCTTGCACCATAATCCTTCGTGAGACCAGAAGTGCGAATCATTTGTTCTCCTTCTTGCAAGTGATAATTTTTTGCGCAAGAAACGGCACAGCAGCCAGAAGGCAGCAGTGCCGGAAAAATCGCTCTAATGAACCGAGAAAACTATACAATAAATTGAGAGTATATGTCAATAGGTTTCGCATATTCTAATGAAACCCTAATCAGCGACAGGTGTTATATCGTTTCGTATAATTCCACTGCTTATTAAATATCCTTTGGTGGTAAAATTGCGCAGAATTGCGGAAAAGTGATGCAATTGTGCAGTTAATTCAAATTTCTTTGGAGGCAACATGAATATTCTTTGGCTCGGCAGTCGTCATGGTCTAGACAACTTTGAACAGATTGCCATCGTTTTTGTACTTCTTGCCGCATTTATCAGCCTGGCGTATGCCTGGTGGTTGCGGGGTATCGTGCTCAAGAAAGACAAGGGCACTGAGAAAATGCAGGAAATTTGGAATGCAATTCGAATTGGCGCAAACAGCTACCTGCAACGCCAACTCAAGACCATACTTCCTCTGATCGCCGTTCTGACTTTGGTAATGTTTTTCAGCGTATATGTTGTTCCTCCAAGTGCGGAAGCCACCCAGGAATTCAAAGCTTTCGGTACTCAAGGCATCACTTTGATTATTGCGATTGGACGCACCATTGCCTTCATCATGGGTGCATCCTTCTCCTTGATTGTCGGCCAATTGGGCATGCGTATGGCGGTCCAGGCGAATATTCGTGTCGCTTCGGCTTCCCGGCGCGGCTTTAATGAAGCCTTGTCGATTGCTTATTATGCCGGCACGATCACCGGCATGCTCACCGACGGCCTCGGTCTGCTCGGCGGAACCTTGATCTTCATTATTTTTGGTAGAGCTGCCCCGGACGCCCTGCTTGGGTTTGGCTTCGGTGGCACCCTCCTGGCGCTCTTCATGCGTGTGGGTGGCGGTATCTACACCAAGGCTGCCGATGTGGGTGCTGACCTGGTTGGAAAAGTAGAGAAAGATATTCCCGAAGATGATCCCCGCAATGCGGCAGTCATCGCTGACCTGGTGGGAGACAATGTGGGCGATTGCGCCGGTATGGCCGCGGATATCTTTGAGTCTTACGAAACGACTATCGTCTCCGGCCTGATCCTGGGCCTGGCGCTCGTGGCTTTGACCGGGAAATTGGAATGGATCGTGTATCCATTGATCATCCGTGCAATCGGCGTGATCAGTTCCATGTTGGGAACCTTTACGGTCCCGATCTGGGAAAAATTCCCGCTCAAGTTCTTGCGAGCCCATGATGCAGAAGAATCCATGTTCCGATCGTACGAAGTCTCCAGCGTTTTCACAGTGACCTTATCGATCTTCCTGGCATGGCTTTATGCACATGATTTGCGCCTGGCTGCCCTCACGGCAGTCGGTGTTGGGTTGGCGGTCGCATTCAATCCGCTTACCTCGTATTTCACTTCCACCAAGAAACCGCCGGTCAAGGAGATCGTCAAGTCCACCACTACCGGGGCGGCCACTACCATCTTGTCTGGTCTTTCGGTTGGGATGGAATCAAGCGTTTGGGCGCTGTGTGTGATCGCGATCAGCTTCATCCTTGGACTGTTACTGTATGGTGGTGCCGGGGATCCCAAGTATGTGCTGTATGCCATCGCCATGATCGGTATCGGCATGCTCAGCCATACCGGTAACAACGTTGCCATGGATTCTTACGGCCCAATTTCCGACAATGCGAATGGCATCGGCGAGATGGCCTGGCATGATATGGAAGATGAAGACACCAAAAAGGCCCGCCAGATCATGGCCGACCTGGATGCGGTTGGGAACACCACCAAAGCGATTACCAAGGGCGTTGCTATCGCCTCCGCCGTGATTGCGGCAGTCAGCCTGTTCGGTTCTTATATTGCCGATGTTGGGCGTGTCCAGACTCAACTCGGAATGGCTGTCATGTCGTCGATCCGTGTCTCCGACACCAAGGTATTCATCGGCCTGCTGTTGGGCGGTGCGTTACCGTGGCTGTTCTCATCGCTTTCCATCCGTGCAGTCAGCCGCGCGGCTGGCAAGATCGTTGAAGAAGTCCGACGCCAATTCAAGATCCCTGGCATTATGGAAGGCACGAAGAAGCCTGATTACGCTGAAGTCGTTGGGATTTCCACCGCTTCGGCCCAGAAGGAACTTATTCCTCTGGCGACCATCGCCGTGTTAATGCCGCTCGTAATTGGTTTGGTACTGCAGGTGGAGGCTCTGGGCGGCTTCCTGGCAGGTATCATCCTGTCCGGTCAGTTGTTGGCAGTATTCATGTCCAATGCAGGCGGCGCCTGGGATAATTCCAAGAAATCCATTGAGGACGAACCGCGCAACCTGGCAGCCAATACCGGTAAGGGTTCTGAACGCCACAAGGCCAGCGTGGTCGGCGATACCGTGGGTGATCCAATGAAGGATACTGCCGGCCCGTCACTTAACCCAATGATCAAGGTTGCCAACCTGGTCAGCCTTCTGGCGGCACCGATCATCGTCAAGTATCCGATCCAGAATGCGGACGGCAGCGTCAATTTTATTGTTGTCGCAGTGGCAGTGGTTCTCTTGGCGACAACGATTTGGGCGATTGCACGTTCCAAGGCTCCCGCACCTGAACTGAAAGTTGAAAAAGCCTAATTGTTGTTAGGATAAAGAAGCAAAAAGAACCTCTCATCTTTGATGGGAGGTTTTTTAGTTAATAGGTACTGCGCATAGCCACTAACATTGCAAGGCTAACTTTTCTTTTTCTCACCAAATACCTGTGCTGCCATTCATATAACTTATTAAGCGCCTCGATGGGAGAAAGCGAGTTCATATCCATTTTACTTAATTCATCCAGGAGTGGATTGGTCTCCGGAAACAGCGCCACTTGTTGCGCCGCATGCGGATTGATCCGAATTGCCTGCCCGGAAGATTTTTCGAGATCCGCCATGATCTCGGTGGCGCGCTGAATAACAGGGCGGGGCAGGCCTGCCAGTTGCGCAACGTGAATGCCGTATGACCGGTCGGCTCCACCTGGGATAATTTTGTGCAGGAAAACCACATTCCCATCCGCCTCAGTGACAGCCACGTTGTAATTGCGCACACCTGGAAGCAAGTCTGCCAGCTGGGTCAGTTCGTGGTAATGGGTCGCGAAAAGGGTCTTGGCGTGTAATTGAGGATGGTTATGGATATATTCGACTACAGCCCAGGCAATTGAAACGCCATCATAGGTACTGGTACCGCGTCCGATTTCATCCAGGATAAGCAAGCTGCGGGAAGTGGCATGGTGGAGAATATTGGCGACCTCAATCATCTCCACCATAAAAGTGGATTGCCCGGCGTGGATTTCATCCTGGGCTCCGATTCTGGTAAAGATTCGGTCAACCAGACCAATTTTGGCTGAGGCTGCCGGAACAAAGGAGCCCATTTGAGCCATCAGGGCAATCAGGGCAGCCTGTCGCAGGTAAGTGGATTTACCTGACATGTTGGGGCCGGTAATAACCCGGATGGCCTCCCCTAGTTCAAAAGTGATATCGTTAGGTACATAGCGTTCGCCATGCAGCATCTGTTCGACTACCGGATGCCGTCCTTCCCGAATATCGAGGCCATTATCGTTCATTACCTGAGGCCGAACATAATTACCCAGGGCGGCAGATTCTGCCAGGGCAGATAGAACATCTAATTCTGCAAGTGAATGGGCTGTATCCAGCAACCTAACGGCGGATTTAGATAAGACTGAACATATTTCATGAAACAGGCGCAACTCGATCTCCCGAATACGCTCCTCAGCGTTCAGGACGAGAGTCTCGTATTCTTTCATCTCGGGAGTGATATAGCGCTCGGCATTGACGAGAGTCTGCTTGCGAATGTACTCCATTGGAGCGTTGGCAACCTGCCCATGCGAGATCTCGATATAGTACCCAAAGACCTTGTTATAACCAACTTTGAGCGTTTTTATACCTGTACGTTCGCGCTCGGCGGGCTCCAGGTTATTTATCCAGTCGCGAGCGTGGCGGGAGGCCTCGATGACGCCGTCTAATTCGGACGAATAACCCGGGCGGATAATGCCTGTATTTTGAAGGGTTGCCGGAGGGTCTTCGTCAATGGAGGATTGGAGCAGGGATAATTCTTCTGTACAATTGTTTATTGTGGGCAAAAAAACGGGATCAAGAGGTTCTGTAGGTGGTTGACCATCCATATTCTGATGTAAGACCTTTTGTACCGCCGGGAGCATTATTAAAGTACTCCTTAGTGCCACCAGGTCGCGTGGAAGGGCGTGGCCAGATAGAATACGGTTGGCAAGGCGTTCCAGGTCTGACAATGGCTTAAGAGCCGCACGCAGCTCGGCACGTATCAGGGAGTGGCTGACAAAATAAGCCACTCCATCCTGCCGCATGCAAACACGATCAACATCCAGCAAGGGCTGGCTAACCCACTGGCGGATGCGTCTTTTTCCCATCGGCGTGACTGTCCGGTCCAACACGCCCAGCAGCGAACCCTTGATTTCGCCGCGCAGTGTTTCGGTCAGCTCCAGGTTGCGACGGGTGGCTGCATCGAGAGTCATGAATTCGCCCAGGCTGTACACTCGCAAGCCTGATAGCAATGCGAGGGCGGCCCCTTCAGTCTCGCGCAGGTATTGAAGGATCCCCCCTGCGGCCCGGATCGCCAGTGACATTCCCTGCAAACCAAATCCATCCAGAGTGGATGCGCCGAAATGCGAAAGAAGCATCTCCTGACACTTGCCCGGTTCGAAGCGCCAGGCAGGCCAGGGTGTCAGGTGACCTGGAATGCCAACGGGTAGAATTAGATTGTCAGGGTGAATGATTTCAGCAGGACGCAGGCGGGTTAACTCGGCGCGCAGCGAGGCCATGTCAGATGAAAGTTCCAATTCGGTGACCGCGAATTCACCAGTGGTTATATCTACATAAGCGATACCGGCATGCGAATCGTCGAGCACGATGGAGGTCAGGTAATTGTTGGAATCTCCAGGAAGAAGACCCGGCTCGATAATTGTCCCAGGGGTTACCACCCGGACGACCTTGCGAGGAAAGATACCTTTGGCGGGCTGGTCACCGACCTGTTCGCAGATGGCGACATGGTAGCCTTTATCGATAAGTCGGGAGAGATAATTTTCGATGGCGTGGTAGGGTATCCCGGCTAATGGGGCTCGCAGACCTTTGCCAATCGGCCGCGAAGTAAGTACGATATCCAACTCGCGTGAAGCGGTCTCGGCATCCTGGTCAAAGGTTTCGTAAAAATCTCCCAGCCGAAAGAGAAGGATCGTATCAGGATATTGGCGCTTGATTTCCAAATATTGCTGGCGGATGGGTGTGACATCGTCGTTCATGTCCCCATTTTACTGCTTCTTGGAGAAACGCACACACCTCCATGCAAAAGCAGCAATCCGGATTGCGATTTCCTTCACAGACTTGGCGGGCATTTGGTATAATGGAGCCACTATACTCTTTCGAAACGGAGGTTCAAATGGCAAGTGTAACGTACGATCATATTTCCAAAGAATTCGGTGATGTCGTAGCTGTGAATGATCTTAATCTGGCTATCGATGACAAAGAATTCATCGTCCTCGTAGGTCCTTCGGGCTGCGGGAAGACCACTGCTTTGCGGATGCTGGCAGGGTTGGAAGAGATTACCAAAGGCGAGGTAAAGATTGCTGATCGCGTCGTGAATGATGTACCGCCCAAGGATCGTGACATCGCAATGGTGTTCCAATCCTATGCTCTGTACCCGCATATGACTGTGTACGACAACATGGCCTTTGGCCTCAAGTTGCGGAAGACGCCCAAGCAGGATATCAAGCGGCGCGTGCAAGAAGCCGCCGAGATCCTGGGCATCCAGGATATGCTCACCCGCAAGCCTCGCCAACTCTCCGGCGGACAACGCCAGCGTGTGGCGCTTGGTCGAGCCATCGTCCGTGAACCGAAGGTCTTCCTCTTCGACGAACCGCTCTCCAACCTGGATGCGAAGCTGCGTATTGCAATGCGTTCTGAGATCACCAAACTTCACCAGCGCCTGCAGACGACGTTTATCTACGTGACCCATGACCAGATCGAAGCCATGACTATGGCGACCCGCATCGCGGTCATCAACAAAGGTGTCCTCCAGCAGTTGGATACCCCTCAGACTCTCTATGACCGGCCCGATAATATGTTTGTAGCCGGTTTCATGGGCTCCCCGGCAATGAACTTCTTCAAGGCCAAGATCCGCAGAGACGGCAGCAATCTCCTGGTTGAAGCTGGCGCTTTCAGGGTTCCTTTGGTGGCCGAAAAGAAAGCTTATCAGAACTATGTTGATAAGGCAGTTGTGCTGGGCATCCGGCCGGAAGATATTCACAACCCGGCGTTTGTTGCCCCTGGTATTCATGCCGCCCCTGTTGAAGCAAAAGTTGATGTGACCGAGTTGATGGGTAACGAAATCAACCTGTACTTGCTGGCAGGGCAGGATAGTATTGTAGCCCGTGTCGATCCACGTACCGATTTCCGGATGGGCGACAAAGTTCAAGTAGCTTTCAATATGGATAAGGTTCAGCTGTTCGATCCCGATACTGAGAAAGCTATCCGCTAATTTGATTCTATAATGATAACCGCCAGGCTTAACAGCCCTGGCGGTTTATCATGCTTATTGGAGGTGAAATATGGGAACTAAATTCAAACTCGTGCTTTTGCGACATGGACAAAGCACCTGGAACCTGGAAAATCGGTTCACAGGCTGGACGGATGTCGGCCTGACCGAGCTGGGGATACAGGAAGCGCATACAGCCGGCCAATTATTGCGGGATAATAAATATCCATTCGACCTGGCATATACCTCGGTCTTAAGGCGTGCCATCCAGAACTCTTTGGATCGTTCTCCAGGAAATGAGTCTGGAGTGGATCCCGGTGGAAAATGCCTGGCAGTTGAATGAGCGTCATTATGGAGCGTTGCAAGGGCTAAATAAGGCTGAAACTGCCAAAGAATATGGAGAAGCTCAGGTAAAAATCTGGAGACGCTCATATGATGTCCCGCCGCCTTCTTTGGAATGGGATGATCCACGCCATCCTCATTTTGACTCCCGTTATGCCGGCCTGAGTAAATCGGAATTGCCAGCGACAGAGTCACTAAAGATTACTTTGGAGCGTGTCCTGCCATTCTGGCACTCCAGGATCGCGCCAGTGATCAAGTCAGGTAAGCACCTGTTGATCGCTGCCCATGGAAATAGTATTCGCGCGATGGTTAAATACCTGGATAATGTCTCGAATGAGGAAATTACAGAGCTCAATATTCCAACAGGGATCCCGTTGGTTTACGAACTGGATGAAGACCTTGAAGGCTGTCAACCATTATTACCTGGCCGATGAAGAAACAGTGCGGAAGGCAGCCGAAGCGGTCGCTGCCCAAGGGAAAGTGAAGTAGATAATAAAAAGCTGACGCAGATAAGGCGTCAGCTTTTTTATTTAAGGGATTAAGTTCGCCTCCGCCCCAGGATGGCGATCAAACCGGCGAGCAGCAGTGCGGAAACGACAATTGCGGCGACAGCTCCGCCTGCTGCAGAAACTGGCAGGCCCGGTGAAGGCGTAGGTGTGGGTGGAATGCTGGTCGCGGTAAATGTGGGGGTGGTTGTGGGTAAAGGTGTATTAGTTGGCGGGATGGTCGGGGTGGAAGTCGGTTGGGTCGGAGTAGGTGTGAAGGCTGATTGGATGATAATCTTTTGACCCACATAGATGGTGGATTTAAGAGTCAGGTTATTCAATTTAAGGATATCCGCCAAAGGGACCTTGTAGGCCATACTGAGTGAACCCAGTGTATCCCCACGCTGTGTAACATGGACGATGGAGCCGTCCGGATTGGGTGTGTTTGGCACAATTGTGGGCGTAAATAATACCGGCGGTGCGGGAGGAGTGTAGGCTACCGGCGTTCCGCCAGTGGCGGTCCCGGCATCCAAAACGTAATAGAAGGTGTTCCCGGATACCCCGACACCTCCACCGGCATCTTGCAGAACCCCGGAGAGCATGGTGTTCATGTGAGCATCATCGCCCATCCACTGTTGAACAGCTTCCTCGGCAGTTTGGCCCACTCCGCCAGTGATATTTTCTGAGAAGAAACCACCTTGTGTTAAATCGCCTCCCACGAGGTAACCGGCAGCCAGGGCGCGTTGAAATGGACGGGATCCGTCGGGCCCTGAATGCGTCATGGTACCAATTGAAATCAGGTAGTCGGCTTGCGCCTGGGCGATACTCATCAATATGGAATTGGCCTGGTACGGCGCGAGTCCATGACTGGCGCGCAATGCGTTAACGGCGTCAATCAGTTCGGATCCAGTTGAAAAGATGGGGGATTTAACGGATGTTTCGGCTTGAGCGGCTTGTGGTATGGAAAACGTTATCACCAGGAAAAGGAGCGCGCAAATTGCCTTTATATTTTTCGGCATGTTGCTATTATAATGGATAGACTCACCAGCATGACTGTAGGGAGGGATGAGATTGTCCCGGAAAGCACGGGTAGGGCAGCTCTTACCCTGGAAGACGCAAAGGATTTGAGGTAAATATACTCATGTTGTATTTGACATACACGCTTAACATCCTACTCCTGTTTGCCATGCCGATTGCTCTGGGTATCTTTCTGGTCCGGAAATTCTACCTGGAAGGCAGGTGGTGGTGGATCGGCGCAATTGTTTATATTTTGTCTCAAATCTTTTTGATCCCTTTGGAAAATTACTTAGTCAATCCATTCTTAAACAATTTGAGCTTCTCGGGGAAACTGCCATCCGTGGAGGTTTTGATATTCGGAGGATTGGTGCTCGGCTTGTGCGCAGGTATATTTGAAGAACTACTACGTTATGGCATGTTCCGCTGGTGGACGAAGGACGCCCGCAGCTTTGAAAGCGGCCTTCTGCTCGGAACCGGATCAGGCGGAGCTGCCTCGATCTTCCTGGCTTTTTTGGTTATTTATAATTTTGTTAATATGGCAATGATCCGCAACCAGGACCTATCCACCCTTGTGCCGGCTGACCAGGTGCAAATTCTACAAGCGCAGTTATCGGCGTTTTGGTCGGCCCCCTGGTATGCCACATTCCGGGAGGCACTTGGCCAATTATTCATGCTTTCGATTGAGATATGCCTGGCAGTAATGGTTTTGCAAACATTTACGCGTAAACAATGGTATTGGGTCTTACTGGCCATCGGATTCCATACCCTGGTGGAGGCAGCCCGTGTCATCACTGTGAACTTATCGAACGAGGCTTTGATGTATACTATCCAAGGCGTTTTCGCCATCATAAGCTTCCTGATCATACTGTCATTACGACACCCGAAGGCAGTTGATAGTGTTCCAGCGGATGTTTCGGGGCAACCCAATATTCATAGAGTAAAGAAAAATTAACCAAATCGAACTTATGATAAAAACCCGGTTGATTTTCGAGCGTAGATAGAGATATGGATATTTTATTCATCGCCCATCTGCTTAATGGGCTCTTGATGATTGGCATGCCAGTTGCATTGGCAATCTACCTGACTCGCCGGTGGAAATTCGGCGGGCGGATCTGGTGGGTTGGCGCAGCCACGTTCATCCTGTCGCAAATTTTTCATATCCCATTTAACCTGCTAGCGAGCAAGCTTCTAAACCAGACCGGTATGATTGCCTGGAGTCCGACTGCCCAATTGATATTCAATGCGATATTCCTTGGATTGAGCGCAGGAGTCTTCGAAGAGGGTGCGCGTTTCCTGGTGTTGCGGTTTTGGCTGAAGGATTCTCATTCCTGGCGAAATGGGGTTTTGTTTGGCGCCGGGCATGGGGGTGCGGAGGCAATTATTCTCGGAGCCATCACTCTTTACGGCTTTCTTCAACTGGCGACCCTTCGGAATGCAGATCTATCCAAGATTTTCCCTGCGGCTCAACTGGCTCTGGCTCAACAGCAGGTAACCACCTATTGGTCCATGACCTGGTATAGTTCCTTACTGGGCGCGTTGGAACGCTTTTTTACCATACCTTGCCAGATTGCCATGGCCGTGATGGTCATGCAGGTTTTTACCCGCAAAAATATCGGGTGGCTTTTCGCTGCGATCGGGTACCATACCTTGCTGGACGGGGTGGCAGTATATGGACAAAAATATATCAGCCCAATCGGCCTGGAAGGCGTGATCGGCCTGTTTGCGATATTGAGCGTAGTTATCATCTTCCTTTTACGCCAGCCTGAGCCTCACGAAGATAACCTGCCTGGCGCGCCGGAACCATTCATACCCCCGCTAGTGCCACTCGATGAGACTCCGGAAAATCTCGAAAAAACAAGGTACCAATAAATATGATCCATGCTGAAAACCTGACAAAGCGCTTCAAAGAAACCCTGGCCGTAGATGACCTCAGTCTGGATGTGGCTGAAGGGGAGGTGTTTGGTTTCCTCGGCCCGAATGGCGCCGGGAAGACCACTACGGTCCGTATGCTGGCCAGTCTCATTGCTCCAACGCAAGGCACTGCCAAGGTGGCCGGTTTCATCCTGGGTAGGCAGGATACCGATATCCGCCGGAGGATAGGTGTACTGACCGAAACACCGGGAATGTATGACAACCTTTCCGCCGAATATAACTTGCGTATCTTTGCCGAATTGTGTGAAGTCAAAGATGTAACCGGCCAAATTGAGAAATATCTGAAAATGCTTGGCCTGTGGGAGCGCCGCTTCGATGCTGCCGGGACTTTTTCCAAGGGGATGAAACAGAAATTGGCGATCGCACGCGCTCTGCTCCATGAACCGCGCATCCTATTCCTGGATGAGCCAACCGCCGGGTTGGATCCGGAAAGCGCTCATCTCGTGCGTGAGTTCATTGTCGAACTAAAAAAGCAAGGGCGGACGATATTCCTGTGCACCCATAACCTGGATGAAGCGGACCACTTATGCGACCGGGTGGGCGTATTCAAGACCCGCTTATTGGTGGTGGATACTCCCGCCAAACTTGCGTTCATCTGTCTTTGGACGAAAAGTGATATTTCACTTGCGTATCGCAGATGAAGGGATGGCGGAACATGTCCGCAATCTGGCATTCGTACGCGAAGTCAAGGTGGTCGAGAATAAGTTGGTAATTACCCTGGATGACCCAGAGAAGTGCAATCCTGAGGTAACCCGGGTGTTGGTCGCAGCCGGAGCCGATATGCAATTTGTCGGCGAGTTGCGCCATTCTCTGGAAGATGTCTATCTCCAGCTGGTCAAGAGTGCCTGAGGTATTATGAATAAGATCAAGACAATTATCCGAAAAGAATGGGCCGAGGTTTTTAGAAACCGTATGGTGATCTTTACAGTGGCATTCCTGCCGCTCATGATGACAGCCATCCCGCTTGGAATCATCTACAGCACGCGTGGGACAGTCTCGGCAACCAACAATGCGATCAACAACCAATTGCCCTCCGGAGTGACCCAATCCATGTGCCCGAGTGGCTTGAGCGGATCGGATTGTTTCCAGGTTTTCATGGTCAGTGAATTCATGATGCTATTCATGTTAGTCCCGGTGGCGATCCCGGTGACCATCGCAGCCTATTCCATCGTCGGTGAGAAAACCACACGAAGCCTGGAACCGCTTCTGGCAACGCCGATCACCACGGCAGAACTTTTGGTTGGAAAATGCCTGGCAGCCGTCATTCCAGCGATCCTGGCGACCTACGCGGCTTTTGGAATTTTTGCTTTGGGGTCCTGGATGATCGTCGCGAATAAGGCGCTGCTATCAGCTTTACTGGACGCGCGCTGGTTGATTGCCATTTTCCTGGTCGGCCCATTATTGGCGCTCCTGGCGGTTGTCTTTTCGTTGATGATATCCTCACGGGTTAACGACCCACGCGTGGCGGAACAAATATCAATGATCATTATCCTGCCGGTATTGGGAGGTTTCTTTGGCCAGGTTGCCGGCCTGTTCGTTTTGAACAAGCAAATTATTACAGTCGTCGCAGTCGTTATGCTGGCGTTGGATGTATTAATGGTCTACCTGGCGACCCGCGTTTTCCAGCGCGAACAAATCTTAACGAGATGGAAGTGAGAAGATGAAGAAAATTCAATTGGCATTCCTGGCTGCTATAGTTATCAGCCTGGTCGTTGTTTCCACAGCCATTGCCCAGACAGAACAATTATCGCTCAAGATGTCGCGTGATTGGGGCTACGGCGGATTAAATGGTGATATCGAAGGCTTATTCTCGATGCGGGTAACCGGACCTGCGGATCTGGCAAACGTGGATTTCTATATTGATGATACGAAAATCGGTGGCGTGACACAACCACCGTTTAGTCTGCAATTTACCACTGATAATTATCCATTAGGCATCCATAAACTCTATGCGGTTGGACATTCCGCCGGCGGGCAGGAATATCGTTCGAATATTATTAGTGCGAATTTCGTTCCGAAACAATCTTCGGCGAAGATCATCCTGCCAGTTTTAGGTGTCATTGTTCTGGCCATCCTGCTGTCGACGCTTGTGCCGTTTCTTACCGCTCGTAACAAACGCACAAGTACGCCCCTGGGAGTAGAGCGGAAATACGGCGTGGGCGGCGGAGGAATCTGCCCCAATTGCCATAGACCGTTTGCCCTGCCTTTGTTCAGTATGCACTTGGGAATATCCAAATTTGCTCCCTGTCCGTACTGCGGTAAATGGAGCATGGTACGGGTAGAGTTGATCAGCAAGTTACGCGAGGCTGAAAAGCTGGAATTGGAATGGGGGAAACCCCAGCAGGCGAGCGGGATTCACGAAGAGGAAGAAGCCCGCAAGGAAATTGACGACTCGAAATATCAGGATTTGTAAAATTAAAATCCTCCGTAGGCAAAAATGCCAGCGGGGGATTTTTTGTGAGATCGGGTCCGGATGTAACGACCTTTTTAGGCAGCCTGTGTAAGGATGGCAAGCAGCTCGGCATCTGTTAGCGATATCGGATTGCCCTTCATGCTGCTGGCTTTTTGGGATTGCTCCACCAGGGCTGGAAAATCACCCGATGCCAATCCATATTCTGACAGCGGGCGAATATTGAGCGCTTCGCACAGTTGTCTCACCCAGCCAACTGCATCTTCGGCCTGGGGGTTCCCATCTCCGGTCAGGATCCGGGCAATTTCGGTATAGCGCTCGATGGCTGGCGAGCCGGGTTGGCGAGTACGAAGGGCGTGGAGGTTGGCTTCAATCACTAAGGGTAACAAGCGGGCACAAATCGCCCCATGCGGGGCGTGCGACATCCCGCCAATCGGGCCTGCCAGCCCATGCACGGCGCCCAGGCGGGCATTTGCCAGGGCCATTCCTCCGTAAAGGCTGGCCAGGGCCATTTCCTGCCTGGCAGCGACATCCGACCCATTTTCATAAGCTTTTCCAAGCGAACGGGCTGCCCGGGCAATTCCGTCCCGGCAAATGGCATCTGTCAGAGGGGTAGGGGCGCTGCAGACAAACGGCTCGATGAGTTGGGTCAGCGCATCCATCCCGGTGGAGGCGGTTACTGACGGCGGCATGCTGTAAGTTAATTCCGGATCAACAATCGCATAATTCGGCAACATGAAGGGGCTGCGCAAACTGACTTTAACGCGTTTCTCCGGCACCGCGATAACCGCATTGCGAGTCACCTCAGACCCGGTCCCGGCAGTGGTTGGAATGGCAATATAGGGGAGCGAAGGCTTTTCAAGAGCACGCCCGGCGCCAACCACTTCAAGATAATCGAGCAAGCCACCGGAGTTGGTCAGCATGGCAGCGACGGCCTTGCCAACGTCCATAACAGCCCCACCACCGAATCCAAGAACAACCTGCGTGCCAAATTTGCGTGAACTGCGTGTAGCCACTAACACGCAATCTAAATCTGGCTCACCATTTACTTCGAATAAATCAACTGGCAAACCTGACGCCAATAATCCATCAACCAGAGTTGAAGAGCGCTCTTTCGAACCGGTCACAACGAAAGCACGCTGTCCCAACCTGGCGGCCAGGTTGGGAATTTGAGCGGCAGTTCCCGGTCCAAACAGAATACGGCTGGCAGTGGCAAACTCGAACTGCATCTACCAATCCTCGTCGGCAGGGAAGATGTTGGTGTAGGTCGTACGTGTACGCTCTTCAGACAGCAGCGGTTCGGCAAGCTCACGCCATTTGTTGTAGTGAGCTGTCTCTTTATGTTTTGACGGATCCTGAGAAGTGCGATAGACCTCAATCAATTCGAAGTGAGTCGGATCATCTGTTTGCTGGAGCACATCAAAGCGGGCAATGCCCGGCTCCTGGATGCTTTTCCGGGCATTCTCCAGCGAAACGACTTTAAATTCTTCAATGGATTCGGGCTTTACGCGAATGTGTACATGAACGATGTGCATCGTTAGCTCCAGTACCAGGCTTTACTTATGAAGGTGCCTGGCTGCCACGAAACTCAAGCCAGCCTCGGTCAAGGCGCGGCGGAGAGTGGTTGCATGCCTCGACCTTGTCCATGAAGTTCATTTGCATGGCATCCCAATCTCCCGATTCGATCACTTCCTTCTTCTCGCGGAAGTAGTCCAGGATATCGGACTGGTGCGCCCGGGTTTGTTCGACTTCGGGATCACCGCCCTCATGCTTGGCAGAGATATTGGCCACATGATCTGCCACCTCAACCAGTTCGGAGCGGCGGTCGTAAGGCTGGATGACAATACTCTTCCAGGTTTCAGTAATGTGGTGCTCGAAGCGGACAACCTCCTCGAAGCCAAGCGCCTTGCGGAACTGTGAAGTCAGTTCCATGGTCTGGTTATTGATCGAGTTGGCCCAGTTAAATCCAATCAACGGGCTGCTGCCATCCTCCCGGCTAAAAAGCTTGGCTGCCAGCATGATCCAAAGCGCATGGTAAGGATTATCTGAACCGAAGAAGACTGAGATCTTGAACTGGATATTCACGCCCAGTCGATAGAGCAGGAAGCCCAAGAGGATCGTACCAGCATTGAAATTCAGAACGTGCTGGACGCCGTAATTGGTGTAATAGTACAGGAACTCATCCAGCCACATCAGGGCATGGTCATTTGGCTGGCCGATGCCGCCGAAATAACCAGTGATGGTCGCCGGGCCGCCTAAATGAGGATTCGAGCCGTCCGTGCCCTTTGTATCCAGCGTCTCGACAAAAGATGCGCCGATAATGTCCAGGGCTGCAACAATGGCTGGCAGGTCGCCATCCGCTTCGGATTCCTTCATTTTCCGGACAGCAATGAAACGGCCCGGGACGAGTGAGCCATCCCGGATGGCGCGTTCGCACATCGGGCGGATCCAAGGGAAATATTGCAGGGCTGAGACTTCCAATGTAACCGCCGACTTATCATTGAATTTCAATTTGTCAGCCCTGGCTCCGAGAAGTTTACGCCGGTAATCTGCGACGGGAATGAAGGCACCCTTATCGCGCTGTTCCATCAACCATTTCAGATCTTTGATATAGTCTGGCTGGCTGCCTTCCACTTTCTTAAGCAAATTGGACAATTTCCGGGATTCTGCATGATGGCGGTTAATTTCCTCCGGGGTGCCATATTTGGCGACAACCGCCAGGAAATCCTCCATGACTTTCTCATTGGGGTCGAGCAGGACAGAGTTAATGGAATCGAGACGATCATGGGGTATTGCCAGCATTTTTCGCAGGTCAGTCATGGAAGGCTCCTTATGAAAGCGTCTTTTTCAGTTCTTCAAATTCATCATCCGGAATCCCGAACCAATTTTCCGGTTGTGGGAACTGTTTGGCGATCACTTCGTCGTGGTAGTTCTTCAAACCATTCAGGATCACTTCACCCGCGTTGCCGAAAACTTTCGCCATCTTTGGCTTGAACTTCGGGTAGAGGCCGAACATATCATGGTAAATGAGCAATTGACCATGAGCATGTGGTCCAGAACCCAGGCTCATAATGATACAGCCTTCGGCGCGCTCGGTGATGATCTGACAGACCCGGTCAGGGACCATCTCGAGCAGGATCGCAAATGCCCCGGCTTGTTCGAGTGCCTTGGCATTATCGATGATCTTCTTGGCCAGGAGCGCATTCTTGCCCTGAACGCGGTAGCCACCCAGGGCGCTGACCGACTGGGGAGTTAGCCCAAGATGGCCAATGGCTGGGATACCCGCGCTTACAATGCCTTTGATCTTGTCGGCCTGTTCGATGCCCCCTTCCAGCTTGATGGCGTCACAGCCGCATTCGGCCATAAAGCGACCGGCGTTACGAATGGCAGTCTCCACACTGGGTTGATAGGTCATATAAGGCATATCCCCAACCACAAATGCAGTGGGAGCGCCGCGCCGGACCGCCTGGGCGTGGCGGACCATATCATCCATTGTCACGGGTAGAGTTGAGTCATACCCAAGCATGGTCATACCCAGGCTATCGCCGACCAGGATCATCTCAATGCCTGCCTGCTCCTGCAGATAGGCGGTGGGGTAATCATAGCAGGTGAGCCAGGTGATTGGGCTGGCATCCGCGACTTTCTTGAACAAGTACGGTAAGGTTATTTTCTTTCGGGGTGGTACGTTTGGTTCAGTCATTTATCTCTCCTTTGGGAACGGTTGGAAAACTAAATTCTTTTCTTGGAAGCCCAATCGGCTTCGATGAAAAGCAGCCCAGCAAGCGTGAGCGGGACACACATAAGAATTAATTGCGGGGTAATTGTTTGAAGATCAGTTGGCAATAGGAAGAAGTACAGTGCCAGGAGGACTCCAAATCCGCAAAAAAGCAGCCCTCCAAGCAAGAGGCGTTTCCAAGCCAGGAATGCCAGGAGAATGGAAACAAGCATGATGATCAAATTATTCAACTCACCGGATACACCTGCAAGCATTCCAATTACCGATGTGACCAGCCAAAAAAGAACCATTAAGCCCAGAATAATGACAGCAGCAATTTTGAAAATATTGGAGCGTCTCATTGCATAATCTTCCTCTCTATTTTTATGATCTGAACGAAGTAAAACAATTATAAAGCACTCTTCTTAAACCGCTGGATAATTCTGCCGAAATTTGAAGTGGAGTGACTATGAAAACGAATTTGCAAGGGAAAACAGCTCTTATTACCGGTGCTTCCAGCGGATTGGGGGCAGAATTTGCCCGCCAATTTGCAGAACTTGGCTGTTCATTAGTGCTTGCAGCCAGGCGGCTTGAGCGCCTGCACGACCTGCAAGCAGACATTATTTAGAAGTATGGAGTACGGGTCGAATGTACCAAGGTGGATCTGACTCAAAAAGATGCGCCTATTATTCTTTTATGTGCGTACCGGCAGATACAATTTTTGTGAGCATGGAACTTGACGGTATGCTTTGCAGGTGATAGACTCTGCTCTTGTTTGTAGAATTTACTTGGAAAGGAGGCTCGAAAGCCATGTCGGTAAACAAATTGGCCAATATTCTTCCGTTGAACGCGCCTCCTGTGCAAGGTTACAGTTGATTTGAAATCATTGTATTATCTTGCCGCAGGCGCAACGCCTGCGGCTTTTGATTTTAAAGAGCCTCAGGTGAGAGATTGTTTCCGCATTTAGTATGAAGAGAGTCTCTCCTATGGATTCAAGTAAAAATATCAAATATTACGATGAGCTCGATAATGAGGGCCAATTCGACCTGCCGGACAATGGCCGGAAATGCCTTCCGAGGCGCAACCCAAAACAGATCCCTGTCGCAATCCAGCAATTCGTCCAAAAGCAGGACGATAGCCGCCACACTTTTGCGTATACCTACAAGGCCGCCCGCTTTGAGGAAGGCTGGCTGCTCGATTCACTTGGTTATTTTTACGAACAGAAATGGATATCCGACGTTTTACTTAAGATCAAGGCTGGAAAGGAAGCTTCCGTATACTTGTGCCGGGCGGGAGAACAAGTGCAGGCTCAACTTGTCGCTGCGAAGGTGTACCGGCCGCGTATGTTGCGCAACCTGCGCGACGATCATCTTTACCGGGAAGGGCGGACGGATCTGGATGAAGATGGACACGAATTGCATGATGAAGGCTCCATCCATGCCGTGTTGACACGTTCTCGCTACGGGGAAGAGGTCCGCCACCAATCCTGGATCGCGCATGAGTTTACTGCCATGCAGACCCTTTTCAAAGCTGGTGCAGATGTTCCACAGCCTTACGAGATGGCACATAATGCCATTCTGATGGGTTATGTAGGTAATTTGGCGATGCCTGCGCCAACACTCAACGAAGTAAGCCTCGACCGGGAAGAAGCCGGTCAAATATTCACCCGCTTGAAACAGGACCTGGATATTCTGCTTGCGCACGGGCATGTTCACGGTGACCTGTCGGCATATAACGTTCTCTATTGGGAAGGGAAAGTCTCACTAATCGATTTCCCGCAAGTGGTCTCGCCCCACCACAACCGGAACGCGTATGCCATCTTCGAACGTGATATAACCCGATTGTGCGAATATTTCATACAGGCAGGGGCTTTTACTTAATCCGCGGCGGCTGGCGGCAGAGCTTTGGACAACGCATGGATATCACCTACGCCCGGATGTCCATCCCCAGCTGTTGGATGCAGATAACCCGGACGATCTTAAATTCTGGAAGCGGAATGAGCATGCAAAATAATCAATAGAAAAAGGCGTTCCCTGAGGGACGCCTTTTTCTGATTATTTACTTGATCACCGGCACCACGCCTGGCATTGCCACACCATATGCCCGCTCTTTTTCGAACTTGAACTGTTGGGTGTACAGGCGGTAATAGTGGCCGCGCTGGCGCAGTAACTCTGCGTGCGTGCCCATCTCGGCGATGCGAACCAGCCTCGATCACCACAATCCGATCGGCCCGGCGGATGGTACTCAAACGATGGGCAATAATGAAAGATGTGCGCCCTTGCATCAAGGCTTCCATCCCTCGCTGGATCAATGCTTCTGTCAGGGTATCGACACTGGAAGTGGCCTCGTCCATGATGAAGATCTCTGGTTTGGCAAGTACGGCGCGCGCCAGGCTGATGAGCTGCTTCTGTCCAACTGAAAGCAGGTTGCCGCCTTCACCCACATCCTGGGCATAGCCTTTCTCGAAGGATGAGATGAACTCATGCGCCCCGGCGACTTTCGCTGCCTGTTCTACATCGCTGTCGGAAGCATCCAAACGGCCATAGCGGATATTTTCGACGGATCGTCCCGGAAAACAAGTGCGGTGTCTGGAGCACAATGCCGACGCGCGACTGCAGACTCTGCATGGTGTATTCCGTGTAGTCGTGCCCGTTGATGCGGATGATGCCATTCTTCGGCTCATAGAAACGGCATAACAGGTTAACGATGGTGGTCTTGCCACCACCGGTTGGACCGACCAGCGGCGATCGTCTCGCCAGGTTTGACCTTCAACGAGAAATCGGTCAGGATCGGTTTCCGGTCCTCGTAATAGAAGTCCACGTGATCAAATTCGATTTCGCCTCGGATCGTCTCAGTTGAGATGGCTTCCGGACGATCTTGGACCTCGGGAGGGGTATCGATCAACTTGAAAATCCGCTCGGCGGAGGCGATGGAATGCTGCATTTCAGCATAGACACGTGCCAGGTCCTGGATCGGCCAGATCATAAAGGTCAGGTAGGAGACGAAAGCGTTGATGGAACCGACGGTAAACCCGCCATATTGACTCTGCAACCCACCGTACCAGACGATGGCACCCAGAGCAAAGGCAGAGATGATCTGCACGGTCGGCAGGAATAACGCCGACAGCCAGGCCGCCCGGTAACTGGCGCGGAACATATTATCGGTCAGGATCGAGAATTCCCGCAGGTTTTCCTCTTCCCGCCCGAGAGCTTTGACCACACGCACGCCCTGGAAGTTCTGGTTATATTCGCCGGTGATCTTCGAGTTGTTTCGGCGAGACTTGCGGAATTCCGTCAGGATCTTCTTGCGGAAGTTGACTGCGATGATTACCAGGATCGGGATAATGCTGAACACGATCAACCCCAATTTCCAGTTGATGATCACCATGAAGATCGTGGAGGTGAGAACGTTCACAATTGCCCAGGTGACATCCAGCAAACCCCAGGTCATCAGGTTCGAAACACGTCCAGAATCGGATGTGACGCGCGCCATCAACCGGCCAACCGCATTCTGGCTGTAGTAGGAAAGCGAAAGATCCTGGAGGTGATTAAAAGTGGACTTGCGCAAATCATATTGAATGCGCTCCCCCAGAATACCGACCAGGTAAATGAAAGTAAAAACCAAGCCGGATTGAACCAGTTGGATACTGCCATAATAGACAGCATATTTCAATACCAGGTTGAAGTTTCCAGGGACAATCCCGTTGTCAATAATGAGCTTATTGATGTAGGTAAAAAAAGCATCCAGGGCGGCTGTCACTATGATGGCGGTCAAGAATCCGGCCATCCAGCGCCAATGCGGTTTTACCAGGGCGGCGATGCGGGTAAATGTCGGTCCAGTCAATTGACTGGTATATTCTTCTTCTTCGATTTCAATCAATTCATCAGCCATTTCTTATCTCCGGCAAGCTACAGACATGCTGTTGCTTGCCAAATCAATTTACAGAAGCAATTTCAGTTTCCAATTCCTCGTCGATGCGAGTCTGAATGTTATAGATCTGCCGGTACATACCCTTTTGGGCCACCAGATCTGCATGACGGCCCATTTGGATAATGGCGCCTTTGTCCATAACCAGGATCAGATCGGCATTCATAACCGACTGGATACGATGGGCAATGATGAAAGTAGTCCTGCTCTTCATCAACTGGTCCAGGGCAGTACGGATTTCTGCTTCAGTTTCAGTATCCACGGAAGATGTCGAATCATCCAAAATAAGAATGCGCGGATTCTTGAGCAGGGTGCGTGCGACCGCCACACGCTGTTTTTGTCCACCGGAAAGTGTCACGCCTTTTTCGCCAACCAGAGTGTTGTAGCCGTCCGGGAAGGAACAGATTACATCATGGACAGCCGCCGCTTTGGCAGCTTTTTCAATTTCTTCCTGCGGAACGTGGCGGTCGACACCATACATGATATTCTCGCCGATCGAACGGCTGAACAGGAAAGGCTCCTGTTCGACGATGCCTATCTGCCGGCGCAGGTACTCACGCGAGTAGTCTTTCAGCTCTACGCCATCCAGAAGGATATGTCCATCCGTGTAATCATGGAAACGCGGCAGCAGATTGACCAGCGAGGTTTTCCCGGATCCGGTTGAGCCAAGCAACGCAATCGCCTGGCCGGGCTGGCAGCTGAAAGAGATATCTTTAAGCACCTCATTATTCCCATCTTCGTATTGGAACGAAACATTTTCGAAGATGATCTGACCATCCACCGGACCATCCGGCTGGATTTTGCCGTCTGAGAGAGGTTCACGCTCCTGCCTGACAATTTCCATCAGGCGCTCGTAGGATACCAACCCGGTCGAGGTTTGAACAACCAGCCTGCCCAAGTTACGCATCGGCCAGATCAACCAGACTACGAGACCAACATAGGCAGGGTAAGTTCCTATGGAAATCTCACCATGAATAGCCAGGTAGGCTGCGAAAACAAATCCCACCAGCATCTGGAAACCACAGGCGAGGTCCGAGAGCGGCCAGAAGAGCGAGTGCATCCGGATGAACTTCCGTCCACGCAGGAACTTTTCCAGATTATCCTTTTCGAACTTTTCCTTTTCGTAATCCTGCCGGGCAAAGGCTTTGACAACGCGAACTCCCGTCAGGTTCTCTTGAAGAGTGGTTGAAAGGATCGCTTCCTGTTCCTGGTAAGCCTCGTAGGCTTTGGTTACTTTCTTGAAAAACCACAAGGAAACCACCAGGATGACCGGCACCACCGCAATGGAGGCCAGCGCCAATTTCCAGCTCAGGTCCAGGATGGCCAGAAAGTTGATGACGAATAGCGCAATGATGCGGCCTACACCGATGGCCTGCTCGTTGAAGAACCCGCGCATTGCATCCATATCGGATGTGACCCTTTCTATCAAGTCGCCGGTGGGGGTCTTACTGTGATATGCAAAGCTTAGCCGCTGGATATGGTCGTAAAGGAAATTCCGGAACCGGCGGGTAATGCCTTCAGCAGAATAAGCTGCCAGGCGCCCAGACAGGAACGCGAAGCCGCCTTCAAACAGCGCCAGGACAACAAATCCAGCTGCAATCAGGATAAGAGTTCGGGTAAGTGTGCCGGCAAAGGGTTGGGTGGTTCCCAGGATCGTATCGGCAAAATTCCGTAATAACAAGTACGTAGTCATTTTTGCCAACGCCGAAATACCCAACGACAGGTTGGCAGCCGCGTAGGACAGCCGGTAATCGGGCATCATCCGCCACAGGCCGACCAGTTTATTTTTCGTAACGGCTTTGCGGAAATCAAAGTAAGTTTTGGGGGGAGCGATGACAGCCATAATTATTCTCTCTATATATTCCAGACAAAAAAACCACGGTGCAGGGAGTGCACCGTGGTCAAATCGACGAACTTGGCTAACTTATCAGTCAGCAGGCGCACTACGCGAAGGCAAAACCACACCAGAAACAGCATTGATGCGGATTCGAATGATTTGAACGGTACTCTTAACCATCATGAAGTGCGCCTCCTTTCCTTAGAATTCTATTAACGGTTCTGAGTTTATCATTGAAGCAGGCGATATGTCAATGCCAATCAGTCTGAACCATAAGTATGAGGCCAGCCTTATTAAAAAATTAAAGATATACGAAGTTTACTTGACATCTCTTTCATGAAGCGTATAATGGATAATTATCTTTTTTATTACAAAAATGAAAGGAGGCACGACATCAGAATTCAACCTTATTTGGTTTGTAATCCATATTCGTTGTCTCAATCCATAAGAGATTACTCCAAGAGGAGCAAGTATGAATTGCCAAAGACTGTTTGTCGTCGCCGCCCTGTTATGGTGGCAAGTATGATTTTGTCCGCTTGTGGAACCGCCGCTGACACCCACAGTTGCCCCGGCAACCCAACCCCCCGCGACTGCCTGCTCCCGCGACCTGTCGCTCCAGCAACTGCCGCACCGGCTACAGTTGCACCGGTAGCCACAACTCCGCCTGCGGCTTCCAATCCAGATACGATTATTATCGGTACAACCGATAAGGTCGCCAGCCTGGATTCGGCGGATGCATATTCAACCCATGACTGGGAAATTCATCCAGAACATCAGTGATGGCTTGCTTAAATGAAACCAGGTACTACTGACCTGGTGCCCGATCTGGCCACCGACATGGGCAAAATCTCCCGCGATGGCCTGACCTATACCTTCACACTGAAGGATGGCATCAAATTCGGTGATGGCACCCCCTTGACCGCCACAGTATATGCTGCTCAACTCAACCGCCTGCTTACCATCGGGCCCAAGTGCCCGAACGATGTGGCCGATACCCTGGCCGTACCATACGTCAAGAGCATCACAGCTCCGGATGCAAAGACCATCGTATTCACGTTGACGACCCCGATCGCTTTCTTCCCGCAGATCCTGGCCGAGCTCCGTATGTGGCCTCTGATCCAGCGATCTTCAAACCGGATGCTTGCAACCTGTTCCCGACCGCCCCAATTTACGGCGTCGGTGCCTGGTATATCTCCCAGTACAACGCAGACGAGCAGATGGTGCTCTTGCCCAATCCGTATTACACCGGCGACCTGAAGCCGCAGGTCAAGCAGATCATTGTACGCTTCTATTCGGATCCCAACACGATGGCTTTGGCCGTCCAGAGCGGCGAGATTGATGTCGCCTGGCGTATCCTCTCCCCGGATCAGCTCACTCGCTCAAGAAAGTCTCCGGCCTGACAGTCGGTGACGATCAATGGTGGTGCGATCCGCTATCTGATCCTGAACCACACCATGAAGCCGTATCGATGATCCGAATGTGGATAAAGCCATTGCCTCGGCAGTAGACCGCAACGCGATCGCCGATACCGTCTACGCCGGACAGGTTACCCCGCTCTATTCGATGGTTCCGCCAGGCTTCCTGGGCGCAGACCAAGCTTTCGATACAATGTATTCCTCTCCGAACCTGGACGCAGGCCAAGAAATTCCTGGAGGCCTCCGGCTATTCAGCCACCAATCCAGTGAAGCTCGAAATGTGGTACCCACCTGAGCACTATGGTGCTTCAACAGCAGCCTGGATGCAGCTGATCAAGACCCAGCTCGAAGCTACTGGCGAGATGCAGGTTACCTTGAAGTCCCAGGAATGGAGCACCTACGTTCCTGCACTGACCGGCGGCAAGTCCTATGGAGCCGGTGTCCTGGGTTGGTTCTTCGATTACCCGGACCCCTCCAACTACCTGGACCCATTCGTCTTCAACCGCGGCGAAGGCACCAATGTCACCACTCCGCAACCGGCAGCCTGACAGGTACTCCGATCAATGATAAGGCCAAGCAACTGGTTGCACTCTGCTGAACCAGGCCGATATCGAGACAAGACCTGACCAAACGCGCTGATCCTAGTACAAACAGGCGCAGGATCTCTATGCCGACCTGGTAGTAACGGTACCATTGTTCTTCAATGCAGAGCATGTGGTCTATCAGAAGCATACATCAAGGGTCGATGCCAATTACGCCGCACCCGAACACTCTGAATATCGGTCCGAACATCTTGTTCTTCTACTCGTTCTGAGCAAAGAACCAGTAATAAATTTCCTTATGCTATTGGGGCGGGTGAACAACCCGCCCCAATCCTAATCCCGAATCTGCATACAAAAGTGTCCCCAATTGCAATTATTGCCCTGATCATCGGCATCCCGTCGACTCCTGCTGCTGGCGTATGTCTTTGCGCGGGGCTCGACGGGACTGCGCCGTTATATTTTGACCCGCATCGCCCTGACATTGCCGATGATCTTCATCCTGGCGACCATGGTCTTCTTCATCATGCGCATATTGCCAGGCGACCCGGTCACCTCGGCACTGGGGCCTAAAGGCACCCCGGAAATGATCCAGCATATCCGCGCCAACGCTGGGCTTGAACGATCCAATGATCGTCCAATATGGCCGTTTCTTGTGGAACATGGTCACTCTGCGCTTCGGGAATTCGCTGGTGGGTGGACATCGTCCGATCATCGACGAGATGAGCGAACGCTTTCCGGCAACACTGGAATTGATCATCCCTGCCTCAGTCCTGGCTTTGTTCATTGGGGTATATGGCGGGGCTTTGGCTGCCTCCAAACGCAAAAAAAGCCACTCGATTTCTCTCTGCGCATTTATTCGGTCGTTATTTATTCCCTGCCAATATTCTGGTTTGGGCTGATGCTGCAGCTCTTTTTTGGGGTTCGGCTTGAATGGCTGCCGATCTCTGGCCGCATTGATCGCGATTATCGGCACGACCCTCAAAACAGTTACCAATATTTATAGCCATCGATGCTTTGATTTCCGGGAATTGGCCGGCTTTCTTTTCGGTCTGTCCAGCACCTGGTATTGCCCACGATTACCTTGGGATTGATCCTATCGGGAGTGTTCGTGCGTATGACCCGTATCAATGTCATCGAAACCCTGCAAGCAGACTACATCTGCGGCGGCGCGGGCGCGCGGAATCCGTGAGAGGATTTTGATCTATGGACATGCCCTAAAAAATGCCATGATTCCGGTGATCACCTTGATCGGCTTGCAAGTGGCGATTCTGCTGGCCGGCGCAGTACTGACTGAAACGGTTTTCTCATGGCCGGGCATGGGCAGTTACCTGGTGGAACGCATTTCTGCCCGGGATTACACTGCCGTGCAAAGTGTTATTACTGTCTTTGCCTTGCTGGTGGCTTTGATCAGCCTGGCAGTGGATGTCATCTATTCTCTGGTTGACCCGCGTGTGAGGTACTAAATTGTGCAAAAATCAAAGAAGCAACCATCTGAAGCGCTACCGGAAGGCACCACCTGGGAAGTGGAACTCAAACGGGTCGGCTTCGTCCGGCGTATATTTATGGCCCGTCACTGGTATGGTGCCGACTGGTGGTTTGTCGCCATTTCAGCGGTTGGTGGTGATATTTATCATTATTGCAATTTTCCCTGTTGTTTGCCCCCTATTCACCTGATGCCCTGGTTGGGCCGAGTTTCCTGGCGCCGGGTGCTAGGTTGACCTGCCAGTACTGATCGTGCCCGAAAAATTCGCCGGTCAAAAAACTGCAGGATCTGGCAGTCCCAGCCGGTACCAACAGGCCGACTGTTGCTGTCCAGCGAGGGTGCTTCCACTGCAGGTGATTTAAACGAAGCAGCACAAAAAATCGAAAATACATTAAGGATCAACCCGCTGGACTACGCTTGCGACCGGTTATTGATCGTTACCCTACTATCGATGCACGCACTGCAGGCTGTTGTCGATGGAACGATCAGGCTGCCGTGGTCCAGACAACTGAATTCGACGCTTAAAAGCCAATTACCCCACGCTACGCGAAGCCGGACAGTTACCGGGGTGGTCAGCAACAGGTGGTTTTATTCTCGGCACCAATGATATCGGTCAGGATGTATTGAGCCGGCTGCTGTGGGGCACCCGCATCGCCCTGATCATCGGATTTAGCTCATCAATCCTATCGCTTGTATTGGGTGTTCCGCTGGGATTGATCGCTGGTTTCGTCGGCGGCGCATTGATCGCTATTGAGCCTGCTCATGGATAGCCTGTATGCTTTCCCTGGTCTGATCCTGGCGATTGCCATCACTGCCGTCCTGGGTCCAAGCATATTCAACATTATCGTGGCCATTTCGGTGCTGTATATACCGACCTATTACCGTATTGTCCGCGGCCAGACACTGTCGGTAAAAGAGGAAGTATATGTTGAAGCTGCCAGAAGCATTGGGCGCGCAGTTGAGGAAATCTTGCAACGATACATTTTCCCGAATGTCATTCCTTCGGTGGCAATCATTTTCTCGGTCAATGTGGCGGATGCCATCCTGACCGGCGCTGGTCTTTCTTTCCTGGGTCTGGGTTTGCCGCCCACCATTGCCGATTGGGGCATCGACCTGGCTCGTGGGCAACGCTTCATCCAGACAGCCTGGTGGATGATCACTTTCCCTGGCCTGGCCATTATGCTGGTTGTCTTGCGTTTACCATGATGGGTGAAGGGTTGACGGAAATATTCAATCCCAAGCTGAGGGATCGCTGATGCCTGACGACATCCTTTACTCCATTCGAAACCTAACCGTCGAATATAAAACTCGCGCTGGAATGGTTCGCGCAGTGGATAACGTATCACTGGATATCCGGCGCGGTGAAATTCTGGGGCTGGTGGGCGAATCGGGTTGTGGAAAATCGACACTCGGAAAAGGCTGATGCGTTTGCATACCGGACCTGCCCGCATTACCGACGGTGAATTATGGTTTGATGGACGGGATTTAATGAATACCCATAAATGAGATGCCGGAAATCCGTGGGGCTGAGATTGGTATGGTGTTTCAGGACCCCATGACTTCTCTCAACCCGGTACAACGCATTCTCGACCATCTGACCGAGACAATCCATACTCACGAACCAAAAACCAATGAAGAAGACGCACGAAAACGCGCAGAAGAATTGGTGGAACGCCTGGGGATCCGGCGGGAACGTGTGACAGAATACCCGCATCAGATGTCCGGCGGTATGCGTCAGCGCGTCATGATCTCATTGGCGCTGGCTTTGCGGGCCAAGCTGGTGATCGCCGATGAACCTACCACTTCGCTGGACGTAATCGTCGAGGCTAAGTTCCTCGATTTGCTCAAAGAACTTCAAAAAGAGTTCGGTCTAACCATCCTGCTAATCACCCATAATATCGGTGTGGTGGCAGAAGTGGCGATCGGGTGGCTGTGATGTATGCTGCAAAAATGGCGGAGGTTGGCACCGTTCAGGAAGTCTTTGCAAATCCCAAGCATCCCTATACCCAGGGTTGCTGAAATCTGTGCCCAACATCAAGATGGACGGGGGTGAATTGTATAAAATGGGCGGCGAACCCCCCAGCCTGTTACACCCACCAGCCGGCTGCCGGTTCCACCCACGTTGCCCGTTTGTCATGGATATTTGCTCGAAAGAAGAACCGGCTTTGAGCCGGTTGTGGGTGATCAACTGGTTTCATGCTGGCTCTACCAGAAGCGAAAGGGAAGGCATCTGGGAGACAGGATGATTTAAATGGCGAAAGAAGTACCAGATTGCATTACCAAATTCGTCCGGGTTGCTACTGCAGGCAAAGATCTGGTGGTCGTAGAAAATCTCCGCAAGCATTTTCCCATCCAGACCGGTTTCCTGGCTTCCCTGCTCAATCACGGGCATATCCCCGCCGTGAAAGCAGTGGACGGTGTAAGCTTTACCATCCGCCGCGGTGAGGTCTTCGGCCTGGCTGGCGAAAGCGGTTCAGGAAAATCCACCATCGGTCGGTTGATCCTGCGTCTATACGAGCCCACATCCGGCAAAGTGATTTTCGACGGCATTGACCTGCAAAGCTGTCGGAGAGGAAATGCGCCGGATGCGGGCACGGATGCAGATCGTATTCCAGGACCCGCTTGCCTCTCTTAACCCGCGCATGTCACTTGGTGAGGCGATCGACCATCCGGCGCAGATCCATATGCCGGAGTTCTCGGCTAAAGAGCGGCGGAAACAGGTACTGGACATGTTCCATGCAGTTGGCATGAATCCACCCGAAGCTTATTATGATCTGTTCCCCCACCAGATATCCGGCGGGCAGCGCCAGCGGGTTGTTCTAGCGCGTGCGCTGGTCACATCCCCCAAATTGATCATGGCTGATGAGCCCATTGCCATGGCAGACGTTTCGGTCCGGGCCGTCTTGCTCGATCTGATGATGAAGATGAAAGAGGAGTTTGACCTGACTTACCTTTTCATCACCCATGATCTGGCAACTGCCAAATATGTCTGCAACCGGATCGCCATCCTATACCTCGGAAAGCTGTGCGAGGTGGCTCTATGCAGGAAGTATACGAGCATTCCGCACACCCATATACCCGCGCTTTGCTGGAAGCGGTCCCTGTCCCCGATCCACCTATAGGCGTACGCAGGCCATGCCGCCTGGCGAAATCCCCAATGCGATCAACCCGCCTTCGGGGTGCCATTACCATCCACGCTGCCCATTGGCAACAGAGATATGTTCGGTGGAAGAGCCGTTATTGCGGGAAATCCGCCCTGGGCACCAGGTGGCCTGCCATTATGCAGAAAAACTATTAGAGTAAGAGCACTCATGTAACACGAACAATCCTGCCGCCGCAGTTGGAGTAGGTACTGTTAGTTCCACCAAGATAGTTCTTACCGGTTTTGGAAAGAAATGGCAATGAAGGAAGCAGTTCAACCAAGATGCTGATCCCAAACCAGAGCGTCACCTGAATGCGAAAGTTCCGCCTTTTCTGGCTTTACTCTTTGCTTTCTTATATGCCCTGACAGGTTATCGTGGTTGGCTAGCGTTTTTTATTGGCTGCGGGGGGCATGGTTGCTGGCTGTGCTTTGGGTTTCAATCATTGAACGAAACTTCAGTATTGTTCGCAATATTGATCTTGCCGGGGCGCGTGCAGGAGAGACTGTGCCCGAGCAATTATTGATTACAAATAATAGCCGATTGTCAATCACCTGGATCGAGATATGGATGAAATCAGCTAATCCGCCGAGCCAGTCCGGCTGGTAACCAAGTTGAAGCTCGGATGACCCATAGGCGTACTCTATCCACCTGTTCAAGAAGCGGGCGGTATATCCTCGGACCACACGAATGCGGACCAGCGATCCTTTGGGAATTTATACGCTTACCTTACAAGATTGGCATTCGAATACAATTCTCGTAACCCCACCTCAACTGCCCCTTTCTAGTCTCAATATTCCTCCTGGCGGCCTGTCCGATGGCAAGCAACACCGGCTACAAGCCCTCGCCCGTCAAAACGGAGACGCGGTGTGAGGGGTATATGCCCGGGGATGGTCTTAAACGCATCCATTGGCGCGACTTCCGCTCATCGCGATGCCCTTATGGTCAGGCAAGTTGAGGCGGCTATTTCGGAAGATTGGTGGATCTATGCCGATCTGGATGCATCCGTGCAGGCTGGGAATGGAATGGATTTCCACCCTTGAACTGATAATCGTCCTGGCCGCCTCCCTGGTAACACGAGGCCTGAAGGAGCATCATCAAGTCGGGCTGACGCTGGAAGGACCCAAGTTAGCCTGGATGGAACCACGATCAGGCCCGACACAGCACTGGAACTGATACCGTGCATTGGCAGCGGCAGGGCCCGGTAGTTACTCATTGAGCGATTTGTTGACCGTGAGGGAATTTCCCCATTCGGGAAGCCTGATTGTGATCACGCCTTCACGCAATCCGGAATGGGTTGCGCTGGCGATGAAATCCTGGCGCGGCGGGAAATTGAAGATCTTGCTGGGTGATGCGGCGGAATTTGGCCTTTCATTAAACCAGGACCGGTTCATCGGTTTATTGTCCAAATGGGGCCTCCCGTATTCTCAAATGTCAGATCATTGCTAGAAGAAGCTTATGCCTCTTTAAGCGGGGGTAACCAGAATTGGCGGGGCAAGGTTCAGGCTCGTCAACGTTATTTGGGACAAGGCAGGTCGAGTTGGCAGAACATCAAATAACCAGACGGCTGGCTGGCTGGTTCCTAGTGACGCGTCGTATTGAAAAAATCCTGTCGCTGGTTCTTTTATTCATCCTGCTCCTTAGCGCAGTTGTCAGCCTTATCGACACATTCTGGGGACCAGATTGCAATTCACTTTTACCATGTTTATGTGTTGCGCTTGTTATCGCTTCTATGATGGGCATTATTCGACGGCCTGGATATCGAACAATCCTGGTCGTGTTTATCAGTGGTGCTTTATATATATTATTGTTTCCCGGCGGTCTGAGTGGACAAGCCGGTACAGTAATAGCAAGTTTTTTTCACATGCTGGCAAGCCTAATTCCGGGTTTCTAGGGAGGTGGCATAGATATCAAGCCGCTGGTTGTAGCCTGGCAAGGGCTATTCTCAGCCACCCGGGCAGTGATGACACAGATATGGGGATGGATGGCAGACTTTATGTTAACTCTTCGGCGTTTGATCCGTTCGCAGTGAGCATTTTTTGGGATGCGGTGATCTGGCTTGTGTCTGCTTGGGGAGGCTGGTACTGGTAACCTGGAATAATCCACTTCTGGGAGCTTTTCCAGCGTTCATGCTCAGCGTTGGCGCTTTGACAAACAGTCAGCGTATATCCCTGGCCTTATACGTGACGATTGGGACAACCTTAATGCTTATGGCGGCTGTCCACCTGAGACCGTTAACAAATTTGGGATGGAACGAAGATCGCTTACCCGGTCCATAAGGGACGTCAGATCGCCAATACCGCACTGGTGGTCACGTATGGGTTGGTATTGCTTTCAGCAATCCTCTCTTCTTTCATTCAGACAGATCCAGGCCCGGGTTTCACAACAGGAAAATGCTGGGGAACAAGGCAATCCAAATGTTCCACCCCCACTGGTTGCGGCATCTACCCAAATTCCCAATTTGTCTTTTCAGGGCGCGGGACAGCCGCGATTTACATCATCGCCAGCGGGCCTGCAAGTTCGGAACGGGTTGTTATGACCGTCTCGGTCGGGATATTGCGGGAGCATCTCACAGAATGTAATTGTTCCGCCTCTTATTGGCGAAGCGCCACTTACGATATATATACTGGTGCATGGCTGGAGTACGAGCACGACCCAGACCAGCTCTTATCACGCCAATCAACCCATCCAGACTCAGCATCCCGGCGGATCGATCTCGCGCAAGAAGATGTTTCTCCGGTGGAGAATTTAGGCGGTAGTGTTTATGCCGCAGGGGAACCGGTGACAATCAACTTGCCCAGTCAAGCATCCTGGCGTTCCCGGGTGATTTGTTCGGCCTAAAGATAGTGGGTTCCACCAATTACCGGGTGAGCTCCCTGATACCGGTCGCGGATGTGGAGGAATTGAAGAACTCAGTATCGTTTATCCAAACTGGGTCAAACAGAATTTCTTGTCCCTACCACAGTGATTTCATAACGGGTGAAAACCCCGGCGGTTCAACTAACCGCCTCTCAGATGACAACTTTCGATAAGGCACTGGCAATCGAAAATTACCTGCGAACTTATCCCTATACTCTGGATGTCCCTTATCCGCCCAAAGAATCAAGACGTGGTGGATTACTTTCTGTTCGATCTTAAGAAATGCTATTGCGATTATTACGCTTCGGCAATGATAGTATTAGCACGGGGAGTTGAAATCCCCTTCTATATTAGCAGTCGGGTATGCCAGTGGAACTTATAACCTGAATTCGAACTGATACGTGGTAACAGAAGCAGACGCGCATTCCTGGGTGGAAGTGTATTTCCCAGCAGTCGGATGGTTCCTTTCTAAACCGACTGCAGCCTCTCCCCAATTACAGAGAACTGGAGAGTTTGTGAGGGCGGGCTTAAAAACCCGAATCCTGCAATCAATCTAACTATATAGGAGTCCCATTTAGCAGGTTGTCCATCAAATTGGCCGGTTCTACTCGTATTACTTGGTGTGGCAATGCTAACCGGCCTATTCCTGATCGTTCCAGACGACATACGCTTCCGCCGGCTCCCACAGGCCTCAGCGGCAGTGATGGTTTATAGCGGACTGAAACGTTACAATTCCAGATCGGCAATTGAGTAGAAGCAGGGGCAACGCCATATGAGTTGGCTGCTTCCATGCAGATTGGATACAGCAATTTGCCGCCAGGGAAACATGCAGATTCCCGCTGATAAAATAAATCGATCCATCCCAAACATTGGGTGGACCAGATTGTCCGGATCAGTTGTCATCCAGTCGACCAACAACACGCTGGATCTTCTTCGCCAGTGGAATATTCTTCGCTTGCAATTGATTATATTATGGTTGGTAAAAGACTTGGAATGTGGAACTTTTAGACCAGCTAAACTTCAAGCATAAGCGAACTAGATATTTTCATTGAGAAATTGATGGAGGATTCCGCCATGGCAGGGAAAATAATCCGCGGAGATGCCAATCCAGGCGATGTGAAGCGGTTTGCCGAAAAAGTGATCGATAATGTTGAAAAGGTCATCGTCGGTAAACGCCAGGTCATTGAACGGTTATTGATAGCATTATTATGTGAAGGTCATGTATTGCTTGAGGATGCTCCCGGAACCGGAAAAACCATGCTGGCACGCGCCCTGGCGATCAGCACCGGATTGGAGTTCAAGCGCGTACAATGCACCCCTGATCTTCTGCCGAATGATATTACCGGCGTTTCAGTTTTTAATCAGAAGACACGTGAGTTCGAATTTCGTTCCGGGCCAGTTCTAAGCAATATCCTGCTGGCTGACGAGATCAACCGGGCCACCCCGCGTACTCAAAGCGCCCTGCTGGAAGCCATGGGCGAAGGTCAGGTCACGGTAGATGGCGTAACCTACCCCTTGCCAAAACCATTTCTAGTGATGGCCACTCAAAACCCGATTGAGTTCGAAGGAACTTTTCCTTTGCCAGAGGCCCAACTCGACCGGTTTCTGTTGCGATTGAGCCTGGGTTATCCAGCCCCTAAAGATGAGGACAACATGCTGCTTATGCAGCAACTGGCTCATCCGATCGAGAGTTTATCTGAAGCTATAGAAGTGAACCAGATTACAAGCCTGCAAAGTAAAGTGCGCGCAGTTCATGTGGCTGCAAGTGTGCGCAGGTATATACTCAACCTTGTGAATGCCACGCGCACGAACCCTGCGTTGGGGCTGGGGGCCAGCCCGCGCGGCAGCCTGGCCCTTTTTCGAACTGCCCAGGCACGCGCTGCCCTGGACGGACGCGACTTTGCGCTGCCGGATGATGTGAAATCCATTGCTGTCGCCTGCCTGGCGCACCGGATGGTGGTAAATCCCGAGAATGCCATGGGAGGCGAGACAACGGAAACGGTTGTCAAGGAACTATTAAAACAGGTCGAGGTTCCGATCGCTGTGGAGAAGTTCTAAACCAGGTTCTCGATCTCAATCCACCGAGGGAGCATTACGCAGGAAGGTCAGATCATGGATCCATTTACGCGTGAAATAGCGCCGCAGCCCGAGAATGCACTTTGTAAATTCTTCTGACATGACCATCAGGTAAACCCAATAGACAGGCAGATGCAGGATAAAGCCGCCCAGGACTGCCATGGGAACTCCCAATATCCACATAATGACACCGTCCAGGAAGAGCGAATAGCGCGTGTCACCGCCGCTGCGCATCATGCCTACCACCAAGATCATATTTTGAGAACGGACGATCAACCAGCATGCGAGGATTATTAATGCCCGATTAGCGTAGGTTGCCACATCGGGTGTAATTTTGTACAGGCCTATCACCGGTCCCTTGATAAGCAGGACCATCGCACTGATCAGGATAGCAATGCTCGCGGTCAGACCCAATGTACGCCCGACATCTCGAAACGCCTGGTCTTTCTCGCCTGCGCCAATTTTATGGCCGGTAATGATTGCAATCGCGGTGGAGAGTCCCATGAAAGGAACCAGTGCCAGGTTATCGACTGTGGCGACAATATTCATGGCAGCGATCGATGGAGTGCCAATACGGGCGTAAACTACACTGTAAACTGTCACCCCCAATGACCACAATAATTCATTGAGGATCACTGGAAAGACGGGCCTAAAGAGTTTAACAAAGAAACCCAGATTTAAGCCAAGTAATTCGTTGATTCTGGCTGCCACTGGATACTTTTTCCAATACGTAATAAGAACCAACACCAGGCATTCAGCGATGCGTGCTATCACAGCCGAAATGGCGGCGCCTCGGATTCCCAAGGCGGGAAAGCCCAGAGTGCCGAAGATAAGAACGTAATTCAGAATGATATTTAGAACCAGCGCAGAAACAGTGACCAGCATGGGTAGCTTCACTTCGCCTACACTCCGTAAAACCGATGCGAAACCGGATGTAACTGAGAAGAACAGGAAAGCGACAGCATAAATCCGCAAATACTCGCCACCCAGGGCGATCACCTGTGGGTCAACTGTGAAAATGCCGATAATCCTGGACGGGAAAAGCTCGCAGGATACCAGGAATATAGATGCGACCGCTATACCCATTGCCAGGCACAAACCGAGCACTTTATGCAAACTCGCAATATCTTTATTTCCCCACAACTGGGCTGTAAACATGGCCGATCCGCTGCCAATCCCGAACAAAATCAAATTAAGCAGGAAGAAAACCTGGCCGGCCAACCCTACCGAAGCAATGGCTGCATCTCCAAGTTGACCGACCATTACACTTGCCACCATACCCAGGGAAGCGGTTAGCAGGTTTTGTAATGCTATCGGTGCAGCCAAGCGATAGAGTTGCTTAAAAAAGAATTGATCGTGATAAAAACCCGCCACGCGCCGGATCGGGTTCTTGATAATTTCTAACAAGCAAATTCTCCTCTCTGAAAGCGTCGTTATTATACTTGACGACCTCCCTTGAGGTTTATGATAAGATAGCCGTTAGTAAATATGGCGCTATTCATGGAAAGTCCTGTAGGAGCACGAACGATCTTCAATGGCCGCGTAATGGATTACTTTGGAGGTTCGGGTTATCTTGGCCTCCAAAATCACCCGGCTGTATTGCGGGCAACCCAGGAAGCGCTCCAGCGTTATGGTTTTTCAACTGCCACCTCGCGAGGCGGCTTCGGCGAGCATCCGATTTATGTTGATCTCGAAAAAGCCGCCTGTGCTTATTTTGGGGCCGAGAAAGTAATTTATTACGCTTCCGGGTACTTGGGATCAGCAATCCTGACCCAGGCTACAAGCAACCGTTTCGAGCATATCTTTATCAACTCGTCGGCCCATTTCAGCCTGTGGGATGCGGCTCTTGCCACCAATCTGCCCATCACCCCCTTTCACCACTTACGCGCCCAAAGCCTGGCGGAGCATCTGAACAGTGATTTGCGCCTGCAGGAAAGGCCTTTGGTGTTAAGCGATGGAGTGTTCCCCGTCTCCGGGGAAATTGCACCGCTTCCGGAGTACCTGGATTTGGTGAAGCCCAGAAAAGGATTAGTCTACCTGGATGATGCCCATGCTGTAGGCGTGCTGGGCAACAACGGGCGTGGTACGCCGGATTATTATGGTATCGAAGATCAGAGCTGCTATACCTCGGCAACCCTGGCCAAGGCGCTGGGCGGCTTCGGAGGTGTGATCTGGGGTTTAGCGAAATGGGTGGATAGTATCGACCAGGCATCCCGGATTTGTGCTGGCGCCAGCCCACCGCCTTTGGTAGTAGCGGCCGCTTCGGCAAGCGCCCTGGAAGTGGCACATACATCCCCCGAACTGCGCCAGCGGTTGTGGGAGCGTGTAAAACAAGCCCGCAACGGTATCCGTGCCCTTGGCTGGGAACTGGCGGACACGCCGGTCCCCATACTGTGCCTGGAGAGCCGTCCGGGAGTTAGCCTGGAGCGTATTAGAAAGAATTTATTCGAACAAGATATTGCGATTGAACTTGTCCGTTCCTATACCAGTACTCCCGCCGGCGGCGCACTACGGATCGCCATCTTTAGCAGCCATACCAGCGATCAAATCCAACGTTTAATCGAAGCGATCGGGAATTTTAGTTAATATCTTGCCGTTTAGCCTGAGATGAGTTTATCAATATGAATCTGTCTTATATTCCCATCGGGAGGGGTTTATTTACTAGGAAAGACAAGCAGAACCGATGGATGAATTCTTTACCCAAGAAAGCACAATTCCGGCGATGAAGGTCCGCAAGCCGGATCCGGTCGAACCCCGGACCAGTCCCAATGATGCAGCCCAATCCATGCAGTCATTTGAGGATCTTTTCCTCGAGCACTGGAATTCGATCTACCGGTTGCTCCTGCACATCACCGGAGACACTGCCGAAGCTGAGGACCTGGCGCTGGAAACATTCATTAAGTTTCATCAGCGACCACCAAAGACTGGCGATGGCTATAACCCGGGTGGCTGGTTATACCGGGTAGCGACGAACCTGGGGCTGCGCTCCATCCGCAGCTACAGACGCCGGGAGCATTATGAGTTGGCAGCCGGGAAAGGCATCTGGGAGGCAGCTCAGGAAGATCGCCCGGCAGAAATCCTCGAAAGCAAAGAGGACCATCGGTTGACCCGCCTGGCTCTGGCCGAAATAAATCCTCGCCGGGCAGAGCTGCTGATATTGCGGTACACAGGAATGAATTACAAAGATATCGCGAATGCCCTTGGCCTTTCACCAACATCCATCGGTCCACTGCTGCTGCGTGCTGAACGCGAATTCGAGAAGGCTTATCGTGCCTTGAATCAGGAGGAAGTATGAACAAGCATCTGAACGCAGGACAATTACGGTCAGCTCTGGATGGCGAGCTGGATGAAGCGAGTCTGCGCCACCTTGTAGATTGCCCTTCTTGTCGAGAGCGACAAGCCCTGATCGAGGCGACTGCCCAAGCCGTCACCGGCAGGTTGTCTTTCCTGGCTTCTCCGGCCCGTCAAACGGGCCAGGCCGCCAAAACAGCCTTTAGCTATTTCAATCAACGTATTACGAACCAAAAGGAGATTTCAATGTTCAAAAAAATATATACCTCCCGGCTCTTGCAGGCTGGGCTGGCAATCGTGCTCGTCCTGGCAGTTGTTCTGTCGGTACCTTCGACACGTGCGCTGGCTGAAAAATTCCTGAATCTCTTCCGCGTCCAACAGGTTGTGGTGGTGCCGGTCGATTTCACCGGTATGCAACAGCTGACCGGAAATAACACCCTTGGCAAGCAGATTAGCGACTTGATCGCAAGTTCGGTAACCACCCAGCAAAAACCCGGGAATCCGGTCACTGCTGCGGATGCTGCCAAAGCCAGCCAATTGTCGGGTTTTTCCGTCCGTGTTCCCCAATCCATGACACCCTCCAGGATCAGTGTGGAAGGCGCGGCGGCTTTCTCGGTCAAAGTGGATGTCGCCAAGGCCCAGGCGCTCTTGAATGAATCTGGACGTTCCGACCTGGTGTTGCCCAGCTCGATCAACGGTGAGGAAGTATCCGTGAATATCCCTTCCAGTGTGAGCGTTGCCTTTGGGACTTGCCCGGACCCGGCTACTCTGGATAGTTCAAATGGCGTCAATACGAATGGGTCCGCTGGACGCCAATATCCCGATTGTGTCATACTGGCGGAAATCCCAACTCCGGTCGTTTCAGCTCCTGCAGATTTGAATATTGCCCAGTTGGCACAGATCGGTCTGGAGTTTACCGGCATGAGCAGTGAACAGGCCGCCGCTTTTACGAAGACCGTTGATTGGACCTCGACCCTGGTTATCCCGCTCCCCAAGAATGCGGCCACTTATCAACAGGTATCGGTCGACGGCGTGACCGGGACACTCATCCAGCGTCCTGCTGATGATGCCCCTCAGTATGCCCTGCTGTGGGTCAAGGATGGTATCATCTATGCCATCAGTAGCCTGGGCACCAATACTCAACAGGCCTTGCAAATTGCAAATAGCCTACCATAATGGAGTGTTATGCCGTTAGCGCCTGCCATTGAAACAGATGAATTAAGAAAGGAATTCGGCGATAACGCCGCCGTGAAGTGCCTCACCCTGCAGATCCAGCAGGGTGAGGTGTTTGGATTCTTGGGACCGAACGGAGCCGGAAAAACGACCTCAATCAAGATGTTGGTCGGCCTGATTACGCCGACCTCTGGTAAGGCCGCTCTCCTGGGAGCACCGCTCGGAGACCGAAATACACGTGCACAGATTGGCTTCCTACCGGAGCATTTCCGTTTCCAGGAGTGGCTAACGGCACACGAATTCCTATCCTTACACGGCAACCTGTTCGGGATGGAAAGAACCCGACTGGCTGCCCGCATCAATGAGCTGCTCGAACGGGTCGGGTTAACCAGCTTCCGGAACAAACCACTTTCAACATTTTCGAAGGGTATGCTGCAGCGTATCGGCCTGGCCCAGGCTTTGCTTAACCAGCCTGCCTTGGTTTTCCTGGACGAACCGACCTCCGGGTTGGACCCGGTCGGTCGCGTGCTGGTCAGGGATATCATCGGAGAATTACGCCAACAGGGTACCTGCGTTTTCTTGAATTCGCACCTGCTAAGTGAGATCGAAGTAACCTGCAATCGTGTGGCATTCATTAGCCACGGCGAAGTGATCAGGCTGTTGGAACTGGCCTCGTTGGATGCCGGCCAGGTCAAGGTTGTTTTGCGTGTAGGTGAACTATCTCAAGAAACGGCCTCCGGTCTTTCAACCTGGGCCGAGTCCATTCAGTTGGATAAACACCAACTCACGTTGACTGCCCGAAATGAAGAGGCCTTGCCGGAAATAAATCGTTACCTGGTGACGCATGGGGTGGCGGTGTATGAAATCTCACCCAAGCATGTCTCACTGGAAGAACTGTTTATCGAAACGGTTGGAAAGGAGGGCGGGCTGTGAACGCAATCTACATCCTGGCCCGTATGACATTCGTTCAGGCTGTCCGTCGGCGTATTGTACTAACCGGGTTGGTGCTGGGTATCTGCTTCCTGGTCATTTTCTCGATCGGTTTTCACATGATCAACACCAGTAGCATTGGAGCAATCACTCCGGGAGGTGGACAGGGGATCCAGCATATTGTAGACACTGAAAAATCCAGTGGATTGTTCCTGGCTGGCTTATACGCGGTTACTTTCCTGGGGATCGCCATGGCAGCTTTGTTGGGTGCTGACACCCTGGCCGGAGAAATCAATTCAGGCACTATCCAGGTGATCGTCACTAAGCCCATCCGCCGCTCGGATATCGTTTTTGGCAAATGGTTGGGATTTGCCGGGTTGTTAGGCCTGTACTTGTTGCTTCTGGAAGGTGGGACAACCCTTAGTATTCTGGTGCAATCCGGTTACGTGGCTCCCCACCTTCTTGCAGGACTGGTTTTAATCTACCTGGAAAGCTTGCTGATCATGACCGTAGCCATGTTTTGTTCAAGCCGGCTGTCTGCCCTGGCTACAGGTGGAGTGGTTTTTGGCCTGTACGGGCTGGCCTTTATTGGCGGCTGGATCGAACAGATCGGCGCAGTCCTCAACAGCCCCACGGCCGTAACGGTCGGCATACTGACCAGCCTGATAATCCCCAGTGAAGCATTGTGGCGCAGGGCTTCCTACGAAATGCAGTCGCCGCTTTCCGGGCTTTTAGGAATCTCCCCTTTTGGAGCCACCTCTGTGCCCAGCCTTTTCATGATCGCCTATGCAGTGCTTTACCTGCTGGTGGTTCTGGCCTTAACGGTGCGGGTTTTCCATAAAAGGGATCTCTAGAAACCCGTAACGTTTCCCTTCAACCTAATTTTTCTTTCAACCAATCCGCCGTCAGTGGACGATAAACGTATGGGATATTATTACATACGTGATTGCCTGTTTCGAACATGGCCAGGGTTGCATGCTGGCCGGCGGCCTTGACGATCTTATAGGCCTGTTCCCAAGGGACAAGCCTGTCCATTTTTCCATGGATGATCAGAAGAGGCTGTTTGATCTTCTGAGCCACTCCGTCCAGGGTTAGCTGTTCGGCTTTTTTCATTGCTTCAGCCTCATCTTTGGAACCGGAATGAAAAATGAAGGCATCCTTGGAGAGTCTCGGCAGGGCCGGCCAGCATTCCGCCCAGCTCCACGGTCCACAGTTTCCAACAACTGCCTTGACCCTTGATTCAAAGGCTGCCGCGCGTTCCGAGTAAAAACCGCCCAGGCTTACCCCGGCCATACCAACCCGGTTCAGGTCAAGGTCTTTGCGCTGTGAAAGAAAATCGAGGGCGCACGAAACCGCCACTTCATAATCCGGGCGGATGTGCATTTGGTACCCGCACTCACCTTGTCCGGGACCTTCAAGCGATAAGGTGGCCAGCCCGCGCTTCAGGAACACTTCTTCCCAGTAGAAAAATTCCTCTTTAGTTGAATCCAGACCGGGTATCAGCAGTACCAGGGCTGGAAGCGGAACTCCCACAGGCCGCCGGAGTGTGCCAAATAGGGTAACGCCATTAAACGGGATTTCCAGGCGTTCGCTGGTCGGGTCGAGAAGCCTAAGGCCGCTTGCAAAGGCCGTGATGGATTTCCGTCCGGCAGCCAGATACTCTTCCTGGTGATCCTGAAACATGAACTTGGCAAAATGATAACAGAGCGCAGCCGCAATATAAGCTTCCCCAGCGGTCAGGTGGTATTGTTTTTCAGGAGATTGGCTCGCCAATTCGGCATGGAAATCCCCAGTAACACACCATTCCCGGCACCAATCATCCCAACGATCGATACGCTTTGTAGTGGTAACGAAATCGTTGTAGTCTATACCCTGTGAAGTGAAGCGCGGCGCCCAGTTGTTGATGGCAGATTGTACTTTCTCGTCTGGCATATCAGCCCTCCAAAATAAACCAATTCACAATGCCAAATACTGTCTAACATATTCACGCTCCCTGTGGGGCAAGAGTTCCGCCCAGATATAAATGGCTGATCTGCGAGTTCTCAAGGATCTCCGCGCTGGTCCCTTCCAGCCGCACCTGGCCGCTCTCCATAACGACGCCATGGCTGGCGATCCCCAGCCCGGCGCGCACATTTTGCTCTACGAGCAGGATCGTCCGCCCGTTTTGATTCATCAGGCTGATGGTTTCCAGCACTTGTTTCAGAGTTTTAGGATCCAGGCCCATGGAGGGTTCATCCAGGAGCACCAGCGCAGGGTTAAGCATGAGCGCACGGGCGAACTCGACCAGCCGCTGCTGTCCGCCGGACAGGTCTCCGGCTTTATCCCGGCTGCGTTCCTTTACCACCGGAAATAGCTCTTCCACCTGCTGTAAACGTTGTCGCACCAGTCCAGCATCATTCAGGATGAAGGCGCCCATGCGGACGTTTTCCCTAACGGAGATGTCTGGGAACAAGCTGTGATTCTGCGGCACCTGGGCGATCCCCAGAGCCAGGATATTTTTTGGACTTAGCCCAAGGATTGAACGGCCCATGAAAACAAGATTGCCTTTGCGCGGTCTCATCAGGCCGCTGATTGTACGCAGTACTGTTGATTTGCCTGCGCCATTTGGGCCAACGATACAGGTGACCGAGCCCGGCTGGATCTCCAGATCGACTCCCTTAAGCACATCGCTGCCGTCATAACCTGCCACGAGATGTTCAAGCTTCAATAAAGGGTCTGGCATTTTCAAGCTCCCAAATACGCTTCAAGTACAGCCGGGTTGCTGCGGACCTGTTCCGGTGTACCATCGGCAATCTTTGCGCCATGATGCATAACCATCACCCGGCTGCACAGTCCCATCACAAATTCCATATTGTGTTCGACAACCAGGAACGTTACTCCAGCCTGATTGAGTGCGCGGATGCGGTCTGCAATCTGATGGATCATGGTTGGGTTGACCCCGCCGGCTGGCTCATCCAACAGGATGACGCGCGGCTGAGCGATCAGGATGTAGGCAAATTCCAGCAGCTTTTTCTGGCCATAGGAAAGATTGCCGGCTGGCATATCCTTCAAAGCGGTGATGCCGACAAAATCCAGTAACTCCAGGGCACGCTGTTGCTCGTTTGAAGAACTCCATCGGCTGAGGATGGCTTTCAGACCCTGGCGCTGTGCGGCGATGTGCATATTTTCCAATACGGTCAAACGAGGGAATATGCGCGTCAATTGAAAAGTTCGTGCAATCCCATTTTGGAAGACCTCGTCCGGTTTCTTATTGGTTATCGATTTGCCGTCGAAACGGACATCCCCACGATCGACTGTTTCATAGCCGGTTATGACGTTGAACAAGGTGGTCTTCCCGGAACCATTCGGACCGATCAACCCTGTTATCGAGCCATGCTCGACCGTGATCGAACAGGCCTCCAGGGCCAGAATACCGCCGAAGGCTTTGGAAACGCTGCTGACTTCCAGCAGGCTCATTGGTGCACTCCTTCCTTCTTGGTAACCCTCTCTGGCAGCGGATCCACTGGAGGAACCGCATCAGTAAACGAAGGAGCTTTCCGTCTGGCCCGGGCAGCGCGGTTCTTGATCCAGAGACTTTGCAGTGTCGGGAGGATACCTTGAGGCAGCAAAAGGATAATAACTAGAAATAGAACCCCATAAACGATCAGATAATATCCGTTCTGGCTGAAGCGAATCGTAAAATATTGTTGGGTCGGTTCGAGGATCAAGGCACCCAGCACTGGCCCAGCCAGGGTTCCTATACCTCCCAGAAAAGCCATCAAGGCGACAACTACATCAAAGAGGGCATCAAAGGCGAAGGCCGGAAAAATGGACCCAATAAAGTATGCATGCAGCGCACCAACCATTCCGACGATGAACGCGGATAAAACAAACGCACTTAGCTTGAATGGGCCGGTTTTTACGCCCAAACCCAATGCGCGATCCTCGTCATCCCGGATGGCCAGCAGGCCCAATCCATATTTTGAATTGCGTACCCACCATGAAATACCCAGGGCGAGTAACAGGATGGCAAGTGCAATGTAATAAAAACGTAAATTAAAACCGTTCCCTGTCCAGGCTAAAGGCGGGATAGGCAGGCTCATTCCGGCTGAGCCATGCGTGATCGAACGCAAGTTATACGCCATCAATTGCATGATGAAAAAGGTAGCAATTGTAATGACAATGAAAGCGTGCCGCCGGGTACGCAAAGCGATCCAACCGAATGGCACGGAAAAAATGGCTGCAACCAGTCCCGCCAGAGGAACGAGAAGGAAAGGAATATAGCCCCCTGGAATCTTCCAACTTTCACACATCAGGGCGATGGCGTAGGACCCCAGGCCAAAGTAGACAGCGTGACCGAGGGCAATGTATCCGGTATAACCAGAGAAAATATTCCAACCGCTGGTCGCGGCAGCAAAAAGTAATGTAAAGACCGCCACCGTAGTGATGGCCGGGTTTGGTACGATGACTGGGAAAGTGAAAGCCAGGATAAGGAGAATGAGTAACCCGGCAGTGCGGACGACTTTCATTGTTTCCTGCTTTCAAGCTGGCCGAAGAGGCCACGCGGCCGGATGAGCAAAACGACAACCAGTAAGGCAAAAAAGACTGTGTTCGCCCAAACTGGCGACCAGACCACGGATGTGACATCTTCAATGACCAGCATCGCCACGGCTGCAATCGGGGCGCCTTTCATACTTCCCATGCCACCCAGAATAATGATCACCAGGAGACGTGAGATCAGGTCAAGGTGACTGGCCGGGTTGAAGGCGGATGTAGCGCCATAAGCCATGCCGCCGGCAGCCGCCAGAGCGACTCCGATCCCGAAAGTGATTGCCGAGACGCGTTCGACATCGATCCCGATCAACTGTGCAGCCGTGCGATTTTGCATGGCAGCCCGCAGCCCGTATCCGAATTTAGTCCGATACAGGATCAAATACAGGCCAGCCAATAGAACCACGCTAAGTGCAAAGCCAAAAATATAAATATAGGATAGATAAAATCCGGCGAATTTGAAGGATGCATCCACATACCAGGCATGCAACTGCATGAAATTCGTCCCGAAGATGGCCCCCAACGTTCCTTCGATAATAAGCGCGATTGCAAACGTGACCAGGATTGAAAGCATGGTGCGGTCGCGTTTAAGCGGGCGGATCAGCACAATCTCAATCAATAGACCAAGAAGAAACATCATGGGCATGGTGATGAGCAGACCGGCGAAAAGATCGACGTGGTAATTAACTTCCAATACATAGCTCAGGTAGGCTCCTAGGATGACCAGGGCGCCCTGACCAATGTTGATGATCTCCATCACCCCGAAGATCAGCGTCAAGCCCGAGGCCATCAGGGCATAAACGCCACCTGTTAGAATTCCGGTAATAACAGCCTCAATAATTAAGCTCATAGATCACGGCTCCTTCCCGGCGAAAAAATTCAGAGTGCTCGTGGATTCCTGGGGCATCTACCCCGGAATCCACGAGACTTTTACAAAGAACTAAAATCGCCGGCTTTATGGCCAATTGGGCTTGGGGAATTCAGGGGCGACTGCGCCGGCAGCGCTGGACGGGTAGATCGGGACAAGCGATCCGTTCTGCCATTGGAATAAGTAAGCCAGGGCAGCGGTGTTCTGTCCGGTAGGGTCGAACTTTACGTCGCCTTGAACAGTCTGGAAAGTATCGCCCGAGTGCAGTTCGGCAATCAGCTTGGCCTGGTCGAGGCTGTTATTCTTGGTTACCGCCTGGGCGATGACCTGCCCGACCGAGTATGCCTCGGCAACATCCGAGCTGATCCCATCCGCCGTGCCACCATACTTGGCGATGTAGGCTTTCACCATATCGGCATTACCGGGGTTGTTGGAGCCAGGGTACCAGCCGTTTGGTACCATGATCGCTTCAGCGGAAGGAGCACCGCCGATTGCCTTGAGGAAATCGGTGCCTTGATCGGGTCCAGCGGTGGCGATCAAAGCCTGTGGGTTAAAGTGCTGTTGTTTAAAGCGCAGGATGAAGGCGCTGACATCCGGCAGTAAGGTACCTACGATAACCACTTGGGCGTTGGAGGCAATGATCTTGTCGGCGATTGGGTTGTAATCGGTTGTCTCAGCCGGATAAACCTGGTATGAAACGCTTTTGATCCCACCGGCATCCAAAAGCGCTTTTACTGTATCGATCTGCGGCTGGGTGAAGGGATCATCCTCTGTCGCATAAGCCACGGTGGTGGGGCGCTGTCCTACCGGCAGGGAGAGCAGGTACTGGGCGAAGCTGTTCAGGTTGTTCGCCACAGGCAGCGATACATCGAATACGTTGTTCAACCCCTGGGTAAATACCGAGGGACCACCACCCGCTCCTTCCACCATGGCATAGCCATAGCGGTTGGCGACCACCGAAGCAGGTTTGGTTAATAGCGTGGAGAAGGGGCCAAACAACAGATCATCATGGTTGACTGTGATGAACGTCTGATAGTTGGTCTGGACCTGGTCCGTGCTGCTGGCATCTGAGACTATGTCCAGCTGAACCTGGCGGCCAAGCAATCCACCGTTGGCGTTTACGGCATCTGCCCAGAGCTGGTAGCCTTGCTGGAATGCCTGGCCATCCGCAGAAAAGTCACCGGAGAGCGATAACGAAATACCGATCTTGATCGGTTGTCCGGAGTTTGCCACGGGCGCGGTCGTGGCAGCAGGGGCTGAAGTTGCCACAGGTGCGGTAGTGGCTGTTGCTACCGGTGCGCTAGTTGCCGCGGGGGGAGTGGAAGTTGGCCCAGTGACCGGCACAACAGGAGCTGTCGTTGAAGTCGGCGCTGGGGTGGGGGTGGCGGATCCACAGGCCGCCGCTACCACCATAACGGCTGCAAGAGCAATGTAGAGCACAGTCTTTTTGTACATTTTTTCTCTCCATATCTCCATACGAATAAAGTTTTGTTATCGGAGATTATTGGTCCCCGGGATAACCACCAATAAATTAGAGCTCTTACCTTGTGTTGAAGGTCAGCAGCTTAAGCTCGCTCATCTCTTCAATGGCATAGCGCAGACCCTCACGGCCGGTTCCAGATTGCTTGACACCGCCATAAGGCATGTGATCGATCCGGAAAGTGGAAACATCATTGACCATCAGACCGCCAACCTGGATCTCCTCGAAAGCAGAATTAATGACATTGAGATCGCGGGTGAATAAACCGGCTTGCAGTCCAAAATCACTATCATCCACAGCATGAATGGCAGACTGCACATCGGTGTAGCGGTATAGACCCACCAGAGGTGCGAAAACCTCCTGGCAACTGACCCGCATGTTGGGCTGGATTTCAGCCAGGACTGTCGGCTGCCACAGATTCCCGATCCGGCTTCCACCTGTTAATACCTGGGCTCCCTGGGCATACGCTTCCTCAACCCAGGCCTCCACGCGTTCGGCCGCCTGGCGATCGATTAGCGGGCCTACGTCAGTAGCCTCATCAGAAGGATCACCGACGTTCAGGGCTTTAACGCGCTTCAAAAGCTCTGTAAGGAAAGCGTCGTAAATATCGGCATGTACATATACTCGCTGAACAGAGATGCAGGATTGACCCGCGTATGAAAAGCCACCCCAGGTGATCCGTTCAGCCGCGTAATTCACATCCGCGTCTTTGTGGACGATCACACCGGCGTTCCCGCCCAATTCCAAAGTCACCCGTTTTGTTCCGGCCCGACTGTGCAGATCCCAGCCGATAGCCGGGCTGCCGGTAAATGTAAGCATTCGGATGCGCTCATCTTCGATAAGTGGGTTAGCAGATTGCGTTGTGCTCGGGAGTACGCTAAATGCACCCTCAGGCAGCCCGGAGGCGCTGATAATCTCTGCCAGCTTTAGCGCACTGACAGGTGTTTGACTGGCTGGTCGAATGATGATCGTATCCCCGGCGGCCAGAGCCGGGGCGACCTTATGAGCTACCAGATTAATCGGGAAATTGAATGGTGTGATGCCGACAATTGGTCCCAGCGGAACCCGCCGGATGTGAGCCACTCGACCATCCATCCCTGATTGCCAATCCAGCGGAACAATCTCGCCATAGATCCGCTTCGGATTCCTCGGATGCCACCTTAAAAGTAAAAACTGCCCGGTCTACTTCAGTACGGGCGGTCTTGAGTGGTTTACCGGCCTCCAGAGCGATCGTCTGGGCAAATTCTTCCCGGCGAGCAGCAATACCAGCGCTAATTTTTTCCAATACCTCAGCTCGTTTCCAAACAGGAAGCTTGCGGGTAACCTGAAATGCTTCAACCGCCCCGGAAATTGCCAGCCCGATCTCCTTTGCACTGGCACGATGAACGACAGCGACAAGTGCATTGTTGTATGGACTACGTACTTCGCTGACATCCCCTGTCTTGATCCATTGTCCGCCTACAAAGCTGCCATATTCGCCCAGGCGGGGTAATTCATTTCCCCGCCGGCTGGGCTTGTTATAGGAGGCGGAACGCAGCCTTTCGGATACAGTCATACTAACAACCTCCAAGGGTTCTCGATTAAGTTTGACAGGCTGTCCAGAAATTGCGCAGCCCGGGCACCATCCACTATACGGTGATCGCAGGAAAGCGTCATAATCAAGGTTGGTCGAATGGCAGGTTCGCCATTTACTGGCACAACCCGGTCAGCGATCTGCCCAACGGCCAGGATAGCCGCCTGGGGCGTATTGACGATCGCGTTGAAAGCATCCACGTGATACATCCCCAGATTGGATAGAGTAAACGTGCCGCCGCTTACGTCCGCCGGACGAAGTTTACGGGATTGGGCACGCTCGATTAAATCATGGCGCCGGGATACGATTCCTGCCAATCCGGTCTGGTTTGCAGCCTGGATGACGGGTGCCAACAGGCCATCTTCCACTGCCACTGCCAGGCTGATGTTGATTTCCTTGTGCCAGCGGATGGCATTCTGTTCCCAGCTGGCATTCAAGCGTGGATGATTCGGGAGACAGCCACCCAATAGCCTGACGAGCAAGTCCGTAAATGTCAGCTTAAGTCCGGTCTGGTTTTCCACTTCCGGTCCTACCTGCTCACGCCACCTGACCAGGCTGCTGGCATCCACTTCCCGGACCAGGTAAAAGTGCGGGACACTTGTCCAACTGGCAGTCATATGTTCTGCCATGATTCGCCACACGGTACCGACACTTTCAGGTGGTAGATTGCCATCGTTCGTATCAGACTCTTTGACGAGAGTCTCCATCTTCGTTTCGGTTCGTGGGGAAATCGCCGCGACCAGTACATCTGCAGCCAATACCGCACTCTCTGGTCCGCTGCCTGGGATTGAGCCAATTTCAAGCTTTTTTTCCGCAGCCAGGCGACGGGCTTTGGGAGAAGCTGGTGGAAGACGGGGCGCAAAGGGCTTAACTGCCAGGTTTTTGGTAGGAGTTTGCGCCTGCAGGTAAGCCAGAATATCTGCTTTCTCGATGCGTACACCATCCGGTTTGACCTGGCGCAGATCGATCCCATGTTCTTCAGCGATTTTACGGGCTAGCGGTGATACTTCGATGGGAACGGCTGATACCGGGGTGGATACACTGGATACACCACGCGCCGTAGCCATTAGGCTTTCTGGGGTTGTGGCGGGGAGTTGCTCGCCAGGCCCCAGGATCCAGGCGATTGTATGGCCGACCGGAATGACATCCCCTTCCTTGGCAATGATGCCGCCCAGCAAACCAGTGGCTGCAGCTTCAATTTCCAGCGTTACCTTGTCGGTCTCGATTTCCATGATCGGCTCGCCTTTCCTGACAGCCTCCCCCTCATGTTTCAGCCAATGCACCAGGATACCTGTTTCCTGAGCCATTTCGAGCGCCGGCATAATCACGCTGGTTGCCATTCAGGCCTTCCCACACAGAGTCTTGGCCATCTGGAAGACCGTATTTTCGGTGGGTACCGTCAGATCTTCCAGCACAGGCGAGAACGGGATTGGTACATCCATGGCCCCCATGCGCTTGACCGGTGCGTCCAGGTAGTAGAAGGCGCCATCTGCGATCACTGAAGCCAACTCAGCCGTAACACCATACCGTTCATAACCTTCGTCAATTATGATGGCACGCGAGGTCTTCTTGGCTGACTCGATCAAGGCGGGCTTGTCGAGTGGAGCGGTCGTACGTGGATCGATGACCTCGGCACTGATCCCGATGCCTTCCAACATGGCCGCTGCCCCAAGTGCCACCTGTACCATGGAACTGGTTGCCACCAGGGTAATATCCGTGCCGGTTCGTTTCACTTCCGCAACACCGAATGGGATGGTGTAATCTTCCTCCGGGACGGGTCCCTTCAGCTTGTACATCATCTTATCTTCGAAAAAAACGACCGGGTTTTCATTGCGAATGGCGGTCTTCAACAAGCCTTTCGCATCGCGTGGCGTGGAGGGCAGCGCCACCTGCAGCCCTGGAATGTGACTGACCCAGGCGTGCAGACTTTGGCTGTGTTGAGCGGCTGATCGGCGGGTGGCCCCCAGGGTTGTCCGAAAAACGATCGGCACCTTCCATTTTCCTCCAGACATGTAATGGATCTTGGCAGCCTGGTTGGCAATCTGGTCCAGCGCCAGGGTCAGGAAGTCGCCGAACATAATATCGATAACCGGACGCATTCCGGTCATAGCTGCACCCACGCCCAGGCCGCTGATACCCGCCTCGGAGATGGGGGAATCGATCACTCTTTTCGTACCAAACTCATCCACCAGGCCGGTCAGTACTTTAAAAGCCGTTCCGGCCTCGGCAACATCTTCGCCCAGTACGAAAACGCGTTCATCCCGGCGCATTTCTTCCGATAAAGCTTCCCGGATTGCTTCAGCGAAGGTTAATTCACGCTCTGGCATACAGGCACTCCCTATACGTAAACATCTTCATTCACTTCGCTCGGGGCAGGGTAGGGAGCGGAAATGGCGAACTGCACTCCAGCTTCGATTTCCTTTTGAATATCCGCCTGGATGCGCTCCAGCACGTTCTGGTCGGTCAGAATTCTGAGCGATCAACCGGTCTGCCAGGATCTTCAGCGGATCACGATTTTCCTTCCAATCGGTCTCTTCGGCCTTCGAACGGTAATATCCCCGGCTGATGTCGCCCACATGGTGTCCATAATAACGATAGGTCTTGCATTCTATGAAGGAAGGACCCTCTCCTCGGCGCGCCTTTTCGACCAGGCCTTGCACGGTGGCGTAAACTTGCTGCACATCCTGTCCATCCACCGAGACCGTCTGGATGCCCATTGCCTTTGCACGGGCAAGCACATCCCCTGCCAGCGCTTCGGACAGAGGTGTGTATTCGTTATACAGGTTGTTCTCGCAAACGTAAATGACCGGTAGCTTCCATAAAGAAGCCATATTCATCTCTTCGTACAACAGCCCCTGTCCAAGGGCGCCATCACCGAAGAAACACACTGCCACTTGTTTACTGCCGCGCAGTTTGGCAGAAAAAGCCGCTCCCGTGGCTATGCCGGAGCTTCCGCCGACGATGGCGTTGGCTCCCAGGTTGCCCGAATCGGGATCGGCAATGTGCATCGAGCCGCCCTTCCCACGACAATAACCGGCTTCCTTTCCAAGCAGTTCGGCAAACATCCGGTCAATGGAAGCGCCTTTTGCCAGACAATGCCCGTGACCGCGATGGGTGCTGGTGATGTAGTCTTCCCGTTCAAGGGCTTCACAAACACCTACCGCGACGGCCTCCTGGCCGATATAAAGATGGGCCAGCCCAGGCATCAAGGCTTTTTGATACAACTCATTCACACGCTCGTCGAACTGGCGAATACGGGACATTTGCTCATAGCAGTGCAGCCAATGTTCAAGGCTGGCTGAGTCGATCTTTTCCGAGGATACCGTTGCTAATTTGTCGGCCATGCTTTAACTCCTGACAGTCGAGCCAGCACCTCGAACAGGATGGCAAAATCCTGCTTCGCCAAACCAAGGCTGCGTGCAGCCGTAAGCAGTTCATTAGTGGCGGCCGTGGTCGGCAATGGGACATCCAATTGTTGGCCCAGTTCAAGCGCCAGGTTCATATCTTTTTGCATCATGTTTACGCTGAACCAGGCTTCGTCCGGCATCTTCAGAACGAATGGGCCGCGGTACTTGACCATCGGCGAGGCAATCACACTATTGGTCAATACTTCAACTGCAATTTCTCTTCGGATACCACTCTTTTCTGCCAGCAGCACCGCCTCGCTGAAAGCCAGCATCTGAACAGCCAGGCTTAGATTGGTGGCAATCTTCATGGCTACTGCCAGGCCATTTTCGCCCACATACGTGACCTTGGGCCCGATTTGGAGTAGCAGCGGCTTGGCTTTCTCGAATACGGAAGCATCACCGCCCACCATGATGGAAAGCTTGCCTTCTTCCAGGGTAAGCACGCTGCCCGAAACAGGCGCGTCCAGCATACTGGCGCCGGAATTGGTAACTTTTTTGGCCAACTCACGGCTGGCTGCCGGGCTAACCGTGCTCATATCAATATAGATTTTGCCAGGTCCTAGACCAGCCAGTATCCCATCTGGTCCTTCCGCACATTCCATCAGCGCTGAAGTATTGGTCACCATGCTAAATACCACCTGGGAGGCCTCGGCGACTGCTCGGGGTGTATCACCCCAGACCATGCCTGTCTTGATCAAGGCGGCTGCCTTGGAGTGGGTGCGGTTATATCCGGTTACGCTATTACCAGACTGCATGAGACGTTTTGCCATCCGGCTGCCCATCACACCTAAACCAACAAATCCAATTTTTGCCATATTCCTCCAAATAAAAAGCCTCATCCCCAGTGAAGGGTGGAGGCTTTAAATCATCTTCTCGAATTTGCTGTAAATGGCGCTGCATGGCACGCCGGGCAGCTTCAGGATCCTGGCGGTTGACCGCTTCCAGGATTTCTTTATGATGCACCTGGGCACGTTGCAAGCTGCCTTCCACTGATGCAAGCCTCTTCCGCTGTTCTCGAAGTAGATCGATAAGCGTATCCATCAAGGCTGGGATGATCAGGTTCTGGGTTGCTTCGGCGAGTGCAAGGTGGAAATCCAAATCTGCCTCGACATACAGGTTGGTGTCTCCATAAGCCGTATCCATCGTCTGGACGGCTTCGCGCATGGCAGAGATATATTCATCCGTCATTCGGGAGGCCGCCAGGGCAGCGGTCTCGGGTTCCAACAGCTCCCTGACCTCCAGCAGACTGGCAAGTCCTTCAATTGAATCAAGTTTGATCAGCCGTCCGAACGACTGGCGCATGCCGGTGCTGCTGTCATTCATAACAAAGGTGCCGCGACCGGCGCGAATCTCGATCAATCCTTTTTCAACCAGGATTTTCACTGCTTCCCGTACAGCCGTCCGGCTGACAGTAAATTGTTCAGCTAATTCGCGTTCAGATGGCAATTGATCACCAACCTTTAATATCCCCGACTGGATCCGTCCCTCGATTTGCTCGACGATCTGTTCATATAGTCGTTCTGTTTGGATCGGTGAATATCTGGTCATAATTTCTCTGGTAGAGTGGTATGATGACCAGGACATTATATACCTACTAATTAGATTGTCAATATCCAAATTAAAATAATTAATATTTCGCCACTTTTTATGGCCGGAATTCACCCCGGAGGTCAAATTACTTACGGAAGTGCGCCGATTCCAGCACCTTTGGATTAACAACGTTGATGGGGGAGCCAGCTGCATAAGCGACGATCTGGTCGAAAATATCAGAAAATTGAATTTCAAATTCTTCGCGAGTAACGTAGCCCAAATGCGGAGTGCAGATCACGTTATCCAATTCAAATAACGGAAAGTGGGGATCGAATATCGGTTCGTCTTCATACACATCCAGCGCGGCCAACCCTGGATGCCCAGCCTTCAAGGCCGCCAGCAATGCCCCGGGCTCGATGAGTTGTGCACGACTGGTATTGACCAACAAAGCCGTTGACTTCATACGAGCCAGATCGCTTGCAGTCACAATGCCGCGCGTGGCTTCAACCAGCCGCATATGTAAGGATAGCACATCACAGCTTGAAAAGAAAAACTCCTTGCTGGTTGCAATATTGTACCCGTCGCGTCGTGCCCGCTCAAGCGAGTCTGGCCGCGCCCATATCAATACGTTCATGCCGAAAGCTCTGCCGTACCCTGCCACAACGCTGCCAATTCTGCCGTAACCGAAAATTCCCAAAGTTTTGCCTCGTATGCTGTTGCCAATTCCCGCCTGCCATTTGCCGGACTTGAGAGCAGATACCTGTTGCGGAAGATTGCGCATAGCCATTAATACCAAACCCCAAACCAACTCAGAAGTTGCATATGAAGGAGAACCAACATGCATATCAGAAGAGACAATAATTCCGCGCTGATTACAGACATCAATATCAATATGCGGGTAAACACTGCGTTGGCTGATCAACTTCAGGTTATCCAGGCGTGCCAATAATGGCGCCTGGATTTTCGTGCGTTCACGGATCAGCACCAGCGCTTCCGTGTCCCGCAATCGTTCAGCCAGTGCGTCGGTCTCCTGGAGATGATCGTTCCAGATCTTGACCTCATGGCCTTCTAGTTTTTTGAAGCAATCCAACGTTCGGATTATGTCTTGATAATCGTCCAGGATCGAAATTTTCATAATGCAACCTCATAGTTGAATTGATTTTCCATCTTCCGGCCAATAATTCACCACGTGACAGACTGATTCTACAAAGGAAAAGCCGCCATGAGACGACGCTTTATTCTCCATGGCGGCTTCAGGTAAAGCATCTAGTCCCACAAGCCAATTAGATCACAGGCAAGCTGAAATTTGCCTTGGTAACCACGTAATCGCGAGATTCGTATGCTGCCTTTTGCATACGGTCCAGGTCGACATTCAACAACCTACCGTTCCTTTTTAGCTCGTTCCCGGCCACGAAGACCGAGTCAACGTTGCTGGTATCCATACCCCAAACGACAGCGCCAATTGGATCGTTGATCGGGAAGATGTTGGGGCGGTCGGTGCGGAGCAGGATCAGGTCGGCCTCTTTGCCAGGCGTGAGAGTTCCAACCTTATTTTCCAGGCCGTTGGCACGCGCACCTTCAATGGTTGCGAATTCGATCATGTCCCGGGTGGTCAGTGGGGCAGGCAGGTGGTCCTCGCCTTTCAACTTTTTATCGAACAGGATGGCATGTTGTAAGGAAATAACCGAGCGCATTTGCATGAACCTATATCAACGCTTATGACTCCTTCTCAAAGGCTTGTCGCTTAATCCATCAGGCAGGCTCTTTTGTGATGTATTTCGCCCAGTCTTTTTCAAACCGGAAAACCTCTTTCGCTGGAGGCAGTGGTGCTTGAGTCTCCAACCAGCGCACAGGTTCTGTGCCCAAATTGGCAAAACTATGCAGACAGCCCACACCTGTCCAGATCACGTCTCCCGGACCAAGATCGTGGACAATCCCATCCGCAATGGCACGTACATGTCCACTGGTGATCAGATAAGACTCTTCAAAGGTGTGATCGTGTGGATCGATTTTGGCTCCCGGGTTGTATTGGATCAAGAAAAGTGATTGGTGAACCGCTCCAAAAGATCGGTCAACGAACATTTTTATTGCTACACCAGTGGTCGGATTGAAGCCTTCCATCTCGGAAGGGTCTCCAGGATGCGGAAGCTGGGATTCATCGAAATGGCCTAGCAGATGGAGGCTGCGATCTTCAGCATCCGTTGGGTGTGCCATTGAGGGAATATTTCCCTGAACGAAGAAGGTATCCAGGCCAGGAGTATCAAGTCGAGGCTGAGGCGCCTGCATTTCGAGCCAACGAACCGGCTGCTTGCCAATGTTCCTCCAACCGTGACTGACTCCGGTCGGAATCAAACCAAAGTCGCCCGCTCCAAAGAGATAAGCCATCTGATCGATCAACCCGATGATTTCTCCTTCCAGGATGTAAAAACTCTCTTCGAAGGAATGTAAATGTGTATTAATACTTCCCTCGGGCTTAAGGTAGCACACGCCTGTGCCCATATGAACCGAGCCGAGGCTCCGGTCGACATAAGTTGCGCGTGTAAAACCTGAACTATTATCCTCATATCCCCTGGGAGTCCGGGCCGAAGCCCAATCAATTTTCGAGACCTGGTGCATGCGGAACCTCCTTTCGAAATGGGAATCAGGCCGTCATTTTCTCCGACGAGGATTTTGGTGCGGCGCCGTTTCCATTTGCCGGTGTGGCTGCGGGTATGGATTGGTCAGGCAACCCCGCACCGCCATAATTTACGCCCGTATAATCCAGGTTCTTGTGAGACTGGGTCTCGCGAATCGAAGGCAGTGGCCCGTTGGCCGTGTAATACTTGACACCTGCCACCATCAATTCCTCAGCCGGGAAACGGGTAATGACCTCGCAGCCTTCCTTGGTAACTACTAGTTCCTCCTCGATCCGGGCGGCCGACCAGCCATCTGCAGCCGGCCAGAAAGTCTCGAGGGCGAAAACCATCCCCTCCTCGATCACTTGCGGGCTCTCAAATGAGACCAGGCGGCTGAAGACCGGCTTTTCCCAGATCGCAAGACCGACGCCATGTCCATATTGCAGGGCAAAGGCTGCTTCTTCATCCGGGAAACCGAATTCCTGGGCCTTCGGCCATAGTTTTACGATATCCGCGGTGGTTACCCCGGGTTTGATCATACTGATGGCCGAGTCCAGGTAATAACGACAACGCTTATAGGCATCCACCTGGGCATGGGATGCCGATCCCAGGACAAATGTCCGGTAGTAGCAGGTGCGGTAGCCCATGTAGGCGTGCAGGATGTCGAAGTAGGCCGGATCGCCAGGGCGCAAGGCCCTGTCCGAGAAGATGTGCGGATGAGGACTGCAGCGTTCCCCTGAAATGGCATTGACCCCTTCGACATGCTCCGATCCGAGTTCATAAAGAATTTTATTTACCAGGGCTACGCAATCATTTTCCCGAACGCCAGGGTGCATGTACCGGTATAGTTCTTCATAAGCTGCGTCGACCATCATGCAGGCCATGTTAAGCAGGGTGATCTCGTCCTGGGTCTTGATTGCACGCACATCCTGCATTAGCTGCTGGCCGTCCACAACCGTGAGACCTTCCTTTTGCAAGGCGAAGAGTACCGGCGGCTCGACCACATCCACCCCGACCGGCTCCTTATGCAAACCGCGCGCTTCGAGCTCGATGCGGATCTTGTGAGCTACATCCTCGGCCCGGTGCGCCTCCGGTGGCATGGCGCCGCGTAGGGTGGAAATGCCGGCACGGGAGCGACCCTCACCCAGCCAGGGCGCATAAATGGCATGGGCTTTGGCGGCCGACCCGAAATCCCAATTGATCGGCTTATCATCCTGGGGTAACAGACAGTAACGGCCAAGCTTGTCCATCGCCCACGTGCCGATGGTAGTGTTGGTAATGTAGCGAATATTGTTCATGTCGAAGCACAACAATGAGCCCATATCGGATTGCTTCAGAAGCTTCTGGACGCGCGCCAGTCTTTCATTGCGTAAGCGTTCGTAATCAACGCGCTGTTCCCAATCAACACCCATCGTGCCGTAACTGTTAATTTTCATTTTTTCCTTCTTTCATTTTTATTTGACCAATTAAAATAAAACGCCGCTATATCACGGATTCTTGTGACAGCGGCGGAGCAGACAAATTACCAATATAATAATTGATCCTGGGGGCCAACCTCAGGAAATATTCGAAATGCCGGGAATATAAATGATCCAAGCCTGGAAGAACGAGAGCAGCCATTGAAAATCTTTATTCGAACCTGCTGTATGAACCACTCTTTTAGGTACTCGGGCCGGGAGTAGGGTGTTTGAGTTATTTACATAAATTATATCTACATTGTCTTATATGTCAATCCTATTGAGTTTGAACTTCAAGGTTAGGGCAGGGAGGGAGCAGAATGTGCGGTACCTTCAATATACCCTGCGCTTACTTCACACTCCATAATTCCCGCAGACGATGCGCAGCCAGCTTGGGACGGCGGTCACGCGTGAAGACTCCTTTATGGTTCAACGAACCGGCTCGCCCGACCCCTTGCGAGGTTTTGAAATCACACATATTCCAGACGTGTTCGCCGACAATATATGGTTTCCTACGCAAGACTTCAATCGTACGTGTAATTATCTCTGCCTGGTATTCTTCGCTAAACATCTCCGGCGGTTGAGCGTGCATACCGGAGATTGCATCTGCGCCAAACTCGGTCAGGATTAGCGGTTTGGCATATTTTTGGTGGATGGTATCTAACTCTTCAGAAAGCTTGCGCAGGCCTTCAGCAATATCCCCACCCTGGGTGTACCAGCCATAGTAGCGGTTCAGGCACAAAATATCACAGAATTCAAAAGCTTCTTCGGAGAGTCCTATCGTGCTTGCCAATGTCACGGGGCGAGTCGCGTCCAGCGCATGCGCCTCATCGCAAATCTGCCGGAAGAATGGCTTGGCATACGGTGGTTTGGAGTGCGGTTCGTTGGCAATGCTCCACATTATTACAGAAGGGTGATTTTTGTCGCGGGAGATCAACTCACGCACATATTGTGAACAAAGTTGGCGCCGGCGTTCAAGGCCGTCTTCACGGAAATAAAGTCCTACAGAAGGGGTCTCAGCGATCACCAGAAAACCAAGCCTGTCGGCCAGCTCCAACATCTGCTCAGAATATGGATAGTGGCTGGTGCGAAAGGAGTTTGCGCCAATCCAATGCATAAGGGCATAGTCTTTCACGATCACCGGCGGCAGCCAGCCGCGTCCCACTACCGGGAAATCCTCATGGCGCCCAAACCCAGTCAGGTAAATGGGCTGGTTATTTAGAAGCAACTGATCGCCAGCCACTTCCACGGTACGGATGCCGATCGGGAGGTTATAGATATCCAGCACCACGCCAGCCTCAAGCACCTCCACATGAAGTTCATACAAGTTGGGTTCAGTAAGTGACCACAATGCTGCATCGGGCACTGTTAGCACTGCCTCAGCTCTATCCCCATTAAAAGTTGTTTCGACGGATAATTCCGGCCCATGTCCGCGCAGGGAAAAGCGCGCGCTGGCTGTATTTTGATCGTATTTTTGGGCTTGCACACGTAACGTGCCATCTCCGCCATTCAGCGCGGTGACGACAGTAATATCTTGCAAGGCTTGCATGGCCGTAGCGTAGAGCAGCACCGGACGCTGGATGCCACAATACGGGAAGAAATCGAATTGCGTTTGAGGATAGTTACCGGCGTGACTGGGGAAGAAATCCGCCGCTTCGCCAGTCACGTTCCCGGGTGGCACTCGATCAAAGGCCAGTTCGCCGTCCACACGAACAACCAGGCAGTTGCCTTGCGACTTCACAATAGCGGTAATGTCGAATTCGAACGGCAGATGTCCGCCTTCATGGATGCCCAGGTGCATACCGTTAAGCCACACGGTTGCCAAATAGTTCACAGAGCCGAAGCGCACAAATATACGTTTGTTTTGCCAAGCCCAGGGTAAATCAAAGCAGGTTTGATACCAGGCCGGTCCCAAATAATCGCGCCCGTCTTCAAACTGGTCGTTCCAACTGGCTGGTACGGCTATGGGACGCCCGTGAGTGAACCCGCCGCTCCATCCGTTCGCTTCGCCGACTTGCTCCTGGTCGAAACAGAAATCCCAAAAATCAGAAAGGGCATGAGATTGTCGGTAGAGGTTGAACTGGGGATAAAGCATGAGATAACCTCCTGAAATAATTACTTCTCAAAAATGTCGTGGTAACCCTTATCCAATTCATCGTTCGATAAATGGGCATAACGCTGCGTTACCTGGATGCTGGCATGCCGGGCCAGTTCCTGAGCTAATTTGAGGTTTCCCGAGGCGCGCAGAACGGTGGTGACGAAATAGTGCCGGAATGAATGCGGGGTGATGCGGCCTTCGGCTTCGTCGCCTAACGCCTGGCGTACCCGTTCACTGACGATATTCCTTCCCGTGGTTGTCGTGATCGGCTTGACTTTTTTCCCAGCGCCTTTATCATGCCGCGCAAAGAGCGGCAGGGAGGGGAGGGGGCGTCCTGAAGCTCCATCCACTGCTGCCCGGGTCTTAAGGTAGTCTTTCAGTGCGTCCAGGCTGCGTGTCGAAAAACGCACAACTGCCTGTTTGTTGCCTTTACCGATGATCACGGCGCGGCCTTCATTCCAGTCGATGTCACCCCGCCGTAAATTGCAGGCCTCGTGCACGCGCAGTCCTGTATCTGCCAGGGTAAACAAAAAAGCCCGGTCGCGCATTGCGCGTAACCGAAGGCTGCGATCGTCTGGCAGGCCATTCGTGATATTATTCACAAATAAAAGTACTTTTTCTATTTCGTCCCTGGGAAATTGCGGCAGGCGCTGGCCTGCACGCCGGGCACGTTGCTGGCGGAGCAGATCCATGCGTGGCAGGTTAATCTCGGCCAATTTTTCTGCGGCCAGGAACTTGAAAAAACCACTGGTAGCCGCCAGGTAAAGCTGTTCGCTGGCAGGAGAGAAATCTTTGAGCGCAATTGCCATCCAGACCACTGCGTCTTCTGTAATTTTGGATACGGGGGAGACCTGTGGATCCACGCGATTTTCTTTCAACACATCCAGGAGGAGATGCATGGCATTACCGTAAGTACGGCCTGTATTCGGACTGCGCGCCAGTTTGACTGATTCAAGGTAATTTTCGACAGCCTGGGCAATTGTAGGGTCATCCATGATAATATCCTTATGCTTATGATAATAATACTTATCGAAAGCATTATTAGTTTAAACCCGGATTGATCAAATGTCAAGTCTCCCCCAGCGATGATCTTGCCCAATTGACCTGGAGAAGACTGGCGTGATCTTTCTGTCTGGATTCATGGGATGGCCTTTATCCCACTTATCGTAAAACAGGTATTTCATACTTCCACAGGTTCGCTCGATCCTCTCCCCTACCCCACCGATCGACGTATCTTCTTTATTGAGGCTCTTTCGGATTAATTTCGGTTTATTTAAGGAATATTCAAACATTTGAATTAGGCCTATTGACAAGCTTTGGATATATTCAACTATTGGGATGATTCTCCTTATCAGGCGGAAAGGTATCGCAGGTTGAGTTCTTGCACATCCATCGGGTATCGTATCAGGTCTTCTCGCAGTCGATTTATTTCTGATCCATATCGCAATCGCCGGGCAAGGAAAGCAAATTCCTCACTATCAAATAAGGGCAGGTTTACATCTTTGCTGTTCCCACGCACAACTCGCAGTGAATCAATCAACCAGCGAAGGAATGTGTGTGCCTTGCGCAAGCGGGTGTAATCTTCCTCCGAAAGGATACCAGCCTCTGCCAATGCTGCCATTGCCATACGGGTATTCGTCAATCGCAAAGCTGCATTGGCTTCCCCATGCGTGATTTGCAGTCCTTGAACGAGGTATTCCAGGTCCACAAGGGCGCCCGGACTGTATTTTGCATTAAATATGCCGGCCGTAACAAGATGGCGGACCTGACGCTCGCGCATGGCACGCATGGCGGTCACATCAAAAGGCGCTCCGTTATAAACAAATTCGTCCCGCAACCGGCAAACTTTATCACCAAGATCTTGATCTCCGGCGAGTATACGCAGTTTGACGAGCGCCTGGCGTTCATATGCCCAGGCCGGACCTTGAGGCGCAAAATAGTTTTGGAAAGCTCCCAATGAGACTGCCAGACTACCGGCCTTTCCATAGGGACGCAGCTGTAAATCGATGTGAAAGATTCCTTCCTGACGAGCCCGGATCAAATCAACCAACAACCGCACCAATTCTTCGAAGAATTCATTGTTGGGAACGCCCTTCGGGCCGTCAGTCTGGCCAGTATCCTCATAGATCAGCATTAATTCAATGTCGGATGCAAATCCAAGCTCGCATCCCCCACATTTACCGAGGGCAAAGAGCGTAGCCGGACATGCCTGGTTGTCACAATCGCCGTGCAGCCCACGTAACTCTTCGAAACATCGATAATAAGCAGCACCCAGAACTACTTCAACCAGGTTAGTCAAATCATTGGAGAATTCCCAAAACTCAGGGGTATACCCCAGGATATGGCGCATATCAATTCGAAACATCTCCCGGTCTTTGTATGCGTTCAATTCAACCCGCCAGTCCTTGGTGTCGATCAGCGTTGAATTAAGCTCATCCTGCACTTGTCGAAGGTCTTTTTTAACAGCCAAAGCATCCACATCGCTCACAACCGGGAATAAGTTGGAATACTGCATCCGCAGGAAGTCATCCCACAGAAAATCACTCATACCCAACAGTCTTGCAAGCGCATCCAAAACTTCGGGTTGTTCGAGCTTCGTCAGCTCATCCGGCCAATTGGGGCGATCGAAAAGCTGCGCCAGGAATTCCCGAAAGTGCAGCAAGGCTGCTTCCGGATTGGGCGAATGCGGTAATAAATGAGTGAAATGCTTGATCAGCACCGTGGCCGCCCGCAGCTCGTGCTGTTTTTCCGGAGAGGTTATTTTTTGCCCCTGACCATCCGTCACATAGATAATGTCGTTGACACGGCTCCCGATCGATTGCACAAACATTCTGGCAATATTAATGTGGTTGATTGCCAACGCATTACTGAACTCGTAAAGGAACCCGACTGTATCATGGGTCCCGATCCTCAAAACTGTATAGAGTTCGGATGAGCTGTTGTCGATTTCGATATCAATCGGGTAGAGCGGGGTGGCAATACCGGAAATCCCCTGAAACACCTCCCCCACCCGTTTGGCCAATTCACCCTGGGCTTCACGACGCTTGCCGGCCTGCATTTTTATCAGCAATGTTCGCAGCTCTTCTGCATAACGCACCCACATCTCGGGTGTTGGCGGCTCTGCAGCCACGGATCTGACAGTAAATACATCCACAATTTTGCGCCGGGAATCTTTTGTTACCGGGTTGTTCTTCCGCGAATGGTAATTAATTTTAGAAAGGGTTGGCGAAAGGGCAATATCGGAAGATTTCTCGGGAACAGTATTATCGGCGGATGGTTCATACGTAAATACCTGGCTTTCGATAATATCCAGTCCGTATACAAACATCAAACCGCAAATGATGGATAGCTCCCCAAGGGCATCATATCCCACAACTGTAATACGCCATCGTGACCCATCCAATAAGACCAAATCCACAATGGCAGCAGTGTCTTTATCTAATTTGGCAGCCAAATGGGCATGCTGCAGGATCTCTTCCGGACTAAATGTAGCCTTATAGGATACATCCATACGGGCTACATGCTGAAGGATTTCAGGAGTTTCAAGCCCAAGGTCTGAAATCTCACTTTCGGGTTCATTGCCTATATATTTCAAAAAAATCGAGCGGATGGCACGAGAATGTCGTTCATAGCGCTCTACAAATTGGTCGCCTGCCTGCGGTCCCTCGAAGCCCAGCCGGCGGGCGAGTAATCCAATCGCAATCGAATCCGATGGCAAAGTATTTGTCTGTCGATAGTCGATCATCTGCAGATAATGCTCAATAGTACGCAGGAAATTATATCCATCAATGAGGGTATGGGCTTCCATGGAGGTCAACAAATTCTGTCCATGCAAACTGGAGATTGCTTTAAGTGTGGCGCGTGTGCGAACGGCAGGATGGGTCATTTGAAGGAATTGGACTACAAATTCGATATCCCGGATCGAACCCTCACCAAGCTTGACTTCTCCCCAGACGGCGACCCTTTTCCCGTAACAATTCTTCTGTCCGCTTTTTCATCGCAAAAATGCCTGCACGGATTTCTTCTTCATGAGTGGCAAACAGGAGCGGCTCGATACTCTTTCCGCAATTCTTCACCAACGGAAATATTCCCGGCGATCGGACGAGCTTTGAGAAAGGCCTGCTTTTCCCATAAACGGGCATGTTCCTGGATATATTGCAAATATCCATCCAGGGTGGTTATCAATGGACCATCATTTCCCCATGGGCGTAGCCGTAAATCCACACGATAAAGAAAACCTTCGGGTGTAGTATTTGCAATGTTCTTGATTAATTGTTTGACCAGTGGCTGGTATTCGCTCGCATCCTTTCTGGCAACAAAAAGCAGGTCTATATCAGAACTGTAGTTGAGCTCCCACCCGCCCAATTTTCCCATTGCCAGTACGACGAAACTTCCCGGCAGGATACCGGTCTGTTGTGCGGCCAAGGCCAGACAGGCGCGCACTAATCCGATCGCCATCCGGGATAGTTGCGAGAAGACCGTTCTCAGGTCGTACAAGCCAAGAAAATCATTCGTACCAATCCGCAGAAGTTGGCGGCGTTGGTAACGGCGCAGGGAATCCAGCTTTTCATTGTCAGTCTCAACCTGTTGGGTTGCAAATATCGCCTCAGCTTGAAACTGCTCAATGGTTTTTCGCTCTGTCAAGAGTTGCCGGTTATTCAGAAGGTCAAGCGCATCCGGCGTACGCAGCAGAATCTCGGTTAGGAAAGGGCTGGCAGAAAATATGGTGACCAGGATCTCGATCAGGCGCGGATTTACTGACAGCTCCGAATAAAGACTCTCGCCATATCCATCCAGGAAGCGTTCAAAATTAACTAAAGATCGGTCCGGATCTGCTGCTGCACCAAGAGTGGTAATCAAATAGGGGTAAATTGCGGTAAATCCTTGCTGGTTCCGCCCTTCCAGTCGTTGAAATGCTGCTCTGGCGCTTTTCCAGTCTTCAAAACCTAGACTCTGAAGAACGAATTGAGCTTGCGCTTCAGATTCCAGGTCTTTGAGAACAAGAGAGTTGCGACCGTCGTCGACCATCTAAAAGATTATACCGTAGTGATAAAATCATTGATTAACATCTTGCTCAAATTCTATCCCGCCCATCCAAACAGTACCCATTTGGGTAATGTTCAGGTTGTTTAGAATTCCCTATAATAAGCAGGTTGGCAAGCAGATGTTGCAATAATATTCATAGTAGTTTCACTAATAAAGGAGATTTTCTTATGGCCAAGACAGCTAATGAAGTCATCGAAATGGGTAAAAAAGTCAAAATGGTGGATCTTCGTTTCATTGATGTTCCCGGGACCTGGCAGCACTTCTCAATCCCAGCTCACCGCCTGGACACAGAACTATTCTCAGATGGTATCCCATTTGATGGGTCCTCGATCCGTGGCTTCCAGGAGATCCACGAATCGGATATGCTGTTGTTCCTGGACCCCGAAACAGCCTTCCTGGATCCCGTCGCAGAAATTCCGACCCTGGTGATCAGCTGCGATGTCCACGATCCGATCACCCGCCAACCCTACAGCCGTGACGCTCGTTATGTTGCCAAAAAAGCTGAAGCTTATTTGAAGCAAACTGGCATCGGTGAGATCTGCTTTTTTGGTCCGGAGGCTGAATTCTTCATTTTTGACAATGTGCGCTATTCAAGCAGCACGAACGAATCCTACTATCACATCGATAGCCAGGAAGGCTGGTGGAACAGCGGGGATGCAAGTAAACCGAATTTCGGAGGCCAAATCCAACCCAAACGCGGCTATTTCCCGGTGCCTCCGACGGATACCCTGCAAACCCTGCGCAGCAAGATTGTCATGGCACTCGAAGAATGCGGTGTCGAAATGGAAATCCACCATCATGAGGTCTCCACTGCCGGACAGACGGAACTCGGCATGCGTTTCAATACGCTGACCCGCATGGCCGACCAGTTGTTGATTTATAAATATGTAGCCAAGAATGTTGCCCGCCAGAACGGAAAGACTGCCACTTTTATGCCCAAACCTATTTTTGGCGACAATGGTTCTGGAATGCATGTCCATCAGTCCATATGGAAAGGAAACAAGAACATTTTCTTTGATGCCTCGGGCTATGCACAACTCTCAGATACCGCAAAGTATTATATCGGTGGGCTGCTCAAGCACGCGCCGGCTCTCCTGGCAATTACCAACCCCACGACGAATTCCTACCGGCGATTGGTCCCCGGCTACGAAGCACCTGTGAATCTGGCTTATTCACAGCGGAACCGGTCGGCAGTCTGTCGCATCCCGGTAACCAGCAGTGAAAAATCCAAGAGGATTGAATTTCGCGCCCCGGATGCGACCAGCAACCCATATCTTTGCTTCGCAGCGCTCTTGATGGCAGGTCTGGATGGCATCCAAAACCGGATCGATCCCGGAGAACCAATCGATAAAGATCTGTACGAACTCCCTGCCGAAGAAGCCAGGCTCATCAAACAGGTTCCCGGTTCATTGGGCGAAGTTCTCGCCGCTCTTGAGAAGGATCACGACTTCCTGCTAAAAGGCGATGTCTTTACAATGGATCTCCTGGATGCACACGTCAGCTATAAGCGCCAAAATGAACTGGACCCGGTGCGGATTCGCCCTACCCCATACGAATTTTCACTATATTACGATATATAGATCTCCTTACGATCCGGCAATTGAACGGGAGGCTGAGACATTTCTCTCAGCCTCCCGTTATTACAAATCGACTGAAATTAGTTAGGTGATACAATTTAATGATGGGAAGCTCACATATGGTCACTCCAATAACCGATCCACTCCTGTTGGAAGCGCTCGCCAGTCTAAATGAGATCGGTGCCACCGTCAACCAGATAGGATTGGATGGATCGGTTAGTGTCGAAACCACCTTGAACCTGATCGTCCAGAGCGCTGCGCGCCTCCTTTCGGATGCCTCCGCGATTATTTACACTTACGATGCCGCGCAAGATGGTTTTAGTCATCGATCGAGCATCTCGGCTAATGGAATGGAACAGCCCGTTACAGGCGATGAACCACGTCCGGATGGACTGGGAATGCGCGCAATCGCCCAACGTCGTAGAGTGCTTTCATATGAAGAAAAGGATATTTCGATCCATCCGACGATGGTAAAAGGCGGAGCAAAAGTCATGGGATGTTTTCCACTGATAGTTGCCGCTCAACCTGTCGGTGCTCTTTATGTTTACCGGCAAGACGAACGACAATTCAGCCAACTTGAACTACTTATGCTGGAGAATTTTGTCAACCAGGCTGCAATGGCCATCTACCACGCGCATAACCTGATCCAGGTTCGCCATGATTTGGCTCGCAAGGAGGAAGAACTGACGCGTTTGCGTCGGGCAGGATTATTGATCTCCTCACGCGTCCGCCTGGACGAGACCCTCGAATCGATCCTCCAGATGGCCATGGAAGTCACCAGTGCTCATTATGGAATTTTCCGGTTAATGGATAAAAGCGGGCAAACCTTAAGCACACGGGCGGTGGCAGGCGAGCACCTGGCCAGGCCATTGGTGGAGGCCTTGCCGCTCAATTCCAACAGCGTCATGGCTTGGGTAGCCCGCCACCGCCAGCCGGCTTGCATTCCTGACTTGCACGAAGTCCCCTGGTCGCAGATTTATTATCCACTGGATGCCAGCCTGGAAATGCGTTCCGAACTGGCTGTACCCTTGATTGGCGCCAATGGAAGGCTCGAAGGGGTATTGAACCTGGAAAGTCCAACCGTGGCAGCCTTCAGCGAGGATGACAGTCACCTGCTGCAAGCCCTGGCAACCCAGGCGGTCATTACCATCCAGGAAGTAAGCCTGTTGGATGCAATTCAGGAAGTTGCCCACCTCTTGCTAACCCAGCCTTACCAGAAAGTGCTTGCCCATTTGGCAGACCTGGCGTGTACTCTTTTGGATGCTGCCACGAGTGCGATCTGGTCACTCAAAGATCAAGACCTGATTCTTGAAGTATCCAGCGGAGGTTATCAACACGCAGACTGTTTGCCGTTAAATAGCAGCCTGGCGGGTCAAGCTGTCATAAATCGCAGCGCAGTTATTAGCGAAGATGTTCGAATGGATCAACGCTTCAACCGCGTTGACCTGGCACGCAACCAGGATCTAACCCGTGCTTTAGTTGTTCCATTGTTACCCGGTAACACACACAGGCCGCTGGGCGCTTTTGGCGTATACAGCACCAGCGCTGGTCCCGGGCACTTTGCTGACTCGGAATGGGATAAAAAAGTACTGGTTTGCCTGGCTGATTATGCCGTCCTTGCTTACCAGAATGCGGCCCGGCAGGAAGCCTTGCGGGCCGCCCAAGAACAACGTTCGATGGCAGAGACATTTGCGGCGGTGGGAGACATCGCTTCCAATCTTCTCCATCAACTGAATAACAAGGTTGGAACGATCCCGGTGCGGATCCAGGGTATTGAAGACAAATGCCAGGAGGCCTTGGCTTCCTCTCCTTATTTGTCTGCGTAACCTGGATGAAATTGAACGATGTGCAACCGAAGCCATGGAGAGCGTGCGAGATAGTCTTTCCCAACTACGGCCGATCCGGCTGGAGCCTGTTATTGTGTCTGCCTGCGTCGCGGATGCAATTCAATTTACAAAAATTCCGCTGGGGATCCAGATCAGTATGGAAAAATTGGACCGACTGCCCTTGGTTATGGCTGGCGACCGTACCCTCACACTGGTCTTTACCAACCTGCTGGAAAACGCTGTCGATGCGATGGCTGGTGCAGGGAATTATAAGGATAAACGGTCATGCCGAAGAGGATTGGGTAATCGTTGCGGTCAGTGACAATGGACCCGGGATTGCTCCGAAATTGCATGAACATATCTTCGACTTAAATTATTCCGGTCATCGAGAAATTCGGCCCAATAAACTTGGATTCGGTCTCTGGTGGGTTAAGACGCTGATAACTCGTCTGGGCGGGTCTGTCAGTGTGGAAAGCGATGGAAAACACGGCACAACCTTCCAGTTACGCTTGCCGAGGGCAGATAAACACGCGAAAACGGGATAATCCAAATGAAATCTCCCAATATTCGCACACTGGTAGTTGAAGATGATGGCTCCTGGCAGCAAATCCTGAGCGAAATCCTCACGGATGCCGGTTTGACTGTCGATCTGGCGAATAATTTGGAAGAAGCTTTTCGGATCATAAAATCTGAACCACACCGGTTGGCTATTGTGGATCTATCCCTGGCTGGCGGCGATCATCATAATTTAGATGGTTTACGCATCCTGGAGGCAATCCGGCGCCTCGATCCAGGCTGCCAGACAATCCTGCTGACGGGCTATGCAACCGTTGAATTGGCTGTCAGCGTGTTGACGGAATATGGCGCATATACTTTCCTGCGCAAAGAGAAATTTCAGCGAGCGCAATTCCGGGACCTCATTAGCCGGGCCCTGGCGAGTGCCCCACAATTGGAAAGTATCCAGCCGAAAGTTGTTGAACCAGTACCTAACTTGGAAGAGGAATACGATAGTGGCGAAAAAAAACCTGGCAATAAAGTCCTGGTTGTAGAAGACGATGCCGGCTGGCGCAGTATCCTGGCCGAATTATTGGAGGACGCCGGCTTCGAAGTACGCCTCTCGGCCAGTTTCGGGGACGCGCTCGGGAACTTGCGCCGTGAAAAGTTTGTTCTGGCGGTTGTGGATCTTTCCTTGACGGATGAGGCAGTCTGGGAGCAAGCTGCAACTGCAGAGCCCCTGGAAGGATACCGGCTGTTAGCCGATACAAAATCTGCAGGCATCCCGACCATCGTGGTAAGCGGCATTTCTTCGGTGGATGAAATCCAACGCGCCTACAAGGAGCAATCGATCTTCGCTTTTCTAGAAAAACAGGCATTTGACCGGAATACCTTTAACCGCCTGGTCGTGGAAGCAACCGCTTCAAACCAGGTTGCCAGCGAGTTGGAATACCTGACCGACCGGGAACGGGAAGTATTCAATTTGTTGTCCAGCGGAATGACGAACAAAGAGATTGCCGCCACTTTGGTCATTACTACCAATACAGTAAAGCGGCATCTCAAGGTTATCTTTGAAAAGCTAAAAGTACATACGCGTTCAGGGGCGGCGGCCAAAGCGGTTGGTCAAAAAATATAATCCCCTCTCCCAGCCAATCTATCGAAAATCTTTTTTTTCAGCCAGTCTGTGTTTTCCTTTGATCATATCAGCGGCGCGTTTGTAAGAATCGCCTTCCTTCCCAATAGCCTCATCCCGAAAACGATAATCACTTTTTCGGATAAATTCCGCCAAGTTCTCCTCGCAATTCATTCAGGCAGGCATTTTGATGAAGGAGAACAACCTCCCGGCGTTTACCATCCAGTTTGGGGAGTATTCGCTTAAGATGCGGAATACACAGCCCAGTGGATTGCTTGAATTCAGTGATAAAGTCTTGATCCCGTAATGCGGGTACCATGGAATTCGATAACGCGTTCCAGCGTGGCATCTTCGACTCGACAGGCCGGGCAAGTCGAGCCGGGGGTCAAAGCATTAACCAGTTGGCTGCTGCCATTCGATTCATTTTCTGTAATCGTTTGCATGGCATCCCTTACCAGATCCTGGAAAAGGATCGCATGCCCCAAGGCATCTGATAGTTTCACGTTGATCGACTGCCAGGTATGTTCGTAGCAAAAGCCCTGGCTGTCCACCAATTTTTGCCTGACCCCTGGATCAAGCATACTCTCGTTGAAAGTACCTTCAATGTAACGGGCCCCTGCCCGCTGGACAAGAGTGCAGACCGGACAACCCGGCTGGTGACAGGCCAAACGGAATTCGTAGATAGTTTGTGCATCTGGCATGCGACTAGTGTATCCGAAAGCCCCTTTTCATGCAATAAAGCAGGTGATAAAATTCCTTGACATTCAGAATATATGTTCTATAATCGAGGTATGGATATCATTGCCCGTCTGAAAGCTCTCAGTGAACAAATGACGTTTGAACCTGCCGAAGACCATAGCCCGGTTGGAACTCCATACCTCGACCAGACCGGAGGGTGCCCCGATGCAGTCTTTGTTCACCCGGCTGTGCTCCCAAATGGAAAGCGGATCAAGCTGCTTAAGACTTTGCTGACTTCAGCATGCGAACGGGATTGTTATTATTGTGCATTTCGCGCAGGTCGGGATTTTCGACGGGCCACTTTTCAGCCTGAAGAGTTCGCCAGACTCTTCGTTATGCTTTCCCAAAAGGGTATTGCAGAAGGGGTCTTCCTTAGCTCTGGAATGGCCGGCGGCGGCATCCATTCTGAGGATCAATTACTCAAGGCGGCCGAAATCATGCGTCACAAGCTGGGGTTCAAAGGTTATATCCATTTGAAGATTATGCCCGGAGCCGAACGCTCACAGGTTGAGCGAGCCATGCAGTTGGCCGATCGGGTTTCGATTAACCTGGAGGCTCCCAATAATGACCGCCTTGCAAACTTGGCTCCGCATAAGCAGTTTACCGAAGAACTGCTCCGGCCGTTGAAATGGATCAACGAAATCCGGAAATCGCAGCCTCCTGATAAAGGTTGGAATGGTCGCTGGCCATCTTCCGTCACCCAGTTTGTCGCCGGTGGCTCCGGAGAATCGGATTTGGAACTTCTGACGACTACGGATTACCTGTACCATCATCTCGGGCTAAGACGAGCTTACTACTCTCCCTTCAGCCCCGTTCCTGACACACCCCTGGAGAATCAACCACCAACGCCAGTTATCCGCGAACACCGCCTGTACCAGGCCTCTTTCTTATTGCGCGATTACGGGTTCGACCTGGAGGAATTACCCTTCGAGGCAGACGGTAGACTTCCGCTTCAAACCGATCCAAAAATGGCCTGGGCTCAAAGAAACCTGTCAGAGAATCCTATCGAAGTTAACCAGGCCGAACGGCAGGCGCTAATGCGCGTACCCGGGATAGGAGCCAAAGGAGCGGAATCCATCCTGCGGATTCGGCGCCAGACCAAAATTCGAGATGTTGCAGCTTTAAGAAAGATGGGTGTGCTTTCTGAGCGCGCTGCCCCATTCTTACTTTTTGATGGCCGTCGGGCAGCTTACCAGCCAATTCTTTTCTAGCATCCGGTTATTTGACCGGATGTTTTTTGGGGGAACTTTATAACAAATAAAAACGTCTCAACTATTGACCTCTTGTCTATAAATCAGTAAACTAATATTAAGGAGATGCACAATGAAAAGAATATATTGTAGCCTTACATTGTTTTTAGTTATCGTTTTGGTCAGTTGTAACCTGCCCGGCGGAATAGCGGCCCCTACTTCGCCAACTTCTCCAGACGCAGTCTTCACCCAAGCTGCCGAGACAGTTGCGGCAAAATTGACCGAGGTAGCCCTTCTTGGCCTCACCGACACCTAATGTTCCAACCAATACGCCAAATCCCACCGATACCCCCCAACCCACTGTAACCAATACGCAGGTGTTTACGCCGACCAATACACCCATCCCGTGCAACCTGGCTGCATTTGTGACGGATGTTACGTATCCGGATAACACCCAGGTAGCTCCCAACCTGGCCTTCGCCAAAACCTGGCGAGTCAAAAATGTCGGGAGTTGTTCCTGGAATTCCGATTACAAGCTGATCTTCGATCATCAAGATGGAATGGGTGTCACTGCTGGGTATACCCAACCTCTTTCCAGCGGTGTGGTCAATCCTGGCCAAATGGTGGATCTGACCGTTAATTTGACTTCACCGTCCTCTTCCGGCACTTATACGGGGTATTGGCGTTTCCGTGATCCAGGCGGGGTGCTGTTTGGCATCACTCCTGCAGGTGGAACTTTTCTTGTAAAAATTGTGGTAGTAGCCAGTGTAACTGTTACCATTACGCCGGTTGCCGCTGAAAGTGGAACAGTCCGTGCGGATGATGGTCCATTCCCGGATTTTACAGCCGGTGAGTCAAACTCAGATATTACCAAAACCTGTGAGGCCTTCCTGAGTTTTGATATATCCGGTATCCCAGCTGGGTCCAAAATTACACAGGTCAAAATCAACTTTAAAGATTACACAATCACGGGAGATCCATTTGGCAGCCTGGGAGTTTTGAATGGCTATGCCAAGAATTATGGAAACACGCTTACGACGGCCGATTTTGTGCCTGGGTTCCCAAGTGGAAATACTGTCGACTGGGGCTCTACAGCACCCCTCAATATCCTCGAGGTGTCCCCTGACCTTAAGACGGCCATACAGGCCAAGGTAGGTACTGAACGGTTCCAATTACGTTTACAATTCGCCGGATCTAACGGTGACGCAGTCAAGGACCGGATTACTTTCAATAATCCAAGTCTGATCGTGACATACCTGAAGCCGTAGTTGGAAAACCTTGTCGAATCACAGACGCCCGGAAACTTTCTCCGGGCGTCTGATCGTTTATTATTGCTCTTGCATTTTATTCCATGCTCCAACCCAGGGCCGGCCAAGTCGATGGCCGGGGGGAACGGTTACTTTGCTCAATTTCTGGGCAATCTGCGCGGCAACCTGGGCTACGCTCCCCCAATCGTCATTCAAGACAGCCATTTTCATTTTCTCAGCGTATTGGCCAGACCAAGCCCATTCCATTCGAAATTTGTCTGCCTTAACCCAGTAATCACGTTTTTCCCAGGCGATCACAGAAACATCTATTGACTCAGAGATAATGGTCAGGGCCAGGGCGATAAATGCGGCCAGGTCGCGCGAATCTGCTCCCGGTTCGCTCTGATGTGCCAGTTCACGGATTGCCAGCACCACTCCTTTCGTCAGTCGAGTGCGTTCTTTTCCAGCGCTATCGGGATTGATCACTCTGCTCAAATAGGCCTCCTGTAAAATGACTGCGCCATTATACCGCCAAAAAACTTTGTTATTTCTACCGTAAGCAAAAGGTTAACGTTCATGCCCCATTGATTGACGCACTCCCCCCTTACGCTTATAATCTTGCAGTTCCGGGGAAGTGGCGGAATTGGCAGACGCGCAAGACTTAGGATTTTGTGCCGCAAGGCGTACGGGTTCAAGTCCCGTCTTCCCCACACTTCACCATGAAATCATTCATAAAAAAGAGGAATTAGCTTTGAAAATCGAAACTCAACCCCGTGAAGACCACCAGGTCACTTTGATCGTTGAACTTGAACCCGAGCAGATGGAAGGGGCCAAGCATCGCGCCGCCCGGCGCATTTCTGAACGAAAGGCCATCCCCGGTTTTCGTCCTGGGAAAGCACCCTACGAAGTAGTAATACGTAGTTTTGGCGAAGGTGTTATTGCTGAAGATGCCGTCGATATCCTTCTAGATGAAGTCTATCCCAAAGCCATTGAGGAAGCCAAATTGGATCCGGGTGCGTCTGGATCGCTGGAAAAAGTCGAAGATCTTGATAAGAATCCGAAATTCACTTTCACAGTCCCGCTTGCACCAATAGTCCAATTGGGAGAATATCGTTCAATTCGGTTACCTTACGATTGGGTTGAACCTGGCGAAGAAAAAGTGGAAGAATCCATTGAAGAACTGCGCCAGATGTATGCAAAGACGGAAGCGGTTGAACGACCCATCCAAAAAGGCGATTTCGTTATGATCGATTTGAAGGGTACCAAGGCAAAGGCGCTCGAAGGGGAAGCGCCTTTAATGGACCGCCCCGGTCTTCCTGTTTTTATTCGCACCGATGAGAAAGCCGAAGAATTTCCATTCCCCGGATTCTCGAACGAGCTGGTTGGATTGAGTGCAACCGAAAGCAAGACATTCAGCCACAAATTCAAGAAGGATGACAAGGACGATACTCTCAAGGGCCAAACGGTCAATTTCGATGTAACGGTTAAATTGGTGCGCGGAAGCACTCTCCCGGAACTGAACGATGAGTTCGCAAAACAAGCCGGGCCCTTTGAGAACATGCAAGCTCTGCGCGATGCGATGAAAGCCAACCTGGCAACCCAATCCAAGGCCCAGTATGACGATGAATACTTCGCCAAGTTGATGGAAAAAATTAAAGAGGGTGCCACGATTAAATATCCGCCACAGGTGGTTGACCACGAAGTAGAGCACGTTATGGAAGATTTGAAGTCGCGCCTGGCGGGTCAGAACCTGGATATGGCTGCCTATCTGAAGTCACGTGAAATGGATGAAGAGAAATTCATCGCCGAGGAAGCCAGGCCTATCGCAGTAAAGCGCTTGGAGCGTTCGCTCGTGATGGACGAGGTAGCTAAACTCGAAAAGATCGAAGTAAGTCAGGATATGCTGCAATCTTCATTCCAACAGACCTGGGGTGAATTCCAGGGGGATGCCAGTTTCCAAAAAATGACACGCGGCAAGGCACAACCGCCCAAGCAGTTGATGAATGCCGTTGCGATGGAGTCCGCCAACCGGGCTTACGTCCAACAAACCCTCAACCGTCTGAAGGATATCGCCATTGGCCAGGCACCCGAGTTGCCCAGCGAGACCTTATCCGAAGATGAAAGTAAAGTCAAAAAGACTGCGCCGAAGAAATCTGCTTCCACGAAGAAGACCACTGGCGCCAAGAAACCGACAGCTAAAGCGTCGGCTGCTGGTCGAACCAGCCCCAAAGTGAAAAAGTCTACCGGAACCACCCAGACTGCTGCAAGTTCTACCCCTTCACCAGAAGAGGCTGAAACCAGCAAGAAATAATATATCCACTGTATTACAGCTAGAGAAATGGAGTAAAAATGATCCCCGATCCAAAAAGTGTTATCCCGATGGTTATTAAGTCTTCGGGACGCGGTGAGCGCGCATATGATATCTATTCACTCCTGCTCAAGGAGCGTATTATCTTTCTAGGCACTCCAATTGATGACAACGTAGCCAACGTAATCGTTGCCCAATTGTTATTCCTAAACCGCGAAGATTCCGAACGTGAAATCCAGATGTATATTAACTCGCCTGGCGGAGTGATTTACTCTGGCCTGGCAATTTATGACACGATGCAGATGATCTCCAACCCGATCAGTACGGTGGCAGTTGGCGTGACTGCCTCTTTTGGGACGGTTTTGTTGACTGCCGGCACGAAAGGCCGCCGGTATGCTCTGCCGAACGCTACTATCCATATGCATCAGCCGCTGGGTGGCGCCCAGGGACAGGCTACAGATATTGAAATCCAGACCAAGCAAATCCTGCGCTTGCGGACGCTCTTGAATGACATCATGTCGAGGCATACTGGAAAATCTGTGGATGTTATTAAACAAGATACTGAACGAGACTTCTACCTGGATGCCACGCAAGCTGTGGAATATGGGTTGGTCGACCAGGTCCTCGAAATACCAAAGAAGAAATAACACCCGTTGGGGCAATCCAGATTGCCCCAACCTCTTTTTTGGCCGGATGTTGTCTGTCCGGCCATTTCCATCAGGAGCAGAACATGGTTTACCCGTCCACGTTCTCCATAGTTGCTTGTGACCCCGATGCAAAAACCTGGGGCGTGGCGGTTGCATCCAAATTTCCCGCAGTCGGGGCAGTGGTTCCCTGGGCCCAGGCAGGTGCCGGAGCAATAGCTACGCAGGCATTTTCCAATACCTCCTTCGGACCGCGCGGACTGGAGATGCTGGCATCCGGTCTATCAGCTCAAGAAGCGCTTGCCAGACTGCTGGCCGACGATCCGGAACGCGAACACCGGCAGGTTGGAATTGTGGATGTGCGTGGCGGGTCTGCCACATTCACGGGCAAGGTTTGCAATAACTGGGCCGGTGGAGTGACTGGCTTCGGTTATGCCATTCAGGGTAACATCCTGGTGGGTGATCAAGTTGTCCCAGCCATGCAAAAGAACTTCCTGGAGACAGACGGTGAATTACCGGCGCGACTCTACAAGGCCTTGTTAGCCGGGGATAAAGCCGGTGGCGACCGGCGCGGTCGCCAAAGCGCAGCTATCTACGTAGTTAAACCACAAGGTGGCTACGGCGGTTTTATTGACCGGTGGATCGATTACCGCGTAGATGATCATTTTGACCCCGTTACACGCTTGGGGGAACTGCTCCAAATGCACCAACTCTATTTTGGGAAGAGTCCGGAGTCCGACCGCCTCGCAATGAGCGGAGAAGTGCTTATCAAGTTACAGAGGATCCTTGCAGACGGGGGATATTACCAGGGACCCACTCTTGGACAGATGAATGAAGCAACGCGTAATGCCTTGAATGCCTTCATTGGGAATGAAAACTTTGAGGAGCGTTGTGACCTGGTAGCAGGCTGGATCGACCAGCCTGTTTTCGATTTTCTCGTGGATAAGTTTGGAAGCCAGGATGACTGATATTCTGCCGGCTGGTATCAAATCGCTCATTCTCGATATGGATGGCGTTCTTTGGAAAACAGACGAACCGATTGGTGATTTGCCTGCCATCTTCAAACGTATCCACGCACGCGGTCTAAAAGTGGCTTTCGCCACTAACAATGGGACTCAAACACCGGATCAATATGCCGAGCGACTGGCCAAACTCGGTGTTGCTGTAGAACCCTGGCAAGTAGTTACATCAGCATTGGGGGTGGCCAATCTTCTCTCGCAGAAGTTTCCCTCCGGCGGACCAATATTTGCCATCGGCGGTCAAGGTGTGATGGCTGCATTACGTCAATGTGGCTTCGAGCTTTTATCCATAGAAGATGCACCCAAGGCACAAGCCGTGGTAATGGGTGTCGACTGGCAAATTAACTATGAGAAAATGCGCGAGGCTACCTTGCTGGTGCGGCGCGGTGTGCCTTTCTATGCGACGAATCCAGATAAAACTTTCCCCACCCCCCGCGGTGAAGTCCCCGGCGCAGGTGCCTGGATCGCGGTAATTGTCACGGCGACTGGTATCGGGCCAATCTACGCCGGGAAACCTGCTCCATATTTACTTGACATAGCGCGTGAGCGTCTCGGCACGACCAGGGAACAAACCCTGGTGGTAGGCGACCGGTTGGAAACCGATATTGGAGGAGGGCAGGCTGCGGGTTGCCGGGTGGCCCTGGTATTGAGTGGCGTAAGCCAGCTGGAACAGGCTCAGGCCTGGAAACCCAAAGTTGATGTAATTGCCCGGGATCTGGCCCAATTGGTAGAGTGATCGGAATGCCAGTTCAAATATATGATCTTACGTTTTCCGAACTTACATCCTTGTTGAACGACTGGGGCGAGCCCGCTTACCGCGCCCGCCAACTCTGGCAAGGTCTATATCAACAGTTTTGGAATTCCCCGGAATTGTTCACCAACATCCCTACAATTTTGCGTTCCCAGCTGTCAGAGAAAATTCAATTCAATGTACTCACACCCGTCACCACACTCAATTCTTCTGACGGCCAGACCGTGAAGACACTCTTCCGCTTGCAGGACGGGAAAGCCATCGAGGCCGTGCTTATGCGCTATGAGAAGCGCAATACGCTGTGTATTTCCACCCAGGTAGGCTGCGCGATGGGCTGCGTCTTCTGTGCTACCGGACAGATGGGCTTTAAGCGTCACCTCTCCAGTGGGGAAATCGTAGCCCAGGTGATGTATTACGCCCGGCTGCTGCACGATGAAGATGCTACTGTTACCAACATAGTCGTGATGGGCATGGGTGAACCTTTCCATAATTATGACAATCTCATGGCCGCCATTGACCGGCTGAATGAACCGGAAGGTTACAACTTCGGGGCACGCCGGTTTACCATCTCGACTGTTGGCCTGGTACCAGCCATCCGGCGCTTCGCCCTCGAAAAGCGACAGATCAACCTGGCCATATCCCTGCACGCGGCAGATGACAATCTGCGTACTTCCATGTTGCCCGTAAACAAACGCTATCCAATTGATGAATTACTCGAAGCCTGCCGCGAATACATCGCAACCACCGGGCGCCGTATCAGCTTTGAATGGGCGCTTGTTAATGGAGTCAATGACACACCCGAACAGGCGCGTTTATTGGCCAGAAAACTCAAGGGTTTGCTCTGTCATGTTAATGCCATCCCGCTAAACCCCACCCAGGGTTATTCCGGCCAGGCTACCACCCGTGAGCGGGCAGATAAATTCAAGGAAATTCTCCAACAGGCCGGGATACCCTGCACCATCCGCTTGCGGCGTGGGATAGATATTCAAGCTGGGTGTGGTCAATTAGCCAATCAGGTCTAATTTAGGTGTTCTTGTTAGTGGGTAAAAAGTACCTTATGTATTAATGGCTACACGCAATATTCGATTAAACGAAGGTCTTGCTTGCTAGATTTGTCAGTTTGAAGTATCCTCGACGCGTCCAAAACCAATACAGGTGCTGCTGCATGTCTGACATTCCCGAGAACCGAAATCATTCCTGGCTCGACCGCCCTATTTTCTCAATCTTCCCTGCACTGACCGGGGAAATGTTAATCTTTGTTTTCATAATCATCCTGGCAATTGTGAGCCGTCTTTACAACCTGGGGGCACGTGTGATGAGCCACGATGAGAATCTCCACACGTATTTTTCGTGGCTTTTTTCGATTGGCAAGGGATACCAGCACACTCCACTGATGCATGGGCCACTGCAGTTCCATTTACTTGCCCTCACATTCTTATTTTTTGGGGCCAGTGATTTTGCGGCGCGCTTTCCCCAAGCGATTGCCAGTATTCTGACGATCCTGTTGCTCTGGAAATGGCGACGGTACCTGGGCAGGGCTGGAACACTTGTAGCTGCGGCCCTCACCCTCATCTCTCCTTTCATGCTCTATTACGGCCGATATACCCGCAACGAGGCCTTTATAGGCGTCTTCTTCGTATTGACGCTCTATGCAATCTTGCGCTATCTGGAGACCGGCAAAAAACGCTATCTGTTCCTGCTAACTATCGCCACCGTTTTACATTTTACATCCAAAGAAACTGCCTTCATTTACACCGCCCAGGCAATGCTCTTCCTGGCAGTCTATCTCATCAATCGGGTCAGTCGGGCTCAGTGGAAGAATAATGCGGTTCTGAATGGTTTCCTGATCGCCTTATCCATAGGAGTCCTTGTAGCTGGCACCGCTCTGGGCCTGACAATCTACAACCGCACCCAGGTCGCTACGGATGCCTCCCAGACTGCCGCGCCGATTATTCCGGGGCAACTTACGGGGGCTACCGCCTCGCTTATCAAACAACTGTCCTCCGTTTCGACCCTGCTGCTAGTCGCCGGTTTTGCCTTCCTTGTGGCTGCCATCCTGCTGATTGTTGGTTATGGCTGGAAAAACTTATGTCGCGAACGATCGTTCGACATGCTGATCCTACTTGGCACCTTTGTTCTCCCACAATTGGCTGCATTCCCGGTCACAATGCTGGGATGGAATCCACTGGATTATCAATTCCATTGGCCGGGTTGGAATCTTTCTGCACTCTGGGCGCAGGCGCCGGTGAGAACTGCCGCGGTATTCCTCGTTCTAAGCCTGGCGTCAATTGGTATTGGTTTATTTTGGAATAGGAAATATTGGTTCATTTATGCCGCCTTATTCTGGGGCGTTTACGTTTTCTTTTACACTAGTGTGTTTACCAACTGGCAGGGATTTTTCACTGGTACGGTTGGCTCACTCGGTTATTGGCTTCAGCAACAGGGCGTTCACCGCGGAGATCAACCCTGGTATTATTATCTGCTTATCCAGATACCGATCTATGAATTTCTCCCAGCCCTTGGCCTCTTGTTGGCGGCCTACTTCGGTCTACGTCGAAAATCACCGGCCCCGCTCGCCATGGATGGATCCAACGGTCATAACGGCGAAATTATTCCTGAAGCCAGCTCAAAATCCGCTCTATTTGATACGATAAAAGAACCCGTAGTGAATGAAGGGAATTACACCTTTCCACTATTAATGTGGTGGGCCATTAGCAGCGTTTTTGCTTATACCATGGCCGGGGAAAAAATGCCCTGGTTGACTGTCCATATCACTTTGCCGATGATCCTTTTGACAGGCTGGGCCTTAGGTCAGGTCATCGAGCGGTCGAACTGGAAAAGATTCATCGAAAGCCGCGGAGCGCTGGTCACGATCCTGCTGACGACTCTTTTCGTTGGATTAACCGGGGTTCTGGTATCAGCAATCGGTGCACAGCCCCCCTTCCAGGGCAAAACCTTGGAACAATTAACTGCGACGGGTGCGTTCCTGCTTTCAGCCGGGATAATGATTGCTTCCGCTGGAGGATTGTTTTATTTCCTTTCCGGTTGGCAGGCCAAGGATGTATTCCGGATTACTGCACTGGTGGTTTTTGCCTTATTGGCGATTCTGACCGGCCGGACAGCCATCCGCGCAGCCTTCATCCATCCGAATGATGCCACTGAATATTTGGTTTACGCGCATGGTGGCACCGGCATTCAAGATGTCATGGACCAGATATCCACAATTTCGAGCCGTATTTCCGGTGAGCAAAATCTCCAAATCGCATACGACAACAATCTACCCAACCAGGGTGTCTCCTGGTCATTTAAGTGGTATTTGCGGAACTATCCTAACGCAGCCCCATTCGACAATCCAGACGAAAGCCTGAGCAATATTCCAGTCATCATCGTCGATCAGCAAGACTTTGAAAAGATCAAACCAATTGTAGGTAACAACTATTATCAGCTAAATTTCATCCGGATGGTCTGGCCAAACCAGGATTATTTTGCACTTACCTGGCCGCGCCTTAGGAATGCGATATCGGACCCTGCAATGCGGGAGGCTATTCTTCAAATCTGGCTCAACCGGGATTATTCAGAATATGCAAAAGTGACAGGCAAAAGCGGCCTGACCCTATCCGACTGGCAGCCGTCTGCTAAAATGGAATTGTTCATCCGCAAAGATATTGCTGCACAAATGTGGGAATATGGCATTTCCCAGGGTGTCCCACTCCAGGCCGACCCTTATGAAAAAGGGCTGATTTCCCAGCCAGCCGATCTCATGTTCGGAACCGCTGGCAGCGGAAACGGTCAACTCAATACACCACGTGGCTTGGTAGTCGCTCCGGATGATAGCTTGTATGTGGCTGATTCCCGTAACAATCGCATCCAGCACTTTGATGCGACCGGCAATCTCATCCAGAGTTTCGGCAAGGCATCGCCGGGCTGCCCATCTGCAAATCCTCCTCCAAATTTACCGCTCGGTACCTTCTGCGAACCCTGGGCGGTCGCTGTTTCCCCGGACGGCAAATGGGTTTATGTAGCCGATACATGGAATCACCGCATTCAGAAGCTCTCATCAGACGGCACACCGGTTACAAGTTGGGGAACTCCCAACTACGATCCGGTTTCGAGCGGCCCATTTGGTTTGTGGGGTCCACGCGGAATTGCGGTCGACTCGCAAGGGCACGTACTTGTGGCGGATACAGGCAATAAGCGCATCCTGATTTATGACTCAGATGGGAATTTTCTCTCCCAATTCGGCGGACAAGGCGCCGGGGCCGGGCAGTTTGATGAACCGGTAGGCTTGGCGTTTGATGGCGACGGCAACTTATATGTTGCTGATACCTGGAATCAGCGCATCCAGGTTTTCGCTCCCAGCTCAGATAAGTTGAATTACACCCCTTCACTTCAATGGGATATCGCAGGCTGGTACAGCCAATCATTGGATAATAAACCCTATATTGCCATTGACCAGCATGGACATGTCTTTGCGACCGACCCCGACTCCTTCCGTGTGCTCGAATTCACTACCGTTGGAGAATTTGTCCGAGCCTGGGGTTCGTCTGGTAGCGGAAACGTAAACTTTGGTTTACCTTCTGGAATTACCGTCGATAACCAGGGACGTATCTGGGTTAGCGATTCGGCTAATAACCGCTTGATGCGGTTCACTCTGCCTTGATTTTAATTTTAGAGAGCAAAAATACCATATTGGGTTCGCATTTCTGATTTGATTATTATACAAACGGTGTAGAATTGAACATGTAAACTTATGTGCAATGCATCATTCCTTGCGCGCTGAAACCTAATTCAGTCCACATTACTTATGGAGAGGAAACTGCATGAAACTCCACGAATATCAGTCCAAACTTATTTTTGCCAAATATGGCATCCCGATCCCTAAGGGTCGGGTCGCGGCTACTGCTTCCGAGGCACGGCATATCGCCGAGGAACTTGGTGGCCGCGTTGTCATTAAATCCCAGGTGCTGGTTGGAGGCCGTGGCAAAGCCGGCGGAATTCGCGTTGCCAAATCATCAAAAGAAGCAGAAGAGTTTGCCACGCAAATTCTTGCCATGGAAATCAAAGGCCTGCCGGTAAGAAAAGTATTGGTGGATGAAGCCGCCAATATTGATCAGGAAATCTACCTGGGTATCACCAACGACCGGGCTGCCCGCCGCCCAGTCTTGATGGCTTCCGCTGCCGGTGGTGTTGAAATCGAAGAAGTCGCCCGCACCAGCCCGGAAAAAATTATCAAGATCCACATTGATCCACTACTGGGCTTGCGCGATTTCCAGGCCCGTGATATTGCCGTTGGCATTGACCTGCCGAAGGAATACTGGAAGCAGTTCACAGAAATCTGTCGTGGGTTATGGCGTACTTATGTAGAATGTGATGCTACCCTGGCAGAGATCAACCCACTGGTTATTCTCAAAGAAAAACATCTGATGGCGCTGGATGGCAAAATGTTGGTGGACGATAACGCTCTTTTCCGCCATGCTGACCTGGCTGAGATGCGGGATGTCGATGAAGAAGCCTCCATTGAGACAGAAGCGCGCAAGTATGGCCTTTCATTTATAAAACTGGATGGGCAGATCGGTTGTATGGTCAACGGCGCCGGCCTGGCGATGGCTACCATGGATATCGTTAAACTCTTCGGTGGCGAACCGGCCAACTTTTTGGATATTGGAGGCGGCGCCAGCTCGGACAAGGTTGCTGCCGCGCTGCGGATCATCCTCTCGGACAAGAATGTCAAAGCGATCCTTTTCAATGTTTTCGGCGGTATCACCCGCTGTGACGAGGTCGCCCGGGGTATCTTGAGCGCTCTTAAGGAAATCAAATCGAATATTCCGATGGTTGTCCGGCTGGTTGGCACGAATGCCGAAGAAGGCCGCAAGCTCCTGGCAGATGCCAAGATGATCACTGCGGAATCACTGGTAGACGCGGCCAAGAAATCTGTTGCGGCAATAAAAGCATAGGAGGCCAGGAAATGAGCATATTAATTAACAAGAAGACCCGACTGCTGGTACAGGGCGTAACAGGCAACGAAGGCCTCTTCCATACTCAGCAGATGCTGGCCTACGGAACCAAAGTCGTTGCAGGGGTGACACCTGGCAAGGGCGGCGAATGGGTGCTGGACGATAAAATCCCGGTATTCAACTCCTGCCGCGCCGCGGTGGATGCCACCGGCGCAAATGTTACTGTAATTTTCGTGCCATCCCGCGGTGCGCCAGATGCTATGTTTGAAGCTGCAGATGCCGGCATTCCTCTCATCGTTTGTATCACCGAAGGTGTTCCGGTTCAGGATATGATGCGTGTGCGCGAATATCTGGACCAGAAAAAAGTTAAACTCCTGGGGCCCAACTGCCCCGGCTTGTTGACCCCCGGCGAATCGAAAGTTGGTATCATTCCCAATAATATTGCCATCCCGGGGAACGTGGGGGTAGTCTCACGCTCCGGCACTTTGACGTACGAGGTGCTGTATGCCCTCATGCAGAATGGGATGGGGGTGACTTCTTGCGTGGGTATTGGCGGTGATCCCATCAATGGGACTAATTTCATAGATTGCTTGGATTTATTCGAAAGCGATCCGCGCACCGAAATGGTTGTTATGATCGGCGAGATCGGCGGAACGGACGAAGAAAAGGCAGCCCAATTTATTGCTGCAAACATGACCAAACCGGTTGTCTCCTTTATCGCCGGACAGACCGCCCCTCCTGGCAAGCGTATGGGCCACGCCGGAGCCATCATTGAAGGCGGAGCCGGTACAGCCGCCGATAAGGTCAAAGCTCTCGAGGCGGCGGGTGTCAAAGTCGCCCGGTACCCGGAAGAAATCCCTTCCTTACTTAAATAAAAGGCAGGGGCAGCCAGTTGAGCAGCTGCCCCTGTCAATTAGAATATACAGGGGCACGTCGGCGCACGTGCCCCTAGGGAGTGTTCAGGAGATTTATTTCTTGGCTTTTTGAGCGTCGACAAACTTTACTGCATCGCTCACCATGGTAATTTTCTGGGCTTCCTCATCAGAAATCTCGGTACCAAAAACGTCCTCGAATTTCATAATGAGCTCGACGAGGTCGAGGGAATCAGCTTCCAAGTCCTCTCGGAAACGAGCATCCGGTCTGACTTTGGCTTCGTCCACGCCCAACAAATCCACTATGATAGCCTTGACTTCATCAAATGTATCTGCCATGGGTTCCTCCAAGAATTTTTGTCGCCCAATTGTAACCGGGATGCCAGTATAATTCAATAGACGGAACACAGACCCATGAGAAAAGTTGCGCCAATCGAAAACCGAAAATCTGATCATATCAAGATCAACCTGGAAGAGGATGTCCGGTCCGGATTGAGCAGTGGATTGGAAAACTACCACTTCATCCATGAAGCCCTGCCCGAATTGGATCTGGATCAGGTGGACACCTCCCTGACCCTCTTTGGCAAAAAACTTGCCGCTCCCATCCTGATCTCATCCATGACCGGCGGGACTGAGCAGGCCGGCGAGATCAACCAACGCCTGGCTGAAGCTGCCCAGGAATGTGGGGTGGCATTGGGGGTGGGCAGCCAACGCGCAGCCCTCGAAGAGCCACAACAAATTCCTACTTACGCCATTACCCGCCAGGTTGCTCCAGATATCCTGCTCTTCGCCAATCTGGGGGCCGTGCAATTGAATTACGATTACGGCATTGATGAATGCCGGCGCGTAGTGGACATGATCCGGGCAGACGCGCTTATCTTGCATCTCAATCCGTTGCAGGAAGCCGTGCAGGCTGGTGGCGACACGAATTTCGCAGCCCTGGCTAAAAAGATCGAGGCTGTTTGTAAAAAGTTGGGAAAACCTGTCATCGTCAAGGAAGTCGGCTGGGGCATTTCTGAAAGAACCGCAAAAATATTGGCCGAATGCGGGGTTGCCGCCATCGATGTTGCCGGCGCGGGCGGGACGAGTTGGTCGCAGGTCGAAATGTACCGCGCTCCGGATGAATTCACGCGGCAATTGGCTGCCACTTTCGTAGGCTGGGGCATCCCCACAGCCGATTCGCTCTTGAACGTAAGGAGTGCAGTACCCGATATAAAGGTCTTTGCCAGTGGCGGACTCAAAGATGGGTTGGATATCGCCAAGTGTATTGCCCTGGGCGCGACGCTGGGCGGCATGGCAGGGAACTTTTTAAAGGCCGCAGCAGTTTCAAACGAGAAGGCTGCCGATCTAATTCGTTTGACATCCCGTCAGATCCAGGTCAGCATGTTTGCAGCGGGAATTGTTGATCTCAAGCACCTTGAACTTAAAATTAATCAAAAAATAAATTTTCTGATGAATAAAAATATGGCTTTCAAACCAATTAATGCCATTATCTTTGACTTTGGCGGCGTTCTGATCAACTGGGATCCTCATAAGCTTTTCAATAAATACTTCGCCAATGACACGCAAGCTATCGACAATTTCCTGGCCGAAATCAATTTTTCATCCTGGAATCTCTCCCAGGATAAAGGCTATCCCTTTGCCCAGGCAGTTACAGATCTATCTGCGCAATTCCCGCAGTACGCTCATCTGATACACGCTTATGATGAAGAATGGGAGCAATCAATAACCGGAATCATCCCGGAGACAGTGGAAATAATCTATAAACTCAAGGCGGCCGGCAACCACCTCTTCGGCCTTACCAACTGGTCTGCAGAGAAATTCTCAATTGTCAGGCATAACTATAAGGTGTTCGACCTTTTCGAAGATATCCTGGTATCTGGGGAAGTCAAACTTATTAAACCCGATCCGGCAATCTTCCAACTGTTGCTCAGGAAGATCCACCGCCAGCCGGATGAGTGCCTTCTGGTTGATGACTCCCCTAAGAATATTGAAACTGCTCAAAAGATGGGGTTTGCAACCCACCATTTCACCTCCCCTGCCCAACTTGAAAAGGACCTCCGCCAGATGAATGTTTTGTGAAGTGAATATTGAATTACTTATAATGGCTACACGAAGTTTAAGAATAATATGACAACCTTTGCAGTCCAGTACCTCGAGAGCCCCTATCCGGATGCCAACCCAGGCGCAGTCCGTCTCCGTCTGCGCCAGGCCTGCGAACGCCTGCCCATTAACCTCGTCTTGCTTGGCTGGGAATTATCCCCGGCGCTCGAAGAAGCCGTTGCCGAAGAGGCTGTCCGACAGCATGCCCAGCTCTACCGCTGGCAGCCAATCCTGACCGGGGACGCACACACCGACTTGCCACCCGAATGGGCCACGCTGGGTGTCGATGGACACCCCATCCCCGGGCACGACAATCTGCCGGAGTTTACTTTCATCTGTCCGAATCGCAATGCAGTCGCAGATTTCCTATCGGAACGGCTGGAGAGCGTGGCGGCCTCCGGGTTATACCAGGGAATATTTCTGGACCGCATCCGCTTCCCCTCCCCTGCCATTGATCCTGGCCGCGATCTGGCTTGTTTCTGTCGGGATTGCACCCGCCAGGCAGCCGATGCCGGATTGGATCTTGAACAAGTACGACATACCATCCAAACGCTCTCCCCCGAGCGGCTCGTTCGCAGCTTGCTCGGACAACCCGATCAACCTGCTTCTCTATTTGAATTATTCCTCGATTTTCGTGTCAGGAGCATTTCCCGCACCGTCCGGGCAGTATCAAGACAAATCCAATCACACAACCTTGCCGTAGGTCTGGATTGTTTCTCGCCTGCGCTTACCCGCATGGTCGGTCAAGATCTATCGGCTCTGGATGGCTATGCCAATTGGATAAAAATCATGGCCTATCCACGCGTGTTTGGTCCGGCCGGGATTTCATTTGAATTGCTGCGGCTGGCCGAATGGTTGATCCGACACGATCTAAGCGAAGCTGATACAATGCGTCTTCTGGCTGAAGTCAGTCAATTACCCATCCCTGCCAGCCAAGCTGAATTAGCCCATGCAGGTCTCGGATCCGATACGATCAGGCAGGAAATCCGGCGCGGCTACGAGTTGGGCATCACCAATCTGCTCGCCGGCATTGCAACAGTCCAGATGAAAGCAATTCATGAATCCACCCCCCAACAAATCCAGGCCGACCTTGAATCCAGCCGCGCTGCAGATGGTTTGGTGATTTCCTGGGATTTATGGCTGACGCCACTCGATTATTTGGATACGATTCAGGAATCTGTGGAGTTGAAATGACCTTGAATTCGCTCATGGGCAGCATGCTGCCCGCCATCGAAACGGAACTTCAGCGAACTGTGGACCTACTGGATGGTCCGGGAACACGGCCCTTCCACGAAATGCTAACTTATCACATGGGTTGGAGCGGCATAGGCGCCGGTCCGGATGCAACCGGAAAACGCATCCGCCCATTGCTGGCGCTATTAACCTGTGCGGCATGTGATGCCGATTGGCAGCCGGCATTGCCCGCAGCAATCAGTATAGAACTCATCCATAACTTTTCATTGGTTCACGACGATATCCAGGATGGATCCGACCTGCGCAGAGGTCGCCTTACCGTTTGGAAAAAGTGGGGAATGCCTCAGGCTATCAACGCCGGAGATGCTCTTTTCATTCTATCCCATCTGGCTTTGAATGAAATCGAAAAAGATTTTCCCCATCAGATTGTGCAACAAGCCTGCAAAGTTATCAATAAAGCCTGCCTGGCTTTAAGCACAGGTCAATTCCTGGATATTTCATATGAACAAATGGCGGATTTAACGAGTGAAGATTACTGGCGGATGATATCTGGAAAAACCGCCGCTTTGCTCTCGGCTTGCACCCAGGTAGGCGCTATCCTGGGAGGGGCAGACGAAGCAGCGCAGGAAAGCTACCGCAGCTTCGGCCATTATCTAGGACAGGCCTTCCAGGTGCAGGATGATTATCTGGGTATTTGGGGGGATTCGGCGCTGACGGGTAAATCCACCGAGTCAGATCTGGTGGCAGGTAAAAAATCGCTGCCGGTTTTATACGGTCTGTCAAAGAACGGACAGTTCGCAAAGCGCTGGACCGAGGGACATATCCGCGCCGAGGAGGCCGGGCCATTATCTGAATTGTTGGCAGTAGAAGGGGTGAAAATGTACACACAAAACACAGTGGATCAGATGACTGACCTGGCGCTGCAATCCTTGCGCGCGGCCGAACCATCCGGCGAGGCGGGTCAGGCGCTGTTTGAATTGGCGAATATGCTGCTCACCAGGCAGGCATGAGGATTGTAAAAAGATATTTTGGATGTTTTTCGCAGAAGGAATATTTGGTATAATCTCTCCAGACTCGCGGGTGTAGTTCAGTGGTAGAACGCTTGCTTCCCAAGCAGCCGGGAAGTATGAAGTATGCATAAACCCTAAACACACCGCCATATATAGGGAGAGAACTCATATATAAGCCCCAGCGGCTATAGCTGGTGGCTTATTTTTTTAGGGTAATCTACGACGACCGTTTGCCTTCATAGCCGCCAATGATATCTTTCCTCTTCCTAGAAAGGCGGCATTATGAAAACAAAAGCACCAATAAAGCTTGACCTTACGACCATCGACCTGGACAATTCTTACACAGACTTTTGGCAATCCTGGAAAGCAAAGAATGTGAGCTCGGCCACACTGGAGTTCTACACGGCGACAACATCCAGGTTCATCTCCTGGCTAAAGAACCATGGGATTTGTGCTCCAGAGCAGGTCACAAGCCGGGAAGTGAACAACTGCTAGGCAGAGGTGCGAGACACCGAGGCACCCGACAATACAATCAATGCTCACGCCAGGGCTAATCGGACGCTGATGATATTCTGGTATGAAGGAAAGTTCTCCCCGGAGAGAGTGCGCTTTCCGATGCCGAAAATTGGCGATGTGGACCATAAGGTCCTATCCTACGAAGAACTCTCTGAATTGCTATCCGTTTGTCCCACGGCGCGAGATCGTGCCATCGTCTCCTTTATGGTGGATACTGGAGCACGTCACCAGGAAGTCGCGAATTTGATCTGGGAAGACGTGGATTTAAAAAGCCGGGCAGTTCATATTGTCCGTTTGCGATATATTATCAACTACCGCAAGGAACGAAAACCCGACCTGGATGCCGGGAGCCCTGTATTTGTCTCCCGTAATGGCTCCTGCATGACCGGAAAGGCGATTTTGGAACTATTCCGGCGGCTATCGGGTTTGGTTGGTTTTCATATCCACCCTCACGTTCTACGCCATACTTACGCCACTAATGCCAATGCAAGCGGGATGTCGCTGTTTGATATTCAACAGACAATGGGCCATGCGGAAGCAACTACAACTGAAAGATATATCAAGTCCCTCCCAACGCATATCATCGAAACTCAGATTGAGCATTCCCTCATGATGAAACTTTCTCTCCAGCGTAAAAAGTAAAACGCCCTCGATGCTGAGGACGTTTTATTGGCCGGGAGTGATAAAGATTTGTTTCAGCCGTCGGAAACTTTACTAATGCTTTTGGGCTAATTTGCTAATTAGCCCGATGTGAAAGTTTTGCATTACTTACCTTCCTCCGTTTATCAGACGCCCTGCTGGTGTTTCCTGCCCCGGAACAGCGCAAGAATGGCTGGCCCAAACAGCAGGATTGCCATCATACCTATTGTCACAGACCAACTGAAAAGGATCAGGTACCATGGTTTCGCAGCCACAGGCGGCTGATAATAAGCAGCCATATCCCAGATGTTGTTATAGATCCACAGGAATGTGATTGCAACAGCCAGGCTTCCAAAGAGGGAAGCGATCCTTTTTGCCGTACTTGTACTGCGCAGGTAGAGATATGCCCCAAGGCCCAGCGCCAGTGTCGAACCAAACATGAAGAGCATCTGGTAGGGATGGTAGTTTGCATCGTAGGTCAGGATGAACCATGCCGGGAAGGTTATCAAGACAAACGAGAGACAGGTCCAGTCTCTCCAAATGCTGAGAAAGAATTGCTTTATGGGATCAAGAGAACGGGTCCATAGCAGAGCGACCAGGATGGCCGGGAGCAACAGCAACAGGGGCGCACCGCCCCAGGTCAAAGCCATAATGATGGACCAACCCAGGTACGCATACGACCAGCGCGAAAATCGTTTGACCCAGCCAATGACTAGCCAAATTATGGTAACCAGATAGAACGCGAGCCAAAGGAAGAATTCCGAGAAGGGCAAATGGAATTTGACTAACATGCAGATCAGGCCGTACATCAGGAAGGGGAACGCCCCCAGAAGAGCCTCCTGCCGTGATGATGGGCTTGCGGACCCGGTTTGACCGTTCATCGCACCTCCTTGGACATGTGACCAGCACGCCAGGCGCTGGCGCAGTACAGCTCCCGGCAGATCGAAGACCTCTTTCAAGAAAAAGGTGGCTCGCTGCAAGTCATTCTTCTGGGAAGCCAGCGCCTGAGAAAAGACCACCTGCATCTCTTCACCGAATTCGGACCGGAAAGAGGCCGGATAGAATTTGATCAGTCGCCCGTAGAGAGATTGGTATGCATCAGACATTTTGTTTAGACCGCTCCTTGTTCCGTTTGTTTGGATGCGATCGCCACCAGTTTTCCCATGCGTTGGATCTCCGTGGTCAGCACTCGTCGGCCCTGCTCTGTCAGAATATAGACTTTGCGTTCGCGCTCGTTCTCGACCGGTAATGGGTCTTCCACCCGTTTGATCCAATTCTCGTCCAGGAGACGCTTGAGAGCGCCGTACAATGTACCGGTACTGAAACGCACCCGTCCGTCGCTCAAGCTTTCCGCTTCCTTTATTATGGCATATCCATGCCTGGGGCTTGTTGAGAGGCTCATCAGGATCAGCAAGGTGGTTTCGGTCAGGGGAATTGAGGAGTTTTCGTTCATAGTCTTATATGTCGCAAAACAACATGTCGTTAGACGACATATTATCACGGATGGAAGGTTTATGTCAAGGGGAATGAACAATTATGGCCCATGCTCGTATTTATAAGGAATGACCTTTTAGAAGTAAGTGAATTCTTTCTGCCAGGAGTGAGGAAGTGGGTTTTCTCAAAATATACGAATAGCCCGTTTATTTTCATCATGATATAATATCGGCGACCGTTTGCCTACGAATCAAAAGGTTTTGGCTCAAAGCCGTGCGAGCCATCTTATTATATGTAGAAGATCACTCTTCTCACGCGGGTGTAGTTCAGTGGTAGAACGCTTGCTTCCCAAGCAAGATATCGTGGGTTCGAGTCCCATCACCCGCTCAAAAATACCATTAAAAGGGAACTTAAACCCCCTTATATGATGATCAGCTGCCTTAATTGGCAGCTTTTTTATTTTATGGTTATTTTTTATGGCAAATTTTACAAGTCCCGAGATTGCAAGGATGCTGTTATGCGTCGCTTTCGACGACATGCTAAAATATTATGGCGGAGGCTGAAAAACCACTATGAACGGTGCCATCATTCTTTATATTGAAGACAATCTCGACAATCGAACACTTATACGCAGGATTTTAACCGCTGAAGGCTATGTGCTAAAAGAGGCGGGTGACGCAGAGGAAGCTAAGGATTTGCTTGTTTCCTTGCGTCCGGATTTGATCCTGATGGATATCAACATGCCCAAAGTGGATGGGTATACGCTCACCGCGCAGATCCGTGCCATGTCCGGATTTGAGAGTGTCCCTATTGTAGCGCTTACAGCCAACGTGATGCGCGGCGACCGTGAACGATCCCTGGAAGCCGGTTGTGATGGGTACATCCAAAAACCGATCGACATTGACCTACTTCCCCAGCAAATAGAGCGTTACTTGAGGAAAAATTAAATATGCCCGACTCTCAAGATACCATACGAATTCCCCAATCTGATACCCAACCAAATCGAAGGTCAGCAATTCCAAAAGATTGCACCGTGCTGGTGGTTGAAGATAACGTATCGAACTTTGTCCTGATCGCGCGCATGTTGGGATACCTGGGTATCCACTGCGAATGGAAGACCTCTGGTTATGAAGTTGTGGAATATGCGGATACATTGCCTCGCCTGGATCTCATTTTGATGGATATCCGCCTTCCTTACGAAGATGGTTATGGCGCATTGAAGAAAATTCGGGCTTCCGAACGACTGAAACAGGTCCCCATTGTCGCAGTAACTGCCGAAGCCAGTCTTGAGCAGATGGAAAAAGCCAGATCTTCAGGGTTTGATGGATTCCTGGGAAAACCGCTGGATCCCGATCGTTTTCCAGACCAAATTCGCAACATTCTTAATGGTGCTCCGGTCTGGGAAATGAGCTAGCCCAGGTATTCTGCGACCAATTCCCGCATAAATTTTGTGAATATTCTCCAAGGAGAGCCTGATGCTGCCAGCTAAACAGAAGCTTACTATCAAAGGATTGATAGGAAGGATCCTTGAGACACACCCAAACATCAAAGATTCCAGCTCGAGACAACAGGCGCGCCTGACGAATCTCGCATCCCTGATATTGGCTGCCAGCTGTTTCGTTGCATCGCTAGTCGGCTTGATTGTTGGTTTCCCAACCAGTCTCACCATCGGTCTGTTCGTCTTGGCAATCATAATGTCAGCCGCTTTGGCGCTGGCGCGCTCTGAAAATTTTTTAGTGGGAAGTATTTTGCTGGTCAGCGGCATAATATTATCGGGTTTTATAGTCGGTTCGGTTTTTTCGGTAAATACATCTGTGATTATTATTTTAATGGCCACAGTTGTCCCCGCCTTTACTCTTAGCATTGTGCTCTTACCGTTACTTGCGATCGTGCTGATTGCAATCGTTGTGATGATCACCATAGGCGTTCTGCCTTTGATGGCGAATATTTCAGCCAGCACAGAACTGAGTATTTTTATTGGGCTGGGGATCATTGAAGGGATTTTTATTATTATCGCCTGGTTTCGTGAAAGAACTGAATCCCTGCAGCAGGATGAAATCGGCATCCTGCGAAACCGTTTGGAAGAGCGTATCGAAGAGCGTACCCGCTTCTCCAGGATCGCCGCCGAAATTGGTCAGGAGCTGATTTCAACTTCATCCTTCGAGACATTATTAAGTCAGAGCGTAAACCTGATCAACGCGCGAATGGGGTTTTCTTTTACTGGCTTTTACCTTGCAAATGAAACCGGGCACGATCTATTTCTGAAGACCGCTCAAGGTTCCGATGCGGATCGGTTGGTCAGGGAAGGAAAGCGCATCCCCTATGGTCCCCCATCCATGCTCGGCTGGGTCGCTGAAAACAAACAACAGCGTCTGGTAACAAGGTTGACCGAGGATCCGCTCCAATTGGAGACGGAACTTCTGCCTGGAAATCAATCCGAGTTGGTTATACCCATCCTGGGAGGAGATAGTTTATTGGGTGTATTGGATTTTCAAAGCACCCGGACGACTGCCTTTGACAATGAAATCATTGTCGTTCTTCAAATGCTGGCCAGCCAAATTGCAACCTCCATCCAAAACGTGCACCAGTTCGAAGCCGAAAAAGGCAGCATTCAAGAAGTTGCAGAGATATACCAGGCCGGATTTAAAGTTGCCCAGGCGAACACCGAAATTGATATTAATCAAATAATGCAGGAACTCTTCCCCAGAGTTCCGTATGTCGCTATGTACCTGACCCCTGCAGGGAATGAGCTAAAAGTCGCGGCAAGGACAGAACTGCAACTGCCGGGTGGCCAAAAATTACCCGAATCGATCGCGATTTCCATCGATGAAATCGGATCCTATTTGGGATCTGACATTTTTATCGGCGAAGGCAGCCGGTTAAGTTCCCTGCCCTACAACCTGGTCCGTTCCCTTCAACAACTCCAGATTTTCAGCGTGGCGGTCCTCCCGATAAAATGCGCTGAGTCGCTCGCTGCGGTCTTGATGATCGGTACCCAGGCCAAGGAACCGTTAAACACTACCAGCATGCAGCCTTATAACAATTTAGCCAAACAAGTTGCTGTCTCACTCGACCGCATTCGTGATATTCAAACGAACGCCCATCGCATTACAGAAATGGGAACAATTAATTCCCAATTGCAAACAGTTGCCCAACTTGCCGGAGATATTTCGAACTCATCTCACATCGAAGAAGTAAATAATGCCATCCAAAGTGTGTTCCAGCAAACGCATATTGGGGCAATCCTCCTGTTAGCTGAGAATAATAACTTCCGGGTTGCCACCAGTGTGGATCCGAGCCAGAGCGGTGGAATCCTGGGGTTACCTGAATGGCTTAACCTCTCCCCTAAAGAAGTATCTGAACAACTCGCAAATAAAACCTTGGTTGCCGAAGTTAGTAAACTCTCTTCACTACATTATGCCCAATTCCATCCCGAGCTGAGTAAATTTATTGAAGGCGAAACCGGTAAACTGCCTTTGCTGCAATCCGCACTACTTAAGATCATCGAGCAGGCGCTATTCCAAACTGTGGCCTTCGTTCCAGTAATTCGTAATGAGGAAATCACAACATTATTGATCGTCGGGGCGCGTGACGAACAACCTATTCTTCCGGAAATGGTTCGAGCCTATGCGCATGTAGCCGATCTGATAACTTCATCCCTTGAACGCTTGAATACTTCACAAAAGGTGGAGCGCCGACTTGCAGAAATGCAGATCATCAACTCCATTGGCAAAGAAATATCGACCATACGGGATCTAAATAATATCTACAACACATTGCATTCCCGCATCCGTCTGCTAATGGGAGATGTAAATTTTCTGGTGGCAATCTACACTGCCAATACCAGCTCAATATCCGTACCGTATATGTATGAAAAGGGATTTGAGGGGGGTGATGTTACAAGCATCGATACCTTCCCTCTCGGGGAGGGATTGACCTCCATCTTAATTCGTACCAAGCAACCTTTATTGCTGGTTGAAGATACAGAGAATCGGGCAGCTGCCCTCGGAGCCAAAATCGCAGGAAAGCCAGCAAAATCCTGGCTCGGCACGCCTTTGATCGTTGCTGATGAGGCAATTGGAGCTTTGATTGTCCAGGACGTGGAAAATGAGCATGCCTTCGATGAAAACGACTTGCAACTGCTGACCAGCTTCGCGACCCAGGTCGCAGCCGCAATCTACAATGCACGCCTGCTGGACCAAATGAGTGCCCGCGCTATTCAACTGCAGACCGCTGCAGAAGTCGCCCGGGATATATCAGGTTCGCTCGACCTGGGTGAGCTGCTCAACAAAGCCGTTAAACTCATCTACGAGCGGTTCAATTTCTATCATGCGGCTGTGTTTATGCTTGACCAGACTAACGAGTACGCAACCATTCGTGAGGCCACTGGTGAAGCTGGCAAGCAGATGAAACGGGCAGGTCATAAACTACAGGTTGGATCTAAATCCATCGTAGGCTACGTAACCGGCAGTGGTGAACCGCTCATCGTTAACGACACAAGTCGTGATGCCACATATTATGCCAACCCGCTTTTACCTGAAACCCGTGCTGAGGTGGCTATTCCCCTGAAAGTGGGACAGCGCATCCTCGGCGCCCTGGACGTTCAGAGTACCCGGGCATATTCTTTCGCCGAGGAAGATGTCCGTGTGTTGCGCATCCTGGCGGACCAAATGGCAATTGCAGTTATCAACTCAGAGTTGTTCGCGGATACACAGGAGCACCTTTCCCAACACCGACTACTTCATCATGTTACCACCGCCGCGGCATCCGGAACCACTCTTGAAGAATCCTTGAATAGTGCCACGCAGGGCTTGCAGGTGACTTTGGGCGGGGACCGTGTTTCGATTTTATTGGCTGATAAGGCTAAAAAGACGCTGAAAGTCAGTTCATTTGCAGGGTATTCTGAAGAAATTGGGAAACTTGAAGTCCCCTTTGGGGAAGGAATTACGGGATGGGTGGCTGTTCATCAACTGCCCCAGCGGATCAACGATGTCACACTGGATTCTCGTTACATCCAGGTTGGATCCAATATCCGCTCCGAATTGGCTATTCCGCTTTCGTATCGTGGAGACTTGCTGGGCGTCTTGAACGTCGAAAGCGACCAGGTAAGCGCTTATAACGAAAATGACGAGGAATTGCTGGGCACGTTGGGCGGCAGCCTGGCAGCCATTATTTCCAATGCCCGCCTGATCGAGCAAGTTCGTCGCCAGGTGGATCACGAACGCATGCTCTACGAAGTGACCAGTAAGATCCGCCGTTCCACGGATATGCAAACGATCATGGCCACCACCACCAGCGAATTAAGCAAAGTTCTCGGTGCACGCCGCGCACAAATCACTCTCGAAATTGAAGAATCCAAGACTGAGTCTCGTTCGAGTTCAGAGTAGAGGCTGAGAGGAAATACTTTATGGACAAAACCAATCTGTCCGCTACCCTCCTGGGACGAATCCTGCTCAAAACAAAAGGATTCTTCCTGGTTTTGGTTGTTCTCTTCGCCCAACTGGTTCCAAATCTATTGGTCATTCCGGTAGCATTTTTTGTCCAATCGAACGCCGAATTCACCGGGCCGCAATTCAGGCAGGCTGGTTTTTTCACGGCCGGCACAATTGTGCTTGGAAACATTCTCCTTCTTCTTTGGATCTATTTTACCAACCGGCAGGCGCGTAATCGGCTTGTAAAGCTAATCGAAGGCCTTCAACCATCTGATCTGGAAGGAGAAAAAGAGTTACAGGCTTGGAAACAGATCACTGCTTTTGCGTGGAAATATGGCATTGCCTCAATGGGGGTGGCAATTGTTGTAGAAATCCTGCCTTTGCTCGGGTTCATAAGCCTCAGCCTGAAAGCTTCCACAAACCAACTCCTGTACGTTCTAATGGGTGCAATTGTCTCAGTCTCAGTTATTATCGCTCTGGGCGTATTATTGATCGATCGCTTGTTAGCTCCTGCCAGGGCGCTCCTCATCCCCCAGGAATTTGAAAGACAGCTTTCTGGCTCCAGGGGTGCGAGAATCCTGACTAAAATGCTGGTGGTTATTTTTATCTTGATTCTCGTAAGCGTTCTCCTGGTGGCGCCTGTCGGCTATCACAGTACCATTACTGTTTTGGTCAACGGCTTGATTGGAACGCAAGGCGCTTTGCGAAGTCTTCAATACCAAATTCTGATTGCTGCAGTCGTAGCTTTGGTGCTTGGATTCCTGCTCTCGCTCCTGCTTTCCCGTAGTGTGTCCGATCCAATTCACCAAATCATCGCGGTGTTGGATAAGGTCGAAAAAGGGGATCTTAAGCAACGCACCACCGTCAACGCCACCGACGAAGTCGGCGAGTTGGCAGTGCACTTTAACCGGATGATCTCCAGACTGGACAATTTACAGGGAACCCTGGAAAGCGAAGTTGCAAAACGGACCGACCAGCTAAAAGCCACAATCGAAGTGAGCCGGGTTGCAAGCACCATCCTCGATCCTGACGAACTTATCACAAAAGTAGTAAACCTGATTACCGACCGTTTTGGCTATTACTATTCCGCTATTTTCCTGATAGATGAATCTGGGCAATGGGCAGTTCTAAAGGACGCGACAGGTTCTGCCGGTCAGACATTGAAATCACGCGGCCACCGGCTTCCCTTGGGCGGAAAAAGCATGGTCGGTACAGCCATCGCCACACGCCAAGCCCGCATTGCCCTGGATGTTGGTGCGGAGCCGGTCCGTTTTGAAAACCCACTTCTTCCGGATACACGCTCAGAGATCGCCCTGCCACTGACCATTACCGGTCGAATCATCGGCGTTCTGGATGTGCAATCGATACAGGAAGCCGCATTTAGCGAACAAGATATCGATACTCTTCAAGGTATGGCAAACAGCGTTGCCACAGCCCTGGAAAATGCCCGCTTATTCCGTGAAACACAAAGAAGCATCGTGGATTTGCGTATTGCCCAGAAGGAATATGTAGCGAGGACATGGTCCGAAACCACGCGGCAAAGCGAAGGATATGATTACACCTCACCGGAGGCGATAATCTCGAGTGAGGAGCTATCCATGATTGATGTTCCTTTGACCCTTCGCGAACAAATTATCGGACAATTGCATCTCGAAGGTCAGCAGGATTGGACTCCTGAAGAGCGCAGTCTGGTGGAAGCTGTGGCTACTCAGGCAGCTTTGGCGATGGAAAATGCCCGCCTGCTCGAGGAAAGCCGCCAGACGGCCCTGCGGGAACGCGTGGCAACCGAGATCATCGGAAAAGTATGGTCATCTCCCAACACAGATCTAATTCTTCAAACTGCCATTAAGGAACTCGGCCGTGCACTTCATGCCGATGAAGCTACAGTTGAATTGAAACCAGACTGATAAATGGGTACTATGAATAATAATCCGCTGCCTGCTAAATCTGCCGCCAAAAGACCTGCGTTCTTGGGTTCGCTTAGCCTGCGCACCAAACTAATCCTCGGCAACATGGTTATCATCGCTTTGGCAATTGTGGGGACGGGCTATTATGTGTACTCACGCACAAACCAGGCAAATACATACCTTACGGATCAGCTGGAAAAGAATGTACTTCAACAAGCTCAAACTGGATTGACCAGTATCAGTACCGCGCGTGCAACGGAACTGAACAACTTCTTCATTCTCATGAGCCGGGACATTACAACGATAGCTACAACGGCATCGAATCTGCTAACGGACGAATCAACTCTTAATAACGTCTCGTATTGGAATGCCTTCCTGGCACTGCAACGCCTGCCGAATGGATCCTGGGATAATTTAAATTCTGAAATTAGTTCGGTCTTTGTTCCCGCGAAAGTAGATCTTATACCTGACCTGGTGGTTGAGCTGGACACGATCAAACAACTGGACCTGACAGTACCGACTATTCTTAAACAAAATCCGGATACGGTCGCCATTTATTTCGGTGGCAGGTCTGGGGAGACCATCTATTATCCCAATATTGATCTGGCGGCAGTTGTGCCACCTGATTTTGATGTAACCAGTCGGCCCTGGTTTTTGAACGCTTCCCCGGCGCAAAACCCGCAAAGGAATTCAGTATGGTCTGATCCTTACCTTGACGCGGCCCTTCACGGACTGATTGTAACTACCAGTGCGCCGGTGTTTGATTCCGGAGGCAACTTCCGTGGCGTGACCGCCATGGACATCCAGCTAAATAGAATAACAGAGCTGGTATCCAACATCCAGGTGGGAAAGACTGGCTATGCCATTTTGATTGATAAAAATAAGCGATTGATAGCAATGCCTGCTGCCGGTTATAAGGATCTGGGTCTCACTCCTGAAACAATTCCACTCGGCGAAATTTTGGACCCTGCAAAACTATCAGGAATCCCGGCAACCTTGTTCAGTGTGTTTGATAAAACCGCTTCCGGTAAAAGTGGCATCGACACCTTATCCTTTGGAGGCGTCGAACGTTTTGTTTCGTATGATCCCATCCCGGTCATAGGTTATGGGCTTGTAATTATTGCTCCTTCGAATGAGCTTTTAGCGAATGCGATCGCTGTCAAACAACAGATCGCCCAGGAGACAGCCAGCACTTTAACTCGCAGCCTGGTATTGGTCGTTGCAATCCTGGTAGTGGCATTAATCGCCACCCTTATGATTGGTAACAGTCTCACATCCCCGCTGATATCCTTAACCAAGACGGCTGAAGCAATTACTGAAGGGAATCTTTCCGCTGAAGCCGGAATTCGCAGTCGGGATGAAGTCGGAAAACTGGCAAAAGCAATCAACACAATGACATCTTCCATGAGGAGCATGATTCAATCACTTGAGCAACAAGTGGAGGATCGCACAAACGATCTGCTTCGAAAGACCCTCTCCCTTCAGTCCGCTGCCCTGGTTGCGCATGATGTTGCAGAAACCCAGGATCTTAAGACACTGCTAACCCGTACAGTCGATATGATCACGAATCGCTTCGGCTTTTATCATGTCGGCATATTCCTTTTGGATGATTCCGGAGAGCATGCGGTACTACAGGCTGCCTCTTCCGAAGGCGGACAAAGGATGCTGGCCCGTGGACACAAACTTGTGGTTGGTTTACAAGGGATTGTCGGTACGTCCGCCTACCAAAATCGCTCTCAAGTGGTCATGGATGTTGAAAACGATCCAAATTATTATCATAACCCCGACTTGCCGTCTAACCCGTTCTGAGGCAGCCATCCCTTTGAAGGCGCGCGGAAATGTTCTCGGTATTTTGGATATCCAATCAACAGAGCCATCCGCGTTCCACCAGGATGATATCGACGTGCTGCAAACGATGGCAGATCAAATCGGGTTGGCCATTCAAAATGCCCGCTTGTTTACGGAAAGTCAGGACGCGATCCAGCGCCTGGAAATGAGTACTTCAGAAAATATCCGCCAGGTATGGAGGGAGCGTGTTCGCCTGAACAAGCACTCCTACCGGTACACTTCCATGGGACTTACCTCCGCAACCCAACCAGGGAATATGCCGACTAATGCGGATATCGCCTCAGATCGCCTGAATATTCCCATTACATTACGCGGCCAAACTCTTGGAACGATTGTTTTACACCGCAAGACAGAAAAAGCCTGGAGTGAAACAGACCGTTCCCTGGCAATGGAAATTGCCAGCCAGGTTGGCCTGGCGCTGGAAAATGCCCGCCTGCTTGATGAAGCCCAAAGGCGCGCAGCTCAGGAACAATCCTTGAGTAAGCTGACGGCGAATCTGGGTATCTCGCTTGATCCAGAAACAATTCTACAAACCGCCATTCGAGAATTACACCAATTGCCTAATGTCGCAGAAGTATCAGCTTATATCTCTTCCCCGCAACCTTCGAAAGACGAGAGTTCGAAGTCTTCCTAAGTGTTCGAAGGTGAACCAACTCGAGATCGAATTGGTAGTCAAATAAAATGACCACATTTCATGAAATATCAGGACAATCGATGACTACTAATCGTGGGTGCTATAAAGGAGCTCGGAAGTGAAACGCGAAACTCAGAAATTGCAGGATCATGGGATTAATCTCGCTAATAGGCTTTCCTTGAGCTTCATTGGCCTTACTGCTCTGGTTCTCATAATTGGCCTTACGATTGCTTATTTCAACTTCCGGTCACAATTTCGCGCTCAATTGCGCCAGCGGCTGGAGGATATCGTTTCGGTGGCTGCTCTTCAACAAAACGGGGATGCTTTTATTAGCGTTCACTCCGATCAAGATCCAGCCTATCAAACGATCCGGCTACAAAACCTTAAAATTCGTTCTTCAGATGCCGATCTGAGGTTTGTATATACGATGCGTTATGACAATGAAGGCCTCTATTTTGTAGTGGATGCCACAAACCCTGGAGAAGCCGGTGCCTCGGCTTACGGTGACCGATATACTAGCCCCGGTCCCGTCCTGGCAGCCAACTATAAGACGATCAATAAGACCCTTGCAGAGACTACATTCTACACCGACGAATATGGAACATTCCTTTCTGCTTATGCGCCATTCTATACCAGCCAGGGTAAATTTGCAGGCATTATCGCCTCAGATATCTCCGCCGCGACAGTATTGACACAAGAACGTCAGGTGCTACTGCAATTTCTGCTTATCTTTATTCTTCTACTGCCCGTTGTCGGACTTATCGGCTGGTTGTTAGGGAACCAACTGTCAAAGCCAATTGCATCTATCACTTCCGCCGCCAAACACTTCGCTGATGGCGATTTCGGTTACCGGCCGGTTATAAAAACGAATTTTTCCGAAGTTCACATCTTGCGGGATACCTTCTTCTCCATGGCGGATCAATTGCTGTCTCTGGTCACAAACATGGAAGAGCGCATCGCCGAACGAACTGCGAGTTTGGAACGCCGAACCGCAGAGATTCAAGCTGCTTCTCTGATCGCCCGCGATACAGCCGCAGCACCCGACATTGAAAGTATGGTGGACCGGGCAGCACTACTAATTATGGAAAAATTTGGGTATTACCATACGGGAATATATCTGATTGACGATAACGGCGAAAACGCCATTTTGAAAGGTGCCGGCGGAGAAGCTGGTCGTTTAATGATGAAAAGGAAATACAAGGTGGGCATCAAGGAACCAGGCGTTATTGGCGAAGTAGCCCAGGCAGGTGTCTCCAGGGTAATTCTCGATATTGCCGCTGAACCCAATTATATAAAGAATCCGCTATTACCTTACACTCGCTCAGAAGTAACCATGCCGCTCAAGGGTACCAACCGAATAATAGGCATATTGGATATCCAGAGTGACAAGGTCAACGCCTTTGAGCATAATAGTGTTTCAATCCTGCAAGTTGTTGCCGATCAAATCAGTATCAGTATCGAAAAAACCCAACTCCTCCAGGGGCTGAAGGACAATGCCGCGGCTTTGGATCAGGCGCTTCAAGGAACTACATCCCGAACATGGCGGAATTTCATGGAGCGAAACCGAGGTTTGTTGGGATATCAATATGACGGTGTGACAATTGAATCTCTCCCGGAACCTTCTTCGGACGATATTAGCGAAATGCAGAGGACTGTCACAGCAAGTATTACAAAAAGCGATACCAACAAGAACAGTAATTTACTGGCTGTTCCAATCCGGTTGCGCGGGCAAACTCTTGGAATTTTGAACTTGAGATTCCAAAACGCTGAAGTTACACCAGAGACAACCAGACTCGTTGAAGAAGCTGCCAACCGGCTGGCGCTTGCGTTGGAAAACGCTCGCCTCGTTCAAGATGCTCAACGCCTGGCAACTCGTGAACGCCAGATCAACCTTATCTCGGCCCAGGCTCAACAATCCTCAAACCTCGATACTCTCCTGCAAAATACGGTTCGCGAACTTGGAAACGCTTTGGGCATGCCGAAAACTTTCATACAAATCGGATTGGTAAATTCTGGGTCGCAGAAAGAATTATAGACCGGACAAGGAATAGGCAAATCAATGTTTCAAAGATTTAGGAAATTATTTAGCCCCCCTGTAATGGATAACCCGGAAAAGGCAGCCCAGGCGCGCAGTCTTCATATTATTTTACTGGCCACCCTCGCGTTAACTTTCCTGTTCCTGATCTATGCAATATTCTTTCCTCCTCCGGGACAGTTAATAATCGCCATTGTTGCCATTGTTGTTGAACTCGGCTTGTTGGTATTGATAAGTTCGAAACGAACGCTGTTAGCCAGCGCAATTTTGACCTCCATGTTGTGGATCGCCATCGCGGTGGAAGTGGCTCTCTATGGCGGTATTCGTGATACAGGTTTTGGCGCCTTTGCTGTAATCATACTAGTCGCCGGATTGACCATGGGAATCCGGGGCAGCTTCATTTTTGCAGCACTCACTATCCTTGGCGGAGCTGGTCTGGCATATGCCGAAAATCTGGGATTACTTCCTCAATATGCCAATGTACCCATCTACTCAGTACTTCTCTCGTATAGTATCGATCTGATTGCTGTCGCTTTACTCCTGAACTTGGCAATCCACAGCTTAGTAGCTGTGGCGCACAAGGTGCTGGAAGAAGAAAAGTCTGAGAAAGAGATCAACGCTCAACTGGAGCGCAGCCAGGCTGATCTGCAACAACGTACCTCCACTATGGAACAGCGCAACGCCACTCTGCAGACCATCGTTTCTGTATCGCAGATTACCAGCCGGGTAAAAAATGAAGAAGAATTACTTGAACAAACCGCGCAATTACTAATTGATCAGATCCATATGGACTACGTAGGCCTATTTATTATGGATCAGACGGAAGAATATGCAATTTTGCAGAAATCCCACAGCCAGGCAGGAAAACCGTCGGTTGCTGCAGGATATAAGTTGACTGTCATCCGAAGCGAATCCAACAGCCTCCTGATGGGCTCCGGCGCACTACGCCTAAAAATTGCGAATTTGAACTACTATATTGATCTCCCCAAAAAACTGCCGGACATGCTAACGAGTCTGGTCTTTCCCATAACGATTAGTGACCGTTTGTATGGTTTCATGAATATCCAAACTGAAGCGGCTGATCCACAACATATTGATCAACCAACCATGCAGATGCTCGCAGATCAAATTGCTCTTTCCATTGCAAATATTCGCTTGGTTAGCGAGCTGCAAAATCGTATGCAAGAGGTCAGTTTGTTGGCTGGCAAGAATGTTGAGCGTGCCTGGGAAAGACTGGGGGGAGGTAAGAATATAGGATACACCTACGATCGGCTCCAGGTGCACCCGGCTGATGAAACCTTTCCCCCGGAAGTCGCTATTCAGCTGCAGAGTGGAAAGTCTGTAACGTTTATCAGCACCGGGACACCTCCACGTGCGCGCTTGGCAGCCCCCATTATCCTCCGCGAGGCGATCATTGGTGTTATTGGTTACGACAGTGACGATGTAGGCCACAAATGGCAGGAGGATGAAAAAGCCCTGCTGGAAACAGTGGCAGCTCGTGTCAGCCTCGCACTGGAGAATACCCGCCTGGTTGAAGAGGCGCAACAACGGGCTGAACGGGAACGGGTGGTTGGTCAAATTACAACCAGGATGCGTGAAACGCTTGATCTAGAAACGATCTTGAAAACGGCTGTAAAGGAAATGCGCCAGTCGCTTGAATTAAGTGAAGCGGAAGTCAGACTTCAATTACCTGCCGAGAATAAATCCATTGAGGTTGTTAATGAATAAGAAAACCTCGCCTATTGGATTGCTGCTCGTCTTTATGGTGTGTTTATCGGCCTCCTGCGCAGGCGGTTCATCGGCGCCTGCTGGTAAACCGCTAAAAGTCGAATGGAGTTTATGGCAGGGAGATTACACTTTACTGGTTGCCAACCAAATGGGATTCTTCAAAAATCATGGCGTAAATGTCGAACCTGTCCGTTATGAATCATCTGCACAGGCAATTCCCGATCTGGCAGGCGCGAAATTGGACGGCGGGCTTTTTTCAATGAGCGATGTATTATTGGCTGCGAGCACCGCCGATCTAAAAGCCGTCCTGGACAGTGATAATGGCGGCCAATTTTCAATTGTTGCATCACCTGATATCCAATCTGTTCAAGCCTTGCGCGGAAAACGTATCGGGCTAAACCTGCATTCGTCCAGCGAAATGTATGTTTCTTCCATGCTTGAAAGCGGCCGCATGACCTCAAATGATGTGACTTATGTGGAAATGTCTCCTGACCAGGTTCTTAAAGCAATTCCAGGACAAGTTGATGCCGGGGTGGTTTGGGAACCTTATACCTCACAAGCCCTTCAACAAGGGAAGAACATCGTTTATCAAAGTGCATATGATTCATCCCTGATTCCTAGAATGCTGGTCTTCCGTAAAGCTCTGGTTGATCAACGCCCCAACGATATTCGTGCTTTCATTTTGGCCTGGGAAGAAGCAGTTAATTATCGGATTAGTAATCCGCAGGAAGCGCTCGCCATCATATCAAAAATGACCGGCTTGTCTGTCGGTAATCTGAATTTGTCCCAGGAGTATTCAATCTATACGATCAAGGATAATACCAAACTTTTTGGCAATACCTTGGGCAATGATCCCAGTTCCATTTATTTTATTGCCAGGTTCAACCGTAATTTTCTAATAACAATGGGATATATCACGAATCCACCCGATGTTGGCGCCTTGCTGGACCCGACTTATTTTTAAGTAGGAAAAATGCCATCTCCTGAAAGATTCCCGGGTAGACAGGATATAAAATGCAGAAGCTAAGAAACCGGTTTGCTACGTTTCCTCCAACAATACGAAGGTTGTTCATCACTCTGGGACTTACCACCCTGGCATTTGTGGCTTTCAGTCTGGCCTCAATCGGGGATTTGTTGGCGCCAAAAGATATCCGGGAATTTATCGTTAACCCCATCCCAATTATCCTGAGCATCCTGGGTTGTATTGCATTGGTTTTTGCCTGGAAGGGTAGGATTCGTCTGGCAAGCTATCTAATGATTGCGGCTGTAGTTATTGGTTTCATGGTTGTTGCAATCGTCTCGGCCCAATCGACTTACTCTACAGTTGCTGAATTGGTGATCGTAGTTATACCGATCATGATAGCGATCCAATCCTTTTCCGAAAGGGAGTTTACCTGGACCGTAATACTGGCAATCCTGGGCAGGTCTGCCATACAATTCTTTGGAACACTAAAATCAACCGACTCCCTTAGTGGGGCTAGTGCGCAGACCGCTGTGATTGCGCAATGGGCCTCAATAATAATCGCGATTCTTTTCGGCATTTACGTTGCATTAAATCTCAATAATTATGCCTTCCGGGTTAAGATGATCCTGGTATTGGGACTCTTGACGATTGTCCCTACTTCAATCATCACCTCCATTACTAGTCGCAACATTCAATCGAACTTGATCAATCAAGCTGACAAAAGTTTAGTACTTTCATCCGATCAATTGGCGTTATCCATCAATTCTTTCATTCAGACCAACCTAGACATTACCCGGACGGCCGCCTTGGATCCGGCCTTTATTAGCTACTTGGGCCAGCCGGCTTCGAGCGCGGCCAATCAAGGATTGTTATTACCACGCGACACCGACTTGCAACGCGTGGGCGCCGCTACCCTGCTCGCCCTAATAAAAAGGGATCCTATCAACATCATTTCGTGTAAACTGCTTGACCGGTTTGGCATGGTCCAGCTTAGTACCAATCCGGCTGAGATTGGGAAATTTGAATCTTCTTTAAATCACTTTCTAACTCCCTTCCAGAGCGGATATCCCTTCGCCTCGCCGATTAGTATTACTGGTAATGGAGGCGGTATCATTCAATTCAGCGCACCAATTCGGTCTGCAGCCGGAATCACCATTGGCGTACTGGATATCTCGTATTCCGCATCGATCTTCCAGCAATCTATCGTCCGAAATAGTGCCAAGCTCGGTCCTGATGTGTCCGCGATGTTGTTGGATGATAACAATATCATTATTGCCCATAGTTCCGCTCCTGAATTGGTATATAAAATTGTCAATCCACCCAATAACAATACGATCTACAATTTGATCTATGATAACCGTCTGCAAAATCTGCCGCCCGATCAATTAACCGTTCACATGGATGGGCTGACCTCCGGATTGAAAGATCTGGCTACAACCCAATATTTCACAGGCAATTTTCATCCACAACAACAAGCTGCAGTTGCCAGTTCAAATGTGGACCAGGCTGGAGCAGCAATTCTGCCCACGACAAATTGGCATGTTGTCACTTATGTACCTCAAACAACTCTGCTTGCTCCGATTCAAAAACAAACCCAAAATGTGGTCTTTATCAGCATTTTGATTAGTTTGATTAGTATTGGTATCGCCCTGGGATTAACCCAGGTTCTGATAGCACCCATCCTGAGTTTGACGCACACCTCCGAACAGATAGCTCAAGGAGATATTAACGCAAATGCGACTGTGCATACCCAGGATGAAATCGGAGAGTTGGCACAAACCTTTAATTCAATGACTGGAACGTGTTCGCGACCTGATTGGAAACCTCGAACAACGCGTGGCCGAACGCACCCAGGCGCTGGAACGTCGTGCGGTCCAACTCCAGGCTGCGGCCGACGTCGGTGGCACAGCGGCCCGCTTGCGTGACTTGGACGAACTTTTACGGCAGGTAACCCGCTTGATCAGCCAGCGCTTTGGTTTCTACCATGTGGGCATTTTCCTTTTGGATGAGCGGGGTGAATACGCCGTCCTGCGCGCCTCCAACAGTGAAGGCGGACAGCGAATGCTCCAACGTGGCCATAAATTGAAAGTTGGGCAAGTCGGTATTGTAGGGTATGTGTCCGGTGCTGGAGAAGCCCGTATCGCCTTGAATGTGGGTGAAGATATTCAATACTTTAATAACCCGGATCTGCCTACCACTCAATCCGAAATGGCCCTTCCACTGATCGTGGGAGGCAGGATTCTTGGCGCCCTCGATATCCAGAGCTCTCAAGAATTTGCTTTCTCCCAGGAAGATGTCACAACATTAAAAGTACTCGCCGATCAGATCGCCATTGCAATCGAGAATGCACGCTTGTTCTCTGAGAACCAGAAAGCCCTGGAAACGGCTCAGCGCGCCTATGGAAATCTAAGCGCCGAAGGCTGGCAGCGCTTGTTACGCGAGAGATTGAAGACAGTCGGTTATGCCAGCCTGTCAGAAGGTCAAACATCGCCTGTGTCGGAAAATGCGAGCCCGGGTTTCCTGCAAGCCATTCAAACCGGCCAAAACGTGCTTGAAGATGATGGCAAAGTTTTACACCTGCCGGTCAAGATCCGCGGTCAGAGCATTGGTGCCATCCGTATGGAAAGGCCTGAAGGCAGTGGCCAATGGACAACCGAGACCATCGGGATGGCGGATGAGCTTTCCATCCAATTGGGAGCCGCCCTTGAAAGCGCCCGTCTATATCAAGACATCAGCCTGCGTGCACAGCGGGATGCGACGATTTCGGAAATTTCCGGCCGAATAGGCGGGTCGCTGCGTATGGAAAGCATTTTAAGGACGACCGCTGAAGAACTAAGTAAGGTGTTTACCGGAACCAATATTTTGGTTCAACTTAAGAGTTCAGACGAGTAACCGGATAATCATATGCAATCTACTTGGCTTCCATATGGATCCCTTCGAGTTTCTAATCACGCTGCGAATTTACAGGAGTCAGCATGAAACGCACGTCTATTCTTAAAACTTCGACATTTCGTTATGCTATGTTTGGGATTCTATCTGGATGTCTGTTTCCAATCGTGGGAACGCTTCTTTATGCCTGGATAAACCATCTACCAATTGGATGGGCGGCTTTTGTAGAGGCGCAGCAAAGCCAAAAACTTTTATGGATAATCGATTCGGCCCCAATATTCTTGGGACTGACCTTAAGTGTTGCTGGTAAGCGCGAAGATAGTTTGGTCCAGATCAAAGCTCACCTTGAGCAGACCGTAACAGAAAGGATCTCCGAACTGCAAGGCCTCAACCAAGAATTGAAAGGCGAGATTGAAGGACGCCGTTTGGACGCCCTCAAATTAAAGTTTGCTGCCGAAGAGCTTCAACTTATTTCGGAAGTCGCCCGGGTAATATCCATGGAACAGGATATTGAAGAATTACTTCCCTTGATAGCCAGGCTTTTGAGCGATAGGTTTGGCTTCTATCATGTGGGCATTTTCCTGCTGGACGAGGCCAGGAAATATGCCGTTTTGAAAGCCGCGAACAGTGTCGAAGGTCAACGCATGTTGGAACGCGCTCATCGGTTGGAGGTCGGGCAGGTTGGGATAGTAGGAAATGTTGCGGCCACAGGGATAGCACAGATAGCTTCGGAAGTTGGGGAAGACGCGGTTTATTTTAATAATCCAAATTTGCCTGAAACACGTTCGGAAATCGCCTTGCCATTGCGGGTACGGAATCAAATAATAGGCGTTATCGACGCGCAGAGCAAGGACCCAGCTGCCTTTTCAAAAGAAAGGTCAAATACGCTTGCAATCCTGGCAGACCAGATCGCAGTTGCCATCGAAAATTCACAGCTGTATAGTGAAACGCAACGTGCTCTGGCTGAAGCCCAGGCTTTTTCCAGTCGATTTAGTTCTCAAGCCTGGGAAAAGGTATCCAGGGAGCAACAGATTGGCTATCTCCACACTATGACTGGTGATAAAAGACTCACTGATTCAATCGATTGGGAAGAAGGCCAACAAGCAATTAAGAATGGGGAAACTGTTATTCTTGCTTCAGATAAAAACTCCAACCGTGAACCAGCAGTAGCAATTCCTTTACGGGTGCGCGAACAAATCATCGGTATATTGGATATCCGTTCAACAGATCCAGATCGTGTGTGGCAGGTTGAGGAGATCAGCATCATCCAGGCAATTGCAGACCGTGTGGGATTGGCCCTGGAAAATGCACGCCTATTCGAAGAGACTACAGGCCGTGCCAATCGTGAGCGCACTGTTTCTGAAATAACCACCCGCATCCGAAGTACCACCGACCCGGAAATAATGCTCCAAACTGCCTTGGATGAGCTCAAGCGAGCCCTGGGAGCTGAAAATATTCAGATCCGCTCATATTCCTCGCCCGCAATCCAAAATAACGAAAATCAACCCAGCCTTAAAAAGGCACAAACCGTCCAAACCGGCGGAAGTAGCATAGTAAATCTCTCTGAGAGAAACCATGGCATATATAATCGCAATTTCCAATGAAAAAGGCGGCGTCGCCAAGACAACCTCCACCCTATCTTTGGGTGCAGCACTGGCTGAAGTTGCCCAGAAGGTTCTGCTCATCGATCTCGATCCACAGGCAAATCTGACCCTCGCATTAGGATTTGAGCCAGGTAAGGTGGAACACACCTCTGGCGATATCCTACTAGACTCTGCACCGCTATTGGAATCGTGCCAGGCGACCAATATTCCGGGTGTCGACCTAATCCCGGCAAGTACCGGTTTGGAGCAGGCTGAACAGGTTTTACCCATCTATTTGAATTACACCTCCCGGTTGCGAACCGCGATCGATAGCGAAGGTAACCTGCCTTACAATATCATCCTGATTGATTGTCCGCCTTCTTTGGGAGCTATAACAATCAATGCTCTGACTGCGGCCGACTTGCTGGTTGTTCCAACTCAAGCTGAATATTTTTCGGCATACGCCTTGCGCGACATGATGTCCATCATTCGACAGGTACGCAGTGAAGACAACCCCAAATTAGCCTATCGCATTCTAGTTACTCTGCTTGACCAGCGTAACCGCACCCATCGGGATATTCGGGACCAACTTGAACGTACATTTGGAATTGGTTTATTCAAAACAGTAATTGAAATTGATACCAAACTGCGCGAGAGCCCCATCCTTGGTCTTTCCATTACGCAATATAAACCGCACAGCCGTGGTGCTCTGCAATATCGGAGCCTGGCTGAGGAGCTGATCCAATATGTCGAGCAAACGAATTCAGAAGCGGCTTGATCAACTTTTTATAGATATCAAGCATGCGGAAGAACCATCCCTAAAGCCTCTGAACGCTGAGCCTTCTGGGCCAGAGTCTCGCGTCGAAAAACCGGTCGATGTCCAGGAGCAAATAACTATTCCCATTAAGGATTTTCATCCTGAGAGCAGAAGTCTGCGCACTCAAATGGGCACTCGAGCATTGGGATCGCTACCTCAGGAACTCCTTGGCGTGGATCAGAGTAATGAGTTCGAACACTATCACTTTGCCATTTCGTACAGGAACCGATACATGGAGCGTTCTTGAAGTTGTCAGTCCCCCTGATAAAGGTACCTGGAGCGAAGATGATCAGCTTCTCGCCAAGCAAGTCACAGATCAGCTTTCCCTGGCCCTTGAAAACGCTTTGTTACTCAACGAAACCCAACAAAGAAATGCAGAATTGGCTACTCTCAACGAAATCATAGGATCAGCCAGCCAAACTCTTGAAATAAAGGAAATTCTTAATATCGTTCTTCAGCAAGCCATCGAAGCCGCCGGTTTTGACGGCGGCCTGATTACGATGTACAACGAAGCCCGTGGAAAACTCGAAAGAGCAGCCCGCATAGGGTTACCCGGAAGAATGCCTGATGATCCGGCGGAAGGAATGGAAGAATCATTATGCGCTGTCGTATTCTCTAAAAGAGAGCTTCTGGTTATCGAGGATTTTCGTAAAGGTGGACCCGTTGACTTAACCGGAGAAATGGAGGCCGGATTTTATTCCTACCTCGGTATACCGATCGAATCGAAAGGTCAAACTCTAGGCACTTTATGTGGATTCCGAAGTGCTCCTGGACCTTTTTCACAAAATGTGATCTCCCTGTTGCAGACTATTGGCCGTCAAATTGGATTCGCCATCCAAAATGCCCGTTTGTTCGAACAAACACAAGGCTCTGAACAAACTTTGCGTCGCCAAAACGAATACCTTGCTACCTCAGCAGAAATTGGCCGTTTGGTCACTTCGACCCTCGATCTGGATACTCTTTTCAGCCGGACAGTCAACCTGATCAATCAACGCTTTGGTTTTTATCATGTTGCAATTTTCACCATCGAGGAAACTGGATTCACGGCGATTCTAAAATCTGCCACTGGTCTGGCAGGCGAAGAGATGGTGCATCGCCGGCACTCGATCCCGGTCGGATCCCGGTCGATCGTCGGTACTGTATCTTCGACTGGGAACTCATTGGTAGTCAATAACACCGCAGTCGATCCAATTTACCGCGTAAACCCTCTTCTTCCGAATACTCACTCGGAGGCCGCCATTCCTCTCCGAATTGGTCAGCGCATAGTAGGAGTTATCGACCTCCAATCTGAAGAAACGGAAGCTTTCAGGCAGGATGATATTGCTGTATTGCTTGTGCTGGCTGATCAGGTCGCGGTTGCAATTGACAATGCACGCTCGTATGAATTAGCCCAGGCCGCCATCACCGAAATGCGTGAATTGGACCGGCTTAAAAGCCAGTTCCTGGCAAATATGAGCCACGAATTACGGACGCCTCTCAATTCGATCATCGGCTTCTCACGCGTCATCATCAAAGGGATTGATGGTCCGGTGACTGACCTCCAGGAACAGGATCTCAGCGCAATCTATAATTCCGGCCAACATCTGCTTCGACTGATCAACGATATCCTGGATCTTTCTAAGATTGACGCCGGTAAGATGGAACTTGCTTTCGATGATGTTAATGTCGCTGAACTCGTGCAAAGTGTCGTGCCCACTGTCAATGGCTTGATCAAAGATAAGCGCATTACACTCGAGCAAAAGGTGGAACCCAACATCCCTATCATCCGCGCCGATGCAATGCGCTTGCGCCAGGTGATGATTAATTTACTTTCGAATGCTGCCAAATTTACCGAAGATGGCACGATCACCATCAGCGCTGAAGTGCAAACCAATTCAAGTGGGCAACCGGAAGTGATCATAAAGGTCACAGATACAGGTGCCGGCATTGCACTTGAAGATCGGAACAAGTTGTTCCAACCCTTCTCTCAGGTGGATGCTTCACCCACTCGTAAGACAGGTGGCACCGGTCTTGGGCTGTCGATTTCTCGTCGGTTGGTCGAGTTGCATGGCGGTCTGATCGATGTAACCAGCGAGATAGGGAAAGGCAGCACTTTCTATTTCACCCTGCCGCTTCCCAAGGAAATTGAAGGCCGAAATCGCCTTGAAGGCCGGCGTGATAAAAAGATCGTCCTCGTGGTAGATGATGATTCACAGGTGATATCTCTTTATGAACGTTTCCTGCAGCCGCAAGGTTACCAGGTGGTTGCCGTGACTGATCCAGCCCAGGCAGTCGAGCGGGCCAGACAGCTATCCCCTTACGCCATTACTCTGGATGTAATGATGCCTGGCCGGGACGGTTGGACGGTTTTGGCAGACTTGAAGAATAACTCCGACACCCGCGACATTCCAGTGATCGTCTGCAGTATCTTAGAGGAGGATGAGAAAGGTTTTAGTCTCGGTGCATCAGACTATCTTGTTAAGCCTATTCTTGAAGAAGATCTTTTGAACTCTTTGGACCGCCTGAATGGAATGGGAGATATCCATGATGTTTTGGTCATCGACGATGATGAGAAAGATTTACGGCTCATGGAAAAAATCCTGCGTGAAGGTCAATACAATCCTATCCTTGCCCAGGGTGGACCTCAAGGCTGGGAAATTCTCTCAACCAAACCACCCTCCGCTGTCATCCTTGATCTATTCATGCCCGGCATGGACGGCTTTACGATCCTCGAGAAATTACGTACCACACCAGGATTTTGTGATATCCCTGTGATTGTTGTCAGCGGAGCGGACCTCACGCCTGAACATCAAAAACTACTTTCCGAATTTGGTAAGGATTTACTTCGCAAGGGATCTTTGAACGAATCTGAATTACTATCCTCACTGGATAAAGCTCTTAAACGGATCAAATAATCCGATCTACCAAGGAATCTAAATAATAATGGCCTTCGTCGTCCGCTGCCTCGATTGCAGCCACACTGCTCCTTATTTTCCGACTTCGGTCAGTTGTCCCCGCTGCAATAGTCAATGGCGGGAGGCCGAATACGATTATGATGCCATTTCGAAAAGTCTACCTGCGCAATTGTCAGGGCGGATTTTCGACCTTTGGCGATATCGCGAACTTCTTCCGGTTCGCAATCCCAACCCGGTAATTATGCTTGGTGAAGGCGGAACACCTCTGATCCAGGCTGTCAACCTTGGGATGATGCTTGGATGCCCTAATATTTACATCAAAGATGAACGCCAGGGCCCAACGGCCTCTTTCAAGGACCGGCAGGCAGCCGTCACAATTGCTGCCCTCAAGGAAGCCGGAATTACCGAAATGGTGGCTGCCTCAACCGGAAATGTGGCCATGTCCTATTCCGCCTATTGCGCCCGCGCCGGAATTAAATTATGGGCTTTTGTTACCAGCTTGGTTCCCGCTGTCAAAATGCGGGAAATCGCCATCTATGGCAGCCAGGTGGTCAAGGTCACCGGTTCTTACGATCAGGCAAAACAGGTGGCAGCCGAGTTTGCGCGTCAGCGTAACATCTACCTGGATATGGGTGCCCGGACGGTCACTTCCATAGAAGCAATGAAGACAATTGCTTTTGAGATAGCAGAACAGCTCACCACCTTGCTTGGTCCACTGTCCCAGGCCAACGGCAAATCCCGTCCCATCTGGCGTACCCCTGACTGGTATATTCAATCGGTAAGCGGTGGAATGGGTCCGCTGGGGGTCTATAAAGGATTCTCTGAGCTAAAGAAGATGAATTTCGTCGATCAGCATTCCTGCCATAGCTGCAATCCAGTCTGAGGGCTGCGCGCCCATGGTAACAGCCTGGAAAAAACATGCAGAAACTGCTACTCCTGTAACATCCCCTCGTACCCATATCGAGACATTGGCAACCGGCGATCCAGGCCGGGCATTCACTTTACTCTCCAAACAAGTAAATGAGACTAAAGGCGTATTCGAAAGTGTTAGCGACGAAGAGGCTTTCCGTGCCATGCATATGTTGGCAAAAATGGAAGGTATCTCTGCCGAACCTGCCGCCGCAGTTGCAATTGCCGGGCTTTTTAAACTGGTACGTGCCGGCGTTGTCAAGCCTACAGATGTGGTGGTCATAAACTGCACCGGGCATACGATGCCCACAGAACCATTCATCCTTGGCGACAATTGGGCGCGTAATGTCGTCATGCCAGTCGCGCTCCATGGAAGAGACTCCGCAGGAAGGATTATTGGCTGCTCTCAGCCGGGTGGCGCCTGATCGCTTTCCCTGCATTGCCTTGGTAGATGACAGCCCGGATGCAAGACGACTTATTCGCCGGATCCTGCAATCTCAAGGAAATTTCACAATCCACGAAGCTGAAAACGGCAAATTGGCACTCGAACTCATTGAAAAGGAACATCCTGATCTTATCATCCTCGATCTGATGATGCCTGAAATGGACGGCTTTGCTGTTCTGGATGCACTCAAGGCCAGGCCGGAAACCGCCGACATACCAGTCATTGTCTCCACTGCGAAAGAACTCACATCAGAAGAAAAAGATCGACTTAAGGGGCAGATCCAGGCTTTAATGCAAAAAGGGGATTTCCTAAGCGATGAATTCCTGGATGAAGTCCGCACTCTTATCGGTTGAGGTGCCTTAAAAAGGAATATCCCATGAAAAAAGGGAGAGGCCGTATAACAGGGATCGAAGCCGCGTTGGCATCTGCCTTATTTTTCGGCCTTACTCCCATATTTGGGAAACAGGCTATTACGCTTGGCTTCTCACCATTGGCAGTAGTAGCATTTCGAACTATCCTGGCGGCTGGGTTACTTCTCGCGATTGTTGCCGTTTTTCGGCGGCCATATCTATTTATCTATCCTGCTGGTCTCCTGGGGTGCGCATTGGCAGGGACGCTAAATGGAATGGGTTCCTTGCTGTATTATTACTCGCTCGGCCGGCTTTCCGTCAGCGTAGGACAATTACTTTATTCGCTTTACCCCTTGTTTCTCGTAATTTGGTTGGTGATTGACCGCCAGCCGCCCAGCCGGCTTACCTATGTTCGCATTGGTTTTGCCCTTTTGGGAATTGTTCTTCTGACACTGTCGGGATCAGTGAAGATGGATTGGATCGGGGTCATCCTGATGCTCGGCGCATCTATCATGTATGCGATCCACTTGCCAATCAATCAACGGGTACTCTATGATATTCCGGCGCCCACTGTGGCATTGTATACACTGCTCGCAATGAGTGCCGTTGTTGTCCCAGCTTACCTGATATTTGACCGCACTCTGCCCCCGGTTGGCACTTCCTGGTCGCCCGTCCTGGCGTTAACGATTGTGACATTTTTCTCCAGGTTGATGCTCTTTCTTGGGATTAAGAATCTCGGCGGTATTCAAACCGCTTTGATTGGATTGAGTGAATTAATTGTTTCAATAACAATTAGCCATTTTTGGTTACACGAAAACCTCAATTCGGTCCAATGGATTGGTGCATCCTTCCTTGGCTTTAGCCTGCTAATGATAGGCTTTGAGAAAATCCAACCTGAGAAAAGACGAATTCGTGGGCTGCTTAGCTGGCTGCGTCCACCTGAAGTTTCAGCCGATCTTCCAATTGGGCCGCATGAGTAGCAGCCCGGATCGTTCATTTTCTCTTTAACGCTCTCCGGATTCCGGCTGTCCTCAAATACATAACCTGTTCCCCGCACGCTTACAATTCTCTTCATCAAAGATGGAATTCCTGCCAATTTCTGCCGTAACCGGCTGACCAATGGACGGAGAATTTCCGGCGCTTCCTGTTGAGTGGTGGAGTACCCCTGGACAAGCAGAACCAACTCACGGTGTGTAAATACCTTTCCGATGTTTTCCACGAATATTCGCAACAAACGTCCTTCAGCCGGGGTTAAGTTTATGGTTCGGGTTTCAGAACGGACCAGTCGGCGGCCATAATCAACAACTGTACCATCTCCTAAGATTACAACTGCGTTTTCATCGGAACTGGCCTCAGCTTGCTGGTGCTCCCTTTCAGCGATTTTGGCACTCCGCCGGGATAGACCGCGTGTGACACTATCGATGATTTGGTTAGGTGAAGAAGGCTTTAGCAGGTAATCATGGACCTGACTCCTAAGCGCATCGATGGCCGATTCGATCGAACCATGCGCCGTTAGCAGGATTATCTCGATATCAGGAGAAATTCGATTAACCACTTTTATGACATCCAGGCCGTTCATACCGGGCATGCGCAAATCCAGGACCATCAGATCCACTGGATTAAGTCGTACATAATCTACTGCGGCCTCCCCATTGGGAACCGACATAACATGATGTCCTTCCAACCGGAGAATATCAGTTAGAGTTTGTCTCTCAATCAGCTCATCATCCACAACAAGAATATTGGCTTTGTTCATAATTCCTCCTTTATCGGCAAAATCACCCGGAAACAAGCCCCCGGCCCACGATCGGGCAGAAGGTCTAGGCTGCCTCCATGAGCAGAGACAATTCCATAACTGACTGATAACCCCAGGCCTGTGCCACTCTGTTTTGAACTTACAAAAGGCTCAAAGATCCGGCCGCGCATTTCATCTGGAACTCCGCTACCCGAGTCTTGAATGAGAATTTCCACCGTATCCTGCACCGGGCGGGCACTAATATGCAATTCACCACCGTCGGGCATGGCATCGTACGCATTAAGCACAAGATTGAGAAAAACCTGTTCCAATTGACTATTGACCGCAAGTACAGTTGTTAATTTGGAAGAAAATCCTGTAGTGACACGGATTCCACGTGCCTTCATTTGGGGAGAAACCAGATTTATGACATGCCGGATAAGCGCTGCCAGGTCCACCCGTTGTGGTTCTACAGCGCCTGGTCGATAAAAATCCAACATCCGTTGAACGGTACTCATCAGCCGGTTTAATTCAATATTTGCAAGATCAAGGTATTCGCGCCTTTTCTTCTCTGAAACTTCATCCCCGCGTTGCAAGATGCAGACAGTTTTGAACGGCTTGCAAGGGGTTATTGATTTCATGAGCAATCGATGCAGTTAACCTTCCCGCAGCTGCCATTTTTTCCGCCCTGATCAACGCTTGTTGAGATTCTTCCACACGCCGGACATACTCCCGCAGCTCCCCGTACAGGCGCGCATTTTCCATTGCCACCGTTGCCTGCCTTGCCAGAAGAAGAAACATCTCCCATTCGACCTCACGAAAAGCCGGGGCAGCGGCATCCTGGCCGGCATATAAAACACCATGGAGATCCATGCGGGAAATGGGGGCGCACATAACAGAACCTAACCCCTGGGTATCGATTGCAGCCTTTAACTCAGGTTCCCCTGGTCCGGTTGCATTCACCCATAACGGAGTGTTAAGCGCGTCCACACGCCCAACAATCCCACCATTTGGATTACTTTCTTCTTCCACCAGCGTTATTCCTCGACCGGAAATCAGGGCAAGGGATTTACCATCCGACAAGCGCTGATAAAATCCTGCATGTCCGCAACGAAGATGCCCGCAAACAGCATTCAGTACAAGCTCCAAGAGATGTTCCGGGTGAGTCTCAGCGAGGAATGATTCGATGATATCAAAAAGCGGTCGCAGGGCTTGTATGCGCGCAATATCTCGTTTCTTTTGATTGTCATCCAAGGCTTGCCTGACAGCCTTTACCAATTCTCCGCCTACCTCGAAAGGTTTGAGTAATAGCCCATCCACCCCTTGGTGAAGCGCCTGGATGGCCATCTCGACCGTGCCAAATCCAGTCATTACCAAAACTGCTGCATCAGGTTGGTTTTGTTTGGTGTAATCGATCAGTTCAAAACCGCTAATTTTCGGCATGCGGATATCAACCAGAAGTAAGTCAATCTTATCCTGCGTCACGTATTTCATGGCCTCTTCAGGGTCAGTAAAAGCGCTTACTTCATAATCCACTCGTTTAAGTAGACGTTCACATAATTGGGTTATGCCAGGTTCATCGTCCACGATCAGGATATGTGCAGCCGCCATTATTCCACCTCAACTGGGAGCCAGACGGTAAACACAGAACCCTTGCCAACCTGGCTGTCAACATCAATTAGACCACCGTGATCTGTGACGATACCATATGTAACTGAAAGGCCAAGTCCGGTTCCACCATCTTTTGACCGCGTGGTGAAAAAAGGCTCAAATACGCGCTCAAGATTTTCCGGGGCGATGCCGGTCCCGGTATCCTTCAAGCTTATCGTCAACCAATCGCGCCCGTCGCGAACCCGGCGCTCGGTCTTCATGTGAAGCTCGCCTCCTGTCGGCATTGCATGCAATGCATTATGGATCAAATTGAGAATAACCTGCTTAATTTGGTTACGATCAACAGATATCCATGGAAGCCCCTCACACAGATCGGTGACCGCTTGAATTCCGCTGGTGCGTAACAGATGGTTCACCAGGGTCAGCACATCCAGCAGGATTTCGTTGATATCGGAGCGTACGCGTGCACTTTCGCTCTGGCGGGCAAAGTCGAGCAGACGCCGTACGACACTACGCGCTCTTTGTGCTTCCCGCAATACCAGCTCCAAATCATTTCTGACGCTGGATCCATCCGGAAGGTCTTCCAATACCAATTCTGTAAAACCAGATACGGTCGTTAGAGGGTTGTTCAACTCGTGGGCTATCCCGGCCGCCATCTCACCTACAGCTGCCAGCTTTGCCGCCTGAACCAGCCGGCTCTCAGCCATGCGTTGCGCTATATTACGTTCCTGAAGTTCCTCACGCGCAGCCCGTAACTGATCTACAATCGCCTGTAATTTCTGATATTGCCCTGCGCTTGTCATTACACTTGATAGGATTCCTGCCAGCGATTCAAGCACAATCAAGTCGTTTTGCGAAAACGCGTTTTTCCTTTGACTTTCAACATCAATCACGCCTATGGTTTGGTCGCCATCCTTGAGGGCTACGCACATCTCCGATCTGGCATCCCAATTTGGGATTGGGCGATAAAATGGGCTTAGAGAAACATCATTAACCAACATGTTTTCCCCGGTTATAGCTACACGCAAAACAATGCCGTCTTCTCTTGTCTCGTCCATGTAGCTCAAGCCTTGTTGCACGAGATCCGCAGCATTGCCACCAATCCCGGTTACAGTAATATTCCTGTCAGCACTGTTAAATAGAGCAATCACAGCCAGTTCATAAGCAAAATTGCGTGCCAACAATTCAGCCGCGATTTGGCTCACTTCCCGAAGATCGGTCAGACCGATTACTTGTTCGATCACTTCATGTATCAATTTTAGATTACGAGCCCTGCTCTCTGCTTCACGCCGTAAGCGTCCATTTTCAAGCAGGCCAGCCAGATGGCTGGCTATAACCATCAACAAATGCTCATCATAAACCGTAAAAGCTGCATCCGCTACACTTTCCAATCCCAACATCCCGATCAACTGCCGCCTGTATTTCATGGGAATAACCAGGGCAGAACGAGATCCAGAATAAACGGGCAAATATCCTGACTCAGGTGTAATTTGATCCACTTTTTGAAATTCACCATTCCCGATCAAATTGGGGATTAGCTTCGTCATCAATTGACTTTGTCTGCAAAACAATGATCCCGTCATGGTTGGTGTAATTTTGCTGGCTGTTGCCATCCGGAGCTAATACAACCATATTGATACGCTCAGTCCCAAAAGCACGCTGCAATAACGCAAACATTCTCTGGGCTATCTGTTCCGGGTCAAGAGCTGAAGTTATGGTCACTGCAAAATCGTTCAAAAGAGCCATGCGGCCTAGATGAGCTGTCAGGTCGGAAAAGGTAATGCTCGCTTCTACTGACGGAGCGACTTTTCTGGCACAGTTGCTGTAACCCACTCCATTCATCTGGCAGGATTAGAGATTCCCGCCAAAAAGCGAACAACCCAATCAAACGCTGCCCGATTATGAGTGGTAAACCGGCCCATATCTTGGGGGATTTCTTAAATCCTGTCCGAGGCACCATTGCCCATTCAATCTCACCTCGTTCCACCAATCGCGCCTGGCGTGTTTTCACGATTTCACGCAAAAGAGGATTCGCATCGATGGAAATCCGCTCTCCAGCGCAATTTTCACAATTTTGATGGGCTTTGATCTCAAAAAAATCACCAGCACGGATAGCCAGCCACCCTGACTTACTTGCCGCTGTCTGCAATACCAATTCTAGAACTCGGTCCAGGACTTCGGGTAAAAAATATGGGATACCCAGGTCAGGTAAGGATAAAATGGGTACATTGGGCGGGTCCAGAAGCGAACGTTTGGAATTCCCAATCGCCACCACCCGCCAAAAACGCTGGGCAACCTCAGAAAGTTCATCCGCCCCAACTAAGATCACCCTTTGTGTCATCTGGTCTGGGAAAACGTAAAGCTTGGTGCCTGGAAGCCCGCTCGACTGCGAAATTGAACGCGATCGGCTGCGTTTGCCAGTTAATGCTCCGTTCAACCAACCCTCGACTACCGCCGTCTTTAATATATTGCATAAGGGTGGAGCGTATTTGAGCATTTAGTTTGTAGAAGGCCAGGATTTCCCAATCACTGCTATGTTCCAACCAAATAGCCCAGATAGCCCCCGTTAATTGGCAGGTTTCTTTTAGTTGGATATCGACCTGGTTTTTTTGCATTTCATGGCACTAATTTTATGGTATTTCTATGAATTATAAATCACATCCGGATAAATCCAAAATGGTACAATACTTGCCAAGATGAATCATCCTGACCTGACGATAGTTGGTGGTGGATTGGCTGGAAGCGAGGCAGCCTGGCAAGCCGCACAGCGAGGATTACGTGTACGGCTTTATGAGATGCGACCCGTTTTGTCCACCGGTGCACACCGGACCTCCAATCTGGCGGAACTTGTGTGCTCAAATTCGCTTGGCTCAAATCTGCCTGATCGTGCTTCTGGCCTGCTTAAAAATGAAATGCGCCGTTTCGGATCCTTGTTGCTGGAATGTGCACAATTAAATTCGATTCCTGCTGGAGCCGCCCTGGCGGTTGATCGCGAATCCTTCTCCCGGCAGGTTACCGATCAACTCAGTTCTCACCCAAAAATTGAACTCGTACGCGCAGAAGTGCAAGAACTACCCGCGGGTCCGACCATTATCGCTTCCGGTCCGCTCACCTCCAACAGGCTGTCCCACGCTATTGCAAATTTAACTGGCAAAGATTTATTATTCTTTTTTGATGCCATTGCTCCAATTGTAACCGCCGAATCCATTAATATGGATATTGCCTTTCGTGCATCACGCTATGCTGCCGGGGAACAAGAAAAAGGTGATTATCTCAATTGTCCTTTCACCAACACCGAATACGACTTATTCATCGAAACATTATTAACTGCCCGCCGTATTAATTTACGCACATTCGAGAACGAAATCGAACAAGGCGTAAATGCCGGACAACAACAATTCTTCGGCGGTTGTTTGCCGGTGGAAATCATGGCCGGTCGCGGCCAAAAAGCTTTGGCCTTTGGACCGATGCGGCCGGCAGGGGTGATAGATCCACGCACGGGGCGCTGGCCATATGCCCTTATTCAATTACGCCAGGATAATCTGGCCGGAAGTCTTTATAACTTGGTGGGTTTTCAAACCAACCTGACTTACGCTGAACAAAAACGCACCTTCCGCCTGATTCCTGGACTGGAAAAGGCTGAATTTGTACGGTATGGGCAGATGCACCGCAATACCTTCCTGGCCGCGCCCGTAATCTTGCTCCCCACCCTTCAATATCGGGATCGCCCAGATCTGTTTTTCGCTGGCCAAATCACAGGCGTGGAAGGCTACATGGGCAACATCGCCACCGGCCTGCTGGCTGGTATAAATGCTGCATGCATTTTACAGGGGAAAGAGCCTCTTGTCCTTCCGGAAACAACCATGTTGGGTGCGCTTTGCCACTATATCACCCATGCAGACTTGAAAGATTTCCAGCCGATGAAAGCCAATTTTGGCATTCTGCCGCCGCTTACATCATCCGATCGTATCGACAGGCGGGAACGTGCCAGACAATTTGCTGAACGCGCTCAAACCGATATGGAAGTATTCGTAAAGAAAAATATGGACAGATAATGCTATGCGCAAATACCGTTTTTTATTCCTTATAATAATTGTTGTTATTCTTATCGCCTTGGTAATATGGAGGTTGACACCCCTCAACCGCCAATTAGTCCAGTTTGATGGACAACGCGCATATCAGGATGTGGTTGCGCAGGTTGCATTCGGTCCCCGAATTCCTGATAGCCAGGCGCATGCCGACACCATCACGTATATCCAGGAGGAGCTTAGAAAAGCGGGCTGGCAATCCAAAATCCAGATGACTGATTGGAAAGGTTTCTCGGTTCAAAACATCATCGCCTCCCGATCCGACCAGACGCCCCAAATCATACTGGGTGCGCACTACGACAGTCGCCTGCTCGCAGACCAGGATCCTGGACCGGGACGGGTTGCTCCTGTCCCGGGCGCGAATGATGGTGCCTCAGGTGTGGCAGTCTTGCTAGAGCTGGCACGCTCGCTTCCAACCGGGACCATTCCCACCTGGCTGGTCTTTTTCGATGCCGAAGATAATGGCGGATTGGCAGGCCGTGAATGGATTATGGGCTCCAATGCGTTTGTGTCTGAACTAACCTTCCATCCACGCGCGGCTATCATCCTGGACATGGTCGGGGATGCTGATTTAAATATCTATATTGAACAGAATTCCAATGCAACCCTGGTCGCCGAAATATGGGGGCAGGCAGCCAGGCTGGGATACAGTAAGCAATTTATCCAGACAGTCAAGTACAGCATGGTGGACGATCACACTCCATTCCTGGCAGCCGGCATCCCGGCAGTAGATATCATCGATTTCGATTACCCGTACTGGCATACTGCTGCCGACACACCTGACAAAGTATCGCCAAAAAGCCTGCAAATTGTCGGAGAGACGCTTCGAACTTGGTTAATTACTCAAAAATAATTTCTGTTGAAATCCTATTTATTACGATATTGTGATTGTCAAAACACCTAACCTGACTTACACTTATCCCATATTGGCCTGAACGCCTAATGGTAACTTGCTGGCAATCGGTAGGTTTTGGTACAAGGACCAGCAGTTCATGGAAACAGAAATCTTATGATCGTTCCTGATATATTAAATGAAATCCGCTTACCGTGGATTCGCCGTGTAGCAAACAGTCTTGCACGCGGCGCCGGCGTGCGCGAAAATTTCCAGGAGCAACTTGAACGTTTCTACGATCTGATGGTTCAGGCAATCGAGACTGGCGATCCGGCTTGGGTGGATCCCATCCTCCACGACTGGTCCAACGCTCCGACTCAGAGTGACCTGCGCGATGGAGAGAAGAACATTTCGGCAGTTCTAAATCGCATGTTGATGCTGACTTTCGAGTTGGCCCGTGAAGACTTAACCGAGCAGAATGCGATGGAATTAATGGGGGTCGTTCTGCCGGTTTTTACATTCGCCCTGGAAAAGGCAGCCCGCTATGAGATGGAGACCCATGTGGCATTCATCTCGAAGGAATTATCCGGGATCCAGAAAAAGCTTGAACGACTGGACCGGTCCAAGTCGAATTTCATATCGGTGGCTGCCCACGAGCTCAGAACCCCTTTAACACTTATTGAAGGCTATACCTCTATGATGCGCGAAATAAGTGTCAATGCACAAAGTTCCCAATTGAACCTCTTGATCGAGGGGGTCAATAGTGGTATTTGGCGTCTCCGCTCGATCGTTGATGACATGATTGATGTATCCCTGATAGATAACAATCTTCTGTCTTTAAATTTTCAACCCGTGTGGCTGAATCAAATACTCAGTCTGATCCGGAACGAGCTAAAGGATTCGATCGCAAATCGCAAGCAGGTGCTGGATATTCATACGTTTCCCGGTTGTGATCAGATGCTCTTCGGAGATCCGGAACGCTTATATCAAGCATTTCGGAATATCATGAGCAATGCTATCAAATATACACCGGATGGGGGTAAGATAACCGTGGATGGACGAATGCTGCCTGGGTTTGAAGAAGTGACCATCGCCGATACCGGTATTGGCATCTCCACCGAAGATCAGGAAACCATCTTCGCAAAATTCGGTCAATTAGGGAACGCCTCCTTGCACTCCAGTGGAAAAACCAAATTCAAGGGTGGCGGCCCGGGGCTGGGCTTGCCCATCGCAAAAGGCATTGTTGAAGCGCATAAAGGGGCTATCTGGGTGGAATCTGATGGGAACGATGAAAATAGCTGCCCTGGCTCTATTTTCCATGTCCTGCTGCCGATTCGCACTGAGCCCCCCAATGAAATGATCGCCAAACTCTTTGGCGCCGAAGTAAAATCAGACCAGAAATAGAATAAACTGAATGTCAAAGAAAACTCCTGAACCGACCGTTTCGCCGCGTGAGCGCGCTTTCCTGGTCGGAGTAGAAATATTCGGACAGGACCACCTGTTAACCCTTGAAGACTTATTGACTGAGCTTGCCCTTCTGGCCGATACTGCCGGCTTGGAGGTGGTTGGCGAACTGACTCAGAAAGTGGACCGGCCAAACGCAGTGACGTTTATTGGATCCGGAAAAGTGGAGGAACTTAAAGCCCTGGCCGAGGAAACCCTGGCGCAGGTAGTCATTTTCGACAATGAACTTTCGCCTCGTCACCAACGCGAGTTGCAGGAACATTTGGGAAATTCCGTGCGTGTGCTCGACCGGACAGCCCTCATACTCGATATTTTTGCCCAACACGCTCACACCAGCGATGGGCAATTGCAGGTCAAATTGGCCCAATATGAGTACTATCTTCCTCGCTTGACTGGCCAATGGACGCATCTTGCCCGGCAGGCTGGCGGCGGCGGTGGACGGTCTGGCTCGGTTGGCGGCGTAGGATTGCGTGGCCCCGGTGAAACCCAATTGGAAGTGGATCGGCGCGCCGTCCGGCATGAGATTGCCCATCTCAAGGATGAGCTTGAAAAGGTTCGTGCTCATCGGATGAGATACCGCGCGCAACGAAAACGCAGCCGCATCCCAACAGTAGCCCTGGTCGGATATACCAATGCCGGAAAATCCACACTCCTGAACCGGCTGGCGAAATCTGATGTCTATGTGGCAGACCAGTTGTTTGCAACCCTCGATCCAACCACCAGGCGGGTGGAATTACCGGGCGGCGATCAGGCGCTATTCACAGATACCGTGGGGTTTATCCAAAAGCTTCCCACCACCTTGGTCGCTGCATTTCGCGCGACGCTGGAAGAAATATCTGAGGCCGATCTTCTATTGCATATGGTGGATATTTCACACCCTAACGCGATGAACCAGGCTGAGGCTGTCCAACAGACCTTGGAGGAAATTGACGCCAGCCATGTTCCGATTGTTACCGTTCTGAACAAGATCGACCGTCTATCGGACCCTGAAGCCGCCCGCCGTACCCTCGAACATTTTCCTCAAGCCGTAGCCATTTCCGCTCTTACGGGCACCGGGATCGACGATCTGCTCGAGCACATCCGTACTGGACTTTATGAGACATTTACGCCCATCCTTGTCCGTCTGCCTTACCAGCAGGGTCAACTCATTTCACTTTTCCACGACCTTGGCCAGGTTGAACGTATGGAACATGGACGCAAAGGTGTTTTGATGCAAGGTCGCATCCCAGGCCGCTTGGTCGGTCAGTTCAAGCCCTGGCAGCTAAAAGCCGGCGAAAAAGAAAAGGAGCAAGAAGATGACCCAAAGGCTGAATAAATCGCTTGATAAAGTATCTGAGTACCTTGCCCCTCGCAAAGGCCTCTTGCCTTTCATCGGTATACTGTTCGTAATTGCCAATTTTATTCTCCAGTTCCTTCCCATCGGCTGGCTGGCAAGTTCAAATCTGTTCTTACACTTTGGAGTGGTAATTGCGATTTTTGGATTAATGCTTGCCTGGGCGTTATGATCGTCTGAATTCCTGGGGCACCCCCGTTTTATAAAACGGGGGTCTTTTTCTATCAAATTGAAGAACCCTAAACAACTATGAAGACCAACCTCAGCGCTTACATAAAAGCTCTCTTCGCCGTTCTGGTCTGGGGGGCCTCCTTTATTGCCGTCAAGATTGGATTGAAATATATTCCTCCAGTCGCAGTGGTATGGTTGCGCTTTGCGATTGGGGTGGTTATCCTGGGCTTGGCAGTTGCATTGCGGCATCAATTCGCCTTGCCGAGGCCGAAAGACTGGCTTTACTTTGCACTGCTTGGTTTCCTGGGAATCACGTTCCACCAATGGCTGCAATCCACTGGACTGGTCACCTCCCAGGCAACAACCACCGGCTGGATCGTGTCCAGCATGCCAATTTTCATCGCCATCCTGGGTTGGCTCATGCTCAAAGAAAAACTGAAATGGCTCCAGTCTTTGGGCATATTTCTGGCTGCCTTTGGAGTGCTGTTGGTAGTCACACATGGTGATTTAAATTCGCTGGTTTCAGGAAAGTTTGGTTCACCCGGGGATATTCTCATCCTCATCAGTGCGCCCAATTGGGCCATCTTTACCATACTTTCCCGGCGTGGCTTGAAAACCTACCCGGCTGCTTTGATGATGTTTTATGTAATGGCATTCGGATGGCTTTTTTCTTCGATCCTCTTTGTGGCTGGAGCAGGCTGGCAATCAATCCATAATATTGCCACAGACGGCTGGCTGGCGATCGGATTCTTAGGGGTTTTCTGTTCGGGATTGGCTTATGTTTTTTGGTATGATGCTCTCAAAGTATTGCCGGTTGCCCGCGTGGGAACTTTCCTTTTTATTGAGCCGGTTGTGACGGTGATTGTTTCTTTCTTCCTTTTGAACGAAAGGATAACCTTGCCGGGGTTGTTGGGTGGAGTAATCATTTTGTTTGGCGTCTGGCTGGTCAATCGGGCCAGTCCGGCTTAATCGAATCAAAAAGGATGCGCTCTTCGATTAACCAGCGCACCCTTTTTAGATCTTGATAACGATGGTCTACGACTTCTTCTTCAGGATGATCCGGGCATCCACTACCTTGACACCCTTGCCTTCCGCGTAGACCAGGATCGGGTTGGCGTCCGTCTCGGAGACTTCGCCTGCCAGGTCAGAAATCATGATGGCATATTGATAAAGTACATCCACCAGAGCCGCGCGGTCACGAGGCAATTCGCCGCGTACGCCCTTCAACATCGGGGCGCCCCGGATCTCGGTCAGCATCTGCTCGATCTGGGACTTATTGACCGGCGCCACACGGAATGTAACATCCTTGAGAACTTCAACGAAAATACCGCCCAGGCCAAACATGACGGTCGGACCAAAAGTGGCATCGTTCACTGAACCGACGATCACTTCTGTACCCGAGGGTGCCATTTCCTGTACAGCAATCCCGTGAATGTTCGCATCTGCTTTATACACTTTTGCATTGGCCAGGATGGTTTTATAACTTTCACGGACCCCCGCCTCATCTTTGATATTAACTTTTACTCCCTTGGCGTCCGACTTATGTACGATATCCGGGGAGATGATCTTCATAACCACCGGGAATCCGATCGATTTGGCCATTTCAACGGCCTCATCTTCGCATTTCGCCAACCACGTTTTGGCGATCGGTAGCCCGTAAGCTGAGAAAATCTGTTTCGCCTCAACTTCTGTCAGTGCAGTTCGATCGTCTGCGCGCGCAACCGCAATGATTTTGGCTGCCTTGGCGGCACAAGCAGGGTCTGAAACAACCTCGGTTTTATCCAACATGGACTGGATGCGGTTAAGCTCGCTCAGGGCAGCCATGGCGTTCATGGCCTGGTCCGGCGGACCATAAGCCGGGATTCCGTTTTCCACCAGCCACTGCATAGCCTTGTCGCAGCGTGTGCCGCCCACCATCGACACCATGATTGGCTTGCCCTTCATACCGCTGTCGTCCATGGCCCTCTTGACTGCCTGCGCAATTTCCACCGGGCTTGTCATGGCTGTCTCGCAATACAGAACGACCAGTCCATCAGTCCAGGGGTGTGCATAGGCAAATTTTACGGTTTCGTAATACCATTCATTGCCTGCCATACCAGTCATGTCGACCGGATTCTTGGCTGAGCCAAAGGCTGGCATATGTTTTTTAAGTTCTTCTTGAACATCCTGGGGAGCAAATTTCAAAGGGATACCAAATTTCTCAGCCGCGTCCGTGGCAAGCACGCCCACCCCACCGCCGTTGGTGACCAGTAATAAATTGGTGCCCTTCAAAGGCGGCATCAGCGATAGCGCCAGGGTGCGATCAAACAGGTTATTCAAATCTGAAGCCTGGACAACCCCGGCCTGTTGGAATGCCGCTGTGTAGACTTTGGCGGATCCTGCCAGCGAACCGGTGTGGGAAGCCGCCGCGGCCGCGCCGTGGACTGAAGTGCCCGCCTTGAGCGCGATGATGGGTTTCTTCGCTTTGCGGCAGGCCTCGATGAACTTTCGTCCGTCCTTGATCCCTTCAACATACAGGCAGGTGCAGGATGTGAACTTATCATCTTCCAGCCATTCGATCAGATCCGCAAAATCCACATCGGCCATATTTCCGATGGAGATCATCTTGTCGAAGCCAACCTTGCGGGTATATGTGATCGCGTCCATGGCGATAAGCAGGGCACCAGACTGGGTGATTAGCGTGGCAGAGCCTTTGAATGGCAGGAATGGACCAAAGGAAGCATTCAGGTCATCCGAGTTGGATAGAGAGCCGACGATATTCGGGCCAAGAACGCACATCCCATACTTGTGCGCGATATCAATTAATTCATTCTCCAGGTCATTCCGTCCGACCTCGCTGTACCCGGAGGTGATTACGCTAAGCGCCTTGATGCCCTTCTGACCGCATTCTTCCGCAACCTGGTTCGCAAATTTAACCGGCACAGTGATAATGGCTAAATCGGCTGGTTCTGGCAAAGCCGAAACGGAAGCGAAGACTGGCAGGCTAAGGATTTCGGTCGCTGCCGGGTTGATTGGGTAGATCTTTCCTTTGTATCCGCCTTTGATTAGATTCTCGAGTACGGTATAACCAATTTTCCCGGGCTGAGACGAAGCCCCCACAACCGCGACCGATTTGGGCTGCATTAGCTTATTGATTGCTTCTCTGTTCACCTTCATTCTCCTTGAGAAAGATTTATTTCCACTCCAAGCGCGCATAAGTTCACGTTTTCACAAACCAAACGGTTATTATATCCGCTATAGGGATTTAAACTAGGCACAATCTGCTCTATTCCCCCATGACAAAGCTCCCGTTATATTTATACTTTTGGCCCGGCCGCGATCACAGACTTGGGGGTATCTTCCTCAAATTTCTTCATGTTGCTGATAAATCGGGAGGCCAATTGCTTGTATTTTTTCCAGTATTCTTCTTCTTTATGCCAGGAACGTGCCGGATAGAGCACATCCTCGGGCACTTCCGGGCAGGTCTTGGGAACTTCGAATCCGAACAAGGCAACATCCCCCTGCTTTCCCACGTTGGCAGAACAGTGCATGGTCATGATTTCATTGTTCAAAGGCAGCAGATAATTCAACAGGGAAAAAATGGTTTTCTTGATCTCTCCGCCGTAGGCAGTGTTGCCTATGATGGCCATCTTCTTGGCGAAATTGAGTACGATAAAAGTCTCAGAGGGGGTCTGATCAATTTGCGGGGAAGCTTTAAATCCGGGGGCGCAAATAATGCTGAACTCTGGCACATGCCGGCGGTATTCCTCGGAAGTCTGTGGCTTGATGAACATATTTCTGGCGAACAGGCTGTGCCAGGCATATTCGGTAATGATCCGGATTGGCAGACGATAGTCCGGGTCAGCCCCGCCATAACAATCCTGAACAAAAATATCCTAAAAAAAATTTACGGGCTGTTTCGGACAGCCCGTGGGTTCTTTCCTCTATTTTTTCTTTTCCGCTTTCTTTACCGCTATGACCTCTCTACCCTTATAGAAGCCGCAGCTCGGGCAAACTATGTGTGGCAGGATCATGGTCCCACAATTCGTGCAGGCCACCAGGTTGGCAGCTTCCAGTGCATCATGGGCCCGCCGGCGGTCTCGGCGGCCTTTCGAGAGTTTACGTTTTGGTTGGGGCGGCATTATTACTCCTTCTAAGGTGCAATAACAAATCTATTGTTATTACAATAATTAATGAATCATACCAGGTTTGTCAAACCAAACAATTATTTGGCTTAAGCGGGCTGATTATAGCATGAAGTGCGATAGCGTCAAGCTTTTTTACCTTGCCGCAAATAAACGTCCATGAAAGCGTTTAGATCACCGTCCAGCACTGCCTGGGTATTGCCAGTTTCATATTCTGTCCGGTGATCTTTCACCATCTGGTAGGGATGCAAAACATAGGATCGGATCTGGCTGCCCCATTCGGCCTTGGTGTATTCGCCTCGCAAAACAGCAATTTCGACTTCCTTTTCGGCTTTTTTGATTTCCAATAAGCGTCCACGCAGGATGCGCATGGCAAACTCACGGTTTTGAGTTTGGGAACGTTCGTTTTGACAGGTGACCACAATCCCGGTCGGAAGATGCGTGATCCGGATTGCCGTCGCGTTCTTCTGGACATTTTGTCCGCCGGCTCCCGAAGAACGGAAGACATCCACCTTCAAATCCGCCGGGTCGATCTGGACATCCGGGCTGTCAAATGCGATCTGCGGCAGAACCTCCACCAGTGCAAAAGAGGTATGCCGCCGGTGGGCCGAGTTGAAAGGTGAAAGTCGTACCAGCCGGTGGACACCTTTTTCGGAGCGCAGATAGCCAAAAGCATATTTGCCGTCAACGGCAATCGTGGCAGATTTTATACCCGCCTCTTCGCCCTCGGTCATATCCCAGATATCCGTTTTATAGCCCTGCTTTTCTGCCCACCGCAGGTACATGCGCAACAGCATGGAGGCCCAATCCTGCGAATCGGTTCCGCCTGCCCCGGCATGGATGGCCAGCAGCGCATCTTCGGCATCATAGGGTCCGGAGAGCATGGCGGTAAAGGAGCGTTTTTCCAGCTCAGATTCGAGACTGGCAATCTCCACCTCCAGTTCAGGCCGCAGCGATTCATCCTCCAGACCCGCCAGTTCGGTGGCATCCTTCAGGCGCTGTTCCAAGCCGTGCCAATCCTGGATTTCATCACGCAATCCAGCCGCTTGCTTGCTCACCTGTTGGGCATGGTTTGGGTCGTTCCAAAAGTCCTTTGAATTGATTTCTTTTTCGAGCTCGGCCAGTTCGGATTCTTTGGCAGGTAAGTCAAAGACGCTCCATAAGCTGGCGCAATACTTCCCCCGCAGTTTTTAACCTTTCAAGCAAATCCTGCATTTCGATTTATCCTTTCTTTATATATTCCACAAAAATTGCAAGCCTACTCTGCCAGAATACCTTTGACAAACGCTTCCGGGTCGAATGGCGTCAGGTCTTCCGCCTTTTCACCCAGCCCTGCGAAAAGGATCGGCAAGCCCAACTCGCGCTGGATGGCGAAGGCCATGCCGCCCCGTGCGGAAGAATCCAGCTTTGCCAGGATTACACCGGTCACGTTGACGGCTTCCTTGAAAGCGCGTGCCTGCACCAGCGCATTCTGTCCGGTGGTGGCATCCAACACCAGCCATACAGCCTGGGGCGCCCCCGGCAGGGCTTTGCCTGCCACACGCTGGACTTTCTTTAGCTCTTCCATCAAATTATAACGGGTATGCAGGCGCCCGGCCGTGTCCACCAATACCAGGTCGAGATCCTTCGCAATCGCTGAATGGATGCCATCGTACACCACCGCACCCGGGTCGGAGCCCATCTGCCCGGCGATAATGGGCAGTTCCAGGCGCTCGGCCCAGGCCTGCAATTGGTCCACAGCCGCCGCGCGAAAGGTATCGGCCGCCACCAGCAGGACCTGTTTGCCTTCATTCGCAAAGCGCCATCCAAGCTTGGCCGCGCTGGTGGTCTTCCCGGATCCATTGACTCCCACGAGCAGGATTACCGTTGGGTGCGCTGCCAGGTCCAGCGCCGGCACAACATCCAGGCGCCGCCGCAGTTCGGCTTCCAGGCCTTCCTGTAGCTCGCTGGAGCGGGTCAGCCCCTGGCTGCGGACCGTGCCTCGCAGGGATTCGATCACTGCCTCGCTGGTCTCGAGCCCCACGTCTGCCTGGATGAGCATGGCTTCCAGTTCTTCCCAGGTCTCAGCGGTAATTTCAGTCGCGCCAAAGATGCCAGCCAGCCGCCCAAAAGCGGCCTTGCTGCTGCGGGCAAGTCCTGTTTTCCAACGTGAGAAAATATCAGCCATAACGGGGGGATTATACATCAAAGAACCTGTTAACCGAAATTCCATGCTCCGAATGGCAACCGGAAAGGGTTAAGCTGCGCGCGCACAGATGAAAACGATGAGGAACGATGGTTCGTTGCAACCTTTTTGACACTGCTGCATCATAAGTTATAATAGAATGAATAAATTGTTTACGATGGAGGTAGCGTGACCGAAGGTTGGACCGAGATCAGCGCAGCCTGGAAAAGCGAAAACACCTTTGTCGGCCAAAACGCAGCCGGTGGAACCGTCCAAATGGGTGCATTGGATGGCAAACCCGGAGTTGGCCCCATGCAGCTTTTACTGGTAGCCCTGGCCGGTTGTACCGGCGAAGATATCGTTTCCATCCTGAAGAAACAGCGTCAAACGCCAACGGATATGCAGGTGCGGGTGCGCGGAAAACGCGCGACAGAATATCCGATGATTTGGACGGACATCCACATCACCTACCTGATCTGGGGCGAAAACACCCGGGCCAGGGATGTGGAGCGCGCCATCCAGCTTTCGGAAGAGAAATATTGCTCGGTAGAACTTATGCTATGTAAGGCTGCCAATATCACCTCTGAATATTTTTTACTTAAACCCGGCGAAAAAGCCGAATAAAGGAGTTATGAATGAACGAACCAATTCACGTCACCGATGCTGCCTTCGAAAAAACCGTCTTACAGAATGCCCTGCCGGTCATCGTTGATTTCTGGGCCCCCTGGTGCGGACCGTGCAAAATGGTCGGCCCGGTGCTGGATAAAATCGCCAAGGAAATGCCGGATAAAGTGGTTATTGCCAAAGTGAATACCGACGAAAACCCGGAATGGGCCACCAAGTACGGCGTTCAGGGCATCCCAACCATGCTGTTTGTTTTTGGCGGTAAAATTGTCCACCGCCAGGTAGGCGCACTTCCCGAACGGATGCTGAGGGATGTGGTAACCCAATTCCTGGAAGTGACCGCCCAGAAGATCAGTTAAGTCAGCTCCCGGCGGCGGGAATGCCGTATGGAGCCAGGTTTTTTCGAACCAAAAGGAGACGCATAGCGTGCGTCTCCTTTTGGTTTATGCAGGGCAATTGCAATCAACCAGCCGGTCACTTTTCAGTCAGGCGCTCGATATTTGCACCCAGGGAACGCAATTTCTCATCCACCCGTTCGTAGCCGCGATCGATCTGTCCGACATTCCGGATGGTTGATTTTCCAGGTACTGCCAGCGCCGCCAGCAGGAGCGCCATTCCTGCACGGATATCGGGACTTTCCACTTTCTCCCCGTACAACTTGGAGGGACCGGTAACGATCACCCGGTGGGGATCGCACAGCACGATTTGGGCGCCCATCGCAACCAGCTTATCAGTAAAATACATGCGCCCCGGGTACATCCAATCGTGGAATAAAACGCTGCCGCGCGCCTGGGTGGCCACCGTGATGGCAATGCTGATCAGGTCGGTCGGGAATGCCGGCCAGACGTTGGATTTTATTTCGGGTATGGCATTCCCCAGGTCCGGCTCGATCTTCAAGCGCTGCTTGGCGGGCACCAGGATGTCTTCTCCATCCAGCTCCCAATTCACGCCCAGACGATGGAACACGAACCGTATCATTTCCAGATATTTGGATCCGGCCGCGCGGATGCACAATTCGCCGCGTGTGACCACTGCCGCGCCGATAAAACTGACTACTTCCAGGTAATCCGGTCCGATCGTGAATTCACCGCCATGCAGCCTTTCCACGCCCTGGATTACCAGCGTGTTGGACCCGATCCCGCTGATGTTCGCTCCCAGAACGTTCAGCATCTCGCACAGGTCCTGCACATGGGGTTCGGAGGCCGAGTTGCGGATCACGGTTGTCCCCTGGGCGGTAGCGGCCGCCATGATTACATTCTCCGTGGCAGTGACGGAAGCCTCATCCAGCAGGATATCCGTACCTTTCATCCTTTTCGCTTTGAACTCGAACGCGGCGCGTGCATACTTCACATCCGCCCCAAGGGCTTTAAGGGCCAGGTTGTGGGTATCCAGGCGGCGGCGTCCGATCACGTCCCCACCTGGCGGCGGTAGATGAAATCCTCCGGTACGCGCCAGCATGGGCCCGGCCAGCAGGATGGAAGCCCGGATGCGGCGGCATAATTCCGGGTCCAGGTCGGCCGGCCGGACGCTGCGTGCGGCGATCCTCCACGAACCGCCGCCCAGGTCCTTGATTTCCACGCCCAGGCTGGCAACCAGTTTACGCATATCGTTAACATCCCGGATACTGGGCACATTATGCAGGATGACCGGCTCATCCGTCATGAGACTTGCCGCCAGGATGGGTAAGGCGGCGTTCTTGTTGCCGGACGGTGTCATTTCGCCTTTTAAGGGAATTCCACCTTCGATGTGAAACTTCTGCATGAGACCTCCTGCGCAGGAGTGCGCATTAAGATTGTAAAGCTATTTTCCGCTTACGCCAAGTAATTTTCGAGAAATGAATTCTCAGTTCCTGAATACTATCGACTATAATTGAAGCATGGATTTTTCAATTTTGATTCCCTTGATACTTGGCTGGCTTTCCGGCTGGGTCGTGAATTACCTGGCAGACAGTCTGCCGGTTACCCGCAGTTTCAGCCGGCCAACCTGCCCTCATTGTCAGTCGACCTACCGCTGGAGCGATTACCTGTTATTCCGCAATTGCGCTTCTTGCGGTCAGAGACGCAGTCTGCGTACACTCTTCTTACAGGCCGTACTTACCATCGTGCCGGTCCTGCTTTGGATCTTGCCGCGCCCGGGATTTCCATTCATTCTGGCATTTATCTTGTTTGATTATCTATCACTGGTCTTTGTGATCGATCTGGAGCATCGTTTAATTCTGCATCCAGTCAGTCTTTTTGGTGCATTACTGGCGCTTGGAATTGGCATTTATTTACGCAGCGGGAGTTCCTTATTAAATAGTATCACAACTACCCTGCTGGGTGGTGCGGCCGGTTTTGCCATCATGTTGGCCTTCTACTTTGTCGGTGAGTGGTATGTCCGTTACATGTCCAAAAAGCGCGGTTTGGCCTCTGATGAAGTAGCCCTTGGATTCGGGGATGTCAATCTCTCCGGAATCCTGGGCCTTCTGCTCGGTTGGCCGGCCATCTCTGCCGGGCTGCTATTCGCAGTTCTGGCTGGCGGATTGATCAGCCTGGTCATAATCTTGAGAATGGTGTTTACGAAGAGCTATAAAGCTTTCACGGCCATACCTTACGCACCATTCTTGATCCTGAGTGCGATCTTTCTGCTCTATGTAATTTAAGGGATGGCCAGCCAGGGCATCTCCAGTTCTCCAAATCTACTTTCCATTTGAAGGTTTATCACCTTCCGGCATTTTAAGGGGTCCGGTGCCCAGGCGGTAACCAAAGCCGCGCACCGTACGCACCCAGATCGGGGAGGATGGGTCGCTTTCCAGTTTCTTGCGCAGCATCAGGATATAGCGCCGGACGAGCGCCGGGTCGCTGCGCTCGGACCCCCAAACTTCCCGGATCAGGTCCGCTTCGGAAGCTACTCTACCCTTACGGCGAACCAGGACTTCCAACAGTCGAAACTCGGTCGGGGTTAAAACAAGCGTTCGGCCAGCCAAAGTGGCCTGATATTTTTCCATATTCAAAATAATCTCACCATGGGCTATATAACCGGTTTCTTTGTTTTTAATGTTAGCCCGCCCAATAACCGCTTGAATGCGCGCCACAAGCTCGACAAAGCTGAACGGCTTGGTAACGTAATCATCGACGCCCAATTGAAACCCGTGCAATTTATCCGCCTCGGTGGCCTTGGCGGTCAGCATGATAACTGGAACATCGCTCAGTTCACGCAGGCGGCTGCAGACTTCCCACCCGTCCATCCCCGGCAGCATCACATCCAGCAGGATCAGGTCGGGGTGTTCGTTAAAAGCCAGGCGCAAGCCTGCCGATCCGCTGGCGGCTTCAAGTACCTGAAAATTGCTTCCCCGCAAATACTGGCTTAGAAGACTTAAAAGCGTTTGATCGTCATCCACCAGGAGGATTCTCGTTTTCATTCAGCCACCTTTAAAATCGAAATAAAAGCATGCCCCGCCTTCCGCAGGTGCTTCGAAGCTAAGGTTGCTATGCATGGCACGCAACATAAGCCGGGAAAGGTATAGACCCAAGCCATACCCATAGACCGACTGGGAATCTTTGGCATCCAGGCGTTGGAACCGCCGGAAAAGCAGGGAGCGCTTGACCTCCGGTATCCCCGGGCCTTTGTCTTTTACCTGGACCCGCACTTTATTGCCTTGAACTACTGCCTCGACTGTCACAGGACTGCCAGGTGCATACTTTAATGCATTATCGAGCAGGTGATTAAGAATACTATTCAAAACGCCCTCATCCGCCAAAACAAGCGGTAAATCCACCGGCAGGCGATCCAGTATCTGGTTCGCCGCAGGATTGGCGTCAAAATTTTGACGAACGGTCTTGAGAATACGTTCAAGAGATAGCGGGACCAACTCCAACCGGATATGTCCTGCCTCAGTTGCGGATAGGTTTAGAATATTTTCGACAAAGCGGGTCAGTCGTTTGACTTCTGCCTTCATCAATGTTAGTGTGGAGCGGTCTGGCGCGGAACGTTTCTTCTCAAGCAGGAGCAATTCCAGTCCACCATTCAGGCTGGTCAGGGGTGTCCGCAATTCATGCGAGACCATCGAAACGAAATCACTCTTCATTTTATCAAGTTCTTGCAATTGCTTGTTCTGTTCTTCCAGTTTCTGGTTGGCATCCCGGATGGTACGGGTGCGTTCTTCCACCTTCAGTTCAAGCTGCTCGTTGAGCTCTTCCAACTGCCGGTGCACCACCTGCAGGTCGGTATATCCCTTCTGGATGGTGGCCTGTTGCTGTTTCAGACTGCTCAAATCGTGCGCGGCTCCGGCGAGTAGCACTTTCCGGCCGTCGTAAATGATTGGACTTAGCGAGAGCATATAAGGGGTCTGCTGCGGTCGCAGTTGGACTTCCAGCGTACATTCCTGCCGGGCAGCACGCTTGAGTAGTTCAACCGGGAGGCTCTGCTCATAAAAAAAGGCCTCCAATGACTTGCCGATGATCTGGTTTGCCTTTTGTAGACCAAGCGCACGCACCAGGGCCGGGTTCCCTAAAAGAATTCTTCCATCTCCATCGCAAATGAAGATCGGCTCAGCCATATTACTGAACAATTGCCAATACTTATCCAGTTCGGTTTCACCGGCGCGCAGACCTACACGCACCACCAGCGCCAGGGCCAGGATCACGCTTGCCCCTACTCCAATCCAGGAAAGATGCCCGCTGAAGCGCCAGTCGGCCAGCACGAACCAGCCCAGGACCGCGACAAAGGTAAAAGGCAGGATGTTCTGGATGCGTGTGCCCACGTCGAATGCCGGCAGTTCTGGTTGACTTTGATCATCCGGTTTACCTGACATGAAAACTGCCCCCCATCCCAAAATGAGCCCTCCAGCCGTCCAACCCAGGCTCTCGGCGCCTCCGGCCTGGTAGCCATTGACCGGGGCCAGCAGACTGTATATGTAATCAGAAACCAGGAAAGAAAATAACCCGCAGCCCCACAGGAATAATGTGCGCCGCGCCTTGCGGTTCGCCAATAGCATGTTGACCAGGATCATCAAAAGGATCAGGTCGGCGATCGGATAGAACAATGGCGTCAGGTCCGCCGGCTTTAACGCCGAACCCGACCTGTCCAGCATCAACCACACCAGGGTGGCAACCACGCCGGCTGAGATGGCAACATCCAGCAGGAAACGGAAACGCGAGGGTTCGTGACGGTTTTCAAATGGGTACAAGATCAATGCGGAAAAAAAGAGCGGATAGGCCAGGAAACCAAACACGTCTGCCAGCGAAAAGGTCGGTACAGCGACTCCACGGACACCTTCGTAATAAGTACGGATAAGGTTTCCCAGGGACCAGCAAACCAAACCAAGTCCCAGGGAACGCCAGGAGCTCCGGGAAGCAGGTGGAAATTGACCCAGGAATCGAAAAACCAGAACAATGGCTGTTACCCCCGGGACCAGGACTGCCAGGCTGCCTATGAATAAACGGCTTGGGGATTGCGCAGGCCGAAAAATGGCCCAGACGATATAAGCAGCCAGGAACAATGCAGACTCGAGCAGGACCCCTTTCCAGCGGATCTGCCAGGGCAGCAATTTGCGCATGAGTTTTTGCAACGCGGTCTCCATTTCGTTCGATTATAACAACCTTCCACTCAAGCTACACTGGTAAATAAAAGCAGGAAGCCTGTTCGCCATCCAAACAGGCCTCCTGAATTTACGTAGCTGGTGCATTTACTCGCTGCGACTAGCAATCAAAGCAAATCGGTGTGATTGGCGTAATAGTAGGGGTGGGGGTCGGCGGCCTGAGGGTAGGAGTTGGGGTCCGGGGCGTGGCCGTCGGGGGCTTAGGTGTGGCCGTCGGGGGCGTGGGCGTGGCCGTCGGGGTCTTGGGCGTGGCCGTCGGGGGTATGGGTGTGGCCGTCGGGGTCTTGGGCGTGGCCGTCGGGGGCTTGGGCGTGGCCGTCGGGGGTATGGGAGTAGCCGTCGGGGGCTTGGGCGTGGCCGATGGGGTTTTGGAAGTAGGCGTGAACGTCGGTGGGATGGGTGTGGCCGTCGGGGGCCTGGGGGTAGCAGTTGGGGTCCGGGGTGTGGCCGTCGGTGGGATGGGAGTAGCCGTCGGGGGCTTGGGCGTGGCTGATGGGGTTTTGGAAGTAGGCGTAAACGTCGGTGGGATGGGTGTGGCCGTCGGCGGGATCGCCGTTTTGGATACCGAGCATCCATTATCCAGCCCGACAGTCAGGCCAAAAGCCGACTCTGCTACTGGATGCCATGCCGCATCATTATTCAAATATACAAATCGAAACTCATTTGAAGTACCGTGGTCCAGAGAAAAGGTATCGGCATTTCCCGGAGAACTCCAAGAGGTGGGTGAAGTGCCATCATTCGTGTTGTTAAGAGTGGTATTCCCTACTCCGGAGACATAATAGTTAATTTTGTCCAACTGCTGAGTTGTATTGATAGCATCGTATGCATCCCAGTAAAAAACGACTGTCTTGATCCAGGTATCTCCTAGCTGCCGGTGGCGCTATTAGATATATCGATGGTGACGCGTGGTTTGCTGCCAGTTGTATCCAGAGTAAAACCGCTAAGCGTATAATCCGAACAATCCGGCGTGGGAGTTGGCGTGAATGTAAAGGTAGGCGTTCTCGTATTTGTGATTGTGGCCGTGTTGGTAGGCGTCAGGGTCTCGGTAGGCGTCAGGGTTTCGGTGGGTGTCAGGGTTTCGGTGGGTGTAGGAGTAGCCGTCGCTGGCCTGGGGGTCGAGGTTGACCCTCCGGGGGGCGGCGGCGGGTTGATGAATTTGGAAATGCGGAACTTTTCCACCAGGCCAGTTTGAACAGATACCAGGTGGGTCATTTTCCAGCTAGTATTGGCAGAATTTCCGAAAATACTCAACAATTGCATGAAGGGCGTAATAAAAGGATGGTTGAAATCTACGAGAACTTCCACTTCCTGGCCCGGAGCTCCGGCATTTTCAGTGGATTGAGCGGTTGGGTTTCCATGCGAATCTTTTACAAAACAGTCACTGTAGGTCTGCGAACCCGTCACTCCGGTGACAGTGTAGTCAAGCGGGCTGGAGCAGATCGTCACCTTCATATAACCCGGCTTGGTTCGGGAAACAGGATCCGTGGGATCAAGGGTTTTATCAAGCAGCAAGCCGGGTACATATCTTGCTGCCTCGGCATGAATGGACTGCAGCCTGGCCTGCATCTGGTCATCCGGCACGGTGCATCCGTCCTGGCAGTAGCTCTGCTCCCAACCGCCGGTAACTGCGTAACGCACCGCCTGGCGGGATATATTCTGGATCAACAACCAGCCCGAGAACAACAGCGAGAAATCAATGATCGCAAAAAGCATCATCAAAAGCACCGGGGCCGCCAGGGCAAACTCTACCACGCCCTGTGACCGCCCGGCTCCCTGCCAGAACAGTTTTTTATCCCGTGAAAGTCCAAGCCCTCGAGTTCTCATTTCCATTCTCCTAGCGCGCCAACCGGATGGCGATATTATCGCCGATCTTCTTGAAAATATCCGCCAACTGGGTTGTAGTCTGGGGCGAAAAAGTACAGGCCGTTGCCGGCTTTTTCTGCGGCATATTGCAGCAAGTCGTTCGCCCGCCGGGTCGTTCAGCGGCAATCCCACTTGTTTACCCAGGCCGATCGTGAAGACCAGCGCGCCCTGGTCGATTCCAACGAAATCGGCCATATCGCGTGCATAATCATCGGCATCGTAATGGCTTGAATCCATGAAACCTGCAACAAACGCCCCTGAATTATCCGGAATTGGCAGGCCGTTGCCGTTCAGGATGCAGCGCGGCGCATCGTATGGCCCGCAGTGGCGGGTATTCGAGTGAAGAATCGCGGCAGAGCGGGCCGTTCTGCGGGTTCCAGGTGGAATTCGGGCAGGCCAACGCCTGCCGGTGTCCAGCATCCACAGGTCCGCCGTTTGCCGATCCATCCGTCAGGAGCACCGCCACCCACAACGACCCTTGCCGCCCGCCGGAATGATCGGCAAACTCATCCCCAGCGAGCATCAGCCCATCCCCAATGTCGGTGGTCGTACACTGCGAAGGATCCAGCGGATCGTTCGGGTCAAAATGCCAGCCGTCTCCGCAATCGAAGACTCCTTTATAGACTGCGCCATCATCTTCGGGTTGCAGGAAGTTATCCGGGTTATTCGAGTCGCAATATGGCATTTTATCGATCAGGCAATATGGGCGGCAGGGCTGGCCTTGATCGCAGACCCCTTCCGCTTCGTAAACGGTCAGGTTCTTGATTGAATTTTCGATCGTTGCTTTAATCTGAGCTGTAGTACATCCGCCTGGGTCCGTGCAATTCCTGATCGAATTGCAATATTGGGGTTGCGGTCTTATCAAAAGTCACCACCGAAACACGGTCGTAGGGATAGTACAGGCGGTCGACAAAATCCACCGCCGCCTGCTTCACTTCTTCGAACGGGTGGCACTCGCCCGGCATGCCATCCGTCTCAATATTTGAAATAATCGCAGCTTTATCCGAGGCCGAGATGGAATCATCCGCTTGTACGGCATCAATGCTCTTTTGATCATCGTTGCATACGCTCGGGTCGCGCAATGCCCAGGGAATCGTTGGCGTCGTAGCCGGAGTCGCCCGGTTTTAGCGCATCAAAGGTCATCGACTCGGAGGTATCCATCACCAGCACCAGGTCCAGGGAAGCCGTCTCGGAGGTGGCTTCGGCCGTGATCGGAACGGAATATAGACCGATCACGGGCAGGAAGGCCAAATCCACTGTGGCGGACACGTGCACGCGCACCAGTTTGCGCGGTTTATACGTACCGGTGGCCGGATCCGTACACAGGCTGACAACCGTCGCGCAGGTGTCGACGGTTACCGGGTGCTCGCTGTCCAGGGTGACTCCGTTCAATTGCAGGAACTCGGTTGCGGCTCTGGTCAACTCGATCGGTTTGTACCCCTTCACGGTATTGCAGGGCCGCCGCCAGGGCCGCCGCATCCGTCGCCCGCCGCAGGCGCGCATTCCCGACGAACATCATCCCCACATCCATCACCAGTCCCACGATCGCGATAATGCCAACCAATGCAAAGGCCACCATTACCAGTACCTGGCCGCTTTCTTCCCTTCGATCCTTATTTATCTTGATAGATTCGCATCAATTTTGACATTTGACTATGGCCCTTGTGTTGGCTCTGCCGAGGAAATCGGCATGATCGTATAAACATAAACGGGGATCGGATCGGGGATGAGCGAGAATCGAACCCCTAAAAATGAACTGTTGGAAAAAACAGGCAATTTCAGAAGTTGGGGATAATTGTAAAAAATTTCCACCAGCAGCACCCCCGCATTGGGTGCATCCGCCACCAGGCGGGCGCGGATATCGTCATCGGTCAGTTGGGAGGCATGTGCCGAACAGGCGGAATACCAGTTGGGATCGGCCAATCCTTCCGGGACAGATTGGAGCGGATCGGGTGTAGGGTTGCGTCGAATGGTAAAAATCAACCAAGCTCGGTAAAGTGGTCACACAGACTCCAGCCGGTTCGCCGCCGGGCGGCGTACAATGTTCGTTCCGGCGACACTGAGAACCGAAATGACAATGTCATCGCCCTTGGCTGGGTCAAGTTTGATCGGCACCATTGTATTCACTGCCTGCTCAACCGTATAATAATAAAACTCGGTCAATCATGGCCCCAGTCTGCAGGTTATACGCATACGAACTGTTGGAGTAGCGGGCGGCTTCGCGGGCCCCGTCCAGCACATGTAAATAATTGTTCAGCAGGAAACCGAATTCCACCACCCCGGCCAGCAACAGCATCAAGAAAACCGTTACAAGCAGGAGTTCAACGAAACTTTGCCCGCTCGGCTTGCGCCTGATCCGGGTAATAAATCGTCTGAACGTCACAGTTTTATTTCTGTTTGAAGGCATATGATTAATATTTCCGTTGTGAAAGAATTAATCCAACCTTAATAATAGCAGTGTAAACGCGGATAGTCAACGGAAATTATCAATCTGTAAAGCGGCATGGACGCAAATTTCACGAAATATAGACAATTGGACCCTATTAATGCGCGGTATAATCCCGTTAATCGATTCAAAAGAGGAGGTGAAACTCATAATTTAATGGAATGGGAAAGCCAGCGCATGAGCTTTAGCCGCTAAGTCCATTCGCTAAAGCTGACGAGGATGAGGGTTCTTCGCCGCAAGGCGAAGCTAAGAACCTCTCTTTCTCCACCCGGCCTTCGGCCACCCTCCCTTCTCTCCCCTGCAGGGGAGAGAAGGGGAGGGACGGGGTGAGGATATGAGGGTCCAAAAATCGAATGATCAGCGGATGCCCTCCGGGGATGCCATAGCCCCGCCTTCTTTCCCTCCAAGAGATAATCCTGCGACAATACTCCCCGGGTGACCGGAGAGACAAACCCGCAGGAGGTGGCAATAAACGTGCCAGGTGTTCGGAGTGTCAAGTGTCACGAACCTTGTGGACCTGACACCTGACACTGAATCACGTGACACTTTACTATGGAGGAATCTCATGTGTGGAATCGTAGGTTATATCGGCCCGCGTGACGCGACGCCGGTCCTTCTCAATGGTCTGAAACGGCTGGAGTATCGCGGCTACGATTCGGCCGGCCTGGCCGTCCTGGCGGATGGTCATATCGAAGTCCGGCGCGACAGCCGGCAAATTATCCCGCCTGGTTGAACTGGTCGGACAGACACCCCTCAGCGGTTCTCCGGGTATCGGCCATACCCGCTGGGCCACCCACGGCGTTCCGACTGCCCGCAACGCCCATCCCCATCTGAGCGCCAATGCGCGTGTCGTCGTCGTCCATAACGGCATCGTCGAGAATTTCCTGGAACTGCGCGACGAACTGACCGCCGAAGGCGTGACCTTCCAGTCGGATACGGATACCGAGACGATCGTCCAATTGGTGGAAAAGCACCAGGCTGCCGGCCTGGACCTGGTCGAAGCCGCCCGCCGGACCTTCCAGACCATCCAGGGTGCGCACGGCATCGTCCTGATGTCGGCGGATGAGCCCGATAAGATCGTCTGCGCCCGCATCGGCAACGCCGGTGGCGTCGTGATCGGCCTTGGCCAGGGGGAAAACTTCATCGCCTCCGATATTCCGGCCATCATGGAGCATACCCGCCGCGTCATTTTCCTGGAAAGTCACCAGATGGCAATCGTGACCAGCACGCGATGTCCAGGTGGAGACGCTGGCAGGGAAATCCATTCAGCCCAGGATCCATACCATCCGCTACGATGCTGCTGCCGCTGAAAAAGGGGAATACCAGCATTTCATGCAAAAAGAGATCCATGAGCAGGTGCGCTCGCTGACCGATACCCTGGCCGGGCGCGTGGATTTCCAGGCCGGCCGCATCCGCCTGCCAGAGCTCAACCTGACACCGGACCAGGCCCAAAAGATCCGCAAGATATATATCACCGCCTGTGGCACGGCGGCTTATGCCGGCATGGTCGGGAAGATATTGATCGAAAAGATCGTCCGCCTGCCTTGTGAGCTTGAGATCGCTTCCGAGTTTCGCTACAGTGACCCGATCGTGGATGAGAACTGTGTCGTGCTGGCCATCAGCCAGTCCGGCGAGACTGCCGATACGCTGGCTGCCATGGAGGAAGGCCGCCGCAAAGGCGCCACGATCTGGAGCATCGTCAATGCGATCGGCTCGCAGGCCATGCGGGTGGCGCACGGCAGCCTTTCGATGCAAACCGGGCCGGAGATCGGGGTGGCCTCCACCAAGGCCTTCACAGCCCCGCTGGTGGATCTTTATATGCTGGCCGTACTCCTGGCAGACCTGCGCGGCAACTTGCCCGATGCAGACCGCCGGGCGCTGGTTTCGGACCTGCGCCTGGTGCCCCAATTGGCCAGCCGGGTGCTGAATACCGAACCTGAGATCAAAAAGGTTGCCGCGCGCCCTGAAAACTGTGCGCGATTGCCTGTTCCTGGGACGTGGCATTAATATGCCGATCGCCTATGAAGGCGCATTAAAACTGAAGGAGATCTCCTACATCCATGCCGAAGGCTACCCGGCCGGTGAGATGAAACATGGACCGATCGCCCTGATCGACAGGCATATGCCGGTGGTCTGCATCGCGCCGCAGGACCCCTGGCACGAAAAGATGCTCAGCCAGATCCAGCAGGTCAAGGCGCGCGGCGGCACGGTCATCGCCGTGGCCACCGAAGGCGATGAACTGGTTGCCTCGCTGGCCGATCACGTCTTGTGGGTCCCGAAATGTCCGTGGATGCTCTCTCCGGTTGTAACGGTCATTCCGCTGCAGCTGATGGCCTATCATATTGCCACCCTGCGCGGCCTGGATGTGGATCAGCCCCGCAACCTGGCGAAAAGCGTTACCGTGGAATAAAGATCAGGGGGATTGTCATTGCGAAGCGTTCTTTGCTGAAGCAATCCCCAAATCTGGCGAGGAGATTGCTTCGGGCCGGAAGAACGCTGTCCCTCGCAATAATTTGAATTAATTAATAATCAACTTTAAGAACAGCGTCAGGTCCGTTACATTATCTATTACGATTAATCCAGAATGGATTAAAATAAGCAGACCATCATTCTTCCATTTCAGGAGAGAAAACGCCATGTCAAAAAAGAGAGATGCACTCAAACTCGCCAAGCAACGCCGCCAGGCGCGAATGAAAGTCGTCCGGATCATCACCATTGCCGTGGTCGTGCTGGTTGCGGCTGGGATTGTCTGGATCGTGATCGCCTCTTCAAACAACCTTAAAGCCAACGCCGCTAACGCTGCGCCCACTGTCGCCCGCATGCAATTTACAACGCCACCACCCATGACGATTGATGTCAAAAAACAATATTTTGCCACCGTTAAAATGGCCAAGGGCGGTGAATTTGTCATGCAGCTCTTTCCGGATAAAGCCCCCATCACCGTCAATAGTTTTATATTCCTGGCAGAGAAGGGCTTTTACAACGGTGTCACTTTCCACCGGGTGATCGACGGTTTTATGGCCCAGGGCGGCGACCCAACCGGCACGGGCAACGGCGGACCGGGCTATTCATTCATCAATGAACAGAATGATCTGCTCTTCGACAAAGCCGGCGTGGTTGCCATGGCCAATGCCGGGCCAAACACCAACGGCAGCCAGTTCTTCATCACCTTTGGGCAGCTGGGGTTGGCCGAAAGTGACTACACGATCTTCGGCCAGGTTGTCAGCGGCATGGATGTGGTCAACGGGCTCACCCGCCGCGACCCCACCCAGAATCCCAATTTCACCGGCGACGTGATGGCAAGCGTCACGATAACCTCCAAGTAATTTTGGCATTGGGTTGGGACCAACCGGGAAAATCTTGATCGGATTGGCCCTTGACAAATCAGAACTATTGTTCTAAAATACATTCAAACACGGCAGAGTTTATCACTTGCCGTGTTTCTGTTTTCGATCGCTGAGTAGGTGTATTGATGTCTATGCGAAATATCCGCCAAATCCACCTTTCCAAAAATCTTCACCTGGATCTATTCGAATTTTTTTCGATACGAGGAACGAATACTCTCCTTCATCCTCCCTTCTTCCTCCTTCCTCACATGTCACATCACATGTCACCGTTTCTTAGGGATTACGCATTACGTTTTACGTTTTATGTTTTACCCTTTCCGTTTTTATTGTTTCTATCGTTTGGGCCACCTTATCCTTCCCAATCACCTGACAACCCGAACACCTACAGAGTACTGCGTAAATAACCGAAATACCATCTTGTTATTTTCGAACCTATGGATCGAGGAAAATTCAGTCTTTTACGCAAGAAGCAGTAGCTCAATTTTCCTTTCGAAGATATGCTATATAATATGCAGGTTAATCCCTTCTTACCCACCACAGGAGCACCTGAATGCCCAACCAGGCAACCAATAATCACCAGGATTTAAAAGCGGTCATCCTGGCCGCCGGGAAGGAATCCAACTCGACGGATGTCCGCTCCATACTTCTGCAAAACCTCGGCTCGCGTAAAGTGATCGATTATGTGATTCAAAATGCGTTGCAACTGGTCTCACCCGAAAACCTTTACATTGTGGTCGGGCATTCCAGTGATGAAATGCGCGCCCATCTTGGGAATGAGTATCAATATATTTGCCAGGAAGAACAACTGGGTACCGGTCACGCCGTGCTGCAGTTGAAGCCGCTGCTGGCAGGCTTCCACGGCGATCTCTTCATTAATTATGGTGATACACCCCTCTTCCGCTCCAATTCCATCCGCGGGTTGCTCAATCGTCACCACCTTTGCCAGGCCAAGCTGACTCTCCTGAGTGCCGTGGTGGACCGCTCTTATCCCTATGGACGTATCATCCGCGACTCCAAAGGCCGGATCGTGGATATCATCGAGGCTGCCGAAGCTTCCGAGAGCGTGCGGGCCATCCACGAACTCAATATCGGCGCGTATGTTGTGCGCGTCGATACAATTTTTCCCGCATTGGAAAAACTTCCCTTCTCAGCTGAAGTGGGCGGCGTCCGGCTGACCGATTGCGTCCACCAGTTGGTCCGCTCCGGCCTGTTGGTCGAAAGTTACCAGACCTATGACCAGGATGAAGTGCAGGGCATCAATACTCCTGAAGATCTGGCCCATGCAGAATTCATCCTGCAAAAACGCCTGTTCCGGCCGCACCGGCCGGAGGCCGAGGACCAGGTTTCGTTCGGGACCGGCGGTTGGCGGGCGGTTATCGCAGAAGGCTTTACCATGCACAACGTCCGCAGGTTATCCCAGGCGCTGGCCAATGAGATCACCCGCCAGGGTCAGGAAAAACGCGGCGTATTGATCGGATTTGACCGGCGTTTCCTTTCGGACCGGGCCGCCGAGACTGCCGCGGAGGTATTCGCCGGGAATAACGTTCCGGTCACGCTGCTGGCTGAGGATGCCCCCACCCCGCTGGTCACCTATGCCACCTCCCGGCTCAACTCGGCCTACGGGCTGGTCTTTACTGCCAGCCACAACCCGCCGGAATGGAACGGTCTGAAAGTCTTCCGCGGCGATGGTTCGCTGCTGCTCGACGAGGAGACCCGCCAGATCACCGCGGAAACCAACCGCCTCACCGCCTGGAACGTGGTTAAGCTCGACCTCGACCTGGCTCTGGAAGCGGGCATCGTCAAACGGCGTGACATGACCAACGAGTACGTGGATGCCGTTGAAAAGATAATCGATATGGAAGCCATTCGCAGCGCCAACTTGCGCGTGATCGTTGACCCGATGTATGGCGTTGGTCAACTGACCCTGGGCATCATCCTGACCGAGGCGCGCTGTCGCGTCACCTTTATTCATGAACGCCGCAACCCGCTTTTTGGCGGACGCTCCCCGGCCCCTGACCTGGAATCATTGCGCTTGCTGATCTCCGACCTGGAAGAAGGTCACTATGATCTGGGACTTGCCACCGACGGGGATGCCGACCGCATCGCCATCATTGATGAAAAAGGCCGCTACATCACAACCAACGATCTGCTCCTGCTGGTTTATTGGTATCTGCACGAGGTACGCGGCCAGCGCGGCGGCGTGGTCCGCAACCTGGCGACCACCCACATGCTTGACCGGATGGCCGAAAAATTAAATGAGAAGAGTTACGAAGTCCCGGTCGGATTTAAGCATATCGCCGCCGGCATGCTCGAACATGATGCCTTGCTGGGAGGTGAATCCAGCGGCGGTCTCACCGTGCGCGGCCATATTCTCGGCAAAGATGGCATTTTCGCCTGCGCCCTGGTGGTGGAGATGCTGGCTCGTACCGGTAAAAGGATCTCCGAGATGCAGGCGGAGGCCTGGAAGATCTCCGGGCGCTTGTACAGCCTTGAAGAGAATATCCCGGCCACCCCCGAAATGCGCGTCGCCATTCCCAAGCTGCTGAAAGATACCCCCATCACAAGCATCGGGAGCTACCCGGTTTTGAACGTCACGCATTACGATGGCACGAAGATCCTGCTCGAGAACGATAACTGGGCGCTGTTGCGCTTCTCTGGCACCGAACCGGTACTGCGTTTCATGGTCGAAGCCGATAACACCCAAAAGGCCGCCGAGATGATTGCCTGGCTCAAACAATTTTGCCTGGGGAAAAATTAAAGAATAAGAGAATTAAACACAAAGGGCACCAAGGACACCAAGGTTTTTTAATGAGTACTACAACGAGGAAAGTTTTCCTGCCAATTTCGCCTGAAGTGGAACGTGTCGGGAAGACAGTTCTCAATTCGGCTTTCAAAGTTCACACTGCTCTCGGACCAGGGTTACTGGAATCTGTATACGAAACTGTTCTTGCGTATGAAATTACCAAGAGCGGCATACTTGTAAGAAAGCAAGTTGCTATTCCGATTAGTTATGATGGGACCAAACTCAATTCAGGATTACGCCTGGATATGTTGGTAGGAGAGAGCGTTATTGTTGAACTAAAATCAGTTGAAACGATGAATCCTGTGTACGAGGCTCAGCTTATGACCTATCTACGCCTAAGCCGCATCCGTCTAGGCTTTTTGATCAATTTTAACGTGCCCCATCTAAAAGACGGCATCAAAAGAATGGTTTATTAAACCCTTTGTGTACTTTGTGTACTTTGTGTTTAATCTTTTAAATTAAATATGGAGAATAGCAATGCATTACGGATACTTTGATGATAAGAACAGAGAATATGTGATCGAACGGCCGGATGTACCCGTCTCCTGGACCAACTACATCGGCGTGAAAGACCTGTGCACGGTCCTGTCTCACAACGCCGGCGGCTACTCCTTCTACCAGTCCGCCGAACACGGGCGTATCACCCGCTTCCGCCAGAACGGGGTGCCCCTCGACCGGCCCGGTCATTACGTTTATATCCGCGACGATGAGACGGGTGAATTCTGGACCATCTCCTGGCAGCCCACCGGCAAGGATCTCACCAAAGCAAAATATGAGTGCCGTCACGGCCTATCGTATTCAAAATTCTCCTGCGATTACCAGGGCATCCAGGCCAGCCAGGTTATTTTTATTCCGGTCGAGGACGATGTTGAACTCTGGGATGTGAACTTGCGCAACCTGTCCGGCAAGCCGCGCCAGTTATCCGTTTTCTCCTACGTTGAATTTTCGTACCACCATATCGAGATCGATAACCAGAATTTGCAGATGAGCCTGTATGCCAGCGGCTCGAACTATGCGGATGGCGTGATCGAATACGATTTCTTCTACCAACCTGCTACTTTCCACTATATAACCGCCAACTTCAAACCGGACTCGTATGACTGTCTGCGGGATAGCTTTATCGGCGCCTATCACACCGAAACGGACCCCGAAGCCGTCTCCCGGGGTCAATGCTCCGGCAGTTCCGAGCTGGGCGGCAATCATTGTGGCGCGCTGCACAAGCAGCTCACCCTGAAACCCGGCCAGGAAACCCGCCTGATCTTCATGCTGGGCGTGGGCAATCGCACGGTTGGGCAGGAAATCCGCTCCAGGTATTCCATCCTTGCCAATGTGGATAAGGCTTTTGCCGGGCTGAAAGAATATTGGCAGGCCAAGTTGGATAAATTCCAGTGCAAAACTCCGCATGCTGGCTTGAATTCCATGGTTAACATCTGGACACTTTACCAGGCCGAGACCTGTGTGGTCTGGTCGCGCTTTGCATCCTTTGTCGAAGTGGGCGGTCGCACCGGCCTCGGCTATCGCGACACCTCCCAGGATGTGATGTCGGTGCCGCACACCAATCCATCAAAAGTGAAACAGCGCATGGAAGAGTTGTTCAACGGTCAGGTTCAGCAGGGCTACGGTCTGCACCTGTTCGATCCGGAAGTATTCAAGCAGCAGGATGCCAGGGGTTCGGATGCCAAACTTTTAACGGTTGTTCCCACCCCTAATAAGGCCGATATCATCCATGGCCTGAAGGACACCTGTTCCGACGATGCCTTGTGGATCGTCGCCTCCGCCTGTGAGTATGTCAAAGAAACCGGCGATGTGGCCTTTTTCGAGCAGGTTATCCCGTTCGCGGATGGCGGCGAAGCCACAGTCTATGAGCATCTCAAGCGCTCGCTGGATTTTTCCGCCGAACAGATCGGCAAATCCGGCATCTGCCTGGGCCTGCGCGCCGACTGGAACGATTGTCTGAACCTGGGCGGCGGTGAAAGCGCCATGGTTTCCTTCCTGCACCATTGGGCGCTGATCACCTTCATCGAAGCAGCCAGGTTCCTGGACCGCACGGAAGATGTTAAGAAATATTCCGATATTGCCGAAAAGGTGCGCCAGGCCTGCGAAGAGAATTTATGGGATGGGGAATGGTATCTGCGCGGCTTCACCAAAAAAGGCATCAAGATCGGTTCGCATGAAAATAAGGAAGGCCGGATCTTTCTTGAAAGTAACTCGCTCGCAGTGCTATCTGAAGCGGCTACACCGGAGCACGGTCGGAAGTGCATGGATTCGGTCGACAGGCACCTGTATTCGAAATATGGCATCCACCTGCTCTGGCCGGCCTATTCCACCCCCGACGATGATATCGGCTATGTGACGCGTGTATATAAAGGCATCAAGGAGAACGCGGCCATCTTCAGCCATCCCAACCCGTGGGCGATTGTTGCCGAATGCAAACTCGGCCGCGGCGAGCGCGCCATGAAATTCTACGATGCCACCCTGCCCTACAATCAAAATGACATCATCGAGATCCGCCAGTCCGAACCCTATTCTTATTGCCAGTTCGTGATGGGTCGCGACCATACCGCTCACGGCCGGGCACGCCACCCATGGCTGACCGGTTCTGCAGGCTGGGCCTATCACGCCGCCACGCACTGGATCCTGGGCGTTCGCCCTGGCTATAGCGGGTTGACGGTCGATCCCTGTATCCCGGCGGATTGGAAAGAGTTCGAGGTCACACGCCAGTGGCGTGGAGCCACCTATCACATCCTGGTGAAAAACCCCACAGGCGTCCAAAAAGGCGTCAAGGCAGTCAGCCTTAACGGGCAACCAATCCTGGGAGAGCTGCCAATCCAAACAGCAGGCAGCATGAACGAAGTGATTGTTGAAATGGGTTGAGATCAGAAATCCCCGGTTCGTGTGCGCCGGGGATTTTTTGTTTACAAGAAGGCTTAATTCACAAAATACAAAATACCGGCCGTCCCCGGTCCGCAGTGGCTGGAAATCACGCTGCCCGCCCTGGTCACGCGCACATCCTTGGGAGCGGCAATCCGGCTGACATTGTTCACCAGGAACTGCACACCTGTTTCATCCGCGCACGTATGGGTAATGAAAACCCTTCCCCGGTCGAGTTCAGGCAGATGCTCTTCAAAATCATCCAGCAGCCACTGGAAACCCTTCCTGAGCGTGCCGTGGGCCTTCTCTTTCACGCCCAGTGCGCCAGTATGATTTACTTCGATGATCGGATGGATTTTTAGTACACTCCCGGCAATCGCCTGCAGAGCTGTACAGCGCCCGCCTTTGTACAAATATTCCATCGTGTCAATTACAAAAGAGGTGCGCAGCTTTGAAACAGAATCCAGGAGTTCCTTTTCAATCTGCTCCGAGGAAAGGCCGCGGTCGCGCAACTCTGCCGCCCTGAGCGCCAGCAAGCCCACCCCGCTCGAAAGGTTGAGTGAATCGATCACCCGCACTTTCCCGGGCGGGAACGAATTAGCCGCCAGGCAGGCATTCTGAATGGTTGCCGAAAGCTTGGACGAAATGCCGATAAAAACACTATCCCCCGGCTGATCGAACATTTTGATGAACTCGCCCAGAGCAGGCGCAGCCGTCTTCGGCAGCTCGCCATGTTTCTCCACCAGCGCAAATAGCTCTTTTTGCGAGAGGTCTTCCCCATCCCTGTAAACCTTGCCACCAATCGTTACCGAAAGCGGGATGACTTTCAACTGAAACTCTTCAGAGGTTTCCGTACCCAGGTCTGCAGTACTGTCAGTGATGATGTTGATCATTGCATCTCCCAAGGGGTGAAAATCCCCCTCCAACTATACTCGATTAACAGGATCTGGTACCAATGTCAACCATCCCGGAAACGCCGCTAATGTAATGAGGCATGAATAGAAATTTATTTTTTCACGCTGATCTTGAACATACAGAAAGGGTAGCCTTTTGCGCTAGGCTGAAGCTTGGCAGTCTGTTCAGCCACTAGACCGGTCCGCTGTTCCAGCAGGAAAGCATCCATCCGGCATAATTCCGGATAATCCGTGATGACAGCCGAATAAGGACATTGTCCAAGGATGACGTGCGGTCCGTCCACGCCTGCCTCCCAACGTGCCTGGTAATGCAATTCGTTCAGCCGGTCTACAGTTTGGTTCAACCTGCGCGTGAGCTGCCGTTCCGGGACCGGGCTACTTTCGCCTGCCAGACGCAGGGCTATCGCCCTCAGCCTGGCTTCCGGCGCTTCCCCGGTTGGACTTTTCACAAATACATCCAACATCGTTCTTGCCAGGTCTTCCAATCCATCGCCCACTACCCTTCGGGAAAGTCCGAAAATCTTGACCGGTCGGCCGCGTCCTTCCTGCCTGTGACTTACGGACTCGATCAACCCGTTCGATTCAAGCACTGCCAGGTGATGGCGAATATTCGCACCCGTCATACCCAGGGCGCGGCTTAGCTCATGACCAGAAGCGGTCTGATTTTTTCGCAAGTATTCCAGGATGCGGGAACGGGTCGTCGGACGCATGCCGGTATTATACTATTTTTGCAAAAATATATTTGCATAATGAATTTGACAGGTTTTCATCACACGGCTATAATCCAGCCTCGTCTGAGGATTGCCTGGTGTGGGCTCATCCTTGAACCCGCACCCATTATCAGACGCCATTTCTCCATAAAAAGGGTGTTTCCTGTGCGCTGTGCCAAACAAATTAAATTAACAGTGGAGTATAAGCATGGATTCGAATGAATTAAACAGCCCTGGTTATGACATCCCCCCCGAAATTAAAGGACAGATTGCCATCACCAGCCTTGACCGGATATATAACTGGGGGCGTAGCGCCTCCGTCTGGCCCTTGATGTTTGGATTGGCTTGCTGTGCCATAGAGATGATATGTACCGCAGCCAGCCGGTTCGACCTGGCCAGGTTTGGGATGGAAATCATGCGCCCCTCCCCGCGCCAGAGTGATCTGATGATCGTCTCAGGCACGGTTACCAAGAAGATGCTGCCGACCATCGTCCGCTTGTATAACCAGATGCCTGAACCGAAGTATGTGCTGGCAATGGGCGCCTGCGCCTCCGGCGGAGGGCCTTTCAAGGAAGGCTACAACGTTGTTTCAGGCGTGGATAGGTTTATCCCGGTGGATGTATATGTTCCCGGTTGTCCGCCAACCCCGCAGGCGCTTCTCAATGGCCTGATGAAAGTCCAGGAAAAGATCCGAGGCGAGTCCATCAAGAATTCCCGCTGGTATAAGAAGGGTTCGGATCTGGCCGAAATCCCCATTCCAATCCTTGGGCCAGACCTGATCGACCCACGCAAGCTGGACCTGATCAGGAACGAAGCGAAGCTCCAGGAGCAGGCATGACAACTCCCGCCGCCGTCCAAACTAACGATATTTCGACCCGTTTTCCAGATGTGGCCACCCCCGACACCCGCCCGGGTTACTCCGGTTGGCTGGTTGACAAATCCCACCTGGTTGAATTCGCAACTGCATTACGGGACGAATTTGGCTACGATTATCTTTCATCCGTGACCGGTGTGGATTACCTGCCCGAAGGGAAGATGGAAGTCGTCTACCAGGTTTACCGGACCACCGGCGGTCCGGGGGTGATGTTTAAAGTCCAGGTTCCGCGCCAGGATCCAATTGAAGTTCCATCTTTGGTCTCCATTTATCCCGGCGCAGAGTTTCAGGAACGCGAAGCCTGGGACCTGCTTGGAATCAAATTCAGCGGACATCCGGATCTGCGTCGTATCCTGATGTGGGAGGGTTTCTCGGGTTTCCCGCTGCGCAAGGATTGGCATGAGCCTTACTTTGAAGAGGAGGCCAAGCCATTTAAAAATCGCTGGCCGGATGGCAAGATTGTCCAGGCTGAAAGCACTAATCCTTACGCCGATAATATTGCTTATCCGCCCGATTTCTCACCAGAGGCAGAATCCTTCGATCCAGAGAAAGCTCTTTACGATGCCCTGCGCAAATACCAAAAGAACGAGATCGGCCTTACCACCGATCACATCATCGTCAACCTTGGGCCTCAACACCCTTCCACGCATGGGGTCTTTCGGGTGGCAGTCATGCTGGATGGCGAGCAGATTGTCAACCTCAAGCCGGTCATGGGCTACCTGCACCGCAATCATGAGAAGATTGGCGAGCGCAATACCTATCTCATGAATATGCCCTATACCGACCGCCTGGATTATCTTGCATCGATGAGCAATAATTTTGGCTATGCGCTTGCTGTCGAAAAACTTATGGGTATCACACCAACGGAACGTGCTGACTATATCCGCGTGATGATGGCGGAAATGACCCGCATTTCAAACCATCTTTTCTTGATCGGCACATTGCTAAACGATTTGGGCGCTTACTTCACCCCCATGCTGTATGCCCTGGAAGAGCGCGAATTGATCCTGGATATCTTTGAAGCTGTGGCCGGTTCGCGCATGATGTGCAATTACTTCCGCTTCGGCGGCGTTGCCCGCGATTTTCCGGAAGGCACATTCCAAAAGATCAAGGAAATCTTCTTCGAGCGTCTGCCTGGAAAAATTGACGAAATCGACCGTTTCCTGAGTGAAAACGAGATCATCCGTTCACGGGGTGTTGGCCAGGGTGTCCTGACTGGCGAGGATGCCATCCGTTACTCTGTTAGCGGCCCCATGCTGCGAGCATCCGGCATTCCTTACGATCTTCGCCGGGCCGAGCCGTACAGTGTTTACGACCGCTTCGAATTTGATGTCTGCACGCGCAAAAATGGCGATATTTACGACCGCATGATGGTGCGCTTCGATGAGATCCGCCAGAGCATCCGGATCATCCAGCAAGCCGTCAAGCAAATCCCGCCAGGTCCGATCACGTCGGTTAAACCGATGTACCAGGTACGCGTCCCGGCCGGTGAAGCTTACGGGCGAGTGGAAGGTCCGAAGGGAGAACTCGGATTTTATATTGTCTCGAATGGCAAGCCCACCCCCTGGCGCTATCATGTACGTGCCCCATCCTTCATCAACCTGACCGCCTTCGGCCCAATGTGCATCGGACAAAAAGTTGCAGATGTGGTCGGCATCCTCGGTTCGGTCGATATCGTCCTGGGCGAAGTGGACCGCTAGCACTTACAGGTACAAGGAGAAAGATATGAACGATATGTACGGTAAGGGCATTTTAAAGGGTCTCGGCGTAAGCCTGAAACGTTTTTTTGAGACTTATCTGGATGACCTGAGTTGGATTGGCAAACGCTACAATACGGATGCAGGCATTGCACATCGCGGCAGCAAAGATGCGCGCGGCATTTTCACGGTCCAGTACCCGGAAGAGAAAATCCCCGTCCCGGAGGAATTCCGTTTCATCCCCTTTTTGGTCTATAATGAGGGGCCGAATGGCGAGAAAAACCTGTTATGCACTTCCTGCGGTATCTGTGCCAAGGTATGCCCGCCGCAGTGTATATGGATCGTACGTTCGACAGATCCTGCCACAGGCCGCCCAATCCCGGACCCGGCAGAATTCTATATTGATGCCGATATTTGCATGAACTGCGGCTTATGTGCAGAATACTGCCCGTTTGACGCCATAAAAATGGATCACGACTACGAACTGGCCGCTTTTGGGCGCCATATTTACAATAAGGCCCTGCTCTCCAAACCGACCAAGTATTACGAAAGCATCCGGCCGGAAAACGCAACCCGTGAGAATGCCGCACGAGCTGCCAAGCTGGCCGCCCGTACTGCCCCCGCCAAAGTAGATTAGATCTTCGATGTACAACCCTGATACCGATTTGCTCTTTCCTCCACGCGTTTTGCCGGCCTTGCGTGACTTGCGCGGCGCGGCCTGGCAGGATCTGGTCACCAGCGTCATCGATGCTGGGCCGGATAGTTCCGCACTGATGGGCTTTGTACTGATGATGGCGCGCATGAATAATTGTGGCACGTGTAACGCAGACTCATATCGTGCCATGAATGGCTGCACGGTATGCGCCAAACAGAGTCTGAAACGCTTTCATGAAAGCGATCAGGTGCTCACCAACGTCTACGAGCTGGCCAGGGGTGAAGTTGAGCAATATTTAAAGGATAAAGCCTCCTTAGCAGGTAATTTATAAATCATCCATAGAATAAACACAGGAAACCATGCCAAATAACATCTCTTCCGAATCCATACTGGCCGCCCTAAGCAAGGTGCAGGAACCCGAGCTGCACCGTGACCTGGTTACATTGAACATGATCCGTGACATCAAAATTCAGGATGCCACCGTCAATTTCGAAATCATGCTGACCACTCCTGCCTGCCCGCTGAGAGGTAGTATCGAAAAACAAGCCCGCGAGGCCGTGCTGGCCATCCCCGGCGTTAAGACCGTCAATATCAAGATGGACGCCAGTGTTCCAAGCGATGGCCGGAACCGCGGCGTTCTTAACCTGCCCATCCGTAATGCAGTGGCAGTCGCCTCCGGGAAAGGCGGCGTGGGTAAAAGCACCGTTTCAGCCAACCTGGCCGTAGCCCTGGCGCAAACCGGCGCACGCGTAGGCCTGATGGATGCCGATATTTACGGACCCAATATTCCCACCATGATGGGCATTCATGATATCCCCGGGACTCAAGGCAACAAGCTTATCCCGGCCGAAGCTTATGGCGTCAAATTGATGTCGATGGGTTTCCTGGTTAAGCCAGGTCAGCCGCTCATCTGGCGCGGCCCAATGCTTAATTCTGCCATACGCCAATTCCTGGCGGACGTCGAGTGGGGCGAACTCGACTACCTCATCATTGACCTGCCGCCCGGCACCGGTGATGCGTCGCTATCCCTGGCACAGATCCTCCCGCTCTCTGGCGTGGTGATTGTGACCCTGCCTCAGGCAGTCTCGCTTGAAGATGCCAGTCGTGGCCTGGCCATGTTCCAGACCCTGGAAGTGCCCATCCTGGGGGTCATCGAAAATATGCGCGGAGAATTCTTCGGCTCAGGTGGCGGCGAAGACCTGGCTCGCATAGCAAAAGTCCCATTCCTGGGTGCAGTTCCGATGGAACAATCCGTCAGGATTGGCGGCGATACCGGCGAACCCGTCGTGGCCTCCCGACCCAATTCGGAAGCGGCTCGATCGCTCATGGCTATTGCCGGACAAGTGGCGGCTCGTATCAGTATTGAGGCTTTAAGCGAAAAAACAACGCCCGTTATTAAAATCGAATAAAGAAAAATCCCGGAGCCTTCCCACCGGATGGGATAGGTTCCTAAAAAGGAAGTCTGCTATAATCATGTCCATGCAACCACTTATTGTTGGTATCCGTTTTGTGGATATTGGGAAAGCCTACCATTTCGATGCAACCTCCGTCCCACAGATTAAAGTCGGTGATCGTGTCATTGTAGAGACCTCGCGTGGCAAACAGCTGGGCGAAGTTGTACAGATTGTAAAAAATCCCTCTCTCAGCCCTGAGGGCTGGAAGCCTATCGAACGTATTGCCACCGCGCGTGATCTCGTTCTGCGCCGAACCTGGGCTCAGAAGGAAGTCGAGGCGATGGTTACCTGCCGCGAGCGTTCCGCACAATTGAGACTTCACGGCGTTAAAGTTGTCGCGGCAGAATACTCATTCGATGGCGCACGTCTGACTTTCATGTTCAGCACCGAGTCCGAAGACAAGGCCGATCTCAAATCCCTGCGGCACGACATGCAAAAACTGTACCTGCCATCCCAGGTCGAGATGCGCCAGATCGGTCCGCGCGACGTGGCAAAAATGTTGGGAGGGATGGGCGCGTGTGGGCTGGAATCCCGCTGTTGTTCCAAGTTTTTGACCGAGTTCAGCCCGATTTCGATCAAGATGGCGAAAGAGCAAGGCATCTCCCTGACGCCTCAGGAAATTACCGGTATGTGCGGTCGCCTGCGTTGCTGCCTGGTCTATGAATATGAACAATATGCTGCTGCCCGCAAAGAACTTCCCAAGCGGAATAAGCACGTGGTCACTCCGATGGGCGAGGGCAAAGTGGTGGATGTATCTCCACTTCTAATGACCATCCGGGTCGAATTGCTGGGAACCGGCGTGCGGGAATTTATGCGTGAAGAAATCGAACCCTGGGATGAGTTGGAAGCCCTCCGGCGTAAATCTCAACAGCCTTGCGAGAATTGTCCAAACCCCGAAAAATCAAAGTTATGAACGACAGCGATCTAAAAGCTCCCGATGATTGGGAGAAACCTCAAAAAGTCCTGGTCATCCTGGCTCATCCGGATGACCCGGAATTTTTCTGTGGAGCCACGCTCGCCCGCTGGGCCAGGGCCGGCCACGAAATCCATTACTTCCTTTTAACTGGCGGTGATAAAGGGTTCAATGACCCGCAAGCGACCGCCGACCACATCCGTACGACCCGCCGTGCCGAACAGGAAGCTGCAGCCGCCATCATCGGCGTAAGGTCTGTTCATTTTCTCGGCCTGGAGGATGGGTATCTGGTTCCGAGCATTGAATTGCGCCGTGAAATAGTGCGCGCCATTCGCCAGATAAAACCCGATATCCTGGTCACCTGTGATCCCACCCACCTCTTCGCCGGAGATTACTACATCAACCATCCCGACCATCGTTATGCCGGTCAGGTGGTGCTGGATGCTGTCTTCCCGGCCGCGAACAATCCGTTCTTCTTTCCTGAACTTATAAAAGAGGAAGACCTTCAACCTCACAGACCACGCGAGGTCTGGATCTCGCTAACCGGCAACCCGACCGTAATCCTGGATGTGACCGATACCTGGGAAACCAAAGTCCGTGCATTGAAAGAGCACAAATCTCAAATCGGAGACCCGTTGGAATTCGAACAACGCATGCGGTCCCGGAAATCGGAAAGAAGCACGGAAGAAAATGAATATTATGAGGAAAAATTCCGCATAATCAGATTCCGGTAACACGGATTATCAATTCCATTTTCAATAGAGGGTTCCATGCCTGAATTCCTTTCCGAAGCCCAATCGTTTTTTGAATATACCCAATCCCTGCGCCGGGATTTTCATATTCACCCCGAACTTGGATTCAAGGAAGTTCGCACTGCCGGGATTGTTGCCAGAGAGTTGACTGCTCTGGGACTTGAAATCCATCCCGGTATTGCCGGTACCGGCGTAACGGCGCTCATCGAAGGCGCCAAACCTGGGCCGGTTATCCTTGTGCGCGCCGATATGGACGCTTTGCCTATTGTAGAAGAGACCGGGGCGGTCTATGCTTCCCAGAATCCCGGTGTGATGCATGCCTGTGGCCACGACGGGCACACTGCCATCCTGTTGACCGTTGCAAGAATACTGAACGCCCATCGCAATGAACTGCCCGGAACTGTAAAATTAATGTTCCAGCCAGCCGAGGAGGGCATGGGGGGCGCGGACAAGATGATCGATGCAGGAGTTCTCGAGAACCCCAAAGTAGATCGCTGCCTTGGCCTGCATCTTTGGAACGAAAAACCCGCCGGTTGGTTTGGCATATCCAACGGTCCGCTGATGGCCGGAGCCGAAATCTTCAAGGTTAAAGTGATCGGCAAAGGCGGGCACGGCGCCTCCCCGCATTTCTCGGCAGATCCGGTGCTGGCTGCTGCACAGATCATCAGTGCCTTACAGGGGATCGTTGCCCGTAATGTGGCTCCCTTGCAGACAGCTGTGGTAAGTGTATGCACCATCCACGCCGGCGAGACATTCAATGTAATTCCGCCAGCCGTGGAAATGACCGGAACGATCCGGAGCTTTGAGCCGGAGGTGCGTACACGGGTATTGCAACGCTTCGATGAGACCGTTAATCTGGTAGCACAGGCCATGGGCTGTCGGGCCGAAATTGATATGCGGCGGTTGACCCCGGCAACGGTCAACCACCCGGGCACAGCCGGCGTTGTTCAAGCCGCTGCCCGGAGATTATTCCCGGACGCGGATGTTGATCCTGCCAATTACGTCACCATGGGCTCGGAGGATTTCGCTTCCGTGCTCGATAGAGTGCCGGGTTGTTTCTTCTTTGTTGGATCTGCCAACCCGGAAAAAGGGCTGGATGCTGGTCACCATCACCCGAAATTCGACTTTGATGAAATTGTCCTTCCGCATGCAGTCGCACTGATGTCTGCCGCAGTTTTTGATCTATTATCCAATCCCTAAATTCACAAGATTCTATCAATTCTGATCGACCAATCTCCCTTCTTTTACGTTTTTCGACTTACGTATATTTATTTGCAGTCATATCTTCTTCCTCTTGACCCTCATGCGAGTTTGATTTATTATATTTCCGCCTCTTTTTATCTAATTCAGCATCTAATTAATTAGGAGCAATTATGCCAGCCAAAAAATGTATTAATGACTTCTCGATCACGATTGGGACAATTAACGGCTCGGGCAGCCAGACCGCGAATGTAACCCTTCTGCGGGCATTATTCAAAATGGGTATTCCGGTCTCAGGAAAAAACATCTTCCCATCCAACATCCAGGGACTGCCCACATGGTATACCATCCGACTTAGCAAGGAAGGTTATCTTGCCCGGAGGGATGAGCAGGAAGTGGTTGTCACGTTAAATCCTTCATCTTTCACCCGCGACCTGGCATCCGTCTCACCTGGTGGGGCCTTTTATTATGCAGATGACATCAAGTTGGGCATCGACCGGAAAGATATTTCAATCTACCCGATGCCGATCAAGACCCTGGTGCGGGCGGCCAACGTCTCGTCCTCACTGCGGGATTACATTGCAAACATGGTTTATGTAGGCGTTCTGGCGCAAATGCTCGGGATTGACTTGAAAGCAATCAAATCCGCACTGGATTTCCATTTCAAAGGCAAAGCCCAGGCAGTCGACTCCAACTTCGTCACGATCCAGGCGGGTGCGGACTGGGCCGCTCAGAATTTGCAGAAAATAGATCCATATTTCGTCGAAGCGATGGATGGTACTTCCGGCTACATTATGTCGGACGGAAATACCGCCGCGGCGCTAGGCGCGATCTACGGCGGCGTGCAATTTGAAGCCTGGTATCCGATCACCCCCGCATCCTCATTGGCAGAGGCATTGAACGTCTACTTGCCCCAGTTGCGCAAGACTCCGGAAGGAAAGCAGACTTATGCAGTCCTGCAGGCGGAAGATGAGATCGCTGCCATCGGCATGGCAGTCGGAGCCGGGTGGTCGGGCTTGCGGGCAATGACATCCACCTCCGGTCCCGGGATCAGCCTGATGACCGAATTCGCCGGCCTGGCATATCAGGCCGAAATCCCGCTGGTTGTCTGGGATGTCCAACGCATCGGGCCCAGTACCGGTATGCCCACCCGTACCGCCCAGGGTGATATGACCGACGTCTATTTCCTTGGCCATGGCGATGTTCAAAATGTGATCCTGTTACCAGGTTCAGTGCAGGAATGCTTCGAATTTGGCTGGAAGGCCTTCGACCTGGCCGAGCATCTCCAAACGCCGGTTTTCGTACTAAGCGACCTCGACCTTGGAATGAACCAGTGGATGACCAGGCCGTTCGAATACCCGGATAAGCCCATGGACCGGGGCAAGGTGTTGTGGGAATCCGACCTGGAAAAATTGAAGAATAGCTGGTCGCGTTACAAGGATGTGGATGGGGATGGCATCCCGTACCGGACCGTCGTTGGAAACCGCAATCCCGCTGCAGCCTACTTCACGCGCGGCACCGGCCACGACGAGAACGCCCGCTATACGGAAGAACCCAAACCATGGGAAGACAACATGGAGCGTTTGAAAAAGAAATATGATACCGCCCGTACTTTGGTCCCGGAACCCATCATCGAAAAAACAACAGGCGCCACAATCGGCGTGATCGCTTTTGGATCGACAGTTGCCGCAGTCAACGAGGCGCGTGTTTTCCTGGCCGAGGCTAAGGGGCTCAAAAGCGATTTCATGCGTCTGCGCGCCCTGCCTTGTACGCAACAGGCCCAGGATTTCATCAAAGAACATGAACGGATCTACGTGGTCGAAGCCAACCGGGATGGGCAACTCGTACAGATCCTGAGCGCAGTTATGCCCACTCAAGCCAATAAATTTCGTTCGGCTGCCCATTCGGATGGTATGCCACTGACAGCAAAATGGGTCGAGGAATCAATCCTGGCCCAGGAGGAAAAGTAATATGGTTGCACCAGCAGTAGTTACCGGCCAGACCAACAAAGCCGGCCTCACAAAAAATGATTACCGAGGCATGCCCAGCACGCTCTGCCAGGGCTGCGGTCATAATTCAATCGCCAGCCAGATCATTGCCGCATGTTATGAACTGGATATTGTCCCGGAAGAAATGGTGAAATTCAGTGGGATAGGCTGCTCTTCCAAAAGCCCAACTTACTTCTTGAACCGTTCCTTCGGATTCAACAGTCTGCATGGTCGCATGTCCAATCTTGCCACGGGCGCTCTATTTGCAGACAAATCTCTGCGCGCGATTGGCATCTCAGGCGATGGCGACACCGCCTCCATCGGCATGGGCGGCTTCAAACATATGATGCGCCGCAATGCTCCGATTGTGTACATCGTCGAGAACAATGGCGTTTACGGCCTGACTAAAGGCCAATTCTCCGCCACTGCTGAGGCGGGGTTGAACCTGAAACATCAAGGCACCAACCAATACATGCCGGTGGATATATGCATGGAAGCCCTGGCTTCCAATGCTACTTTCGTAGCACGTTCTTTCGCAGGAGATGCCAAGCAGGTAAAGGAGCTGATCAAGTCCGCTCTCAGTCACGAGGGCATCGCCATACTGGACATTATCAGCCCGTGCGTTACCTTCAACAATCAGGATAATGCTTTTCACTCTTATACCTGGGGGAGGGACCATGAAGCGCCACTGCAAGAGATTTCGTTTGTTCCGGCTTTGGCCGAAATTCAACTGACCGGTGATTTTCCAGATGGCACCGTTCGTGAAGTCACCATGCACGATGGTTCGACGATCATCCTCAAGAAACTCGAAAAGGATTATGACCCCACCAGCCGTACCAATGCTTTCCAAAGGCTCGAAGAAGCCCAGAAGAACAACTGGTTCATAACCGGATTGATCTACATTGACACATCCAAACCGACCCTGACCGATATTTATAATCTGGTGGATGAACCTCTCAACCGGTTAACCGAGAAGGATCTCCGACCGGCAAGCCAGACGATCGAGAAAATCAATGCGATGATGTTTTAAGCAGCATCAGCAAGTCTGAGGCATTCCAAAGGTTCAACAAGTCAGGTTTTGACATGTTGAACCTTTTTTTACGTGTAAGGACTGTAAGTAGTGTTAGACTATGATCATGGAAATCACCCCCACTCTCTCCATTCCCGATAACGAATTGACTTTCACCTTCGTCCGGTCCTCCGGCCCGGGTGGACAGAACGTAAACAAAGTAGCAACGGCCGCCCAATTGCGATTCGATGTACGCAACTCTGCATCCTTATCAATGGAAGTGAAGCAACGACTGGCAAAGCTCGCCGGAATCCGCATGACCCAGGATGGAATACTCATCATCGAAGCCAGGCGCTACCGCACGCAAGAGCAGAATCGTGCAGATGCTCTCCTGCGGTTATCGGCCTTAATCCAAAAAGCTGCCCAGCGTCCACGAACCAGGTTGGCAACCCGACCCGGTCTGTCAGCCCGAATCAAACGAGTTGAATCCAAGAAGAAAAGAGGCGCTGTCAAAAAACAAAGGCAATCTCTGGAAGAATAACCTGAGAATCTAAACCCCGGCTCTACTTTCGGCCGGGGTTTGAATTCCTTAATCCAGATCTGCAATTACATCCGGGATTGCATCCAGCACATCCCCGGCCATTACTGCACCCGCGCTTCCTTGAATATCGACCGCGCTCAACCCGGCCTGTGCGTGAATCCAGGCCGCAGTGCGTGCGGCATCGTAGGCGTCAACGCCCTGGGCTCGCAAGCCAGTGATCAAACCTGCCAGTACATCGCCGGTACCCGCGCGCGCCAGCGCAGGAGTTGCAATCGGGATGGTCGTAGTGCGTCCATCGGGCGCGGCGATAACGGTAAATGCGCCTTTGAGCACGACAACATGTCCCCATTCCTGGGCATATTTGAGCGCCACTTTCAGGCGATCTTTCTGGATCTCTTCAGTCGCCATACCCGTCAAAACAGCCATTTCGCCCGGGTGAGGGGTCAGGATGGCCGGTGCGGGCAGCAGTTTTGGCCAATCGGAGATTTTCGCCAACAGTTTTAATCCATCCGCATCGATAACTATCGGGGGCAAGGAAACAGGCTTTTGGTCCGTTTTTTCCCCGGTACTCTGGACAAAGCCCATTCGTGCATGTGCTGGTTTCTCTGTCAAGCCGTTCAGCAAATTTGCAATAAACTCCTTGGTCGTGTCCTCCAATCCCAGACCAGGGCCGATCAAAAGAGCGGTCGCACGTTCGATATTTTTCATTAATACATCTGCAGCACCAGATGCAATCACACCCATCTCATGCGGGAGCAGCACCCAGGTTGCCTCGGGGAATTGGCCTGCCAGGGTCCCGTGTAAAGAGGCAGGAATGGCCAGGGTCACCAATCCGGCGCCAATCCGGTAGGCAGCTTGCCCAGCCAGCCAGGCCGCACCAGTATAATTTATCGATCCTGCCGCAATAAACGCCGTTCCAAAAGTCCCCTTATGAGCATCGGTCGGTCGCGCCGGTAAAAGCGCCAAAGCCATGCTTTCATCTGCAACCTCATTTTTAATCGCTTGCCAGGCTTTTAGATCACCCAGGTGGCCGATCTCAACCACCCGCAGCTCGCCAATCAGGTCATAAGCTGGCAGTTTTAACAAACCCTGTTTGACCGCAGCCATGGTGACGGTCGCATCCGCCGGGATCGTTTGCGGGGCGGCCTGGCCGCTGTCACAATCAATACCGGAGGGGCAATCAACAGCGATTATAAATGGAGGCCATTCCATCTCAGCGACGATTCCCTGTACAGCGGCCAGAACCGAACCAATCTCACTCTTGAGCGGGAGCTTGAAACCTGTTCCGAGTACACCATCCAGAACAACGTCAGCGCTTTCCAGGAATGCTTGCAACTGTTGAAAATTCTCATCCTTTTCGGACTGGTAAATTTCTCCCTCTGCTTCCTCCAGGCGCTTAATCAGAACATCACCAGACATCTTGCGATGGACAAGATAGGCACGCGCCGTCCAGCCTTTCTCGGCTAAGCGTGCCAGCGCCACCAGAGTGTCGCCGCCATTGTTCCCAGGCCCAACCAGGCCAAGAACTTGAATTTCTTCTTCATCGTCCTGAGCATAAGCCAAACGCAATACTTCCCGGGATAGATTGTATCCAGCATTTTCCATCATTTTTTCGTAAGTCAGACCACTTCCATCCGCTTCTTCTTCGATAAGGTGCATCTGAGGATTGGTAACGAGTTTCATAGTATATTCCTCCGAAATTAGATCCTTTTGAACGATTCAACTTGAATCGATTATAAACGAAATAGCGGCCGAAGCCGCTATCCCAGGATCTGTCATTAACAAAAATAAGATATTCGCTAGTTCAGGATTTTGCTCAGGAACAACTTCGTACGCTCTTCGCGCGGGTTGCTAAACAATTCCTCAGGTGTGGTATCCTCGATAATCACACCCTCATCGACAAAAAGGATCCGGTCAGCCGCGGCACGCGCAAAGCCCATTTCATGGGAGACGACAACCATGGTGATCTCTTTGGCCAGCTCTTCCATGACGTTCAAGACCTCTCCGATCATTTCCGGATCAAGAGCAGAGGTTGGCTCATCGAACAACATCAAGGCCGGCTTCATCGCCAGCGCCCTGGCGATCGCAATTCTCTGCTGCTGTCCACCCGATAACTGGTTGGGATACTGGTCACGCTTCTCGGACAACCCGACGCGTGCAAGTAATTTCGTTGCTTCCTGTTCGGCCTGTTCCCGGGTAATTTTCCGAACGTTCAGCGGGGCTTCGATGATATTTTCTAGGGCAGTCAGGTGTGGGAAAAGGTTGAAACGCTGGAAGACCATGCCAATATCGGCCCGCAGCCTGGCAATGTTCTTCTCAGATTCTTCCACCAGCTTGCCATCCTTTTCGTAATACCCGATCATGCGTCCGTTAACAAAGATTTTACCGCTGTTGATCTTCTCAAGATGGTTGATACACCGCAAAAGGGTGCTTTTACCAGATCCGGAGGGTCCAATAATGACCACCACCTCATTCTTGCGTACCTCGAGGTCGATATCCTTGAGAACATGCAAGGATCCGAAATATTTATTTACTTTCTCAGCTTTGACCACAATTGAAGAGTCAATCGGTGCAGCCGGTAAGCTGGTTTTTTCATCCATTAGTGCGCTCCAAGTTTGGTGCCTGTCAGGCGTTCGAACATGCCTGGCATTTTATCCTTGCCTTTGCGTTCCCCCAAACTGGCTTCGATGCGGGCCTGGATCATCGTCCAGACAGTGGTCATCGCCAGGTAGTACATGGAAAGGGCGATGAACAACTCAAAGGGCTTAAGAACTCGTGCGTTGATCTGGTTGAATCCAAAGAACAATTCGCCAGCCGATATGACTTCCATCAACGTGGTGGTCTTCATCATATTGTTGAATTCATTCCCCAATGGCGGGATGATTACCTTGGCAGCTTGCGGTAATACAATACGCCGCATGGCCATCCCATAGGTCATACCCAGCGACTTGGCAGCCTCCATCTGGCCGGAATCCACTGCTTCTATACCAGCCCGGACAATTTCCGCCATGTAGGCGCCTTCATTTATGCCCAAAGCCAGGGTGCCTGCCTGGATCGCGCCGGCGATTACGATAAACCCGATGTGAATATTTGGAAAATCATAAATATGGGTGACGCCCAGGCCGTAATATAACAAGACCATTTGAACCAACAAAGGCGTCCCGCGGAAGTACCAGATGTAGGCGTCTGCCAGCCAGCGCAAGGGCGGTAGTTTCGACATTTTTCCAAGCGCTGCAAACAGCCCCAGAATTACGCCCATCGCTTGAGCGATGACACTGACAAGGATGGTGGTGATTAATCCATTCCGGAGAAGTGGGTCGCTCAGAGCTGTAAATGGCCATAAATAATGCCAAAATATCGGCCAATCGAAATGGTACATAAATGCCTCTTATGAAGCCTGGATTGATTCTCTGAGATAATAAAATAGAAATGGGGTGTTTTGGCTATTCTTCCCAAAACACCCCATTGGGTATCGAATATGCTACTTGACCGCGCTATTTTGGAGATTCCACTTGGTCAAGATCTTCAGGTAAGTGCCATCCGCTTGCATGCTCTTAAGAGCCGTCTGGACTGCCTGTCCAACCGTGGATAGCGGGGCATTGGTGCAGTCTGCCTGGCCGCACGGAACGCCAATTCCTTCGGCGATCGGCTCAAGTACCTGCCCAACCACCTGGAACTGATCAGGGTGCTGGACGGTGTAATAGGCTGCCACCGGGCTGTCGGCAAAATAGACAGCCACCTTGCCAGATTGGAGCTGCTGGAGTGCGTCGGTATCTTTCTGTGTAACCACTACTGTGATGGCTGGCTTTCCTGCAGCTGTACAAGCCTGGGTCAAACCTTTATCAACGTAATCACCAGTGCCTTGCAGGTAATCCGCTTCAGTCGTACCGCTTTCTGCTGCAGCCGACTTACCGCATAGATCCGAAGTGCTGTTGATGTTCTGCGGGTTGCCCTTGGCAGCCACCATGGATTGGCCTGCCTCAAAGTATGGGATCTGGCTGATCTGTTTGGAGCGGTCTGTGGTAATATTTTGCGCTGACATGATGATATCGCACTTCCCACTGGTAACGGCCGCGATGATGGTGTCGAATACGCTGTTTACGTATTGGACTTTCAAACCCAAACGATTGGCAATTTCATTCCCAAGATCTACATCCAGTCCTTGCGGGTTACCGTTCGCATCAAAGAATTCCTGAGGCGGGTATGGAAAATCGGTGCAGATCAGCAAGTGTTTCGCCTGGGCGAGCGCGCTGTCCGGGATCTGGGCGACTGGCGTACCTACAGGGCCGGCCGTGCTCGCCGCCGGTCCACACGCAACCAGGACCATGGAAGCAAGCAAAATCAAACTAAAAATTCTGGCTACTTTCATCTCATTCTCCTTTGGCAAATCTGTTGGCGTTTTTCTCCAATTGGCGTGGAGATGGATATGATTACTAAAAATAATTATATGCTAACTAAATCATAAGCGCAATGTTTTCGCCTGGCTATAAATTAAATTTGACCCACCTCCTTTTGCTCGATGGAATATTCCAATTTCATCTCGTTATTATAAATCCAATCACCAATTCTGCCGTAAATAAAACAGCCGCGATTCGCGGCTATTCAATTCCCAGTGCGCTGGGGGGGACTTGAACCCCCACGCCTTGCGGCACATGGCCCTCAACCATGCCTGTCTGCCAATTCCAGCACCAGCGCTTGAGCAGGTCGTATTATAATCATGTTCAGGTGCCTGTCAAGCAAACCAAAATTTCGTATTCACCGGAGGATGAATGACACGAATCGTAGTGGATGCCATGGGAAGCGACGAATTCCCAGTTCCGGATGTGGTTGGGGCGGTGATGGCTGCCCGTCAATATGGCGTGGATATCACCCTTGTAGGCGATGAAGCCAAAATCCGACCGGTGCTCGCCGCACAAAATCCCGGGAATCTTCCGATCCGTGTCGTCCACGCCCCGGAAATGCTGACGATGGAAGATAAGGGCATGGCGCTCGTTCTAAAAGCACGCCGGCCAAATTCGAAAAACTCGATGGCAGTTGGCTTAGACCTGGTTAAGAACGGCCAGGCAGAGGCTTTCGTAACAGCCGGCAATACGGGTGCGGCCTCCGTGACGGCTTTCTTCCGCCTGGGCTTGATTCCCGGCGTGGATCGACCCGGCCTGGCTCCGGTCTTTCCAACCGCCAGCGGTTCCTGTGTTGTACTTGACGTGGGCGCCAACCCGGATTGCAAGCCCGAAAACCTGCTTCAATTCGGCATCATGGGCGCAGTTTATGCGGAAAAAGTGCGCGGTGTGAAGAATCCGAAAGGTCGGATTGCTCTCCAACGGCGAGGAGGCGGGAAAGGGCAATGAACTGGTCAAACATACTTATCCTTTGCTGAAGGCCTCCGGACTGAACTTCTATGGTAATGTAGAAGGGAAAGAAGTCATCGGTGGAATGGTTGATGTTGCTGTCACAGACGGCTTTACTGGCAACATTATGCTGAAATCTTCAGAAGCCGTGGCAAAATTGATCCTGGATAAGGTCAAGGAATTGATCGCAAATGGCCCACTCACAGCCAAAATCGGCGGCGCCCTGGTTCGTCCAACTTTGCGGAAAATAAAGAAGATGCTTGACCCGGAAGAAGAAGGCGCCGCTCCACTACTTGGAGTTAACGGTCTGGTCTTTATCGGGCACGGCCGCTCGAACGAAATTGCCATTATGAATGCAATCCGTCTTGCCAAAAACGCTGTTGAAATGGGTGTACTGGCATCCATCCGAACAGCCATCGAACAATCCCTCATAGAAAAGTAGAGAAAAATGAAAACTGTCACGAACGAAAAATTGATCAAACGTAATGCAAAAATTGGGCAATATACCAGCCTGGGCGCACTGGTTGTACTTGGAGTTGGTCTCTATATCACATTCAAAATGCCAGACAAGTTTGCATATTCACTGATTGCTTTGTTGTTGGGCTTCTTCATGTCCCAGATTGGTATCCATTTTACAAACCGTTGGGGTCGCAATCCCCGTCCGGACGATATTATAGATAAAAGTCTGAAAGGCCTGGGGCGGGAGTTCACCATGTATCATTATGTAACCCCGGTATCGCACCTGCTGGTCGGTCCGGCCGGCGTGTGGGCGATCATCCCATATTTCCAAACCGGAGTCGTTGCATACGATAAAAAACGCTGGCGCGCAAAAGGTGGCGGATTCCTGCAGTCCTATATGCGCTTGTTTGGTCAGGAAAACCTTGGTCGTCCAGATCTGGAATCTGAGGCCGAGATTGATTCAGCCAAACGCTACTTGAAGCGGGTTCTGCCTGAAGGAACCGAGATTCCGGAAGTGGCGGCGGCACTGCTGTTCGCCCATCCCAAAGTTGAGCTAAAAGTGGAAGATGCCCCGATCCCGGCTTTGACACCCAAAGACTTGAAAGATTTCCTGCGTGAAAAAAGCAAGGATAAAGCCCTTGGCGAGGCAATGCTTTCGACCCTGCGTGCAGCCCTACCACAGGCGGAAAAAGAAGAATAGTCGGGTAATTCCAGACGAATCGGTTCTATGGGCCTGACATGTTATTCAAAATGTCAGGCCGGTTTTATGGTACACTTTTTCTATTATGACTTCGATTATCGCACTTGATCTCGAAACTACCGGCCTCGACCCACAGACAGATGCCATCCTCGAAATTGGCGCGCGGCGCTTCGACGGAAATCGCGTCGAAGATGAATTTTCAACTCTGATCAACCCGGGACGCCATATCCCGGATTTCATCACCGGACTGACCGGCATTTCGGATGAAATGGTGCGCCAGGCTCCTCCTATCCGGGATGTTTTGGATGAACTGGCAGCCTTCATCGGCGATTTGCCCATCCTTGGGCATAATATCCAGTTCGACCTTTCATTCTTCAAGAAATACAAGCTTTTTGAACTGAACGAACGGCTTGACACCTATGAGTTGGCTGCGGTCGTGATGCCGTCCGCCAGCCGCTACAACCTGGGTTCGCTGGTTCAACAGCTCGGGATAGCGCTCCCAGCTACACACCGCGCCCTGGATGATGCACGTGCCACGCACGGCGTCTTTCAACGGTTGTTAGGTCTGGCAAGCGAATTGCCAATCGATCTGCTTGCCGAAATAGTCCGAAACAGTGAGCCTATCGAATGGGATGGCGCCTGGGCCTTCCAACACGCATTACAAGCACGTTCCCGGGAAGGGATAAAAGCCAAGCGAGGCAAGCGCCAGGCGGAGGAACTGGCTGGGAGTATGCAACCGGAGGCCCAGGTTTACGAACCGGGTGAGGTCGAAAAGCGCAAGAGCCCGCCCATCCAGATTCCCAAGGAACCAATCCCGATTGACCCGGAAGAGGCTGCTTCAGTTCTGGAGCATGGTGGACCGTTTGCCAGCTATTTCGAGAGCTATGAATACCGTCCCGAACAGGTCGAAATGCTTAAAGCGGTTGCAAATGCCCTGTCGTATGGGCAACATCTGATGGTCGAAGCCGGGACAGGCGTGGGAAAATCCTTCGCTTATCTCGTACCGGCTGCGCTGTTTGCTTTGCAGAACAACACACGCGTGGTGATCTCAACCAATACCATCAATTTACAAGACCAATTAATCAAGAAAGATATTCCAGACCTGTGTACCGCCCTCGGCCTGGATCTGCGCGGAGCGGTGCTGAAAGGACGCTCAAATTACCTCTGCCCGCGCCGCCTGGAACTCTTACGCAAACGTGGACCCGCAAATGCGGATGAGATGCGCATCCTTGCCAAGGTCTTGGTTTGGCAACTGAATAACAACACTGGCGACCGCACCGAACTCAACCTGACCGGTCCATCCGAACGTGAAGTTTGGGGGCATATTTCCGCCGAAGACGATGCCTGTACCAATGAAACTTGTCTGGAGCGCACCGGCGGAGCCTGTCCCTTCTTCCGGGCCAAGCAGGCCTCCCAGAATGCTCATATCCTGGTTGTCAACCACGCCCTTTTATTGACCGATGTGGCAGTCGGCAACCGGGTCCTGCCGGATTATGAACACGTTATTATCGACGAAGGCCACCACCTCGAATCCGCCACCACCAACTCACTTATCCTTCCGTTTGACGCATTTTGATATTGAGCGCTTGATCCGCGAGGTAGGCGGTTCCAGTTCCGGCATTCTGGGGCACCTGCTTATCACCACACGTGACCAGATCCGCCCATCAGATTATGCAACATTAAACCAGAAAGTTGAGCGTGCCACTGACCTGGTCTGGCGGCTACAGGAACAAGTCCGTCAATTTTTTGATGCCCTGGCCGAGTTTGTCGCTTACCAGCGCGAAGGCCAGCCCACCAGCACATATGCTTACCAGGAACGCATCCTGCCAGCCACACGTACGCAACCAGGCTGGGATGCGGTGGAATTCGCCTGGAATGCTGCTGCCGAGACACTGACCTTGCTGGTTGCCCTGCTCGGGGAAATCCAAAAAGGCGTTACTGAACTTTATTCCGGAGGATTGGAAACCCTGGAAGATATTATCGGCAGCCTGGGCAACCTATACCGGCGGCTGACCGAAGCCGAAAGCATGGTCGGCTCAATGATTTTTGAACCGGCTGCAGACTATGTTTATTGGGTGGAAGTAAACCCGAATAACAACCGGCTGGCACTTAATGCTGCTCCGATCCGGGTGGGACCCCTGGTTGAGAAGTATCTCTGGCATGAGAAGCGCAGCGTCATCCTTACCTCCGCTACTTTGACCACCCATGGCGAATTTAACTACATCCGCAATACATTGACTGCAGACGAAGCCGACGAACTGGCGCTGGGATCGCCCTTTGACTATGAGGCTTCGGCACTGCTCTACCTGGCAAATGACATCGCAGAACCAAATGCCCGGGAATATCAGGGGCAATTGGACCGGACTCTCATAAGCCTGTGCCAGGCAAGTGGTGGACGGACCCTGGTTCTATTTACATCATATGCACAGCTTAAACGCACCGCCAAGAATATCGCCGGCCCATTGGCCAAGCAGGATATCGTCGTCTTCGAACAAGGCGAGGGTGCTTCGCCAAATGCCCTGCTTGAATCCTTCAAAAGCACCGAAAGAGCTATCCTGTTGGGGACACGTTCTTTCTGGGAGGGTGTGGACATTCCCGGTGAGGCGCTCTCCGTGCTGGTCATTGTTAAGCTGCCATTCGCCGTCCCTTCCGATCCACTGGTGGCAGCCCGCGCTGAAACATTTGAGGACCCTTTCAATGAGTATCACCTTCCAGAGGCAATCTTGCGCTTCCGCCAGGGCTTTGGCCGGCTAATCCGTACCCAGTCTGACCGGGGTGTGGTCGCCATACTAGACCGGCGGGTGCTTACCAAGGCTTATGGAAAACTATTCATAGAATCCTTGCCACAATGCACCATGAAGGTCGGCTCCCTGGCAGAACTGCCAAGAGCAACAGCAAAATGGCTGGGTGTATAATTTTTCATCGGAGTGAAGCAGATGGATAAACTAACGTACGAGAAGCTTACTGAAATCCAGGGACGCATGGAAGCTGAAATGATCGAAAGTTTCCTGGAAGCCCACGAAATAGATGTAGAACTCATCCAGGAATCCATTGGGCATTCAATTTATCCAGTTACTATAGACGGTCTGGGATGCGTCCAGATTTTTGTACCTAAGGACAAAATCCTGGAAGCAAGATCGTTACTCAAAGATTTTCGAGACGGCTTGGAACAAGAAGAAGAGTGACGATAACTAACACCAAACATACCCCCCTTTGCAGTTTATTTCGACTAATTGAAATTATTTAGGGTAGCGGTTCTATTTCAGAGCATTATTTCTGGCTGTGTAAGTAAAATCTATAGCCATAATAAACACCCCCGCATAATACAAGATCCAAGACGAGGATTAGCCAACCGGAAGCAAACACCTGGCTTATTGCCACCATGGCATTACTACTTTGGGGATAAATAGGCAGCCACAAAACAGCAAACGTCACGGCCAATATCGCCCCAAAAATGGCAATCGTCCAAGCTGCCATTCTACTCATCTTGTTCTTTTTCTCATCCATTTACGCCTCCATCTATAAATCTGCCAAAAAAATTGTAGCACTATTATGACCAAAAAAGATTAAATTTTCCTTACTTTTCTGCAATGAGGATGACGTTGGATCCATCATTGACCAGATGGATGATCGCATCCAGGTCTATAAAAAGTGCTCTTATCTTTTCGCCAGAAAGAAAATGGCTGCGCATCAAGAGCATCTTCTCAGCGAGCGCTATCAGCTTGGTCGCCAGCATATGTATATTTGGTTCAACGATCACGATCCTTCCACCAGGGGCAAGCACCCGCCAAAGTTCGTTTATCGTAAGGCATTGGTCACTAACGTGGTGCAGCGCATCCACCATTACAACCCGATCGATGCTCCCAGGTGGGAAAGGCAGGAATTCGGCCGGTGAATTGACCGTAGCCAGGCCTTTTATGGCCGCCTGACGCAACATACCTCGCGACACATCTACAACAAACGCCTCCCGCGCCAGGTAACGCAAAGCCGCGGCGACACGTCCGGTCCCGCCACCTGCATCCAACAGGAGGTTATGTGAGGATAATGATAAATATCCGAGGAACTTCTCACTGAGTTTAAATGGTCCGGCCCGGTCGTAGCAACCGGCAATCAGGTCAAAATGGCTCAATGGCATTTCACGGTCCTACATTTATGAAATTCTTGATATTTTCAAAAGTCGCCGGCCCGACACCCTGTACTTTCTCGATATCTTGAATTACCTGGAAAGGACCATTTTGAAGACGATAATCCACGATGGCTTGGGCTGTGGTTGGCCCAATTCCCGGCAATCCATCCAAATCGGCAACAGTCGCGGTATTAATGTTTACCCGCCCTACATTAACGTGGCCGGTTTCCACCACACCGGGTACGTTTACTTGCTGGCCATCCGTGAGCAGGGTAGCCAGATTTAATATTACTCTGATCGGCGCCTGGAATGAAGCCGCCAGCGGCCTGAACCGCAGCCTCGATCCGGCTGCCATCCGGCACTGTATACACGCCCGGGGTTGCCACAGACCCACTTACATAAACTGTTAGCATGGCAGGAGTAGCAGTCGGCAGGAGTGTTACCGACTGGCCGCGCGGACGGGATACGGACAGCCAGATCAGGCCTGCCGCCAGAAGTCCGATTAATACTCCATATGTAATATTGATGATTGTTTTCATGTCTCACTCCTCTAATATAGCTGCATAACCGACAATCGGTCCTCTGTTTTCGCTCCTGCGTTGAATATCCGTTCAGCACGGCTAATGCGTCGGAAATAAGGAGGCATATTCGCCAAGCTTATCGCATGGAAACCAAATTTTACGTACAACGATTCTAACCGGGCTCGACACATTAAAATAAAGCGGACGAGTTGTCTCGCGGAGCAGTAATTCCTGGATAACCGCCCTGGCCACGCCTTGACCTCGGGCTTGCTCTTGAACTGCGATGGAGGCCAATTCCAGTGACCCGTCATAATGCGGTTTGATCTGTCCACATCCCAACAATTTGTTCTCCGGCGTTACAGCAACCAGGAAATGATGCCAATCCAGGCCGGTTGGGTTGATCTTTACTACATGGATCAATGCGCGAATGGATGGAAAATCCTCCGGCAGCGCTGGACGTATTATAAAATCAGCCAAGGAAACCTGCCGCTACAATTATCGTGAACGTACTGACAAACCAATGAATAAGCAACGGATAAACAAACGATTTCGTCCGCCAGGCTACCCAGCCAAAAGCAAAACCGCCAAAGATGGTCGATAGCGTCTCCAACTCTGGTTTGCCAATATGGGCGAGTGCGAAAGGCACTGCCTGAAGCCAGATGGCTTCCGGTCCGAATTTACGCGCAAACCCGAAAAGTAACCAGCCGCGGAAGAGGAATTCCCAACTGAACAGATCCAGGAGTGTGCTCCATGGCAACCCAGGTAAGCGTGTCTTGTAATAATCTTGCATAGCGGCGTTTCCTCGTCCCACCCACCACAGTACCGGCGATATTAATAAGATTCCGCCCAGAGTCAGAATGATTCCCGCCTTCCAATCACCTAAGGTAAAACCGAACTCACCTGGCTTTTGTCGAAACACGAGTAAGATTATAAGCATGGGAACCACGAAGTAGAGCAGTGTATGGTCAATGATCTTGGTGGAAAGGCCGGTATTGCCCCAACCTGGGAACCATTTCGCCCAGGGTGCCAATTCAGTCTGATAAATACTGATTATCAACACTAAAGTACTGACCACTACCAGGACAGCGATTTTCCAGTCAAAGAGGAGTTTATCACCAAAAAGTTTCTTCACACTTCACCTGAAAAAATGGGATATTGAGATCTTTGATTTAATTCTACCCGAGAAATCCTTTCAGAGTAATTTAAATAACAGACATCCATCGAAATCACCGATGCCACGGCCACCGAAGAAGTTGTTATTGATAAACCGTGATGTATAATCTTGCATGCTATAATGCCTGCGAGAGATCTGGTAACAATCCTGATCTTTCGGCAATTTCATTCAAGACACTCTCTTCATACCCAGCGCGTAGAAACGAAGCGAGGAGAAGCTAATGCAGCCCAAAAAACCATTGATATCGATCATCCTTTTCTTAATGGGTGCAGTCTTTATCATTTTCGGGCAGAGTTTGGTCGCTGGGTATCCTTACGAAAAGCGGATAGGGATGCTGCTCCCGGTGGCATTTGGGATCGCACTCGTCTTCCTTGGTGTCTGGAGCATCGAAAAGGGGACGCCTCGATGGATGGCCGGCATCCTGGCTTGGACATCCAGCCACTCGATAAAAGAATGGCAGCTTATCTGCCTGGTTCTTTCCCTGCCGGTTGCCATGATCGTACCATTTGCAGCCGGGACCGGGCTAAAAATGACGAATATTTTTGTTGCCATTTCCGCCTGGTTCATAGCCATTGGTCTGGTTTTGGCCGGAACGTGGATTCAGCCTGCACCCCTGCGTTGGCCATCCTGGCGGTTGGTAGTTTTGGCACTCGGACTAACTTTTGTCGCCTTTCTTCTGCGCGCGGTCCTTGCAGATCGCATTCCGATCTCGTTGACCGGTGATGAAGCTGCGGCTGGAATTTCTGCAGAAGATTTTACCCGTGGGGTTATGAACAATATTTTTATTACATCCTGGTTTGCATTTCCATCCTTTTTCTTTACGATCCCGGCGTTCTTTATTGGTGTGTTAGGCCATACCACGGATGCTTTGCGTATCCCATCCGCTCTGGCAGGTGCGTTGACGGTTACCGCTTCATTTTTTGTTGCGCGTGCCATGTTTGGGAATAGGGTGGCGTGGTTCACAGCTGTGTTTTTGGCCGTGCTCCACTACCATATCCACTTCAGTCGTATTGGTCTGAATAATATATGGGATGGACTTTGGTACATTGTCACCATTGGCGCGCTTTGGTACGGAATGGAAAAAGATCGTCGCAACGCTTATGTACTTGCCGGGCTAGCTTTGGGAATTTCTCAATATTTCTATTCCAGCAGCCACACACTGGTGGTGGTGGTTCTGGCGTGGGTGGTATTGATCGCCATCTTTGACCGAACACGATTGAAAACGGTCTGGGTAAATCTGATATTGATGTTTTTTGTTGCCGGGATAATTGCCCTGCCGCTGGCCTGGTTTTATCTTAAATTCCCCAATACCTTCATGGAACCCCTAAATCGTGTTGCACTCACCTCAGCATGGCTAAAACAGGAAGTAATAAATACCGGGGTCCCTGCCTGGAAAATCGTATTAAATCAGGCAGGGCTGGCAATTGGCTCTTATACTTATGAACCCCTGCGCGCATGGTATACGCCCAACGTGCCGCTTCTGCGACCTTTTGCCGCGAGTTTTTTTTAATCGGTATTATCCTATTAGTTCTCCGCACAAAGAAATGGACCATTATTCCGATCATGTTATGGCTGTTCGCCTTCATCGCCATCGGCGGTCTGAGTGAAAGTACCCCGGCAGCCCAACGCCTCGTAGCTGCATCTCCAGCCTGCGCCTTGTTAGTCGGATTCGGACTGGGCGAGGGTACCGCACTGCTTGAAAGAGCCTTTGATAAAGGAAAACGCTGGATTTCGGCCATAGCCATTCTCCTGGTGGTGATTTTAGCAATAGATGAGCTGAATTTTTATTTCCGTGTGTATACGCCCAGTGATACAATTTCGGAAGCACGCTCCAGTGGAGTAATTGCACAAACTCTTGTAAATTACTTGAAGGCTGAGCCTAAAGATACACAGGTATTATTCTTTGGTTTTCCCAACATGGGATATTATTCCATCCCGAGCACGCAGTATCTTATGCCGGAAATAAAAGGCTTTGATGTTAATGAGGCCTGGCCCCCGGCTGAGATGCCCGATATAACTTCCAATCATCTACTTTTCGTATTTCTCCCAAACAACCTGGAGCAGATCCAGCCAGTTCAGGTTGACTATCCGGGAGGCAAATTAAATTCCTTCCCGGCAGCAGATGGAAATTTACTTTATGAAATATATAAGGTGACAACCCCTCAATAGTTGGAACAGAAGGATTTAATCATTTTTGCTTACCCAATGAAGTGGTAACAGATCTTCCTGCCTAATGAAAGTAGGCGAAGCGACAAGTTTTTTATAATGACCAGAAATAATATATTTCGCCCGATTGGCATAACCATTCTCGAGATACTTTTTCTCCTCTTCGCCGCCTGGAATGGCTTGCGGCTGGGCGAAACCATTTTCTTCTGGAAAACACTGGCAGAATATGGCGCTTACCCGCTCTATATCGCTGCGACCGGCACGATCTGGTTGATCACTGCCCTGTTTTTATTTTGGACCTTTTGGCGTGGAAAAGCCTGGGGAAGGGCGGCAGCGTTTGCCGGCATTTTTGGGTACACTGCCTGGTATTGGTTTGATCGGCTGGTTCTGCAAAAACCGCATGCCAACTTACCGTTCGCTCTGGTGGCAAATATTGTTTTCTTGTTGTCCGTCCTAATAATCCTGTTCTCGCGCAAAACACGGCGTTTTTTCCAGAGAGATACTCATGAGCGATGACCCCAAACTCCAAAACTTGCGTAACAGAAAAGTAAGCACCCGGCTGGGTGGCGGTCCGGACCGGATCGAGGCCCAGCACAAAAAGGGTAAACTGACTGCCCGTGAACGCCTGGATTTGCTGCTCGATAAAGGCTCATTCCATGAAACCGATCCATTCGTTGTTCATCGCACCCACGATTTTGGTTTGGAAAAACAAAAATTTCCGGGTGACAGTGTCGTCACCGGCTGGGGCACCATTGATGGCCGGCTGGTCTATGTATTTTCACAGGATTTCACCGTTTTCGGCGGCAGCCTGGGCGAAGTCCATGCGGAGAAGATTTGCAAGATCCTCGACCAGGCTTTAAAAACGGCGCACCGGTAGTCGGGTTGAACGATTCGGGTGGCGCACGCATCCAGGAAGGGGTGGTATCTCTGGCCGGATACGCCGAAATTTTCCTGAGGAATACCCTGGCATCCGGAGTTATCCCCCAAATCTCCGCCATTCTGGGACCTTGTGCAGGCGGCGCAGTCTATTCACCGGCTTTGACCGACTTTGTTTTCATGGTCAGAGGCACTTCGAATATGTTCGTGACCGGTCCGGATGTCGTAAAAGCTGTCACCCACGAACAAGTGACCGCCAATGACCTGGGCGGAGCGGATGTGCATGCTGAAAAATCCGGGGTGTGTCACATTACCTCCGAGAGTGAAGCCGATGCAATGTATCTTATCCGGAAAATGCTCGGATACTTGCCTCAAAATAACATGGAAGATCCGCCTTTTTTGCCCAATGGAGATGACCCTCTTCGCACCGATGAGACTCTCGATACAATAATTCCTGAAGACCCCGGTAAACCATACGATGTAAAAGAGGTCATCCGTCGTGTGGTGGACAGCGGCCAGTTTTACGAAATCCAGGAGGCATTTGCTCAAAACATCGTCATCGGGTTTGCCCGCCTGGGTGGGCATTCTGTCGGGCTTGTAGCAAATCAGCCTCAGGTGCTGGCAGGCGTGCTCGATATCGACGCCAGCGAAAAAGCCGCACGCTTTGTCCGTTTTTGTGATTCATTCAATCTCCCGGTCGTCACCCTGGTGGATGTACCTGGCTTCATGCCTGGCACGCTCCAGGAACATGGTGGTATCATCCGCTCAGGCGCCAAACTCCTGCATGCTTATTGTGAAGCAACTGTCCCTAAGGTGACAATTGTTCTGCGGAAAGCGTATGGCGGTGCTTACATCGTCATGTCCAGTAAACACTTGCGCGGCGACGTAAATCTGGCCTGGCCTAGCGCCGAGATCGCTGTGATGGGCCCGGAAGGGGCCGTTAGCATTGTCTTCCGAAAGGAAATGGAAGGAGCTGACGATCCCGCCAAGCGCAAAGTGACTCTGACAAATGAATACCGGGAAAAATTTGCCAACCCTTACGTAGCTGCAGAGCGCGGCTACCTGGATGACATCATCGAACCCAGCGAGACGCGTCCACGCCTGATCAACGCTTTGGAAATGCTTAAGAATAAACGCGATTCCAATCCTTCAAAAAAACACGGTAATATACCTTTGTAAAAGGCCAATTGCCAGCCACAGGAAAAATAAAATGATGAACAAAACCAACGCTCGCCTTCAGAAAATCGCTGATTTTGCGCTCGCTCATTTGAACGAAAGTTACCAGAAGCGCTCGAAGGAGGCCAAGGCCAACCTCGACCGTTACCTCGCCGGTGTTGATTACCGCTGGCAGCACACCCTGCGGGTTGCTCAATTTGGCAAGGTAATTGCCGAGAATGAAACCGCAGATGTGGAACTGGTTGTGGCGGCCTGCCTGCTTCACGATATCGCCTGGTTTGATACGACTGCCGAAAACAGCCGGGAGCATGGGCGCATAGGCGCAGAGCAAGCCAGGCCTTTTTTGGAAAGCCTGGGTTACACCAGCCAGCAGATCGAGAATATCTGCGATTGCATTGCTGCGCATGTGATGGACGGGAATCCGAGCACACCCGAGGCAAAAATCGTAAGTGATGCCGATGACGTGGATCGGTATGGACCTTACCGCATTCTGCAATGGTGCATTTCAGACATCGGTGATTACGAAAAACTGGCCGCCAAGTTGAATGAACGGATTAAGCGTCTCGAGCATTATCGTGAAGAGAATCCACTTTTCACTCCCACCGGGCAACAGCTTTTTGCTGAACAACTTAATTTACAACTTCGATTCTTTAACGAATTCGTTGGCGAAAAGAAATTGAGTGTAATGCCTCAAATCTAGTATGTTCAAGAAACTGCTCATCGCCAACCGCGGCGAGATCGCCGTACGCATCCAGCGCGCCTGCCGGGAACTTGGCATCAAGACAGTTGCCATCTACTCCGAAGCAGACCGGCACGCCTTGCATGTTCGCTACGCAGATGAGGCCTATTTGCTCGGCCCTTCGCCCGCTCGTGATTCCTACCTGCGTGGCGATAAGATCATAGATATTGCTCGTAAATGCAAGGCTGACGCGATCCATCCCGGTTATGGTTTTCTGGCCGAACGTGCTGACTTTGCCGCGGATTGTGCCGAGGCTGGCCTGGTTTTCATTGGTCCCAGGCCTTCAGCAATTGCTGCGATGGGCGACAAGGCGATTGCACGCGCGACGGTTGCCAAGGCCGGAGTCGCCATTGTACCTGGGACAGAAGGCGAAGGACCTCTTCAGGATGATGACCTGCTTATCCTGGCTCCGAAAATCGGCTTCCCACTGCTCATCAAGGCCAGCGCTGGGGGCGGTGGGAAGGGCATGCGCGAGGTTCGGGAATTGAGTGGAATGCCTGAGTTGCTTCAAGCAGCCAGGCGGGAGGCCGAATCTGCTTTTGGAGACGGGAACATCTATCTTGAAAAGTTGATTGATGGCGCCCGGCATGTCGAGTTCCAGATCATGGCCGACCAGTATGGAGATGCGATCCATCTGGGCGAACGTGAATGCTCCATTCAGCGCCGCCATCAAAAGCTCATCGAAGAATCTCCCTCGCCGCTGCTCGTCGACAACCAGGATTTGCGCCAGCGGATGGGTGCCGTCGCCATCCAGGCGGCGCGCGCGGTGGATTATGCCAATGCCGGCACGATCGAATTCCTGGTGGACAAAGATCAGAGATTTTATTTTCTGGAAATGAACACCCGTTTGCAGGTGGAGCATCCGGTCACCGAGGCAGTTACAGGTATAGATATCGTCGCTGAACAGATCCGGGTAGCAAATGGTCGTCATTTAAGCCGCAAACAGGAAGATATCCAGCCACGCGGAGCTGCAATTGAATGCCGGATCAATGCTGAGGACCCCTATAATGATTTCCTGCCTTCAACCGGTCGAATTACACTGATGCAATTGCCAACCGGTCCCGGTGTCCGGATTGACACCGGCGTATACGTTGGTTTTGAGATATCAACATATTATGATCCGCTGATCTCCAAATTGATTGTCTGGGGTGAAACGCGGCCCCAGGCCATCGTCCGGACACGGCGCGCCCTGGAGGAATTTCGGATCGTTGGGGTTCGGGCAAATATTCCCTTCCACCAAACCATGATGAGTACGTATCCATTTATAACCGGAAAATATGACACTCGTTTCGTGGAAGAACAATTTTCCATGATCGATGCAGCTGAGAACCGTGAGCTTTACCTGGATATTGCAGCTCTGATGGCCAGCCTGGTGGCACATGAACAGATGGAACGGCGCACCCAGGTTTATCCACGATCTGAGCAAGAATCGAATTGGAAGCGGGCAGCCCGTCGCGAGAATACCAACCAATGAGATACATAGCCGAAGTGGATGATCTGCAATTTCCGATCGAGATTCTGGATGAGCACCATGTCCGTTTCGGGGGAGACGTTCTCCAGGTTGACCTGGCAACCGTCAGTGGCGAGCCACTTTACTCTTTAATTATCAATGGTGAGTCCTTCGAAGGATACGTTTATCCGGATGAGGATGGCTGGCAGGTACTATTACTGGGTCAGTTCTATCAAGTGCGTGTGGAGGATGAACGCGAAAATCGCCTTCGCTCCGCAATTCCAGGCGGCGTTCATGCGGGTACGGAATTCATCCTCAAAGCGCCCATGCCGGGAATGGTTGTCTCAGTGCCCGTGACGGAAGGGCAGGCAGTAGAAAAAGGCCAGACTCTATTGATCCTTGAATCAATGAAAATGCAAAACGAATTACGCGCTCCCTACGCTGGAAAAGTTACCCGCCTGCGCATCCAGGCGGGGGAGAGCGTGGAACAGAAACAAGTGCTGCTAAATCTCACTGCAAGTTCATTAGACTCCCAACCCAGTAAGACATTGCCCTAAATTCGTTACCAATTCACCAGTGCTAATTCACGAATTCTGCTCGACGCCTTTCGAGCAAGTTTGCAATAAATACACCCGCCTGCTATTATTCGTTCAAGACCGGTGCTGGTGCTGTACATCACCCTCGACGTCATTACGTTGTCATCAAGCCAAATTTTGGCGTTGTTCAAGTTTGCTTTCAAGGCCTCACGCCGCGGGTGGATTTCAACCTCTATGGAACAGATGGCAAACTGCTGTCTCCAAAATAACCGATTTTGTTCTCCTTCCAATCGATTTGTTGGACTTCCCCGCTTGCGCCCAACAATCCAGGCAGTAGAGCCTCGAACCCGGATGCAGCTCCGCTCGTAAAAAAGCGCATTACTCCGGGAGTAGGGCTCGGATTCCTTAATCCCGTTGAATCCAACAAGCGGGCAGTCTGGCGTGCGACGGCCGGAGCCGGGTCGATCACCCGCACTTCCGGACCAACAATCTGGCTGATCAGTGGGATGACGAATGGGTAATGGGTGCAGCCCATAACGACTGTATCAATCCCCCGCTCAAGCATGGGGTGCAGGGCTTTTTCCAATATTGCACGTGTTCCCGGAGAATCCAGCTCACCTTTTTCGATCAGCCCGACCAGGCCTGGACACGTATCCTGCAGAATGGTTACCCCACTGCCAAAACGCTCCACGACGGATGCGTACAGCGCACCTTGAAAAGTAGTCGGGGTTGCCAATATGCCGACAACGCCTGTGTGAGTGGATTCGGCCGCCGGTTTTACGGCCGGTTCCATACCCACAAAAGAAATGGTTGGAAAGACCGCCCGCAAAGTGTGTAAGGCTGCCGCCGAGGCGGCGTTACAGGCTACCACAATTAGTTTCGCTCCCAGACTCAGCAGAAAACGCGTAATTTCCTCCGAAAACATCCGCACTTCGTCCAATCCGCGCGGTCCATATGGAACATGGCCCTGGTCGGCAAAATAGAGAACGGATTCAGATGGTAATAAGCACGTATCTCCCGGAGCACAGAAAGTCCACCGACGCCTGAGTCGAAGATGCCAATGGGTGCATTGTTGGAGGTCATGATTTCAGCCCTTCCGAGCAGCATCGATAAAAGCCCGAAATAGTCGCTGCATTACAGGCTGCTCCAGCAACCATTCCGGATGCCATTGCACTGCCATCCCAAAAGGATGTTCGGGCAATTCCACTGCCTCCACCAGCCCATCGGGGGCATAGGCAGCCGGGCGCAGAGCTGGAGCCAGATCCTTTATTCCCTGGTGGTGCAGACTGTTTAACATTCAATTTGGTTTCGCCAAGAACGTTTGCCAGACGGGTTGTTTCTTTGACTTTCACTTCGTGGGCAATTAATTTGCGTTCGGTAACCGAATCATAATCATGCTTGATCGCGCCAGGCATTTGGTCCTGAATGTGAGTATATAATGATCCGCCCAGAGCCACATTGACCATTTGAAAGCCACGGCATATACCGAGAAAGGGTTTCCCGGATTGTGTAGCGCTGCGGAGCAAGGCGATCTCAACCGCATCCCGGTCAGGATCCGCTCCGTCGATTCTAGGATGGAACTCTCCCCCGAAGCGTTCTATGGAAATATCCACACCCCCCGGCAGGAGGATGCCGTCCAATCTGCTATATAAAGAATCAAGGGCCTCAGCATTCAGTCCAGATGGAATTAATAAAGGCGACCCACCCGCTTCTGCTACCGCAGTAATATACATACGTGTTAGCGCCGCGACGGGAAATCCATTCTTGTTCTCGTAATTATAGGTTGTCAGGCCGATTACCGGGATCAAAACTCACACTCCATGTAAAACAAAAAAGGGCGCAGCTTTGAATCTGCACCCTTTTATTGTAAACGATTTTCGCTCTACTCGAATTTTTGCTTGAGATGGGCCTTCTTGCCCGTCAGTCCACGCAGGAAGTACAACTGCGCCCGTCGGGTGTGGGTATGACGTTCAACCACCACCTTGTCAATCCGGGGCGAGAGCAGCAGGAAAGTACGTTCCACACCGATGCCGTTGGAGGCTGTGCGTCGGACGGTGAAATTGGCATTGTTTCCGCCCTTACGCAGGCGGATGACAGTGCCCTTGAATTCCTGGATACGTTCACGGTCGCCTTCCTTGATGCGGACATGCACGCTTACCTGGTCACCGGGTTTAAGTTCGGGAATATTTTCGTTCTTGGTCGTATTAAAGTTTTTGTTCAAGTCAATCATGGCTCATCTTCCTCACAAAAAATCTTCGCCTTGTGGCGCGGGGCGAGATTATAACATGCGTTCTAGAATGGAGCAAGTATGGAAAATTCGGGTATAATTTCTGCTCTGCCCCCGTAGCTCAATGGATAGAGTAATGGACTTCGAATCCAGTGGTTGGGAGTTCGAGCCTCCCCGGGGGCGCAGAAATCAGGAGATCGTTTAGCCGGTCTCCTGAAGTGGTTTAACCGGAAGCCAGACCGTGAATATGGCTCCGTGCCCAATTTCCCTATTTTTGACTTCAATCCGTCCGTGGTGATGATCGACAACTTGCTTCACGATCGCCAGGCCCAGTCCCGTTCCTGGTGCGCCTGTTTGGCGTCCAGCCGCACCCCGATAGAACCTCTCAAACAGGTGCGGTAGATCTTCAGCGCTGATCCCTAACCCAGTATCCTCCACTTTAAAGCCCACAAGGGGCTCACCATCCTCCGCCGCGTACATCGTGCTGATCAGAACCTGCCCTCCGGAAGGGGTGTAATTCAGGGCATTTGTGATCAGGTTGGAGACCGCTTGCACAATGGTTGGCTCGTCCAGCATTACGAAGCCAAGGTCCGTCTTGAGTTCGGATCGCAGGGTCAAGCCGCGATCCCTGGCAAGTTCCTGGCGGTCATTGACCAGGGTCTGAATCAAGCCATTAAGGTTGCACAAAACCGGTCGGAAAGACATGTGTCCCAGGTCAAGGTGGGAAAGGTTTAGCAGGTCTTCGATCAGGTTTCGAAGACGCTGAAGTTCCCTCCCAATCACGTCCAGGCGCTCTTCTGTCTTGATCGTCGGTTGAGATCGCAGCATCTGATAATAAAGGAGAAGGTTGGTCAAGGGCGTGCGCAATTCATGGTTAATATTGGCGATAAATTCTGACTTCACTCGGTCGGCCGCTTGTGCTTTCTCCAATGCAGTTCGAAGTTCGGCAGTCCGTTCTGCCACTCGATTCTCCAACTCTGCAGCATGTTGCATCAACTTCTCATTCAAACGCGTGCGATGCAGGGCGTTTCCCGCAATTTCAGTCAATGTGATCAGCAAGCGCGCATCTTCAGCACTGAATTCACGAGGCAGGGGCGTGGAGACCAGGAACATTCCGATCACTTCCAGCTCTGTGCGGATCGGGACACATACTGCACTCCAATCGGGTGGAGCCAATTCCCGCAGTGCTTGTGATGCATATGGATCCTTGGCCACATTGCCGGAGAAATAAACATCTTCTGATGAAAGTACGTTGCCGAGTAAATTCTCTCCCCGTTCCAATTCTATTTGTGCAACTTTCAAGCACCAGCCCCGGCCAATCAATTGGCGCAATTTGCTGTTATCCGGGTCTACAAGCCAGATGGCGCCAGTTTCAGTGTCGAGAGCACGTAATGTCTCCTCCATTAGCTGAGGAAGCATCCCGCTCAAAGAGTTCGCGCAGGCGTAAAGCGGTGGAGACCTTGGTGACTGCCTCCATTTCTTTAAGGCGGTTGGTAGTTTCTTCAAAAAGCCTGGCCCGCTCGGCAGCCAGACCGACCTCCCGTCCGATTGCTTCAACCAAAGCAACTTCATCGGTCGTCCACAGCCGTGAATCGGTAGAACAGACTGCCATCTCGCCAATTCGTTTATCTTCAGAGAGCAAAGGGACCATGATAGTGGAATGTACACCCATCGACAAAAACAGATCACTATAAGGATGAAGCAATTTCTGCCAGTCGGTAACAGTTAAAGTTCGAGAAAGTGATACTTTCCCGCTGAAAGAGGCATCTGCCATTAAGGTATTGATCGCGGATGGAATACCTTTTGACACCACTCGTTGAATGCCTCGTCTTGACCAGGATAACCATATAGCACCCATATCAAGACCTAGTGCCTTTAGCGTTTGCTCCAGGGCAACTTCGAGAATTTCATCGAGGCTGGATCCGGTGCGTGCAGATGCCCGGATGATCGCATTGAGAGCCACCTGACGGCTGGCACGCCGCCGCGTTTCTTCAAATAAGCGGGCATTCTCAATTGCGACTGCGGCCTGATTGGCAAGCGTTGTCAACAAACGCTCATCATGCTCCCCAAAAGCATTCGGAATTACACTTTCAACATTTATGCAACCGATCGTTTTTCCGCCTACTTTTAAGCGGGACGCATAACTCGGAGTTTACTTCTTTCCTCTCGGCGATATAGTTCGGATTATCTCTTACTTTTCCGGTGCGGACGGCACGCCCATTTTTGCTTACCCAACCAATAATCCCATCCTCCAAAGAGGTCAGCAGTCCAGCGAGCCGGTTGAACATGTCTTTGAACGCTCTACCGGATAAGCCCAGGGTGCTGACCGCTAACAGGACCAGGCGCTGGTCCTCGACCAACCAAATCGAACCGTTCCAATCCACCAAATGCTCCAGCGTGTCAACAATCCTCTGAGCGACAGCACCCGGACTATGGATCTGCGCAGCCGAGAGGCTGGCCTGGTACAGTACTTCCAATTCCACCAACCGTTGCCGGGTCTCTTCGAACAGGCGGGCATTATGAACCGCACTGGCAGCCGCGCCTGCAAAAAACGTTAATTGTTCGATTTCGGAACTCGTGTACTTGCGGATGGGGTCACTGGTTCCAGAATCAATCTCGTTTACAGAAAGTACCCCCACCAATTCACCGCTGTACAACATCGGCGCTGCCATTATTGCAGTGATCGGAACTGCATCGAACCTTGGCAAGCGATTTTCCCAAACTCGATAATCATTTACAACTGCAGGTTGAAGGGATTGCACCACTTCCCCCAGTAACCCTTCCCCAGGCTCCATTTTCATTCCGACGAATTTCTGTTGACCATGCGCAACTTTCAATTCATATTCATCATGGCCGCCATCCCGCAAATATATAGATCCCCCAGCCGCGTTCAACAATAAAGCTGCCCGGTCAACAATCGTCTGCAACAGGGTTTTCGTATCATGGTTTGAGGCGATCTCACGCGTGGTTTCATAAAGAGCAGATAACTCTTCGGCTCGTCGGCGGAAGCGGGCTTCGCTCTCACGCAATGCATCCTCAACCTGTTTCCGCTCGGTTACATCGTGAAAGACAACTTGGGTGGCCGGCTTTCCTTCAAATGTTATCGGAATCGCGGTCACTTCAACATCGATCAAACTGCCGTCCATCCGCACGAACTTCTCATAGATGGCAGCTCCGACCTTGGCTTCCTCCTGAGTCTGCTTGATCCTTTGCCGCACGATTGCATCATAATCGGGATGGACAAAATCCATTACCTGCCGCCCAAGAATTTCGTCCGCATTCTTCGCTCCGACCAGGGATACTCCGACCTGATTGATATAGACAATCTTCCCTTCACAATGCACGGCAACCACTTCCGGACCGAATTCCACCAGGCGGCGATATCGCTCAGCCGACTCGCGCAGCGCGTCTTCCGACTGTTTGCGTCGGATGGTCATCGCCACCTGGGAGGAAACAAATTCCAGGATGCGTTGCTCTCTGGCACCATAAGCGACGGCAACTTCATAATCCTGCACCACCATGACGCCGATCACCACGTTATCAATTACTAACGGAACGCCTAACCAAATCGGGGAAGGGTGCCCGATCAATTCAATTTCACCTTGCTTTTCCAAAGCTTGGTGAAGGTTCGCATCACACAGTAAGGATTTGCCTGTCCTCAAAACGTATTCTGTCAAACCCTTTTCAGGTTTTACCTGCTTGGCTGGTTGATCATATTCATCTGCATAATATGGGTAGGTGATTAAATCTTCCTGGCGGTCGAAGAGAGCTATGTAAAAGTTCTTGGCGACCATCGCTTCAGCAATAATTGCATGCAAAGCCGGGAATAGGTCATCCAACGTTTTGGCTCCGTCGGCTGCCTGTGCGATCCGATATACGAAATCTTGAAGGATTTCCTCCCTGCGCTGCTCATTTAGTTCAAGCGCGGTGACAAGCGCAGCAGGCTTACCTTCATACTCGATTGTAGCCGCTGTCACATCGATCCGGATTTCTTCCCCATTCTTGGCTATAAAACTAAACTCACCATGCAGGGATAGGGTCTCTGCATGTTGTACCTGCAGCCCCCATTTACGCATTATCTTTTTTGCTATCGACAGGGAATAGATCGTAAAATTTACTCTTCAGAAGCTCTGCCAAGGAATAACCGGTCAGGCGCACAGCGGCAGGGTTTACATAAGCGAAACCTGTACCCTGGAGAATAAAAACAGGCAGTGGGGTCATTTCCGCTAAAAGGCGAAAATTCGTACCACCTTCATTTAGTGCGACTTCGACATTCTGTCGAACGTGGGGGCCGACCGGCGCTTTGGGCATACAATTATTTTAATTTCCCATAATTTCCTTAAGTATAGCACGAGAAGGAAATTGCAGCAGACATTTCCCGCTGCCTTGAACAATAGCCTTTTCAGTTCGAAACATCCGGATGCTTCAAAATTTGTATCTCCTTGGTTTCACTTATAATTCGATGGGTACTATTCTTTTATTTGGATTTCCGATACAATAACCGGGATTGGAGTCAGGGAATGAAAAGGATGGTTCTGGCGGTGACGCTGATGCTCTGTCTGGGAGCATGCACAGGAGGAAATATTCCTGTCCTGATCACTACTCCAATTGTCTCCCCATCGCCTCTACCGGCAATTCTTTCGCCGACGCCTCCTTTCATCCCATCAGCAACCTCAACGCCGCTCATTTATTCACCGTTCACCGACCTTAGTCCAGACCCCGTCGTTTACTTCAATCGAACCTGTCACTTCCACCATCATCCCTACTTCCACAACTACATTCACACCCACCCACCACTTCCACATCCACATTTACTTCCTCCCCCACTGCAACTTTGCTTTCCGGGCTGTTCGTGGAAATCTTGGGCTGCAACACCAGTCTGGACATTCTCCACCAAATGGGCGAGGTAACCAATGCCTTCCCTATCATTGAAAATTCCAGCGGAAGCCTGCTAACAAACGTCTGTGCCACGCTCTCAGCCTCCGATGAAGCCCGGTTACACCCGGATAAGACTGCCTGTGTTGCTGAGCTGCCGACCGGCTATCAGGTGACCCTGAAATTGACAGTTGACACCGGTTTCAAACAAGATACGTCCATCCAGGTGGGTGTAAAGACTGCCGAAGGTCTGAATGCATCCGCTTCCCGCCCAAGTTGCGCTGATATCGGCTTGCCCGGATGGCTGCCCGACAAAGTTGGCGTGATCGAACCAATCCAATAAAACGCTTATAATGGTGATAGATACACCCATTAATCAAGTATTATTTCTCAAGAAAGAAAAAAAATATGCCAGATGAACAGCTCTCTTCAAGACACAAGATTGCCATTTTGATTGACGGCGATAATGCCCAAGCCAACTTGCTTCCCCAAACGCTCGTGGAGGCTGGTAAATACGGCCTGGTCACGGTACGCCGAATTTATGGCGATTGGACCACCCCCAGCATGAATTCATGGAAAGACGTGCTGAATTTCCACGCCGTACAGCCTGTCCAGCAATTCCGCTATACCGTTGGCAAGAACGCCACCGACAGTGCCATGATCATCGACGCCATGGATCTGCTCCACTCCGATGTAGTGGATGGTTTCTGCCTGGTCTCCAGCGACAGCGACTACACCCGTCTTGCCACGCGCATTCGTGAATCAGGTGTGTTTGTGATGGGCATCGGCGAAAAGAAGACCCCCAAACCATTTGTCAACGCCTGCGATGTGTTTGTTTATACATCCAACCTGGTTGCCGAACATAAGGTGACCCGGCCTGCACCCCAAAAACAGACCCGTCGCACAAGTAGTAAGAAACCCACCACGACCTCCACGGTCACACCACTTGCTCCCAGCCTCGCTACCAGCACCTGTTCCTGTGGTGGTACCAGTGACCGAGTCTGAGAATGAGAACGATCCCATGCCGCTCATCCGGCAGGCCTACGAGATCGCACAGCAGGAAGACGGCTGGGCGCGTTTGGACCATATGGGCAACGCCCTCTATCAACTGGATCCCGGGTTCGACCCACGTACCTATGGCCATCGCCAGCTTTCACGTCTGATTGCCAGCTACAAAGATCTGTTCAACATGCGTACCCAGGAAATTGACGGCTCAACGTTGTTCTCGGTTAAGCTAAAAGAGTAAGACCGTCTGTTTGATCAGATGACCACCCTCCTTGGCCAAATATGTGGGTCGTTTGATAATTTACTGCATGCGTTTTCCAAGGCAGGCATGCCAGGTCTTGCTTGTGATTATTTGGAGGAGTTCCTATGTCTACCAAAGATCAATTCTTGGCTAAAGCTACCATCCTCATCGGTGCTCCCAAGTCAAAAGTTTGGGAGGCGCTCACGAAACCTGATCTAATCAAGCAATATCTATTTGGCACACAAGCCATTACAGACTGGCAGGTGGGCAGCCCGATAACTTACAAAGGAGTTGGGAGGGTAAGCCCTATGAAGATAAGGGGAAGATTATACAATTTGAGCCCGAAAAACTCCTGGTATCGACTTTTTGGAGCGCATTGGCAGGCCTACCAGACACCCCGGAGAATTACAAAACCGTACGTTATGAAATATTTTCTGCAGGCAATGATACAAGACTAACCATTACACAGGACAATAACGCTACTCAGGAAGAAGCCAAGCATTCCAGTGAGAATTGGAAAATAGTGCTGGATGGGATTAAAAAGCTCCTGGAGGGGCATCAATAAATTGCTTGAAAAGGCGTAATCGATATCCCGCTTGAATTCCAGAGAGGGAATGAAGTCTTGAAAATTGCTAAAATATTGATTATTGCTATTTCCCTTATAGCCAGCGGTTGTTCTACTACAAGCTCGATCCCAAAACCTGGCAACCCGGCTTGGGTCAACGCGCGTATTGTCCAATACCAGAATACTCCGGTCGGTAATCCACCTCAATCCATCTGGCAGTACGAGTACAGGGGCCAGACTGTTTATTATATTCCTCCCCAATGCTGCGACCAATTCAGTCAAGTATATGATTCGAGCGGCAAGATCATCTGTGCGCCCGATGGCGGTTTTACTGGCGCAGGTGACGGAAAATGTTCAGACTTTTTCAAGGTGGCTAAGAACGGGGTTTTGATTTGGAAAGATTCCAGGAGCAGATAACCTTGGCTGGAAAATCGATCTATCTTGTCGCCGGCGCACGTCCAAACTTTGTAAAGCTGGCTCCGCTTGTCTGGATATTGAATTCACGCCGGGATATCCCATTCCAGATCGTGCACACTGGCCAACATTACGACCTTGCCATGTCACAGGCTTTCTTCGATATCTTGAATATCCCTGAACCCGATATCAATCTGGAAGTTGGCTCAGGAACCCAAAGCCTCCAAACGGCGCGCATCCTGGAACGCTTCGATGGATTGCTGGAAGAAAAACCTCCAAGTGCGGTGGTTGTCTTTGGGGATGTCAACAGCACGCTGGCCTGTTCGCTGGCAGCCGCCAAACGCATGCTTCCGGTTGTCCACGTGGAGGCCGGATTGCGCAGTTTTGACCGAAGTATGCCGGAGGAGATCAACCGGCTGGTAACGGATGCACTTTCAGACCTGCTGCTGGTCTCCGAGAAATCCGGGCTGGTCAATCTCAAGAATGAGGGCCTCCCTGACAAGAAAGTTCGTCTGGTGGGAAATATCATGATCGATTCCTTGCTCAGCATGCAACCGAAAGCCCTCGAACGACCGATCCTGGCGCAATCGGGGCTGAAGCCGGGTCAATATGCCTTATTAACTTTGCACCGACCTTCCAACGTGGACGATCCTGGAACACTCATTCGCCTCCTAAACTTGTTTGCAGAACTGTCCCAAAAATTGCCGATCATCTTCCCCGTCCATCCCCGCACGAAGAAACGGATCAATTCGCTCGGCTTTACGCCACCAGCCAATTTCCGTATGTTGGAACCGGTGGATTACCTTGATTCCATTTGCTTGCAGGCGCAAGCCAAACTGGTCCTCACCGATTCGGGCGGCATCCAGGAAGAGACCAGCTGCCTGGGCGTGCCCTGCCTGACCTTGCGTAAAAATACCGAACGTCCAGTCACGGTGGAATTAGGTACATCCACAATTGTGGGCTCAGATGAAAGCCTAATTCGGGATAATTTCAAGAATATCCTGGCTGGCCGTTACAAACAAGGAAAACCCATCCCGCTTTGGGATGGGCATACCGCCGAACGGGTGGCAAATTGCTTACGCGATTTACTGCTAAGCGATTGAGCGGGTGGCAGTTCGGATAACGTCTGAATAGATTTCCACAAGTTGTGCGGCAATTTTCGGCCAGGCATAAGACTGGGCATATTCAGCCGCGTTTTTTCCAAGACGCTTCCGAAGGGATATATCACCGAGCAAAGCCGATAGCTTTCCACACAAGGCCTCATCATCCTCATCCGGAACGTGGTAACCGGTGACGCCATCCTGTACCAGAAAAGCCAACCCACCTACTTGCGAGGCAATTACAGGTGTTCCACAGGCCATGGCTTCCAAAGCAACCATCCCAAACAACTCATAATGCGAAGGCATAACTACCACTTCCGCGGCCGAGTAATAATAAGGCAAGGTATCCTGGCTGCGTTTTCCCAGGAAAGCGACCATTTTACCGACAGTCAGCTCATCACACATTCTTTGAATATGAACCATTTCGGCAGACATTTCTTCGGGCGCGGCATCCGGATCGCCGCCGATGACTGCCAGATGCACCGGTTCTGGAAGATCCTTTACTCGTAAACAGGCGACCGCTTTGATCAGCGTGTCCAGACCCTTGAGCGGTTCGATCCGGCCCACAAAGAGGATCATACGGGCTTCCGGGGCCAGGCCGATGAACTGCCGGGCTTCATCCACCGGTATGGGGTAAAAATGGCCCACATCCACGCCAGGCGGGACTACATAAACCTTGCGCATATCGGCATTGTAGAGCCATTCGAGTTGGGCTTGTTCGGCTGGAGTTGCTGCAATGATCCGGTCGACCCGTCCCATTACACGCCGTTCTCCATCCAACCGATAAGAACCTTCGCGTTCCGCCTCGCTTCGGGCAACCCTGTTCTTCATCTCTCCCAGGGTGTGGAACATCTGTATGATTGGCGTTCCACCCCAACAATCTGAAAGCGCTTCTGCCGCCAGACCCGACATCCAATAATGGCTGTGGATCAGATCATAATGGATGTTTTTTTCCTCGGCAAACCTTTCAATGCCTTCCACAAATTGCGGGATATATTCCGCCATTTCCTGGCGCGGGCATGGGGTCTCAGGACCGGCTGGCACATGCACAACCCGGTTGCCAAAACCAAGGTCATGCAACACGTGCGGGACATGTTCATCCTGGGACCGGGTAAATACATCTACATGGATCCCCATGCGCCCCAACTGCAATGTCAGGTCGCGCACATAGACGTTCATTCCGCCGGTGTCTTTACCACCCAGGGTGGCGAGCGGACAGGTATGGTAGGAAAGCATGGCCACATTCATGCCAATTAGTATAATCGCAAAGGTTAAAACTTGCCTTATAATTGTGATTACTGGTATAATCCCGCCGCTCGCCCAATCGCCACCATAGCTCAGTCGGTAGAGCAGACGTTTCGTAAACGCCAGGTCAAGAGTTCAAATCTCTTTGGTGGCTCACCGAACAGTATTTTCCGCAGTCGAGCTCGACTGCGGAAAATACTGTTTTTTTGTTGACTTACTGCATTCCCTATGTTAAACTAATGGCCGTTAAGGAAATACTTAACGGGAGATATACCTATGCAGCAGTTCGAAATTATCAAGGCATTCGAACAGATCAAGTTATTGGCAGACCCACGCCGTTTGGCTATCTTGCGAAAGTTGATGGCCCGCCCGGCTACTTTGACCCAATTGGGGGAAGCCTTGGGAGAAACTCCGGCCTGGGTTCGCCATCACGTAAAACAGTTGGAGCTCGCCGGCCTGGTGGAATTGGTGGAGACCCATGTAACCTCCGGAGTGGTGGAAAAGTTTTACCGGGCACATGCAGGCGGCCTGTTGTTACAGGAACTCATCATGCCGGAAGATACCTCCCTTCCATCCGTGATTTTCTCCGGAAGTCATGATCTGGCCGTTGAGCTTTTTGCCCACCAGTTGGAAAAATACCTGAATATCATGATCCTGCCGGTCGGCAGCCTGGATGGTCTGGTCACGCTCCGCCAGGGTTTATGTCATCTTTCCGGATGCCATCTACTGGATGTCAACGGGGAATATAACCTGCCCTTCGTGCGGCATTTTTTTCCAGATCGGCCGGTCCTTATCTTTACATTGGCGCAGCGTGAGCAGGGCTTGATGACTGCTCCTGGTAACCCAAAAACCATTCGCTCCCTGGCGGACCTGGCGCGCAGCGACGTAATCTTCATCAATCGTATCCCTGGTTCTGGGACACGATTGTGGCTTGACCGTCAAATAGAAGCACTTGATATACCTGTCAAAACCATTCGAGGCTATGAAAATGTCGCCCGCACCCACACAGAATGCGCCCGGCTGGTTCAGGATGGTAAAGCGGATGTGGCTCTTGGGCTGCATGCTGCCGCCTCACAACATGCTCTTGGTTTTATTCCACTCTTTCAGGAGCGTTATGACCTGGTAATTCCTCGTGAACAGGCGGAAATGCTCCAACCACTACTGGACAGAATTCAGACCAAATCCTTCCGCCACTCTGTGGAAAGCCTGGTCGGCTATGATACCACCCACACCGGCGAACAAATTCTGCTTTAGGAGTCAGGCCCGCATGAAACAAAACCGCATTTTCTTTCCTTTTTTGATCCTGGCCACCTGCCTGTTGTTGGGACTCGCAGCCTGTGGAACCGCCAATTCGGTTAAACCTGCTGCCACAACCGCCCCGATTGCCACGAAAGTGCTTGAGCTGGTCAGCCCGAACGGCTCGCATGTCTTTACGCTCGATCAACTCAAGGCGCTGCCGGTAACCCAGGGCCAGGGTGGCAACAAAAGCAGCGCCGGGGTGATCACCATACCCGCCAATTTTACAGGCGTAGCCATCAAAGACCTGATCTCTATCCAGGGCATTACCTTTGACGACACGATGGGCGTGACGCTGACTGCGCAGGATGGTTACGGCATGACCTTCTCTTATGATCAGATCATGAACGGCAACTTCACCGCCTATGATCCTGCCAATGGCGCAGAATTGGCCACCCACGACCCGCTCACCGCCATCCTGGCCTACGAGCAGGACGGCAAGCCCCTCGATCCGGTCCAGGATGGCACGCTGCGTATGCAGGTGGTCAGTTCCAAAAACAATCAGGTCGTTGACGGCCATTGGACCGAAAAATGGGTCACCAGGGTCGAAATTAAGCCGGTAGGCCAGAGCTGGACGCTCAAACTGCACGGCGCCTTAATGCAGCCGGTCGACCGGGCCTCTTTTCAGTCCTGCGGCGCTCCCAGTTGCCATGGCGTCGGTTGGAAGGATGAGAACGGCCAAAATTGGGTTGGAGTGCCTCTCTGGTACCTGGTTGGAGAGGTGGACGATGCCAATTCTCATGATGCTGGTTCGTTCAACGATGCCCTGGCAGATGCCGGTTATAAGGTGGATGTAGTCGGCTCGGATGGTTTCACGGTCACTCTGGATAGTGTCAGCATTAAACGCAATGGCAATATGCTGGTAGCTTATCTGGTCAATGACGCTGAACTTCCTGAAAAATATTACCCTCTGCGCCTGGTTGGTTCTGATCTGAAAACGAGCCAGATGGTGGGCAAGATCGATATGATCGTTGTGCACGTCCCGGAAATCACGCCGACTGTTGCCGCAACTGCCACTGCCATCCCCGCCATTGCCGCCCCTACTAATGCATCTGGCAGTCTGGCCATCAACGGCCTGGTAGCGAACCAGTTGAGCCTGACAGAAGACGCCCTGCGTGCAATGGGACCGGTCACGATCACTGCCGATCAGCCGAAAAAAGGCACCCAATCCTTCACCGGCGTACGGATTAATACATTGCTGGATGTGGCTCAGGTCCAGAGCACAGCTAATAAGCTGGTTTTTACTGCCAGCGACGGGTATTCCTCCGAGATAGACCTTGCCAGCATTCGTAGCTGTGCGGACTGTATGATCGCCTTTACCGACACCCCCGGCAGCTTCTTTGCGGTCATGCCCGGGCTGCAGAGCAACTTTTGGGTCAAGAATGTTAGTAAAGATTGAAGTCAAGTAAATGGATTCGTACTATCCGCCGGTTCAATCCGAATTGATACCGGCGAATAAAACAATTTCATAGGAGAATGTATTTATGAAACACACTCGCACCATCATTGTTATTCTGTCATTGATCGCCCTGATTTCCATTATGCTTTCCGCCTGTGGTTCAGCCGTGCAAACTGGTCCGGTGACTTTGACAATTACAGGCATGGTCGGCAAAACGCTCAGCCTGACGGATGCCGATCTGCATGCCATGCAGGTTGCAGATATCACTGCGGAACAGCCCAAAGTTGGCTCAAAGAGCTTCAAAGGCGTTCGCCTTAGCGATCTGCTTTCGAAAGCCCAGGTTCAATCCGGAGCTGCCAACCTGGCTTTTTCCGCCTCGGATGATTATTCAGCCGAGCTCGACCTGCCCACTGTAAATGCTTGCGCGGATTGCATGGTTTCTTTCACAGACACAGCTGGCACCTACCTGCTGGTGATGCCCGGTCAGGCCAGCAAGCTCTGGGTAAAGAACCTGGCAAAAGTTGAAGCAAAGTAATCAAAGTTAAGAATACCGAGCAACGCAGGGGCAGATTTGTCTCTGGTTGTATATAAATCACATAAGGAGTAAGTACGTATGAAATCCAATAGAAATATCTTCAACGTTTTATCATTGGTAATACTGATTTCCGTATTACTGGTTGCCTGTGGTCCGGCTGCCACTCCGATCCCAACGCAACCGCCAGTTGCCACAGCCACCCAACTACCGGCTCCCACTCAGACGCCGGTCCCTACTCCCACGCCCGAGCCGACGGCCACTGTGCCTGCCAATCCAAGCCTGATCCTGGCAACCACCACCAGTACACAGGATTCCGGCCTGTTGGATGTGATCATCCCTCTCTTCGAACAGGAAACCGGTTATAAAGTTCAGACCGTCGCAGTCGGCTCCGGCCAGGCCATGACCATGGGCCAGCAGGGCAATGCCGACGTATTGCTGGTCCATTCGCCTGCCGCCGAGGTCACTTTCATGGCAGCTGGGTGGGGTAAGGACCGCGTCCTGGTAATGCACAACGACTTTATCATCGTAGGACCGGCTTCGGATCCCGCCAAGATTAAGGGCCTGACGGCTGTGGAAGCTTTCAAGGCTATTGCCGCCGCCGGTGCACCATTTATTTCGCGCGGTGACAATTCCGGCACCAATGCCAAAGAATTGGCCTTGTGGAAATCTGCCAAGATCGATCCAGCCGGAACCAAAGCTGCCTGGTACATCGAATCGGGACAAGGAATGGGCGCAACATTGACTATTGCCTCTGAAAAATCCGCCTACACCTTGACTGACCGGGCTACATTTCTAGCCAACCAGGCCAACCTGCAGTTAACCATTCTAACCGAGAAAGATAACGCCCTGCTAAACGTATATCACGTAATAACGGTCAACCCGGACAAGTGGCCTAAAGTCAATTATGACGGCGCTACCGCCTTTTTGAATTTCATGATGTCAGCTTCCACACAGAAAGTGATCGGCGATTTCGGAGTGGATAAGTATGGCCAGCAGCTGTTCATTGCCGATGCGGGGAAGACCGACTCCGACTTCGGATTACCCGCAGTCCCAACCGCCACCCCCAGTCCAGTGCTCCGCTGGTGGTTACCGGCCTGGTTGGAAAGGAGCTCAGCCTGGCGGAAGCTGACCTGCGCGCCATGACGGTCGCCAATATCACCGCCGACCAGCCCAAGGTTGGCTCGGTGAATTTCAGCGGCGTGCGAATAAGCGACCTGATGACCGCCGCCTCCGTCAAGCCCGAAGCAACTTCGTTGGTATTGACCGGCAGCGATGGCTATTCAGCCACAATCGATCTCGCCACATTGAAGGCCTGTGTGGACTGCATGGTTGCATTCACCGATACTCCCGGCGTATTCATGTCGGTAATGCCCGGACAGGCTGGTAAAGTATGGGTCAAAGGCTTGGTCACGTTGGAATTCAAATAAATCTGATACTCCTGGGTGGGCTGCCAAGGCCCACCTTTTTTTCTCCAATGATGATTCATCAAAACCCCCGGCAGTTTCTCTACACCGTTTTCCTCGTCACTGCGCTCGTAACTGGCTGCGCTGCCAAATCGTCAACCAGCCCGACTGCTGGCGGCTCTGGAAAGACACCCCTGGTTGTTTTCGCCGCCAGCAGTTTGATCACTCCTTTCACGGAGCTTGAAAAAGCCTTCGAAGCCATCCACCCGGATATAGATATACAAGGTCAATATCATGGCAGCATCCAGGTAATTCGCCACGTTACGGACCTGCACGTGCCGATCGATGTAGTTGCCACTGCAGACGCCTCGCTCGTGCCCATGCTGATGTACGCGGTGAATGACCCGGACACCGGGAAACCTTATGCCAGTTGGGATATCCGTTTCGCCACCAACCGTCTGTCAATCGCTTATCGCCCCGACAGCAGATATGCCAGCCAGATCAATGCCGATAACTGGTATACCATCCTGTCACGCCCGGATGTCAAGGTGGGCCTCACCGACCCACGCTTCGACGCCTCCGGTTACCGGGCCTTGATGGTCTTCGCCCTGGCGCAGCAGTATTATCACCAATCCTCTATTTTTTCCGACATGTTCAAGGGGAAGTTTTCCTTCCCCCTGGCTTATTTTTATGAAGATGGGTTGACAACCATTACCGTCCCGGAGGTGGTCGAGACTGCTCCCGGGTCGAACATCATCATCCGGGGGGCAAGCATCGAGATGATTGCGCTACTCCAGTCGGGAGACCTGGATTACGCTTTCGAATACGAAAGTGTCATCCAACAACAGGGGCTGCAAATGCTCCACCTGCCGGATGCGCTCAATCTGGGAGCGGCGGGTTACGACCAGGCCTACCACCAGGTGCAGGTTGATCTGAACTTCCAGCGTTTCGCCACAGTCAAGCCGCAGTTCGTAGGGGAGCGCATCGGCTATGGGATCACCATCCCCAGCAATGCGCCTCACCCGGCGCTGGCTGCCGAATTCATTGCATTTCTACTCGGTCCACAGGGGCGTGCGATCATGCAAGCTAGTCATCAACCGCTCTTCGACCCGGTTCTTGTTGATCAATACCAGAACCTGCCATCTGCCTTGCAGGCAGCGACCGTTCCGTCGGAAGCACCGTGAACCGCCGCAGCCTCGTCTTTAACCTGATCTTTTCCTTCGCCGGCGGTCTGCTGGTGCTTTTCGTGGTCTTACCGTTGGTCAGCACGTTGTTGTCTACCACTCCACTGGATTTTCTGCGCTCCTTCAGTGACCCGGAGCTGCTGAATTCCTTTGCCGTAACCTTTGGCGCCGCCGCAATAGCCACTTCCCTGGCATTGACTACCGGCGTTCCGCTGGCTTACCTGCTGGCGCGGCGCAGGTTTCATGGCAAGCGCCTGGTGGAGGCAATTGTCAACCTTCCGGTGGTTATCCCACATACCGCGGCCGGGATTGCCTTATTGCTTGTTTTTGGCCGGCGTGGTCTGCTCGGACAGGCCTTTGCCCTGCTCGGTATCACCTTCACCGATAACCTGGCAGGCATCGTGGTGGCCATGTTATTTGTCAGTCTGCCGTTCCTGGTGAACCTGAGCCGGGAGGCATTTGCCCTGACCGATGAAGAGCTGGAACGCGTTGCCATGACCGACGGAGCCGGTCCCTGGCAGGCATTCTGGTATGTGACCTTGCCGCAGGCCTGGCGCGGTGTTCTGGGCGGAGCGGTAATGATGTGGGCACGCGGTATCAGCGAATTTGGTGCGGTCGTCATCCTGGCCTATCATCCCAAGATCGTGCCGGTGCTGGTGTATGAACGCTACGAAGGTTTTGGCTTAAAAGCCGCTGAACCTGTGGCCTTGATATTGATCCTGGTGGCCCTGGTTGTTTTCATCCTGCTCCGGCTTGCATTGCTTCCCGAAAAAGAGTAATATTGTCAAAATTGATTATCTTAATTCTATTCAGGAGGCATAACGATGAGAATCAGCGCCCGTAATATCCTTAAAGGTAAAATTGTTAAACTCGTTCGCGGTGCGGTCAACGCCGAGGTTACACTTGAACTGCCAGGCGGTGCCCAGGTTGTATCGGTCATTACCCTCGGCTCCGTGGACAGCCTGGGTCTCAAGGAAGGCAAAGAAGCCTATGCAGTGGTTAAGGCCTCCAATGTTATGATTGCCGTGGATTAGACCATTCGAAATCTAACGAACCGTTTGAGCTTTTGATAACCGGCGAACCCGGAATAAATTTAATATCTGGTTTATATTGCTCGCCTGTTTGTTAGGTGATGTGGTGTTCGCGCCTGTAATCGAATCAACCTCTGATGTTTTTCAACAATCCTGACCTTTGGGAAATTACGCTGCTCTCGCTCCAGGTATCCGGCCTGGCTACTGCCATTAGCTTGTTGATTGGTCTGCCAATCGGCACCGGCCTGGCGCTGGGTCGATTTCCGGGCCGCAACTTCCTGCTCAGCGTGGTTAATACCGGTATGGCCCTGCCGCCAGTGGTAGTCGGCCTGGTGGTTGCGATGTCGCTCTGGCGCAGCGGGCCCTTCGGCGATCTGCACTTGATTTATACCCCGGCGGCCATTGTCATCGCCCAAGTGATCATCTCCGCTCCGGTGGTTACTGGCCTTACCTCAGCCGCGCTGCAGCAGCTTGACCCACGCTTGCGTTTGCAATTATATGGTCTGGGCGCTTCGCGTGTACAAATGATATTAAGTCTTTGGCGTCAGGCACGGTTGCCGCTCCTGGCAGCCTTGATGGCTGGTTTTGGCAGCGTCATCTCGGAAGTAGGCGCCTCGATGATGGTTGGCGGCAATATCCGTCATCAGACGCGTGTATTGACCACCGCCATTGTCCTGGATACCAACCAGGGTGAGTTTCAGAGCGCCATAGCCCTGGGTCTCCTGCTCCTTTTGATCACTTTTCTGATTAATGCTGCCCTGACCTGGATCCAGCAAAGGGGCGTCAAGCGATGACAGTCTTGCTGGAAATCCGTAACCTGCGTCTCTCACGCGCCCGGCGTCCCGTACTGGCTATCGATCATCTGGATGTGGAAAAAGGCCAGGTACTGGCGGTTGTTGGGCCAAACGGCGCCGGGAAAAGCAGCCTGTTGCTCGTTCTTGCGCGCCTGCTAAGGCCGGATCAGGCAGAAATTCAATTCGAAGGACAGCCATCCAATACTCTGCGTGATCTGGATTACCGGCGTCGCATAGGTTTGGTGCTGCAGGAACCACTGCTGCTGGATGGGTCGGTCTTTGATAATGTTGCCATGGGGATGCGCTTCCGGCATGTGCCCAAGGAGGAGATCACCCGCCGGGTAGAAACCTGGCTGGAGCGCCTGGGGATCGCTGATCTGCGGCGCCGTTCGGCCAGCCAACTATCCGGCGGTGAGGCCCAACGTGTCAGTCTGGCGCGTGCCTTTTCCATTGAGCCGCAGTTGCTTCTACTTGACGAACCCTTTAGTTCACTGGATGCCCCCACCCGCGCCCGCCTGTTGGAGGATCTTCGAACTCTACTGGCTGAGACCTCAACAACAACTATCTTTATTACGCACGACTTGAACGAAGCTACCCGGCTTGCCAACCACCTGGCAGTTTTGCTGGATGGATGTCTCCGCCAGATCGGTACCCCGGAAGAAGTCTTCGCCTCCCCGGCGAATACTGAAGTCGCGGCTTTTCTGGGGAAACCCTTTACAATATGAAGATTTAGTCGACTACTGCCCTAAGTAGTTAATCCCCAAATAAAGCGGCTACGGCTTCACGGAAAACTTCCGTATGGTGATCTACATCTGTGGCTGCAGTATCGCTTGCGATGAGCGCCATATTATGGAAGGGCGTTAGAAGGATGCCCCGGTTCAAAGTGAAAAGGTGCATATAACGGTCCAGATCGGCATCGATGGCCGCATTGGCTTCCCCACCATTGCGGGGTGCAGACTCCCTGAACCAATATTCCACACGAAAACCCAGTCGTTTCACGATCCAGGGCAGCTCGAACTCCTGGATCACTCTCTGCACACCGGCCTCATAGCGGTCTGCCAGGCTGCCACAACGCGTGTACATATCCAGGGTCAGGACATGTTCCAGCGTGGCACGCATAGCCGCGATGGAGAGTGCATTGCCAGCCAAGGTGCCACCAATACCACCTACGTCGGAGTCCCCCACGTCAAGTTTGGACCAGAATGCATCCGCTACCTGCTGTGTGAAACCATAGACACCGGCTGGGACTCCACCTGCCAGCGGCTTGCCGCAAGTCAGGAAGTCGGGGTGCAGATCGTTTTCCCGCGTATAACCCCCAGGGCCGGCGCAAATAGTGTGAGTTTCATCAATAATGAGCAGGGTTCCCGTTCGGCGGGTGATCTTACGCAGTGCCTCGTGATAGCCCGGGGCCGGGTGAATGATGCCAATATTGGTCATGACCGGCTCTGCCAGCACACATGCCACATCTTCAGCCGATAGGGCTGTTTCCAGTGCCCCCAGATCGTTGAATTCAATCACCTTGGTGGTATCGATCGGGTTTACCGGATGGACCAAGGTTGCCCCGCCTCGGACCGGGCGTGCCTTCCTCATCCATGCTGATAAAGGTCTCATCCACCGAGCCGTGATAACAGTAATTGAAAACCAGGATCTTTGAACGGTTGGTAATATGGCGTGCCATCCGGATGGAAAACCGGTTGGCATCCGTGGCTGTCAGCGTGAACTGCCAGATTTTAAGGTTAAAACGGCGCTGAAGCTCCTCAGCCACCCAGATGGCATCTTCGGTGGGCAGCATCAACGTTATTCCTTTTGTTGCTTGAGCATTAATGGCAGCCAGCGTCGCTTCCGGCGCATGGCCCGTCATTGCACCCGTATCGCCCAGACAAAAATCGATGTAGGCCTTCCCATCCATATCCGTGAAATGGGCGCCTTTGGCTTCCTTGACAAAAATGGGGAATGTCCCTGCCCAGCGGATCATCCACAACATCGGCACGCCGCCTTGCATGGATTTGCAGGCGCGTTGGTATAACGCATAAGACTTGGGATGCTCCACATGGAAGCGCTTCTCTTCCATGTGGAGCAGTTTTTCAAGTCGGGAACGGTCCAGGACGCGCATTTTTGCGGATGTGAGGGATCGTCGTTAGCCTGGTGAGCTAATTCGCGTGGTTCTTGAGAGCCTTGCCAAAAATGGCCAGTGCGTCGTTGATCTGGCTATCGGTGACCACCAGCGGTGGGATCCAACGAATGACGTTATCGTAGGTGCCGCATGTCAACAGGAGCAAGCCAAGCTCCTCGCAATTATGCACAATCGCCTTGACCAGCGCCTTATCGGCAGGTTTCCCATTGACGGTGAACTCGGTGCCGATCATCAGCCCCAGGCCGCGTACATCCCCAATCACTGGATATTCTTCCTGAAATTTTCGCAGGCCGGTCGTCAACTGCACCCCACGCCGTGCTGCGTTTCCAGGCATATCTTCATCGCGCATTGCCCGGATGGTAGCCACCCCGGCTGCGCAGGCAATCACGTTTCCACCGAACGTACCGCCGTGTGAGCCGGTCTGCCACTTCTTCATCAAATCGAGCCGGCTGAAAACGCCCGAAAGCGGCAGCCCGGAAGCGATTCCCTTGGCAACCGTCATAATATCCGGTACCACCCCAAAATGTTCCTGGGCAAACCATTTTCCGGTCCGGCCGAACCCGGATTGGACTTCGTCGAAAATAAGCAGGATCCCGTTCTTGTCACATAACTCGCGCAAGCCCTTCATAAAGGCCGTAGGCGGTACGACATAGCCGCCTTCGCCCAGTTCCGGTTCGATCAGTACGGCCGCGGTTTCGGCCGGCGAAGTCTGGGAGAGCAGGAGTTCCTGCAGGGCATTCAGGCAATAATCGGATGTTTGCGCATCATTCATCCCCAGTTTGTAGGCATTCGGATAAGGCGCTACATAAATACCCGCCGGGAGCGGCTGGTAACCAGAGCGGTAGATGGTTTTGGAAGTGGTCAGCGCCATAGTCGTGGATGTACGCCCGTGGAAGCTGCCTTGAAATACGATCACGTTCGGCTTGCCGGTCACCGCGCGTGCCAGTTTTACGGCTCCCTCCACTGCTTCAGCACCGGAGTTGCTGAAGAAAAATCCATCGATGGGCGCAGGAACAACTTGACGTAGTTCAGAAATCAATTCCATCATCGGTTTGGTGACGACGATGTTGGCCTGGGCGTGGATGAACAACCCGGCTTGCTCCCGGATGGCTTCGACCACCTTGGGATGGCAGTGACCGGTATTGGTTACGCCAATTCCGCAAGTGAAATCCAGGTACTTCTTGCCGTCCGTGGCATACAGGTAGCAACCTTCGGCGCGTTCAGCCTGGATGGGAAATATCCGCGACCAAACGGGAGACATATGGGAAAAATTTTCTTCGTAGAGCGACATATTTTTCACCTTCCAATTGAATTAGATTTAAGGGCAAATACTCTGCTGCCCACTCGATATCCAGATCTTTCAATGTTTCTTTCGTCGGTATGCCATCATTGGTAAAACCTGCCAGCCGGTAATACTCATCCAGAGCGGCATCCATTTCCTCATGCGTGACTGTCAACCCGGCGGTTGGACCGGTTCCGACCAAGGGTTTGAAATATTTATTCGGCAGCTGGTCGTCTTTACGGGTGAAGCCTTCGCGGGCATTGAATGTTCTCAGCAGGTTCAGACGCCGCTTGCCAATGGTCATCAATTCGTCCACGCTTACATCCCAGCCCGTAACCGCCCTGGCCATTTCAGCCGTTTCCTTGGGCCCATACAGGCACCAGGTCGGGCCGTAAACGAACTGGCACAGGTCCAGTGTATCCATCATACTATAGAAGACTTCGGTCAAATAGGCAAACCGGACCTTCTCTGGAGTCAGGCTGTGTACCGGCTGTGGTGTACCGAGTCCGATCTCCTTCAGCCGGTTCAAGTTGAAATCTGCAACCCCTTCTTCATAATATGGATCGTGCTCGCTGGATTGATGGTCTGCCCCAAAGGGATTCACTGCATAGATCAGTCCCAGGCTGCGTTTGGCCTGTGGCATATGTGCCGGGGCTTCTTGATTCTTGACAGTGGTCAGGCATTCATCTGCCCCTTTACCCCACACCTGGGCAGCCCGTGCGGAACCTTCCGCCAGGATTGGCCCCAGTTTGCCGGATTTCGTTACAATTTGATTGAGTACCTCGAGCATGGCATCGGCATTACCAAAGCGCAGATCGATCCCGCCGGTGTCTTCCTTCGTAATGATGCCCTTCTCGAAGCATTCCATGGCAAAGGCCATGGTTGCGCCACATGTGATCGAATCAACGCCGTGCATATCGCAGATCTGATGCGCCTGGGCAACCACTGCCAGGTCTCCTATTCCGCAGGAAGAGCCAAATAGACCGATCGTCTCATATTCAGGGCCGCCATAGATCGGGTCGAATTTGTATTTCCCTTCTTCAATTTCGATCACGCGTTTACAGCGCACCACGCAGGCGTAACAGGTGTCACGCTTCTTCAGGATCGTCTCGGCCATTTTCTCGCCGCTGATCGGATCGGCCATTTCGAATTGGCCTTCGTTCTGGTTACGGGTTGGCAACGTTCCGATCATGTTATTGAACATGACCACCACCGCCGTCCCGTATTTGGCCAGTCCATCCATATCCGGATTGGTTTTAACCCCTTCCGGGCCGGTTTTATTTAAAGCTGCCATTGCCTTTTGGTCTGCCACTGCTGGTTTGGCTTTGCCACGCACCACGATCGCCTTGAGATTCTTGCTCGCCATCACCAGGCCCATGCCGGTGCGGCCGTTCATGCGGTTACACATATTGACAATGGCCGCGTATCGCACACCCTTTTCCGCCGCCGGGCCAATCTGCATCACTTCTGCCTTTGGATCGCCAACATCTTGCTTTAATATGGCATCCACCTCTGACGGTAAGCTTGCCCAACAAGTGTGAAGCGTCATGCAATTTCGCTTCCCCATTCAAGATGGTCAGATACACCCAGCTTGGCGATTTACCTCGCAAGACCAGGCCATCGTAGCCGGCAAACTTGAATTCTGCCGGGAAAAAGCCGCCGGCCTGTGAATCGCCGATCCCATCACTCATCGGGGATTTGGCATTGACATTGATACGGCTTTGACCGGAGATCGATGCCCCTGTAACCACACTATCGAACACTGTCAGCAGGTTTTCCGGCCCGAGCGGATCAGCTCCTTTGGGAACTTCGCGCAAAATATAATTCATCGCCATGGCCGAACCGCCCATATACTTTCGGTAGAAAGATTCAGGCGGAGTTTCGACCTCCATCTTGCCGGTGGTCAGGTCAACGTGCAGAATCCTTCCGTGATAGCCGTATGGCATCGGAGCCTCCTTAAACTTATTCCCCTGCCCCCTTATGGGGCAGGGGTTGAGAATTAGCGTTCTCTATTCTTCAGCCGGGGCCGTGTAGGGGTTCACATCCGGGATTCCGGGCTTGATCCACTTATGAATTGGGAAATACACGATGGCACCGAGCACCATTGCGCCCAAGGCCCAGGTAATCGAGTCCCAACCGGTATCAAGGTAGTTGAACACTACCGCCAGGGTGACAACGGAGGTCATCAGCAAGGTGATCAAACCCAGGCCAAACCAGCCACCCGGAACTTTCCAACGCGGGCGTTGCGGATCCGTAAAACGCAGCACCCACACAGCAAAGAAGCATCCCAACAACACGAGCATATTAAGGAAAACGTCAATCACGACCAGTGCCTGGAATGCCGAAAGCGAAAAGACGGAATAGATGACTGCCACGATCAAGATGGAGACCCAGGGCGTACCGTATTTTGGGTGTACTTTGACCATGAATTTGGGCATCATGCCATCTTCGGCTAACGCAAAGGGGATGCGTGTTCCGCCTAAACCATTGCCGATGAATAAACCGATCATGGATAGGATGGCCGCAAAGGAGACCAAACCTCCCATTATATTGCCCAGCGGGCTGTCAGTCTGCCCGGTTAATTTGTCGGCTACCACTTTGGCAATATCCGGGAACCACCAGCCGGTCGAAGCGGTTGGCTCAACACCCCAGGATGATAATTTAGCTCCGGTTTCTGCGATTTGGGTATCCGTCGCGCCAGATCCGGCAATATCGCCCACGATTCCCACATTGGGATCTGAAGCATCTACTCCCCATACTGCATACTTGCCATTGTCACCTGCCCCGCCGTATAATCCGGCTACCATCGGAATTGAATACGTGGCAACTGCTGCTACCAATACCAAGGCCATCGCCAGGGGATAGGTTTTCTTCGGGTTGACCACTTCATCCCCCGCAGCCGTTGGCAATTCCCATCCCATGAAGTTCCACATGGCTACATAAATACCGGTTCCCAATGCCGGGATTAGGCTTTGGAAATTAACCGGTTCACCATTTGGAAGGAACGGCAGATGGATCGTCACGCCGCTTTTTATCCATGCTGCGATGCCGATGACGGACATGATGATCAAGGGGATCATCATGATGGCACCCAGCCAGTCCGTTGTCAGGCCTGACAGACGCGCTCCACGGACATTAAGATAGCTGATCAACCAGATCAGCAATAGCGCCACGAGAAATGAAAGTACAACACCGGAGATATAAACCCCGCCGATGGTTGCGCCTGTATTTAATGCCGGGATAAAAAAGGCCAGATAGGTCGCTGCCAGAACCGGATAGATGGTTACATCCACCCACGAAACCACCCAGTTCATCCAACCCCCCATAAAGCCGACAAAGGGGCCGAAGGCTTGCTTAAGCCAATGGTAATAACCGCCTTCCGCTGGCATCATGGATTGCAGCTCACGCACCATCAGCATATTGGGGATGCTGAACACGAGTGGGGTCAGGAACAACAACAAGATTGCAAAACCCGGCCCGGATAAGCTCACCATTGGTTCAACGCCAAAGGAGCCACCGCAGACGGTGAAATAGATCAATCCGAATAGCGGCAGTAATGTCAATTCTCGTTTAAGTTTGCTTTTTTCCCTCTGGGTCAGTGCCAAAGTCTCTGCCATGGAAAATCCTCCTCCAAATTGAAATCCCCATCCTGCGCAGTTTGAACAGGATGGGGTTAAGAACTTACATCTCTTTTATTCCATAAGGGAAGCCGTAATCTGCCATTTTATTCATGAAAAGAACTGGGTCGAACGCTTCCGGGCCCATGACTCCAACGCCCTTCCACTCGCCATGTTCCAGCAAGTCCCAACCGACCACCGCGTTGAAGGCGGTCTGTGCCACCACGGATTGGCAGTCCAGGCGCTTCATGCACTCTTCATTATCAGCCACCTGATAGAGGTAGACCTGGCGCGGTTTGCCATCTTTCTTGCCTTTGACCCATGTTCCGGCGCAGGTCAGGCCGAACATCCGGTCGCCAAGGTGAGCCGGATCCGGGAGACAGGCAGCCACCACATCCCGCGGAGCCACTTCAATATTTTTTACTTTGATGGGCTCTTTGTTATCCAGACCCAGCATGTGCAAAGTCTTCAAAACGCCGATGAACTGGTCCCCTAAAGCATATTTGAAAGTAACCCTCTTGCAATTCACCCAGCGCGGAACCAGAAGCACTTCCTCATGCTCAACATTGATGACTTCCAATTTACCAATCCCTTCCGGGAAATCAAAATATTCGGGCTCAGAAAAAGGCGCAGTCGTAAACCATCCGCGTTCTTTCTCCCAAATGACTGGTGGATTCAGGCACTCTTCGATGGTGGTCCAAATTGAAAAATTCGGAGCAAAATCATAGCCTTTTACTATCAGGTTGGAGCCATCCCGCACGCCCACTTCTTCAACTTCATCGAATAAATGGGTGGCAGCATATTTTGCAAAAACATCCGCCATGCCGGGCTCAACGCCCAGTCCCAGCAATGCCAGGATGCCCTTCTCTTCCCACTTCTTGGCGCGCTCAAACTGGTAATCGCCCAGTTTAATGCCGCACTGTTCGTAAGGCCTCACCGGATTTGGTTCTGAAAGCGTCATCGCCATATCCATATATGTGCAGCCCACATTATAGGCAGCATCAAAGATGGGCACGTTAAATGATGGATCGCAAGCATTCATGATCAGGTTCACATTATATTTCTTTGCCAGGGCTTCAATACTTTCCTGTTTACTGGCATCGATCCACTCAATCGGGAACCGCTTTGCGTCCCCGAGCTTGGCCTGGACTTCTTTGAGGCGTTCGCGGTTGTAGTCCGTCAGCACCACCTGTTCCACCCAGGGACGATCCTTGGCTATCCGGGCGATGGCTTCTCCAACCCCGCCGGTTCCAACAAGTAAGACTTTCATATTTTTCTCCTTTTAAAAAATTCTGATCCGGCAAACGCCGGTTAGCTTAGAAGTAGATTTCCTTCACGATCTTCAAATGCATGAAGGATTCCGACTCACGGATTCCTTCAATTTTGTACAGTCGCTCAGTTAAAAATTGGAGTAAATGGTTTTGATCCTTGCAGACGATCTCGGCGATAATATCGTAAGCTCCACTGACAATGATCAAGTAGATCACTTCATCCAACGCAGATACTTCATCAGCGATCTCCATAAGGCGATTGGCTTCGACCTTAATTCCAATCAATGCCATCGTCTGGTGGCCCATCCGTACCGGGTTGGTTATCCCCACTACTCGCAGCGCGCCCATTTCAACCAGGCGGTTATAGCGCACACGCACCATCCCGGCCGAGACATGCAACCTCTCGGCAATTTGGGCAAACGGGGCCCGGCCATCCTGCTGTAATATAGAAATGATCTGACGATCAATCTCATCCAATCCCTTGGACAAGACGGAATCCATATTATCCATTTCTAAATATTACAACGATTCGTCACGAGATACAACTATTTTTTACGTTTTCGTTACAAAATACGACATTCTCATGACGATTCTCATATTGTGACCAAATCCACGCTCCCTGCCATAACAGTCTTCGCCACCTCCTGGAGTGTATCTTCCAATCGGTTCAGCACTTCGTCGATCTGTTCGTAAGTAATGAGAATGGGCGGTTCAATTCGGATGGTGTGGGCGCTGGTCAAGGTGCCGGCCACCAGCACCCCGCGCTTGAACAAACCGGCTGCAACTTGATATCCAATCTCTGGAGTTAGAAAATGTTGGCCGATTAACAAGCCCCTGCCGGTGATTTCTTTATAAATCTGAGGATAGGTCTTCGCCAAATCCTGAAGTTTCGAGATAAAATAGGCGCCTTTCTCAGCTGCCTGCTTCGGATAATCATCCCGTAATACGACATTTATGGACGCGATTGCAGCCGAACACGCTAAAGCGCCCCCGCCTGTGGTGGTTGTGTGGATGAAGGGGTTCGGATACATCATACACTGCCAGATTTCCTCGGTCGAGCAGAAAGCGCTTACCGGCATGACCCCCCCGCCCAGCGATTTGGCGACTGCCAGGATATCCGGAACTACATTCCAGTGTTCCACTCCCCAAAGTTTTCCAGTCCGGCCCAGACCTGTCTGCACCTCGTCGGCGATCAGCAAAGTCCCATAATGCCGGGTTGCTTCCCGGATGCGCGGCCAGAAATCCTCCGGCGGCACCAGCGCCCCGGCTTCGCCCTGGATGGGTTCCATTAATACTCCCGCCACTCCAACTCCGATTTTGTCACAAATGTCCAGCTGCTTTTCAACCGCTGCAGCATCGCCAAACGGGACATGGTAGACCGGCCCGCCATACAGGATTCCAGCCGGTTGACGGTAATCGGATTTTCCGATCATGGAAAGCGATCCCATGGTCTTCCCATGAAAAGCTTTTACAGCAACAATGAAGGCTGGTTTTTTGGTATACATCTTAGCTAGCTTGATCGCCCCTTCAATGCTTTCTGTGCCGCTGGCAGCGAAGAAACTGTATTTAATATCTCCAGGTGTGATTTGGGCCATCAGTCGCGCCAGAACGCCCCTGAGTGGATCAATCAATTCCTGGCTGGGCATCGGGGAACGTGCCAACTGGGCTCTGACTGCTGCAATAACTTCGGGATGGCTCCAGCCATGGTCCATCATCCCGTAACCGCCCAGGCAATCTATGTATTCTCTTCCAAGCACATCCCGGAAAATCGCCCCTGTTCCGCTCCATTCAACCGAAGCCCAATCACCTGCCTCGGTCACGGATTTTCGGTACTCCAACCAGTTCTTATTGAAGTGTTCGGCAAAGTTATATAAGGATTCGTCAATGATCTGCTTCCCTTCCGACTCTGTCACACTTGATTTCTTAATGATTTCCAACCATCGTTGGCTATACGCTACTGCCTCATTCAAGGTTTGTGGCATATTATCCTCTTTGTCTTTGAAGGCACCTGCCCGTTAATATTGCACGCCTAAATTAATTTCCGCTATGCCCAATCCGCTACCTCTTTGTACCAGGGCTTCTTCTCGCCGACCTTTTCCCGCCCTTTCCATTTTCCGGATTTGGGTGTTTTTTCAAGATACTGCAGGAATTGATCCACTTTTCCCCCAATGATCGTGCGTTGATCGTCTGTCAACGCTTTTACTCCGCCGGTAGCCTCCTTGATCTTCTTCAGGTTATTCGTGGCAGTGTGGTAAAAGCCCCAATCTTCGGCAAAGAGCTTGGCAATATATTTAATATTGATGGCATCCTTGTCCGTTTCGCCAAGAGGCGCAGCCAGGAGTAACAACATGGCATCCTTGAGGTCCTTGTCGTTAATTTGGACGATTTGCAGTTTTTGGAGCATCAAGTCTGCCAGTGAGACACAATGGGGGTGGTTCTCAAGCCGCCCGCGGTAATCGATTGGGTGGTTGTAATCCAGTTTGTCAAAAAATACATCGATCATCGGTATATTGGAGCTGAAAAAGATCAGGCGTGTTCCGCCGGAAACCATGGCAGCCCGTTTCTCGAGTTCATACCCGTGATTTTCAAAAAAAGGCACGAGTTTACCGCGATGTTTGCCGTAGGCCGCGAAATCGATGTCAGTGAAGACGCGTTCGCCCAGGCGTTCCATCCGGCTGTAAAGGTCCACGTATTCCGGAAAATAGTAATGCAAGGCGATTGGGCCCATCACGCGTAGTACGATCCCTTGCTTTTGTGCATCGTCAGCTAAACGGCGCCCTTCCTCGAGGTAAGCCTCGGGCTTAGGGTACTCACTCATCGGGATGTCTTTTGGTAAACGGAATTGTAGTGGCATGCCATTACTCCTATCCATTGGTAAAGGCGTAATCTCTCACTTTACCTTTTTCAAGGAAAATGATCACACCTTTAAGGATACCTTCTGAATATTCACTTCCGGGATTGAATATGGTTGTTTTGTGAATCTTTTGTACACCGCGTAACTCATGGATATGGCCATGCAGGCCCAGCAGAGGTTGGTATCGTTCGATCATCTTTGCTACCGCCCGGCTGCCCACGTGGATCTTTCGGTCGGCCGCCTGGGTCAGGTTCGCATCCAGCTCAGGCGCCAGGTCCAAGGCAAAACCATACGGCGGGGCATGGAAGTTGAAGATGGCGTTCGATTTATCCTTCACTTTCCCGACCAATTCCTCCAACATGGGTTCGAGTTCCTCGTCTGGCTTCTCACGCGGGGTATTCCAGGGCGTCGGGTTGGCATACGAAAAGGTGACCATCTCGTGCTCACCCACCATGACATTTTTATTATTGCAGTTGACAATGGCGGAGGAATCCTCAATGATCTCGTCAATTTCGAAATAATCGTCATTGCCTGGAGCCATAAAAACCTTATATGGGGTATCCTTCAAGCGCTCATCCGCCAACACCATCCATTCCTTCATGCGCTGGAGCACCAAGTGCTTGAAAAGCTCATCTATTTTCTTAGGATCGGCCTTAAAGGATTTAAATTCCTCGGGTGTCTGGTGTACCCAGTAATAGCCCATTAACTCAACCGTTTTTTTGAGCTTGTCTAATTCATCTTGAGAACTAACTTCAGTATATTGGCCCATCAGCGTGGTATGCCAGCCGCCGCCGGCCTTTTCCACGATTGGTACAAGCACTTTTCCGGTCAAATCCCCCAGCAGGATGCCAACATCCACGTTATATGCCTTGAGAGCATTCAGGTATTTCCGGTAACAGGTATTGGAGCCATGGATATCGGTCACAAAGAAAATCTTTATTTGCTTGCCCATCGGTTTCACTCCTATAAAATCAAATTGTATAATTGCAACTGAGGGGCGGGAGTGTAGACGCCCGCCCCTCACTGGGATGAAATACTTTAATCAGGTGGTAATTCGCCGTATGTCAGGTTGCTGTCCAGCCCATCTCGCTTATTGCGGGCTTTCCAGTAGAAGTACCAGGCTACACCTAATCCCCAAACGATCGCGTAGAAGAGCACTGTCCAAGCCGTGTATGTCTCAAAACCTGGCATGAAGACATAGAATACAAACAAAATCACCAGGTAAATCAGGTTGAACACTGCGCCGATGGTCACAACCGGGATTCCAAATATCTTCCACGTTTTATAAGGGGAAGATTCCCAAATGTGCGCCACTTTCTTGACGTATGGGAAGATCAGCGCCGCGATGGCAGTCACACCGAAGACCGAGACTACCTCCATGGCAGTGATGGAAAGGCCCGACATCGGGTTCTTCCAGAAGGAATAAACGGCAATCCCGATCTCACCCAAAACAAAGCAGAGGATGTGATTCTTTACCGGGGTCGCCCAGCGATAATCGATATCCGCGAACCATTTTGGACCCATCCGGTCCATACCCCAGGCGAACAGGATGCGCGGGAAGGCCAGGTAGGAAAGCGCCACATACCAGATGTTGAACAGGATGAACGAGCCTGCCATCATAATCAGCAGGATCGGACTCTTGGTCAGCATCGCCGCCAGTCCCACGTAATGCGTCGACCAGGGCACAGTGTAGCCCTCCAACCCGTTGTAATCCACCCAGGCAGTCGCCGACAGGAATTGGAATCCGACCGTCCGGTAGAGTACGATCGCCAACCAGACCATGAAGAAGGCCGGCACCAGGATTGCGAACAGGTTGCCCAGGATAATGGCTTTATCCGGTCGTTTGACTTCGCCTGCAATAAAGGTAATGCAGTATGAATAAGCAAACAACCAGGATCCTGCCACCATCACACCCAGCGTATCGATCCAATTCCAGGTAACAGGCAGCGCTTTCCCGGCAGCTTCCATGGCGGTTTTGGCTGCAGCCAGAAAAGCATCGTAATTCAAGGAACCATATTGGGTCGCTACGTTGTTCCAGGCGGTTACAAAGCCGGCGTGGGATGTGAAGGTTAAGAGCAGCAGGATGACCAGTCCACCCAGCGTGCCCAGCCCCATCACGATCTTCTGTGCCGTCGCGAAAACCTTCATGCCAAAGACCAGGAACAGCATCGCGATCAGGCTGACAATACTGGAAAACATGAATAACGCCCAGGAGGTTGTACAAAACGCTGCAGCCTTGTCCATGCCCAGGAATTGAAACATCATCACCAGACCGGGATCCACTGTCCAGGGTGCCAGGACGAAAATCCACATGATCCACACGAACGCATTGCCGAAGGATTCGGCAATGCCAACGATCGGGCTGAGGATACGCGAGTTGTAGATATACTCTCCACCCGAGCGAGGCATGGACCCACCCAGGATGCCCCACACCAGCGAGAACCCAACTCCGCATAGTAACGCAGACAGCAATGTGGCAATGATCAAGTTGCCGCCGGTGTAAACCGAAAGTCCCATGCTGATCATCACCCACATGGAGACGGTCAGGCCCTGGTTCATAAATCCGACGCCAAAGGCATCCACTAATGAGAGGCCGCGGACCAGACCACTGGCCTTACGGGCATAAGCCATTTGTTCATGTGCCATAGTAGCATTCTCCTTTCCGAATTTTCGAATCTGATGTGATAACTTCAGGGCGCTTTCAGGCGCCTTTACTCATTGATCGGTTTGGTGCTCCTCCTTCCTCTTTTTGTTAGAATTTCCTGGTCCACTCCTTTGGCCAACGCTCGATTACGATCTTGGTCTGTGTGAAAAACTCGACGGCGTGCTTCCCCTGGCCATGCAGGTCCCCAAAAAAGCTGTTCTTCCAGCCGCTGAACGGAAAGAATGCCATCGGTGCTGCCACTCCGATATTGATGCCGATATTCCCGGCATCGGCCTCATTGCGAAATTTACGCGCCGCCGAGCCGTCATGCGTGAATATCGACCCCATATTCCCATACGCCCCGTCATTTAGGATCTTGATCGCCTCTTCCACCGTCTTGCAGTGCATGATACCCAACACCGGTCCGAAAACTTCCGTGGTGGCAATGATTCCACCAACCGGGGTGTCGGTCAGGATGGTCGGTTTGATGAAATTGCCCTGCTCGTAGCCTGGGATGGATCGCATTACGCCCATCCACCAGCATCTCAGCGCCTTCATCCAGGCCGCGCTGGATCAGGGCTTCGATCCGCAGCTTGTCTTCGGGGGTGATGACCGGGCCCATCTGCACTTCCGGCTTGAGCCCGTAACCGGTCACGCGCTTCGACGCCGCTTCAGCAAACTTGGGGATGAAGACCTTGTCGGCCTCACCGATCATGATCGCGGTCGAGGCTGCCAGGCAGCGCTGGCCCGAGCATCCGAAGGCGCTGTCCATCATGATCGAGGTGGTGGTGTCCACGTCTGCATCCGGTAGGATCAACACCGGGTTCTTGGCGCCGCCGGCCGCCGAGACGCGTTTGCCGTTTGCAGTTCCGCGGCTGTAAACGTGTCTGGCCACCTCGGTCGAGCCGACAAAGCTGATCGACCGTATCAGCGGGTGATCGAGCATACTGTTGACGATCTCCGAACCGCCGTGCACCATGTTTACCACGCCGGCCGGAAAACCCGCTTCTTCCAACAATTCGAATAGCTTAACCATGGTGATCGGCACCCGGCTGGAGGGTTTGATGACAACCGTATTTCCGGTGGCGATTGCATACGGAATGAACCAGAATCCGATCATAGCCGGGAAGTTAAAAGGTGAAATGATCCCCGTCACTCCCAAAGGCTGGCGGATCATGAACTCATCGATGCCCGGAGCCACATCTTCCAATACATCCCCCATCATCAGGCTCGGTGTCCCGCACGCCACTTCCACATTTTCGATCGACCGGCGCATTTCGCCGCGCAACTCATCCAGCACCTTGCCATGCTCGCGCGTGATGCAGGCCGCCAAATCCTCGAAGTTGGCTTCCAGCAAACCCTTCAAGGTAAAAAGGTATTGGATGCGCTTCGTGACCGGCACTCTGCGCCAATCCAGGAAAGCCTTTTGCGCGTATTGGACAGCTTCATCCAGCTCGGCTGCCGAGGAGACCGGTGTTTTCGCCAGGATTTCAGCCGTCGCCGGGTCTGCTACGTCCCGGAATTTCCCGGTTGAGGATGCCACCCATTTACCGTTAATGTAATTTTTTAGGATTAGCTCATTCATGCCCTATTCTCCTAAACGAAATGAGTTATGCTGCAGCCTTGTCGGCAACTTCCAATGCCTTTTCAACAATCCCAAGACCTTCTGCCACTTGTTCTTGGGTGATGCATAACGGTGGGACTACGAACACAATGCTGCCCATGTTGTTTGCCATGATGAAAGTGAACAGGCCGTTCTGACGCAGCACTTTGCCAACTTCGCTCATTACCGCTGCCGGAATAATCGCTTTCGTTTCACGGTTGGCGACCAGCTCGATCGCTGAGAAAAGGCCGATATAGCGCACGTCACCCACAGACGGATGCCTGACCTTGACGCCCTCGAGCGCCTCGCCCAGGAATTTTCCCACCCGGATGGCATTCTCGATCAGCTTGTCATCTTCATAAACCTGGATAGTCGCCAAAGCTGCCGCGCAGGCTAATGCATGCCCGTTATAAGTCAGTCCGGCGTAAAGATATTTGTCATCGAAGAATTTGGCGATCGGTTCCGAGACTATTACCGCCCCCAATGGCACATACCCACTGGTAATCCCCTTTGCCGTGGTGATGATGTCCGGTGTAACTCCCCAATTGTCTACCGCGAACCACTTTCCCGTCCTTCCCCACCCGCTCATGACTTCGTCGGAAATCAGCAATATCCCGTACTTGTTGCATATTTCTCGGATGCGCGGCCAGTAATCATCTGGCGGTACGATCAAGCCGTTCGAGCCTACCACGCCTTCCATGATGATGGCGGCGATTTTGTCCGGACCTTCGTACTTGATCACTTCCTCCACGTGAGTGATGCACTGCCGCTTGCAGCTCTCCTTCTCCAAACCGAAAGGACAGCGATAGCAAAACGGGTCCAGGAAATGCACAGTCCCGGGCATGGCCGGTTCCACCGCCAGGCGGCGGTAGTCGCCGGTAAGAGCCACCGAGCCATAGGTTGCGCCGTGATAGGACCGGTAACGTGACAAGATCTTGTACCTTCCAGTATAGAAACGGGCGATCTTGATCGCATTTTCGTTGGCTTCCGAACCCCCCAGTGTAAAAAAGGTCTTCTTGAGATTCCCGGGGTTACTTCGGATAGTTTTTTCCCCAACAGGCCGCGTGGCTCGGTCGCACTTCCCGGATGGACAAAACACAACCTGGCCGCCTGGTCCTGGATAGCCTTCACAACTTTCGGATGCTGGTGACCAATGTTCGTATTCATCAACTGCGATGAAAAATCAAGGTAACGCTTTCCATCGCTATCCCAGAAATAGAACTCCCTCGGCTTTTTCCACAGGGATGGGATTGGTCTGACCCTGGATTGACCACGAGAAGAAGGTATACTCCCGGTTTAGATCCACAATCTCTTTGGAGCTCAATTTTGGCATGCGTAACTCCTTATTCGCTTATGATTTCTTGACTGCCTTGACCGCCGCTCGGAAGGTTTCCAGAGTCAGGTCGATCTCGGCCTCTCCATGGGAATAACTCAGGAACCAGGGCTCGCGCGGGTCGTGATCCGGCATGATGCCGCGCTCGATCAACGCTTCTGCCAGGGTCAAATAAAATTCTTTTTCGCTTTCATTCCAGCTACGCTGGTCCGCTATACAATCCACCCCCATCGCATATGAGAACATGGCCGGGTAACCGCTCATACAATGCGGGATGCTATTTTCGGACAGGATCTCTGAGATCCCATCCATCAGGCGTTTGCCGCGCTTTTCAATAGTCTTGAGTACTGGTTCACGCTGCAGGATGGTTAATGTTGCCCAGGCCGCCGCTACGCCGGGTTTGTTGTTTGTGAATGTCCCGCCTTGTGCCACACCGTGCCCGATGATCGACATGATTTCTTTTTTGCCGCCAAATGCCGCCAGGGGATACCCATTGGCCAATGCTTTGGCGTAGGTCGCCAAGTCCGGTTTGAGATTGTAAAATTCCTGCGCCCCGCCGTTTGCGATCCGGAAGCCCGTCTTGACTTCGTCCAGGATAAAAACAATCCCGTACTTGTCGCACTGGCTGCGGATGAATTGCAGGAAATCCTCCCGTGGCAGGATTGCCCCGCAGTTTCCCATGCAAGGTTCTGCAATGATTGCCGCCACTTGTTCGCCGATGGAACCTAGCGTTTTTTCCAAAACTTCGGGATTATTAAATGGTAATGTCGTTATCAGCTCATTCAATGGGCGCGGGATCCCGGAACTGGATGGGATCGGGATTGGGTTGCGTGAATTCCCATAAGCTTCCACCGGGGCATAAGTCGACCACAGCGTGTAATCGTGGAACCCGTGGTACATGCCCTCGAACTTGATGACCTTTTCTCGCCCGGTATAAGCGCGCGCCACCCGCAGGGCATGCATGGTTGCTTCGGTACCGGAGCAGGCGAAACGCACCATCTCCAATCCCGGACACATGCTAACAATTTTTTCGGCGACTTCGATCTCAAGCTCATAGGTCATCGCCGCCATGCTGCCCAAATCGATTTCTTGTTTGACTTTTTCGTTTACTTCGTCATAGGCGTGCCCCAGGATAATGGGGCCAAACCCCAGCCGGTAATCTATATATTTATTCCCATCCGCGTCCCACAGATATGCCCCCTTGGCTTTTTGCATATAGGGGGTGATACCCTCTCCCCAAAAACGGAAATTTGAGTTCACCCCCAACGGTAATACTTTGGTGGCCCTTGTTTGCAACACAATGCTCGTTTCCCAAGGAATGTTCATGTTGCTTCCCTCTCCACAGGCTATTGAAAAATTATCCCGTCTTTTTCACCACCGCGTCACGTGGGATGCGCCACTGGTACACATCTTTCAGTACGATCGGTACGATAGAGGTAGTCGTTTTGCGTACTCCCGGCATCTTCCCGATTACTTCCGTCACAAATTGGTAGATCTCGGCTGTATCCCTACCCACCACCTGGATCGAAACATCCATTTCGCCAATGGAACAGGCTGCATAGGAAACACATTCGTATTCCATCGCCTTGCGCGCCACTTCCATGATTGCATCCGATTCAACTTCCAAAACAACGTCCGCCCGCGTTGTCAACCCAAATGCCTGTGGATTGACAATAGGACGTATCTGGATAACTTTATCGTCTATCATACGGTTGATTCGGTATCTCACCACGCGCTCTGATATTCCCCCGCCAATGTTCCGCGCAATCTCAGCCGCAGCCATGCGGCCATCGTCCATTAGAAGTTCGACAATTTTTCGGTCGATTATGTCGTTTTCGGACATTGTTTTCGGCTTTTATGCTTTTTTCCGACTGACATTATCACTGTAATGATTTGCGACACGAAATACAAGTGACATTCATCACCCCTTTTGCCTGTATCTCGCTAGCTCCCCCACGGATGAGCTACAATCGACTTTACTACAGGATTCATTCTGATTCTCTTGAGGTGGAATGGCGCTTGACCGGTTTGGAAGAAATATCCAATATCTCCGTATCAGTCTGACGGATCATTGTAACTTGCGCTGCATTTATTGCATGCCGGATGGGATGATCTTTCACCCCAATGCCGAACTGATGCAAGACGACGAGATTCTCATTTTTACCCGCCTATTCGCCGGACTGGGTTTTGATAAGATACGCCTGACAGGTGGAGAACCGACCCTGCGCGCCAATCTTGTGGAATTGGTACGTGGGATCAGCCATACAGACGGTATCCGGTCAGTCTCCATGACGACCAATGCGGTGCTGTTACCAAACCTGGCAGGACCTTTGGCCAAAGCCGGCCTTCAGAGGGTCAATATCAGCATCGATACCCTCGACCCGCTCAAGTTCAAGCAACTGACCGGCTTCGATAACCTGGAAAATGTATGGAAAGGGATCCTTTCCGCTGAGCGGGCCGGCCTGGGTCCTATCAAATTGAATGTGGTGGTCGTGCGCGGCTTTAACGAGCAGGATGTGGCTGAGTTGGCACGCCTGACAATCCAGCATGCCTGGCAGGTCCGCTTTATTGAAATGATGCCTTTTGCCGGGAAGACCGATTTCCAGACCGGACAGATGGTCACAGCCGTCGAGACACACAGCCTGATCGAGCACGCTTTGGGTCGGTTGATGCCGGTTAATAATCAGACCTTGGACGGAGAGGCCCGCCTGTACCGTCTCCCTGGCGCTCTCGGCACCATCGGTTTCATTTATTCTGTTACCGCCCCTTTTTGTGGCTCATGCAATCGTGTTCGCCTTACCGCAGATGGCGCTTTGCGTCTGTGTCTTTTACGGGAATCCGAGCTGGATCTGTTAACCCCTCTGCGTAATGGCGCTTCCCAGGATCAGCTTCGCCAAATGGTTCTGGAAGCTGTCTACAACAAACCCTGGGGCCACGCCCTCGACCAAGGCGAAATCCCGCTTAACCGTGTCCTTAATGAAATTGGTGGATGAAACTGTCCTACGTTTCCAGGATCAATTTTCCCATTACCCCGACATCATAACCCGGCATTGCCATCACTGCCGTGCGAAATTCCTTGCCGGCAATAATTTCGAATAAGGGCGCCATTAAAGCGCTGCCGGCATGTTCCTTGGGAATGACCAGATCATAGCGTTCCTGGAACAATGGAACAAAATCCAGATCGAGCGCCTGAGCCGCAGCTGCGATTCCCAGGCCACAATCCGCCCGCCCCGAGGCGACCGCCGCCGCAACCCCCAAATGGGTAAATTCTTCCTGCTGGTATCCGCGGATCGCATCTATGGGAATCCCTTTCAAGGCTAGCTGGTAATCCAACAAAACGCGTGTCCCTGCCCCGCGCTGCCGGTTTACAAACCGAATTCCCTGTCTGCTTAGATCACTCAGATCTTTGATATTCTTTGGGTTGCCCTTCAAAACCATAAAGCCTTGATCCCGCAGTACCAACGCCACCAGTTTGACCGGGATTCCACCCAGGTACTTTGGTAGATAGGCCACGTTATACTCACCTGTTTCCGGATCCAGCAGGTGTGACCCCGCCAGGTGTGCCTCGCCGCGCTGCAGCGCTACCAGCCCGCCTTGCGACCCGACGTTTGCAGATGTAAGACGCCGGTCATGGCTCGCCAGGAATTGGGCCAGCAGGTCCAGGGTCAGGTCGTGCGATCCAATGCAGAAAATGGTACGCTCGATCTCACTTTTTTTCGAATAGAGTTGGACCGGTACCTTCTCACCCGCTTCCACACCCTGAATACCGCGTGGCACCACCACCAGGCCATCTGCCCGGACCAATGAAGTGATGATCCCTGCTCCGCGCGCCAGCGGCGCTGCCAGAGTTTTTTTCCCAACTTGCCCCAGCACTACCCGGATATAGTCATCATCCCCTCCCGGAGAGCTGGTCTTGCGGGTCATCTCGGCCATTTCGACCGGCAGTTCGTTCGCCCGTCTTCCCAGCCATTTTGCCAGCAAGGGTTCAACGAAGATCTCGCCCGTCATGGCGGATGAGACCGGATAGCCAGGAACGCCGACAACCGGTATGCTCCGGTTATCTACTTTCAGTATCCCTAAAATGACCGGGTGTCCCGGACGGACAGCCACCCCATGCACCAATAATGTTCCCAGGCACTCAACAACCTCGGAAGAGAAATCTTCTGCACCGGCCGATGAACCCGCACCCAATAAAATCAAATCATAATCTGGTGCAAATTCCCGGACTCGCCTGCAGATCGCCTCGAAATCATCCGCGATGATCGGCAGCCTGGTCGCCAGTCCGCCCCAACTCCGTACCTGGGCAGCCAGTACCAGGCTGTTGTACTCCAATATTAACCCGGGAGTCAGCTTGCTTCCAATCGGCACCAGTTCGGTTCCGGTTGGCAGGATCGCCACTCTCGGTTGGCGCGCCACCTGGATTTCCTGGTAGCCTGCCGCCGCCACTGCGCCCAGGTCCACCGGGCGCAGCACCTGGCCTGCCGCCAACACCAGTTGCGTGACGATGATATCCTCCCCCATCATGCGGATGTGCGACCAGGGGGTCACTGCCGCCCGAATTCGGATGGATTTCGGCGTGCGGATGGCTTTTGCGATCTCTCCAGCCTCATCCAAAGACTCTACATTCTCGATCGGGATGACAGAATCAAACCCTTCCGGCACCGGATCCCCGGTATCTACGTATCTGGCTTGCTCTCCGATTTGCAGTACGATCGGTTTGGAGGGTAATGCGCCCACGGTTTGATCTGCGTGAGCAACAAATCCGTCCATCGCTGCGGCATGGTAATGCGGTGAAGAAACTTTTGCGAGGATTGGTTCTGCCAGAACGCGCCCGAGCGCATTTTCATCCAGCAGGATCGTTTCTTTTCCCAAAACACCCCAAAGCTGCGCTTCTTTCAACGCGGTTTCAAAATGTGCTTTCGCATCCTCGAGAGGAATATCATGAAGGTAGACGGGCATTCGATTTATTTACTCCGCTAGAAAAGAAAAACCTGCACTTGCTCCCCGGCTTCTAATCCGGTGGCATCCGGGGGGATCCGGATCAATCCATCTGCCGCCACCAGGGAAAAAATAAGATTGCTTTTCGAAAAGATGGGTTCTGCCAGCCATGCCTGCTCCTCATCGCTCTGCTCAACGGAGGCAGTCAATTTCACCGCGATCCAATCCTCCCTTCCAGCCTGTGACGGAATATTGAGGCTAAGCCGGGCCATGCAAGCTTTTCTCGGCCGGTCCACCTTTTCCCCTAACAATTTCTTGATTACCGGCGCCACGAACAGGCCCGCTATAACCAACGCGCTGACCGGGTTGCCCGGTAATCCGATCACTGCCTTGCCATTACAGACTGCCAGGATGGTCGGTTTCCCTGGTCGTACGTTTACTCCATGCACCAGCACCCCTGGACCGCCCAGGCTGGCAATAACTTCTGCGGTCATATCGCGTGCGCTCGCCGATGAGCCGGCAGTAATCACCACTGCCTGGCATTCGGACAAGGCCTTGGAAGCCCACTCTTTCATTAGCCCAAGTTTATCTGGCACGATTCCATACAATGCTGGTTCTCCACCCGCTTCCATCACCAGAGCAGCCAGGCTGTAGGAATTGACATTACGCACCTGTCCCGGAGCCGGTTCCCGTTCGGGGGCAATGACTTCGTCACCGCTCGAGAGTATCCCAATTCTAGGTTTTTTGGCTATCCGCAATTGGGTGATTCCCAATGCCATACATCCCCCCACCTCTGCCGGTCGTACCCGGGTTCCACCTTGGATCACTATCTGCCCTTCCTGGACATCTTCCCCCATCAGGATCACGTTCTCACCCGGTGCAACCCCTTTAAGGATGCTGATTTCGCCATTACGGGTCTGTTCGGTCTGTTCCACCATGATGACTGCATCCGCATTCCTTGGGAGCATTCCTCCGGTATGAATCAAGGCCGCCTGTCCGGGCTGTAAAGCAAAGTCCGGCTCGGCTCCCATTGGTACCTCTCCGGCGATCGTCAAATAACCCGGGATCGACTCGGATACTCCGTAAGTGTCAACCGCACGCACCGCGAAACCGTCCATGCTGCTGCGTGAAAACGCTGGTAAGGCATGCGGGGCCTGCACATCCCGTGCTGTGACCCGGCCAATCGCGCTCAACACATCCACCAACTCTTCCTCCGTTGAAAAATCGGGAAGAGCTAGCATCAACGCATTCAAAGCTTCTAGTGGAGCCACAAGTTTCAAGAATTCAGTCATAAGATTAGTCCATGAATTTTATCCTAATTCTTCAATCACCAATAATCAATCTAAAATCTGCAATCGCTTAATATCCACAAGCGGAAATTTGTATTCGACTGCGGGTATAATCGCCGTATGTCCGAACTCACAACCCCGCTTGTGATTGGTATTGCCGGTGGCTCCGGTTCCGGAAAAACCACGGTCGCCCAGACTATCCTGCAACGGGTTGGGCCGGATCGGATATCTTTTCTCCAGCATGACGCTTATTATAAGGATTTAAGTGGCCTGCCCCCCGTCCAGCGCGCCGAGGTCAACTTTGACCATCCCAACTCGCTGGATAATGAATTGCTTATGTGGCATATTCAGCAACTTAAGGAAGGCCATGCTGTCGAAGTCCCCATTTATGATTTCTCCACGCACAGCCGTACCAACCGCACGTTTACCGTCCAGCCTCGCAGCGTGGTCCTGGTAGAAGGCATTTTGATTTTTGCAGAAGCGCCGCTGCGCGATTTATTGGACGTCAAGATCTTCGTCGACACTGATTCGGATCTGCGTTTCATCCGCCGCCTTCAACGCGATATATCCGAGCGCGGCCGGACCACCGAATCGGTCATCAAACAATACCTGACTACAGTACGTCCGATGCACCTGGATTTCGTCGAACCTTCCAAACGCTACGCCGACATGATTATCCCGGAAGGTGGTTTCAATACCGCTGCATTGGATATGGTCGTGGCGCGCGTCGAATTGCTACTGGCGAAATCAAAAAACCTGATTCGCCCGTAAGGGCAAATCATCACAACTCTAATTCCATCCCCGAAAGGAAATCGAATGAGCAAACAATGGAAGACACCGCCAGAAATGGTGATTGATCCCAAGAAGAAATATACAGCAACTTTGAGCACCGACAAGGGCGATATTGTCATGGAACTCTTCGCCGATAAAACTCCCCGCACGGTAAACAATTTCGTGTTCCTGGCGCGCGAAGGCTTTTACGACGGCACCATTTTCCACCGCGTCATTGCCGACTTCATGGCCCAAGGCGGTGACCCGACCGGCACCGGCACCGGCGGACCTGGTTATCGTTTCGCGGACGAGTTCCACCCCTCCTTGAAGCATAACAAGCCTGGAATCTTCTCGATGGCGAACGCCGGCCCGGGCACAAACGGCAGCCAGTTCTTTATCACGCACGCCGCTACTCCGTGGCTGGACGGGAAGCATAGCATCTTTGGTCAGGTCATCCAGGGCTTGGATGTGCTGATGGCTATCCAACCGCGTGACCCCGGCAAGCCCGCCTCTCCGGCCGTAAAACTGAATAAAGTTACCATCCAGGAAACATGAGCGCTCAACGCCGCCTCACCATCTTGCGGATTTTTACCTTGGTGTTTGTGGTGGCGTTAATCGTGGCGCTTTTTATATTCCGGGCACAGGTCAAAAAACTTGAAAATTATGGCTACTTTGGGATCTTCCTGATTTCCATCGCAGCCAATGCCACCATCATCATTCCTATCCCGGGAGTGGCTTTTACAACTGCCATGGGTGCCATCTTCAACCCGATCGGCGTCGCAGTTGCTGCCGGTCTGGGCGCGGCCTTGGGTGAACTGACTGGCTATATGACTGGCTTCAGCGGACAGGGAGTCATGGAACGCGCCGCCCTCTACGAACGCTTGGTGAAATGGATGAAGGAGCATCAAAACCTGGCTTACTTGATGATCGCCCTAGTGGCCTTCATTCCCAATCCTCTTTTTGATCTGGCTGGAATGGCCTCCGGAGCCCTCAAATTGCCCCTCTGGAAATTTCTGATCGCCTGTGCCTTCGGCAAGATTCTCAAAATGCTTTTGTTTGCCTACGCCGGTTTCTTTTCCTACGGCTGGCTTGCCAATTTCATCGGGCGCTAAATATCATAAAGACCGGCCATAGCGGCCGGTCTCTTATTTTTGGAATAACTGCTTCCGCCGCCGTCCTCGGCGGCGGGTCAGCCTGAAGAGCGGCGCCCTGCGTTACTCTTTACGGTCGGTCTTTGGTTTTTTGTAGGTAGTCCTTGGTTTTTGAGCGACGGCGGGCTTTTGCAGCGCCTCCACTTCCTGCGTAGTGAGAAAGCGCCATTCTTTCGGCTTCAGACTTCCCAGCCGCAATCCCCCGATCCGTACACGCACGATCCTTGCCACCGGTAGTCCGGTCTGGATACCCATTTCGCGGATCTGGCGTTTGTGGCCTTCCTTCAGTGTAACATCCAGCCAGGCGCCCTTCCCCTGCTTGGAAACCACGTAAACTCCGGCTGGACCGGTCCGGAATCCATCTTCCAATACCACGCCCCTCCGCCACAGGTTCAATTGCTCCGGGTCCGGGTGCTTCGCTACCAGCACGCGGTATTCCTTCTCGTGCTCGTAACGCGGGTGGGTTAGTTTATTTGCCAGGTCGCCGTCGTTGGTCATCAAGACCAGGCCTTCTGAATCAAAATCGAGCCGTCCCACCGGGTATAACGTGCCTTCAACCGGCACAAGATCGCGTACCGCCGGCCGCAGGTCCGGGTCGGAGACGGTCGAGATCACCCCGCGGGCTTGTACAACGCCACATATACGAGGCTTTCGGCCTGCTTGACCGCTCTCCCGTCCACCGTGATCTTGTCTTTGGCGGCATCGGCCTTATCACCCAGCCCAACTGCCTGGCCATTCACGCGCACCCGTCCAGCCGAGATCAGCTCTTCGCAGCTCCGCCGTGATCCATAACCTGCACGTGCCAGGATTTTTTGTAAACGTTCTTCCATCTCAACCTTCCACCTTCACCCGTAGTAGCGACTCCATTTGCTCTTTTCTTCTCAGTTGCAATTTCATCGCTCTTCTGCCAATAATCGTTCTTCACAATTACGACTAAAATCAACCCTTCAACATCTCGTCATGCCCGTTCCCGTTCTCATTCTCAACCTGCGCCACCGGCAGTGCCAGCGTCGGGAGTTCGGTCAGGGAATTCAAGCCGAAATGTTGCAGGAAATCCGGAGCTGTACCATACAAAATCGGTCGGCCTGGTCCCTCGGCGCGGCCCACTTCCTGGACCAATCCTTTGCCTAGCAGGGATTTCATCACGCCGTCGCTGCTGACTCCGCGCACTCCTTCAATATATGGGCGTGTAACAGGTTGCTGGTATGCTACGATTGCCAGTGTCTCCAGGGCTGCCTTGCTTAGGCGGCTGGTGGCTTCCAAGCCCAGGAACCGTTCCACCGCCTCGGCCATCTCCGGTGCAGTCGTCAATTGCATCCGCCCCCCGTGCCGTTGTAGCCGTAGACCGCGGGTCTGAAGTTCGCTGTCCAATTGTGTCAAGCCCTGCTCCACCGCCGAAACTGACAGGTCCAGTGCCGTGGCCAATTGGCTGGATGTCACTGGCTCCGCCGAGACAAACAAAAGGGCTTCCAGGGCTGCCGGAACATCCAGCGGAGTGGGATTTTCAGATTCGCTCATGCTATAATTACTCCGCTATAAAAAAGGGCTGACGAAATGAATGTTTGCAAGGTTCCGCTTCTCATTGGTTTGTCAGTTCTGATCTTGGCAGTTCTGGCATGTACGATCAATATCGGCGGACCGGCTTTCCCGGACCAACGTATTCCGGTTTCCACACAGGCCATGCTTGAACTGCAGACTGCCATCCAGGCCGCCGGAGATACTGCGGCCGAAACTGGCCAATTTTCATTGGTCGTCACCGAGCCGCAAATAACCTCCTACCTTGCCAGCCTTCTCCAGCCTCAATCCGAGCCGCCTTTTACCGACCCTCAGGTCTACCTTCGTAATGGTCAGATCCAGGTCTTTGGGCTGGCTCAGCAAGGTTATTTCCAGGCCACGATCCAAATCGTCATCACCGCTGGCGTGAATGACCAGGGCCAGCTCAAGATTGAATTGACTTCCGCCGACTTTGGCCCGCTGCCTGTTCCGGTTGGGCTGAATGATGTGGTCACAGCCGCCATCCAGGAGGCTTTCACCGGAGCGATCGGTCCGGCTGCTATCGGGCTGCGCCTTGAGAGTCTCACTATTGCAGATGGTACAATGACCGTCGTCGGCCTTACAAAATAGCCTTTGGATTATACCAGTATCCCCATGACCCTTCCCTCTTCATATGACCCACGCAAAACCGGGGCTCGATTGCTAAATCAGTCTTATTTGATCGTATTAACACTGGGATTGGCCCTTGCCTTCCTCGCCGCTTGCGCGCCTCAGGTGCAGCCCGCGGATGTCACCGTCAATGTGACTGCGGATGATGCCAACTATCCTATTACGTTGCCTGCCGGCAGTACCGTCCAGCAAGCCCTGGATGCCGCCAAAATAACGCTCGCCTCCACCGACCGGGTTGATCCTCCCTCCTATACTGCCTTGACTGCTGGACTGAGCATTGTCATCACACGCGTGCGCGAAGAGTTTGAGACCAAACAGGTTGTCGTTCCTTTCGAACGCCAGGAGCTGCGAAACGAATCGCTGCCTTCCGGGGAAACTCGCCTGGTCCAGGCTGGTCAGAATGGCTTGAACGAAATTACCATCCGGCATGTCTTCGAGAATAACGTGGAAACTGGCAATTCAGTGGTCTCAGAAACCGTTCTCCAGCAAGCCCTCCCCGAGATCGTTATGGTTGGCGTCCAGGCGCCTTTTGCGCCCATTTCCATTCCCGGCAGCCTGGTCTACCTGACCGGTGGAAATGCCTGGATGATGGAAGAATCCACCTCCACCCGCCGCCCGCTCGTCGCCACCGCTGACCTGGATGGCTATGTCTTCTCACTGTCGCCTGATGGTGCCTGGCTGCTCTTCACCCGCAAATCCACCCAACCCCCTGACCAGCAGATAAACACCTTATGGGCTGTCAGCACGTCCAGCCAGTCAGCTGCGCCGGTCAACTTGGGCGTTTCCAATATTGTCCACTTCGCCGATTGGCAGCCGGGTGTCAAATACGCCATTGCCTACTCAACCGTCGAACCGCACGCCGCCGCCCCAGGCTGGGATGCCAATAATGATTTGCATATCCTGCCCTTCGAAAACGGAAGACCCGGTAAGACGCAGGATATCCTCGATACCAATTATGGGGGTGTTTATCCCTGGTGGGGCATGAGCTTCGCCTGGTCGCCGGATGGCAAAAACCTGGCTTATTCCCGTCCGGATGGGGTTGGGTTGGTCGACATCGCGAACGCCGGTTTGACAAATCTGGTTAACATCACTTCATTGAACACCCATGGCGATTGGGCCTGGACTCCCGGGCTCGCCTGGGGCAGTGATAACCGCACCCTCTTCCTGGTCACTCACAATGCACCAACCGGACTGGTTGCTCCCGAAGAATCTCCCAACTTTTCTCTGGATTCATTCGCTCTTGCTGGTAATAAAATCACCACGCTTGTCCCGCAGACCGGCATGTTTGCCTATCCAGCCGTTTCATCCCTTCGCAAGAATGATTCTGGGGCCAATTCCTACCTGGTTGCGTACCTGCAAGCCATTTTCCCTACCGCCTCTGCGACCAGCCGCTATCGCCTGGTGGTTATGGCCAACAATGGATCCACTCCGCGCTTGCTTTTCCCTGCCGAAGGCCAGCCCGGTCTCGACCCTCAGGCGCATGCACTTGTCTGGGCGCCGCATTTGCTCGACAATGGCGGCGATTATATCGGGGTTATTTACGCCGGTAATCTCTGGATAGTAGATGCTACCAGCGGTCAATCCCAACAGGTAACCGGCGATGGGCTTACCACCAATATTGATTGGAAATAATTCAAAGATCAGGAGCAATCGATGCGTATTCTTCTTACAGGGGCTGCTGGCTTTCTAGGCTCGCACCTTTGCGACCGTCTGCTGGCGGAAGGTCACCAGGTGGTCGGACTGGACAATTTTGTTACCGGTAGTCCCGATAATATTGCCCACCTGGCCGGAAATGAAAACTTCAAATTCATCAAACAGGATGTCTCTGAATATATTTTCGTTCCAGGCAAGCTGGATGCAGTCATGCATTTCGCCTCGCCCGCCAGTCCCAACCCGGATTCACCCTTTGGCTATTCCAACATCCCCATCCAGACCATGAAGGCTGGCGCCCTCGGTACCCATAATTGCCTGGGCCTCTGTCGTGCTCAAGGGGCTCGCTTTCTTCTGGCTTCCACCTCCGAAATTTACGGCGACCCTCTCGAACATCCTCAAACTGAAACCTATTGGGGTCACGTCGACCCGGTTGGGCCGCGTTCGATGTACGATGAAGCCAAGCGTTTCGCAGAAGCCATGACCATGGCATATCATCAAATGCACAAAATAGATACACGCATTGTACGGATTTTCAATACATATGGTCCACGTATGAGTTCTGAGGACGGCCGCGTCGTCCCGAATATGGTCCAGCAGGCCCTGCGTGGTCAACCACTTTCCATTTACGGTGACGGCGCCCAGACCCGTTCTTTCTGTTTCGTGGATGATCTGGTGGACGGGATCTACCGCCTCCTGCTCTCCGATGAACACCTGCCAGTCAATATCGGTAATCCCACCGAAACATCCATCCTGGAGTTTGCCCGGATCATTAACCAGCTCACCGGCAATTCTGCGGATGTGAATTACCAGCCAGACAAACGTTTCGGCAGCGATCCTCAGCGTCGTTGCCCGAATATCACGCGTGCCCGCACTCTGCTTGGATGGGAGCCGAAAGTGGATCTCTTGGAGGGTCTCAAGCGTACCCTCGCCTATTTCAAGCAAAAGTTGGCCGCGCTATGACCGCCATCCTCACCGAACCTCTGGAGCGCACCCGTTTCCTGAAATTCATGGCCGTTGGTGTCATCGGTGCAGTCGTCGATTTTGGGATTATGAACTTGTTCTCCAAATTATTTGGCTTGTCCCTGGTCATCGCCGGGACGATCTCTTTCATCTGCGCCATCTTCAGTAATTTTATCTGGAACCGCTTCTGGACCTACCCCAATTCACGCTCACGCCCCATCTCCCGCCAGTTGGTGATGTTCTTTGTGGTCAACGTAGCCGGGCTGGCCATTCGCCTCCCCATTCTCCATTATCTTGAGCCGCCCATGCGTAGCTTTTTTGCAGGTCTCTCACTCAATATTTTTACACCCATTTTCCTAGGGAAGAATTTCACTCTTGCTGTCGCTGTCGGTGTTGTAATGTTGTGGAATTTCTTTGTCAACCGTTATTGGACTTATAATGATATCGATAAGGAAAAATTATGAACCATCAACCCCGTCGTTACATTGTCCCTGTTTATAATTCCCACGGTGACGCCGAGGCCTACCTGGACTACCCATATCTGCACAATAAAATGGGCGAATGGATTGGTTGGGTGACTGCTGACCGCCAGGTATATTCAGTGCTCGGCTTCTACGTCGGCGAAATGACCGCCGAACCGCGCATCGTCCGCCGGCGTCTCACAGCCTCGCTGCGCGCCCGTAAAATCCCGCCTCCGCCGCCCACCAGACTTCTTGTTCCTCCCACCATACCGCTGCCGCCCATGCTGCCCGACCTGAAGTTTGGCATTTCGGACGTATTACTTGAGGAACCCGAGCTTCTGCACACCCTCGATTCCGGCGATGCTCGCCAGGACGCGGATTAATGGATCACACCCACGACCCAAAGCCCATGCGGCTCTCGCGCATTCAATTGGCACAGATGATGCAGCCTGAACATGCCAACAGCCAGGGCAATGTACATGGTGGCTGGATCATGAAGCTTGTCGATGAAGCTGGTGCGCTGGCTTCCACTCGTCACGCCGCTCACCGCACCGTTACCGTTGCCATGGATCAGATGGTTTTCCACCAACCCATCCACATCGGCGACATGATCATATTAAATGCTGAAGTTACCTACGCCGGTCACACTTCCATGGAGGTTGAAGTGGATGTCATGGCCGAGAACCCCATCACCGGTCAGCAGACCCATACCAATGCCGCTTACCTGGTCTATGTGGCCATCGACGATAATGAAAGACCCACCGCCATCCCTCCGCTTATGGCAGAGACTCCCGAGGAGCAGGCCCGCATGGATGCCGCCAAACTCCGCCAGCAGCGCCGCCTCGCCCAAAAAGCAGGCCACTAATCTCTTTCAAGTGCTAACGTTTTTTTCTTTTCTTTAGTGACCCTTTGTGTTCCTTCGTGGCAAAAGCGTTTAAATCTCGGTCTTCCTCTAACCTTATGACCAATCCTGAACTTCCTCCCGAAGAATCCGAACCCAAGGAACGCCTCGCCCACCCCTTCCGTACCCTGCGTGAACTGATCGACCACGTCTCCGGTCGGCGCCTCGCCACCTTGACTGCCGAAGAAGTCGGGTTGGCTGAATCCTTGCCTTTCCCCTTTCCTGGCTATCGTCGGCCAGCGCGAAATGAAACTGGCCCTCCTGCTCGGGTTGATCAACCCCTCCGTCGGCGGCATCCTGCTGGTCGGGCCGCGCGGCACCGCCAAGACCACCGCCGTTCGCTCGCTGCTGGATCTCCTACCCAAAGTCGAACGCTCCCTCTGTTATTATGGCTGCCTGCCCGAAGATATCGAGGCTGGTGGCATCGATGCGGTCTGCCCGGATTGCGCCAAAAAGTACGCCGAGGACCAGCCGCTCGTCGCACTGGACCGGGTCCGGCTGGTCGAGATTCCGCTCAATTCCCGCCTCGAGGACGTGGTCGGCGGCATCGACGACCGCCTGGCCATCCATGAACGCCAGCGCGTGCACCGTGGCATCCTCGCCCAGTCTGACCGCAACTTGCTCTATATTGACGAGATTAACCTGCTCTCGGACGATATCATCGATGCCATATTGGATGCCGCTGCCCAGGGCAGCTACACCGTCCGGCGCGGACCACTGGCAGCCACTTATCGCGCCCGTTTTGTTCTGATCGGTTCGATGAACCCCGAGGAAGGCCGTCTGCGTCCTCAGATCCAGGATCGTTTCGGGTTGCGCGTGGTTGTCCACGGCCTGGAAGATCCTTCTGAACGTCTTGAAGCCTACCGCCGGGTGCAGGCTTACCTTGCCAACCCGCGTGGTATCTCTGTCTCATATTCAGCAGAAATGCTGGCCGCCGCCGAGGAGATTCAATCCGCCCGCCTGCGCCTCCGAGATGTGATTCTTCCGGACAAGGTTGCCAAACCCGCCATCCGGTTGGTCCAGAAGATGGGCATCGACAGCCTGCGCGCCGAGATCACCTGGTTTGAAGCTGCCCGTGCCTATACCGCCGCCGATGGCCGTCTAAAAGTCACTCCCGAAGATCTGCAAGCCGTTGCCCCCATGGCCCTGCGCCTGCGTCGCTCCCAGTTCATGACCGATTATTTCAGCAACCAATCCGGGGAAGAAGAAGAGCTGGATCAATTGGTCAAAAATCTGGGCATAAAGCCCAGATCCACGAAATAACTCTATTCTGATTCCTCCGGACTCCAAGATCTCCGGGTTTTGGAGTCCGGGTGGGCCACTTATAAATTGGTCGTCTTCTTCTCTTCCTCAAGGAAATCCAAGGTTACCAACATCTATCCCCCGTGAAGTGCAGGCCAACATGCTGCTCAAGTAGGCGTCCTCGCCACTGTTTGTAAAAGCTTTCTCGTTAAGTATCCTCTTCCACTCATCCTCAAAATCATCACATCACGCAAATTATCCGTAAAGGTTCGCCTCCTTCTCGCTCTTTGCGTTTAAATATCCTTTTATTATCTGAAACACGAAGAGAGTTCCCGGCGTTTCTCTATCCCTAATTCCCCCCATTCAGGTAAAATATTCTTATTATGAAAACGAATAAAATAAAAGAACTCCTCGTCACCGGCCAACCCGCCCGCGGCGCCTGGCTGGGGATTCCCTCGCCATCCAGCGCCCGTCTTCTATCCCGCCTGCCGCTCGACTGGCTTGTGGTAGATGCCGAACACGCCCCCATCGATGCCCCGACGCTCGCCTTGATGGTCGCTGCCATCGCAGATGCCGGTGGTCCCGCCCCTATTGTCCGTATTGGCCAATCCACGCTCGAAAACATAAAGCATGCCCTGGACACCGGCGCATCCGGCATCATTGCTCCCATGATCAACACCCCCGCCGAAGCTGAGCAGGTTGTCGCCTGGGCAAAATATCCTCCCCAGGGCCAGCGCAGCCACGGCAGCGCTTATGCCGGCCTGGCTTTTGGACAGAGTATGGGTGAATACCTGCGTAGCGCCAACGAGCAGACCCTCGTCGGAATCCAGATCGAAAGCGCCGCTGCCATCGAGCACCTGGATGCCATTTTTGATGTCAAAGGCATCGACCTGGTTTTCGTTGGGCCGGTTGATCTCTCCATTTCTCTCGGTCTGGAGCCGTTAGCCGAAAATCCTGATCCAACCTTCCAGCGCGTCCTGGCCAGGATCATTGGTTCTGCCCGCCCGCACCGCTTGCCGCTGGGGATTTTCTGTTCCAACGGCAAAGCCGCCGCAGACCGTATCCACCAGGGTTTTCAGTTCGTCAATGTCGCCAGCGATACCTCCGGCTTGGTGCGCTTTATCCAATCCGAGCTGGATGCATCGCAATGATGGATCTTCCACAGGTGGTCATCGTCGGAGCTGGACCGGCCGGCATGACTGCCGCTCTCGACCTGGCGCACTACGGCATTCCCAGCCTGGTTCTGGATGAAGGTACCCTGCGTGAAGAAGGCTCGCGCGCCATCGCCTACCATTCCACCGCCCTGGCGGTTTGGGAAAAGTTGGGAGCTGCCCAGGCCATGCTTGCCCGCGGGGTTGCCTGGTCACGCCGCCATACCTATTTCCACGAAAAGGAAGTCTATACCCAGAGTTTCGCCCCACCGCTCAATGATGCGCTGCCATCCTTCCTGAACCTGGGCCAATATTACGTCGAACGCTTCCTGCTCGACCAGATCGAAACCCAGCCGCTGGTTGACCTGCGCTGGAACCATCTCGTAAAAGGCCTCAAACAATCCCCCGAATCGCTGACTCTGGAAGTCGAAACCCCCTCCGGTCCTCGCCAGTTTTCTGCCCGTTATCTGCTCGCCTGTGACGGTGCCCGCAGCACTCTACGCAAGCTGCTCGCCCTTGATTTCCCCGGCCGTTCCTTCGACGACCGCTTCCTGATCGCCGATGTGCGCGCCTCCCTCGATCTTCCTCCCGAACCGCGTTTCTTCTTCAACCATCCCGCCCATCCCGGGCCGACCGTGTTGATCCATCCCCAGCCCGACAGCGTGTGGCGCATCGACTGGCAGATCGGTGCCGGCGCGGATGTCGATCTCGAGCGCAGCCCGGAACGCATGGATGCCCGTATTCGAGCTTTTATCGGCGACGTACCTTACCAGATCGTCTGGTTGAGCGACTACCGCTTCCATCAGCGCCTGCTAACCCGCCTGCGTCACGGACGGGTCTTCTTCTTGGGGGATGCCGCCCACCTGGTCGCTCCCTTTGGCGCACGCGGCTTGAACAGTGCCGTGCAGGATGTCGAGAACCTCACCTGGAAACTCGCCTTGGTTCTGCGTGGTGAGGCTTCCGAAGCCTTGCTCGAAACCTACCACACTGAGCGCTGGGCCGCCCAGGCCGAGAACCAGCGTGTCACCATCAATACGATGAAGTTCATGGCCCCCTCTTCCCGCTGGGGACGCTTGCGTCGCGGCCTCATCCTGCGCATGACCCGCTTCTTGCCAGCCGCCCGTAAGTGGGTCGATAGCGGCAAAATGAGCATTCCTTTCGTCTATCGGGATTCTCCCTTGAACCAGCCGGATCTTCCCGCCGAAGGCAGTTGGAAGGGCGCAGCCGCTATTGGGATCGAAACTCCCTGATCAGACCTTGGTGATCTGGCAGGATGCTCGCCGCACCGAAATCCGTCTGCGGAAATTGACTGGTTCCGGGTTCCTCGTTCTCTATGCTGCCCGTGACGAATCCAACGCCGAACAGCTTTGTCCGTCAGGCAAATCTCTCCCCATCCGGCTTACTCAACCGGGTTGTACCGGTCCTGGCTGGTCTCGACTTTCTTTCACCCGGTGACACTCTCCTTCTCCGCCCTGACGGTCACCTTGCCGCACGCCGCCGCTCCCCTTCTCCCGCCGAACTCAACCAACTCATCGCTAGCATCTGCCATCCGGAAGGCTAACAAACTTTACATCTACCCCATCTCCATCCCCAATTTCTCGCGTGCATACCTCCCCCAATCTGGTTGTGACCCATCCAGATCCCTGAAGCCATACTCCTTTGCCAGGTTCCAGGTTGCCACCGCCGTACCGCTTTTCATCATAATATTGGGATCGGATGCCAGTGCTACCACCGCCCGGCCGATAAAGTGCGGCGTTTCCGACTCTGCAAAATGGGGATCTTTCGCAATCGCATCCCGCCACGTCGCCTCCGTTACGCCGAAATAGTCCAGCATAGCCTCCGAGCGCAGGAAACCCGGGCTGACCGCCATCACCGCAACATTGTGAGCTTTCAATTCTGCCGCCTGGGCCATTGCCAGCCGGTTCACGCTCGCTTTGGCCAGGTCGTAGAACAAAGATCCGCGATACCCGCTGGTGATCCCGTCCGTCACCTCGATGATCAGCCCGCGCTTTTGCTTCACCATCCAGGGAGCCACATACCAGCTTGTGATGATGTGAGTATCCACCGCATTTCGCATCAGGCTGAGCCCATCCTCCAGGTTATGCTGCCAGAATGGCATCCCCCATTGTGCCAGCGGATCCCCACCCCAAATGTCATTCACCAGGATATCGATCCGTCCCTCGTTTTCCCCCGCAATCTTTTCCACCAGCCTCGCCACCTCTTCCGGTACAGCATGGTCCACTCGTATCGGGACTGCCTTTCCTCCTGCCTTGGTAATGAGTTCCGCTGTCTCATCGATGGTCTCCGGACGATCCATTAGCGATCGTAATGATCGTGTGCTCCTTCCCGTCACATACACAATTGCCCCTGCCGCCGCCAGCTCGATCGCGATCGCCCTGCCTGCCCCGCGTGTCGCACCTGCCACCAATGCAATTGCTCCTTTTAAAGATTTCATTTTAGTAACCTCTATACCATTATTTTTTTACAAATTATATTACTGTGTCAGCAAATTCTACTCCGCTCCACCGAACTATCACAAACTTACGGGTATACAGGTAACGCCAGTGGATGCCATTGCCAAGTAGATGGCAGGCACCCAGGCTGAGTGAGCTGCGGGTTCACCCGGGAAGATTATTCCTCTTACCGAATTCTCAGATTCGCCCACCACTGATGGTACAAATATTATGATTTTCCCTGCTTGTATTTGTCAAAAAAAAACCGTATAATATATTAAGGTAAATCAGGCCTTGGCGGGAGTAAACAATAACAACTTAAATTTTGGAAATATGGAAGCGTTGATCCATGGATTTTATGGTCGCTCTCTCGTGGCGCTTTTCCAGGAGAGGTATCCTTGGTGAGCAAATAGCGAAACCGGTCCTATAGTCCGGTTTCGTGTGTTTTAATGGAGTCGGGCCATCTCATTGGGCAGAAAAGTTTTAGAGGTACGGGAATTACTCCATACTCTTGGCAATAAGGAATAATGCCCCTGGGAAATTTATCGGTATGACTTGTCAATTTTTCGTAAACTGTTAAAACCCTTGGAAGATTGAGAACGAAAATAGGTTGCATCATCGGCGAGAGCGTTATTGCAGGCTTTCCTGCACTCCATTTATTGCAGTTTGTCTTGCATAGACATTGCCTTTTGGGAGAGGGATCATGAATATTCTAATCACAGGAAATCTTTCTTCTCTTGCCGAAACCTTGGTTAAAGAATTAGTAAGCCGGAAGAATCGTGTGGTATTGGCAGTCGATGATGCAGATAAATTGGGGATTAAGTTTAACGGAACGATCGTACACCCCATTAATCCCGCCGGAAACGTTTTTCAAGATGCAATGTCTTCGTACCGGTTTGATATGGTTGTGTTTATATCGACCCGTGAAGAGCAGTTATACGAACAGGAAGATTCTAATTCGTCCAGTCAACTTGAAGTATTGCGGAACACGTTGGAGCTGTGCAAGCGTGTAAATCCGAAGCATTTTTTCTACATTTCATCCACAGAAGTATATGGGGATATGGAGGATCGGTCTGAAAATGCGGAACCTGCCCCTGCTTCGATCAATGGCCACACATTACTGACAGGCGAACATTATTGCAAATTCTATCAACATGAATTTGGGTTAAATGTGACCATTCTAAGGGTTCCATACATTTATGGGCCGGATGAAAAAGCGGGGCTTCTTTACAAGCTGATCCAGAAATGCAAAAATCGAAACGAAGTAGTGATTCCGGGTAGTGCTGATAGACCATGTAGCTTTTTGCATGTGGATGATGTTGTGGACTTTCTAAAACGCGTTTCAGATGAAGAATATTCCTCTGCAACTGCTTGTAGTAAATTTATCATCTTCTACAACGGTCACAAATTTAAGAATTTCCGAATTACTCAATAAATATTTCCCAAACGCGATTTTCAATTTTGACGATGAATATAGAATATTCACCATGCCTGCAGAAGTATCGACTGCGAAAAAGATGTTTGACTGGGTCGATCTGCGCGATCTCAGTACGGAACTGGATAAATACACGGATCTGATGGGTAGGGGCTTCCACATCAGAGCCAGGCGGGTTGCGCAAAATATTCAGCAAATTATCCCGCTTTTCTGGACTGTTAAAATGGGTGGAATTGATATTAGGCGCTGCTTTGACACAATTCCTAAGTCAATTGACCGGCACATTGATTCAATTTAAATATGTAGACTTTCGCTTGCTGTTTGTGGTTGTAATGGCTTCTGTGTATGGACTTCGGTTTGGCCTTTGGGCTTCGCTGCTGGCAACTTTGTCATTGATTTATACCTGGTATAAGTTAGGGATTGGATGGAGTTTGCTTTTCTATAATGTTGGCAACTGGTTTCCGATTGCTTTGTATTTTGCGACCGGTTTAATAATTGGATACAACCATGATAGAACTGAGACAAAAATCGATAATGAGGAAAAGCAAACTAAAATCATCTATGAAAAATATGAATTCTTGTATCAAGTTTTTAATGAAATTCGTAAATTAAAGGATGAGTTTCGTGAGCAAGTAATTGGATATAGGGATAGTTTTGGAAAGATCTATACGATTTCGCGGGAATTGGATTTATTACAAGAACAGGATGTTTATTTCAGCGCCCTGACCATTTTGGAAGATCTTATGGAGAACAATAACATTGCTATTTATTCCTTGGGGCCGAATCGGGAATACGCCAGACTTCAAGTAAACTCAACCTCGCTTAGTAACAAGCTTGCTAAATCATTAAAGTTGACGGATTATCCGGAAGTGAAGAAAATTATCGAGCAAGGCATGATATTTCAGAACACTTCCTTACTACCGGACTATCCGGCTTATGTCACTCCCATACTCAATGATTCATCTCCAAATAATGTGCCAGTCGCAATTATTGTCATATGGTCGGTAAAGTTTGAACAGTATTCGATGTATTACTATAATCTTTTCAAAGTGATATGTGGATTAATTCAAGCTTCCTTGGTGCGAGCGGCTAAATTTTTGGATGCAAATTATGAAAAAATGTTTATACCTTCGACCAGAATATTGAATCCGGATGCTTTTAGCGACATAGTGAAAACCCGTTCGGAAATGAAAAAAAATAAAATCGCAGATTATCAATTGATAATGCTTGAAGAATGCCCGTCAAATATCCAGCAGCTGGATGTGAAAGTGAATCAAGTAATCCGTGCGACAGATATAGTGGGAATGCAAAAAGATGGTAATTGCTATATTTTGCTCTCACAAGCAGATAAATTGGCTGCCAATGATGTTATTGTTCGGTTCAATAAATTTGGACTTGAGGTCAAGTTTGTGGATGGTCATAAAATTCTATACAAATTAGTGGCAATGCAAGAGTACTGCATAAATAACCGAACCAAAATCTTGTTATTTTCGAACGCCTGGTTCAAGGAAAATTTAGTTATCTAAGCGAGATGCAGTAGTGTTCTTAGGTTCCTTATATGAAAGTGCCTTTTTTATAACTGCAGTTGGAAGTAAAAAAAATAAATTAATGATGTAGTTTGATTGGAAAATTTCTAGCTAAGGTTCTTGGAGATAATCCAGTGAAATTTCAACCCGCACAAATTCTTATATTGCTTCATATAATTCTCTCCGTGATAAGCATTATTTTTATTCTTTCTGGAAAGGCTTCATTGCGGAAGGAGCTTATTGTTCCTGTAATTATCTTACCTATTTTTGGGCCTTTGATGGCTTTGTCCATTTGGATGCTAAATATTTCGGGTGAACAGGGTAAGAAACCCCTCGACTTGGAACCTCTGATGCCCGACGAAGATATTCTTTGGAAAACTTTGAAAAGCTATCACGAAAAGGGCAATATCGTGCCCCTCGAAGAAGCCATTTTGATCGATGATGTGAGGACTCGTCGAAAGTTTATGCTTGAAACGCTTTATGAGGATCCTCTGAAGTATTTGGATATCCTAATGCTGGCCAAGAATAATGAGGATGTGGAAACTTCGCATTATGCAACAACAACAATTTCTCATGCGCAGAGATCGTTTCAGGTTGCCATTCAGAAATTGGCGATTGCAGTTGAGAGTTATCCCTCTGATATGGTTTTTCTTGATAATTATATAGAAACGCTTGAGAAATATATGCAAAGCGGTCTATTGGAAGAGCATTTATTAAAGAATATGCGCATCGTTTATAAAAGAGTTCTGGATAAGAAGCTTGAAAGAGTAAAGAATGATAAACAGGCGCTGATTAGAAAGCTAAGAAACACTATTGAATTGAATGAGTATCCAACTGCCTTTGTGACCAGCGATTTGCTAAAAAAATATTGGCCAGAAGATGAGCAGACATGGATAGAAGCTGTGCATGTATGTGTCGAGGGAAAAGATAGTAACAAGTTGTGTGAAACATTGGAAGAAATACAACACAATAAAATATTCTGGACGAAACAGGGAAAAGAACAAATTACCCCTTGGCTAAAAGGAATAACACTGTGAAACAAAGCTATAGTTTTACCTTCATGCTTTTGCCGTTATTTCTCTTATTAGCATTTGCCTTAGGCCTGTTCGTTCAACGTGCAGGTATTAAGTATGAAGTAGGCACGAATAATGGGGGCTTGCCATTATTGCCTCAAGCAATTATGGATAATGCCGATAATTTTCCTGATAAGCCCGTGGAGGCTCTTGTATTATATGATCCACGCAACCCGATTCTGCAAAAAACGTTAAGATTGTCTTCGCCGCATTGGATAGTATGAAGGTTAAATATAATACTTTTGATGTAAATTCCGGGGGAAATTTTGATCCAGCAAAGTATAAAACAGTTGTCGTATCGTTCTTAAATCTGGAAAAAATTGAACCGCAAATTCTATCTCTGGTTGAATGGGCAGGGACCGGAGGAAGAGTGTTATTCTCGATACGTCCAGCCCCGTCAGCCACTTTTACGGCTATTTATCATAAGTTGGGTATTGCTTCTAAAAGCGACAACTTGGTTCATGTCAAAGGGGTTGAGTTTAAGACAGATCTGTTTCCTGGTGCAAAAGATATTAGTTTTTCCGATATCTTGGTGCACAGCGTTTACCCCGTTCAGTTATTCGATGATGCCCGGATCCATATTGTGAGCGCAGATGAATTAAAAATGCCTCTTGCTTTGGGAGTACAACTTTGAGAAGGGCCGTTTTGTATTTATTAATACTGATCAGTTTAACGAAAAAGATGATAGAGGCATGCTTGGAGCGGCCTATAGTTTATTGCAGGATGTTTTTGTGTATCCTGTGATCAATACTTCGGTTTTCTTTATCGATGATTTTCCAAGCCCTATCCCGATAGGCAATAATGATTTGATCACAAATCAATATGGTATGGATATAAATCAATTTTATACCAATATCTGGTGGCCGGATTTAACAAAAATTTCCAAGACTTACAATATTAAGTACACTGGCGACATGCTGGAAGATTATAATTTTATTGTCGATCCCCCTTTTGATATTCAATTGAATAATGAACTCCATAAATACTTTGGAGCACTCAACCTGGCCGATGGCGGGGAAATAGGGTTGCATGGTTTTAACCATGTTCCACTCTGTTTGACAGAGGCACAGGTTAACCAGGCTTACGGTTATCCCGGCTGGCCAACCACAGAATCCATGCAGTTATCAATGTATGAGTTGTACAGGTTTGCACAATCGTCCTTCCCAAACTATGCTTTTACTACATATGTACCGCCTTCAAATATCTTATGTTCGGATTCTCGTCGATGGCTGCCAACCGTTTTACCCGGCTTAAGGGTAATTGCAGGTGTGTATTTTAATAATGCTGAAAAAACTGCATATGAACAGGAATTTACAGAAGCATCGGATGGGATTATTGAGCTTCCAAGAATCGTTGCTGGTTATGATCCCGACAATATGGCAAGGTGGGCGGAGATTAATGAGTTGGTGTTGCACTACGTCAACACACTTTATTTTCATCCTAATGATGTATTGGATAATGGAATTAATAAGAATCAAACCTGGGACTTCCTGCGCGGCCGGTTTGAAGAATATGTAAAATGGATCAATAGTTCTGCCCCGGGGTTGCAGAATATGACTGCGCGGGAAGGCGCTGCGGCAGTTCAGCGCTTTGCGCGGCTGGCAGTGGATGCGCATTTGGTTAATGGTGCCTATGAAATATCGCTTGGAAACTTTTATGATGAAGCCTGGCTTATGCTGCGTACATCCAAAAAGCCTGGGGCAGTGCAGGGCGGGACTATTTCTTCCGTTACATCTGACCTATATTTAATTAAAGCTTTGAAATCCAAAGTCGTTATCAATTTTGAAGGAGTAAACCCTTGAAGATTTGCTTTGTTCTTGAGGGCAATTATCCATATGTTCGGGGTGGCGTTTCCACCTGGGTGGACGGGTTTATTCGTTCCATGCCTGAGCATGAATTTGTTTTATGGGCCATCACAGATTTGGAAAGTAAACGCGGGCAGTTCGCCTACGAGCTTCCCGGGAATGTGGTGAGTATACAGGAAAATTTTCTCAGCTCATCATTTGACCTTCGAATAAATAGAAATTCCAATCTAAAATTCTCTGCCAATGAGCGGGAAGCGCTCTCCCAATTAATCAGGTGTGATGATCCAGATTGGAATGTTCTGTTAAATATTTTCCATTTACACCCAAGTAAACCCGTCGAATTTATTCTGAGTGAAGAATTTCTAAATATTTTGAAGGAATTCACCCGGGAACAATTTCCTTTCGCGAGTTTTGCGGATTTATTCTGGACGGTTCGCTCAATGTTTCTACCCCTCCTTTTCCTGATCGGGCAGCCTTTACCAGAAGCAGATTTATATCATAGCCCTTCCACCGGATACGCTGGTATCTTGGCTGCTTTAGCTTCTATGAACTATAACAAACCCTTTGTCCTTACCGAACATGGAATATATACCAGGGAGAGAGAGGAAGAGGTTTTGCGTTCTGATTGGGTGATATCGCATTTTAAGGATTATTGGATATCCATGTTCAATATGTTTGCCCGGTTTGCATACCAGCGGGCACATCGTGTTACGAGTCTTTATCGTCGTGCCAGTCTACTCCAACAGGAGCTGGGCTGTCCCGAAGAAAAGTGTGAAGTTGTCGGGAACGGTATTGACTTTAAATCCTTCTCTACAGTTCCCGATAAACCAAAAGATGAATGGGTGGATATCGCCGCAATCGTACGGTTTGCACCGATCAAGGATATAAAAACCATGATTTATTCTTTCTCCCGGCTAAAAGAGGAATTTGACAAGGTCCGGTTGCATATTGTTGGTGGTGTTGATGACGAGGAATATTATCAGGAGTGTTTGGATCTTATTAAATACCTGGATATTAAGGATGTTATTTTGCCTGGGAATGTAGACGTTAGGTCTTATCTGGAAAAAATCGATTTCACAATTCTTACAAGTATTTCAGAAGGACAACCCTTTGCCGTGTTGGAATCGATGGCTGCCAGGCGGCCTGTGATCGCGACGGATGTGGGTTGTTGCCGTGAGTTGATCGAAGGGGACGTCGGAGACAATTTCGGTCATGCGGGAATTTGCGTCCCCCCTATGCACCAATCAAAATTATTTCATGCTTTGCTCGAAATGTGCCAAAATGAAGCCAGTCGGCAAAAAATGGGTGAAGTCGGTCAAAAAAGAGTCAGGAAGTTTTATGAGATTAAGACTGTAATGACTAATTACCTTGAAGTTTATGAAAAGGCGGCAGCCCAATGGCAGGAATCGGGTTCGAATTAAAGAAATTATTTTCCAAAAAAGGGATAATTCTTAAAGCAAGAGCGAGCCTCTATGCGGGGTTGGTGGTTGCCGGACCCATGCTATTGGGCGTTCTATTGCTGCTGGGTGCGAAGCTGATTTCAAGACGTGCAGGTGCAAGTCTTCATCAACAGGATCTAATCGTGATCATAATTACTTATTCAGTTTTATTTTCCCTGATTTTGGCCAGTATATTGTTGTTCGTTTTAGCTCGCTATATAGCGGACATGCTCTATATAAATGCGTACCACCGCATATTGCCCTCGATGTATGGAGCGATTTCACTGCTCTTGGTGGTCGGTTCTGTAATTTGGCTCGTATTTCTTTATTATAGTAATATTGATATCGTTTACAGCATCTACTCATTCATTCTGTTTTGTGAGGGAATCGTAGTTTGGGTTCAGATAAATTATATTACTGCCATAAAGGAATATCGTTCTATCCTGGTTGGCTTTATCATCGGTCTTTTGACTGGCCTGTTGGTCGGTTTTTTGCTGACTTTAATGAAATACGATGTTGTCGCCTCCCTACTGTTTGGCGCTTGTGTTTCTTATGGAATAATAATAATTAGTTTCACGGTTGTCTTGCATAGATTCTTTCCAATGGGATCTGGAAGCCCATTTAAGTTCTTACAATGGATTGATGAATATCCTCACCTTCCGCTTGTTGGATTCTTTTCGACGCTTGCCCTATTTACGCATATCATTTTGATGTGGGCCAGCCCCTTGGGGATGAAGGTGGAAGGCCTATTTTATCAGGCTCCTGCACATGATATTCCCGCGCTTTTGGCTTTTCTTACCACCCTTGTAACAACCGTTAATTTCGTTACCTCGGTTGAAGTTAGCTTTTACAATAAATATCGCCGCTATTTCAGCTTGCTAAATGGAGACGGCTCGTTGAAAAACGTTGAAGAAGCCCATGAGGAAATGTTGGCCGTTCTCAAACAGGAGCTTTTTTATCTGGCCATTCAACAGGTTTTTGTCACATTATTTGCAGTCGTGATGCTCGGCGAAATCCTTGTTTACACCGGCCTTGGTTTTACATCGAATATGGTCGGAATGTTCCGTGTACTATGTGTTGGATACGGGTTGTACGCAATTGGAAACTGCTTGATGTTGTTTTTATTGTATTTTGCAAGCAATACAGACGCACTTTGGGCTGCGGCAGCACTTGCTTATCTTTAATTTCGTAGGTACTTGGTATACTTTTACATTGCCCGAAGTATTTTATGGTTTTGGCTTTGTGGTTGCTTGTACGGTTTTTTACCTTGTTGGTCTGCAGCGACTATATTCTTATACAAAACGTTTGGATTACCATATTCTAACCAAACAGCCCGTATTTTTTATAAAGAAGCAAGGCTTGTTAACCCGCCTCGTTCAAAAGCTCGAAGAGTAGATAATATTTATGAAAGTTGGGTATTCGTATGCAAAAGATCTTCAGGACAATATTTGTAACGGGGATAGGTTTGTTCGCGATCTTTTTTTCGTTGCAGAGTTTGGCTCCTTCAAAATCGGTGGATAATGCAATAAAGCTGCCTAAATTTGTAAGTTCACCGTTGGATTCAATTGTGACTGCAGCCGACCGCTGATATTAGTGACCAGCCGTTTCAGGATAATTTGAATATTTATCAGGACGATGCCCCCGGTTCGGTGGTAACTGTATATATTACAGTGAGGAAAGGGAATTCTGCTGACAACACGGATCACACTTGGAAACAGGTAAATGACTTTTCCAATGGGGTCTTCACAAATAATGCACTTGTACAAGATGAGAGTGCTGAAGCGATTGTTCAATTTGGAGATGATCGCGGACCAATTCCGGGCGAGCTGGGCTACGACGAAGTGGTACCGAACGCAATAATAGGCGTTCGAGGTCCATTATCATATCCGCAACAATCCTATACTATCAAAATAAATCAAGGTTCTGGTAAATGGCGCGGGCAATCAACGATTGCGCTCAACAAGCATTTTCTTGACCCTTCACGGTTGCGAAATAAACTTAATTTTGACTTGATGAAACAGATCCCGGACATGGTCAGTCTTCGCACTCAATTTGTCCACCTTTATATAATGGATCAAACCACCGATCCTTGGAGTAAGGCTTTTGTGGATTATGGTTTATATACACAGGTTGAAGTTCCCGACAAAAAGTTCCTGAAGAGTCGTTTTTTTGATCCGAGTGGGCAATTATACAAAGCCGCCTCTTTTGATTTTGGAAGATATCCGGATCAAATCCGTCTTGTAGACGATCCTTTGTTTGACGAGAGCCTCTTTTCCACCCGGCTTGAGATCAAAGGCAATATGGATAATTCCAAACTCATTCAAATGCTCGATGATGTGAACAATCCGGAAATACCCATTGAGGCGACTTTCGAAAAATATTTCAATGCAGATAATTATTTTACATGGATGGCGTACAATATTCTTGTCGGCAATGTGAGCACATCCAGTGAAAATTTTTATTTGTACAGCCCGCATAACGGCAATAAGTTTTATTTTATTCCCTGGGATTACGACAATTCCTTTTTTAGACAGAATCGCGAAAATTGTTGTGATTATTCTCCGTATGCATCCTATCAATATGGAGTTACAAACTATTGGGGATCACATTTAGACAATAGGCTATTCAGAATTCCTGCCTACAGGCAGGCGTTGGATTACAAAATCAATGAACTGATGGAATTCCTAACTCCTCAAAAAATCACTGCTATGTTGGATGATTACAAACCTGTGGTCGAAAAATATTCCTTACAGATGCCAGACGCGATGTATCTTCCAACCAACAAAGGGCAAATGGAACAGGATTTGGAGATCATCCCCAGCGAAGTGAAAAATAATTACACGTTGTATTTGGAATCCATGAAAACATCTATGCCGTTCTATTTAGGCGTGCCGACAGTCGCAAACGGCATTTTGAATTTTAAATGGGGCGAATCTTATGATTTTAATGGCCAGGCTATTTCCTACCATTTTGTTTTAGCCAGAGATCCGGCGTTAAATGATGTTTATGGTTGATAGAACTCTGGCGAATGCTACAAGCACTCAAGTTGGCATCTTAACGCCAGGAGAATACTTTTGGGGAGTAACAGCTATAAATGAATCTGGGAAAATCCAATTTCCGTATGATACCTTTCTGGATTCTAATAATATGGCCCATCCCGGAGTAAAAGGTTTTTATATCACTTCTAAAGGTGAATTGCTGGAAAAATAGAATTTGTTATGCCCAGGGAGTCGGTCAGGTTGGATAATTTGCCTGGTCGAATTCTCAGGTATCAATATTTTTGTATCCCGCTGTTTTCATTTTGTGAAAGAGCCGCGTTTTTATCGGCAGGCTGCATTCCTGTAAGAACTTAATTCAGGGACCAGAGGTAGTGAGATGATAAAACCCTTAAAAATAATCTTAAGTGGCCTTGGATTGGTATTTCTGGTAGTTGCCTCTTTACAAAGCTTACCTGCGACAGAGTTGAAAAATAATCAGATTAGCACGCCTACACCGATACCAACCTCTGCAACCCCGCTTGTATTAGAACCGCTTCCAGATATAAATAACGTTCCTCTCCAGGACAATGCGGAACTATACAAGTCTGATGACCCGTCCTCGGTCGTTTATATGTATATAACGGTAAGACAGGGAAATCCGTCAGATAACACCGATCATACTTGGGTGGAGGTTAATAGCTATAGCAAATGGCTGGGAGGAGCTCCGTCGGAAGTTGTGGTTGGTAAGGCAGAAGTCATTCTTCAAATTGGAGATGAATCTGGTCCTCTCCCTGGTGAGCTGGGTTATGCTGAAACTGTACCAAATGCAACCATTCAAATACGCGGCAATTCCACGTCAGCCAAGCCCACTAAAAACTATAAGATTGAATTCTTTCCAGGGGCTGGGGAATGGCGGGGGCAAACAACGCTGGATCTCAATAAACATCTTTTTGACGATGTGCGGGTAAGAAATAAACTTGCATTCGATTTACTAAAACAAATCCCGGATATGACCAGTTTGCGTACGCAGTTTGTCCGTTTATTTGTAAAGGATGAGACCACAGATCCGCCTATAACAACCTTTGTGGATTATGGTTTGTTTACCCAGATCGAGCAGCCAAATAAAAGGTTTTTAAGGAATCATCTTTTGGATGCGGAGGGGCAATTATACAAAGCAAATTACTTTGAATTTTTTAGATATCCGGAGCAAATTCGTCTGGCGAGTGATCCTTTGTATAATGAGCTTGCTTTTTCAAAAATACTCGAGATCAAGGGCAGTAATGATCATACCAAGCTGATCCAGATGTTGGATGATGTAAATAATTATGGTATCCCCATTGAACAAACATTTGAAAAGTATTTCAATGCAGATAATTATTTTACATGGCTTGCGTTTAATATCCTTGTGGGGAATGTAGATACGCAGAGTCAAAATTTTTTTCTTTACAGCCCAAAGAATTCAAACACATGGTATTTTCTTCCCTGGGATTATGATGGAAGCTTATATCGGCAGGCGAAATTCTACCAGTATGATAATTTTGAATATGGTATTTCAAATTACTGGGGCGTCCCGCTTCACAACCGGGTGTTGAAGATCGATCGATACAAGCAAATGTTGGATAATAAAAGTAAATCAACTTAAAGCATTCCTGACCCCTGAAAGACTGGCAGGAATGTTGCAGGATTACAAAAAGGTAACCGATGCTTATACATTGCAGATTCCGGATGTGAACGCTTTATATGCACCTCTGGATAATTACTATGCGTCTTATCAGGAAATTCCAAATGAGATCCAAATTAATTATGATTTGTACCTTGAATCCTTGGATTCCCCATGCCTTTCTTTCTGGGCATCCCTGAAAGAAACGGAGACACGTTAATATTCAATTGGGGCGAAGCCTACGATTTTCATGCCCAGGATATTACCTACCGTTTTATGGTAGCCAGGGATTGGGATTTTAAGGATATTGTGGTTGATAGGACACTAACAAATATCACGAATATTCAAATTGAGCCGTTGGAACCCGGGAAATACTTCTGGCGGGTGGCAGCAACCAATACATTGGGTAAAACCCAACTTCCATTTGATTCATATTTTGATTTCACTAATAATATATATCATTCAGGATTAAAACTGTTTTCCATCAACCCGGATGGTGAGGTGCAGCAATAATGCGATACCGGCATGAATATAAATACCTTATCAATTTTCAGGACTATACCCTCATCAAATTAAGGTTAAAGAGCCTGCTATCAGTGGATACCCATGCCGACGCGGATGCTTCGTATAATGTGCGCAGCCTGTATTTTGATGATTATTATAATCATGCTTATCATGACAAGTATTCGGGTGTATATAAAAGATCGAAATATCGCATTCGAATCTATAATCATTCGGACCGGACAATAAACCTTGAAAGAAAGGTTAAAACCGGGCAATATAACTACAAACAGACGGCTCCGATGACAAAGGATGAGGTTTATGCTGTCCTTCTAGGGAATTACGAATTCTTATTAAAAAGCCCGAATAACCTCTTAAAGTCTTTTATCATGAATGTGTGTCTAATCTGATGCGTCCGAGGGTTGTTGTTGATTATGAGCGTGAGCCATATATCATGGAGGCCGGTGATGTTCGCATAACATTTGACAAGAATATCCGCGCAGGAGTGGAAGGATTTGACATTTTTGATTGTGCGATGCCAATGATTGAAACCCTTTCGCCAGGTCTGCTTATCTTGGAGGCAAAATTCACAGAATTTTTACCAAATGCGTTGCGTAAAATCTTACCTTCCAAGGCCTCCGAATATACGGCAGCTTCAAAATTTATCCTGTGCTGTGATAAGACCCTCCACCGTCGATTCTCCCATTTCTAATCAAAGTTTATAAAGGAAAATATAATGGAAAATCTTCTAAAATATTTACAGATCGATCTTTCGGGTGCGCTGACCACTTTAGCTCCGATCATCGTGGCCTTGTTGGTTTCTTTTTCTCTGGGGATGTTAATTTACTATGTATATCAAAAATCATTCAGAGGCGTCTTATATAACCAGGCATTTTCTGTTTCCTTGGCGGTGCTGACGATTCTCACTACGATGATCACTTTGGCAATCAGTTCGAACATTGCGCTTTCATTAGGTATGGTCGGAGCGCTCAGCATCGTCCGTTACAGGACCGCCATCAAGGATCCGGCGGATATCATCTTCCTTTTTTGGGCAGTCGGAAGCGGAATAACCGTCGGCGCCAAACTTCATTACTTGGCTTTAGTTGGTGCAGTGGTCGTTATTCTAATGTTAATCACCATCGGTAGAAGGAAGTCTGTTGGCAGCGAGATATTTATACTGATTGTCCACTACAACGGTGAAGATATTGCAGACGAGCTTCGACGGATATTGCATGGTAAACGTTTTCAGATTAAAATCAAAAACTATTCGGAAAGATAATGTAGAAATGGCGATTGAGGTTGAAGTCAAGAACAATAACACTGCATTTATGGATGCGATAAAAAGCCTTTCCACAGTTAATGATCTATCCTTGATACAATTTACCGGGGAATATGCCGGTTAAGTCATCAAGCAATTCCTGAGCATTTCTATAAACAAGGAAATAACTTGAAATCAATGATCATAATCAAATATCTGCTTTTGGTTATGGTCGTAATAATATCCTTAACTTACTATTCCTATTCAAAAATTAATAAACAGATCATAAAACTTAATCCGATATCCGGGCCTATCGTAAATCCCTTGATGGGATGGGCGCCGTGGGCAACGATCGAAGTAAGCAATCAGCCGCATACCCTCGTATATGCGGATCTGACATGGCGTGATTTTGAACCTCAGGAAGGAAATTATGATTTTGATAGTTTCGAGAAAAAACAGCAATTAGACCGTTGGCGCGCCGAAGGAATGCGAGTCGTTTTTCGATTCGTTGCAGATGCGCCTGGCAGTGAAACCCATCTCGATATCCCCGACTGGTTGTTCGAAAAAATCCAGGGAAGTGGGGATTTTTATGATAACGAGTTTGGAAAGGGATTTAGTCCAGATTATTCAAATCCTATTTTTATTGACTACCATAGAAAGGCTATAAAAGCTTTGGGGGAAAGGTATGGCAGGGATGGTTTTTTTGCGTTCATCGAGCTGGGCAGTCTGGGGCATTGGGGTGAATGGCATACACATCCTGGAATTTCACCACTTCCCGGCGAAGATATCAGGAATAAATACGTATATCATTATGTTGAAGCTTTTCCAGGGACATATCTGATGATGAGACGCCCTTTTTCCATCGCTCAAAAACTGGGCCTGGGTCTATATAATGATTTGACTGCTGATCTCACACAAACCAATATATGGCTTGATTGGATTAAAAATGGAGGAGAGTACCTGCCACAAGAATTACATGGCCTTTCGCCTATGCCAGATGGCTGGCAAAAAGCCCCCATTGGTGGTGAGCAAGCCCCCAATTTGAGTAATGAACAAATTTATGGCAACGATTTGGAACAAACCTTACAATTGCTCAAGAAGTCGCATACTTCATTCATTGGGCCGGGAAGTCCTTATAAAGTGCAAAATGGAGACCCTTTACAAGCCGGCATTGACCAGGTATTAACCCTAATTGGATACAGGCTATATATCGATCATGTGCAGATGCCGCGCTGGCTTCTTTATGACAAAGCCATAAACATCACATTTACTTTTTCGAACAATGGTATTGCTCCTATGTATTATAACTGGCCAATTATGGTTTATCTATTTGATGAAAAAGGGAATACCATCCTTACTTATCAACCTCAAACGGATTTGCGGAAAGTGCTTCCAGGAATGTTTTTTGATGTTCCCTTTAATATGCCCGTCGGTGATCTCGAAAAAGGAACATATTCGATTGGTATGGCAATAATTGATCCAATCACCGGTCAGCCAGGCGTGAAATTAGCCAATGAAAATCCACGCATTGATTTAATACAATATATAGGTTCCTTTGAAGTAAAAAGTTTAATTAATCCCAAATAGACTTAGAAGTGTAATATTGATAATTAATTTCAAGGCATCCAGGAATATGCACTGTTGTATGCCGAATTGATGCCGTTGTCTCTGCCTCAATTATCTGTCCTTTGTTCTTCACAGGGAAAATCAAATATTCACCCCTTTTATCTGAATTTTTTAGGATATCTATCCTCCATCTCAGTTGAAATCTCAGTTGAAAACCTTGACAAATACGAAATTATGTTCTATGTTTGATGCATGATCTCAAAAGTTCCTTCCTTATCTTCACGGCCGCATTTCCAAATCTACCCCTCCAACCGCCACGCCTGGGTCTATTCGAATTTTTTTCGATACGCGGAACGAATAATCGCTCAATCTGCAACCCCCACTCGTTCCTCGCTATGCCTGCCCTGCCTGTCCTGGCCAGGACGCTCTTTGCAGGGTACCCGCCTGCCTGTCCCGCGTACTTAACGGGGCACCACGGAGTGGCGAAGGGGCGAGGGGTCTGCCATTTTCGCCACTCACTTTCGCCCAAATCAAAAATCAACAATCTACAATAAAAAATCTCTTTTTTTCTGGTATAATTTCTCCCTGCATTGACTGGTCCCACCCGCGGCTTACCCTGCCGGTGCGGAGACCTGCTCAAAATCTCTTGAAAAGGAACTGCAAACGTCATGCCGCTTAACAAGGAAGTTAAAACCAAGGTCATCACAGACTACCACCGCCACGAGACCGATACCGGCTCTCCGGAAGTCCAGGTAGCCATCCTGACAACTCGCATCCTCCAGTTGACCGATCATCTGCGCACTCACAATCACGATGAGGCCAGCCGCCGGGGTCTGCTTCAGATGGTCGGCCAGCGCCGCCGATTGCTCGCTTATCTGCGCAGGCACGACTATCAACGTTACCTGGCGCTGACAGAGCAACTGAAGTTGCGCCGGAAATAGCAACAGGTTCGCCCGAGTAGATGGGCCGATGCCCATCTACTCTTTTTATTTGCCCTCATACCTCCTTCCCCACCCGGGGAGGGTCCGGGTGAGGGCCAGCGTCCCGCAGTCAGGAATTGAAACATGCCCTCAACGGCCGTCCGTTGTTGATCGCATCTTTCAGTCCCTGACCAGGCGGGAAAGGAGAAAATTTATGAAACCCGAAGTAAAACGCTACACCACTACGGTGGGCAGCCGGGATATTGCCATTGAAACTGGCAAACTGGCCGCGCAAGCCGGTGGAGCCGTCACGGTCCACCTCAATGATTCAATTGTATTCGCCGCCGCCACCATGGGCGCCGTCCGTGAGGGCATTGACTTCTTCCCCCTCAGCGTCGACTATGAAGAGCGCATGTACGCCGGCGGCAAGATCCCCGGCTCGTTCTTCCGTCGTGAAGGCCGTCCCTCCACTGACGCTATTCTCACCGCCCGCCTCACCGACCGGCCGCTGCGCCCGCTCTTCCCCGAAGGCATGCGCAACGAAGTCCAGATCATCATGTATTCGCTTTCGGCGGATGCTGATAACCCGCTCGATATTCTCGCCATCAACGCCGCTTCCGCTGCTATCATGATCTCTGACATCCCCTGGAACGGTCCGGTCGCAGCTGTTCGTGTTGGGCGCGTGGATGGTCAATTCGTCGCCAACCCCACCTTTGCCGAGATTGATAAATCCGACCTCGACCTGCGCATCGCCGGCACCCGGGACGCCATCCTGATGGTCGAAGCCGGTGCCGATGAAATCCCCGAAGATGTCATGGTCGCAGCCCTGGAATTTGGTCACAAGGCCATCCAGCCGCTGATTGATCTGCAGCTCAAAATGGCACAGGAGATCGGTAAGCCCAAGCGCGAGATTACCTTTGCCAAACCCGATCTTGCTTTACAGGAAAAGGTTTTTGCACGTGTCGGCGGTCCGATGAACGAACTGCTCGATAAACCCCTCATGAAGGCTGAATTCTACGCCGGCATGGATGCCCTTCTGCAAAGCCTGGTCGCCGAACTGATCCCCTCCGTCGCTGCCAAAGTGACGATCTCGGACGAGGAAGATGTCGAAGAGATCCCGGCCGTTGACATGCCCGGCATTCCCAGCCTGGCCAACGTCAAGGAAGCCTTTGCCGAAGCCGAGAAAAAGGTAGTCCGTGACCGTATCCTGAATCTGGGCAAACGCCCGGATGGCCGCGCTCCCGCCGAGATTCGCCCGATTTGGTGCGAAGTCGGTTTCAGCCCGCGTGCGCATGGCTCCGGCCTGTTCACCCGTGGCGAAACCCAGGTTCTTACATTGGCTACCCTTGGCACATTGCGCGAATCCCAGGAAATTGACTCGCTCAGCCCGGTGGATACCAAGCGCTACATGCACCATTACAACTTCCCGCCTTTCTCAACCGGTGAGACTAAAATGGTCCGCGGCCAGAGCCGGCGTGAGATTGGTCATGGTGCATTGGCCGAACGCGCCCTCCTTCCGGTCATTCCGGCCGAGGAAACTTTCCCCTATGCCCTGAGGTTGGTATCCGAGGTTTTGGCCTCCAATGGTTCATCCTCCATGGCTTCCGTCTGTGGTTCCACCCTGGCGCTCATGGATACCGGTGTGCCCATCAAAGCCCCTGTAGCCGGTGTGGCTATGGGCCTGATCATGGAAGGCAGCCGCTACCAGATCCTGACCGACATCCAGGGCACCGAAGATCACCTCGGCGATATGGATTTCAAAGTCGCCGGTACGGAACACGGTATTACTGCCCTGCAAATGGACATAAAGATCTCCGGCCTAAGCACTGAGATCATGAAACAGGCCCTGGAGCAGGCTCGCCAGGCGCGCCTCTTCATCCTGGGCAAGATCCTGGAAGCCATCCCCGCCCCGCGCCCTGAGTTGAAGCCGCACACCCCGCGCATTACCACCGTCAAGATTCCCTCCGACAAGATTGGCGCCATCATCGGCCCCGGCGGCAAGAACATCCGTGCTCTCCAGGAAGAGACCGGTACCAAGATTGATATCGAAGAAGATGGCACGATTTACATCGCCTCCACCAATGGCGAAGGTGCCCAGATGGCACGTGATCGCATCGAAGCCATCACCGAATCCCCGCAGTTGGGCCGTATCTACACCGGCAAGGTTGTCCGTGTCGCCGATTTCGGCGCTTTCGTGGAGATCCTGCCCGGGACGGATGGCATGGTCCATATCTCACAACTCGATAGCGAACGCGTCGAAAAAGTCGAAGACGTTTGCAAACTCGGCGACGAGATCACCGTCATGGTGACTGGCATTGACCCAATGGGCAAGATCCGCCTCTCCCGCCAGGCCGTTCTCGAAGGCTGGACAATTCAGGAAGCCCAGGAGCGTGACGCCAAAAAGAGTGGCGGTGGTGGACGCCCCGGTGGCCGTTCCGGAGATCGTTCAGGCGGCGACCGGCGCCCGGGTGGTGGCGGTCGTGGTGATGACCGCCGCGGTCCCAGACGCTAAAACATCCAGGGACGACACCCAAGTGTCGCCCCTTCTTTTTTCTTTTTACCCCATGTTTACCCGTTTCCGCAACACTCTCGCAGAATACCCTCCCCAATTCTGGTTGATGGCCTCCGGGCTGTTGATCAGCTCGGCCGGATCATCCATGATCTGGCCATTCTTGATGATCTACGTAAGTGAAAAACTCGGTCTGTCACTCAGCACCGTCTCTACCCTGATCACAATTAACGCCACCACCGGCTTGCTTACTTCCTTTATTGCCGGGACGGTCGCGGACCGTCTGGGACGAAAACCAGTCATGGTGCTCAGTTTACTGGTCAACGGGATTGCATACTTCTTCATGAGCCAGGCGCATTCTTACCTTGGGTTCGCAGTCCTTATGCTCGCCATGGGCGCATCCAATCCACTCTACCAGGTCGGTGCCGATGCCATGCTGGCGGATATGATCGGCCCGGAAAAGCGTACGAACGCCTATGCCATTATCCGCATGGTTAACAACGCCGGTGTTGCCATCGGACCCGCCATCGGCGGATTCCTGGCAACCAGGTCTTACACCTACGCCTTCATCGGTGCGGCTGCCGGGATGCTGATCTACAGCTTTTTGCTCGCCTTCCGCGCCCGTGAAACCCTGTCGAAGGTTGATGGACTTGAGGTCATACCCTCCCAGGAAGGGTTGGGGGGCTACGGGCCTGTCTTCCGCGACCGTCCTTATATTATTTTTGCGCTCCTGGTTGGGATCGGGCTGATCGCTCCTTCCATGATGTGGACTCTTCTGGCAGTCTACTCCAAGCAAAACTATGCTTTGCCTGAAGATTTATTTGGTTGGCTTCCGACTACGAACGCATTGATGTGTGTCTTTGTCCAATTATTTGTAACCCGCATTACTCGCCGTTTCCGGCCACTACCCATCGCTGCCATCGGCATGCTAACCTACGCTCTGGGTGTTGGCAGTGTCGCCTTGATGAAGGACTTTTGGGGTTTCTGGGCGAGTATGGTATTAATGTCTTTTGGAGAATTGATTCTCATCCCCACCGTCAGCAAATACATTGCCGACCTGGCTCCTGTCGATATGCGCGGCCGGTACATGAGTTTTTACTGGTTTGCCTGGGGCATTGCCCGCGCCTCTGCCCCGCTGATTGGCGGATATTTGAATGACAACATCTCGCCGCATGCCATTTGGGTTGGCGGGTTGGCCATTGGGCTGGCCAGCGCCCTCGGCTTGATCATTTTTAGCCGGCTTCGCACCCTACGCTTAGCCCATGAAAACCTCGAAAATCTGGCCGTACATTAGCTGAAGAGATCTCCCTTCCGGATAGGAAAATTTTTCATCATGGACAAAAATCCCGACGAACGCTATCATACGATTGATTTGACTTATTCTCCACTTATATCATTAATAGGACTGCTTAGGAGTATGCCATGAAGAAAAGCGCCCCGGTTATTCTCATCATATTGGCAATCGTCTTGGTGTTATGTTGTTGTTTAATCGTCATTCTGGGAGGCGTTTATTATTCCTTCACGAAAATCCAAACAGCTATTCCAACCATTGCGGCGAACCTGCCCCCCTCACCAAGTGGTCCTACTCCTACCCTGTTCCAGATCACCCGCCAACCGGTCGATCAGATTCCAACCGAAACCTTGAAACTGCTCGAAGGGATTGTCGTTCCCGATAATGATGCAACTGCTTTAGCATGCGAATTCAAAAACGTCTGTAATATATCGCCGACGCTGCCCCCACCTCCCCAGCCATACACAGAAGGCGCACACCAGACCTTTTGGGTCAATAATGAGGACACCAATTCCTATTCCCAGGTACAGGCTACGTTACGGTATGTCACTCCCCATTCCTATTTCTGGGTAAATGACTCCACCCGCTACAACCAGCAGGATATTAAAAACCTGATGGATGCCTTTGAAACCAAGATCTACCCAACTGACCGTGAGTTCTTCGGCTCGGAATGGACCCCAGGCGTGGATGATGATCCTCATATCTACATCCTCTATACCAGTGGCCTAGGGGCAAACGTGGGTGGTTATTATTATTCTCCCGATGAATATCCACCGCAGATCTTTCAGTATTCCAATGCGCACGAGATGTTCTACATCAGCTCTTCTGAACCTCTCGCGGATCCCTACACGTACGGCACTCTGGCACATGAATTCCAGCACATGATCCACTGGTACCAGGATCGCAACGAAACATCCTTCTTGAACGAAGGCTTCTCGGAGTTGGCAACGTTCCTCAACCATTACGATAATGGCAACTTTGACCAGATCTACCTGGCCAATCCCGATCTCAATCTGACCGACTGGCTGGGTAGTTCCGGTGACAACTCGGCCCATTACGGCGCCAGCTTCCTGTTTACCACATACTTCCTGGACCGTTTCGGTGAAAACACTACTAAAGCTGTGATCCACAACCAGCAGAACGGCCTGGATAGCCTCGATGGCACATTGGCTCAGACCAACACAAAAGATCCCACTACCGGTAAGATTATCACAGCCGATGACTTCTTCCTGGATTGGGCCATCACCAACTTTGTTGAAGATGGCTCCGTCGGCGATGGACGCTACGTTTATCACAACTATCCATCCGCTCCCAGGGCCGGTCCCACCGAGACAATCTCCACTTGCCCTGCAGATACGGCCGGGCGGACCGTTAACCAGTACGGAGTGGATTACATCCGCATCGATTGTGCCGGGAACTATTCCCTGAAATTCGAAGGTGCCACTTCCACCCGCCTGCTGCCTGCCGATCCGCACTCTGGCAAATACGCTTTTTGGTCGAATAAAGGCGACAAATCGGATATGACTCTCACCCGCGCCTTCGATCTTTCAGCGGTCACCGGTTCGGTCAACATGAGTTACTGGACCTGGTACGATATTGAAAAGGATTTCGATTATGTTTATGTCGAAGCTTCCACGGACGGCCAACACTGGGACATATTGACCACACCTTCCGGCACGTCCAGTAATCCCAACGGCGCTTCATATGGTTGGGGCTATACCGGCCAAAGTAACGGCTGGATCCAGGAATCGGTTGACCTGTCAAAGTATGCCGGCAAGAAAGTATCCGTTCGCTTCGAATATCTCACCGACCCGGCTGTGAACGGTGAAGGGTTCATGCTGGACGATGTCAGTATTCCAGCTTTAAAATACTCCACCGATTTTGAGATCCGAGGACAGCAGCTGGCAGACAGCCGGTTTTGCCCGTATCGAGAATACCGTCCCCCAGACCTTTCGCCTGGCGCTTATTACCCAATCCTCCAATGGAACCAAGGTTCAGATCATTCCCGTTGCCGCAGATCAGAGTGCGACTATTCCATTGACCATCGGGCAAAACGGCATTCAGGATGCCGTCCTGGTTGTCACTGGGACAACCCGCTTCACCCGCCTGGTTGCACCTTATCAATTCTCAATCCATTAATTCATTAGGGCTGACCTTGTCCGCCCAGGAGGAACTATGTCCACTGCACCCAAATCCGAAATCCTGAATATCGTCTCTCTGGCTAACTACCAGACCGGCGCTGTCGTCTCCCGCCAGATCACCAAAGCCGAAGGTGGCAACGTCACCTTGTTCGCCTTCGATGATGGCCAGGAACTCAGCGAACACACTGCTCCGTTCGATGCCTTCCTTCATATCCTCGACGGAGAAGCCGAGATCAAAATCTCCGGCCAACCATATCTCTTAAAAGCCGGGGAAGGCATCATCATGCCTGCGAATTTGCCCCACGCTGTTAGAGCAATCCAAAAGTTTAAAATGTTGTTGACCATGGTCCATGCTTGAAATAGAACCTCCTGCAGATGAAAATGCAGGAGGTTCTATTAATCCCTTCCTTGGTGGATTAAAAACTATTGGAATGCTTTTACATGAGAAGCTCACACATACAGAAAACCCGGTAAAATAACTCCATCAGATAATTGAGGTGACATGAAAAAATTCTTCGGTTTCATCGGATCGCTCATCGCTATACTGATAACTGCCTTACTGCTTCTGTTCGGTTACTGGTATTTGCGCCCAAGCCAGGCTCGCGTAAACCCACTCGTAGTGGTTGACTCGTGGAACATCGCCAACGATAACTTGCATAACTCAAATACGGATATGCTTAAATGGCGCGGCTTGTTCTATATTGCCTACGTATCATCTCCCTTCCATTTTGGCAGCGATAAATCGGTTCTTCAAATCAAATTCTCCAGTGATCTGGGTCACACCTGGGTTGGAGTGGATACCTTCAACCCGACCGGTGAGGATATCCGTGACCCGAAATTCGCCGTGATCGGAAACCGGCTTTTCTTGTATGCCCTCAAAAATACCAGTTTTGTTGCCGAGCCTTATATCACGGTCTATTCCTATACGGAAGATGGAATTGCCTGGTCGCCATTCGAAGTCGTTCCCAACCTGGATGGCTGGTTGTTTTGGCGGCCGAAAACATTGGACGGCGTGACTTTTTATAATTCAGCTTATTGGTATCAGCATGGAAAATCAGTGCTGCTGCAATCCACGGATGGCATAAACTGGCAGATGGTTTCCACCATTCATTCAGGCGGACATAATGATGAGACGGAGATCCAATTCCTACCGGATGGACGACTGCTCGCGACTGCCCGGTTGGAATATGACAGTTGGGGTGATGGCATGTTCGGGCAGCCGCTGGGCTCAACCCTGATTACCGTGTCCGATCCGCCTTACACCACCTGGACCGATCTTCTCGAGAGCAAAGTGACCCGCCTGGACGGTCCCTATCTGTTTACATACCATAATCGCATTTATGCTGTTGGCCGCTACCAACCGGATCTCGGCCACAGTGGACTTTTGACCGACCAGGGCAGCATCCTCGCCCGTAAGCGGACTTCTCTTTTCGAGGTGCGCCTGGATGGTCTGGCTTACCTGACCGACCTGCCCAGCGACGGTGATACATCCTACTCTGGCCTGGTTCTGGATGGAGATACAGCCTATATCTCTTATTACACCAGTCCAATCAGCCACGATTATGCCTGGATTTTGGGTATGCTGACCCCTTCCCAGGTCCGTATGGCAAAGGTGGATCTAAAAATTCTCGAGGAATTGGCCAACCAGACCTCGGCGCACTAATTTTCCACCTCTAAAAAACACAGCCCTGCGGAATAGTTAGAGGTTGTGTTTTTTTCTCAGAAATATCTACCGCCTGAACCGTAAATATACAGCTCCGCGTGCATCCAGATAAACTGCATCCGGGGTCTGGACTATCCTCAAGACCACTTTCCCACAAGTTGAGCATCGCAAGATCACTCCCGGTCCCTGGGTAGTACGCCAACAAAGTACCTATTTCAGCCTGGTTCCCACAATGGGCACATTTGGTCGGCTCGGCAGTCATTTCTGCCCCAAAAATATCCCATAAAAGCCCACTAACCGAATTGGCATCCAACATCATTTCCTGGTTGGTGTCCACAGAGATGTCGTCCATCATTTATGCTCCTGCGACCAGGCCGGTCGGGCCAAAGCGTTCGGTGCGGATCTGCGCTGACTTGATCCCTAATCTGACCAGATCGTTGGCAGCCGACTCAACCAGCAGCGTCGGTCCGCATAGAAACACCTGCACTGCATCACCCAATGGTTTGACAACCTCAGCCAGCATTGCCTGGTCGATTCGTCGATTAAAGCCTGTCCAACCTGATTCCTGGTTACGGGTAAGAGTGTGAAATACCACCAATCCATCTTTCGCCGAAGCCAATTGATCCAATTCTTTGCCGTAGATGATATCTTCTCGGGTCCTTGAACTATACAGCAATCTGGTTGGCACCTTCAATCCTGTAGCAGCCCGGTGGCGGATCATCGCTGCAAGTGGTACAACCCCCGATCCCCCTGCGACAAGCATCAATGGGTCACTTATGCTCCCATCCCAGACGAAATAGCCGCCGATCGGTCCGCGCACTTCCAGGCAATCTCCCGGCACAAGTACATCGTGCAAGTAGGTCGAAACCTCCCCGCCTTCTATTCTTTCTACAGTCAGGTCAATCTCTCCCTCCCGTTCAGGTTCGGATGCTATCGAATAACTGCGCTGCGCCTGATAACCATCCGGCGCTGTTAGGCGGATATCATAGTGCTGGCCCGGCTGGTGCTTTACCCAATTGGGAAGTGTAAGTGTGAAGGTCTTTACCCGCCCGGTCTCTGCCTTGACAGCTTTCAGCGCAGCAATCTGCCACTCAATGGACTGCCTCATCTGGAATCCTTAGAATGTGTTGCTGTAACGTTCCTCCTTCCACGGATCGCCACGGTTGTGATATCCGGCCGATTCCCAAAAACCCGCCTCATCCTTTTCCATGAACCGCAAGCCCGCCACCCATTTAGCACTCTTCCAGAAGTAAAGGTGTGGAACAACCAGCCTAGCCGGCCCGCCATGTTCAGGCGCCAGAGGTTTCCCAGCATACTTATAGGCGATAAAAGCCTGCCCATTAACGATGTCTGCAATCGGCAGGTTTGTCGTATACCCTTCGTAGCTATAGGCAGTCACAAATTGGGCCTTTGGATCCAGCTTTACATAATCCAATAAAGTATCCAGGCTGACACCTTCCCAGTTCATGTCCAGTTTGGTCCACTTGGTGACACACGAGATATCCACATTGAAAGATTGTGATGGGAGTTTAAGGAATTCAACCCAGTTCCAGTCTACTTTTTCCTGAACCAAACCTTCTATGGTAAAGGTCCAGTGATCCAGTTGGACGCGTGGGGTTGGACCCGCAGATAGAACCGGAAAATCCTCACGGATGTACTGCCCGGGAGGTATGCGCCCGACTTTATCCGCAGGTTGACGTTTTCCAACAAATCCACGCGAAACAAATTTTTCTGCCATGGGGCCTCCAAATATAGTTTCAATTTACCGGTAAGCGTATTAATACTATTTTAGTATTAATTGTCAACTAATATATCCCCCATAATTACTGTTCTGAAATAGATCCTTTTGCTTCAATCTGCTTGAAAATATGGATAGCATGCCTCCCATCCCCACAATGTGTAACAAGCTGGAGGGCGAGAAGAATTCGTTTAGGGAAATCGATCCACTGAGAGCCCCCAGTAACCGCCGGATGCCTTCCGACTTATGCACCAAGGCTGCCAACAACAGCCTCTGCTCATCGGAGAGTGGGCTGAAAGTGGCCAGCCTTTCTGTAAATTCGTACATCGGGAGTGTTTCTTCGTTCCGCTCGTGTTCATATATAGCCAGGGCATCTTCGAACGTTGAGCGCCCGGAGAATCCGTCATCGACTGCATCCACCAGCCGCTCTACGTCCCGGAACGCGTTCCCGATCCCTTGACCCGTAAAAGGATCCAGGGTCATTCCGGCATCCCCAACTAGTGCCCAGCCCGGACCATATGGGCGCCGGTAGAAGGCTGGCAAATCAGCCGTTCCGTAGAACCGTTCGAACTCGTCTCCCGTTTCTCAACCGTTCAGCCATCCCCGGTACGCTTTCGGCAGTCTTCCAGAAACGAGCTTCGATATTTCCCCGGATGGCTTGAAATTCATCAACCGGATAGGCAGCGAAGATATTGATCAGCCCACTATTCGTAGGCCACAATCCCATTGCTTCCCTGTTGAGATAGTGTAACTCGCCATTTGTACGCCCAAATCCTTCCCAATAAGTGTAAAAAACACAGGCGAGTATTGGCTTGACCTGATACTCTGGCGATTGAACAGATTTGGCGATTAACGAGTGTTTACCGTCTGCTCCGACAACCAGTTTAGCATTCTCTTCCACCCTGATCTCCCTGGCTCCCTGAATGGATTTCAGCCGGCCGCTGACACCTGTCACTTGCCCATTGTTCGTGAGCACCCCTTCGACCACCAGGTCTTCTCGTATTTCTGCTCCCGCCTCCGCTGCCGCTTCGACCAGGATCTTGTCCAGGATGGACCGCCTGGGGCAGACTGTCGCCCCGATGCCATCCAATGGCAGATATTCTCCCTGCAAGGAATAATGAGCCATCTGTAAAATGGCCTTTGAGACAGGCGGGCAGTTCGAGTCCAGCACCCGCTCCAGCAAACCCCAGCGATTTAACGCTGCACAGCCCTTTAATTGAATCAGGTTGGCTAACGGGCTGGCGCTCGGGAAATGAACCCGGTCAACCAGAAGGACTTTATACCCCTTTTGGGCCAAAAGCATCGCTGTCGGAGCACCCGCTGCCCGCGCACCGATAACAATTACATCGTACATACTTATCCTCTAATTATTTGTGATTTTATCCGGTCTGCAAAACTGTCGCCAATCCCCCATGAGTTTACGGAGTGATTCAAAAAATAATTGGCCTCGGTAATCTCCCGACAATACCACTTCAATTGTTTATGGACAAAAAAATCAATCCCGCGTTTCCGTAACGCAGGATTGATTTTGGTTCACCGAGAAGCTAGTTGCATGCAGTTAATGGCTACACGCTAAACGTGTATTCCCATCCCTTCGGCTACATGTGCTGCTTCCATCAACGTCTCCGTCAGGGTCGGGTGGGCATGCACATTGCGTCCGATCTCAGCCGGGGTCAATTCCATCATTTGGGCCAGGGTCAGCTCAGGTAGCAGCTCGGTTACTTCCGGCCCGACCAGGGTGGCGCCAAGTATTTCTCCATATTTTTCGTCAACAATCAGTTTGACCCAACCGGCGTAATCTGCCAGCCCCAGGGCTTTGCCATTAGCCTGGAAGGGGAAACGCCCCACCTTGATGGTATAACCGCGTTCCTTGGCTTGCGCCTCGGTCATCCCGAAGGAAGCCACCTGCGGTTGGCAATAAGTTGCACGCGGCATCATTTCATAATTGAGTTTGACGGTTTCAGCTCCGCCAATGTGCTCTGCGCAAACAATTCCCTGCGCCGTGCCGACGTGTGCCAGCATCAGTTTGCCGGTCACATCGCCGATTGCCCAAATACCCGGAATGCTGGTTGACATATTCTCGTCGATCTCGATAAAACCACGCTCTGAAATCTTTACGCCAACTTCTTCCAGCCCAAGTCCCTTCGAATTGGGGCGGAAGCCAATCGCCAGCAGGGCTTGTTCGGCTTCCAGAACCTTCGTCTCCCCGGCTGCTGATACAGTGACCTTTACTCCGGTCGTAGTAGTATCGACCAACTCGACCTTGTGCCCAGCCAGCAGTTTAATGCCACGCTTATTGAATGCCCTGGCCACTTCAGAAGCAGCCTCTTCGTCCTCCAGCGGCAGCACGTGTGGCAACATCTCCACCACCGTCACTTCCACGCCATAGCCGTTCCATACCGTGGCAAACTCCATCCCGATCGCGCCGGCACCGATGATGACAACCGACTTGGGCAATTTTTCCTGCAGGATGGCTTCCAGGTAGGTGACCACCTTCTGCCCGTCCATTTTCCAGGCCGGCGGGACAGTTGCGCTGGCGCCAGTCGCCATGATAATATTTTTCGCTTTCAGTTCCATTACCTGCCCGTTTTTATCCGTCACCGCAACCGTGTCTTTCGCAATCAGTTTGGCAACACCCATCTGTACCGAAATATTATTCTTCCTCATCAAGAAGCCAACGCCTTTAGTTAATCGGTCGGAAACCTGGCGCGAGCGTTTGACCGCCACCGAATAATCCAGCACGAGGTTGTCGAACGAGAAACCGAATTCCTTGCCGCGTTCCCGTAATGTGTGAGCCACTTCCGCATTCTTAAGCAGTGATTTGGATGGTATGCAGCCAACATTTAGACATACTCCCCCCAGCCATTGTTTGTCAACGATGGCAGTTTTTTGTCCAAGTTGGGCAGCTCGGATGGCGGCCACGTAGCCCGCAGGTCCCGCGCCAATTACAACGACATCAAAAGTGTCAGACATGGGTACTCCCTAAGTAGTATGAATGTGTAGATAAACTAGCTTATTTTACTACGACTGCGCTTTCATCAATCCCCAACCATCACGCGCAGTCTTCAGCTCCGTAAATATTCGCAAGTTTCCCCCGCGGTTGACAACCACATCTTAAAAGAAACCAGTTATTTCCTCTTCTCTATAAACCACCACTAGTATAGCAAATTATTTGGCTTCCGGAGCAAAATCCTTGCTCCGGAAGCCATTTTAAAATCCAAACATTAAATTCTTGCTCATTGCCGCCCCCACTTCCCCGATTACAACAAATGCAGATCCATAACCTGGCGGAAGTGATATCCGTAAATGGCAAACGTGATCGCCAGGGCAAACAGCTCAGGCCGGCGGAAAAGCGTCCAGAAGATTAGTTTCCAATATTGGACACGCTCCCTTCCGATAATCCCCAAACGAAGAATGGAACGGAAAAAGGCTTGAATATATTCTCCGCTCAAAGGGATTTTGATCTTGGGGGCTTTGTACTCCTGAAGGAAGGTTTTGACCCTCGCATAATAATTCTTCGGAGAATAAAGCGTCTTCACTACCGACCGGTAACCCTTCTGCAGCACATCTATTTGCATCACTTTGGGAATGATATTCGTTGCACCATCGACGTTATCACCAGAGAATGAACCTACCAACCGTCCATCCTGCTCCATGCGTTTATACAGCCGGGTTCCCACGGGTGCCTGCAAGAGACCTACCATGGCCGTCACAATACCACTTTTCTGGATGAAATCAATCTGCCGTTGGAATGTTGAGACTGAATCATTGTCGAAGCCGATAATGAATCCTCCTTGTACCTGCAGCCCGGCTCGCTGGATCCGTTTCACATCCGCCACCAGGTCACGATGCAAATTCTGTTTCTTGTTGCATTCGGCCAGGCTGTCATCGTCCGGTGTTTCCACGCCAATAAAGACCGTGTCGAAACCAGCCTGCGTCATCATATTCATCAATGGTTCATCGTCGGCAATATTGATGGAGATTTCAGTATTGAACGGCATACCTTTCTTGCCTTTACGCCACTCGATTAGGGCTGGCAGTAGATCCTCCTTGAGATGTTTTTTATTGCCAATCAGGTTGTCGTCCACGAAAAAAACCGGTTCCCGCCAGCCAAGTTGGTACAACCCATCCAATTCCCGGATGATCTGCGCGGAAGTCTTTACTCGCGGCAAATGTCCGAAGAGTGACGTAATATTGCAAAACTCGCAATCAAACGGACAGCCACGCGAATACTGGATCGACATCGTGGCATAGTGTTTTCGATCCACCAATTCCCATAAGGGTGCGGGGGTTTTTTGGATATCAGGAAATTCTTCGGAGGTATAAATATGCTGAGGGTGCCCCTCTTCAAGATCATGCAAAAACGGTGCGAGGGTCATCTCTGCCTCGTTCAGAACAAAATGGTCCACATCCGGAAATTGTTCAGATTCTGCAGTAAATAGCGGTCCGCCGGCTACCACTTTCAGCCCGGCGGCCTTGCAACGAGCGATTACATCATAAGTTGATTTCCTCTGAACTACCATGGCGCTGACAAAAGCATAATCTGCCCATGCCAGATCTTGATCCTTAAGCGTACGTACATTTAGATCCACCAGGCGCTTTTCCCATTCCGTGGGCAACATTGCCGCCACGGTCAGCAAACCCAATGGCTGAGTGGAGGCCTTCTTATGAATGAACTTCAATGCATGTTTAAAACTCCAAAAAGTATCAGGGAACTCCGGGTAGATCAAAAAAATCTTCATTGAACCTCCAATTTCAATACAAAAATATTCTGTTCCGAACTGGTTTCAGATTTATCCAGGAACAGGTGCTTCTTGACTTGCTATCAAGCTGACCGGCAAACAAATGCTGTCAGGTCAAAGTTTTCGAAAGTTATTGATTTTTCCCCCAACCATCGGTTTCCGAGAAATATCGGGTAAGCCGGTATTCCATTACAACGAGACTCGTCAAAGTTTATCATACTTGTCCGTATTATACACCAAAACAGACCAGTCAGTCGGTTTGATAGACGACTGATAGCCATTTGATAGGTTCAACAATTCAGCAGGAAATCGCCTGTGGTGTTGAGGAACTGCTGAGGCACGATTGCTTGGATTTTGTTCGTTTCCCCCAGGCTTATTATTTATCTATGCCCTACTATGTCCAAATTCATTTGATGGCTAATATGACCATTAAAGTGCTCTGTGGCGCTACATTCGTCTCCCAAGGACGATGATAAATCAATGTCAATGTCGTCTTCCCGGTTTTTAAGGCTTAAAAGTCAGGGTCAGTTTTCCGCCTGCACCGATCATCCCCGGATTGCTGCTCTTGAAGGCTATCTCACCCACTTGTTGCAGTAGGCTGGCATCTAAATCCTTGGTTTCCCAGGTATAGCCCGTGGATGGGTTACCATCCAATTCAACTACGATTTCTCCACCCACCTTCACTTCAATTGTCTTTCCGTTTTCAACCTTAGTAATTTTGATTTTAGCCGATTGAGTGTTACCGCAACCGGTTGTAGGCACAACCATGCCCACCATGGCAATAAACAACAGAATTCTAAGTATCATAATCTCCTCTTTCTCCAAAGATTTAATCAAAGACGGTAAACTCTTCTGGATTGTTCCAACCTGTAATCAATCCAGGCAATTGAGCTACCTGGATTTGGAATCCCCCTACAATTGGGATGCACAAGAAAGTTTTGTTACGGGCTCGAACGGCTGATTTCATTAACGTAATTGAGTGCCCCCTGGCAGGCAGGAGTCAGGTGGGAAGACAGGTGTTCCCAGTCCAAAGGCTCGCCATTGGTATTTGTTAGGTCCACTGCAAGTCCCAGGCAGCCAGGTCCGGCATTATAGTCCACCAAGGTAAAACGCCAAAGGTCTTCAAAAGTGGCAACGTCGCTTGGTGCACTGTTATAGTTCATATCAAGCACTTTTCCCGCCTGCATGCAACTTGCAACCATCGTCTGGGCAAAGACAGCCACGCTGGAATCGGCTTTGGTCAGATCAATCCCCATGCTGCATTCCGGGCAAATTGCATCCACACTATTGACGAGTGCGTTCCTTAAAATGGAACGCTCTGTCTCCGCCAACCCAATCCCCTCCCATCCAGCTTCAGGCAAAGGATATATCTTCGTTTTACAAACTGATTGATCTAAAACCGAAGGGCAGAATTGTTCATAAAACGATGGATTCCAGGTAAAAACTGTATCGGCGCCGCCATCGGTCATTTGACCCAGGCCGGCTTCTGGGTGATCGTCTGCATGCCCCGGCCAAAACTGGCTTTCACGAGCAAAAATCCTTTTAAGTAATGGAGCCGGGACACCAGTCTGCTGGGCAGCCGAAAAAATCAGATCGTCAAATTGGTTCTGCCAATCATTGACGGCCGGGCGTGAAGATTCAAGCCCACAAACACTGGCGAGCCCGTTCGCTTGCAGGCCTCCATCACTACAAGAAGATGCATCTGCCACGCCATATTTAATTAAGTTGGCCGCTAAATATTCGTAAGAGACGCTGGTTGCCAGGTCTTCAGGTCGCTGTGGGGTAGTCAACCATTCGGGTTCACCGCCAACAGTGGGAAATTTATTCCAGATCTGGGAACAACCTGCCAGAGTATCTCCACGCCACTGGGTACTCAAAACATCCACATACAAGTATTGGTCAGATGGATCTGCGGATCTTGCTACCCGTACACGCGCTTGGAAGATATCACTACTATCGCCATAACTTGAGTTGGCCCAGAATTCCAGGTTCAAACCGCTGTCATTTGTAACCACCAGATCCACCCGGCAAACCGCATCACAGGTAAAAGGTTTACCATCTGCATCGCCCTCCAGGCCTGTGATGTGTTCTCCATCCAGCGGCTCTTCGCCGGTCAGCACCAATGTCGGCAACGCATCACATCGGAAAGTTGACTTATACGGCTCACATCCTTCCAATGTCACCCAGACTTCAGGGGGAGGCTGCTTGACAGCGACTTTACGTTGCGCTGGTTCTGCCTTTGCGAGCTGTAAATAAAATCCATCGCATTCACCTTTCGATGAACAAGGAGCGGTCAAAATCCATTGGTTGTAAATATCCTGTCCACAGGTATCGAATATCTCACCGCCCGTAGGCAGGCCATCATGATCAATAACGATGGAACAGTCAATTTTGTTATCCCCATAACTTGTCAACCACCATTCAAAGGAAGTGTAATTCTGCAGGATAACCGCGAATCGATCTGGGCCGGAGGGTTGTTTCCCCGCGGCAGACACGCCTCGGATTCCAAATACTATCGTCGAGGCCGAAATAAGAAAAAGAGCAACCGCTACCCAGCCAGACCGCAAGTGTTTCCCCATATCCTCAGTAAAAGTCTCCTCCTCCATTATAGCGAATTAATGCTGGATTGTGTCTACCAATTAATTACAAAATGAACTGATAATACCTAATATTTTAACCTTCGCTTGAGTAGATAACATTGGGTTAAATTTGGGTTCATTGTCATATCGCACTGGACAGGAAACCAATGAATTATCCAATATCAATTGGTTGAGGTTGTCATATTCAGCGTTTATAGTAAGAATTAGATCACTCCTTTCAAGCGCTCTTTTAGTTCCATACGCCGCTTCTCGTACGCTTCCCTGGGTATTTCACCAGCTTTAAATTGGTCATCCAGAGCAATCACTGCATCCATAATATTGTCACGGTCTTCGCCGAGTGCATCGACTTCGACAGGCGCTTCAGCAATTTCGATTTCTTTATTAAGCCGTTTGCGATCGCGCAGAAATAAGAAAATCCCCAAACTGATCAGAAGTATACCAACCACGCCGATTCCTATCAGGACCAGGGTCTGTCTGTCGAGCTTGGAACCGGTCGACGGCCCCGGTTTTCCGGATAACGTCAGTGAAAGTGAACTTCCCGAAACCAGATTGTTTGTCTGATACATCTCATAGGTCTGGCTTTGGATGGTTTGCGGACCGGCATCCGAAAGCTGTTCCCCCCGCAACCGCACTCCCTGCGGAACAAAAACGGTCAAGGATGAAACTGGCATCGAAAACGGTTGGTCAAATTTCAGGCTCTTGCCATACGACATGCTGTAGCTTGCAATGAATCCGTATTGCTTCTCAGCGCCTGGCAGAAGCGCAAATCCGCCTGTGGCATTCAATAATGGCGCACTACCTTGAGAAAGTTGAAATTGCAGATTGCTGGCATCCCCGGGTGTATGAAAGAAAGGGATGGTTTTCCCATCACTGGGAACGTATACTACCTGCTTCCCCGGGTTGGTGATAATAAATAATTCGGTCACCTTGACAACATTTTGGGAGGACAGATCAAATATTAAGTGGACCTGGTTCAACGTGAGTGTATTAAGATCATCTGTCTTTTCGTAAACTATGATGGGAACAGTGATTTTCGCTGTCGAAGCCGAGACAATTACTGGATCGGATTGATATTCCACGCCTCCCCAACTCGTGACAATCAGAAAAGCACGATCAAGACGAGTATCGACACCTTTGAAGATATATGAGCCATCCGTGTTAACCGGTGCCTCCAATTCAATTGCTTTCTGGTAATTTCCTGACTGGTCTTTATCAAACCCTATTAATGTTACTTTCTGTCCGTCCGGGATGGCGCCCCCGGAGCCATTGGTCAGGCTGCCATCGATATCGCCCAAAGAAAAACCGGGTGTCGTAATTGTTGTAGCGAGCGGAATGGGAGATTGCGTACCAGCAGAAGTTGGGCCTGTGACAGCTATCGCGGGTGATGCAGGCAAAGTAGGATCAACTTTCTGAACAGCTGCTGCCTGAGTTGCTCCGGAAGTTGGAGACTGATTACCAGGTGGTGGAGTGATATCCTCGGATAGGGAACAAGCAGCCAGTGATATTGAGGTAATTATGATGAGAGCTATAATGCGAACTTTCATGGATAATTCCTTGCCGTAAGGATTGAAGATTACTTCGAATATAGCCTCAAACCACAAGTTGGACAAAACTGGTCAGACTTTAGAATTGGTTTTCCACACTTCGGGCAAAAACCAGCAGTTTTCTGCCGGCGCTCGTCACGCCGTTTGGCAATTAACTCTTCAATATCCTCATCCGATAATAAGCCGGAATGGCTTTCAGCGACTGTTTCTTTCTCAGGCTCTTTGATTTGCAAGGGTCCTGGACTTTGAATTTCATCCAGACGGCGCAATACATCTGCTCCTTTTCGGAGGAGGTTGGCGCGCTGAACAGCGTATTCATCCTGCGGGATCTTCCCAAGGCCATAATCAAAATCCAATTCCTTCAATGCATTCAAAGCCCGCTCGCGCTCGGCCAATAATAACGAAAATTCATGAGAGCTCTGTGTTTTCATGCGCCAATGCCCGGAAAATGGTTGTAACACGAACAGGAATATGCTGGCAACCACTAACAAGAGCAAAAGAATGCCGCCTAATTCCATTCTTTATTTTCCGGATAGAAGTGGATCAATGGCAGAGCGAATCTCAGCCACCGATTGGAATGGTCCAATCTGCTCCTGCCGAAGGATCCCTTCCTGATCCATTATATAGGTTTCAGGCATGGCAATATTTTTATTAAAATATGGGCGTAATTCGTGTTCCCAGATCCGGTCCATTCGGATAGGTGATCGTAAATCTTGACAGGAATTCGAGCGCCTTCGAATCCACGTCTGTGTAGTCAACTCCCAGGAAAACCACCTTGCCGTCCGGTTGATAGTATTGCCAGGCGGCTTCCATGGCAGGCGCCTCATCTGCGCAGGTAACGCACCACGATGCCCAAAAATTGACTACTACGATTTTTCCCCGTAAAGAAGACAGGCTGACTTGGCTTGCTTGTTGGTATTGATACCCGTCGAACAGCTTCAAAGTAAAATCAGGCACCTTCGAACCAACTTTAAGAATAGGATGCTGCGCCCGGAATAGTCCCAGGCCAAGAATGACCAACAAAGCCAACAGCCCGGCCCACACAAGCAGCTGGACCCACAGTGGGGCGCCACGTCGTTTTACCGCTGGAGGATTAATTGTGTTCTGTTCCATATCTTCTCCTTATACCTTGGCCAATCCACCCTGGGTTGCAATGGCGCCATTGTTGCCTGGCACGTTGGCAATGTCGAGAGATAAATAATGAGTGAGTATCCGGGTTGAATTGTATGGTGCTGCCTACGACCGCCCCTGAAATCCGCAGATTTTGTCTCACCAAACTGGTATTCCTGGCAGGTAACTGGTCCACATTCATGAGGTATTCACCAATTGCTTTTGTGGAAGAGAAAATCAGTTAAACAACCGCTGCCAGAATTTAATATACCACCCACGAAAAATTTAACGCAGCTATATAGACTTATATGGGCGGACAATTGCATGGATTATCTCCGGGAATTATTCTGCTTGCATTCTCACATAGATAGCTTAAACTCTGGTGAGAATTGTAGCTAATCCTCGGATCCTTTTTTTAAGCGCGTACCGCATGTCCGACAGAATATATCCCCAGGTTGGGCCCGTTTTCCACACTGGTGACAATAGATGAATTCGTCTTCATTTTCTTCACGCTTCGCTACGCGTACTCTGGCGAGTTGGAAACCCTGAGCACCGCGCTGCCAGACGACAAATCCGATAATTCCTGCCACGATCAACAACATCCCAATCCCTGCCAATATCAGGGGCAATATGCCGGTCATCGAGACATGTCCCGGAGTATCCGGCCCAGGCGTGGTCACAGCTTGCACTGGCAAGCTTGAGATACTCAGGGCATCCGTATTACGCTGATAATCGATTTTTAAGGTAAATGACTGGTCCGCTGCAAGATTAACTGCCCTGACAAGAAAATTTGTCAATCCATCCTGTCCGGGGCTAGTATCGATAGGAGGCAGGCTAATGGATACGCTCTCTGCTCCAAGCGGCCGGAGGAAATTTGCCTCCAATGTGTCCAGCACGTAATCACCTGGCCATTCGAAAACGACATGCCGGGTGATACCGTCTTTGACGAGTGGAGTATAGTACTCCACTTGCACCTGCAGTGAGTTGGTCGGAATCTTGAGTACGGACCATTGCCCCTGGATTGAATTATCATAGGGGGTATTGATCAGGCCTTTGATCGGATCAACAACTGCAACTGCATTTATTTGTGCATCGGATGGGATCCGCAAGGAAAGGCTTGCTGGCAAGCTCGTTTCAGGAGCCAATGTGATCCGGTAAATCATCAAGACTGCCGGCTGATCATATTCCGGCCAGATATCAACGCTCACCAAGCTGAGATGCAATTCATCCTGAGCCCGGATCGAGTTGGGTATTAGCATCAAAATTAGAATTGCCAGCACCAATACCAGTTTGCGCATTCACACCTCCAACATGTGAATCAAATTATAACTTACCGCGCGCCGGAATGGCCCTTACAAGCAACCATACCACCCGGTTGACTGGTGTTGGTATCCCCTTCAATTCCCCTGCTTTAGTGACTGCGCCATTGATCGCATCCACTTCGGTCGGCGCGCCGCGCAGTACGTCCTGGAGCATGGAAGACACATTTCCAGCGGTGCGTTCGGCGACCTGTTCAACGGCTCGCATCATATCCAAGAATGGTAAATCTATGCCAAGCGTCTTTGCCACCGTGGCAGCCTCTTTCACAATTTCTCTCATCAATTCTCGTGCCGGCGGATTGGTAAGGATTTCTCCATTCTTAACCCGCAGAAGCGTTGTTATAGGATTGATGGCTGCATTGACGATCAATTTGCTCCAAACCACCGCCTGGGCATCTTCAACAACGTGAGGTTCAAAATTGGCTACGCGCAGCATCTCACAAACTCTATCGAGTTCTGGGTGGGCCTCCAGCGTCACGACTCCCTCACCACCCGTATGGACAAGAACCCGGTCCAAGTAAAGTTGCGCCGAGAGTAACCACTCCTCGTGAAACGCGCTGGTTTCCGAGCGTCCTGGAGAGAATCAGGTCATTTCCCAGGCCGTTTTGGAAAGTCACGGCCAGCCCCCCTTCCGATAGACATTGCGCTAATTGGCCGGCTGCGCGTTCCGTCTGCCAGGATTTGACCAGCACCAGGGCAAATTTCGCTCCCTGGCAATCCATAGGGTCATTCGTCGCCTGTACGGGCTGACCTCCCCAGTCATCCAATCGTGCCCCATCTTTTTGCAAAGCCGTCAGACCTTCCCGCCAGGTGCCAAGCATCGTTACCTTGACGCCAGCCGCTGAAAGCCGGGCAGCAAAAAGTGTGGCAAGTGCACCAGTGCCAACGATTAAGATGCTTTTATCCATTTATTTATTGTTGTCTTCTGCCAACTTCCCCAATAACAACTCCCATTCCTTATCGGGCATCTCCACCGAGTTCTCTTGCGTTGGAAAACGCCGCTCCGTCACATCAGAGATAAACTCCCCAAAAACTCGCCCCATTTCACCTTGCAGATCAGCGTACTTCTTGACGAATTTAGGTGTAAAGCGATCAAAAAATCCCAGCATATCATGCACTACCAACACCTGGCCATCACAGCCTGCTCCGGCTCCGATCCCGATGGTCGGGATAGAGACGCGTTTTGAGATCAATTCCGCCAAGGCGAGTCGGGATCGATTCCAACACAAGGCTGAAACAGCCAGCTTCTTCCAAAGCAAGCGCATCCTCCAGGATGAGCCTGGCAGTATCGGTAGTACGCCCCTGGGGATGAAAACCGCCCAACATCATGTACAGATTGCGGAGTTAGGCCCAGATGCCCCATTACAGGGATTCCCGCCTGGATTATGGCACGCACGCTATTGGCACGCTCGCTTCCACCCTCAAGCTTGACCGCATCCATGCCTCCTTCCTTCAAAAACCGCCCGGCATTTCGAACCGCCTCCTCCACCGAGACCTGGTAAGACATGAACGGCATATCCCCAATCAGTAACGCCGACCTGGCTCCGCGCGCGACTGCGCGACAATGATGGAGCATTTCTTCCATTGTGACAGATAAAGTATTTTCATAACCCAACACAACCATTCCAAGCGAATCCCCGACCAGGATCGCATCGATCCCAGCCCGGTCCAGCGCCAGAGCGGTGGGATAATCGTAACCGGTCAGCATGCTGATTGGTTCGCCACGATCCTTCTTCTGACGAAGGTTCTGAATGGTTTTTTTTCGGGGAACTGCTGTTGGGTTGGTAAAAGGAGCTATTGTTGACATGGTACCCTCCATTGGGTAGGGGCCAGGGATATGAAAAATATATTTCGAAACTATCCTATGGCTATCAGGTTTGATTCTTGCGTTCAAGCTTATCCGTCGCGTTCATCACGATACGCGCGGCTAGAATTATTATTCCACAAAACCAGTACTATGGCAATCTAGCAACACACCTGGTTTTGCTCTATAATATAGAAAATAATCACCGTTAATCACAGGAGGCATATATGCGAAGGGCTGTTAGTTTCATCATTGGTGCGACGATCGGTGGTTTGGTGGGTGCATTAGCGGCTTTGTTATTTGCTCCCGCCTCCGGCGAGGAATTGCGCACACAAATTGGAAATCGGGCCCAGACTTTTGCTGCCGATGTCCGGCAAGCCGCAAACACCCGGCGGATTGAATTGCAGGATCGGCTGGAAACTCTGCGTGCGCCCCAGCCATAATAATAGCAGAAAATAGATCCGCCAATTACGTTTTTGGTAGTAAGCTATTATAAAATATTTCAACGCGTGCCATATTTGGGGCGTAAGCGGCCCGTTCCGCGATCAGCCTTGCATTGAATTTTGCAGCCTCCTTTCGCAGGGCGGGCTGGTTTATTGCCTGCATAATGGCATTTGCGATCGAATGCGCATCCGCTGCCTCCACTAAATAAGCCATTGACCCCTGTCTGCACCCATTCACGCATCGAATCGATATTTCCGACAACTGGAAAACAGCCATAGGCCATTGACTCCAATAATGAGTTGGGGGTTCCATCATGAATGCTTGGAGAAACAAAAATCTGAGACTTCTGGAATAAAGACCATAATTGTGCCTGGTTCAAGCGCGGCCACAATTTTGTATTGTTACGGATACCCAACCTGCTAACCCAATGTTCTGCATCGCTATCCCCAACCAGGGAAGGGCAAACGAAGATCGCCCCGGGAATTTTTTCCAGCACCAGCGGGATGGCTTGAAAGAAAATATCCTGCCGCAGACTGCCGGGACGCTGTCCACGTGGATTGACGATGATCGGTTCCGCCGGCAACTCTTCTGGCAATTTTTCCGCCGCTGAAATTGCCGGGATCTCATTCACACGTATCCCACCCGACCCTGGCACAACTAGGGTTGACTTTGTGACAGCAAAACCCCAGTCTTTTCCCAGAACCACATCTCTCTGCGTGTCGGTTATCAGGCCATCCGCCCGATGTAGTACATTACGGGTCAAATGTGCCATTAGAAACGAGCCGTGCGCATGCAAGGTCAGGTCATTCCCCCACGTGGAAATCACCAGCGGGATTCCAACCGGGGTAGTGGATGCCAGCATTCCCTCAAAGGGGATCCGGAGAGCATGCACCAGCTCTGGCTGGAGTTCTGTCACGATATGATCAAAACGTCTGCGGTAGAACAATAAACTGAGAGGCCCAAGATAATATCGCAGCATTCGTAAAATACCCCGCAGGCTGCCTGCCAGGCCGGATCTGTGCCGCGCCTCGGCGGTGTTCCTGACTTGTCCCGCCGCGAGACTGCTGAAAGCCACCGGTATGACTTGCAAGGAGGCCAGTCCGTTTGGAGGCTCGCAGGGATAAGTTGAAACCAGATGGACAATATGACCTTTCTCCACCCAATATCGTAACCAATTAAGCGCAGTGGGCGAACGCCCATCCGCGACAAACAGGATTCGCATCAAATCCAATATACCACAAACCTGTAATGAAGTCGTATTTGACTGAACGGCATAGTTTGTGTATAGTCTATTGCAGGAGAGATAATCATGAAGAGTCGAGTACTGGTTGTTGAAGATGATGAGGACAACTCTGGATTGGTACGATTCTTGCTGGAACGGGCTGGTTATGCAGTGCTGGTCGGACGTGATGGGCACAAAGGGCTTGAATTGGCCCGCCAGGAGCTGCCAGACTTGATCCTGATGGATCTCTCCTTGCCCGGAATTGATGGCTGGACTGCCGGCCGCGAACTTAAAGGGGATCCAAAAACATCCCACATCCCTTTACTGGCCCTTACTGCCCACACTCTCCCAGGAGATCGGAAACGCACCCTTGAATTTGGGTTTGATGGCTATATTTCGAAACCCATCGACGTTGAAAGCTTTGCACGCGATATTGCCGAAGCCTTGGGAAATAAGAAAAATCTAACTGATCAACCTTCAGAATAATTTACCAGTTCCCCACCACCCGCTCCGCCAACCACGAGTTTTTCCGGCAGGACAAATGCCACACAGGCATGTCCTGCCTTTGTGTTTTTCTGGTATATTAAGGCGGCTGTCGTCCAAATTTTGCGGAGGAACATGAAACAAATCATCTTTGCCGGCAATGGAAGATAAGATGCCAGATCAAGACCGGCCGCCAGTTTGTGATTATGAAGGTTCTGATTACCAGACTCGCTTCTGGGAAAAAGGTGGGCGTGAATATGAGGATCGCTGTGAAGCGATTGCCCTCAGGCGCCTGCTGCCCAGAAAGGGACAGTTATTGCTTGAATTGGGCGCCGGCGCAGGCCGTAACACAATGCGTTACAACGGTTTCGAACGCGTTGTGCTGTTGGATTATTCCCGTACCCAATTGAAACAAGCCCAGGAGCTCCTGGGAAATTCTGAGCGATTCATCTATGTTGCAGCAGACATTTATCGGCTCCCTTTTGTAGATGGATTATTCGACGCTGCCACCATGATCCGAGTCCTACACCATATGGCGGACGCGCCTGCTGCGCTTGGCCAGGTACGCGCTGTTATGCAGCCGGGTGCATGTTTTATACTGGAATTCGCCAATAAACGTAATCTTAAATCAATTCTGCGTTACCTGCTGCATCTCCAGACCTGGAACCCGTTCTCGCCGGAATCGGTCGAATTTGCACCCTTGAACTTTGACTTTCATCCGCGGACACTACGCAAGGTGCTGGCAAGCCTGGGTTTTCACATCGAAAGGACACTGACAGTCTCTCACTTCCGGATCGGTCTGCTCAAGCGAACCATTCCCCCAACTCTTCTGGCGGGTCTAGATTTAATATTTCAATGGACCGGGGTCTTGGGGCAATTCTCTCCCAGTGTTTTTCTGCGCCTCCGAGTAAATGGAAAGAATATTCTTTCACCGGTACGTAAAGATCTTGCATCGTATTTCAAGTGTCCCGAATGCCAATTTTCACCGTTGAGCATCACAAGTCAGGAAATCCATTGTCCCGCCTGTAAACGCAAGTGGAATATTTCAGACGGGATCTTCGATTTTCGAGGCGATACTGAGTGAAACAACGCATTCTGCCTGCAATATTCATTTTTTTGAATATCCTGGTAATCTCCGTATTCATTATTCGCTATTCGACTGCTACTTATCCAATCGTTGGCAATGATTACAAACTTTTTATTCCACGGCTGATTGATTCCCATCTGTTTTACAAAGTGAACGGGTTTGGCATCGAATGGTATACCCCCAGTTTTGGAGGCGGATTACCGGCTTACCCCAACCCTCTCCAAATGCAGTTTTCGTTGCCCCAACTGATTACCTGGTTTGCCAATCCATTGGTCGCTGTCCTGGCAACTACTGCCATTTATCTCGCGATCGGATTTGTAGTCACGTTTCTTTTCATGCGGGACATGCTGGATTTCAATTACTTATCAGCGATCCTGGGAGCGAATTTCTTTGTTGCCAGCGGTTTTTTCATCGAACGCGTGGTTGTTGGGCATGTAGATAAAATCACATTCCCTTTGATCGTAATCCCCATTTTTGCACTGTTCAATCCTAAATTGCCTGCCTGGCTGGCAGGCGCCTTAATTTCCATTACGGGTGCAATCCTTATTAATTCTGGAGGAGTTTACATCGGCGTAATGTGCTTATTCACTACTCTGGTGACCCTCCCAATCATTTATTTCCTAAAACCTTCTCTGTTCTCGTGGAAGAAGATTTTGTTGGTCTTGATCTGGGGAACCATATTAACTTTGCTTCTATGCGGATCCAAGCTCTACGCAATCACGACTCTCATGCAAACATTCCCGCGGTGTGAGCGATCATTATTTTGTTTCCTGGTATTCAAGTTTGGGGGGGCTTATTTTCCAGCTGGTGGGCGTAATGACTACACTTCCCTTACTGCGGCTAATCGGTAAGAGCAGCATGGTTTTCGTTGTTCGGCTCGCCAAATGGATTGGGTCGCCTTATGGGTTTTGGGAACTGGATACATCCATCTCTCCGGCATTATCTTTTTTACTCGTTTATGGGGCCTGGATGGTATTCTCACATAAACCGAAACTGGAGAAGGCTTCCCTATTTAGAAAAATTATCACGGGCGTGTGTCTCCTATTTTTTATTGTTCTCGTTGTTCAATTTTCAACTGCCCGGGGGATTTTGTTCGAACAATTAAAGGTATTGCCAATCTTCAATTCATTACGGACCAACACCCGTTTTACCGCTTCTTTTATCCTCCCTCTATCAATCCTCGGCGCCAAAGTCTTCGATTTTTGGAGGAAGAATAGATCCAACCAACGGAATTTATTCTTTTTTATCCTGCTCAATGGGGTATCGCTCGTTGCCTTGTGGGCATATTACCTGCTCCCAATGGATGTAGAAGGGCGGAATTTTGAAATTAAAAATCTCCTAAGTACTTATACCGAAATTCAGGCGGGAAATACTTTCCCGGTCAATAAAATCATCCCTGCCATGAACGATTATGAAGTGTTTCAGGCCCAGGCAAGTAATACCATCAATCATTACGACCCCATTTATGGATCGAGCTCGTTCCTCCCACTTGTTCACGAAGGTTCCGTATTCGATATTGAAGCTGGGTATTACAACATGACCGACCCGACCGGTTATGTATTTCCTTCCGAAAATGGCTCAAAATTATTCTCAAGAATCCCGGTCTCAGACTATAACAAGCTGGAGGATTTCATCAACCGCCGCCAGGTTGATTGGAAACTTCCGACGATTTAGATCATCCTCGATTGGGCAGCAGGTCTGACATTTATCGCGGAAATCTTAGCCTTCTTTATTTTTATTATTTGGAAAAGAATAATAATTCAATCATTTCACTACCCCGGGACACAGCCATGAAAAATACGGGGTTGAATGCCGTTCTGGCAATAACAATTTGCTGAAGCATTTGGCTGTCAGTTTGTAGATTTACTTTTTTATTTAAGGGTTGGGATATCAGATTTAAGCTACCATACTGCCTTTTTAATTTCTCCAGGTCGAATTTATGTTTATAAACATGTTGTCAAAAGTGCTTCTATATTACAATAAGCCAAGGCTCTTGTTATACCAGGCAAAGGAGGATTGAATTATGGAAAACTTTGAAAAATTGGGTACTTTTTATCTGGGGCGGGTCTTTGACATGGATATCAACAAGACTAAAGATGAATTATTACTCTATGATTTTAAAGATCTGGTCACCCATGCAGTCTGTGTCGGCATGACCGGCAGTGGCAAAACCGGTCTATGCATCTCGCTTATTGAGGAAGCTGCCATTGATGGTGTGCCATCCATTTTGATCGACCCGAAAGGTGATCTAACCAACCTGCTGCTTACCTTCCCGAACCTGGCAGGTAAGGATTTCCTTCCCTGGATCAACCTGGATGATGCCCAGCAGAAAGGATTAACACCTGAAGTTTATGCCGACCAGCAGGCAGCCATGTGGAAAAACGGTCTGGCGAGTTGGGGACAGGATGGCGCCAGGATCCAACGCCTGCGGGATGCCGCGGATGTTCTCATCTACACGCCAGGCAGTAACGCTGGTATCCCCATTTCCATTCTTAAATCTTTCGCTGCACCTCCTCCAGCAATCATTGAAGATGACGATCTCCTGCGCGATCGAATAGGCACAACTGTTACCAGCTTGCTTGGCCTGGTTGGAATTGAGGCCGATCCGGTTCAGAGCCGAGAGCATATCCTTCTCTCCACAATTCTCGACACCAGTTGGAGACAGGGCCAGGATCTTGACCTTGCAGCGCTGATCCAGCAGGTGCAGAAACCTCCGGTGAGCAAAATCGGTGTGCTCGACCTTGAATTTTTTTATCCTTCCAAAGATCGTTTTGGCCTTGTGTTGGCATTGAATAACTTACTTGCATCACCCGGGTTCAATGCCTGGTTGCAAGGCACACCTTTGGATATCAGTCAAATCCTTTATACACCTGCTGGAAAACCACGCGTTGCCATCTTCTCCATCAGCCACTTAAGTGACCCTGAACGTATGTTTTTTGTCTCGCTACTTATGAACCAGGTGCTGGGTTGGATGCGGAGTTGAGTCAGGGACCACCAGTTTGCGTGCTATTGTTTACATGGATGAAATTTTTGGTTTCCTGCCGCCAACTGCCAACCCTCCATCGAAATTGCCGATGCTTACATTATTGAAACAGGCGCGCGCTTTCGGTGTTGGTATGGTTCTTGCCACCCAAAATCCGGTTGACCTGGATTACAAAGCGCTTAGTAATGCTGGAACGTGGTTCATCGGCCGCTTGCAGACCGAAAGAGATAAAGCCCGCTTGTTGGATGGCCTGGACAGTGCCGCAGCCAGTTCCGGCGCCCAGTTCGATCGGGCACAGATAGAAAGCATATTATCCAGGTTGGGCAGTCGCGTCTTTTTGATGAATAACACCCATGAGGACAAGCCGGAAATATTCCAATCGCGTTGGGCGCTTTCTTACTTGCGTGGCCCGCTCACTCGTGATCAAATAAAAACACTTATGGATCCTCTGAAAGCTTCTGGTTCATCTGGAACAACCGTGAGTTCTGTTCCAAAGACCATTACTATCTTCAGCTCCAGTTTCAGCAAATTCGACGCAACAGGCCTCATTGCCACCCGATATCCCATCCTTTTACATCCCGCTGCGAGGCAGCGCTTCCTCGGGAAATAAATTATTGTACATGCCAAGGCTCCTCGGCGCTGCAAAAATCAATTTCTCAGACGCAAAAACAAGAATTGAAACCTCGGAATCCAAAGTTTTTGTTACAGCAGTAACTGACAATGCGATTCCGGTTGTGTGGGACGATGCCGATGAGATAAATATTCCTGCCAAAGATCTCGAAAAATCGCCTCAGAATAACGCCTTGTTTGGCGAACTTCCATCTACAGCCTCCCAGAGTAAGAACTATTTGGCCTGGAATTGGGATTTCAACAACTGGCTCTACGGAACCCAGAAAGTTGAGCTGCTTGCCAGTCCAAGTTTGCACGAATTCTCCCAACCTGGTGAAAGCGAGCAAGAATTCCGTATCCGGTTGCAGCAATCCGCACGTGAGCAGCGCGACGAGATGGTCGCAAAGCTGCGCGATAAATATTCCAGCAAAATTGCGGTTCTTCAGGAACGCCTGCGCAAGGCCCAACAGGCAGTTGAAAAGCAAGCAGAACAGGCCAAGCAAGCCAAGTTGCAAACGGCGCTTTCTTTTGGGGGTACCCTATTGAGTGCCTTCACCGGACGGAAAGTCAGCAGTTCCACGATAAGTCGAGCCTCGACCGCATTTCGCGGTGTCGGGCGGGCCATCGATGAAAGCAAGGATGTCTCACGGGCTGGGGATACCGTTGCGGCCGTTCAACAGCAATTGGCCGCAGTGCAGGCTGAATTTGATACTGAAACCCAGGCTTTGCAAGCAAAGATCGACCCGAGCACCGAAGCACTTGAATCAATTGTGGTCAAGCCCAGCAAATCCGATATCCAGGTTCAACTTGTGGCACTTGTCTGGCTGCCATATCTACAGGATTCACTGGGTAGCAATACGCCCGCCTGGTAATAGACCACCTGTTGTTCATTTTTATTTCTCTATTATTCCTGGAAAGGTATAGATAGAGTTCTACGGATTGGGCACGCCGGCAGGCTTGGCAGGATAGCTCCCGCCCCAATCGCTGATATTGCAAGTTACTGTCTGTTCGCTTATCACAGTGATAAGAGCCGGGCATCCGCCTTTGTGATTGCTCGAATCATAAGCCACCACCTGGAACTTGCCAGGGATTAAATAATTGCTGCTCATTGAGTAGGAAGTATCGCCCGGAGAAGTGATCAAATATGAGTAATTGTATGGCGGGTCCTGCCCAAAAGCGACGATTGACAGGCTTGGCAAAGAGCCGTATGGATACCCTGAGATACTGCCATCGATTGAGCCCGGCTTGGGTATCGGGGTATTTGTAGGCTTCAAAGTCAGCGTGATTGTCGGTGTAATGGTTACTGTGAAGGTCGCCGTTGGGGTGGACAATGCTACCGGCTCGGTATTCGTGGGCTGTTCCGTGGTCGGGGAAGGGGAAGCGATCGGAGTTTGTTGAGGGACCGTCTGGGTAAGGGCTGCAAAGGTCAAGACAACATTCGTGGCAACGATATCCGAATTCGTCCCCGCCGGGGTCCCGCCTTTCGGCAAATTACACGCACCCAGGGAAGAAACTATCAGAAGAGAAAAAAATATTGCTAAAGGCCTTTTCATCAATGCTCTCCTCTACCAGAAAGAAATGATTATAGTCTATGTAAGATGGAATGGAACATCGATAACAACTCTTTCCCGCCCGTCCTTTCGGCGCTGGTAAAGTAAAGCAGCCTTGATCAAAAAAGCGGTCTGATTATGGAGCAAAGATTGCCACCAACGGCCGGGGATGAACTCCGGCAGTACGACCGTTGCCAGATGGCCGTCATTATGCTGAGTATCCGTTTCTTCCAGGTACTGCATCAGCGGCGAGACGATTGAACGATATGGGGACGGCACAACTACCATCGGCACATCCGGCCACCAGGATTCCCATTCCTCGCGAGCTTTTTCACCGGCCCCTGGTTCAAGTTCCACATAGACAGCCGTAACATTATCGGAAATGGATCTGGCAAAATTGACTGCATCGACCATCCCTCGATGAATACCGGAAATTGGGATCACCACGCGGGTTGGCTCGACTGGTTTCAACGAAGGCGGCAGGCCCTTCAACGAGAGTTGGCTTCGCACCTGCCGGTAGTGGCTGGTAATTTGGCGGAACCCTAGCCAAAATCAGCGGGATGAGCAGAATGGTGATCCATGCCCCTTCAATGAATTTGCTGATAATCACCACTACCAATGTAGTCAGGGTCGCCAGCGCACCGATGCCATTGATGATTGATTTCAATCTCCACTGCTTGCCGCGCTCTCTCCACCAGTGAACCACCATACCTGCCTGGGAAAGTGTAAATGCCAGAAATGCGCCAATGGCAAACAACGGGATCAACGCATGTGTATCGCCTCCAAATAGAACGATCAAAACCGCCGTAAAGGATCCCAGTAAGAGTATGCCATTGGTAAATGCCAATCGATCGCCCAGGCTGCTGAACTGCCGTGGCAGGAAAGCCATCCTGCGCAAGAATGGCTGCCAGGCGTGGAAATCCGGCAAAACTGGTATTGGCGGCTACAGTCAGAATCCCCAATGTGGCAAACTGGATCAGGTAATAAAGCAAGTTGCTGCCAAACAAGCGCCTTGCAAGAGCAGACAGGATCGTTTCTTGCGAACCGGCCACTACTCCCAGGAATTGGGTCAGCCCGATGCTGCCGGCAAAAAGCAAGCCCATTAATACAGCCATGATCATTAGAGTTCGGCCGGCATTCTTTGCCTGAGGTGGTTCGAAGGCCGGCACGCCATTACTGATGGCTTCAACTCCGGTCAGTGCGGTACTGCCGGTTGAGAATGTGTGCAGGATCAGTAATAAAGTTAATGGTTGGAGTGCCGGAGGCGCCACCGTTGCCAGCGGTGTAGGTCCCTCAATGGCCAGGCGAACAAATCCATAGAGCAGCATGGAAAAATACGCCGCCAGGAAAAAATAGACCGGAACGGCCATAAAGGTCCCGGCTTCCTGCAACCCGCGCAAGTTGACCATTGTAATGATCACGAGCAAGGCCAATGCAATCGCAACCCGGTGCGGCCACAGGCCTGGGAAAGCGGAAGCCAGCGCTGCCACTCCGGCTGTCAGGCTGACCGCCGCGTTGAGTAGATAATCCACCAATAAAGCCGCCGCTGCCAGGAGACCGGGTAAGTCGCCCAGGTTTGTCCGGGCAACAATGTATGAGCCGCCACCCGAAGGATAGCCGTGGATGGTCTGGAAATAGGAGAGGGCCACAATGACCAGCAAGGAGGTGATCCCCAGGCCGATCGGCCAGGCGTAAGAAAGCCCCACACTTCCCGCGACGACCAGACCCAGATAGATTTCCTGGTTGGCGTAGGCAATTGAAGCCAGCGCATCCGGGGAGAAAGCCGCCAGGGCGCGGATTTTATTCAATTGTTTATGTCCGAGTGTACGTGTGGGGAGCGCTGGACCGATCAGAAGATCTTTGATTTTCGCAAACATCTGCTATTCTGCCTGGTTACAACCTATTATAGAACCAATTTCGTTTTTTACGTTTTTTTCTTGTTTCTTGTGTTTTTTCTACCCTCCGCCTCTGGAAACTGACCTCTTGACATCCCTTCTGACAGGCATATACTGCCGGCGACGTACAAACAGAAAAAATATGGACACTAACCTTTCTCTCGAACCTGATCAAAGACGTTATACATTATTCCCTGCCTGCTGGATGGAAGATGCCTGCGTGATGGCTCGCTAAACCGTGTTTCAACGGTGAACATGCCTGCCCCCGTGGCTCCACCAGCGCGGGGCAGATATTATTTTCTGGAGGTGAACCATGAGCTTTTTGCCCGCCATCAAAATTCCCATCCGGCCCTTGGCGCCGGGCGCACAAGCGGAGTTCAAATCTCGAAAAAACTGGTGGAAAGCGCCCGAACAGAGATCACAACCGTTATCAAACAACTGAATACCACACCCACCGGCCTTTCCCCGGCCGAGGTGCAGGCGCGCCTCGAACAATATGGCCCGAATGAGGTTGCCAGGGAAAAACGCCGCACCTGGCTCATGCGCCTATGGGACAACATCAAGAATCCTTTGGTAATCCTTCTGATCATTCTGGGGGTCATTTCGTTCCTTACCGGCGATATGCGCGCCACCATCGTCATCCTGACTATGGTGGTCCTTGGGATTGTTCTTCGTTACGTCCAGGAAAGCCGTGCCGACAATGCCGCCGAGCAGCTCAAGGCCATGGTCCGCACCACCGCCACTGTCATCCGGGAAGGCCAGCGCAAAGAAATATCTTTAAAAGAATTGGTCCCCGGGGATATCGTGGCCCTGTCTGCCGGCGATATGATCCCGGCGGATGTCCGTGTGCTCACGGCCAAAGACTTGTTCCTTAACCAGGCTGCCCTGACCGGGGAATCGCTGCCGGTGGAAAAAACCGCCTGCTGTGGTGGATGGCTCTATCGAGAATCCGCTGGAAATGACCAATATCTGTTTCCTGGGCTCCAACATTGAAAGCGGCACCGGGACAGCAGTTGTTGTCCAGACCGGCAGCGGGACGTATTTCGGTTCCCTGGCGAACAGCATCGTCGGCCAGCGCGTCCTGACCAGTTTCGACAAGGGGGTCAACCAGTTCACCTGGTTGATGATCAGCTTTATGATCGTCATGGTCCCGTTGGTGTTTCCTGTTCAACGGGCTTAGCAAACACAACTGGTTGGAAGCCTTCCTGTTCGCCCTGGCAGTGGCGGTCGGCCTGACCCCCGAAATGCTGCCGATGATCGTGACGGTCAACCTTTCCAAGGGCGCCATTTCGATGTCGAAGAAGAAAGTCATCGTCAAGCGCCTGAACTCCATCCAGAACTTCGGCGCAATGGATGTGCTTTGCACGGATAAAACCGGCACCATTACCGAGGGCAAGATCGTCCTCGAAAAACACATGGACGTAAAGGGCAATCCCAGCCAGCGGGTTTTGGATTACGGCTACATGAATAGTTATTACCAGACCGGGCTTGAAAAACCTGATGGATGAGGCCATCCTCAACCACGGCGACTTGAACGAATCGCTGCAGGTCGATGAGCTGTATCACAAGATCGACGAATTGCCCTTCGATTTCCAGCGCCGGCGCATGTCGGTCATTGTGGAAAACGACAAGGACCAGCATATTCTGATCTGCAAAGGTGCGGTCGAGGAGATCATGCAGCTCTCCACGCATGTGGAGATCAATGGAGAGATCCTGGAAGTAACCGCGGAACATGATGAACACCGCAAACGGCGTGTCAGGGAACTGAACTCTGAAGGTTTTCGTGTGATTGCGGTGGCTTACCGGATCTTCCCCGGGACAGACGATACGCCCCATTACTCCGTTAAGGATGAATCGGACTTGACCTTATTGGGCTATATGGCCTTCCTGGACCCGCCCAAAGCGACTGCCACTGAGGCATTGAGCAGCTCAAACGAGCATAATGTGGCCGTCAAGATCCTGACCGGCGATAATGACATCGTTACTGCCAACATCTGCAAGCAGGTTGGCCTGCCTGTGGACCATATCCTGCTCGGCAACCAGATCGAAGAAATGGACGAAGCCCAACTCGCCGAAGCCGCCGAAGCCAACACCATATTTGCCAAGCTCTCCCCATCCCACAAGGAGCGCATCATTCACGCCCTGCAAAGCAAGGGGCACGTGGTTGGCTTTATGGGCGACGGCATTAACGATGCTCCGGCACTCAAGGCAGCCGACGTTGGCATCTCGGTGGATAGTGCGGTGGATATCGCCAAGGAGTCTTCCGATATCATTCTGCTGGAAAACAGTCTGCTGGTTCTGGAGGATGGCGTCATGGAAGGTCGCCGTGTCTTTGGGAATATCACCAAATACATCAAGATGGCTGCCAGCTCCAATTTCGGCAATATGTTCAGCGTGCTGGGTGCCAGCATATTCCTGCCATTTGTGCCGATGTTGCCCATCCAGGTTTTGACCAACAACCTGCTGTATGATTTCTCCCAGACGACCATCCCGACTGACGAGGTGGATGCCGAGTGGCTGACCAAGCCGCGTAAATGGGCTATCGGTGAACTACGCCGCTTTATCATCTTTATCGGCCCGATCAGTTCCATCTTTGACTATGCGACTTACTTCATAATGTTGTTTATCTACGGTGCCTGGGCCCATCCGGACCCTTCCCATGCTGCCCTTTTCCATACCGGTTGGTTTGTGGAATGCCTGTTCACACAGACCCTGATCATCCATGTGATCCGAACCAAAAAGATTCCATTCCTGCAAAGCCGGGCCAGCAAAGCCCTGATCTTTACTTCCCTGGCGATCGTGGCAGTCGGAGCGTACCTGCCTTATTCACCCCTGGCAGGTTTGCTCGGTTTCACTCCCCTGCCATGGTCATACTGGCTTTGGTTGCTCGGAATGCTGGTGATTTATATTCTGCTGACACAGGTGATCAAAACTTGGTTCTATCGCAAGTTCGGAGATTGAGTTATCATATACCCACCTAATCCGATAATACTCATCCAGGTTATTTAGGGAATTACTTCCAAACAAAAACCTGAGAAAGGGATTAAATAATGCCGGTTAAGAACAGCAAAATGAAAATCAAGATTTGTGAGAACGGCCCTTATACCGTCTATGGTGGAGTTCCCTTAATGGACCAGATCCTCGTTCCAGATGCTGAAGGGTTGTCCACCGGGTGGCATAAGGGTAAGGAATATCCGCTCCAGGAAGAATATGATCTGTGCCGCTGTGGACATTCCAAAACCAAACCTTTTTGCGATTTGACCCATAATGAGATTTTCTTCGATGGCACGGAAACGGCCAGCCGGGAACCCTTCGATAGCCAGTCCGAACCGAAAACGGTCGGCCCCGATATGGAGTTGAGCGATGTGGTTCCGCTCTGCGCATTGGCGCGCTTCTGCGACCGGGCCGGCGGCGTCTGGGACAACCTGCGCGCTTCTGATGATCCGGAAAAGAGAAAAATCGTTCTTCAGGAAGTCGGCGATTGTCCTGCCGGGCGGCTGGTTCTGCGCGATAAAGCCGGCAACCTGATCGAACCCGAATTTGAACCTTCGATTGGGTTGGTGCTCGACCCGGTGGTGGCCGAGCTTGGCCCATTGTGGGTACGCGGCGGAATTCCGATCGAGTCGTCCGATGGATACATCTACGAGGTACGCAATCGAGTTACTCTGTGCCGTTGTGGGAAATCCACCAACAAACCGTTTTGCGACGGACGTCACACAAACGGAGAATAAGTATTCAAGAAGGAAGGGTACTATGACTGGTCTTGAATCATTCACTACTGACCTGCTCCACACTTCAGCAGGAGACTTGTCCATCACTTTCCTCGGTCATGCCAGTTTATTGATTGTCTTCAACGGAAAAAATATTTTCGTGGACCCCTTTGGCAAGGTGGCAGACTATTCCACTCTCCCCAAGGCGGATATCGTTTTCTCCACACACGAGCATTTCGACCACCTCGACCCCCAGGCGCTGGCCGCGATCCGCACTCCACAGACTATACTCGTCCTAAATCCAGCCGGCGCCAAACAAGTCGGGAGTGGGATTTCCATGCGCAACGGAGATAAACAAACCGTTGCCGGCTTGCAAGTTGAAGCCATTCCTGCCTACAACCTCCTCCACAAGCGTGAAGATGGGCAGTTTTTCCACCCGAAAGGCATCGGGAATGGTTATATACTGACCTTTGGAGACAAGCGCCTTTATCTTGCCGGGGATACGGAGAATATTCCTGAGATGAAATCGTTAAAAATGATCGATATCGCCTTCCTGCCGATGAATTTGCCCTATACCATGACACCGGAGATGGTGGCAGATGCCGCGAAATCCTTCCGGCCTGCCATCTTGTATCCATATCATTTTGGGGATACGGATGTCTCGAAACTGGTGGATTTATTGAAAGCAGAAAAAGGTATCGAGGTTAGGATTCGGAAATTAGCTTAGTTCCCAGGCATAATTGCCTGAAGGGTAGGATAAAAAAATCAGTCAAAAATCTAGCTTTACTTGTTGAGGACCAGCTTCGTTTCCAGATTTTGCTCTATCTCATCCCGGCGGAATAACATTGGATGATATTTCCCTTCAAACCAGCTCCTGACTCCGTCCCGAAAATGTGGGCTGGTTGGATTTCCGGATTGACCGGGCACAAGTAAGCCCCAGCAGTGTTCCAGATCTCCGAGATCGGCAATAAAGCGGAAGGGCGGTCCCACCACCGGCCTTTGTTTCAAATCGTTGTAACTGGTGAAGGATGACCAGATGGTAGTGCCGTCCCCGCCGATCGGGAAGGGTCCGATATTGAATAAGAAATCCAGCGGTTTCTGCTGCCCCAGGACATGTGCAAAGGTCAAGCGGTGCAGGCTGCCCCATCTCCAATCTTCGAAACGGGGACCAATTTCCTTCTTCAAGTAATCCACCGCCTGCCGCAAGGCCAGCCTAAGCACATCGTCTCTTTGCTCACCGTTTCCCAGGTTGAACCAGGCTGATTTTGGTTTGTCGAGCAGGTGAACGAACCATTCCCAGCTGTGTTCCGGCCATTGACCGGCGAACGGCCCCGCTCCCTGAATGCGCCCGCCAAGTCCTCCCAATTGGTGCTCGAGCAGGGCTCGAATGGCTTGGCGCATGGTGACTTCAAAAACACATGCCAGTGGGCTGTCTACTCCCAGCTTCCCGTCCCAACTCCCCATCTGTTGGACGATTTCTACCAGGTCCTCATCTTTCACTTGTAATTCTCCCAGGGCATGCGCAAATGTACGCGCACTTAACGAAACCTGGTCGAATTGCATTGTCTGGATATACGCAATGTCGATCTTCTGCCTGGCCTTCAGCAGTTCAACGATGCGTCCCGCCCGCTCGGAAACCAGGTAATCCTTTCCCAGGAAATAGGGATAGCCGGGACGCTGCACCTGGTTGTTGGCTGTGGCTATAAACCCGCCTGGCGGGTTGAACATGTGCGGCATAGCCTCGAACGGCACGTATCCATTCCATTCATGATCACCCGTCCAACCCGGGGCCGGCACCGTACCATCCCCCCTGGCTCGAACCGGGATCCTTCCATTCAGGGAATAGGCGATATTCCCTTGTGTATCCGCATAAACCACATTCTGGGCTGGATCGTCAAAATGGCGTAAAGCTTCCTTTAATTCGTGACAATCCCCCGCCTTATTCATTTCGTAAACTGCCTGGAAGGTATCGCCAGGCTCGAGTGCCGTCCAGCGTAGTGCCAGCGGCGGCGAATCCGGGAAGGCTCCTTTAAAAAGGCTATTGATAACCGGGCCGTGACGGGTAACCACCACTTCCTCTATCACGCTCTTCCCACCTTTGATCCGGATCTGTTCTTGGCGCACAATTGCTGGCTGCCAATCACCCCTTATACTCAACCTCCCAGCCACCCCCATCGGACTTTCGCAGGTGCTCTTCGTATAGGTCCTGTGCATCCGGACAGCCGTCAGTGTATCCCCAGGCTACCTTCCGGTTATGGCCAGAGATTACCATGGGAACTCCTGGCATGCTGACGCCAGTGACATCGAATTCTCCTCCCACCAGGTGGTTCTCGTACCACAGTCCAGGGGTGGTCATCTCCAGGTGCATATCGTTAGCGAGCAGAGGTTTGCCGGTGACACTGCGACTGCCATCCACGACCCAGTTATTGCTCCCCACCCCCTCCCCGGCACGCGCTCCGGCGAACGTACGGGTTGCATCCGCCGTCTTGTCTCCGGCCATGGCCTGACCCAGGTCGAGGATCACCGCCCATGCCTGATCGATGTTGATCTCCAGTTCATTGGTTTTTTCAATGCCCAGGCGCTGGATGATCTGGCTGCGATAGAGTTCGGATTGCCAGTTGACCGCCAGAGTCCAGCACATCATTTTTCCCCAACCCAGTGTATCGGCCACCTGCCAGGGTTCAGGTTGGTATCCCAGCAGCATGAACTCGAGCGGCAACTTATGTTGGCTTTTGGCCAATTCAATCCAGGCGTTTACCCCGGATCGATAACTCTCCAGGAGAGTGCAAAGTTCTCCGGATAACAGCCTGGCTTCCTGCTCTGCGGTTTTAAATAAACTTAATGTACGCATGGCCCGGTCTGCAGGCAGGGCTGCCTCCCCCAGCACTTCTGCAAGCCGCCCGAACACCACCCGGCGGATGAAATCCATCTGCCACAATCGTTCCTGGGCATGCACAAAACCCTGGGCAAAAACCACATCCCTTGAATTTTGGGCGTAGATATGGGCCACCCCCCAATGGTCGCGTAATATTTCGACCGGGGCTTCCAAGCCCTTGATCGATAAAGTGCCTTTCACTTGCGGCAGACGCATCCGGCCGATTGGCCATAGCACAGCCTTAAGCAGCGGACCCAGCACAGGAAATAAAACCCGCTCTTTCCAGTCCATAATTTCTCCTCAGGAAAATTCAAGCCGTGGATGGAAAAGGATTATCTACGCTCCAAATGCTCCAATACTTCCAACAGCCTGTCCTGCCAGTCAGCATCTCTCCCGAACATGCACCAGTAGGCGTTCTTCCCGCCCCGCACGCCCGGACCAAGATCAGGCAATCGTTTCGCTTCCGTTCCCTCCGGTGGAGGCGGGAAGCGTAAAACGATCTGTCCGCTTTCCATGCCAACCGAGATCAGTCCCACGTTTTCAGCCAGCAGCTTGACCCGCATCTGGTAGAAGAGATTGGTCACCATCTCCGGCAAAGCCCCAAAGCGGTCGCTAAATTCTGCCGCCAGTGCCTCCAGGGCAGCTCCGTCTGTCAGGTCCGCCAGGCGGCGATATAGACGCAGACGCAAGTCCGTATCGGGCACATACACTTCCGGGATTCCAATCGCAAGCGGCAGATCCACATTGACCGGCAGGCCCATGGGTTGGGCGGCATCCAGCGTCGCAGATTTTAGATCCAATCCTTTGATCTTACCGGATGTACGCGCCTGTTTTACTGCAGCTGCCAGCAAGCGTGTATATAAGTGAAATCCAACCGAGGCGATCAGACCAGATTGGCGCGTCCCCAAAAGTTCGCCAGCCCCGCGCATTTCCAGGTCGCGCATGGCAATTGAGTAGCCCGCCCCGAGCTGCGTATTCTCAGCAATGACTTCCAATCGCTCCTGTCCCTCCGGTGTGGGCGTAAATTTCCGGTGGCGGAAGAAGTAAGCATACGCGCGTGCGGCTCCACGTCCCACCCTTCCGCGCAGCTGGTAAAGCTGGGCCAGGCCAAAGGCATCTGCCCGGTCCACGATAAGCGTGTTGGCATTCGGTATATCCAGGCCGGATTCGATAATGGAGGTGGAAAGCAGGATATCGACCTCACCGGCAGTAAAGCGATGCATCACACTGGCTAGTTCCGTCTCATGCATCTGGCCATGGCCGATCGCAATACGTGCCTCCGGAACGAGTTTTTCCAGGTGCATACGTATGGCATCGATCGTCTGGACACGGTTATGCACAAAGAATATTTGACCGCCGCGTTCCAGTTCGCGCAGGATGGCCTGGCGGACCAGTTTCGGGGAATACGGTCCAACGTGTGTGATGATTGGCAGGCGTTCCTCGGGCGGTGTGTTCAAGTTGGAAATGTCGCGCACGCCGGTTAATGCCATGTAGAGCGTGCGGGGGATGGGCGTGGCTGTCAGCGTAAGCACGTCCACTTCAGTCCGCAGCTTTTTAAGGTGCTCTTTATGTGTCACGCCAAAGCGCTGCTCTTCGTCAATGATCACAAGTCCGAGATCCTTGAATTGAACATCCGCGGAGATGAGCCGGTGCGTACCGATGACGATATCCACCGCCCCCTGCGAGAGCGCATACAGGATCTGGCTTTGTTCGCGCGGCGTGCGGAAGCGTGAAAGCATCTCCACGTTTACAGGGAATGCCGATAATCGCTGGCGGAAAGTATCATAATGTTGTTGAGCCAAAACGGTGGTGGGCACCAGCACCGCCACCTGCCGCCCGTCCATAACCGCTTTAAAGGCTGCCCGCAAGGCCACTTCGGTTTTGCCGTAGCCCACATCACCGCACAGCAGCCGGTCCATAGGACGCGGCGTTTCCATGTCGCGTTTGATGTCGACCAACGCCTTGACCTGGTCTTCGGTTTCAACATAAGGGAAGCTTGACTCCAACTCTCCCTGCCAGGCATTATCGGGGCTGAAGGCGAACCCCTCGGCAATATGGCGGCGGGCGTACAGGTCAAGCAGTTCCTCCGCCACCTCCTGCACAGCCTCCCGTACCTTGCGCTTGGTCTCCGGCCATTCCTGGGTGCCCAGATTTCCCGGCGTTGGCGGAGAGCCATCCGGGCCAATATAACGGGTCAGCCGGTCTGCTTGATGAATGGGGACATATACCTGGTCGCCGTTCTTATACTCTATGCACAGGAACTCGCGCTCCAGGCCTTCAAGCGTACGCTGGACCAGACCGGTGTATTTTCCCAGGCCATAATCTACATGAACGATCCAATCCCCCGGATGCAGATCTGCATAAGCGGCTTCGGGGGTCTCCGCTCCCGGCCGCGGGCGTTGGCGTGGCTGGGGGCGCTCCCATCCAAAGACCTCAGAATCACTGAATAAATACGCATCCCCAAGGCACCAGCCTTCAGAGAGGGAGGCTTCAATGAATTGTGGCGGCTTTTGTACCGGTTCTCGCCCCTGCTCTGACCATAGTTCTTCCAGGCGTGAGGCCTGACGGGAAACAATGATCACAGTCTTTCCTTCGGCAGCGATCTTATTGAGATATTCACCAAAAGGTTTGAGACGTCCACCAAACCGTTCGATCTTGCCGAATTGGGATGCCAAAGAATTGTCTGCCTGCTGATCGTTTACAGCTTCATCAGCCGTAGACCGGCCCAGTTCCAGGCAGGCGTGAACGCTGAGGGAATCTGCCAGTTCGGACCAGGATAGGTATGGTACCGGGAAAGTCTCTGATAGCGTCCCTTCGGCGATGGATTCCGCTCGCAGCTTAACCGCCTGCTCCTCGATCTCAGAAACTGTGCTCTCCAGGAGGCTCAGATCGTCCACCAGGACCATCGCTTCCTGGGGTAAATAATCCAGTAAACTGGCGCTGGCCTGGTGCAGCAGCGGTATTTGGAATTCCGAAATCCGCCCGGATACATCCAACATTTCAGCCATATTGGATGTGTCAGACACTTCAGCCTTATTCGCCTTGTCAGGCATAAGAAATTCGCGCGCTGGATTAATAAGCACCATATCCAGCTTATCTACCGTCCTTTGCGAGGCCGGATCGAAGCGCCGGATGGTATCAATCTCATCCCCAAAGAAATCCAGCCTGACCGGGTATAGCTCGGATTGTGGCCAAACATCCAGCAAGCCGCCGCGATGGGAAAACTGTCCCGGTTCAAGTACTGTATCCGCAGGTTGGTAACCAATCCGCACCCATTCTTCGATCAGGGAGGCCAGCGCCATGGTCTGCCCAACCTTGATTAATTTCGAAGCCTTGAGAAAATCCCTGCGTGGCAGGGTGCGCGTCATCAGAGCACGCGCCGTTGTGACAATGATGGGTGGCAAGTTGGGTTTCGCTGTAAACGGCAAGTGGTAAACAGACAGCATTGTCAGAGTCTGTAGCCGTTCCCGCCGGGTAGTGGTGCCCCAGGCTGCGTCTTCATAGAATAGTGGATTTGGCTCTGAGAAGATGAAACGGGAAGCTTGCGGAGCCCAGAAACCCAGCTCATCGTGCAGTTGCAGGGCATGGTCAGCGCGGTCGGTTACCAGCAGGATGGGTCGGTTCAAATCGGAATGTAAAGCTGCCAGCACCGGCAATCGTGCGGCGCGTGCGAGTGCCAGTCCAGGTTGAGGTTTATCCGATCTCAGCGCCTCAACCAACTGCTGGAAAGTCGGAATTTTTCGGATCGAATCAAGAAGGATTTGCATTATTGCCATTGTATTTTGTCATGGCCGCTTCCAAACCTTCCGTAATGAAAGTCAGAACGGCCTCCACGGCTCGGTTTAGAGTTTCCGAGATGATCTCCAGGTCAAACTTCGAGAACTCCTGCAAAACGAAATCCGGAGCCTGCATTTGCCCTGGCGGGCGTCCAATCCCCAGCCTCAGGCGCGGGAAATCTTCCGTTCCCAGACGTTCCAGAATGGAGGTCATACCCTTTTGGCCAGGCGAACCGCCGTCCGGGCGGATTCGGATGGTTCCGGGTGGCAGGTCCAGATCATCATGAACAACTAACAGGTTGGTCAGCGGCAGCTTATAAAAATGGATCAACCCTTGCACGGATTGCCCGGAGAGGTTCATGAAGGTTTGTGGTTTGGCAAGAATCACCTTTCTCTCGGGTACATCCATTTTTCGAGGAACATAGATAGCGCTGGCTACCAATGCCCGGGATTGCAAGCGGGTGAAGCGTGCGTTGAGTTTTACCGCCAGCCGGTCAAGCAACATAAAACCGACATTATGGCGGGTTTCACGATACTCACGCCCGGGATTGCCCAAACCGACGATCAGGAAAGTCTCTATCATAGTTATTTTCTTCGCAGTCCGAGATAAATTCCAAGTATGATCAAAAAAAGCACAGCTCCCAAACCACCATAGGCGATACTCTTCGAGACATCCAGCGGGGTCAGTACTGCTGGATTGAGCGGTAATGCGGTCGGTGACGGGAATGGAGTCCTGGTCAGGGTTATAGTCGGGGTCAGGGTCGGCTGTATGGCGGTCGGCTCCGGCGTGGGTGTCTCCACCGGGGTGTAGTTCCGCACTCGCAGGTTCGGGACGAGCGCATCCTGAGTACTTCCATCAGTCAGGGTTACCCTCAAGCGCAGGTTGTAGTCTCCATCCGTGATAGTTGTGGTATCCCAGGTTGCCAATGTATCCGTATCAATTGCTTTATCGCTGGTGGCGATCTGGAACCAGGTGCTGGTGGTATCACCGGAGTATGCAAAAGCAACTTCCGAAGATTGGAAACCCGGCACATTACTGGAGCCTTTTACAGTCACGACACCCTGAAGTACATCGCCAGGGAGTGGGACATCGATGACTGGCCCAACTTCCGCGGCAACAGGACTGACAACCGCTGCCGCCAGCCAGGTAATCGTGAAGAGCAGTATTCCAATCCGAGTCATCTTGTCCCAGCCGTTCGTAACAGGTAAGTTTAACACGAAGGCAGACACGGGTCAACATCCGTGCCTGGAAAATTCATTAATCTCTGGATAAATTGGAATTTACGTTCTGAGGTTGTGATCGATCAGATGAACTTGGCTTAGAAATAGGAGATCTATCTTGCAAGGCTCCAAAGTGGCTCGAATCTAAATAGCTGGAATCTTCGGTAGCCTACCGATAAATACGGGACCGCCGTTACAAACAACCGCCCCCAGCTGCCGTTACCATCTTTCAGAATGCAGGTCTGGAAGGTTACATGCAAACTTCCTGTATAAAACATGCTGAAGACGTCCTGGGCTGTGTACTTGATTTTCGATCTCAGATCCACAAAATCTCCATTTTGATTGTCAGGCTCGAGCGCCTGGAAGCTGGCCAGCCGGTTGACGATAAAATAATCCACCTGTCCATCTCCGTACACAATGCGCACTTCCTGGCCAACTTGTAAGCCGGAAAAGGTTGCACCTGCCAGGTTGTTGTGGGCTAACAGACCGATATTGTGGTTGTCTGCTGCCACGCGGAATTCTGTCGCCACTCCATCCTTCTTCAAAACGGAACCCGGCTCTCCCGCCGGTTGCTGCTCCACACGCAGAGCCAGGACACCTGGCACAAAGACGCCACGGACTACTTTTGCCTGTCCATTCATCACTTCACCGACGAAATCGGAAAAGGATGGAAGCATCAAACTGCTTGCTGCATCTGCCGGTCTCCACGGCACGATCAGGCAAAGGAGCAAGATAAAGCCAACCATGGCCTTAAGAAGAAAGTGATTTTTCATAGGATTGGGGATGAACGTATTATAGAGAGCAATAGCTGAATATGAACGTGTAAAATGTCCCTTTTTATGACATACTTTTGTCAGGTAAGGTTTACTCTGGTGATACCAGTTATTTCGATGAATTTTTGAAGTAAAATCATCCAGACAATCTCCTTGGAAGCACAAATTTACCAATTCACACTGGATTAAAGAATGAAAAGAAGTTTCCTCCGCTTGAGGAAATTGGGCACGAAGATAAACCTCCAGAACGATCCGGTACTGGAACATTCCTGTGCCGGGCGGGTCCTCAGCGCATTAACATTGATAGTTGTTATTATCTGCCTGGGATTATGGATTACTGCTTTCCTGTTGCTGAAAGATCGTTTATTTACAGCAACCCTTTCTGGAAACATTTTGACCAACCTGACCTGCCTGACATTTTTCGGAGGTTTGGTCATTGCCATTTTCGTCGGCGCGATGGCCGGCAATTTCTTGCGCAGGGAGTTCTGGAAAAAGCAGATTGGCAGGAGAAAGCCGTGAACTGCAAGGGGATAGTAATGAATAATTTGCAAGTTTCCTTTATAATTCGAAACATCTTTTGTCAGATCAAATTCCGGAGTTATTCGTATGAGTCAAACCCGCAGCGAACAGATGGTAAACCGTTTGCGTTCCATGCAAGCCGCCGCACCGGATATCGAAGCTTCTGCCATCGTTTCAGTGGATGGATTGATCATGGCTTCGGCTCTTCCAGCCGATGTCGAAGAAGACCGCGTCTCGGCCATGTCGGCTGCCATGCTCAGTCTTGGTGAACGGATCGCCAGTGAGTTGGGGCGCGGCGGTTTGGAGCAGGTTTATATCAAGGGCAGTGCCGGCTTTATCGTCCTGACTGCGGTTGGGACCGAGGCTGTATTGACCACCCTGGCACGCCAGGAAGCCAAACTTGGGCTTAATTTTTCTGGAAATGCGCCGGGCGGCAGAGGATCTGGTAAAATTGGTTGGATGAAACCAATCGGTAAGCAGCCATTTACATCTAAAAACGTCTACCCGCGTGGGGAGGACGCCAGTCACTGGCCCTCCCCACGCCCTTTTTATTTCCTCATCCTTATGCCTTTTCCAACGGAAAAAGGCTAGGGCTGAGGGCGAGAGGATCTAATGCCAACCAAATACATCTTTTTTACCGGCGGCGTGGTCAGTTCGGTCGGGAAGGGCGTAACTGCCGCCGCCACAGGCCTTTTGCTCAAATCACGCGGCTTTAAAGTCACCGTCCAAAAATTGGATCCCTACATAAACGTGGATCCCGGTACGATGTCACCCTATCAGCATGGTGAAGTCTATGTCCTTGACGATGGAGCCGAAACGGATTTGGACCTGGGTCACTACGAACGCTTCGTGGATATCCGCCTGGGTCGTTTCAGCAATTTCACCACCGGACAGGTTTATGCCGAGGTGATCAGCAAAGAACGCCATGGTGATTATCTGGGCGGCACCATCCAGGTCATCCCGCACATCACCAATGAGATCAAACGCCGCATCGGGCTGGTGGGCAAGGAAACCGGGGCAGAGATTGTCATCCTCGAGATCGGCGGCACGGTGGGCGATATCGAGTCCCAACCCTTCCTGGAAGCCTTGCGCCAGCTGCGTAACGAAGTCGGCCGGGAGAACACATTCTTCGTCCATGTCACCTGGTTGCCCTTTATTGGCGCCACCCAGGAACTTAAGACCAAACCCACCCAGCATTCGGTGTCCGCGCTACGCTCCATCGGTATCTCGCCCAACATGATCATCGCCCGTTCCGATAACCCGGTGGAAGAAGAGCTTTGCGACAAAATCGCCTTGTTCTGCGACGTGGATAAACGCGCCGTGGTACCAATGGTTACTGCTGAAGTGCTTTACGAAGTCCCTCTGCTGCTTGAAAAAGCCGGTGTGGGCGATTACATCGTGGAACGCTTGGGACTGCAGGCACGCGCGACCCCCGATTGGGCTCCGTGGAAAAAATTGGTGGAGCAGGTCCGCAAACCCAAGCCCGTGGTCAATATCGCCCTGGTCGGCAAGTATGTTGAATTGCAGGACGCTTATATGTCTGTACGGGAAGCCGTTAAACATGCCGCCCTATCGCTGGGAGTGGAAGCAGAGATCCAATGGGTGCATTCCGCTGACCTGGAAAAGAATAAAGGCTGGGAGGCAGTCAAAGCCGCTGATGGTATTATTGTTCCGGGTGGGTTCGGCTCGCGCGGCATCGAAGGGAAGATCCAGGCTGCCCGTTATGCCCGGGAGAATAAGGTACCCTACCTGGGCTTGTGCCTGGGGATGCAGGTGATGTGCGTGGAATTCGCCCGCAACGTTTTGGGACATGAGGATGCCAATTCGACCGAGTTCGACCGCAGCACCAAATACCCGGTCATTGACTTGATGCTGGAGCAACGCGCCATCACCAATATGGGCGGCACCATGCGGCTCGGGTTGTATCCGTGTGTTCTCCAGCCAGGCACGAAAGCCGCCGAAGCCTATGATGGCGAAAGCCAGGTGGATGAACGCCATCGTCACCGCTGGGAGTTCAATAATGCTTACCGGGAAGAGTTCCAAAATGCCGGCGTGGTACTTTCAGGCATCTCACCGGACGGTATGCTGGTGGAGATTGCCGAACTGGCAGACCACCCTTACATGCTGGGCAGCCAGTTCCATCCCGAATTCCTTTCCCGCCCAATGCGCCCCCATCCGTTGTTTATGGGGTTGATCAAGGCGGCAAAAGAGCGGGCGAAGAAGTAACCACAAAAATAGTATAGGCGAGGGTAGTGCCACATCCATCTCTCATCTTAAAGAAAATGCGATATACTTGCCGCTTGGAATCAACTGACATAGTCCTATGGAAATCGTCCTGTGGACATCAAATGAACTCATGAAGGAGAAATCTATGGATACAACAATCGAACTTATTTCCGGACAGGAAATCCTCGATTCACGCGGCAACCCAACCGTGGAAGTCGAAGTGATCCTGGCCGACGGCTCATGGGGCCGTGCCGCAGTCCCATCCGGGGCTTCCACCGGTGTCCATGAGGCTCTTGAACTGCGGGATGGCGATAAGAAGCGCTATGGCGGCAAGGGTGTTCTGAAAGCCGTTGCGGCAGTTAATGATGTCATCTCTGAAGAGCTTTATGGATGGGATGCCACCGACCAGAAAGCCATTGATATGGAACTCCTGGCCCTGGATGGCACACCCAACAAATCCAAGTTCGGCGCCAACGCCATCCTGGGCGTCTCGCTGGCTGTTGCCAAGGCGGCTGCGGCTGGTCTGGGCCTGCCGCTTTACCGTTACATAGGCGGTGTATATGCGCATGTGCTGCCTGTGCCCATGATGAACATCTTGAATGGCGGCGCACATACTGCCTGGCAGTCCACCGATGCCCAGGAGTTCATGGTCATGCCTTTTGGCGCGCCTTCCTTTGCTGAGGGCCTGCGTTGGGGTGCAGAGATCTACCACGCGCTCAAGTCGGTCCTCAAAGATAAAGGCTACGTCACCTTGGTCGGCGACGAAGGGGGTTATGCCCCGGCGCTCAAAGCCAACAATGAGGCCGTGGAAGTCATCCTGGAGGCAATCGCCAAGGCCGGCTTCAAGGCCGGACGCGGCGAACAGGTTGCCATCGCGTTGGATCCGGCGGCATCTGAGCTCTATGATGAAGAGACCAAGACCTACAACCTGCGCAAGGAGGGCAAGAAACTCACTGGCCCGCAGATGGTGGAGTTCTGGACCAAATGGGTCAAGGATTACCCGATTGTCTCCATCGAAGATGGCCTGGCACAGGATGATTGGGAATCATGGATCCTGATGACCAAGCAATTGGGCGACAAGATCCAGATCGTCGGTGACGACCTGCTCGTGACTAACCCCGAGCGCGTCCGCCGTGGTATCCAGGATAAAACCTGCAATGCGCTGCTGGTAAAGCTCAATCAGATCGGCACGCTGACGGAAACCCTTGAAGCCGTCGAGACCTGCCACCGGGCCGGCTGGCGTGCCGTAACCAGCCACCGCTCCGGCGAGACCGAGGACAGCACCATTGCCGACCTGGCCGTCGCCTTGAATATGGGCCAGATCAAGACTGGTGCCCCTGCCCGCTCAGATCGCGTCGCCAAGTACAACCAGCTGCTGCGGATCGAAGCCGAGCTGGGCGATACCGCCAAGTATGCCGGTTGGGAAGCTCTGAAACAGAAATAACCTTTAACTACTTCTATTACTGCGCACTCATGGTGCGCAGTAATAATTTAAGGACTTAATTTGTTAAAATGCTTGACAAATTATAACCATATGATATTATTGCTCTACAATTTTGTAAGGTTTTTACATAATTAGGCTTACTTAATCAGGTTTTCAGCCGAGATGTGGACCATTCCACCTCAGAATGTAAAAAACGTTAACAAATTTGCCGTGATGGATCTGATTCAGATTCTCACCGGGGGGTATCTCACGTGCAGAAATTGCCCGCCAACTCTATCTCACCCGTGCCGCTGTCACCACGATCGTGAATGATTTTCTGGCTTCCGGGATAATTAAGGAAGCAGAGAGCATCGTCAGTCGAAGTGGGCGTCCACCTGTAGTATTGGAAATTGACCAAACCCGCGGTCATGTTGTCGGTATTGACATTGGGGCAAGCCATATCAGTCTTCTTGTTACAGATATGGCCGCCCATATTATCGAAGAAATTGAAGCCCCGCTCGACATCCAGGATGGCCCGAAGATTTGTTTGGGCCAGGCTGACCAACTCCTCCAGGAAGCCCTCGCAAAAACAAAACTTGATATTAAGGATATTCTAGCGGTCGGCGTTGGAGTTCCAGGACCAATCGTTTCAGATGCCGGGATGGTATTAGCCCCGCCGATCATGCCAGGCTGGGATCGTTTTCCCATCCGGGATACACTGGAAGAAAAGTGGCGAATACCGGTATCGCTTAACAATGACGCCGAATTGGGGGCATTGGGCGAATGGGCCGCAGGGGCCGGCCGGGGAGAAAACAATCTTGCTTACATTAAAGTGGGTACAGGTATTGGGTGCGGTCTGCTCATAGATGGAAAAATCTATCACGGCCTCACCGGTTCAGCGGGTGAGATCGGTCACCTTACGATCGATGAGAATGGCCCGCTGTGTGCGTGTGGCAATCATGGCTGCCTGGAAGCATTTGCCGGTGGAAGAGCCATTGCCGAGCAAGCCATGGAATCGATCAAGAGCGGCCGGAATACCCGCCTGGCCAGTTTTCAATCGAACGGAGTGATTACCGCCCAGCAAGTCGGCGCGGCAGCACGCCATGGAGACCTGGTTGCGCAGCAAATACTCAGCCAGGCTGGAGCGCATATTGGAATTGCAATCGCAGGGTTGGTTAATTTGTTCAATCCTGGCATGGTGATCATCGGTGGTGGTGTTTCTCAAAACGGTGACATTGTCCTGGAACCAATTCGGCAGGTGGTTAATCGCCGGAGTCTTCCGGCGGCCACACGCGTCGTGCATATTACCACCGCGATGCTTGGCCGGCGATCCTCGAGCATCGGAGCAATCATCCAAGCATTGACCATCGCTTTACACCAGATTGCAAACCGAAAGGAGGTGATATCCACATCCGCGGCTCGCAAGAAAAGCCGGCGGCTAGACGATACAAAACAGGTCAGTGCTTTTAAAAAAGGAACCACGCCGGATGGCCAGGTTCCCGGTAATTCAATCGTATAAAAAGGAGAAAAAAGAAAATGAAACGCCCGATTTTTACCGTAGCAAGTCTATTGATTATTGCCACCTTGGTTCTAACAGCCTGCACAACACCAACGACAGCGCCTGCAACACAGGCCCCCGCAACCGCTGCTCCAGCTACCGCTGCTCCAGCAACCGCTGCTCCTGCTACCGCTGCTCCTGCCACCGCTGCTCCCGCTACCGCAGCACCCGCTGCCGTAACATTGAATGTCTGGCATTGCTACCATGCAGGTGGTACTGAAGAGGCCACGATCAACGGGTTGGCCAAACAGTATATGACCGATCATCCGACTGTCACGATCAACCTGCTGGAAGTACCCTTCGACCAGTGCTACACCAAGTACGAGACCGACACTGCTGCCGGCGGCGGACCGGACATGTTTACGGCTCCGAATGATAACCTTGGCAATGAAGTCCGCGCCAACCTGATCGCCCCCATCGATAGCCTCCTGGCTGGCAAGTTGACTGGTTACTCTCAGGCCGGCATCAACGGCGTCACCGTTGACGGCAAGATCTATGCGGTACCCGGGATCGCCAAAGCAGTCGGACTGTATTACAACAAGTCCACTGTCCCCACTCCGCCAGCTACTACCGATGACCTGATGAACCTGGTCAAAGCCGGCAAGAAAGTTGGCTTTGTCAATAACGGCGCGTATTTCATCTGGGGCTTCTGGTCCGGGTTTGGCGGTACACTAATGGATACCACCGGCAAGTGCGTTGCTGACCAGACTACTGGTTTTGCGGATGCGCTGAAATACTTGGCGGACCTGCAGACAGCTGGTGCAACCATTTTCACCGATGAGGGCAAAGCCGATACCGCCTTCGAGCAGGGTCAATTGGACCTGATCTTCGAAGGACCGTGGGTATTGGGCGATTTTGAGAAGGCTCTCACCACCAACTTGGGTGCCACCACAGAGCCGGCTGGCCCGAAGGGCCCTATGAAACCCATGCTGGGTATTGACGGCTGGTACATTAACCCCAACAGCCAGAACCAGGCAGCCGCAGTAGATGCAGCCCTGTACTTCTTTGGCAAGGATGGCCTGACCGCTTATGAGAACACCGCTGGTGATCCGGCTGCCCGCACTGACGTTACGCCCACCGATCCTTTGGTAAAGACGTTCGCCGATATTGCTGCCGGTGGAGATCCTCGCCTGCAAACAGCCGAATTCGGCAACTACTGGGGCCCGTTCGGAGATGCCATGACCGCAGTCTTCTCCGGCAAAGCCACTGCTACTGCAGCAGTTGCAACCGCCTGCGCGACCATGAACACTGCCAATAAGAAATAGTGTTCAAACGGCAGGGGAATGGGACTACCGGTTGTAATCCGAGCAAGGGATTTCAACCCGGTCCAAACCCATTTCATGCCATCAATTCAGGGGAGCGCCAAATAACCTGGCGCTCCCCTCAGGAAATATGCCCAATATCGTTTTAAGGCACATCCGCTCGGGGGTGGATGGCCGTGTGAGGTGAGTATGACCGTCATCACAAAAAGCATTCCCTCCCAGGGAACCGTGAGAAATAAGAAACCTTTTTGGAAAAACGCCACCAACTATCTCTATTTGCTGCCGGCCTTCCTAATCATGGGGGTGATCACTTACTATCCACTGATATACCAGGTCTGGATGTCCTTTACCAACTATGGCCTTGCCAACCTGCGTTCTGGCGCTCCATTGCCAGCATTTGTTGGCCTTTCTAATTACATAAACATCCTGACAAATCAACTGGGGCTGTCTTACTTCGATTTCTGGCACATCCTGGCCTTCGACCTTTTTTGGACGCTATCCAACGTAGTCATACACGTAACTATTGGGATTTTGGTCGCCGTCGTGCTGAATCGGCAGGGTCTGTGGTTCAAGGGATTATATCGAGCCCTTTTCATCATTCCCATAGTACTTCCTCAGATAATCGTTGCTACCATATTTAAAAACATGTTTGACTCGGATTATGGCGCCATTAATCAAGGTCTGGCAGCTCTGGGGAAAACCTTCCTCGGGTTGAGCCCAAACTTATTCCATATTCACTGGATTGACCAGGTGCAATATCCGATCAGTTGGTTGCCGCTGCCCCTTGCTTATTTTGCTTTACTCCTCACGAATATCTGGCTGGGATGGCCATTCATGACCATTGTTGCCAGTGGGGCTCTGCAAAGCGTTCCCAAGGAATTATACGAAGCGGCTACCATCGATGGCGCCAATGGCAGCCAGCAATTCTGGCGGATTACGCTTCCCCTGATTCGCCCGGCAATGGTCCCGGCCGCAGTTTACGGCATCGTGGCGACATTCAACTTATTCAGCCTGATCTTCTTCATGACCAATGGAGGCCCTTTGCAGGAAACAGCCATCCTGGTCACCGCCGCCTATCAATTGATCAGCCAGCAACATGTATATGGGGTTGCAGCCGCCTTCTGCGTTTATATATTCATCATTTTGCTTGCGCTTACTTTGATTACTAATGCGCTTACACGCGCCACGGAGAGCTACGATGTCTAAACAAACCGGAACACCTTTTTCCAAACGCATCAAGTGGTTCGTAAAAGGCCGGACATCTTCCGGCGAGCGTGGAATGAACTTCGGAACCCAATTGTTGAGCCAATTATTCCTGCTGCTCGTGGCAGCCACGGTTATCTATCCAATCCTGTGGATCGTCAGCATGTCATTCGACCCGCGCGACGTTTCCCGCCCCACCAACCTGCGACTCAATCCGTTTGCAGGCGGGCTTTCACTCAAGGCATATCAGGATGTGATTGCGAAACCCACCCCCAACCCGGTTAGCCTTGAACAACTTACATTCAATAGTTTCAGGCTGGCAATCAGCGTGGGAATCGCATCCATTATAGTGGGAGTGTTTGCTTCTTATGCTTTTTCACGCCTGCGATTCACAGGCAGACAGGTTTTGATGATCGCCGTCCTGGGTGTGCTAATGCTGCCATCCATCGCCACCCTGCCGTCGCTATTCGTCCTTCTCAATAAGATTCAGTTCCATATTGGAAGTGTTTTGTTCAATTTTCGAAACTCTCTGTGGGGAGTTGGAGTGGCGATCCTTTCCGGATCGCTTCCATTTGCGATCTGGAACATGAAAGGTTATCTGGACACCATCCCCAAGGACCTTGAAGAAGCTGCCTGGATTGATGGCTGTGGACAAATGTCGGCGTTTTTCCGGGTCACTTTGCCGTTATCTTTACCTGTCCTGGCGGTAACATTCTTCCTCGGGTTTATGAGTACCTGGACGGAATTTGCCACCTCCTGGCTGTTCCTGACCAACCCCAAGAACTTTACACTCGTAATGGCTCTATATAATATGGTCGGTCAATATTCCGATAGTACGCCTTGGTCGCATTTTGCGGCATACTCAATCCTGGTCGCCCTGCCTGTGACGATCATTTATCTATTTATCCAACGCTGGTTCGTCGGCGGATTGGCCATTGGCGGCGTCAAAGGATAATCAAAAAGGCGGCCGATGGGCCGCCTTTTTGATACCAACATTCTAAAAATGAAAGATATCCTGATCGTTCTCCTGGTGGCCGGGCTTTTCACTGCATGCACTCCGCTGGCAATTCCTGTTAGTGAAAATGCACCGGTTACACCGCCTGCAAATATACCGTTGCCCACAATTACACAGACCCAGGCATCGATACCTACGCCTGTCCAGGCGAAAACACCCATTCCTGCTCCACGCTCCTGGTGGCAGGACGCTGTGTTTTATGAAATATTCGTACGTAGTTTTTATGACAGTAACGGGGATGGGATCGGGGATTTCAACGGCATCACCGAAAAATTGGATTACCTCCAAAGCCTGGGCGTTACAGCCTTATGGCTGATGCCGGTCTATCCCTCGCCATCTTATCACGGTTATGATGTCACCGATTACTTCAATGTAAATCCTGAATATGGCACACTGGACGATTTTAAAAACCTGCTTCTCCAGGCACATAAGCGCGGGATACATATCATCCTTGACCTGGAGCTAAACCACACTTCCAACCAAAATCCCTGGTTTTCCAGCTCCAATAATGACCTCCAATCGCCCTACCGGGATTGGTATGTGTGGTCAGCCACCAATCCCGGCTACCTGGGCCCTCAGGGTGTCGCCTGGTTCCCTGGGAAGCAGGGCTATTATTATGGGATTTTCGGCAAAAGTATGCCCGACCTGAACTATAGGACGCCGGCAGTCACGACCGAGATGGAAAAGGTCGTAGCTTTCTGGTTGAACGATATCGGCGTGGACGGCTTTCGCCTGGACGCGATCAACTATCTCATCGAGGAAGGGCAGAAGCAGATCAACACGCAGTCCACCCACAACTGGCTCAAAGGGTTTTATCAAGTTTATAAAGCCGATAACCCGCAAGCATTTACTGTCGGGGAAGTCTTTGGAAGTGATGCCACCCTGGCTGCTACTTATACCGGCAACCAGATGGACATGATCTTCAATTTCGAGCTGGCCAGTAGTTTTATAAATAGCGCCAATGGACAAACCAACCCGGCAATTAATAGCGCCCTGGCTTTTGCTAAACAAGCGATGCCCGGTTGGCAGTTTGCAACTTTCCTTACCAACCATGACCAGAATCGTACAATGAGTGTTTTGAACGGCAGCCTCGACAAAGCAAAGCTGGCCGCTTTTCTTCTTCTAACAACTCCGGGTACCCCGTTTATCTATTACGGCGAAGAAATCGGCATGCTGGGAGAGAAGCCGGATCCGAATATCCGCAGACCGATGCAGTGGACGGCAGGTACCAACGCTGGATTCACTACCGGATCCCCCTGGGAGGCCTTGGGACCGAACGTCCAATCCGCCAATGTTATCTCCGAAACCAGCGATCCAAACTCTCTTCTATCATTCTACAAGAAAATGATTGCGATTCGCACAAATAATCCCGTACTTCGTTCGGGTACAATGACATTAATAACGACTAGTGCTGCCAGCTTGTATGCAAGCCTTCGGATCGAAAACGGTGCTATTGTACTGGTACTCGCCAACCTTGGAGAGAATCCCATCACATCTTATGCGCTTGACGGCGCGGTGTCCGCTCTTGGAGACGGTGTGTACCATCCCACCCCAATCCTGGGCTCCGGTCCATTTGTTGATCTTACCGCCGCGGGCGGAAAATTCAGCAATTACCAGCCCCTGACAACTCTGCCAGCCTATGGGAAATATATCCTGGAACTCACGCGGAAACCGTGAGGCAACCACTGGTAGAAGTGTTTTCGTTATTAACGGAATAGATACTACACTTTTAATGCCATATCCTCCGCTCCCAACACAGATGGTACATAACGGATGAACAAGATGGCAGCTACCAAGCGGCCAATTGCTGAGCAAAAGAAGATCGCCCAGTACCCCCATTCTGTCACTACCCACGCCCCTACTGCCGCGCCACCCGCCAGCGCCAGCATCGCCAGGATCTGGTAAAACGCAGAAAAGCGCGCCCGTTGAGCATCTGGTGTCAGGGAAAGCAGGAAGTTGAATGAAACAAGATTGAACGCTCCCCATAATACACCGGATACAGCGTTGATCACAACGACGTGCCAGAAGTTGGTTGCAAAAATCCACGCTAAGGGCAATATGGGGATCACCAGCATACTTAATAATTGGACCTTGCGAGATCCCCACCGGTCTGAAAGCCGTCCCACCCGTCGCTGGACCAATAAACTCGTCACAGTCGTTACAATGCTGGCGATTCCTACCATGGAAGCGGTAAATTTCAGGTTGGAGACCATATACACATTAAAAAATGGCCCGGCAATATTAAGTGAGAAATTCCAGACTGCCATCACCAGGCTGAGCGCCAGGAAAATCGGGTGATCCCGCATATCCTGTATTATGCTCCCCAGGGAGAACGAAGTGGCTGCCTTGATGGGGAAAGAACTGCCTTTGGGGTCTCGCAAGTGGCTAAAGCTGAAGGTCGATACCATCCCCAAAGCAAACGCCAGGCTAAACGCAATCTGGTATCCAAGCGGGATAGAAATGCGGGTGATCAATTCCCCGACGAGCAGGACAACCAGCATCCCTGCAATGCCCATGACAAAGTTGCGCGACCCGAAATAACGTCCGCGACCTTCCATTGGAACAACGTCAGCAGTTACGGACATCCAGGCCGGGAAAGCCAGGTTCCCGAACGCATCCCGTGTCACCGAAAGGGCGATTGCAACCCAAACGATGGCCTGCCCATGGACAAACCACGGTAGCAAAGCCAGTCCCAGTACCGCCAACCTGGCACCTCCGCCGCCGAATGCTAATGTAAATTCTTTGCGATGACCGTAACGTTCCACCAGGATTGCTCCGGGCATCAAGAGCAAGGCCGCGCTCAAGCTTGAAAATGAACTCATCAAGCCGACTTGTGCGCGCGTGGCTCCTAATGCCAGGATATACAGGGTTACATAAGTAACAACAATATTGTCGATGGCAGAAGAAAACAGACCATCAAAGAAGAACCAGTACAGGTTATGCTTGATTTGCTCGGAAAGAGCGATAGCCCATTCGCCTCCCCAGGTGAACTCCCGGAAGGCTTGCCGTGCACGGGTGCGATTGGCAGGCGGGAAAGGACGCTGCATGGTTTAGATTTGCTCAAAATAGGGCATATCCACCACAAAAATTGTGGCGCGATGCTGGAGGTCTTCAGATGGGCAGCAAGCTTCGCGTAAGAGGTCGATCACCGCCTCGACTTTTTCACCTTCAACCCCGATCATGAGTGTTACATTTCCGCGCCGTAAAAAGCCGCCTGTGCTGGCGACGCGTGTGACCCGGTACTTATTTTCGACCAGCGCTTGGACAACATCCCCGGCATCTGTATCACGGACTATTACAAACATCAGTTTCATGGGTACCTCAGGTCTAGATCTGTTCATATCGTTCGACATTCATCATAAAAAATTGCGCTCCGCCCAACTTCACCTCTACCATGGGCGGATTGGCCATTTCGCCTTGTATTATTCCCTGCGAGGAAACAAATTGCCTATACGAATGACAATCTTTCCGAACCATTTCCGCAAGAACCTGCATTCGTTCACTATGAAAGCCGATCAGCAGGCAAATCTCCGGCTCCTGGATGATTCCACCCGTTGTATTGATCACAGTAAAGGCAAATTTTTCCTTTGCCAGGTGTTTTACAAGGATATCGAATTGTGCGCCAGTAACAGTTAAAATCACCAACCGGTCAAGTGCGCTGCTCATTTTGGTTCCTTTCGATCAAATGTCTGTCAAGTATATCAGGGAACAATATTGAAGCGTCAAATCCCCGCTGGGCAAGAAAAAATTCTATGCGAAAGCGCCTCGAAATAATGGAAAACAAATCTTGGAAAATGAAGGATAAGACCGGGCGGAAATTTTATTAGCCCTCATGAGCAAATTTTATTCGCAGTATTAAGATGCGGTACAATTCAGGCGCTTCTAATCTTCGAAAGGTGGATTATGGCCTCATCCCAAGAAAAATCCCGTTACCGCGAGAACTGGCAAAAAGAGATTGATGGCACTGCACTTTACGAAACGCTGGCTGAAATTGAGCCAAAACCTGCCCTTGCGGATGTATATCGACGCTTGGCGGCCAACGAGCTGAAACATGCACAGGTCTGGGAAAAGCGGCTGACGGATATCGGGGCAAGAATTCCTGCCCGACGACCATCCTGGCGCGCCCTTATCATGAGTTTCCTGGCGAAGCGCTTTGGTCCACAATTTGTTCTTCCGACCATTGCCGGAAATGAGCGCGCCGACAGCCTGGCCTATGAAAGCCAGCCCGAAGCCCAAACTGATATGGGTCGCATGTCCGCAGATGAAAAATCGCATGCCCGACTGATGGGGGCTTTGTCTGGTCGTCAAAATGGAATGGGTGGCAGCGAAGTGGCGCAGCTGGAAGGCCGGCACCATGCCACTGGCGGCAACGCCCTGCGCGCGGCGGTCCTTGGCGCAAATGATGGCCTTGTTTCTGTCTTGAGCCTGACAATGGGCGCGGCCGGGGCAAATCTGCCCGGACATGGGGTCCTCATCACCGGGATTGCCGGGTTGCTGGCGGGCGCAAGCTCGATGGCTTTGGGGGAATGGCTCTCGGTCCAAAGCTCACGCGAGCTTTACCAGAACCAGATAAAAATAGAAGCAGAAGAAATCGAACATACTCCTCTGGAAGAACAGGAAGAACTTGCGCTCATTTATCAGTCAAAAGGACTGCCGGAAGAACGCGCCCATGAACTGGCAGCCCACATGATGGGTGACAAAGCCAACATCCTGGATACCCTTTCGCGCGAAGAACTCGGCATTGACCCTGAAGAGTTGGGCGGCTCACCCTGGGTGGCAGCTATTACATCTTTTTTCCTTTTTTCAGCCGGCGCAATCATCCCACTTTTCCCCTTCATTTTCTCACATGGTCTCACTGCCATCCTTACCAGCTTGATTCTGGGCGCCCTGGCGCTTTTCCTCACCGGAGCAGCCATCACTTTGTTGACCGGCAAGAGTGTCTGGGTTTCCGGTCTCCGGCAGGTATTGATCGGCTTGATTGCGGCCGGGCTCGTTTTCGGTGTAGGAAAATTGATCGGGGTTTCCATCGGTGGGTAGCGAGTAGCACAAATCAGCTAAAATCTTTTACTTCAAAGTGATCACACCATGACAACTCCTTATTGGGTTCAGGACGCCATCTTTTATCATATTTTTCCTGATCGTTTCGCCAATGGCGACACTACGAATGATCCGCCCAATTTACAAAAATGGGGATCGCCACCAACCATCTGGGGCATCCAGGGCGGGGATCTGCGTGGCATTCTCCAGCATCTCGATTATCTTCTGGACCTGGGCGTTAATGCGCTCTATCTGAATCCCATCTTCCTGGCCTCCTCCAACCACCGCTATAACATCAGCGATTATCTTCAGATCGACCCCCACCTTGGCACGCTGGCCGACTTCCATGCACTGGTTGAGGCCTTGCATAGAAATAACATGCGGATCATCCTGGACGGGGTCTTCAACCACTGCGGGCGTGGTTTCTTTCCATTCACAGATGTGCTTGAGAATGAAGATAGGTCTGAATACAAGGATTGGTTCTACATCAACCAGTTTCCCCTGGATGCCTATGGTTCCGGTGAAGCCGTAAATTATGCCGGGTGGTGGGGTCACAAATCCCTGCCGAAACTAAATATCAGCAACCCGAGTGTGCGCGAATATATATTAAGTGTGGCCCGATACTGGATCAAGCAGGGCGCGGATGGTTGGAGGTTGGATGTTCCCAACGAGATTGATGACCATCACTTTTGGGAGGAATTCCGCGTAGCGGTTAAATCGGCCAACCGGGACGCTTATCTGGCCGGCGAGATCTGGGATGTGAACCCGCGTTGGGCAAATGACACTCATTTCGACGGTCTTATGAACTATCCTGTAAAAGATGCCCTGGTTGCCTGGCTCCAGGGCCATGAAAATGCCTTCCAATTCGGCGATCGCATCGATTCCATCTTCCGAGCCTATGCCCGGGAAAACATGTTCGCTATGTATGTTCCGCTCGACAGCCATGACACTGAACGTTTTAAAACGTTGGTGGGTCGCGATACCCGCAAGCTCAAACTGGCGTTTATGTTCCAGATGGCCTTTCCTGGCGCTCCTGCCATTTATTATGGGGATGAAATTGGGATGGAAGGGGAAAAAGACCCCGACAGCCGGCGCGCTTTCCCATGGCGGGAAAGCAACTGGGACCAGGGTTTACGCCAATGGGTAAAAGCGCTCATCTCCCTGCGCAAACGTATCCCGAGCCTGCGGCGTGGTGAATATGTAAGGCTGTTAACTGAAGACAAGTTCTACTCCTTCGGTCGCACCCTCGGGGAACAAAACGTGCTGGTTGCCCTGAATGCCTCCGGCAAAGAACGCCGGGTGGATGTTCCATGTTCAGCTTTGAACTGGAGCGAAGGGCGGGCGGTTCAGAGCCTGATGGATGGACAGAAATTCAGCGTCACAGATGGGAAAATCTCCATCACCCTGCCCGCCTGGGGCGGCGCCTGGATCGTCTGACCACCAGGGTACATCTTACCTCCACACCTGTCTGACCAACTCCGGCATTACCTCTCCGGATTTTCCCTGCAGGAAATAATCCACCGAGGCAGTCAGAGCAGTTTCTTCGGTATTTACCTCCACCACAACTGCCTCGCTTCGTCTTGCCAACCATGCCAGGCTGGCGGCTGGCTGGACCAGTCCTGACGTACCGATCGAGAAAAAAACCTGGCAATTTCGGGCAGCCTCCTGGGCAGCTTCCAGTTCGGCGCGTGGGAGCATTTCCCCAAACCAGACCACGTCCGGCCGCAGTTTTGCCCCGCAGGTGGGACAGGTTGGCACCTGGCCCGGGATATCCACCCACTCCGTGAATACCCCACAACCGTGCGAACATTTGATACGGGTAATATTCCCGTGCAGCTCGATTACACCGGAACTCCCAGCTTTTTGGTGTAAACCGTCCACATTCTGAGTGATGAGGGTAAATTTTGGGATATGCCTGCTCATCTCTGCGATGGCAAGGTGTCCAGGGTTGGGCTTTACTTCACCCGCTTTCAATCGCCGCATGGCGTAAAAATCCCAGACCAGTTCCGGGTTACGCTCGAAAGCTTCCGGGGTGGCCAGATCCTCAGGCCGGTATTGGGACCACAACGCTTGAGCCGGACCTGCCGGGGAAGCCGTTTCCCGGAAGGTTTGCAGGCCGGATTCGGCCGAAACCCCCGCGCCTGTCAGTGTGGCAATCTGCCCGCATTGGCGTAGGAGTTGGATTAAGTCAGGTGGGAATTGCATAGGTTAATTATATACCTTGGGTCAGGTAATTCTGGAGCATATCAGTGGATACACCAAAATCTTTCCCTCGCCATTGACAAACTAGAACTATAGTTCTATGATAAACGGCACATCAGGTTTGTCATTCTAATCCCATATTCAGTATTATTCGTTCCGCGGAAAAGACAAATTAAGTGACTTTTAATTCACCCTCGCCTTTCATCGTTTCTATCGTTTGGGTCACCCAACCCATCTTTCTTCAGACTACCGGAATCGAAAATCGTCCAATCACTCCTTCACTCATGCCTGTCCTGTCTATCTTCTGCACTGCATATGTGCACGCAGGCACACGTGACTATCCTTGTCGGTCTGTTGGTCAGGTTGGTCTGATTGGTCAATACTTCTTTTCAATTTTCTTCACAGGGAAGAACGACTACCGAGTACAAGTGAAATCGCAGTCGTTCTTTGTAATGTTTCTGCATTGCAGAAAGCTTATTTATGGTTTATAGTTGCCGCATGCTAAATAATGAATTGGAAGCTGCGGTAATGCGATGGCGCAAAGAACGTGCCGAGCGACTTAGAACGAATGAAAAGAGTTGGTTCGGTCTGGCAGGTTTGTTCTGGCTGAAAGAAGGAGATAATACTTTCGGAAGTGACCCAACCTGCAATTTCGTATTACCCCCCACTGCCCCTAAAAAAGCAGGTGTATTTCATTTCATAGCCGGCCAGGTGACTGTCAAAGCCGGGCCGGATGTAAAGATCACTTGCAATAACGCTGAACTCCCATCCCGACCCTTGCGTGATGACCAGGAGGATGAACCGGATTTCCTGTACCTCGCCCGCCTGATCATGGTTGTGATCAAACGCGGCGACAGCACGTTGATCCGCCTGTGGGATATCGATGCTCCAGCCCGCAAGGCATTTTCCGGATTGAATTTTTACCCGTTTAGACCCGGGTATTGTTTTAAAGCAAAATACACTGGCTACGCACCTTATAAGACAGTAAGAACGGAAGATATTATCGGCGAAGTCCACGACAGCAAAATGATCGGATATGCCACCTTTGAGTGGGAAGGAAAGAATTACCGTCTTGACGGTGAAGATGGGGGTGATGGCCTTTTCATTGCCTTCCGGGATAAAACCAGCGCCAAGACCACCTATGCAGGCGGGCGTTATTTGATGACCGAGAAACCTGAAAACGACCAGGTGGTGCTTGATTTCAACAAAGCCTACAATATGCCGTGTGCCTACGCACTTTTCGCCACCTGCGGTCTGCCGACGAAAGAAAACATCCTGCCCATCCCCATTGAAGCAGGTGAGATGAAATACCAGGATGATCATTAAAACTGCTTTTATCTAAAACAACGGCGGCTTTAAGAGCCGCCGTTTACTTTTCCTTAACTTGGAAGTACGAAAGGGGGATTACGAACACAAAAAATCCCGGATCATATATTCAGATGGTTAATATCCACTTTTTCTATTGAATAAGGAGGAAGAATTATGAAATCAACCTTTAAGCATTTTGACGGATTATAACTAAGCAGTAGTTTTTTTGGGGGTTTATTGAGCATTATTGCAGGCTCATGATGTAAAATAAGATATGCCCGCCATTCACGTTTCCAATCTGACCAAGACCTTCCGCACCAAGCGCAAAGCCGCCGGGCTGGGCGCCAGCATGCGGTCATTGGTCAAACCTCAATACAGCACCGTGGAAGCGATCCGCGGCCTGTCATTCGAGATGGATTCGGGTGAACTTCTGGGGTTTATTGGTCCGAATGGCGCGGGCAAATCCACCACCATCAAAATCCTGACCGGTATCCTGTTCCCAGGCGGAGGCGATGTAAGGGTGCTCGACTACGTGCCCTGGAAACAGCGCCGCCAGTTGGCTTACTCCATCGGCACGGTCTTTGGGCAGCGACCACAGTTGTGGTATCACCTGCCGGCCATCGATACCTTCACCCTGTTTGGAAAAATCTACGAGCTGGACGACCGCCAGACGAAGCAGCGCATTGCCTATCTGGCCGAGGCTTTTGAGATTGAAGACCTGCTCGAAACACCCGTCCGCAAACTCTCGCTCGGACAGCGCATGCGCTGCGAGGTGGCAGCCTCATTGTTGCACAAGCCCAAGCTGCTCCTGCTGGACGAGCCCTCCATAGGGCTGGACGTGGTCGCCAAGCAGCATATCCGCGACGCCATCCGTGAAATGGCCTCCCAGGAAAATGTTGGGGTGCTGCTGACCTCGCATGATGCCGGCGACCTGGAGGCGTTATGCAAACGGGTCATCATCATCAATCATGGCCAGATTGTCTACCAGGATAAAGTCTCCGTGCTGAAGCGTTCCTTCCTTACTTCCAAGCTGGTCGAAGTGCGTTATGCACAGCAGGTATCGCCTGACTTTCACGTGGCAGGCACGCAAACCATCAAAGTCTCAAAAGACTGTTACGGCATCAAACTGCGCTTCGATACGGTCAATACACCAGTTGAGAAGGTCATGTCGCACCTTTCCGCGGCCGGCACACTGCTCGATATTACCGTCTCCGATCCGCCGCTCGAAGAAGTAATTGCAGCAATTTACCAAAAGGAAGAGAGGAAGGACTAGGACGAAAAAATATCTCGCGATCTTCAAGATCAACCTGCTCAACAGCCTGGCCTATCCGGCAGAAGTTGCCACGCGCAGTGGGATGATCTTGATATTCATGGTAGTCTTTTTCCAGCTATGGCAGGTCACTTTTAGCGCTTCCGGTTCGCAGGTACTCAATGGCCTTACGCTGCACGACACCATGTGGTATCTGTTGCTGGCTGAGACGCTTGAGCTGGGACGTCCGCGCCTGGCGCGGCTGATCTCCCAGCAAGTCAAAGATGGCTCGATCGCTTACCTGCTCAATAAGCCTTACGATTTCCTACTCTACCAACTTGCCAGTGGCCTGGGCGAAAGCCTGCCTCGCATGGGGATACTATTCATTATCGGAGGCGCCCTGGTTTGGAGCATGGCGGGTGCGCCGCCTGCCCTGCAAAACTGGCCTCTGGCAATGATTGCCCTGGTGGGAGCCTGGCTGCTGCACTTCTGTGTCAATGGGCTGATCGGCCTGGCCGCCTTCGTAGCCGAGGAAGTGGCGCCTTTTGAATGGATTTACCAGAAATTGGTCTTCATCCTGGGCGGCATGCTCATCCCGTTGGATTTTTACCCGGCCTGGCTGCAGACAGTCGCGAAGTCCCTGCCGTTTGCCTATATGATGTACGGTCCGGCACGCCTTTTTGTACGATCGGATATCCAGCTTTTCGTTCAAATCCTCGCCGGGCAGGTTCTCTGGCTGGCAATCATAGGCGGACTGCTGAGCCTGGCCTTCGCGCGCGGGATGCGCAGATTGGCAATCAACGGAGGCTGATGGTGAAAGAGCTAAAATTCCTCATTTCGCTCTGGAAGACGAACCTTGCCGCGGCGATGGAATATCGGGTCGCCTTCATTTCGCAATCCATAGGCATGATCTTGAATGACGGCGTCTACTTCCTGATCTGGATCATCTTTTTCGACCGGTTCAAGGACATTCGCGGCTGGCAATTGACCGATATGTTCATGGTTTTTGGAATCTCAGCCGGCGCATACGGTTTGTCCGGAATGCTCTTTGGGAATGCTTTCAACCTGGCCGATATCATTGTCAATGGTCGTTTGGATTATTACCTATCCCTGCCGCGTCCAACTTTGTTGCATGTCCTGGCCAGCCAGGCCTCTCCAAGCGGGTTTGGGGATTTCCTGTACGGCTTCATCAGTTATTTTGCCTCTGGTCAGTTCAGTCCGGATGGATTTGGGCGATTTATCCTGGGCTTGATCCTGGCGACGGTTGTGTTCGTATCCTTCCTGGTTATCGTTCAAAGCCTGACCTTTTGGCTGGGCACAGGCGGAGCGCTTACCGGCATCGCCATCAATGCCATGGTCACCTTTGCTTTATATCCCATTACATTGTTTAACAACACCGCCAAGTTGATCCTTTTTATAGTTGTCCCAGCTGCCTTCATGGGTGCCGTTCCGGCTGGCTTTGTACGCAGCTTTTCCTGGACTTCCATTGGACTGATGGTCATCGCCGCGGCAGGCTTTCTGGCACTGGCCTTGTTCCTTTTCCAGCTAGGCTTGCGGCGTTATGAAAGCGGCAGCGCTATACAAGTGGAAGTGTAAGTCAAGAAAAAGACTTCTCCGCACTGTCCCGGGCGGAGTAAAATCAAGGCTCATTAGATAAAGGCGACATCATGACCAATGCTGACAGAGAGTTCCTGCTCCGCCGTATGGCTGAGACTCGCTCCAAAATCGAAGCTCTCCTCCCAAAGATTGATCCGGATAAAGAAATCTATCCTGATTGGACCATCAAAAATCTACTGGCCCATATGACCGGCTGGGATGATGCCACAATTGATTCACTGCGAGCCCACCTGATTGGTCGCCCGCCGTCCTTGCACGCCATCCTCAGTCTGGATGAGTACAACAATTCGACAGTCTCTTCACGCAAGCACCTGGATTACGATCAGACTCTGAAAGAATGGCGCTTGACCCGCCAGGTATTGCGTACGATCATCGATAAGATGCCAGAGGATAAATTCATTAGCCCGGTCGAAGTTCCATGGGGCGAAAAGGCAACCGTGACCTATCTGGTGGATATGTTCCGCGAGCATGAAGAAGAACATGCCCAGGATGTGCGCGAATGGCTCAAGAATCCGGACAAAGCCCTCGGAAAGTCAGGCAACTAATGTCGAGCGTTTTGAAAATCGATCAATTTGTCAAAGCCACTCCGGCCCAGGTTTATTTTGCCTGTACGCACGCAATCGGTTTGACCGAATGGATGTGTGATTTCGCCACGGTCGCACCGCGCCCTGGCGGGCGTATCTATTTGTGGTGGCATGGCGATTTTTATTCAGCCGGAGAATTTATTTCCCTTGAACAAAATAAGTCCATAGTCTTTACATGGCGTGCACGTCAGGATCCGGCTCCCAGCCAGATCGGGATAACATTGAAAGAAAGGAGCGGCGGTACTTCGGTGACTCTGGAGCATACCCTTCCGGATGGAGACTATTGGGATAAAAACTCCCTGCAATTCCAGCAGGAATGGAACTTAACGCTCGCCAACCTGGCCCAGGTCTTGGAGACTGGCCTGGACAAACGCACCTTCGACCGCCCTATGCTGGGGATCAATATGAGCGATTTCAACGCAGGCATCGCCAGCGCCATGGGTGTGCCGGTCAACGATGGCATCCGCCTGGATTTCCTGCCTGAGGGAATGGGTGCCTTCAAAGCCGGTTTGCGCAAAGATGACGTCATTATCAAATTGGGAGGCAAACCCATAACTAATGATTACGGTTCCCTGGTGAAGGCACTGCAAGGCAAAAAAGGGGGCGATAAAGTGGAAGTCGTTTATTATCGCGGTCCTGAAAAGAAAACCGTTTCAATGGAACTTAGCAATCGACTTGTCCCACAAATTCCCTGGGAACCGGCTGGTTTGGCGAAATCCATCCGGACCAAATACGATGAAGGCCTGGACGCATTGGAAAAAGCCTTCTCAGGCGTGAGCGAAACCGATGCAAACCGGCGGCCCGCTCCTGATGAATGGAGCGCCAGGGAAGTTCTGGCACATCTCGTACAGACCGAGCGGCATTGGCTGGAAAACCTGGAGGATGTGATCGGCGGGTACCCGCGGGTCTCTGATGATTGGGCGGGCAACTGTAGAACGCATGTCGCCGCTACTGCAGCCGCTTACAAGACCATTAGCGGTCTGCTGGACGAAATGAGGCGGCTCTCCAACGAAATGGTGGCTTTTACCGCGGCTTTTCCTCCTGAATTCATGGCGCGCAAAGCCTCCTATTTCCAGGTCGCCAACATGCTCCTGGAAGGCTCGTTGCCGCATATCCTTTCCCACATAGATCAGATCCAAAGCGCCGTTCAGGGCTAATAAAAATATAATACCCCAAATTCTCGTTAAATCACTTTGTTATAGGTATAGAAATGGATGACAAAGAGCCTGAATTCAAGGAAATTCTGGACAATATTTCTGATGGTGTTTACTTTGTAGACCGGGACAGACGTATCACGTATTGGAATAAAGGTGCCGAGCAAATCACCGGGTATTCAGCCAGCCAGGTGATCGGACTGCGCTGCATGGATAACCTGCTCAACCACATCACCGAAAATGGGGTTCAACTTTGCCTGAATGGATGTCCGCTGCACGCCACCATCACGGATGGGAGGAAACGCCAGGCAGAGGTTTATCTGCACCATGCCGACGGAGAGCGGATTCCGGTAATGGTACGAACCTCACCCATCCGGGATGAAAATAACGAGATCATTGGTGCAGTCGAGACATTTAGCGATAATTCATTGCTCCATTCTATCCGGCACCAGGTGCGACGTCTGGAAGACACCACCCTGATTGACCATCTGACCGGCATCGGCAACCGCCGTTTCATCGAGAGGCGCCTGGAAATTGCCTTGTTGGAATTCCAGCAACACCATACCCCGTCCGGCATCCTCTTCATGGATATAGACCGGTTCAAAGCGATCAATGATACCTATGGCCATGAAAACGGCGACAGAGTTCTACGCATGGTTGCGAATACTCTACGGCATAACCTGCGGGTCGAAGATGCCATTGCCCGCTGGGGAGGTGAGGAATTTGTTGCTTTGCTGGCTGGAGTGGACTACAACAGCCTGGGCAGGATGGCAGAGAAATTGAATACATTGATCGCGGCTTCCTCTTTGCGGATCAATGATTCGACCGTTAGCGTGACCATTTCCATCGGCGGGACGATCATCTTGCCGGAAGATGACTTCGATCCAATCGCTTATCAATCGCGCAGATCAAAACATGTACAAAAACAAACAGGCCAATCCGAACCGTGAGCCTAGGATCAGCACACGAAATCGAAAGAATAAAGCATGAAGCCGAAAGGTCTGGTTTCGATCGTAACGGCAATGTTTGTTCTGCTGGCCTGCAACTGTCAGGCCATCAGTTTGCCATTCACTGCTTCAACGCCTTCTTCGCCCCCCGCCACGCCAACTGGAATTCCGCTAACAATTTCGCCTGCTTTGCCGCCATCCATCCCGACCAATGTAGCCCCTTTTAATATCCCTTGGAAGGATCGTACACTCTTCAAAAAAAGACTCACGAGCTCCTACCAGACGACCCTGGCCAGCCTGCCCGGGGCCAGCACCTATCACCTGGCGTTCAGTATTTCTGACCCGCCTACCTTTGTGAATGGTGTGGAGGAAGTACGCTACACAAACCAGGAAAACGTTGACCTGACGGAGGTAGATTTCGCCATTTACCCTGAAATTCTGGGCGGCTGCATAAAAATCAGCCAGGTCCGGTTGAATGGCGAACCGGTCACTCCCGTATTCAGCACTGGGCTGATGCGCATCCTATTGACCAGGCCGCTCAAACCAGGCCAGGTGCTGACATTCCACGTTGAATTTGCAGTCACGATCCCGACCCGCGGCGGGGATTTTTATTACGGCATCTTCGGATTTAATGATGGCATTCTGAGTTTGGCGCAGGCTTACCCAACCATCCTGGTTTACAACGAACAGGGCTGGAATAACCAGGTACCCGACTTGGATGGCGATCCGTTATTCTCCGATACAAGTTTCTACCTGGTTTCCATCGACGCCCCTGCAAACCTGACGCTGGTAACCTCCGGTGTGGAGGTGGATCGCCAGGAGAAAGCCGGCCGGCAGAAGGTGCTTTACGCAGATGGACCGGCCCGTGATTTCTACCTGGCAGCCAGTACAGGCTTCGTCAAGCAATCCGAGAAAGTTGGCGAGACTACTTATAATAGTTATGCCCCTGCAGACCTGGGCAAATCTGCTCAAACCGCTCTCAAGATTGCTGAGGCTGCCATCGATGATTTTAGCCGCCGTTACACTCCTTATCCTTATACGGAATTTAATATCGTTCCCATTATTACTTCAGCAGGCGGGGTGGAATTCCCGGGCATGACCGCGGTAGCGAAAAACGCCTATAATGAAGGCAATTTTCTGGAGGTTGTAGTTACACACGAGGTCGGGCACCAGTGGTTTTACAATATGGTAGGCAATGAAACTCAACAGCAACCCTGGTTGGACGAGTCGCTTGCCCAATTTGTCACTTGCCAGTACTATCAAGACAAATATGGCGCCCAGGCGGAGAAATCCTGTGAAAATGAAATGCAAGCCAACTGGGATAGCATCAAAGATCAGAAAATACCCATCGGTAAGGCAGTATCCGCTTATACTGGCAGCGAATATGTAGCCATCGTTTATGGACGCGGACCTTTCTTCTTCCTGGCCCTGCGCCAGCAGATCGGCCAGGTCAACTTTGACAGCTTGATGCATGATTACGCCAGAACCTTCGCCTGGGATATCGCCACCACCGATAGCTTTAAGAAATTGGCCGAACAGCACTGCAACTGCAACCTGACGCCATTGTTCCAGGAATGGGTATATCCATGACCAGCTTGCGTAGCCGTATTCTCCACCGCACCCTGCAGCGTGTCACAGGTGTATTGGCCCTGAATCTTACAGTTCAGGAACAACGTACCCGCATGGATGAACTCGCCCGCCGGGGGATCCGCATCCCGAAAGGCGTGACAGTCCGCACCGTACAGGTAGGCGGGATCCATGCCGAATGGATCGAACCGGTCAACTCCGATCCACGCAGAGTCATTCTTTATTTACACGGCGGGGGATATTGTATTTGCTCGCTTGACACCCACCGCGGGCTCGCCTCCCGCCTGGCGTTGGCCAGCCAGGCGCGCATGCTGATCATTGATTACCGGCTTGCCCCGGAAAATCCCTTTCCTGCCGCCCTGGAGGATGCCCTGGCAGCTTATCGCTGGCTGCTGGCGCAAGGCATCCCCGCCGAACAGATTGCCATTGGCGGCGATTCGGCTGGCGGCGGTCTAAGCCTGGCTACAGCTGTCAGTCTGCGTACAGCAGGCCAGGCGCTCCCCGCTGCATTGGTGCTGATATCTCCGTGGACGGATTTGACCTTCTCTGGTAAATCTGTCCAGTCTCGCAAAAGCGTGGATCCAATCTTTGGTGGGGAGGGCAACCGGATCGGTTACGCACCTTCATATTTGGGAGTACAAAATCCCGCCAATCCGCTCATTTCACCGCTCTTCGCAGAATTACAAAGCCTGCCTCCGACGTTGATCCACGTCGGAAGTGACGAAATCTTGCTCGACGATTCAACTCGGCTGCATCAAAAACTTGAGGCCGCTGGCGTGGTGTCTCACCTGGTGATCTGGGAGGATATGTGGCATGTTTTCCAGGTCTTCGCCCCTTATGCTCCCGAAGCCCAGCTCTCAATTGAATAAATTAGGTGAATTCATCCAAAAATCCATTCCCTAAAGGAGTAAGCATGAGCGCTTATGTTATCGTGGATATTGAAGTGACCAACCCAACCGGGTATGAAACATACAAGCAATTGGCGGCCGAATCAGTCCAATTATTTGGAGGCAAATACCTGGCACGCGGTGGGCCGAACGAAACCCTGGAGGGCGACCTGCTGGCACATCGATTGGTGATCCTGGAATTCGAAAGCCCTGTTAGGGCGAAAGCCTGGCTGAACTCCCCCGAATATGCTCCAGCGCGTATATTGCGCCACAAGTATGCCAATAGCAATATGATTATGGTAGAAGGTGTATAGACTAACCCAAGGAGGTGAGAGCATGAAATATCGCGAACTGGGTCGGACAGGTTGGAAAGTATCTGAAATCAGCTTCGGCTCATGGGCCATCGGAGGCACTTGGGGCGATGTGGATGACGATGAATTGATCGCGGCGCTGCACCGCTCCCTGGATCTGGGAGTGAATTTCTTCGATACCGCGGATGTGTATGGCGATGGAAGAAGCGAACGCCTGCTGGCACGGCTGCGGAAAGAACGCAGCGAAAAATTCTACATTGCCACCAAGGCCGGGCGCAAACTCGAACCCCACACTGCCGCTGGTTATAACCGTCAGAATTTGACAGCCTTCGTGGAACGCAGCTTGAAAAATCTGCAGACAGACACTCTCGACCTGTTGCAATTGCATTGTCCTCCAACAGATGTCTATTACATGCCGGAAGTCTTTGGCATACTGGATGATCTGGTCAGGGCGGGGAAACTGCGATTTTATGGGGTCAGCGTGGAAAAAGTGGAAGAAGCTCTCAAGGCGATTGAATACCCCGGAGTGCAGTCCGTTCAAATCATCTTCAATATCTTCCGTCAGCGTCCGGCTGACCTGTTCTTTGGCGAGGCGCAAAGACGAGGCGTTGGGATCCTGGCACGTGTCCCACTGGCTTCCGGTTTGCTGACCGGAAAATTAAAGCATGACAGCCAGTTCGCAGCCGACGACCACCGCAGCTTCAACCGGCATGGCGAATCCTTCGATCGCGGCGAGACCTTTTCCGGATTGGATTATGAGATCGGTTTAAAAGCAGTCGAAGCCCTGCGTCCTTTGGTGCCTGCCGGTCAAACTCTTGCCCAGATGGCATTACGCTGGATCCTGATGTTCCCGGCGGTCACTTGTGCCATCCCGGGCGCCAAGCGCCCGCAACAGGCGCAAGAGAATATCGAGGCTGCCGACCTGCCACCTCTGTCAGATGCAACAATGAATGCAATCAACGAGATTTATAATCAGAGCGTACGCCCGCTCGTGCATTACTACTGGTAAGGCAGGCAAATTGGTTTGTAACCAAAAACCTTGAGCAGACATCAAAGAAGGATTCGGGAGGCAATATCCATGCTTGAAAAAACCGTTCCATCCGATGCGCTGGGTTCAACTGCCCGGTGGACTGCCGCGGCGCGGGCTGTCGAGAGTGCTCTTGAAGACCGCCTTTTCAACGACCCCTGGGCAACCGCTCTGGCAGGAGCAGAGGGGGCAGCCTGGGCTGCAAATCGGTCATTGGATAACCTCGCCCCCATGGTACTGCGCATCCGTTTTTTCGACGAATTCCTTGAACGCATCACCTCGGAGAATTCTGTGCGGCAGGTGGTCCTGATGGCAGCCGGGTTGGATACACGCCTATTCCGTCTGGCGTGGCCAATAGGGACCCAGGGTTTTGAGTTGGATCAATTTGCTGTGCTGCAAGAGAAAGAACGAATCCTTCAATTGGCGGGCGCACAACCAAACTGTACACGCCACATCGTACCGGCCGACCTCACCAAGCCGTGGAGTGGACCGCTTCTCAAGACAGGGTTTGATCCCGGGCAACCATCCGCCTGGTTACTAGAGGGTTTTCTTTTCTACATTCCAAGTGAGGGTATCACGACAATATTGGAGGATGTGACTGCTTTGTCCGCCCCTGGCAGTTGGTTGGGCTTTGATATCATAAATAACATTACCTTGACTTCACCTTATACTCGGCAATGGATCGAATTGCAGGCTCAATCCGGCGCGCCCTGGATCGGTACATTGGATGACCCAGTTGGATTCCTGGCTTCACGGGGCTGGCAGGCAGGCCTCTCCCAGGCCGGCGCTGCAGATGCCAATCATGGCCGCTGGCACCTTCCGATAATTCCGGTCAGCATGCCGGGCATGCCACATAACTGGTTCGTGACCGCTCAAAAATAGAATGAATAGATCATCTTTGGGAGACCCTGACCGGCAGGCAATTTATCTCTGGCGCTTGAAGATATGCGACGTAACAAACCGGCCGTTCCGGGTTTGCTACAACCACCGTCTCAGGAAAGGGAAATGGACCGGGCAAATTCAAGTCGGGGTATGTAGAACGCAGATTTTCCAGGTACCAGGTAAATTGCAACAAGTCGGTTGCCACAATGGCCAGATCAGGGCGATTTTGCAGGGCATAATGGAAATACCATAATGAAAAAATCGCTTGGTCACCGTTTGCAAAGACAATTGCACGGGCAGGGGCAAGGCTAAGGACGGCTTTTCCAAAGGATTCTGCCCGCTGGTCGTGCGACGCGTCCACCTTAGGCCAGGCTCCCCAGGCTTGAACCAAGAGGGCCAGGATGCAAACCAATCCAATCAAGGGTTCTAGTCTGTAGAAACGCCTAGGGAATATATCCATTATTCTGCCCACACCCATCCCAATCCAGATTGCAAAGCATAGTAAGGCCGGAATCAGGTATATGAACGCATCGGCGGTCGCATACACCAGCGTGAATATGGAAGATGCAGCTACAATCCAAAGCATGTTGAGATACAGGCGGGCAGGTTTAAAAAAGACAATCAGGCCGGTTAGCCCAATACTTAAGCCTAGAATTCCAAACTGCGCAAGGTACTGGACTGCTATGACTGCAAATCGTTGCATAACAAACGGAATAGACAGGCTTAGGAGTTGGCCCTGGTATAGTCTCCCTGAAACCAGCCATGCAAGCCATCCACCGTAACTGGATTGCCCCAATTGATGGGTGGATGAGAAAAAGCTCGCAAGGGCAGAGTAAGATAAACCAATAATCCGACGCCCAGCCAGAGCAGCAGACGCAATCCGGAGTGGCCGTCCACCTGCCAGGTAACCAGCCAGCGTTTCCCGGATGGCTGAGCTGATGTACGGAGCACTGCTGTAGCTAATATTACCGGCAGGAGGAAGATCGTAGTAACGTGGTTCCCCATTGCCAGACCAAATGTGAGCCCTAATAAACAATCCCTGCGAGTATGCGTGAAATGCGCAGATAAAGGAGTAACCGATATGTAGAGAAGAAGCACAACAAGCAGCGATTGCAAAGCATAGACTTCCGTGATCACTGCCTGAGACCAGACCAAAGGTGCCAGTCCGAAGGCTGCCCCGGAAGCCAGTCCGGCAAGCCAATAATGGTGCGAATTGGATGAGAGATAAATTCCGGACGACCAGTTTATAGACCAACACGGCAGCTAGAGCAGTGGCAACCCCAGACATCAAACTGGTCCGAAATGCCAGCGAGCCAATCGGTAAAAATTGAAATAAACGGGCCAATAACAGGTATAACGGGTAGCCAGTCGGGTGCGCCACCCCACCTGTAGCTGCGGCTGCAATTAAATCGCCCCCATCCGCGCCAAAATTTGCCCAGGTCAAACCTGGCGCCATCGTGTTTATGTATATCGCCACCAAGGAAATTGCCAGGATTCCCGGTGGCAGTAATCTGATAAATCGATTACGGGGGCTGCACGGATTGAATTATAGCAAGGATAGAGGCTTTCGCCTCTATCCTTGTTATTACTAACATGCTATTACAAGGTTACTTTCCAGCAGGTGCATAAACTGCTGAAAAATTCACCGGGTCTGCGCATGCCATCCCGTTTGCAGTCGTTGTTGTGAGAGACGTCCAAGTCGCCAAAGGCGGATTGGTGGGGACGGGTGTTACGGTATAGTCCGGATAGTAGTAGATCGTCATGGTTTTACCTGGAACGGCAGCAAAACAAATTTGCCAATCGCCATCCTTGGGGATAGTTTTATTCACCTGATCTACGATCTGATGATCCATGTAATGGATAACATGGCAGCCGGGGAAATAGAACAGGTTGCTATCTATATAATCATTAAAAGGTACTGTGAGAGTATCTTCGGTGTAATTCTTGGGTGGATATTCCACCTGAACAGTATCTGAAAGACCTGTGGCAATATAATTGGCGGTGATAACGCAAATGCCGCCAACAGCATAAGTGCCCGAGCCTGTGATCGTGATATTTGCCGGAGGTGGCAAGACTGTGCGACCCCAACCATTCGGGAAGAATGGGTTGGTTCCAGCATCGCCAGTACCGTCTGGAGGCACAGCTTGCCGGTGGGCATATATACGCCATTGAAAACGGCTTGGGCACAAATCAGCCGGTTATTATCTTCCATGGTAGTAGGTAGACGGACCCAGACTTGAGTTCCACTCGCAGGAGTATCAAGATAATAATCGATCCCCATCTGCAGTTCTGCGCTGGCGCCAAAGCAGACTCTTCAAGGTGGTATCTTTGCTATCCACAGGATTTACGATCTGATCCGCTTTATAAAAAACGATATGGCAGCCTGGGAAGAGTAGATTACTGCCGTCTGAGAATTGAAGGGAACTAACTTGGATTTGGCAATTGGAACTTCGGCATCGGCTTTGACCTGATTACCAGTCGTTTTGAAATTGACATCTACTGTACAAACCCCGCCGATATTAGATAAGCCGGTTTCGGTAATGGTTTTGAGCGTCAGCAAGGGTGAATTGTCAACAGCGACTGACTTGGGGCTTGCCCAAACCGGGTTGGCTTTAGCAATACCGATAATCGAAAGAACCAGAACGAGCACGATCAAAATAGGCACAAATTTCTTCATAGAGATCCTCCACCTGAAAAGATTGAAAAATATTACCAGCATGATTCTATCCCCGATAATAGCAAACGGATTACGGATTTACGCCGGATATGGATTCGTGAAGGTTATCTCGAAATTAAGATCTACTCGCAGGATATGTTAGATAAAGAACATTATTACACTGAATAACAGACCCGATTGGTGATGTTTAAATAGAAACCTTGTTGGGAAGATGCACACGGATGGTGATCGGGAACGGCAATGGTACCAGGTTGTTTCTGCACAAACAGATGGTAGATCGATACTGTGCCAGTCTGGGCTTTTACGATATCCGCCAGGCAAGGCGAAACGAAAACTGGTGATCAATAATTCGCCACCTGGAACAACCTGCAAAGTGCCGAAAGCCTGAGCGCTAGTCATCCATCATCCAGGGTACAGAGCACGTGCGGGAACATCTTGTTTTATCTAAGTAACAATCAGGTTAGCTTTGAATAACTCCAACTTATTAAAGTTGAGATAAGTAGTAGGTCTCCTTGACTGGTCGACTCTAAAGTTGAAGTCCTCCCTTTTTTTGTCTCCCGAGAGAGATCACATCTGGCTTTGATAGGTGCCTGACAAATCGCTTTCACGGTTCAGGTGTATTTCAAGCAGCCGTTCCAGATCTTTTCTATGCCAATCGCTCAACGTACTTTTGGGGGCAATGTCCGGTTCTTTCCCCAGCAATTAAAAAGTCAGTGCGTCTCGGCTTTTCCAGTCCAAAATCTTCCGGCCTGGATAATGGTTTTGTCGGGCACATCGGCCAGGATGATAGCTGCATTCCCTATACGCACCCCATTCCCAATCTGCACACCTATAGCAGTTGTCACCCCCATGCCAACCAGGGACCGTTCTCCAACATGCACATGTCCTGCCAGCAGGGCTCCGGGAGCAATGTGAGTGTATGACCCGATGAAACAATCGTGTGATACTACGGCATTGGTATTGATCATGCACCTGGACTTCAATATTGCCTGCGAGCCAACGTAAGCATTTGCGAATACCTGCACACCTTCTTCAACTGTCGCACTTGGTTCCAGCGTGGCACGCGGGTGGATAATGGCAGGGAATGAATAACCGGAGTGCTCCAGTAATTCGAAAACCTTGACGCGCACATTAATATCCAGGATGCCACCGATACCATTAGCGGCCAGTTTGACGCCCTGCTTCTTCAGCGCCGGTAGTACTGCGCGGGTACCCAGCACTGGGATGCCGAGCACTTGTTTCCCCACCAGGTTTTGATCATCATCAATAATGCCGGCAATGGCATGCAGCTTGTTCTGCAGCACTATTTCCATGACTGACTTGGCGTGTCCTCCGGCCCCGTATATCAATAGAAACGGTTTATCGGAGGCTGGCAAAGAAATTTCCTGGCTGACTCCTGTAGATTGTAGAACTACAGCCTCTGTTACCAGCCGGTCGGTTGGCAAGGTTTCCACGTCCACCCCAAGGGAGGCCGCCAATGCGCGCGCAGGTTTGGTGATCCGCAAGTTCCCGGTTATTATCGGGCTCGTCTCAGATCCAGAGCGCCGAGGAACTTCGACGTCGACTGACAAGTCCGGCGACTCATTGGCTTCTTCAGTTATGACTGCCAGTCGGTCACCCACAATCAGAGTCGCCCCCTCCGCAGCCAGGATGCGGATAAATCCATCTTCGGGCGCCTCGATGTCAGAGGCAGCCTTGGTAGTCTCAATCGTAAACAGCCGCTCGCCTTTTTTGATCGCCTGTCCATCCTTGACATGAATACCAACCAGTCGCGCTTCAGGTTCGTTGGCATTCAGCAGGGGTAAGCGGATGTCAGATTTGACCATTTTTTCACCATGAATGGATAAGAAAATCAAGAGACTAAAGAAAGAGCTGATTGGATAATACCCTGCACCGACGGTAGTATGGCATCCTCCAGGCTTTTGGCATTGGCTATCGGTAAATCCTGCGCCGCCACACGCCTGACCCGCAGTCCGTCCAGCGCTTCGGCAGCACGCGCCGCTACTTCAGCTCCCCAGCCCAGCGACTGAGTCCCTTCTTCGACAGTCAACAGCCTGTGGGTGCGTTGGAGCGATTCAAATAATATATCCATCTGAAGGGTATTGAGTTGCGAGAATAGAACGATTTCAGCAAAAATTTCGTGCTCCATCAGCAGGTTAAGGGCAGCCGCCCGGGCAAGCTCAAAATTGTAACCATAAGTCGCAATCGACAATTGCGGGGTGGAATTAGGAAAGCGTAAAACGAAATTCGGGTAGTTTCCATCGGATTGTAGCATCTCAAAATCGATCAAGTCTCCCTGGCCAGGTTCGAGTAATGAACGGGTATAGAGCAGCTTGTGTTCCACAAACAAAACCGGATCATCATCCGCAATCGCGGCTTCAAGCAACTGGCCTGGATCTCCTAGCGCATTGGGAGCAACCACTTTTAGACCAGGCACACCCAGGAACATTTTCTCCAAAGACTGGCTGTGGGTGGGACCGTAACCGCGCCGTCCGCCCATGGGTGCGCGTACAACTATCGGAACACGTACATTATCGTTGTACATCCAGCGGAACTTGGCGGCGTGATTGACCAACTGGTCAGCGATCAGCGTGACAAAATCGCCAAACATGATTTCAGCTACCGGGCGCAAGCCTCTCAACGCCATGCCGTTCGCCAGGCCAACGATGGCCGCTTCAGAAATAGGTGTCGTCAGGACCCGCCCAGGGTACTTAGTGGATAACCCGCGTGTCACCTTGAATGCCCCGCCATAGGGATCCAGGATATCTTCGCCGAGAACATAGACACGCTCATCGACTTGCATGGCATGCTGAAGGGCAGAGTTAAGCGAATCGAGAACAGTCGTCATGGCATGTCGAACATCGATAGGCGAGAGTCTGAAGGCTGATCTTCAACAGGGAGGCATGGGAATGGATCGGCATCTGCGCGGACAAAAGCGTCGTCTACAACCTCTATTACTTCCGTTTCCGCTTTTTCATGATCCTCGGCAGATAATCGTGATCCATGAATCGTCAGGGGATCGAATATGCGGATACGGGCAAGTTCCTCAGGCGAGCGGGGATCGTCGCCCTTGCTGTGAGCCGAGAAGCGGTAGGTGTGCAAGATCAAGCCAGCAGGTCCGGCTCCGGCGCGGGTATGCTGGACTGCTTCGCCGGCGGCAGAACCGATCTCCAATACATCTGAGGAATCACGTTCCCAGACCGGAATTCCAAACGCGGAGAAACGTCCTGCCATCGAACCAGCCACCCCTTTTTCCACCGGAGTAGTTTGGGCGTAGCGGTTGTTTTCGAGCACAAACAGAATGGGAAGTTCCCATAAAGCTGCAATATTAAGACTTCTCGTAAAGAGCACCCTCACCAAGTGTTCCATCACCGATAAATGGCACGACTATGGAACCAGTCTGGCGGACTTTCTCGGCCAGGGCCATGCCAGTTGCCACCGGGGTTATGCCGCCCTGAATTCCATTCGAATAAAAATTTCGCCACTGAATGTGCTGGCTGCCCCCGCGTCCCCCGACTAACCCGGTGGCCTTGCCCATCAATTCAGCGGCCAGGCGGTAAGGGTCTCCCCCATATGCCAGGAAATGCCCGTGACAGCGGTGGCTGCTAAAAACCACGTCACCCGGATCAGTTGCAGAGAAAACTCCGACAGCGTCGGCTTCCTGGCCAATGTAAGCATGGGTTGTGCCGACCAAGTTGCCGGCACTGAACTCAGCCAACAAACGCTCCTCAAAGCGACGGATGAGCAGCATGGTTTTGTAGAGAGCATAGTTGTTATCCATGGCGATAACATTATAACGCAAGGGCAAGGCAACATCAGGCTATAAATTTTGGTTATGCGCAAATTCTGAATTAAACTCCTGGCGCGTCCCTCATGGTATAATGCCCAAATCATGAGCCCAGAAACAGCATCCACTAAACTCTGCCCCACTTGTGGGACACGCCTGACCGAGAATGCCACCCGCTGCGTGGTGTGCGGCAGCGAATTCAGCGCCACACCTAAGTCAAAAGCCAAATCTGAAAAAGCCGTCCAGGGGGCGCGCATGCCGGAAGTGACGCTTAGCCTGCCAGTTGCTTTGGCTATCCTGGCCGGCTTATTGGTCATTGGCGCAGCCGGGTTATATTTTACCCTGCGAGGGACCAATCAAATCCAGCCCCCGACCGCTGTGCCCAGCCCAACTATCACACCGACCCAGACTATCACGCCGACCGAGACGCTCATCCCAACCGAAACACCTACTCCTACACCCGAACCGCCGATCGAATATACCGTTCAGGCGGGCGACAGCTGTGGGGCAATTGCCAGCTTATATAGCTCTTCAGTTGGTGCCATCATTTCCTTAAACAGTCTGAACAGTTCCTGCACAAACCTGAAAATCGGCCAGAAAATCTTAGTCCCGCGTCCTACCCCCACGCCCCTGCCTGCTGCCACATCCACCCTGGAACCGGCTGCGGCCACCCGAGCTGCCTGCGATACTGTGGCCTACACCGTACAGGCCAACGATACTCTCAGCAGCATTGCGATTAATTATGGCGTCAAGATGCAGGCCATCAAGGACTTCAACGGCTTGAGTACCGACAGCGTTTTCATAGATCAAAAATTATCCATTCCGCTTTGCATGCGGGACGCAACACCCGGCCCATCCCCGACACCAACTATTCCGCCGCCCTATCAGGCGCCCAACCTGCTATTGCCCGCGGATGGTGCTCCATTTACCCTATCGAATAATACCATTACACTCCAGTGGGCCTCTATAGGTACCTTGCGCGAGAATGAATCGTACCAGGTTACCATCGAGGATGTGACCTCAGGAACGAGTCGGAAAAATGTTGCGTTCGTGACTGATACCAAATATATTGTTCCGGTCACGTTCCTCCCGCAGGATAACGTTCCGCACGTGATGCGCTGGGTGGTGGGTACTGTCCGACAGACAGGCACGGATGACCAGGGCAATCCCATCTGGTCACAGGCGGGTGCAGCCAGCACACCGCGCACCTTCACGTGGACCGGTACCGGTGTGGCTCCCACCTCAACGCCATAATTTTCCCCGAAACCCATAATCAATCCCCGCCGGTTTTCATGCAGGGTAGATACTGAAAATAAAAATAATCGGCCGCTGTCCAGCGGCCGATTTCTTCATATCTTACAGTTTCTCCCCTTCTACTTCATCATGGCTGTCTGGAATATCCTTCCAGTCAGCCCCTTCAATCAGACTAACCTCATTTTACTTCCACTAGCACTGCCCTCACTGCCACACGGTACTTATAAGAATCAGTGACCTCATTGTACCCGCGACAGGTAATTAGGGTTACCCATGGCAATTCCTCATGCTTGATTACCGATGAGGCCGCACCTGGAGCCACTTGTAACACTTCTCGAACCTCGTATACATACTGAGCGTTCCCGGCATGAACAATGATTTGGTCGCCGTACCACAGCCAGTTAATGTGCACGAATGGTCCTGGCTGCCCGAATGCATCATACACATGTCCGGTCAGGATCGAATCACCCGCCGAAGTTGGGTAAGCGGTCCCATTCAGCCAGCCTGCCTGACGCCCCAGCCAGGAGACATCCCAACTTCCATTCGACTGAGGGACACCTACGATCGAAATCTTCACACCCAATGATGGTATCTCCAACCAGAGGTCACCCAGGTCAGCATAGCCCATTGATTGCTGGGGTAATTTTGTGATCCGGTTTGGTGCAAAACCAGTGTCTGGAAGGCTGTCCGGTTGAACATAGGGGGTATCCTTGTCAGTTGAGCTATTGTTTTCGGGGGTCGAATCAGAGTACCCTGCAGGCAACGTTACCGTCGCTATATTGATCAAGTCATTGCTTGGGTTTGCCACTATGTTTGCAAAGACGGTGTATACGATGCTACCACCCATTGGCAAATTGACTGTGTCGCTGAAATCAGCGCCCCCAATTGTCGCCGGCGTACAATCAGTTGCGCCACCATTCTGGCTGGTACAAGCCCAATCCCAGTTCAGGATGTTGGCGGGTTTTGCGTCCATCACCGTTGCTCCTGTCACGTCCAGCTTCCCCGCGTTCCTTACAGTCACAGTGTAGGTGAGATGCCCGCCCGCAGAGTAGTTCGACACGCCATCTGTCTTCACTATATTAAGATCTGCAGACAATGTGTCTGTATCTGTGGAAGTATTGTTATCGGGTGTCGGTTCAGTAAAGCCCTCCGGCAAGGCTACCGTGGCTGTGTTTACCAGAGAACCGGTCGGGATCGCTACGATGTTCGCGGTCACGGTGTAGACAACACTTCCGCCTGCTGGCAAATCCACCAAGTCACTGAAATCTGAGGTTCCGCTTACCGCTGGTGTACACCCGCTAGCGCCGCCATTTTGGCTGGTGCAGGCCCATACCCAGGTCAGGATGTTGGCAGGTTTCGCGTCTGCCACCCTCGCTCCGATCACACCCATATTTCCCACGTTCCTGACAGTCACGGTGTATGTGGTGACGCCCCCGGCAGAGAAACTAGTCACACCATCTGTCTTAAAGATGCTTAGATCAGGCGTCTGGCTGACGACAACCGTGTCGCTGGCATCCTTGGCATCTGTCTCAGTGCTGGTAACACTGGCAGTATCATCGTACTTGCCTGCATCCAGGTCGGCCTGGGTAATGGAGTGTGTGCCAGTACATACAATTGAAGCAGCTACAGCCAGGCTGGCGGCCGGGCTGGCCGGCGTGCAATTGAAGCCATCCAAAGCCGGATTATCGCTCACCGTCACGTTATGCAGGGTCATGTTGCCAATGTTGGTGGCGGTGAGGGTGAAAGTGACAAGCTGGCCCACATGGTTATACGTGGCTGGATTCAGGTTATCCGTCTTCGTCAAACCCAGCGCCGGTGTAGGTAGAAACATACCGGCGTCAATGGTCAGATTGTTTTCACCAGTCGCCAGCGTGATTGTTTCTGTCAGACTGGTGGTCGTGTTCGCATTGCTATCCTTCGTAATGTCTCCGCCTTGGTACTGCGGGCTGAAACTATAACCAGCCGGCCGGACAAATTCGACGATATAGCCCTCTGGGGCCAGGTTGTCAAATTTGTATAGACCACTCGTGTCCGTGCTTGTCGTGGCAATCAGGGTGTTTGTGCTGTTGAAAAGGTTCACGGTCACATCCGGGATACCACTTTCCCCGATATCCTGCACTCCGTTCGCATTCAGATCGTTCCAGACAAAGTCACCCAGGGAGGCCGGCTGGAAGAAACCGGCATCGATGGTGTTATCGGTGGCTCCGGCAGCAACCGTAACCACGTCGCTCTTGCCCGTGCTGATATTGGCATTGCTATCGATCGTGGGGTTTGTACCCCGGTACTGTGGGGAGGCGCTATAGCCGGAGGGTTGGACGAACTGAACAATGTATGATCCGGGGACAACCGTAAAGTTGTAGATACCGCTCGAGTCGGTGGTGGTGGATTGCAGAATGCTCGTGCCAGTCAAATCCATCAGGTCCACTGTGACCCCACTGATGCCGGTCTCACCGCTATCCTGGATACCATTGACGTTGGTATCATTCCAGACAAAGTCGCCTATGTGGGCAAGATCAGAGACCGTGATCTGTTCGTTGGCATCCCCGCAGGTTGTGGTATAGGCATCATTGTTGGCGTCGCCCGGGTAACTGGCCAGCCAGTAATACGTTCCGCCTGCGCTGGGCGTCCAACTAGTGGACCAGGAAGCCGACCCGCTTGTGATGGGTCCACTCCCACTCATCCCGGGTACGGGCGTGCTGCAAGTCGGGTCACTGTATAAAGAAAAGGCAACCGAGCCAGTCGGATTATTTGCATTTAGCAAGGTTGCGCTGTCGCCGGTTAATGCGGATGCGCCAACTGTGCCGCTAGTCGGGTTGGCTTTTGTCGTGATAGTCAGATTGGCTGGGCTGACTGTGGAAGTCTCGCCAGACTCTATTACAGTCCGTGTCAATAGCCGCATTATTGGCGTCACCTGAGTAATGTGCTTTCCAGCGATAAATGCCTGTCACACTGGTGAGGAAGTTGGCGGAGGTGTAATTACCGGCACCTGTGACGGTTACACCGGATGGCGGCGTGAGCGGCATAGTGCAGAGAGTATCCCCCGGGCCAAAGACATCAAAACTGATTGAACCTCCTAAGGTGCCATACCCGCCACTCAAATGGCCCGTATCCGTGATGACGTTGCCAACGATCACCGGACCGGAGGCGGTTGTAGTCAAAAGTGGGGTAGCCGTGCCAATTACGATCTGTTCGTTGGCATCCCCGCAGGTTGTAGTATAGGCATCATTGTTAGCGTCGCCCAGGTAACTGGCCAGCCAGTAATACGTACCAGCTGCCGTTGGCGTCCAGCTCTGGGACCAGGAAGCCGACCCGCTGGTGATGGGTCCGCTCCCGCCCATTCCAGGTACGGTCGTGCTGCAGGTTTGGTCACTGTATAAAGTAAAGGTGACCGAGCCTGTTGGATTGAACCCATTGATCAGGGTGGCGCTGTCACCGGTTGTCGCGGCAACACCGACTGTTCCGGTGCTTGGGTTGGCAGTTGTCGTGATGGTCGGGCTGGCCAGGTTAATGGTGACCGGTTCGGCCGAACAGCCGCTGCTGGCCGGCGCATTGTTGGCATCTCCACTGTAATCGGACGTCCAATGCCAGGTCCCGGCCACATTGCTGATGAAACCGGTTGTGGTGGCATACGGAGCTGTGCTGTCTGTCTCAGTGTAGATGGGCGTCAAGGAGCAAGTGGCATCCGAAGGCGGGTAGAGCTTGAATGTAACCGAACCAGTCGGCGAACTGCCGCCTGTCAGGCTGGCTGTATCGTTTAGTGTATTCCCCACTGTCCCAATGCTGATGCTGGGCGTGGTTGAAATGCTCGGAGTGTCCAGAACACACAGGCTGTCGATTGCATCCTCTGAATTGGAAGCTCCCTCAGTATCCGTGAGCGTATTCAATGGAATGGTGTTGATATGACACCCGGCGAGGCTGCTTGTTACTGGTACCGTGATTGTACAGAATGAATTGGCGGGAACGCCACCGGTTGCCAGTCCGATGGTCTGCCTATCCGGTGTGACAGTGACCAGTCCCACCCAAGAGTCGTTATTGCAGGTGGTGGCGGGTAGAGGCGAATTGGCGACAGTCACACTGGCCGGCAGTGTATCGCTCAATCCAATGTTGGTCAAAGGTGTTGAACCGGTATTCAGGACCTTAATGGTCAGTGTGGAAACGCCGCCAGGCACGATCGGAGTGGGAGAGAAACTCTTGCTCACGCTGGCACCCGGCAGGTTGGTGAGCGAGGCCTCTGTTGGCAATGGATTGCTTGCGCCGTTGAATGAGGTCACGCCTCCGATCGGAATGATATTGGTAAGATTTCCGTTTACAATAGTGGTCACACTCAGGGTCAGGGTGCAGGTCCCATTGGCTGGCAGAGTGCCATTACTGAACTGGAACGAGCTTGGGCCTGTCGCGGTCAGTACACTCGGCACCAGGCCACCTGTAATCGCACTATTACAGGTGCCCGTATTCAGGTTGGCGGGCGAGGCTATGATCATGCCGGCGGGCATGCTGTCCGTGAAAGTGATCCCGGTAAGGATGGCATTACTTGGATTGGTAAGGGTAACACTCATGGTGGATACCGAGCCGCCGGTAACTGTCCGGGGGGCAAAGTCCTTGTTGACAGTAATGGAAAGGGGAGTGATGGTAAGAATTGCCTGAGCCAATGCCACCGGATAGACTTGCACGGTCCCAAGATATGCACTGACATCCTCCGGGTTGGTGCGAATCGTGTTGGTGCGTTGACCTGCCAGCCCCGCTCCCCTTACATCCACCTGGATGGTGCAGATGCCGGCAATAGTGCCTACTTGCGCTGGGACAATACCGTTTGTCAATCCGATCGTGTTTGCCCCCGCCACCGCTGACAGTGCCCCTCCACAACTCGAAGAGGCATTCGGTACCCCGGCGACAACCAGATTGGCCGGAAGGGAGTCGTTAACGGATAGGCTCGTCAACGCCAAAGTGTTCGTGTTGGTAAGAGTGATCGTCAGAGTGGATGTCCCATTTGTGTTGACCGTGTTTGGGTAGAAAGCCTTACTGATCTGCAGTGTGGATACGTTCAGACTGGCGGTGATGGGGGCCGTCAAAGACCGGCCTTCGAAATCTGTAACATTCGTAGTTCCGATGCTATTAATGAATGACCCGGACGTGCTGGTGGTCACCCACACGCTGAGAGTGCAGGTCGCCCCGGTCGCAATGCTAACCGCCGGGTTCGCCGGTCCGACCCAGGTGATTAAGGTATCGTTTGTATTCGCGGTCAGAATTCCACCCTGGCATCCCGCAGATTTGGTTGCAGGAGTCAAAACATTTAAGGTGTTTCTATTGGATATCGTCACACCGATTGGCAGGAGGTTATCTGTGATAGTGACGCTCGACAAACTGGTATCAGTGGGCGCAGTGACATTGATGGTCAAGAGGGTATTCGTTCCGGCCGGTATGCTGGCGGGCGCGAATGTTTTGGAGCCGGTGAGTGGCAGGGTGGAAGCTTGCACGTTGATGGAAGCATTATTACTCGTGGATTGATTGCATATCTGTTGCGAATCCTGGAATCCGCACACACCGCTGAGGCCGGAGGGAATTTGGTTGAAATACGTGGTCGAGGTTGTACTTGTTACCCTGAAGGTAACCGTACATGTTCCGGGAGTCCCTGGGGAATTCGTGGCCAGCGGGATTGTGCCGTTCGTGAGCGTTACCGTATTGGGAGTGCTGACCGTATCGGCAGTGAGGATGCCAGGGCCGCAGGTGGTGGCGAGCGCCGGCGCTGAATAAAGTACCAAGTTCGTTGGCAGGGTATCCGTCATGGATACGCCGGTGATGTCCGCACCGGTGGCATTCGACAGGGTGATCGTCACGGTAGAAGGGTTCCCGACCGTGATAATGGTAGGCGAGAACGATTTCGAGACGGCTAGCGCTCCGGTAACTGCCAGGGTGGCGCTCACGCTGGCCGGATTGGAGATGTTCTGATCGTCGTCCAAGCTACCGGCCACGATGGTATTTATCAGGTTGGTGTTCCCCATGGTTAAAGGCGTGGTGACTGTAAAAGTGATTCTACAGGTTCTTGGGGTCGGGGGAGCTGATGCACCCAGGAGCGTGCCGCCGGTTAGCGTAACCCGGTTTAGCAAGGCATCATACGCAACTATTCCGCTGCCGCAGGTCGTTGCTGGCGCTGGCAAGGCAACAACCGTCATTCCAATCGGAAGTGGATCCATCAAGGTGAGGTTGGTGTAATCCACGCTGGTCGGATTCTGCAAGGTGATGGTGGCGAGGGTGGAGCTGCCGGCTGCAATCGGGTTCTTCGCAAATCCTTTGGTGATGTTGAGTTGTTGGACATTCAAGGGGGCCGAACAAAGCCCGGTATTAGTCACTCCCTCGAGGGTCTGGATCGAGCCGGCTGGGATCGTATTGATATAAGCACCCTGTGTGTTCGAGGTGACATTCACTTTGATGATACAGGTCGTACCCACCCCCGATCCAAGCGTGGCATTGGTCAGGGATACCGAACTGGCACCAGGATTCGCTGTCAGGCTACCTGTTCCGCAGTTGGTTAAAGAAGCCTGCGCAGGAGTTGAAATGATAACGTTGGCGGGGAGTACGTTTGTCAGGTTGAGCTGCGTTAGTGCATTATTCGGGTCATTGCTGACGATGTTAATCGTCAACTGGCTATTCGCGCCGGCAAAGATAGTGGCCGGATTGAAATTCATGTTCACCGATGGCGGTAGCACTACCTTGACCTGCAGGGTTGCACTCGCCGGTGAAGTGTTCGCTACCCGGCCCCCGTTGCCATTCGCACTCAGGTTGCCAGCTGGAATGGTATTGATCAGGTTCCCGGGTGTGGTCGAGGTAACATCCACCGTCACGGTGCACGATCCATTCGTACTGCCCACCTTGGCTGGCACCGTTCCTCCGCTCAAGGAGATCGTTGAGCCGCCCCCCACCGCATTGATACTACCGCCGCATGTATTCGTGGACACGTTTAACGGGCTGGTCAGGTGGATGCCAGGCTGGTCTCCCACCAAATCATCACTCCAGGTAGCATCGGTAAGTTGGAACAGGTTGGAGTTATAGATCGTGATGCTGAGCTGTACGACCGTTGCAGGCAGGATGGTGTTGCTGCCTGAAGAAAAACTCTTATTGATCTCGGCCTGGTACAGAGCCATTGTGATTGGCAACTCTGCCGATGCGACAGCCAGGAAGTTGGAATCAGCAGCTTTCGTCGCAGTCACACTGCAGGTGCCGCTCGCATCTGTGATGAAAAGGGTGATTCCGATCACATTGCAGCCTGTTGAATAACCTGCGGTATACGTCACCGCTCCTGTACCGCTCCCGCCGCTGCTGCTCAACGTGGATGTGTAGCCCTGAACAACGGTGGAGGGGTTGGCCGCCACTGTCAAGACTATCTGGCTGGCCGGGGCAATCGTGATACTTTGCGTATTCGTGGCGGCTTCAAAGTTGGCAGTTGCGTTGCCAGTCGCCATAACCACGCACATGCCTGCGCCAGTTGAACTGAAGGTTGCCCCACCCACAAGCACACATGGACCGCTCACCACGCTGTAGGTCAGTGCGCCGCTGTCGGTGTTCGATGTGGTCGCGCTTACGGTGAAGTTGCCGCCCAGGTAGGTAGGTGTCGGCGCGCCCCCAAAGGTAATCACCGGGATGGCACGAGGATCATTCATAGCAACGTTCAACCTGCCGGTGGTCGCAGCGAAATAAATGGCATCAATGTGAGTTGCGCCAGAACCGGTCCCCCCCAGGTTCCCTGTGCTTGTCCGCTGCCATCCAGCGCCAGACTGTTAATGTTGAGAATTTGACCTGCCGCGATGCTGGCGGTGGCGCCTCCGACATGAAGGATGTTCAGGTTGGAATTAACGCTTGTGGCAGCCTGCAACGATTTCACGCCGGAACCGCTTAGGATTAGATAAGCGTAGGTCGCGGCTTTCACGGTTTGCGCTGCGCCGGTGTAATTAACGGTATTGCCTGCTGCGCTTGCAATAAGTGCTGTAATCCCGGATGTTCCTCCCAGGTTCAACGTGGCGCCTGCGCCTTGTGTTACTCCGCCTGTCCCCGATAAAGCCGCACTGGCAGTGATCGTGCCATTATTGGTGAGCACGACACCCCCGCCGGTAACAGTAAGGAGCGTACCAACGGTCAAATTTCCACTGTTCGTATAGGCTGAGGTTGCGGAAAATGTGGCAGTCGGGATTGATATCAGGTTTGCGCCGCTAATGGTTTTCACCGCACCGGTAAAATTATGCGTTCCGGTGTTGGCGATATATATGCCATTATTCGCCAAACTGCCGCCGTAATTGATCGTCGCCACGCCGCTTTCATTATATGTCCCGCCGCTATCAACGCTCATGTTTCCTGTGAATGTCTTGGTGCCTGTACCGGCCAGGTTCAAGGTTCCGTCGATGGTTGTTGGGCCAGTTACGTTCAGGGAAAAGTTTGCACCGGTAGCCATACTATTTCCACTGCCCACAATCAGGTTGCCGCCAATGGCTAAATTGGCGGTAGTGGTGGCAGAGGAAGTGCCGCTCATTGTAAAATTCCCGGTCACGGAAGTGGTCCCGCCCTGCAGTGTTTTCACGCCGCTGCCGGAAAGACCAAGGTTGTTATATACATATGAACCAACACTTTGAGCAGCACCGGTATAATTCACAGTACCTGTGCTGGGCGTCAGCGTACCTCCGTTTTGATAGTTTCCTCCCAAGTTCAGTACTCCCGCTCCTGAGAAAGTTATTCTCGAGTTGGCGCTGGCGTTCACGTTATTGATATTGCCATTAACCGTCACCGTGCCTGTACCTATGGTCAATTGAACTACCCGGGTTCCTCCGGCTGCGCTAAGGTTCAGGCTTCCGCCGACATTCAAAGTTCCCGAGCCCACATCCACAGTCTTAACCGTAAGGTTGGCGTTATTGATTGCCAGGACATCATTCGTAACCGTCAACGAATTGGTTCCGGCAATGCTGATACCCGAATTCGCGTTTCCATCATTGATTGTCAACGAATTGACTGTAGCGGACGCCAAGTCAAAAGTGACAGTCGTACCATTGGCGATCATCACGTCATCGCTGGCCGTCGGCACATGGCCGCACGACCATGTGCCTGTCACGCTCCAGTTCCCGTTTCCAGTGGATGTGCATCCATCTGCACTCGCCGGTAACATAGGCCACACAGACAGTGCCATTATGATAATCACGATCACAGCAATGAATTTGTTATTTAGATGACGGAAGGGTTGCTTTTTCATGAAAATAATTCCTTTTCATTCTAGAAATGATTGTCCGGACTTCGGCAATAAATCGTTAGAGCTGTTTAACCAAAACTGCGCAGGTGATCTACCTGCGCTTGTTTTAATTCTGCCGACTTTTTCGTCAGGAATGATATCAGATGAAGACAGACCAATCAAAGTTGCGGCCTTAAATTTGAACGAACAGAATAAGAACTTTACAAAAGAAAATACTATTTGTTACATAATGCACTAATTTTACTTTAATGTTTAATAGAATACAAATGCAATTCATTACAATTCATTATTAAAAGTACTGAGAGCATAGGAACTTGTTTTTTGTGCATCTAGATCCACCATCTTAGTTGGTTAAGCAGCGTGTTGCGAGGTTTCGATTCGGCAAGACCTGCCATATTGCGACAAGCTCCATACAACGCTCGACCAACGCAACACTTACATCGAGGCTATTCAGTTAAATTTACATACACACCTGGGTAAATTTCGGAGAACGAGATGATTTGTTTTACAGCTCCATCCTGTGAATCAAATCAGGTAGATTTTTCAACGGAGTATAATGGCCGCAGGAGTTGTCTATGTCAAGAACCGAACCGACTTTGAATGTTCGTAAATATAACTGCTACGCCTGGGATACCCAGGTGGAAAAAAAGAATAAATTCACAATTCCGGTTTCATCAAATACTATTGCTGATGCACGGCGCGGCGAATATTCCGTCCTATTGACCGAGACAAAACCTGTTCCGCGAGAATGGTTCCCGCCCTTCCCTGGGTTAAATTTGCTAGGCCTGGCTTGTGGAGGCGGTCAGCAAGGCCCGGTTTTCGCAGCCCTTGGAGCAAATGTCACTATTTTCGATAATTCACCAGCACAGCTGGAACGTGATCGTATGGTGGCCAAACGGGATGGGTTATCTTTAAAAACGGTTGAAGGCGATATGCAGGACCTTTCAGCTTTTGCCGATGGGTCTTTCGACCTGGTCTTTCATCCGGTCTCTAATGTCTTCTGCCCAGAAGTCCGGCCCGTCTGGCAGGAAGCTTTTCGAGTGCTCCGGAAAGGCGGTATTTTACTGGCCGGGTCGGCCAACCCAATTTATTACATGGTCGGAACGCATGCCGATGAACAGGAAACTCTGCAAATCAAGTATTCCATCCCGTATTCTGACTTGAAAAGCATGGATCCGGAGGATCTGGAAATTTGTATTGAAGAAGCCACTCCACTTGAATTTGGTCATAGTCTCACCGACCTGCTGGGCGGGCAGACGGATGCCGGGTTTGCCATTACAGGCTTTTATGAAGATATCTGCCCCGACTCTCCGATCAGTAAATATCACCCTACCTATCTGGCCACTCGTGCCATTAAGCCAAAATTGTAGGTATCTATTCGAAGAATAATATTTGTCAGGAAAGATAACATATGAAGAATGATCCAATTGGGATACAAAAGCGCATTGCGCTGGTTGCACATGATAATAAAAAAATAGATTTATTGGAGTGGGCCAAGTTCAACCGGGACACCCTGAATGGGCACATCCTCTTCGCCACGGGCACCACAGGGAAATTACTGGCAAAAGAACTCGACCTTAGCATTACTTGCTTTACATCCGGACCGCTCGGCGGCGACATGCAGATCGGCGCAAAGATCGCGGATGGTGAAATTGACTTCCTTATCTTTTTTTGGGATCCACTTGAACCTCAGCCCCACGATCCGGATATCAAGGCCCTTTTACGCCTGGCAGTATTGAGGAATATCCCCACCGCCTGCAACCGCGCCACTGCGGATTTCATGATCTCCTCCCCACTGATGGAAGAGGAGTATGAACACCCCACCCCGGACCTTGACAGATATGCGGCGACGCGCAGTCAAAATCAGTCCAGTTCCACCCAGACGGAACCTTCATGAATTTTTGCAAGCAATCCTCGTTTTCATCGATGGCACCATCTGTGATACCCGCTCATGCGAAGCCTTTTTCGGCACAGCCGATTTCTACCAATGTGAGAAGGTGCTCGAAGACTCGCCCATTCAAGGGAGCGTCGAATACTTGAACGATCTTTCTCAAAGATATGAGATTGTTTACATCGATGCGCGGCCCGATTTCACCCGCTCTATTACTGAAGATTGGCTCAGAAAAATGGGGTATCCAGAAGGAGAGTTATATCTTGCGGAAAGTCAGGAAGAAAGGCTTTCCCTTATTGATAAGATGACTGGAAAGCATGATTTCATTGCCGGGAACGGCGATCGTTGGGATGATAACGAACTGCATTCCAAAATCGGGTGTTTGAGCATTATTCTGCAAGAGAATGCTAGCAAACAGGATAGCGTTGCTGACAGAATTGAAAAACACCATCGCAAATCGAAGGTGGATGAAAACCGGATCCATTTGAAAGGCAAGGTTGAGGGACTCGTACGTGTTTGTTCCCCTGCTTTTATCAAAGTATGGCAGTCAGCTATGGGAGGCGTATCTTGGTTCCGTTCTGGAAATGGCTGAGAATACACGAGAAGCAAGGTGGACAGAGAATCTGGCAGCTTTTGCACAACACGGTCTTGATCCTACTGATTTAAGGGATGCGGCCAAATTGGATGATAACCTAAGCTCACCATCCCATGCTTGAAAAGCCTGATCTCGCGGATGACAAAATCATTGCCTGTGTACTTGATGAGTATGGACTTCAAGCCGTCCATTTCGAGTTTTTGCCATTAGGCGCCGATCAGAACACTGCCGTCTATCGTCTCGTCACATACAATCAGGCAGCTTATTTTGTCAAATTGAGGCGAGGCAACTTTGAAGAACTATCCGTTACCTTACCTGAATTTTTCCACAGCCAGAGTATCCTGCAGATCATTGCCCCCCTGCCGACCGCAACAGGCCAGTTGTGGGCTGACCTGGAAGACTTCAAAGTTATCCTTTACCCGTTTGTAGAAGGTCACAATGGTTATGAGATGCCGCTGACCGATGATCAATGGATCACCTTTGGCAAAACTCTGAAAAGCATACACACCACCCGCGTGCCGCCGGCAATATTGGGACGCATCCAGGTCGAGGCCTACCCTCCACAGGCACGTATGACCGTTAGAAGGTTCCTGGAAAATATTGAAGATGACTCTATAATTGATCCATTTGCAACTGAATTGATCTCGTTCCTGCATCTCAAATGTTCTGAGATTCTCGATCTGGTCAGGAGAGCTGAAAAGCTGGCCCGGATGCTGCAGTCACGCTCTCCAGAATTAATCGTATGCCATTCCGACCTGCATGCCGGCAATCTACTTGTGGATACGGATGACAACCTTTACATCGTCGATTGGGATAATCCCATCCTGGCACCCAAAGAGCGCGATCTGATGTTCGTTGGTGGTGGCCAATTTGGCGCCGGGCGTTCTCCGCAGCAAGAGCAAGCTTTGTTCTACCAGGGTTATGGTCCAACGCAGATCGATCCGATCGTGATGGCATATTACCGCTATGAGCGCATCGTTCAGGATATTGCGGACTTCTGCAAACAGATTTTGATGACAAATAAGGGTGGCGATGACCGGGAGCAATCGCTCCGGTACCTGAAATCCATCTTCCTCCCCAACAATACGCTCGAAATAGCCTATCAGACCGATCAAACGATTTAAGCTGAAAACCCCGTTTTTTCGGGTTGCGCGAGGGATTTAGGTTGAAACAACGAGGGACTATTCCGGGGAATCGGCTTCTTCCGTATAACCGCACAGCGCCAGCGCACGCGGACCGGTATGGATGCCAAGCACTGGTCCGGTGATATTGACCAACAGCTCCAGCGGCTTATATTCTTTCTGGATGCGGTCAGCCAACGCCTGGGCTTCCGGCAGGGCGTTGCCATGCAGCACAGCCACACGCTTGGGCTTCTCCGGGGCAATCTGTTCGAAGAAACGGCTGACCAAAGTCTCGATGGATTTCTTGCGCGTGCGCGCCTGGCCGCAGGATTCCACCAGGCCGGTTTTGTGGTTGATCTGCACCAGTGGCTTGATATCCAGCAAGCTGCCGATGAAACGTGTGGCATTACCAATCCGCCCACCACGGTGCAGGTATTCGAGCGTATCCAGGCAGACGATCTGCACCAATTTATCCCGCACACGGGCAGCAGCCTCGATCATTTTAACTGCGCTGCCTCCCAGCTCGCGGACGCGAGCGGCTGCCAGCACCTGCCAACCCAGGCTCAAGGTCGGGCCCTTGGAATTTATCACGTGGACGGGTACTTCCATCTGTTGTCCCACTTGTTGCGCCAATTGGTAAGTTCCGCTCATGGCACTGCTGACCGTCAGCATGACGATTTCTTTCGCTCCATTCGTAATGGCATTCCGGTACACTTTTTCAAAATCGAAAGGACTGGGCAGGGTTGAGGTTGGCCAGACTGGATCCTTCTCGAGACGTTGATAGAAGTCTTCGGGGGTCATGTCGATCCGGTCACGCAATAGTTCTTCTCCCCAAACCACGACTAGAGGAATGACGGTAATTCCGTACTGGTCGATCATGGGCTGAGGGATGTCGCAAGTACTGTCAGTGATCAAGGCAGTCGAATTATCCATAATCCCTTTAGGTTCCACTTTTTCGATCTATAATAGCAGCGAATATTAACAAGGGCCAATCATATCACCAATCGCAGTCGAGTATAATCGTGCCGATGTTTGAATATAAAGTCGTGGCAACGCACGGCCGCGCCCGCGCCGGAATCTTCTCCACCCCGCATGGTGACCTAAAAACACCCATTTTTGCTCCGGTTGGCACGCAGGCTACTGTTAAAACCCTGACACCCGCTCAATTGGAAGAGTTGGGCGCCTCGCTGATCCTCGCCAATACCTACCATCTTTACTTGCGTCCCGGCGACGAGCTACTGGCCGAACTAGGTGGCCTGCATAATTTCATGCAGTGGCCAGGACCGATGTTGACCGATTTGGGCGGTTTCCAGGTATTCAGCCTGGCCAAGACCCGCAAAATTGACGACGAAGGTGTCACCTTCAAGAGTCACATCGACGGATCCACCCACCGCTTCACCCCCGAAAAATCCATCCAAATCCAGGAGAACCTGGGCGCGGACATCATCATGGCCTTTGACGAGTGTTCGGATCCCAATGACCACGCCTACAGCAAGACCGCCATGGAACGAACGCATCACTGGGCTGAACGTTGTCTGGCTGCCAAGCAGCGCGACGATCAGGCGCTTTTCGGGATAATCCAGGGTGGAGTCAATCCAGACTTGCGGGCGGAATCAGCAAAATTCATCGCAAGCCTGCCTTGTCCAGGCATCGCCATCGGCGGATTATCTGTCGGTGAGACCAAGGATGAAATGCATGCAACCCTCGACCTGGTAACTCCACTCCTGCCGGAAAACAAGCCACGTTACCTCATGGGGGTGGGCACCCCCGAAGACCTGATCAATGGTATTGCGCGTGGCGTCGACATTTTCGACTGCGTACTGCCTACACGACTGGCCCGTCATAATGCCGTGTTCTCCTCCGAGGGCGTTTAAATCTTATGAATGCCAGTTTTGCCAGGGATACCCACCCGATTGACGAAACCTGCACCTGTTATACTTGCCGAACTTTTACGCGCGCATACCTGCGGCATCTTATCGTGGCAAAAGAACTCTTGGCCGGAACATTGTTGTCCATTCACAATTTACATGCTTTGATCCAATTGATAAATGATATCCGTAAGTCCATCCTGGATAATACTTTTGACAGCAAAGCTTCCGCCTGGCTTGAACAATGGCAGGGCAATGCGGAAAGAAATAATACGGAGAAACCATGAACCTTTTTCAATCCTTCCTGCTCGGCATCCTGCAAGGGCTGACTGAATTCATCCCGGTCAGTTCCAGTGCGCACCTGCTCATCGGCCAAAGATTACTTGGCATTCCTGCCAGCGATGCCATGTTCTCGTTCCTGGTGCTGGTTCAACTGGGGACAGTCCTGGCGTTGATTGTTTACTTCTGGAAGGACCTATGGAGAATCCTGCTTGCCACGCTTTCCAGCATAAAACAACTCACAAGACATGACGGCAAAAAGCTAGACCTGGATGCGCGCCTGGGTTGGTATATTATCATCGCCACCATCCCGGCTTTGATCTTTGGCTATCTGCTCAAATCAGCGGTTGAAACTCTTTTCAAGACCCCCTTGCTCGAAGCGGGTATCCGCCTTTTGATCACGGCGGTTGTGTTGGCGCTGGCCGATTGGCTTGGCAAACCTCATCGTACTCTTGAAAAAATGACCTGGTTGGATGCCTTATTGATCGGTATTGCCCAGGTTCTGGCAGTGTTTCCCGGCGCATCCCGTTCCGGGACAACCATCAGCGCCGGGATGGCGCGTGGCCTGGACCGTTCATCAGCAGCCCGTTTTGCCTTCCTGATGGCTATCCCGGTCATGCTGGCAGCCGGAGGCTACCAGTCGCTTGATCTGCTCAAGATGTCCGGGCTGGGCGCTTTTCTGCCCATGCTGGCGGTCGGATTTGCCACTGCTGCATTGGTTGGCTGGTTGGCGATCAAATGGCTGCTGAATTACCTGAACAAACATTCCTTATATGTCTTTGCCCTTTATTGTGCGGCCCTGGGCGTGACTGTGTTAATCATACAATATGTAAAATAAACGGAGCCAAATATGTCTGGCTCCGTTTTACCTTTTTTGAATTACCTAACACGTTTACTTCGACACATTTTTCGTTTTTTACTTTTTGCTTTTCTGCTTTCGGCTGCCGCCTGTTCTCCTGCTACACCAACCGCCACGCCTGTAACTATACGTGTGCAATATTCATACGCGGCGCAACCCTGGCTGGAAAAACTATCCGGCTGCGCAGGTGGGAATATCCTGGCGGCCGAATTGCGCCCAATCGACTTTCAAGATCCTCAATCAACCGATTTGGTTATGCGCATCGGACAGCCGGAGGCAATATCCACCCCTGCCTTTCAACTCGGCACAGACGACCTCGTAGTCATCGTCAACCGCCAGAACCCGATCAACCGGCTGAATGTCGACCAGGTGCGTGGACTGTTCAGCGGCAGGATCGTGAATTGGAGGGTGATCAACGCTCAAGACGCCCCGGTGGCGGTCTGGGTCTTCCCACCAGGCGAGGATGTGCAACAGATTTTTGAGCAATCCCTTCTTGGCGGAAGTCCGGTCACTTCGACAGCACGGCTGGCAAACAGCCCGGACGAGATGTCGCAGGCTATCGCAAAGGATGTTGCGGCCGTCGGTATCATCACCCGGCACTGGAAATCAGGTAATACAACGCAGGCTTTCACGGTTGCCAGCAACCTGCCGGTCCTGGCAATCACCCAGTCCAAGCCGCAGGGATCTTTGGAACAAATTCTCGCCTGCCTGCAAAAGTGAGCGACCTTGCTTGAAATAATCGTCTTTCTTATTGGATCAATCGGCATTATTTGGATTTCCATTCCCTCCCTTCGCCAACCCGGTTCGCACGGTTTTTATCGATTCTTTGCCTGGGAATTCATTCTCGGAGCGTTTGTCCTTAACCTGCACGACTGGTTTGTTCAGCCATTGGCGTGGCACCAGATCATCTCATGGATACTATTGATCGCAAGTCTCGTTCCCATCATTTACGGAGTTATCCTGCTCCGAACAGTTGGGAAACCAACCGATGAGCTCGAAGCAACCACGCAGTTGGTGACGAATGGGATCTATCACTTCATCCGTCACCCATTGTATGCTTCGCTGCTTTACCTGGCCTGGGGCCTATTCTTCAAATCCCCCTCACTACTGGACGGTTGCCTGGCAGTTGTTGCCACAACCTTCCTCTACGCAACGGCACGCGCGGATGAGAAAGAGTGTGTGTTAAAATTCGGGGAAAAATACAGTAATTACATGAAGAAGACCCGTATGTTCATTCCGCTGGTCTTCTAGATATCAGGGTGGCGGCCATGCCATTCCGTGGCCTGTTCGAAAGCGTAACCCGCCTGCAAAACTTTCGCTTCCGCCCAATGTTTTGAGACAATCTGCAGCCCAATTGGTAAACCTGTTTTCGTAAAACCGCAGGGGAGTGTCAATGCCGGCAGCCCGCTAAGATTGAACGGCGAAGTAAAACGCGTCAAACTTGCCGCCGCTTCGAGGGCACCCAAACCCGAGATCGGCGGCGCCGGAATAGGGGTGGTGGGAAGCAGCAAGATATCGAATTTTTCAAAGAACATCTCAAAGCGTCTACGACCCTCGGCCTGCGTCCTACGCGCCCACACATAATCACCTGAGGGCAGAGCAGCGCCATTCTGCAAACGTTGACGTATATCTGCGCCGAACCAGTCAGGGTGCTGCCGAAGCCTTTCCCGATGGAAGGCTGCCCCGTCCGCCTGGGTCATCTGGCCGTTTGCCCTGGCCAGATCCAACATCCAGGACAGATCCACTTTCTCCAGCCGGGCGCCCAGATCCTGAAATAATTGTGAAGCATTATTTAGAGATGCCAACACCTCAGTATCTGCAGCTTCTACATAACTCCCAAATGCCAAGGCGACTCGCCAATCCCTGACCCCATTTTCAATACGGATTAAGTAATCATCCACGGGAATATTCGCCGAGGGCAGGATCGTGCGGATCAAACCCAGCCAACACTGAGAGCATTCTGGCTGCATCCAGTACCGTACGGGTGAGCGGACCGACGTGATCCAGGTTCCAGGAAAGTGGAATGACGCCGCGAGCGCTCACCCGCCCATAGGTCGGTTTAATCCAACTACACCACACAATGCCGCCGGGATGCGGATGGAGCCGCCTGTGTCCGTCCCAAGGGCAGCCAGACACATGCCAGAAACGACCGCGGCCGCCGACCCGCTGGAAGAACCACCGCTAATACACTCTGGATTCCAGGGATTTCTGACCGGGCCAAAATGCGGGTTGACACCAGTCACGCCTAAAGCAATTTCGTGCGTGTTGGTTTTGCCCAAAATTACCGCACCAGAGAGTTTGAGCTTTAGTATCGCCTGCGCATCTTCGGCCGGGATACTGTCGGTAAAGAATTTCGAGCCGGCTGTGGTCGGTACACCTGCCACATCATAAAGATCTTTTATCCCAAGGGGTAAACCCAACAAAGTCAAATCTTTCAGATTGGAGGGACGATTGGCAAGCAGCACATCCGCCTGTAACGCCTGTTGAACCGCCAGTTCCGGTGTTGGGTTTATGAAGGCATTGATGGTCGGGTTGAGGCGCGCAATTTGATCAAGACAGGCTTCGGTCAATTCCAACGCAGAATACTCGCGCTGGTGAAGCTGCTCAGATGCAGTGGATAGGCTTAGAGTGGAAAGATCCGGTTTCAAATTTCGAAAGTTTAGAATAACCCGACTACTTTGCCGGTTTTGAGATCAAGATCGACATCATAAAAGACCGGCCGGGTGGGCAAACCGGGCATCGTGCGCATCTCGCCCACCAGCGGGTAAAGGAAACCGGCGCCAACCGAGGCGCGCACATCGCTGATGGGGATCCGAAAGCCAGAGGGAGCGCCTTTTATGGCCGGGTCATGAGTGAATGAGAGGTGCGTCTTGGCCATGCAGAGCGGCAGTTTATCGAAACCAAGTTTGTTATAGAGTGCGATCTTCTGCTCCGCTTCGGGTGAATAATCAACTCCGCCGGCTCCGTAGATTTCCCGGCAGATTTTCTCGATCTTTTCTTTAATCGATAGCTCCAACGGATACAAAAATTCGAAATGGCCGGGTTGTTCGGCAGCTTTGACCACTGCTTCGGCCAGCGTCCTGGCACCCTCGCCACCATCCATCCAATGGGTAGAAACGATTGCATCCATGGCTCCCATTTTCAATGGCTGCGGAACGGATGACTTCCACTTCGGCAGGCGTATCAGTAGAAAAGGAGTTGATGGCCACTACCACATTCACACCATATTTCCGTGCATTCAGGATGTGCCGCTCCAGGTTGGGCAGTCCCTTGCGGAGCAACTCAAGGTTCTCATCGGTATACTCGGGAGCGAGCGGTTTTCCCGCTACGACTTTCGGGCCGCCACCGTGCATTTTCAGGGCTCTAACCGTTGCAACCAACACGACAACATTTGGAACCAGCCCCGAGGTGCGGCATTTGATATCAAAGAATTTCTCCATACCGATATCTGCGCCAAAGCCTGATTCGGTCACGACATAATCGGAAAGCTTAAGCGCAATCCGGTCGGCTATGATGGAAGATTGGCCATGGGCGATATTTGCAAACGGTCCGGCATGCACAAAAACGGGTGTGCCTTCCAGAGTTTGCATCAGGTTGGGCTGGATGGCATCCTTCAACAGGACCATCATCGCCCCGGCAACGCCCAGGTCCTCGGCAGTGACGGCTTCCCCGCGCCGATTTGTTCCAATGACCATCCGTCCGAGGCGCTCGCGCATATCTTCGAGACCGGTGGTCAGCGCCAGGATAGCCATAACTTCGCTGGCAACCGCTATGTCAAAGCCAGTGCGGCGTGTGTGGCCCTTTTCATCCGGGCCCAGGCCCACTTCGATCTCCCGCAAAAAGCGGTCATTGGTATCCAGCACGCGCTTCCAGGTAATCGAATCCGGATTGATGTCCAGGCGGGCGAAACGAGCCCGTTCTTCGGGCGTAAGATCATTCGGGTCCGCTTTCCGGAACCCCAATTTATCCAACCGCCGCCGCATGGACGGAGAAAAAGTGCGTTTGCCCTGTCTGTCGGCCGGGCAAAGTGCGTTGAATAATTTCACATCATCCTGCTCGGTCTCGTGGAAAACACGTGCTTCGATGGCGGCGGCCAGCAGGTTATTGGCGGCTGTGATGGCGTGGATGTCGCCCGTCAGGTGCAGGTTAAAATCCTCCATTGGGATAACCTGCGAATAGCCGCCTCCGGCTGCCCCGCCCTTGATCCCAAACGTGGGACCCTGGGAGGGCTGGCGCAGGCAGGTAAAGACGCGTTTTCCCAGGTGTGCACCCAGCGCCTGGCTGAGACCGACCGTCGTGGTGGTCTTCCCTTCCCCAAGGGGGGTAGGCGTGATGGCAGTCACATCGATATATTTCCCATCCGGAGCATCTTTCAGGCGTTCAAGGATGCCAAGCTTGACCTTAGCCTTGTACGGCCCGTAAAACTCGAGCTCATCCGGTAAAATACCGGATTCTTCTGCCACTTGCAGGATCGACTTGGTGATTGCCTCCTGGGCAATATCGATATCTGCGGGCACCGGGCGGCGAATATTAAGCTGAGTGGGGGCGAATGTGGGGGGCATGATCTCTCCTTATAAAGATAAATTAATGCTTCGATTGTCTAACAACCTGGCGTTTTTTACAAGAGGTGAATCTCCAAAATTCCTCATCAATTCTCATATATGCTAGGCCGTAGCCTGAATTTTGGAAAAAACACTTCGAAGACCATTTTTGACAGATTGTGGCCACCATGATAAACTTATTTTCTTGACTGATAAATATGGTTATTTCTGGGGATACCGAGCAAGAATTGATTTTGCAGAATTTTCACGCATACGGCTGGCATACAGGTATTAATTATAAACTAAGTTGCTTTGAAGACACTCGCTGATAGTATATGCAAAATGAGCTCCCGATAGCCGATACAACTGAACTGACCGAACGCGAACAGGAAATCCTAAAGTTAATTGCCACCGGCAAGAGTAACAAGGATATCGCACAGCAATTATTCATCAGTTCCAATACGGTTAAAGGTGCACCTGCGCAACATCTTCGCGAAAATCGGGGCAACTTCGCGCACCGAGGCTGCCGTATATGCCATCCACGAGGGAATATCCCAGGCGGTTGAGTCGCCTCTGGTGGAACCTGCCGTAACCCCGCAGCCAATGAGACAAAAAAGAAGCCGCTTGTTTTGTGGATTTCCATATTGTGATGGTTCTCCTGCAGGGGCTGTCACCATCATCTGGATGAGGCCCGAACAAATTTGTGGGGGTCGTGAGGAAAAAAAAAAAAAAATTTTCTCTGGATTTCCATATTGGTGACAGCTCTCCTGGCAGGGACTGCTACCCTTGTATGGATGAAGGTCCCAAACGCCCAAAATTTCTGTCGCCGGTCCCGCCCCGGTTGCGCCTCAGCGCTGGCAGGAGCTAGCGGATACCCACCGCCCGCAGTGGACTGGCAGTTGCCGTCTATGAGAATCAGATTTATGCAATTGGAGGTGAAACCGCCCAGGGCGTCACTGGCGTGATGGAGCAGTATGATCTGGCAACTGATAAATGGCTAACGCTCACATCCAAGCCAGTAGCCGGTAACAGAGATAAACGCGGCGGTGATCGGCGGAAGAATTTATATTCCCGGCGGCCGCCTGGCCTCGGGCAGCGTGACCAACATTGCTCGAGTCTTATGATCCCAGCCAAAACCTGTGGAAAAAGCTGGCGCCGCTCCCGGTAGCGCTCAGCAGGTACGCGCTGGTTGCATTTGAGGGGAAAATGTATATCTTTGGCGGCTGGGATGGTCAGAAATTCCTGGCTTCGGTATACGAATACGATCCCAGTCAGGACAAGTGGCTTGAGCGAACGCCAATGCCAACCGCGCGCGCGGATGCCGGCGCCGGCGTTGCAGGGGGAAAAATCTACGTGTTCGGTGGTTTTAATGGCAAGGCGGCTCTAGCCGTTAACGAAGAATATCTACCTGACCGGGATACCTGGTCGCAGCGTGTACCGCTGCCGGCCGGACGCTATGCAATGGGTGCAACCAGCCTTGCAGATCTAATTTATGTTGTTGGCGGCGTTGGAAAGACAGACTTTGCCATGCCCCCTTTGCAATATTCCTTCCAGCAGGACCAATGGCAGACCTTTGAAGACCCCCTCCACCAGCCATGGTCTCATCTCGGCCTGGTACCGATACAGACCAAGCTCTATGCACTGGGTGGGCGGCAGGATGGATTGCCTGGCGCCCAGAACCTGTCCTATCAGGCGATTTATTCGATTATGCTTCCCATTTTCCCTTGATCTCCCTGTAATAACCCAAAGGGATTATTGACCATGCGGGGATAAACACTTATATTATAGTCAATCTAGCTGGAAATTCATTCAGGAGGAGTAATATGTCTAAGAAAATTATTGTATTTCTTGTCGCAATGAGTTTGGTTCTGGTACCGGTAGGTACCGTGGCCGCCGCGGGGCCCGGCGGTTCCTATCGGGTCAGGCATTACCTGCACCAACCTAGGGACTGCAGCTACCACGTTATTTCAGATAGTATTCTACAGTAGCGATTTAAGTACCATCGTATTATCCTATGCGGATCCCGCTGCCATTGGTAGCTGGTGCATCCCGCAGCTATTTTACTCCGAATACCCCCGCTGGTCTTCCCAGTCCATTCATTGGTTCTGCTGTAGTGACCTCCGACCAGCCGGTAGCTTGCAACGTGAATACCCAGGTTGTCAGTGCCGGGGTTGGTACTGCCTCAAATCCTGCTCGCGCTGGAACTAGCGCAGGGGTGGATCACCAAGGCAAGCACTAATCTGTTTGCTCCTCAGGTGCTAAAAGCCTTCGCGGTTGGAACTCGTATATTGCGGTTCAAAATACCGAGATATCTGCAATAACTGTGAATTTAACTTACAAAGATCGTTTCGGTACTGCTTATCCCCTCGCAGATGAAAGCATATCCATTCCAGGACAAAGCAATCACGTCTTCTATCAGGAAAGCAATGTAGACTTGCCTTCGGGCTTCCTGGGAGGCGCAACGATTACCAGCACTGGCAAAATGGCTGCGGTCGTCAATTTCTACAATGCGGGAGCAGACTCATCAACAACACAGCCTTTCTTTCTTATACCGCCTTCCCATCTGGCGCCAATAAAGTGTTCGTACCCCGTTTTGTCCGTAACTACTATGGCTTCCAGGGCGGCCTGACCGTGCAAAATATTGGAGGTGCCGACACTAGTGTAACGATAACTTTCACATTCGCAGGTAACCCCTATGTTTATACTTCTGGTACGATTGTACCGGGAGCTACCTTCGCGCTGTATGCTAACGATATCACCAATTGGCTGGGGTGGATGCATTACCTGTTAGCCAGTCGCACCGGAAGTGCGATCATCCAGGCGGCCGTCGGCGGTTCGATCGTAGCCATCGTGAACGAAGATAACCGTGGTGTATGCACCGCCAGTTGTTTGCGGCACTTTTCCAGCTAATTATGTCGGCTTCGGTATCGACTTACGAGGCATTCGCTGACGGGACCAGACAAACACTGTTTTCTTCATTCAAGTGACACGCCATGTCGGCTCTGCTGATTACTCCGGTGGTTTCCAGTTTGCAAATACAACGAACACCGCCACCACCTGCGACTTTGTGTTCCCAACTGCCCCGGCTGCTAACCAAACAGGTGTGGCTCTCGCAGGAAATGCCTCAATCTCGGTATTTCGCTCCCAATGTACCCCAATCTGCCAGACGGCTTCAACAGCAGTGTGAAAGTCACCTGCGGGCAACCCATCTTTGGCATCAGTAACTTGGCTGCACGCAACGCTACCTACGTTGGCGATACGTTCGCTACAGCCGATGGGTTGAACAGACCATAGACCAACTCACACCACCGTTATATAATAATGAGCCGCTTCGACAAACTGAGCGGCTCATTATTCATTAGGTGATGTACGAACGGACTGCATAGCGGAATAGGTAGTCTCGATATTCTGCTACTCATCTCCAATATAACTCGGCCTTATTAAATGCTTGGTGAAGGGAAAATGTCAATGAAACGAAAAACGCACTTATGGCAATTGTGGGTTTTGATTGGACTAGCGTTGGCAATGGTGATTGTGGGGTGCAGCAAGGCCACTCCCACTCCTTGGCCTCCTACACCTCGCCCTAATACTGGCGTGGTTATCGGGAAGCTCATCTCTTCTTCTCAGACCGGATTCCATTTCACTGCACAAGACTTATATTTGGGGAGACTGATACCTGCCGCGCAATCTAATGCGAGCCTGCAGTCGCTTTCACTTACGGAGAAGATCCCGGGACCACGATGCGTAATCCGGATGGAACATTCGCTTTCACTGACATAGTTCCAGGCACATATGCATTAATGATTTGGACACCTGGCGATAGTTTTGTTATTGAAGCGCCCAAAGGTGGTCTGATAAAGGTGGTGGTTGAAAAAGATAAAACCACCGACCTGGGTGACGTAGTTTTGCCATAATCCATAAGGCATGCCAAAGAAAACAAGCCTTGAAATAATAATTCTTTAAACTGGAAATTGGAGAGCCTTCATTTCTGCCTCCACCCAATCTTCCGTAATAGTACAGGCAATACCCCTAAGAGTTCAGCTAGAATGGATATGATCCTAAACATAAATGCTACAATAATACTTGAAGGGACCGAAAGAACAGTTTGAAGCATAGTAAACATGACAACTTCACGTACCCCGAATCCATTAGGCGCGAACACAACGACCAAGCCCGCCAAAAAGGAAAGGATTAACGTGATAATGCAATAGTAAAAAGCTTCAATATGGAGGGGAGCAAACCCTCGAATTGAAAACCAAAGTGAAAAACCAAGTGATAGCCACCCGATGATATCCAGTAATTCCGCGAAATATAAGTGAAGCAAGAATTCCCTTGGGTTTGTTCGTTTTGATTTTCGTGGGCTGGCGAACCTCAACATAACTATCGGTAAATCGCACAACAAACCCATAGAAGGACTGCAATTCCTTGTTCTACTCCAGGAGCAAGAGCCATCCCAAAGATAGTCTTTTAATTGCACTTAGAAACTGCACAGCTATCGCAAGTCCTATGAGAATGACCAAAACAAACTCCAACGCAACAGGCTGCCAGGTCTGTCTCGCAGATACCCCTCCACGATGGAGTTGAAAAACCTTGCTTACCTGCTGCCAACCAAAACCAGGTAAGTATTTTGCAGCCAGTGAAACCAGATCATAATTGATTGCATCTCGATAAGGTACATCTGGATGCGACGCACGAAGAATTTCCCCCCAGGCAAACGTTCCCATCCACATTGCAACCCAAGCAAGAAGTAGACCAATTACCAACGAAATCCAATCGAATTGGACATGAACCGTCTTGAATTGTGAAAGATTCAGAACCAAAGAGCGTCCCATCAAACCCAAACTTGATAATATAAACACAATGCCAATCACCCGCCACCAAACACTTCATGAAGGCTTGACCATATCGCTTGCAACTTTCCAATTAACTTGCTCACCTTAGCCCACCATTTTTCGCATTATGCGATATCTGTCGATTGGATGATTCAATCAGGCAAATTAGCGATTTCGTCATTTCTATGATTTCGCAAGCCGCTTGATAAAACCTGAATGTCTCGTAAGCAACCGTTTGCCAGGTCCGATCCCCGATGCGGCGATGCCCCTCTCAATCAACGCTGCTCGTAAAATCTGGTTTTGATTAACCTGGCATATTGCGTCTGCCCACTCCCTGGCATCCAGTGGATCTTCAATCAACAAACCGGCATCTCCAACTACTTCCGGCAACGCACCTCGTTTTGATGCAATCTGGCACACCCATAGCCATCGCTTCCCAGCATGGTATCCCAAACCCTTCATGCAATGATGGAAGCACGTAAACGCTTGCTGAAGCATATAAAGGCGGAAGATCCTCGTCTGGGACTGGACCAATATAATGGATCAATTCTCTGCGTTTAGCTTTTCAATTAACCCAAGGTCATCGGAAGCATCGCTTTGCAAATAGCGCCTGCCGGCTATTACCAAATGGTAATCAGCCCCTTGTTTGCATAAAAGATCCATACAATGGATCAAGGTTTTAGATTTTTCTTTTTTGCCAGAATGCCCAAGAACAAAACATATTTTTGGGGGAGTTGATATGTTCTCCGGACTTGCTCAATATCTATGGGCTTCACTGGAGATCTAAAACGATCATCGGGAGCTAATCTTATAACCTGGATACGTTGCTGAGAAACGTCGTATAGGTCTCCCAAATCGTGGGCTACGTCCTCTGCTATGGCAATAATCCTATTTGTATGCTTAAGGAAATCGGTTCAATCCAGCGCCAATAAACAACATCAATTTTGTTTTGAATTTCGGGATAACGCAACGTGGAAAGGTCGAAAACGGTAATTACTTGTGGACATGCGATTAACATTGCAGCGAGATCTTTGTGAAGTGAACCAAATCCACCCCCTCGCGCCGTGTAACAAAAGGAAGAATCCACATCAGGTTCAATCTGGCTAAAAAGCGGTTTGAAGTCCGGATGATGCGCTGCTGCACTTGCGGAAGACTCGCCAAGTCAGGTTCAAAACGACTCAGATAAATAATAAACTGCGAATCCGGTGCAACTTGAGGAGATCTTTATTGTATTCAATATGGCTGTGCGTCCACCGCCAGGCTTGTAATTCCAAGAGCATCAATGACTACGCGCACAGTTTCTCTACCTCGGAATTAACGTTTACCACTTTCCTGTTTCGCTGCAACCGCAAATATGTCGTTGCAGAAAAACCATCGGAAAGGATAAAGTGTGACGAGTACCCGCATGATAAACCGAATGTACTTATTTGGCTCCTCAGAGAAAATTCAGTTGAATAGAGCCAGGCCTTTGCAATAAATCCAGATTTGCAGTTCCCGAGACAACAAAATCAAATTCTGTTCATTAACATGTACTTCCCGATAACCCCACCTTTCCCTTGGATCAGCTGGTAAATGTTTGCCACGCAGTCGCTGGACAAAACGAAATAGCGGATAACCGATCTTATAGTACCATGTATTAGGCATGGTATGGATAATCACCCGCCCTCCCGGACACAGGATGCGCCTGACCTCAACCAGGGTGGCCGATATCTTTCATTAAGGTGTTCAACAACATCGAGCATAAGGACTGTTTGGAAACTGTCATTGGCGAAGGGTAGATGATACGCAGAAGCTTGCGTCAGGTTCATCCAAAGCCTTGCTCGCGCGATGCTCTTTCAGCTTGGAAGAGATTTGCATAGCAGTGGAAGAGAAATCCAGGCCAACTGCGTAGCCCTTGAGCCTGGCACATTGCCATGTGGCTTCTCCCCGTCCGAAGGCAACCCAATTCCATAACAGGTTTTCCTGCTTGAACCTGAGCAAGCTGCAGAACATAATTCAATCTAAAGGAAATAAATTGACCATTGGAACTGACAAATTCGTCAGCCCCGTCCATATATTTCAAATAGTAAGGGGCTCGTCATAACAGCTGGACGAAACTGATGGGTGTGAAGGTATATTCAAAATGAACTCCAAAACGTAAATAAGCCATCCAGGGGAGAAATTGGATAACCAGTGACATGTTGGTTATTTCCTTAAAGACTGTTCGAATACATTGACAAGTCGTAATACAACATTATTCCAGTTGAAATTTTCAACTATCGAGCGCCGCGCGGCTTGCCCGATTGCCTGCCGTTTACCTGGGTCCCCGGCCAGCATAGCGATTGTATCTACCAACCTGGCAACATCACCTGGCGGTACAAGCAGCCCGATACGATCATTTTCGATTACCATACTCACCCCGCCAATATCACTGGCAATAATACTGGGGTGCCACAACTCATCGCTTCTAATAGGACAGTAGGCAAGCCATCCATGGCGCCATTCTTATCTCTAATAGATGGCAACACAAAAATATCCGCTGAAGCCAAAAATTCCTGTACACAATTCCAGGGGATCCGCCCTACAAACGAGACATGAGTTTGATATGCCCAACCGATCGGTTTCAAGGGATAACTCTTCGTGTAGGGGGCCATCGCCACCAATTACCAATCGAACGCCAGGACACCGACTTACTATTTGCTGCATAGCCTCGAGAAGAATATTAAACCCTTTTAGGTACACCATACGGCCTAACGTGGCACCACCAGTTCGGATTATTTTTATCGAGGAGAATTACGATTTTCTGTTGGGTGAAGGATCGGTGGAACAATTGCGGGTCTGCGCCCCAAGCCAAGAGTAAAGTGTTTTTCGGAGCATGCATTGTAAGGGCTACCTGGCGGAGTTCCGGGCTGCATGCGGTCACAGCAGATGCGCGTCGTAAAATCAGGTAGCTGATCAATCGGAATAGCCAATTGCGATTTGCCAAGTAAAGAATATCTGAACCATGTACACTAAGTACAAAAGGAATCTTCTCGAATGCCAGCTACACATGCTCGACCAGGCCATTCGGTAAGACCCAATGGACGTAAATAACTTGAGATTTCTGTTGTTTTATGACCTCCATAATAGTTATAAATGCAGCTATTAGAAAGAACGGCATCAACATAATAACTGGTAACTGCATGTGCGCATCAGAAATCAAGGAGCGAGCGTGGCCAATGATGTGGAGTTGATTCTGGAAAAATATAGCGGAAACGATGTACGAGGACACCCCTTGTGTCCATGGGGCGTATATCAGTATCATAGGGCGCTACGACTTCAACCTGGTGGCCTTGTTGCACCAAGTGTTCTGCGATGGACTTGACAAATGGCGCTGTACCATCGTCCAAAAAACGGGGGTAAGAGCTAGTCAGTACAACGATTCTCAATTTATACCCTTAACCTCAACTTACCATTTCAACCAACCACACCCGATCCTGATGATAGACAAGGCGGAGTTTTGGGCAGGCGAGAAATTTTCCCAGTTCAAGCAAATTTGGTCCACTCTCGTTTCCCGACCGTGCCACAGATCTAAACAACTAAAACTGTGAACGCCTAATTAGGTAGTAAATATTTCATTCTCTGGATTGCAAGTTAAATTTAAATCTAATCCACCATAACTCCACCTTAGAAAGTCGTATGTCTGGTGTTTGGGGTGCCTCCAGGGTTCGTGATAGGATGAAGGTGTTCAAGGAAGGAACAGCAACCGAATAATTGGTTAAAATAGTATCACATCAACCCTTCAAGGACAAACACCGACATTAACGCAAATACATACACCCGATCCTGATGGTAGAGCAAGCTATAATCCTGGCTTGAGAGGAGTTCATCCGGTGAAAATAACTGCGGGCCTAAGCTCATAACTCTATTAGCTACTCTGCCTTGTTCTTGACCGATGTAGACATGGGTGATGCCTTCGCTGCATAACAAAGACACACCCTGCTCCGAACCCGGCGATATGGCCTGCAGTTTATTCACCAAAGCGATCAAGCGCTGGGTATAGTTGGGTTGGATTGAAGCATTCATGAGCGCATACTGCGGCGGAATGGAGTTCTGCCGGTGAGCCAGGAGCGGGATCCACCAGCCGGCATCGCTGCCGAGAATTGATTTCCCCTTGTATATGATTCTTTCGACTAGAAAATCGGCGTTATCAGGCAGGTGTACTCGTATCCACTCCATCGCAAGAATATCCTGCCGGGTGGCATAGGCATATAAGTCGGGAATGGCAATATTACGTTGACCCACGGCACCCAGGATGGCAACCACGAAAACAGCAATCGCCACAAAGCTTTGACGGATTTTCCCATTCCTCGCCCAGCGATTTCAGCGATAATCCAGCCAACCACCAGCCCAACCGGAATATACAAGGCAATCAGGATGGCGAAGGTTTGCATCAAGTTGGCTCCAGGCAGGTGGATCAGCCTTCCGGCGGGCACAGGGACAGAAGTGCCACCCATAAGGCCGTGCCGCCACCATCCATCATTTTCGTACCAGGCTCCAAACCAACCCCAATGGTACCGCAACCAACGCCTCCGGCACAACGCAAAAAAAATATCGCCACCCTCGGTATTCAGCCCAGACAGCTTGCACTTGAGCTCCCGTCGGTTATTCCAGCTCCCATGTCGCCTGCCAAATTGCTTCCGAATAGCCGCATACCCCAAGGGAGGAAAAGTATCCTGCGAACAAGGCCACATAAACAAAATTCCCAGACTGCGTATCCAGATCCGCCAATTAAACCCCCACTCCGGAACACCCCAACCCACCAACAAGGCCAGTATGAACGATGCGTAAAAAATGGCATCCGGTAATAGTCAACATCATTCCTGAAAGGGCAAGGCAGAAAAACCGAAGCGGCTCTCTCGCTATACTGGGACTTTCCTATCGGAGGAAGGATCTGAGGAAGGAGCCCAGCGCCTCCCATATCAGCCAGAATGCTACCGGTAAAATGGTCTGTCCTGCCAATTGGGCATATCGTCCCCAATTCACATAAAAAGCTGGCATTGGCATTAATAATCCAGCGACAAGCACTGCGCCAATTCCTGCCCAACGATTGCCTTTGGCAATACGTACGGCCAGCGGGTAGAGAACAAGTACGGCCAGCCCATTGAGGACCTGTCCAACAATGAGCGTCGCTTTGACACTACCCAGTCCTGTGAGCCAGGCGAATAATGCGGTAAATGCAGAAAAGCCAAATTGGACTGTGAGGCTGTTATATTGGGCATAAGGCAGCCAGGATTTAAACAAGCCTCCATTATCTAACATCAATTGCGTCATCACAGTATGCTGGACCGAATCCGCCCATAAAGGAACATCGAACGAACGGATGGCCCAGAAAGCGCGTCAAAAATATCAAAACCATTAATCCCATAAAAACAATATCCAACAATGAAATCTTTAACGCCACGAACACGAAGGAACGACCGAATGTTCAATCGTTTCCGGTTCCGCCATAGGATCATTCCCAGCCCGGCCAGCGGCGGCAGCCAGGCGTAAAGCGCACCCAGGTGCAGGCCAATGAAATCTGTCCATAACAGCAGCAGAGGATAGAGCGCCAGGCTCAGGCCGGCAGATAAACCCAGTTTTTCAGGCCAGGTTAATCCTCCCCAGCCGGGCCATACCAGGCTGAACAACCCCCAACCCGGCAGGATGAACAGGAAAAAAGCAACGGCAAGGATTCCAACCCAGTTTAGGGCTTCATATCCGAGGCCCAGGATGGCTTTGCGCCGCGAGTAACTTAACTGAAAAGCCGCCTGTGCATCCACAGGTGCGCCATTCTGATATAAAGCCCCGTTTAAATATGCATCCCCACCTGCCTTGCCCACCAGGACATCTCCACCGCCAGCGACCTCCAGGTAGGCATAGAAATACTTCTGGTTGGAGGAGGCCAAGGCCGGGACAAAGAAACCATAAAAACCAGGGGCCTTGACAACATCCAGAGCGAGTGTGTTTGCCGATACGGCCAGATCATCCGCAGCTTGCGGCCCGGAACGTAAATGCAGCCTTATTTCGCCGTTGCCGGTGGTCTGGGGGGATAGGTAAAAGTAAATCCCTGTCAGTCCATCGTAGTCAGCCACGAAGGTCTGCCCAACAGTCTGTCCCGCGGATAGGGTTGCCCAATCCACGGTCGCCGGTTGCTCTGAGCTGACCAAACCGGCGCAGCCTGCCAGTAACATGGATAATAAAGACAGGAAGAGCAGATATTTAATAGGTGACCGGCGCTTCGAGATAATGGGGCTTGTCGCGAATTTACTTGTCAATGGTGATTTCTTCCCGACTTTTCTTCATTGTTCAGTCTTCATGCCTCGTTCTTCCAGCTCCAATTTCCGCACGCGATACAGCATATCCTCCATGATCTTGCGGTTAAACCCAATTAAATCGGCCAAAATTCCGATGAGGAAAACCTGAAATCCCACGATCCATAACACCGCCGCCAGGATGACAGATTGAATATGCCCCGCTCCTTGACCGTGGGCTACAAAATAGAGATACCTTATTCCCAGCGCCAGGCCACCCATTACCACCAGGGCGCTAAGCGCAGAAAAAACACGCAATGGGCGGTACATGGTATAGGCGCGCAAGATAGTGGCAACCTGGCTGGTTATGAAATGGCCCAGGTTGTTCATCAGGCGGGATGGACGAGTTTTGGGGTTGGTACGCACTGATACATATTCCACTGGTGTGCGATGCGCCCCTGCCTGGATCAGAGTTTCAAGCGTATACGAATAATTGCTGAAAACCAGAGTGCGCAAAGCTGCCTCGCGGCTGATCGCCCGGAACCCGCTGGTGGCATCCGGCGTATCCATGCCAGAGGCAAGAGCGATCACCCAGCTCCCCAAACGCTGCAGCAGCCGCTTGAACGGAGAAAAATTCTGTTGGGTCGCCACACCGCGATCTCCCACCACCATTTGGGCACGGCCGGCCAGGATAGGCTCTATAAGGTGTTGGATATCCTCGGCATTATACTGGTTGTCGGCATCGGTATTTACAATGATGTCAGCCCCTTGCATCAGGCAGGCTTCGAGCCCAACAACGAATGCGCCTGCCAAGCCCTTGACTGGAAGATTAATGATGTGATGGACACCGGCCTGCCGGGCAACTTCTGCTGTGAGGTCGGTGCTGGCGTTATCAATCACCAGGTATTCGATAACATCTATACCCGGCAAGCTGCGCGGCAGTTCATGTAAGGTGATGGGAAGTGTTTCCGCTTCATTATGACAAGGAATTTGGATGATAAGTTTCACAAATGGATTATATCTTACGTTTCCGAATGAGTAACTAGAGTTGTTTACTTACAGGTATACACACTCAAATCCGTAAGATACCCAAATGGTTTGTCCAAAAAAGATCTAAATCACTATGTTGGGTCAGGCTACATCCCCTTGCTCAAGAAACAGAAAAAAAAGGAATAGTTGAAAGCGAACGAATAGGATATTCCCTATCTTGTCGATCCATTCATTTCATGTCAGACATTAATTATTACGATATCTTTTTTTGCAGAGTGGCCATTAATTCCCCAACATTTTCGAAATTAAAAGCCTCCTGTTGAGTAAATTCAATTTTAAAATGTTCTTCAATCGCGGAGATGAGGTTTATATGAGAGAAGGAATCCCACCCTGCAATATCATTCGAGGTCGTGCCGGCATTTATTGTGATTTGAGGGTTATCAAAAACCATGCGAAATACCGATGCCAATTCTTCCCAATAATCAGTCATATTAATCCTCCAAAGTTGAAGTGTCGCCTAACTCAAGGTTTAAGTACTGGTTTTTTAATAACCGACGCATTATTTTTCCGCTTTTTGTTTTTGGAATTTTTTGAACAGTAATTATTTCACGTGGGCTGGCTATCGAAGATACAACCTTTGAAATATGCAGCTTAATCCTTAGATCCAAAGCTGAGGTCATTTTCATTTCGGTACGAAGAACAATGAAGGCAAGTACTTTTTCATAAAGAATATCATCGGGAGCGGCTACAACTCCAGCATCGACGATTTCCGGGATTTCCAATAATGCTGACTCAACTTCGAATGGACTGACCAAATGTCCGGCTGTATTAATGATATCGTCATTTCTACCAACAAACCAAACGTAACCATCAATATCTTTATGAGCAATATCCCCTGATGAATAATACTCACCAAAGAACTTCTTTAAGTAAATGTCTGGATTGTTTATATAAGTAGAAAACATCGATGCCCATGGCTTCTTTAAACACAACAAACCTTCTTCATTTTCTACGCAAGGTTTTCCTTTAGTATCAAAGATTTGTGCGTTGATATAACTTAATGGTTTGCCCATGGATCCAGGTCGGATTTCCAACCCAGGTCTATTCGCAATCAGTATACTGCCTGTCTCTGTCTGAAACCATGTATCAAAAATATCTTTTTTTAATACTCTCCGCCCCCATTTTATGATTACAGGGTTCAAGGGTTCACCAACACAATATATCCTCTTCAGGTTGGATAGATCAAATTGGTAAAAGAACTTGTCTTCATTCTGCATTAACATCCGCAATGCTGTCGGAGCAGAATACAAGATATTCACTTTATGCTCTTGAATTATTTGCATCCAGCCAGAACTATTAAAATTTCCTGCAAACTGTATTTGTGTCAGTCCAGACATCCACGGTGCAATGATTCCATACGTGGTGCCAGTTACCCACCCGGGATCGGCTGTACACCAGTAGATATCGTCTTCACCTGGTTGGATGACTTCCATAAAGCTAGCCAGGTGAGACGAAGCGCTTCCATGAACATGTTGTACACCTTTGGGCTTTCCAGTGGAACCAGAAGTAAAATGGAAATGAGAATTTTGACATTCTGAAGTATACGGGGTAACAAAACTTGATTCGGCTGTTTTGATTTCGTTCAAAATTCCAATATGATTATTGGCTTTTTCCTTGCTGTCAACCACCAGGAGTTTTAATTCATATTCAGAATCGCTGAAGAGCTTGTCCAACTTGTACAGAAGTTGATTATTCGTAACGACAAAATGAGTTTGTGTTTCAATAATCCGATCTTTTAAGGTTTCTTCCCCAATGCTCGTGAATAAAATACAATTATTTGCCCCCAGCTTCAGCCCTCCCAGAAAAATAAAGTATAGTTCGGGAATCCTTGGCAACAGGAACATAATACTGCTGCCTTTTTGCAAACCATGATTGCGTAAAATATTCGCGGCGCGATTACTGGAATTCTTTAAATCGGCATAGGTAAAATCGAAAGGTTCTTTCGTGTTTGAAATCCATTTAAGAGCAACCTTATTGCTCCGTCCCAACTCTACTTGCAGATCTGAGCACAGGTAACCAATATTGTTATTTGAGTTTTTCATATTCAAAGTCATCGGGTGTTCATTCTAATGTTATTTAATGATCATATCTATGCGCTTTTTTTCACCGAAATACTGATACCCTTCATCTACCATCTGATATTCCAAATATGTGGATTTCCCCGAAGGTACTTGAAAATTTTCAAATGCAAATGTATAAGCCCCACCAGGTTTCACAACCACACCATCAGGTAATTTTACCCTGTACCCAACATCATTTCCATCTTCAAAAATACATAATCGAATTTGTTTATCTTCACTCCAGGTTTCGGTTCCACTGTTCTTTACTGTAACATTAATCTCATACTTGCTCCCCCGGAAAACTTGAGATGGAGTGGTATCCGAGACAATCTGTGCTTGTGGGTTATTTAATGGATCAGATGTTAGATATGGGTCAGGATCGTTCGCCAGGTAATAAATATATCTTTCTGTTACCTCCGACATTATTATATCTGGTTTGACTTGTTCAATAATATTATTTCTTATAGCATAAGACCAAACAAAATCCAGATTCGAAAAATTCTCTGCAAGCAAATCGGTTGCTTTCCATGATCCGAAGAATGAATCACCGAAAATTTAACAACCTTTTTTTTTCTGCTTTTTGATTTTCAAATAGGTAAAAGGGATTATTCAGATTATCTGATTGCATTAAGGCTTGAAAATTACTAAAATAATCGCCACTTAAAATTTTTACTGCATTTGGAGATATTATCTGGGACGCCTTGAAAGATTCAGGAGGCAGCAAATTTACATCACCCATCATTGAAGAAAACTCACCCTGATGAGTTGAAGGCACCGTAGATATATTTATTGGGACGGAATGAATCATCCCCAATTCATTTAGAGTGTTAATTATCGAACTGTACCCGATATACGCCCCGGCTTCATTCCAATGTGTATCTGTCTTAAAAAAAACAATCTCCGATTTTTTCGCTTGAAGTAAATCTGGTTTTGTATTTAATGATTGGTATGGTCGTATTTCTACGCAAATAGTCTGACACAATATCAATCACGGTTTCACGGACGACCAAATTTCTGTATCCAATATATTCTGGATAAACACTTGCCTTGCTGGGGGTAAGCACAATTACATATTCAATCCCTTTTTTTTTTAACGCTTGTTGAATTCTTTCTTGATTTACTTTTATTCTTTCCAATAAATCCGGTGTGAGTGGGTATGTCCCCATCGCAATTTCAAGATTATTATCGCCGGTGAAATAATACCATCCGTCATTACCAATATGAACCAGGCTGCTGGGAGAAATATGAAAAATACTGACATCAATGTCGGCTTGTATCTTTTTCATCTGCGTACGAAACCCAACATTGTCATCAATCCAATTTTCTAAACCTGCCCTAACCCCGTGTGCCAGTCTCATTTCGGGATTGAGAATAGTCGGGAAAGGAGCCAGATACCTGTTTTCCGTTTTGGAAATCTTTCCTCCGGCCTTATCCGAAAAAACAAGAGGGCAGGATGATGGATGCTAAAAAAACAACTATGATTACATAACTATTTTTCTTGTATAGCATAGGACAAGTAGTCAATCCGCCATTAGAATTTAAAATAAATAAATGAATTATAAGAAGAAGAGATTACCAAAATAATTGACACAACCAATAAAACCACAAAACTGGCATCTTGAAAGATGATCGCTCCCAAAGTCCCATCATAGCGCTTCACAACTCTTGGAAATACCATCTTCCATGGGATGCTTGCAAGCGCAGCCAGCCCGAGAATGGTCGCGATTTTTGGGTTAAGATACCAGAATAAGGTTATACCGTTATTGATGGATCTGACGAAGCCGAACATTACACCGAGATACTCACCAGCATATTTCAAACTCGGCGACCGGAACAGTACCCAGCCAATTAATAATGCCAACATTGTGATGACCCATCTTACAGATACAGGCAAGTGAAATTTGGTATTCCTGGATTTAAAAAACCTTTCGATAACAATGAAAACGCCATGCCACAATCCCCAGATTATGTAATTCCAGGCCGCCCCATGCCACAAACCGGTCAAGAAAAAAACGATCAGGGTGTTGGTTTCTTGTCGAAATCTTTTTACTTTGCGGCGTTTAAATTCAAGTTTATAAAAAACATAATCACGAAACCAAGTACCTAAAGTAATATGCCAACGTCGCCAAAATTCAGTAATACTGGTGGAAATATACGGATAATTAAAGTTTTCAACCAGATCGAAACCAAACATTTTTCCCAGCCCGATCGCCATATCCGTATATCCGGAAAAATCGAAATAAATCTGAAAAGCATAACCAATCGCACCTAGCCAGGCAACCGGAATTGAATGATTAATGGCAGGGACTGCATAGATTTGGTTAACAACAACCCCCAATTGGTCTGCAATAACCGTTTTTTTGGCAAGGCCGACTACAAAGCGATAAGCGCCCACTGCAAATTTATCAACTGATTCATCCCTGTTTTCGATTTGTTTATTAATGTCGTTGTATCGCGAAATTGGACCCTGGATCAATTTGGGGAAAAAGCTCATATATAAAGCAAATTTTAAGGGGTTTTTCTGAGGGCTATCTTTCCTGAATTCAAATCCAAAATATATGAAATTCCGCTGAAAGTAAAAAACGAAATACCAAGTATAAAAATCATATCCTTGATGGGTATATTCAAGCCGCTAATACCATTTAATGTACCGGTAAGAAAGTTAAAAGTATTTAAAATATCCCAACAATAAGAGGTTCAAAATTACAGGAAGGATTACTGCTGCACGTTTTAATACCTCGTTCTTTTCTTGTACTAATCCGATCAAAAGACCGCCTGAATAGTTTATCAGAATGGAAGCCAGTAAAACAAGGAGAAGCTTCGGGCCAGCCCAGGCATAAAAACCGAATGAAATAACTAATAAATAGATGTTCCTAAATTCTCTTCGAATTAGATAATAGCCAAGTAAGGCAAAAGGAAGAAAGGTAAATAAAAAAATTTGAGAGGAGAATACCATATTATTTAAATCCTTTTGCCATGTAGAGTACTTTGTCACAGAATAGATCAGAAGGCCAGCCATCAAAACCAACCTGGCATTTTCGATATTTAGAAACCGTATTTACTTCTTGAATTATCTTTGACTTAATAAGTAATAAATTCTCCGGAGAAAGCCCCAAATTCCTATCGGTAATATTCCTTTTAATTCTTTTTATAATACGAATTTGTACCGATCTATCCATGTTTGAACTGGCAGAACTAGTAATTAGGGTAGGGTCAGGTTTATTGGCTAAATTTAATTGCGGCTCAGGATATTTGGTTTCGCCAACAACTTTATTTAAATCTACTTTTTGCCAATCAAATTTTTTTACATCTTTTACTTTCTTTCCAAGATATTCGGAGTGGCAATAAAGCCCAAATACGGGCTTATTTCTTAGGTATCCGGCCGCTAATGATGAAAACCTGCCTACAATTGGATTTGACATACCTGCCTCGATACATTCGAATCCAAGTGCCTCAGAAAACAAGACTTTAACGCCATGTCACTGCATTGAAAAAAATGCCAAGGCCTTTCGTGAGATGAAAAGGAAAAATGAGTTTCTACGAAAACAATCCCGCCGACTTTCAACAATTTGGCTATTTCAATAACAACGATCCAAGGCATTGCGAAATGTTCAAAACAGGCGCTTGAGAACACGATATCGAATTTGTCTTCCCTTTCAAAATAGGAGGATAACTTATGAGCATCTCCAACAACATCAACATTTCTACCCGGATAATAATCAAAACCGACGTATTCAGCTTTGGAGAATTCCTTTCGGGCATTTGATTCTCCTGTTACTTCACGACTGCCAATCTCCAGTATCCTCATTCCTGGCTTGTTACCAAGATCATATAAATATCGCTGCCATTTTTCATGATTAACAATTTTTGACATTGGTACATCTGGCGCCAAATAATCTTCATCTGGTTCTTTCATATTTTTTCCTTACATTTTCAACTTTTTTTAAATTCCACTAAATCAGAAGGCCGCCATCAAAACCGACCTGGCTTTTTCGATAATTAAAAATCATTTTTTGTTCTTGAATCATCTTCGTTTAAATAAATAATAAATTCTCCTTAGAAAGCCCCATATTCCTTTTGGCAATATTCCTTTAATTTTTTGGATAATTAGAATTCGTAACGCTCTATCCACGTTTGCATTAGGAGAACCGCTAATTATGGATGAATTAATAGTGTAATCAAACCTTGATGGGTATTAAATCCGTATAGTCTAAAAAGTTTCTTATTTAATTCGCTAAGCATAAAATTCAGGTTTGTTACCTCAATTTTTGCAAAAGAATCCGCCAATACCCAGGCAGAATAATAACCCGCTTGTTGTGTTATGTACGGATAAACACGCTCTATTGCATGAAGCAAGGTGCCATCTTCTGGATTTGGTTCTTGCGGAAAGTCAGAATAATCCCAATCCTTATCAAATAGTATTTTCAAGGCTTGAGGTCTAAACCAGAACATAGTTCCAAGTGGAGCGATTGGATCTTTATCCTCGCAGATCGGGACAGTTAAATTAAGTTCATCTGCAAGCTTCTTTGTGACTTGATAATTCCGACCCCATCCAAATCCAAAAGTAAAATAATAATCAGCGAATCCGGGTGGTGGTGGCGTAAGCAATCCCAGCCTGGGGTTCTTTTCGAAAACATTGATCACATTTTCAACAAATATTGAACTCTTTAACAAATTCTCAAAGCATTGATAAGAAAAAGAAGCTCCTTTTATGCCCCAATCTAATTGACCATCTTTTTTGTCATGGGCAAAACATACATAATCATAATTCATAATAAATCCACGGGCGGCAACCAGAAGGGCGCTTACGTCACGACCACGATTTTCGATAACGTTAACATTCAGTTTTTTACATGAAAGCTCCTCAAATATCTTAAGGATCTTGACCTTTTTTTCCTCTGTATCTGTAGTAATGTAAACGTCACATTCTTTGGGCATTGATTGAGCAAAATTAAAACAATATCCAATCAAATCTTCAAAATAGAGATGCATTACCAATGCGATTTTATGCACAGAGTGGTTCTCTTCTTCATTTTCCAACACATTGCTCGGAACAATATAATTCAATTGCAAGCAATTCTTAATATCAGCTTGATTCTCTGTTCTTAATAAATTATCCCAAATCATATTTACATTGTAGGTTGTTTGTTTTTTTATGAATTCAAACGTTTCCATTGATGCGTTTACGTTGCCGAAATAAATAAATTGTTCATAGTTATTATAAAAAATTTTTCGCTTGAAAATTGGGCATCTTCGGTTTTGAATTAATTCTAAAGGATTCATCATAAGAGAATTTGCTACATATTTTTCCATATCTGAAGTGTCAACGAAAGCCTGCCAGGTAAAACCTTTATCTTCAAATTCTTTCGTAAAAATAACCTCGTGCCAGCAGATAGCTTCATCGTAGGTTGAGATCGTTGGGAGTTCATCCCAATATTTTTCATAGTCAATGCTTTGTAACATGTGTTTTCTAATTGCAATAAAATAAGATTGGAGATGCAAAGGTAAGTAACCATATTTACATTTACCAAATGGATCATAATTAAGCTTCGGATGAGTAGTAATTCCCCAAAAATCCACATCCCTTGCATTCATCTCGAAAAACATGGAGCGAAAAGGATATATTGGCCCCATAATCGTTGAATTTAACAACACTAATTCATCGAACCCTTTGAGCCTGTCCCAACCGTAATATTCCATCCCCTCTTTGTATGCCCAGATATCAAGACCGTGATTCTCTCTGACGAAAACATTTGGAGTAAGGTCTTCTAATTTCTTTCTGCCAGCCGGTGTCAAATTACCATTACAAACCACCAATAACTCCGATAAATTCTCCTTCAGATCGCGAAGCATATACAGAACATAATCATCTACTACTCCCCACTGATCATAAAAAGCATAAATCGCCAGTCTTTTTATATCTTGATTCTCAAGTCTCATTATCTGGATTGCCCTTCGATTTTTTATTGGAAAAGAATTGGATTATCAACCTGTTATTTGTTCTTTCTGTCTGCTATACTATTCTTGAATTTAATTATCGAATTAGGAATAAATTTCTTTAATTTCTTCTTCAACACCAATCTGAATATTTTTTCCATATCCTTTTCATCGCCGGAACTCGCATATGCCTGATGTTCTATCGTTCTTAGAAGTCCCTGGTGTGAATTTAATCCATAGACTTTAAACAATTCTTTATTTAGCTTGCGCAGCATATAAGAGAGGTTGGTATGTTCAATTCTCGCATAACTATCAGACATTACATAAGCAGGATAGAAACCTTCATGCTGCACGACAAAAGGGTGAATTCTTTCGATTGCATGGTGCAATGTTCCGTCAGTCGCCAGATTTCCTTCAGGAAAATCTGAATATTTCCAATCCTGGTCGTACATTATTTTCATCGCCTTGGATCTAAACCAAAACATTGACCCCAATGGTGCTATTGGTTCCTTATCTGCATCGATGTTCACATTAAGATCTAAATTCTCTGCAAGTTTAACGACATTATCATAATTGTCCAACCATTCACCAACCCCAAGAGTAGAATAAAAATCGCCATGGACCGGATGAGGCGGAACTAAAATGCCAAGAAGGGGATTTTCTTCAAATGTTGCAATTACATTTTCAACAAAATTCTTACTTTTTAATCAATTCTCGAAACATTTATATCGCCAAGACGCGCCGGTAATTGCGGACATATGTGATGATTTTTTTGTGTGGACAAAGCAAACATAATCATATTCCATAATAAAACTTTTAGTTGCAACCAGCAGCGCGCTGATATCTCTTCCTCTGTTATCAATCACATTGACTGTTAATTTATTGCATTGGAGTTTGCTAAAAACATTTAAGATGGCTTGCCTTTTCTCCTCAGTATTGGTTGAGATATAAATATCGCTATGTTCCGGCATGGATTGCGCATATTTAAAGCAATATTGGATTAGATCTTCGAAAAATAAATGGATAATAAGTGCAGTTTTTATACCCTTGCGAATAATTGGTTCACTGATGTTGGATGGAAGAATATAGCTTAGATGTAAAAGGTTATTTAGATCAGCGCCATTTTGAAGTCTTAAAATATTTTTCCAGATCATGTTAGTATCGTAATTCAAATATTCTTTAATATATTCCATTACCTCACTAGATGATTTACCATTATTGGAGGCTAATAAATATGCATAATTCAAAGAGAAAGTATTTCTATCTATAAATGGACATTTTCTGTTCTTAACGAGCTCGAGAGGAGATAAAATAAGCGGATTGCAAGATCCCTCCTGATAATCTCTGGTATCAACATAAACCTGCCATGAAAATCCTTTAGTTTCAAAGTGTTTTGTGAAAACAGCGGAATGGCAGGCGATTAATTCTTTATAATCAGTAAACGTAGGAAGACTTTCCCAATACCGCTGAAACTCGGGACTTCGTAGCATATCCTTTCTTATAGCAAGAAAGTACGTTTGAATATGGGCAGGAATATTTAGGGGTCTGTCAAAATTTGAAGGGTCAAAGTTCGAGCCATTATACAAAGTAACTCCCCAAAAATTCACATCACGATTATTCATCCCATCAAACATACTTTTTAGGGGATAGAATGGTCCGAATACTGAGTAACTCATTAGCACTAATTCATCAAACTTATTTAGCTTATCCCAACCATAATATTCCATCCCTTCTTTAAACGCCCAAGCATCAAAACCTTTATCTTCCCTAACAAAAACCTTCGGCGTGAGGCTTTCAAGTTTTTCTCTGCTTTTTTGTGTCAATTTACCGTTACATACTACCAATAGTTCCGAAATATTCTTTAATAAATCACGAAGCATGTATAGAACATAATCATCTACTATACCTTTCTCATCATAAAAAAAGTAAATTGCAAGTCTCTTTATGTCTTGTTCTTCTAACTTCATATTATGTTTTTACCTTTTCTTTGCTCAAGAAAACATAGTCTGCATGACGAGTATCTCAATTTTCAAAACAATAGCTTGTTTCTTCTTCACACGGTATGAGAAATTTTTTGTTCACTGAAACCCAATTGCGTTTCAGCGATCTTTTCCCATGATGTGAGAGATTTTCGTTTTATCTCCCCAAATCGCCGGAAAATCATAAGGTCTGTCCGGAAAAGCGCCGTAAGCCAGTTTTATCTTTAGATTTTGATCACTGATAAATCCCTCAATTTTTTCGGCGAGACTGACCGGCTGGCCCGTACAACAATTAATTATGCCGTAAATTGCCTTTTGCATGACGCAGGCTGCAATCATTCCGGCAAGATCGTCAATCTGAATAAAATCGTACATATTTCTGCCACTAGTAAATGGGAAGGTTTCCTGTCCTCTTTCTTCAGCTTGTATTATCTTCGTGAAGATTGAATGGTTTCTCTTGTCATCCCCATAGATATAAAAGGCTCTAAGCCACTGCATTACCAAATCATTATTCCGAGCCATCAAGGTTAAGCTTCTTCTTAGTGAATCTTTTGCAATCCCATACATGTTAATTGGGTTGCAGGGAGTGTTTTCGTCAACAACGCCCTCATAATAACCGATTTCGTGCATCGATCCCATAACTGCGATTTGCTTTATCCCGCAGTCTTTCAAATTCTTAATAAACTCATAATGCTTCGATAACGATTCCATATGTGCATCTAAGTCATGAAAAAATCCATCCTTCCAGGCCAAATGAAGGCAGACATCTGGGCTACGATATTTTTTGAAAATATCCTTGATTCCAGAAAATATATCCAAATTAATAACTTCCGCCTGGTTATTTATTCCTTCGGTAATAATATCAATTGCAATAACCTCAGCACCTTCTTCAATTAATGCATTTACAACATGTCTTCCGATATATCCATTAGCGCCAGTAACTGCGATTACCTTTTTTTTGTCCATACATTTCCCTAATAAAAATGATTCACTACACTTACTGCCTGAAAGAAAATTCCATTCCATAACCTATTTTTTGCAATAGGTTATCATCTCCGCTATCGAGTAAATTAACAATACAGACCAAACCTCATCTATTTTTAAATCGAAAAAGATTCATAATCATTCTTATTGGTTTAGTTATTTTCCAGCTGGTACTCTGAACGTAACCAGCAACTTCTTGCCTGGACCATGCTAAATCTTTTGTGGTTTGATCCAATTGGGCGCTAAGCGCTTGCACCATCTGTCCTTTTTCGATTACCTGCCCTGTCAGCACCTGCATTGACAGCTTGTGTTCGTCAATCTGCGAAATCAAAGACCGTATTGTCTGCTCACATCGCAATAGTTCTTCGTCTGGTGGATGAATACGGATTGACCAGGGGTTTTGTGTTTGTGACGGAGGAATTGCGTAACTTTCACGTAGTTGTAACCCATTGGAATCAATCGTAGCGAATTGGCCCGCAAGAAAACGCGGACCCAGGTTATTCTCTGATGGCTGCGATTTTAGAATGATACAAAGCGAGTTTACAAATTTGATCGAGTGGATGTGCTGTAATATTTTATCATCTACTTCCACTCCGTACTTCTCCCGGAAGCCTGCCAAAATATCTGAAGGAGGCCGCGCAACCCCCCAATGTTCAAAGTTAATAATATCCACCAGTCGCTTGAAGAAAGTGATGGAAGAAAATGGGTCAAATAGGCCTCCCTCATATTCAAACCAGTAACTGGTATGTAGATCCTCAACCACATAAATTCCGTCATCCACTAAATTTGGAAAATATCTCAAGAAGGATCGCACGACATCACCGGAGCGGTGTGATCCATCGTCGATCACTATATCCAAAGCCTTGCTATGAGACAGTATCTCTTCTTGAGCAGTATCGGTATTGGCATCTCCTACCACCAATGCAATACGTGGGTCATCGAAATGCAGGTCGCTACAAACCGGATTTATGTCACAACCGATGAATTTTTCCCCTTTCCTGAAATAATTTGCCCAGATCTCCAACCCACCTCCATTCTGGACACCGATCTCCAGCATTCGAACAGGTTGGTCCCGAATTTCTTCAAAAAGGAGGTCATATTCGACAAGATATCTTGTCCACTTATCGGATACTTTCCCAGTATGTTCTGAATACAAGCCTCTAATCGTCTTACTCCCTTTTTTCAAGTTCCAACTCCTTTTTATTCTTGATACCTTTTTTGTGAAACCAGGCCGAGACCACAATAGTTATCATCCAGAACAATTCTGGATAAAAAATCAGTCTCCCTTCTAGATTGATCGGTAAAAAAGGCCTCAAGCAACATCCTTGCAGTCCAACACGAAGGTTGATAATCCGGGAGAATCGTATTCTGAATCCTTCGGGCGTCATTAACATAATCCATGACGCCTGCCTGCAATTGTTTTCTTATACCAATACACTCAATTTCTTCTGGTAATAGTTCTCGAAAATTCCCTTTAATATTACCTGCGCTGTCTGTTTCATAATATTCAATCTGTAGTTCATCACTGCTTAAGAGCTTTTCCAAATCGAATCTGTACTTGAGCATAATAGGTGATACCGATGAACTTGTCACATTTTCATGGAAACAGCCGCGCGTTATAACATGATAAGTTTTTGATACTTCTTCTGAGCGCTCTTCTGTCATTAGATAAAATCCATTTACTTTTTTGGTTATCAATTTATTTATGTAACCTTGGACTGAACCTCCATAACCAATATCTACTACTGCCTGGCGATTATCTTGGAGTAAACCTTTTTCTGTGAGATACGAAATAAAGGCGCGCCGTTCCTCTTGGGCCTTAGCGAAAATTTCTGGTTGAAGCACTTTTAATAGCGGAATCAAATGCTCAACTTTTCCTCCTTGAACTGATACTATTGTTGCCCGATCCCAGCCTTGAGCTTGGACAATTTCAGCCCAGCGTTCTTCATTCAACTTTAAGCCATAGCGCGTGTAAAGATAATTTTCAATGGTGTTAGAGTAGTAAATTGTGCGGGCAATCTCCAAAATATCTTCAAGTTTATGTATTGCGGCTACACCGGCTGCCCGACGGGATATTATTAAATACTCGGACTCAGGAGCGTCCTTCTCACCTTCGGTCCAGCTATCATATACCTGCTTGATCAGTTTACCTTCACGGGAAAGGAAATAAAGCCGATCGATCCCGTCTTCCTGAGATTTTTGCTTGAGCCATTCGGCAAAACTAACCAATAATGGTCCCACGAGGCTGTACCCTACATTATGGGGTGTGACTTGAACTAATGAATCTGGGTCAAAATCCTGGTAGCAGATCGGTGAAAAATTTTTACGCACCACCAGACCGAAGCTGATTTCCGCATCGATATTTCTGGTATGTTCGTGACTGACAATGAGAGCTGTAAACCTGGGCAAGCCGCGTGCCAACTCAACCGGCTTGAGGAGGTGAAGAAATGATGCCCCCATATCATTAGGAATTTGAACATCCGAACGCTCATTATCGCCTACCATCAACATTTCTTTAGGCGAAATAGCATAATGATTCAGAACATGCTTATAGAGTTCGCCTGTATCTTTTCGCAATCCGATCTCATTTGATACAAATATGGCATCCCAGCCCTCGATATTATTCTCACGCAGGTAGGTTTCGATCATCGCTCGCGGTAAAAACATGTCTGTGATCAATACAACTGGTTTCCTACTGGCTAAGGCTGCACTGTAAAGACGTAAAACTTCATCACGAGGCTCCAGCAAGGCTTTCTCAACTTCAACCTCTGCTTGCTTTAATTCATTGATACTTTCCTGAGTAAGTCCAGTAATTTCATGTAAACGTTCATAGATTTGATCCAACCCAACATCTAAACCTCTAGCACTACGCGCCTGTTCTTCGGCATTTACGCGGAATTCGGAGTAAAGTCGACCGGCTTCTCCCTTAATTCGTTTTGAAACGATCATTTTGATCGTTTCCGGGTTCAACAAAGGGCGGCTCAATAAAGTATCAAATATATCAAAACCAATCAGTTTTATATCCTTTGATTTAAATTTCTGAACCATAAATTCAAAGGATCTCTTAGTATACTGGTCAAATCTCCAGGCTGACCAACTTGGGTTCGCATAATCTTTGATAATACCGGGGGGCATATCTTGCTTTTGTGAGCAAAGAACAAACATGCGTTCCAGACAATGCGTAAATGTTCCGTCGGTTTGTCCGGTTTCTTCAGGAAAATCATCTAATTCGATACCAGCGTTGAAGAGAGGCTCAAGCGCTTTTCGGCGCGCCCAGAACATTGAGCTGGCTGGGAAATCAAAATAGCCGTTAGGGATATTATTTATGCCCAATCGGGCGCACCAGGCAATCCCAAGTCTCCTGTTAGCCAGCCAGGTGTTAGCCCAACTAGGCACCAAGAAGTAATTCTGGGGATAAACGATCCCATAGGACTCCTCTCCTTGCATCACCGCAAAAATCCGGCGGATGCGTTTTTCACTTCCAAGCAGGTTGTTGCACAAATACTCGCGCCAACCTTCCGTAGCACCTTTGTTATACGCGGATTTCTTGCTGTGCAGGTGGGCGATATAATCATATTTGCTGAGTTCCTGACCAAATGCGCAGAATATCGGTGCGATGTCCCTCCCGCGGTTAACAACCTGTTTTATCTTGATATTGCGACAAAATGGTAATCCAGTAAATGTCCTCTGGCAAATCTCCAGATCTGTTTGATTTGGCACAGACAGATACAGATCATATGGAAATGGCATATTCTTTAGATAATTGACGAATTCTTTAATCAAGTCTCTGTAGAAAATATGGATGTGTATTGCAATGGTCCCGCCTGCTTTATCAGCAGGGCTAACAGCATCGATGTCGAGAAGGTTATAGTGATATTGGGCATTGGTTTGTGCGAATGACCGGCTATTTTGCCATATTTCATATCGAGGGATACCTTTAAGAAAGAACCCAAGATTTTTGAATGCAAAAATTAAAATCTCTTGACGGTATTTTGGAGGAATGGACCAGTAAATATTTTTCCCCAATTTGTAGAAATAGTTATGCAAATTTCTTGGTCGCATAAATTTCTTATTGAACCTTTTTTACTTGCTCTTCAATCCAGCGATATGTCTGTGTAATACCATCCTCGAGAAAAACCTTTGCCTGCCAGCCAATGGAATAAATCCGGGCATTGCTGAAGTTACGTGATTGCACACCTACCGGACCTTCAATGTGCCGGACGTGGATTGTCTTTCCGGATGTCTTTACAACCGTTTGAACCAATTCGTCCACGCTCACATACTGCGGGCAGCCAATGTTAGCCGGCCCTTCCAGGTCAGAGTGCATCAGTAGAAAAATCCCCTCCACCATGTCGGCGATATATGTATAGGAACGGATCGCTGACCCATTCCCCCACACTTCGATCGTACCTCCATCGACTGCTTCGGCAACCTTACGGCAAATGGCCGCCGGTGCTTTTTCCCTGCCGCCTTTCCAGGTGCCCTCAGGTCCATAGCAGTTCTGGAAACGGGCAATCCTGACCTGCATGCCATACCGGCGGGCATAGGCCATGGCAACACGTTCCGAATACAATTTTTCCCAGCCATATTCGTTGTCGGGGTTGGCAGGGATTGCCCCAGCCTCGGTCATCTCAGGTTCGCCCGGCTGCATATCGCGGTACACACACACCGATGAAGAAAAAAAGTAGCGGGGTATGCCCAAGCCAGCGGCAGTGTGAGTCATGTGGACATTGATCAGGGCGCTGTTATGCATGATCTCCGTCTCGGCCGAATGGATGAAACCCATCCCACCCATATCCGCGGCCAGTTGATATACCTCGTCAAAACGGCCTCCCTGCAAACTTAATGCTGCCTGGCAATTCTGTTCTTCTCGCAGATCCAGCAGCAGAAATTCATCTGCCTGGGTGGGTGCAAATTCATGCGGTTTTATATCCACTCCCCGCACCCAATAACCTTCTTTTTTAAGTTTTTAACCAGGTGGCCACCAATGAATCCACCTGCTCCGCAAACCAAAGCTTTCTTCATTGACCTACCTCCAATGCTGAATTACTTGAGTAGAGTAGCTGGTACATCCAGGCTGCCTACTTCCCTATCCCAATATACTCGTAGCCGAGCCGGAGCAGTTCATGCCGATCCAGGAAGTTGCGTCCATCCAGGATCAACGGATTGTCCAGGACTTTTTTCACATTTGCCCAGTCCAGATCACGATACTCAAGCCATTCAGTCACCAGCACCACCGCATCCGAGTTTTGCAAGGCCTCCAGCGGTTGATCGCAATAGGTCACACCCAGGTCTGGATATAACCTTCGAGCATTCCCCAGCGCCACCGGATCGGTAGCCCGAACTCGGACGCCGCGCTGTACAAGTTGCCGTGCAATATCCAAGGCTGGCGCATCTCGCAGGTCGTCAGTATTAGGCTTGAAGGCAAAACCAAGCAAAGCCACCGATTTTCCTTTCAGTATCTTTAATTCATGCAGTAGGGTATCCACCACCCATGTTCGCTGGTGGTAGTTCACATCCCTTGCGGCTTGAACGATTGGCATACTCATCCCATAATCCTTAGAAATAGCTACTAAAGCCGCCGTGTCTTTGCCAAAACAACTTCCCCCCCAACCAATACCGGCTCGCAAAAAGCGAGTGCCAATCCGGGAATCCAATCCAATCCCGCGTGCAATCTGGGAAATATCCGCACCCACTTTTTCTGCCAGATGAGCAATCTCATTCATATAGCTGATCTTCAAGGCCAGGAAAGAATTGGCCGCATACTTGATCAGTTCCGCAGAGGTTAGATCACAGGTCACTACCGGAACAGCGCTCAATCCATCCGGACGAGGTAAAAAAGGCGGTGGTGAAAAATCCTGGTTCAGGATTGGCCGATAGAGGTTGGTCAGAATGTCAATCGCGCGCGCTTCTTCCGAACCAATCACTACCCGGTCAGGATAGAGCGTGTCAGATAAAGCCGAGCCTTGGCTTAGGAATTCCGGGTTGGATGCCACTGCATATTTCCCATCCGGCTGCGAACCTTTGTTGCGTACATAGGCATCCCGCAAGAGCGTTCCCACCCAGTTTCCGGAACCGATTGGGACGGTCGATTTATTAACTACAACTGTGAAAGTCTGGTTAAGGCGCGCTCCCAGAGCCTCTGCAGCTGCTTTTACAAAGGTCAGGTCTGCATTTCCATCCGGCAGTGAGGGAGTTCCAACCGCGATAAATACCACATCGCAGGAATCTATTCCAGCCTCATCATATGAAGTTGTGAACTGCAGGTTTTCCTTGGAGATATCCAGCAAATCCTCTAGCCCAGGTTCAAAGATCGGGATTTTGCCATTCTTCAGGTTGGCGACCTTGTTCGGATCGATGTCCACGCAGCATACCTGGTTTCCCAGATATGCGAGTGCCACACCGGTTGTCAATCCCACATACCCTGTTCCAACGACTACTACTTTCATGGTTACTTTCTCTCCTTCTCAAATAACAAAATACTAGGATGTCAAAATTTTTTGCGCCCATTCATGCTCACTGAGATACCAGTCCACCAAGCGCCCCAGCCCTTCCTGCAAGCCGACCTGCGGGTGCCACCCAAGCAACTGCCGCGCCTTGGCGGTGTCCGCCTGGTTGGTCAACATATCTGCGAGGTTGGGTGGATGGCGTTCGATGATGGCTTTTTGACCTGTTCGTTCCTCGAGCATTGCAATTAATGTATTCATCGTGATTACTTCGTGACCGCCCAGATTAATGATCTCGTATCCAAGCGGCTTGAGCGCCGCGATGGTTCCGCGGGCGATATCATCCAAATAAGTAAAGCCACGGGACTGTTCACCGTTTCCATATAACTGTACTGGATTTCCTTCTATAATCCATTTCGCGAAACGGAACATGCTCATATCCGGTCGTCCTGCTGGACCATAAACTGTAAAATAACGCACTATACTGATATCTAGCTCATAGAGAGCGTGATAAGCGTGGCACAATACTTCGGCCGCTTTCTTACTGGCTGCATACGGCTGGAGCGGATGTTCGCTATCTGCGGTTTCAGGCGTGGGAAGTGGCGCATTGGCCCCGTAAATGCTGGAGGTGGAAGCCTGGATAAACTTCCGAATTTTTTTCTGGCGGCATAACTCGAGCAGGTTCAATGTTCCATTAACATTGGTTTCATAAAATACCCATGGATTCTGGACACTTGCACGCACGCCAGCGCGCGCAGCCAGGTTGATGACTGCCTCGGCTTCAGGCAATTTCTCTACTGCCGCTCGATCTGAGATATCAATTCTAAGGAATGTGAATCCGGGTAGCGCCAGCAATTTTTGTAGACGATAAACTTTCATGCTGGTGTCATACGCGTCATTCAGATTGTCGAGGCCGGTTACTGAGTTTCCCTGCTCGATCAGCATCTCGGTGACGCGGCTCCCGATAAAACCGGCCGCGCCGGATACAAGATAATTAGTCATTTGTGTCTTTCTATCTTCAGAGTGTTTTGGCAAGTTATCCAGGGAATAATTCGATCCCAAGGCAAACATTCGTTATCCGAGCCGGCGCGCAGAAACTCTCAGTGCTATCATAAATAAGGAGCTTTTCATTCACCCATTCACACCAGTTTCTTCAATCCAGCCTTTCCACCCTGGCTGGCTGCTTTTTTTGGGAATCAGGGAAAATAATACTTATCTATCCAGATTCCGACACTGCCATTCTCACCGCCGAAACGACCATCCGTACCTGATCTTCACTTAGCAGGGGGTGCAATGGAAGTGTAACTTCGCGCGCTGCTACATCCTCCGTGACTGGTAAAGGTTTATATAATATGTTTTTCTTATAATAACTAAAGAGATGCACCGGCGGGTAATGTATGCTTGTCTGAATGCCTTGCTCTTTCATTTTGCCCATGAACTTAATCCGGTCCTGTCCTGTGGGTAGCAGGATAGGCAGGAGATGACCCGCCGATTGTCCACGGTGATCACAAAACGGAAGGCCTACACTCGGAACCTCCTCCTTGAGTTGACGATGGTAAAGGTCGATCAATAACCGCCTCTTTTGATTATTCTGATTGAGTTTTGAGAGTTGAACAATCCCAATTGCTGACCGAATTTCATCCAGGCGATAATTATAGCCAAGGTCGACAACGTCATAACTCCATGCATGTCCCTGATGACGGTCCCATGTCATGCTAGTCATCGCGTGCGAGCTCAGCAGGCGAGCGCGTTTTGCAACTTCATCATCATCTGTGACCAGCATGCCTCCCTCACCGGTAGCCATGTTCTTATTTGAGAAAAAGCTAAACACTCCCACCTTTCCCCAAGTGCCCAGTTTTCGACCTTCCAGAATCGAACCGGGTGCATGCGCAGCATCCTCTATGATGGCGAGGTCATATTTCCTGGCTAAGCTCATGATCGCATTCATGTCGCAGGCATAACCACCATAATGCATGGGGACGATTGCACGGGTCCGATCGGTAATTCGTTCGGCAATATTTTCAGGTGACAAAGTAAGGTCAGCGTCACTGGAAATATCGGCAAAGACCGGTTTTGCACCAACATACAAAATAGCGGCAACTGTGGCCACGAAAGTCAGGGAGGGCACAATAACCTCGTCTCCCGGTTTGAGGCCAACCAGGAGACTTGCCAGGTGAAGACCTACCGTCGCATTACTGACCGCTATAGCATGCTTGGCGCCCACAAATTCAGCAAAGGCTTCTTCAAAACTGCGTGTCACTTCACCAGATGTCAGCCATCGGCTGTGAAGAACGGAAAGGACAGCCTCATCCTCTTCTTGATTTAGATCAATGTCTGCAAGTGCGATTTTCCATGTCATTCTGGGTCTCCTTCCAAAAATGCAGACCGCATCTATTCGAAATCGATGACAGCCTGTTCATAATCATCTATTCGTCCCAGATCCTGCCAATAACCCTGGAATGGATAACTAACGGTCTTTTCGCCGCAGCAATCAAAATTTCTGAATCAAATTTGATATATACCAGTTTGGTATAAGGCTAGGTTGTCTGAGATCCAAGCGATCGTCTTGAGAAGGCCTTCCTCTAAAGCAACACGTGGCGTCCATCCCAGGCGCTGTCTGGCACGCCGGTTATCCGAAAGCAGGCGCTGTACTTCGCTTTTTTCGGGGCGAAGTCGGGCAGGTTCTATATCTAATTTTGGAGATTTGTCCATAAGGGAAAATATTTCTTGAGCTAATTCTGCTATGCTCACTTCCTGGCCAGTGCCAAGATTGAATGTTTCCCCCTCAATCCCCTTTGCCTCGGCGATTTGCAGAAAGCCTTGAACTGTATCGGTAACGTAAGTGAGATCACGCCGTGCTTCGAGATTACCTATCCGCACGACATTACTGGTTAAAGCCTGAGTGATAATGCTTGGGATGATCGCTCGTGTTGATTGGCGCGGTCCATAGGTATTAAATGGCCTCAGCGTGACCACCGGAAGCCCATAAGCACAATAATAACTTTCAGCGATTTTATCCGCACCGATCTTGCTTGCAGAATAAGGAGACTGTCCTTGAAGTGGATGAGCTTCTTCAATAGGAACGTGCAGAGCAGTTCCGTAGACTTCGCTGGATGAAGTATGTACTACCCGCTCTACGCCTAGCGAGCGAGCTGCCTGCAAAATATTCAATGTTCCAATAACATTGGTTTCAACAACTTCTACGGGATGAAGGTATGAATACGGGATTGCAATCAGTGCGCCGAGGTGAAAAACATGGCTGACTCCTCGTACCGCCTCCTCAACTGCGACCAAATCTCGCAAGTCGCCAAAAATAATCTCAACCTTTGAACGAATAGATTCTTCTATTTGATGGAGTAATCCCAGGCTGCCACGCGAGTTGTATCGAACAAAAACTCGCACCAGAGCGCCTTGGGATACAAGCGCTTCAACAAGGTGACTCCCGATAAAACCGCCCGCTCCTGTTACCAGGACCTTGCGCCCTGCCCAGTTATTGATGTTCATGGTTATTCCTCGATCATATCAACTATACGCGCTTCTTGCAATTAATTCAAGTGCAAAACAAGAGGATGAGGTTTACCAACTAATTCCGCCACCAAACATTCAAGTCGTACGACAAAGTTGATTCCTCAATCTGGCCAAGTTCGAAATCAGCATCCCGATATCAGCTTTTAGCCATCAACTATCCGAATACAGCAACTAAAAGTGCTTTTTCTCCGTCACCGGCAGGAAAGGTCCCTGCTTGACTTCCAGGAACACCGTGTCCTCCAGCATGCGAAAGCCGTGCCCCCCTCCCACCATCAACATCACGTCGCCTGCTCTCAGTTCCCGCGTCGCCACCAAATCACACTCATCGTTATAAATATCCGCCAGGCAGTGACCTTTTTGTAGAATCAATACTTCGGAAGTGCCGATCAGGTGTCTTTCCAGTGGTAGGTGTAAGTGCCGCTTCACCTCGCCTCCGGCTGGATAAACGATTAAACCCACTTGCTGTTTAAACTCCGGGGGAGTTAGGAATGTAGTCTGGCTCGGCAGTGGATTGGGATGGACGATATACGCCAGTGGCATACCATTGCAGTTAATTATCTCACATAACTCTAACGTCTGCGGGTTCATCATTGCTCTCCTCTTATATCGTATGTAAAATCGTGACTACTATACGATCGAAAATTTATGTCCCACTGCAGCAGGTCCGATTCGATTATTCCTTTGGTTTTTTTCATAATCCGTATTCCGGCACGCTCCGCCCATCCGACATCCTTTCTGATGCAGATTGCATTCACCTCTGACCGGTCTCCAGCTGACTGTCTTTCCGGACAGTCAGCTGGGGCCATTTCATCGTTCGATTTGATCCTTAACGGATTGCCCGTTACACCGATTTAGATTGCAGGGATATTCAAATAATGGAAGATGGAAATTCTACCTTGGGCCAGATCATTTATTTACAAGAAAATCATCCATGGCAGATTGGCCAAGGATAAACACAAGCATTTCGTCATTATAATCTACTACATTCATCCCCCAAACTCTCACACAACTACCTGAAAAGATAATAAGTGCCCCTGGCTGGCTGAGGGGGGCAGCCAACCAGGGGCAACCGCAATTATTCCATAAGGTTGCTTTCCGGTCAATACTAAAATAAGGCAAGTTGGATGGACAAATTAGAACAATTGTTTTATAATCACTTCGGTGAGAAGCCCTTCCATTGGTTAATTTCGCCGTTTTTTTTCAAAGCACCTTAAAATCTCGCATTCCGCTCCCTTAAGGAGGCACCCCCCGTGTTGGGGGATGAGCGCGGGAAACTCTCAGCTTTGGGGTGACAGAAAGCTGCCTCCCCGTGTTTAGGTAAAGCCTATTCGTTTCTTTTTCGATACGAGGAACGAACCCTGTTCCCGTTATGGAATATCAGGCCACCTGTCCAGGTGCCCATCCATGAGAGACACTCGTTCCTCGCTCGTTCCTCAGGAACAAGTCCCCTCCCAAGGAGGAATATAGTTCCTCCTTTGATCCTCAGAACCACTCCCCTTTTTTTTATTTCCAACCTCACCCCCTCTTTCAATTAATAATTCTCTTTCCTTTGCGTACTTTTGTGTGGCTTCGTGGTTAATTCTTTTCCTCTTCCTGAAACCCCGTCTTGTAAAGCTCGTAATACATCCCCTGTTTCGCCAGCAGCTCAGTATGTGAGCCCTGCTCGATGATCCGGCCGTCATGGATTACCACGATCCGGTCCGCATTCGTGATGGTGGACAGGCGGTGTGCGATAACAAACGAAGTGCGACCTTTTAGCAGCCGGCCCAAGGCTTTCTGGATGATTTGCTCGGTTTGGGTATCAACAGAGGATGTAGCTTCATCGAGAATGAGGATGCGCGGATCTGCCAACAAGGCGCGTGCAAACGACAACAACTGCCGTTGCCCCACAGATAACATCACGCCGCCTTCCTCGACAGAAGTGCTGTAGCCTTTGCGCAGATGTTCGATGAACTCGTGTGCACCGACTGCCTCCGCCGCAGCCTGGACCTCGGCCGGAGTAGCATTCAGTCGTCCAAAGCGAATATTCTCCTCCACGCTGCCGTTGAACAAGAACGGGTCCTGGAGCACCACCCCCATTTGCTGGCGGAGGCTGGCCTGTGTCACACTGCGCAGGTCGTGACCATCCACCTGGATGCAGCCGCCGGTCGGGTCATGGAAGCGCGAAAGCAGTTTGACCAGTGTGGTTTTGCCCGCTCCGGTCTCGCCAACCAGGGCCACGGTTTCACCTGGGCAGATGTGCAGATCGATGTCGGTCAGGATGGGCGCCGGGTCATCCGAGTAATGGAATGAAACGTGTTCGAAGTTCACTTCACCCTGTAGAACGGGCAGCTCTTCAGCCCCCGGAGCATCCCGCACCTCAACCGGCGTGTCCAGTAGGCCCATGATCCGTTCCCACCCTATCATCGTGGACTGGAGTGCGTCATAACGGCGGCTTAAGTCACGGATTGGGTCGAAGAATCGATCAATATAAAGGATGAATGCTACCAACACGCCCGCGCTGATGGTTTGACCCAGCACAGCCGTACCACCCAGCCAGACTACCAAACCGGTGGCGATTGCCCCCAGGATATCCACACTGGGACTGAATACAGACGAGATCCGGGCTGTAGCGATTGCCCGCTCAAGATGATAACGGTTGACAAAGTCCCGAAAATGTTCGTAGTTCTGCTTCTGCCGGGAAAAGGCCTGCACCACCCGCACACCGTTGACGTTCTCGGCCAATACCGAGTTCACCCATGAGATTGCAGCACGCACTTTGCGATAGGCTGCACGTGAGGCTCTCCTAAATAGGATTGTAATCAGGATCATGATGGGCAGTACGCTGAAGGTAAGCAGCGCCAGCCGCACATCCATATCCAGCATCACGAAAATGATCAAGGCCAGGGTAAAGATATCCCGGGCGATGGCCAGCAGAGCCCAGGTCATAAAGTCCCGCAAAGTCTCCACATCGTTGATGGCGCGTGTGATGACGCGTCCGACGGAATAACGGCTGTAGAAACCCAGCGACAATTCCTGGAGATGGGCAAACACCTTTTTACGCAGATCATAGATGACAGACTGCCCGACCCAGGCCATGATTTTGACCCGATAGTAGGTACCGATCCATTGGATCACGGAAACAACCAGGTAGCCCAGGATCGTATAGCGCAGCAGTGTGGCGTTACCTGCATTGAGGCCGCTGTCAATCGCCACCTTGACAAAGTACGGGCCTGCTACCGAGGCCGCCGAGGCGATCAGCATTAGGATGGCAGACATGGCCAGTCGTCCGGCGTAAGGACGCGTGAAGGCTACCAGGCGTTTGGCGTTCTGCGGGTTTATGCCTTTGTCATATAGTTCTTCGGACTGCGTGACGTAGGCAGGAGGTGTGATGGTTGTCATAGGTTATTTTTTTCGGCTCAGGGTGTATCGGATGTGCTGGGATCTTCGAGTGCGGCGTGTTCCAATTCAGGGAACGGAGATTCCGCTACCAATTCTTCCTCTTCGGTGAAGTGACCGATCTGGCTCAACTGCAGGTCATAGATTTCCCGGTACAGTCCGCCCTGAGCCAGGAGTTCATCGTGCCGGCCGCGCTGCACAATACGCCCATCTGCCATCACTACGATGAGATCCGCCCGCCGAACGGTTGCAAGACGGTGGGCAATCACGAACGTGGTACGACCTTCCATCAACCGGTCAAGCGCTTCCTGGATCAATTTTTCGGTCTGGGTATCCACGCTGGAAGTCGAGTCGTCCAGGATAAGGATGCGCGGGTTCATCAGCAGCGCACGTGCGATGGCTATGCGCTGGCGCTGTCCGCCGGAAAGGGTCACACCGCGCTCGCCAACCATCGTATCGTAGCCTTCGGCAAATTTGACGATGAAATCGTGAGCCTGGGCAGCCCGGGCGGCGGCGTAAATCTCTTCATCTGTGGCATCCGGACGCCCATAACGGATATTCTCCCGGATGCTGTCTGAAAATAACAAGGAGGTCTGTAACACGATCCCGATTTGCTTGCGCAAGGATACCAGGTCAGCCCGGCGCACATCCAGGCCATCCACACGGACCGCGCCCTCACTCACATCGTAAAAACGTGGGATCAGATTCACCAGCGAGGTCTTGCCTGAGCCGGTCTGTCCGATCAGGGCGATCAGTTGGTTCGGCTCCACGCATAGGTTTATATCGGAGAGAGCATCTATCTTCTCATCCTGGTAGCGCAGGGAAACCTGGTTGAATTCCACACGACCGCTTAAGGTCCCGAGCATGGTCGCCTCCACCGGGGTCTGGATCTCCGGCGCGTGTTCCAGGATCTCCAGAACACGTTGCGCCCCAGCCTCAAATTCACCGATGGCATTCACCAGCCAGGCCAGTTGTTGCACCGGTCCCGAAAGCATCAACAAGTAGGCGTTGAAAGCAACCAGCTCGCCCACCGTCATCTTGCCCTGCAAGACCAATGGGCCGCCCACCATCAGGATCAAGATAGTACCCATGCTGATGAGCAGGTTGGTGGTAGGCATGACCTTCGCCCATTCGACCATTACCTTCATGCGCGCCTTGAAATAGGAACGGTTGATCTGGTCGAAACGTATAATTTCATGCGGCTCTCTGGCAAATGCGCGCACCACCTGCGCACCGGATACGTTTTCCTGCAAATGGGCCGAAAGGTCACCGAGGGTGTTGTCCACATCGTAAAAAAGCCGGGTGATGCGCTGACCGAAATCAGTGGTCATCATCACCATCGGGACCAGTGGCAGGAGGGCTACAACCGCCAGCCAGGGGTTGCGGACCAACAGGATTGCCACTACACCCACGGATAGCACGCCCAATTGGATGATCTGGACCAGGCTATCTCCAGCAAAAGTCTGGACTGCACGCACATCTTCGATACAGCGGTTAATCAACTGTCCGGTGGTGCTGTGGTCGTGATATGTGAAGGGCAGGTACTGGATGCGATCGTACATCGCATTGCGCAGATCGTAGCCCACGTGCGCCCCGATCCATTCGATCAGGTAGCGTTGTCCCAGATTAAGGATTGCCGTGCCTGCTCCAAGCCCAACCAGTATCAAAGCTGAGCGGATGAGGAATGCAGTTGCACCGGCTTTCAAGCCCTGGTCGATCACCCCTTGAATGATCTGAGGCACCACCAATGCGAGTCCGGTCATGCTCAACAGGAATAGTATATTGAGTATGATTTGCCAGGAATAGGGTTTGAGATAGATACGAAGTTTGAATAGATGTTTCATTAGTAAAGAAAATGGAGATTAGTGAATATTGAAATGTGCTTGATTTAAGAAATCTTCGTGAAAGCTATGCGCAAACTTTCCATGCCCTGCTGGAGTGCCTTCGTTTCTTCGGCAGTCAGGCAAGCGAAGCGGGTTGACAGCCAGGTTTCGGCCTCGTTAAAAATGGCCTCCATCACGCGTTGGCCCTCGTCCGTAAGCGCCAGCGGGATATTACGCCGGTCAGAAGGATCTTGTTGGCGTGAAACCAGGCCTTTATGAACCAGACTGTCCACTGCTTTGCTTACCGCCGAGCGGCTGGTCTGGCTCTCTTCAGCCAGGGCGCTGACTGAAGTACTCCCCCTGCGGATGCGCCGTAAAACCTGGAACTGTTCTTCGGTCATCTGGAATTTTTCGAAAGCGATGCGGCGGATCTGGGTGCGTGTTTGCCGCCAGGCAGGCGGGACACTTTCCCAGAATTTGTCGATCAGGGCTGGGTTGGAGATAAGTTCTGACATGGCAGACCTCGATATAGTTGCAAGGGCGAATAGTTGAGCGGAGAAACTATTATACCTCGCAATTTTACAGATGCCGGAATGGTTTCCCAATTTTCTTGTGGATTGTTGGAATTCCGGGAAACTTAGGATTGAACTTTCCAGGTTCTATTTGAGAGGTCGGACTTTTTCAGCCACCAATAACGGTTCACTGCGTCCCGGATCCAGCTTGAGTATGCCAGTCACCAGGAATGGCTCGGATGAATGAATGAAACTGCGTGCCTGGCGATAGACTTCCGGAAACACAGCTACATCCAGCATCCCTGCCAGGTCTTCCAGAGTCATGAACATCATCAAGTCGCCTTTGGCTGTCCGGCTCCGGTGCCCGCTCTGGCGGACGCCGGCCACTGTCACACGCTGACCAACCCGCCCGGCTGCCTCGACGGTCGAAATCGCACCAGCAGCCAATATCTTATCTGCTACCAGTTCCAGTGGATGGGCTTCCAGGCTTGTTCCCAGAAGCTCCTGCTGGGCGGCAACTTTTTGTTCCATTGTCCAATCCTCCCCGCTGTCCACCTTTTTGAAATTGCTCAGATCAAACAGACTTGGCTGCCCGGCCTGCCAACCTCCATCCTGCAATCTTCTCAAGATGACCGGGATGGTGCCCCAACCTTCAAAAGCCCCCACGCGTGCCAGATCTTCGGCCTGCTGAGGGCGTGGGTCCACCCGCGCCAGGAAATCCTCCAGCGAGAAGAAGGGGCGCCCGTGCAGGATTCGCTCGATAGTGTGTCCAGTCAGGTCGCGTACCTGGTCCAAACCCATAAAGAGGATCTTCTGGCCTGCATCCATGGTCGCAACAGAGAAGTTGCTGCTCGAATAGTTTACGTGCGGTGGACGGATGGTCAAACCCAGGCGACGTGCCTCACCCAGGTAGACGCTCTGGCTGTAATAACCGCCCCAGTTGGCCAGCACAGCCGCCATAAACTCAGCCGGGAAGTGCGTCTTACACCAGGCTGAACGCCAGGCCACTTTTGCGTAAGAGGCAGCGTGCGCCTTTGGGAAACCGTACCCGGCAAAGGCCGCCATCATTTCCCAAATCCGCTCTCCGGTTTCGACAGATACTCCGCTCCTGGCCTGGGCTTCACCAACGAACTTTCGCTCCAGTTCCTGCATAAGGTTGCCCGGATCAAAATGGCTCATGGCACGTCGTAACAGATCAGCCTCTGCCAGACTGAATCCAGCCAACTCGTGTGCGATACGCAGCACCTGTTCCTGGTAAAGGATCACACCGAAGGTTTCTCCGAGCAGCGGCTCCAGAGCTGGGTGTAGATGCTGAACCGGCTCTTCACCCTTGAAGCGTCGTACAAAGGCATCCTTCAATCCCCCTGAAAGCGGGCCCGGGCGGTAAAGCGCCAGAGCGGCCATCAGGTCATCTTCGCTCCGGGCTCGGATCTCGCGCAAAGTTGCGCGCATCCCCGGGCTCTCAATCTGAAAGCATCCAATCGTGCCGCCACTCTCGAGCCGCTGAGAGGTTTCTGGATCTTCGGCCGGGGTCAATTCGAGCACTTCGAGGGACCCGGCGTAACGCTCCGGCTGGCTGGCCTGAATGAATTCAGCCACATCGCCCAGTACGGTCAGGCCGCGGATGCCCAGCAGGTCGATTTTAACCAAACCGAGTGCCTCCACAGCCCCCAGGTCGAACTGCGTGATGGTGACGCCTTTGCTGCCCGAGCGCATAACTGGTACAAGTTTCGTCAACAAATCAGGTGCCACGATCAGTCCTCCTGCATGCACCGAAAGATGGCGCGGTAGTTTAAGTAAGGCTTCAGCCTCATTAAATATTCGTTGATAAGAGGAGGCGGCATAACGGGTGCGAATTTCAGCGAATGAAGAAACCGGTGAACCGGTCTCTTCGTCAGTCTGTTCCTCCATACGGGCGAAGAAGGCATATGGCAGTTGCCCCACCAGTTCGCGCACCTGTGCGGGTGCCAGACCATGAGCCTTGGCAACCTCACCTAATGCAGAACGCGGCCGAAAGCGGTTGATTGTCCCAACCATGGCTACACGATCCGACCCATAAGTGTCAAAAACATGCTGGATGATGGCATCCCGCCTGCGCGAACACAGATCGGTGTCGATATCTGGCGGGGTTTTCCGGGCCGGGTTCAAAAAACGCTCAAAGAACAGGTTAAGCCTCAGGGGGTCGGGACTGGTGATGCCCAGGCAGTGAGCCACCAGCGAAGAAGCTGCTGAGCCGCGCGATGAAAATGGCACATTGGTTCGGCGGGCAAAATCCAGGATCTCCTCAACGATCAGGAAGATCGGCTCGAAGCCCATGTGATCGATCACCTCAAGCTCATGGTCAAGCCGTGCCTGTATGGTAGCGGAAATATGACCATACAAGTTCCGAGCCCCAGCTTCGGCTTTCTGCCGCAAGGTTTCCGCAGCAGTCAGGCCGGGGGGCAGAGGGACGGTCGGCATATGCGCCACACCCAACGGCAAATCGAACTTGCAACGTTCTGCGATCTCGGCACTGGCAGCCAGGGCTGCCCGGGAACCCTGAAATCTCCTTTCAATTTCACGAGCAGCAACGAAATGTGCTCCGGACGGTGCGTTCGCCCCAGCTGGCAGGCTTTCGATCGGCAAGTTCAAGCCAACAGCCGATAACGTGCGCTGCAAGAGAGCTTGTTCAGGATTCAGATAGTAAACAGGATGCGTTACAACCGATGGTAAAGATAGTCGGCGACTTAGATCCGCGAGAAGCATGGCCAGGGCCGGATCAGTTAAGGCAAGGTATAGCCGGCCGGGAAAGATATCCATCAGCATGCGAAGCCGTGGATCGTTGGGATCTCCCGGGGTGCCAACGATGGCGATTAAATCCTTGGAGTTGGCGGCTAATACATCCAGAGAGCAGACAGTTGCAGGATCAGGGCGCAATGCCAGGCTACTACTCAGCGCACACAGGCTCGACCAGCCTGTAAGGCTCATTGCCAGGAGTGCCAGGGGAATGATCTGTCGTGCAGGTTTTGAACCGGTCGGATACCGTGCGGAGGGAACACTGCCGCCCGGTTCCAGGTCAATTTCCAAACCCAGGATAGGCTGGATCCCAGCTTTTCGACAGGCTAGCACGAATTCCACCGACCCGGTCAGGAGGCGATGGTCGGTGAGACCCAGAGCAGGCAATCCATCAGCTTGGGCCGAATGAACCAGTTCGTCGGGCAGAGCTAATCCTTCCTGCAAGGAATAAGCTGAGTGCGTGGTGAGCGGAATATACATCAAATCAATTCTACCGCTACTTAGCCAACCTCCCACCGAGGATCTTAACTTTGTGTGGCAAGAAATGGCAATTAAAAAGGTGTCTTTGGACGAATCAGCGTGCACAACTGCGGTACGTTCAGCTCGCCACAGATAGTCTAAATAACGTGAATTCGGGTTAGGCAACAAGAGCAGGCAAAGTGCCTAAACCAAGAGAAGGTTTTTTCGGTTGGTGGCAGTAAGCGATCAGGCCACAAATGAGGTTGACCAAGAAGTTGACTGGGCTGCGGTGACGAGGATGTTCGATTTGAGATATGTTCTTTAGCTGGTCAATGATTGTTTCGATGATTGAACGCTTGCGAAGTAAGAGCTTATCCATTAGAGGCATGAGCATATTTTTCATATTTGAGCGGACGCCAGTCACGAGTTGCACATTGAACGTGAGTAAGAGTTCTTCAAAGAGTTTCTGAGAGATGTGACCTTTATCAGCAAACAACTTTCCAAAAAGACGGCGTGCCATTTTCGGCACAGGTTTGTGGTCATCGACATTGCCAGGCGTGAGCATGAGATTGAGTAATTCGCCTCGGTCATTGAAGATGAGATGTAATTTGAAGCCAAAAAACCAGCCGGTGGATGTTTTTCCACGGTCGGCCAAGCCTGCGAATACTTTGTGAGAGTGTATTCTCTGGTTGCGACACACTTTGAGCGAGGTCGAATCGATAAACGAAATGCCCGTACAGGTTCCAAAGCAGTTTTGTCGCAGATAAACACATAACGGGATCAAGACAGATGGAATGAATTCCACAAAGCGCGTGTAACTCACCAAGCCTGTAAACTCACTGCGCAGACGCACCTGAACATACTCGGTGTAATAGGCCTTGAAGTTACGATAATGTGACTGATGAAAATTTATCAAGATAGTCATGATCTCGCTAATGTTCAAACTTCGTTTTCGCTGTCACTGGATTTCTCCGGCGGTAAGCATTTGTTTCTGCCAGACAGGTACGAATACTTTACAAAAATTATCGACAGACACAAAATAATTCGACTAAACTGTTCATGAGGGGCTCCTTGGGTTGCTTGTTTTCCACAAATCCAAGTCTATCCCATTAGGCCCCTTATCCCGAACTCAGGTTAAATAACAGGGAAAAGAGATTTATGTGGGGAATGAAATAGAATGAGGCTGACGAAAGGAACAACAGAATACAAAGTCTAGAGTAGTTCCATTCGCGCTAGAACCGCTGGTGATAGATATCACCGAGATCTCACTATGTGTAATAAGTGAACGATAGACCTGTTTAGACCGTATATTGTTCGTAGAGCAGCTCCTAATCAATGTGTTCGGGATTTGAGCCGTCGATCGGTCAAAGAAGAGCACAAACTAGGCGAACTTACTTTCTTCCCCTGTTTGTCAATAACAAAGAAGTAACGTTACTAGCCTGGTTAGGAGCTGAGAGTGACCCGCTTCCACTTGCTATAAAAGGAAATATTAGTTTATATAGGTTTTGAATGTAAATAGCCTCGATTATTTTATTGTCGTCCATCGTCACTGAGATAGAAAGGGTTGTATCGGTGGCATCCCTATTCCACCTTTCAAACCTCCAGCCTGCATCTGCCTGGGAGGTTAATTGAACTACCTCGCCGGAGGTGTAAGTAGCCTTATCCGGAATCCTGGCTACCGTGCCGTGATCGGAAATGATCGTCAGTAGGTAGGTAGGTAGGTAGGTAGGTATCAAAGTTTCTGTAGCGGTAGGGGTGTTGGTCCTGGTAGGGGAAGGCGTCAAGGACGATGTCTCAGTAGGGGTGTTGGTCCTGGTCGGGGAGGGCGTCAAGGACGCTGTCGCCGTGGGCGTGTTGGTGCTGGTCGGGGAAGGTGTCAGGGACGCTGTTGCTGTGGGGGTGTTCGTTCGGGTCGGGGAAGGCGTCAGGGACGCTGTCGCCGTGGGGGTGTTCGTCCTGGTCGGGGAAGGCGTCAGGGACGCTGTCGCCGTGGGGGTGTTCGTCCTGGTCGGGGAAGGCGTCAAGGATGCTGTCGAGGTGGGGGTATTCGTCCTGGTCGGGGAAGGCGTCAGGGATGCTGTCGCAGTAGGGGTATTTGTTATGGTCGGGGAAGGCGTCAGGGACGCTGTCGAGGTGGGGGTATTCGTCCTGGTCGGGGAAGGCGCCAGGGATGCCGTCGCGGTGGGGGTGTTGGTCTTGGTCGGTGTGACCGTTATGGTCCCCGTTATAGTCGGTGAATTCGTCACAGTCGGTATAACAGAGGCTGGTGCACTCATCTCATACATCTTACCGTCGATTATTTTAGGATCATCATTATTATCTATCCCTCGATCTACAATATAAAAATGGTTCATTCCAGAACCATCACTGGCAGGAGCATAAGCAAGTCCAGCCGGGGCCAGCGCGTTGTTGGCAGAAACATCGATTGTCTGAAGCAGGGTGCCACCGATGTTTGTTTCGATAACAATCGGATTACTACTGCTGCTGAGTACGTATAGCGTGCCACTGTCAGGATTGAATACAATCCCCTCTGGATCCATCACGCCATAGGTTCCAATGTCAAAGTGGCTTAACAGGTTGCCTGTAACTGTAAACCTGTAGATTTCCGAATTTGTCCCATCCACCACAAACAGCTGGTTGTGCCAGCCGTCATAAGTAATATCTTCCGGGTCACCGCTTCCCACAGCCAGAGTATCAAAGCTTGTCCAGGAATCATCCGTTGTGCCAATCAGCCCATCTACCCCCGGATCCAAGTTCCAGATCTTATATGCATTATCATCCGAGAAGAAGAAATGCCCATTGGCCGAATCCCAGGTTACTCCTGTGGGTTCATCTGTCATGGGAACCACTGTTGGTTCGACAGGGGAAATATTGGCAGTGCGAACAACACTGCCGTTCAATGTCAGCTCCCAAATATTAGCCCCGGCGAAGTGCGTGATGCCATTTACTATTTCTTCAACTTCCGAGTCAGACATTAATAACGTTTGGCTTAAGGGTAGATAGACCAGTCCATCGGGGTCAGGGCTGGGTGGAGTGATCTTTGAGGTGTCCAGCGTCTTCACCAGCGAAGACTGGAATGAATCCGCCTAGGCCCCAATTAGACCAACTGGTTCAGTCAGGGAAAATTCCAGGATCTGACCGGTGCCAGGATCGCTGTTGGCCATGTACAGGCTCGTTTGCGACGGATCGTCGGTTTGATCGCCGCTTGGCGCAAAAACCAATCCCTGGGGAGTGCCGAGGCGGAATCCGGACAGGTCGCGATGGGCCACAACCTGGCCGTTCTGTGTCAATTCATACAACTTGTGGTCCGCCGGGATTAATAGATGAAGATGGCTCGTAGTAGTGTCTAAAGCGAGGCCGCGCGGAGCAACCAAGCCGCTCGACTTTAAATCGATTATGGAGAAACTTGCCGCGTCAAAACTCGAGTTAAGTCCCGGCACAACGCGAATGATCCGAGGCTTAACAGCGTCTAGGATAAACAGGTACCCACTAGCCGGGTCGACCAAAATACCTTGCGGATCCAGCAAGCCGAAGCGACTGACATCATAGCGGATCAACGATGTTGGATCGAGATTGTCATCAAGACTTTCACGCACCTCTAACAATTCATTCCCCGGAGATTGCAGGATCAATAATCGATGGATTTTATTATCGAACCCGATGTTTATCGGACTATCAATCTGAGCATTGATCCGGGTTGAGCCTATCTGCTTACCGAAAGGTGTCAACTTGACAACATCCGTAGCGGCCGGCAGAACTTGCCCTGGTCGTTCCACCGTATAGAACGCATTGGTTCTGGAGGAGAAAGCCAGACCAGCCGGGTTTTGAAGTCCGGTTTTATCGGCTTCCAAAGTTCGCGCACGCTGGATGTATGCCGGACTGCTTTGGGCAGAGCTGGCTGCTATCCATGAAAATGATAGGCTGAGAGCCAAGCCCAACGATAATATTGATTGAGCAAAATTTATATTATTTATTGCCCGGTCTGTATGTATCCCAATGAACCTCTTTAAGCCCGATTCGATTGGAATGGACATCCCAGGTGATGTTATTCGTTTTAATTTCCTCATCCCATTATCCTTACCCTAACATCAGTTCAGGTCATTATACTGCTACGTTTTGCGCTTGCAAACTCTTGTACTTCATCAAAAAATGTTTTGATGGTAAAAATTCTCCAAAAGCCAGAAAGGAGTTGGCATTGGCGAAAAGGTTCATTGTGGATTTGAACGAAATGGAACAGGCAGAATTTGTCTCACTTGCCCAAAAAGATCGCCTTGGAGCGAGAAAAAATCAAGCAAGCGAATATTCTGCTATGGCCAATGCAGGATAAAAGCCGATCTCGAAATTGCTGAACTTCTACCTAGCAGTTAAGTAGTTAGGATGTACCTGGTCTGCCCCGCACCAATAATGATCGAGAAAGCGATTTTCGAGCCCTTGGCTGTCGTTTGCTGCGTACCACTGGACAAAAAGGTCTTACGCTGCGCATCATTCAGCGTCAGGGAGCATGGGAATTGCTACCCCACCCCGATACCTTGCATGAAACCATTCGGGTTGTATCCCATATTGTCCCATACAAATTTCAGGATGAACGCCTTCGTATGCAACAGCATCACAATCGTTTAGACTCCATACACGTTCCCCCAAACTAGTCAAACATCAGCTCGTGCAACTGGAGCAACTCTGGAACTCTATCCTGGATGATAGCTCATAGTAAATTATGCGGTATTGCAGATTTTGCCTTAAAAGCCATATCTGTAGGGCGGGTGGGGGTCGAACCCACACGGTATTTCTACCGGCGGATTTTAAGTCCGCAGCGTCTGCCAATTCCGCCACCGCCCCAACGCTGGCTATTATACAACCATTTTCCGCCAGCGAGCATACCACGAAGCAAAATGCACCCAGGCCGGAGACAAGCCACCTTTAACCTGTCCCTGCGATATGACTTTTCGTAGCTCATCTGGGCCATTGAATTGTGGCAGCTCCAACCGGGCTTTGCCCAACTCGAAGGCAGCATGCGCATCCGAGCCGGCCGTTCCCGCAAGATGGTGCTGGAGCGCGAATTCTGCAGCATGCTGGTTATCCAGCGAGGCAGTGCAGCGGGCATTGAAAACCTCGATGGCATCCACCAGGGGAGTGATTTCCAATAAGTCTTCTACCTTCCAGGCTCCGTTACGCCAAGAATTGAACGGGTGCGAAACACTGATAAAAGCACCCTGCTGGCGCAGACGCTGGATGGTCTCTTGTGGCGGGAGTCCGTGCGGGATCTCTTCGGTCACAAAAGCCGCCAGGATTTCCCCCTTAGTTGTCATGATCTCTTCGCCTACAATGATCCGCTCTGGGTCCAGGTTTTTCGCAGCTAAAGCTCCCGCGATACTATTATGGTCAGTGACAACAACACGGTCCAGGCGCTTACGACGGGCGGTCGCTACAAGGCGCTCGGGAGTAGTGAGCGAGTCTTTGGAAAGGATTGTATGACAGTGAAAGTCAATTGATAAAAACATGAGAGGCCGAGCAAATACAAGAGAATAATTTACTAATCAGGTTTTAGCACCGCCACCACAACGCCTCGGATATAAAATCCTTCATTTACCTTCTTGAATATAAAGGGTTTATGTACGGGGTTGCTGCTGTGCGGTTCAAGTGTAATCGTATCCTTCAATTTGGAATATTTTTTCAGCGTTGCATGGCTGTCAATCCCTACAACCTCTGCCATAACAATATCGCCATTCGATGGTGCGTCCACCTTTCGCAGTAAAACATAATCTTTCTCGGTTATATCTTCCTGGTCCATGCTGTCGCCCTTGACCTTCACCACCGTAAATTTTTGATCGAACGACATGTTGATGATCTTGCGTCCACGTGTGCTGTAGATGCGGTAAGGATGCCCGTTGATTGATAACCGGTCGATTTCAACCGTGCCAATTGGGAATGGGTCGATTCCACTTGGTCCAAAATCCCCGGCTGGGATTTCTTCCGAAATGGTGAATAATTGTAGGATATCCGAAATGTGGGTCACGCTGGGCTCATTCGCCTCTTGGGAGCCTGCCGTTGGGGTTACCGTTGATTCTGATGGCTGGTGAACCGCCGGAGAATTTGTTACCGCGGCCTCTGTTGGCGTTGGCGTGCCAGAGACGGACTCTGAATGTGCCGGCGATCCTTTTGCGGATGCGCCAGTGGCCGGGGGGTCGCTGATATCCACATAACTGCCCACTTGCCCAAGCGCTTCGATCAGACTCTGCTCCAATTGCCCGGCCATTTCCTGATACCAGGCATGCTGCTCGAGAGCTAAACCCGGCTGTTTGGCCAGGCGGTCAAAATCCGAGAGGCTATTGCGCCAGGCTATCACCGCCTGGGGCCGGGTTGGCAGGCTTTGCCACTTTACCCACCCTTCCATCCATTGGATGATTGCCCGTCGGTGCAGGTCCGACCAGGCTCTCGAGACGGCATCCATCAGAATGGTATCTGCTACCCCAAAGTTATTCAATATATAGTAACAATGCGCACATTCGACCAAAATCTCGGTGACTTCTTTTTCATCCCGCAATTTACCGGCCAGATCAGCAAGTTGATGGAGCTGGCCTTTGGCTTCATCCTTATCCTTTTTCTCCAAAGCCGCACAGACCAGATCTACCAAGCGCTCAGAGGATCGGCTCATGTGGCTGCCATCATATTTATTAAGCCAGGGATAAACATCATCCAGAGTGATCATTTTGGGTCCAACTTTCCTTGGTTCTTCGCGGGCGGCGTTTTCTCGTCCGGCGGAAGGCTTTGCCCCATGGCTTCCAGGAGTTGAGCCGTGCGCACCAGGACCATATCGCGTACGCTTTGGGAAGTGCCGCCGCGCAGGTTGACATCTGACAGGGCATGCATGATACTGATCAACATCTCGGCCTGGGCCTCGGCACGTCCAATCTCCTGGTGAGCCAGACGTTGGGCTTCCCCATAGGAACGCGCCAGCCGGGCATTCCCCATCCATTTCACCTGCCAGGTATTGAGGCGTTGTTGTTCAACCAGCTTGTTCGGGATCTCAAAATTGCCGATATCGATTGACAATAATTCCGTCCCGCGCCGCCCCAGGCTGTTCTTAACCGCCGCGGAACGCAGCTCTCTTTTGATATCGCCACGTGGATCGCCGCCGGTCTCTTTGGGCGCTGTCAGTTGATCCAGGGTGTGACGATTGATGTAATTGCTAATCACCCGCCGGATATCCCCGGCCACACCCGAGCCCCAATCGCCCCAGCCTTCTTCCGAGACTGTGCGGTTATAGACCATGTCATAAATGGCAGATTCAGAGTATGAATATGGATTCTGGAGCGAACGAGTCTGCGGATCGGAAAGCAGCCGGAAGCGGAAGCGTGTTCGCCCGAGCTTCACGTCAATTCCATCTCGGGTCGTGGCTGAAATCCCATCCATCTCCCCATATTGGTCTTCCAGGGCAATCGCTTGAATGGTCTCAAAGCGCGGAACAAAATGGTTCCCAGAAGTGTGGATCGCTACTGGGGCAGACTGTCCTTCGAAGAGGACTGCATTACCGGGTTGGACAAATACAAATCCAGGGCCACCAATGACATCCAATAAATTCACCGCATCTTTCTTGAGGTTCTTTTTTCCTTCGGAGACACTTAAGTTGGGATAAAAAACGCCAAAAAAATCTGCAAAAAGATATCGGAATGCATGCCGGAGTCCATCCAGTTCGTAAATATCCTGAATGTAACGTACCCCTCCCAGGAAAGCTAATAAAGCGGCAAAAAATGGCACCATCAGGTAACGCCAGAGACCCTGAATAAAAAATGAGGCCCCAATCAAAGTCAAAGCTACTACAACAAGAAGTGCCAGGCGAATCTTGCCCCAAATACGATCGCCCGACAGAAATTTCTCCAGAAGATTCATTGGCTTTTTTTCCGCGGCTCGAATGTCCATATGTGTAGTCATGAGTTCCTGCCTCGGTCCATCGGAGGACTGACCATCTGGGGTTTGCTCATCCCGGCCCGGCGGAAACAGGAGGCGTTGAAAACTTTTGAGCATATCCACTGTATCACGCGGCAACAGCCGATTTGTGGCTGGGTTCGCCGCAGCCGATTCCAGCGCCTGGAAAATACGGATAGCCATGGCGTCTTGAGTATAGCCGGGTAGCTTGAAGATCTGGGAAAGATTGTAAATAATTTCCCGTTGGGCGTGTGCGCGTGCATGGTTCGTCTCACGCATGATCTCGAGGTCATACTCGGCATTGCTTAGTTCGACTTCCTTTTGCTGTTTAGCTCGCCAGGTATCGAAGCGTTGGTCCGGAATCGAACTGTCGCTCGGGATAAAATCTGAGAAACCACACTCGATCACCTTGATACCGCGCTCCCGGATCGGCTTGGAATTCTTTAATTCCATCACATTCCAGAATATAAACTTGTCACGGTTAAAGATGTCACCTTCTTGGGGGGTTTTGCCATCTTTACGCTGCACGAATTGATACGCAAGGACTCCCAACTCCTTCACCTTGCGCCTAAATTCCGGTTTAAAGGTATCGTAAAGGTAACAAGCGGTCTCGTAGCTTTCCAGAGAATACAATTCATCATACGAGATGCGTGATAATTCATCCAATAAGGTGGAAACCGCCACTTGAGCTGGTAGATCAGTCCATTTCTCAAGTTTTCCATCCTTGGCATTGCGCGGTTGGGATATCACTGCGGAAATAATATGGTCGGCCTGGTAGGCAATAGGGCGGGCGACTGCTGGATCGGGTGTCGGCCGTCATATCGGCATCCAGATTCGGCTTTTGCAACTGAATATTCGATCTAATTTCATCGGCATCTGCCGGGTCGATCTTGTCCGAAATGGATATTTTCCGTGTTTCCCGGTCGATCGACATGACACAAATGGCATGCTCTTTTGTTTCGAAAACCGTGATCACATCCGATGGCTGGCCCAGGGTAAAGATGACATTGACATTGGTTTTCAGTTCTATCCCGTCGCTGGTATAGCCCCGCACGCCCTTTGCAACCCGGAACTGCTTGCGCAGATCGACAGAACCCCGAATTCTTTCCCCCGAGTTAAGAAATCCAATTCCCGGGCCCAGGACACGGATCGGTGAGGCATGCTCCCCTTTTGGCTCACGTTTGTCAGGCAGCTTCAATTTGGGTGGGCGTGACTTGCCTTCCACTACGATCGCACTGGCAAGATCTACCAGGGCCAGGGATGCATACCTGGCTTTACCCTCTTCTTCCAAAGCCTTTTCAGCCTTCCTTGCCACTAATTTGCCATTTTTTACGAATACTGCCGGCCCGTGCATTCCCAGTACATAATCGATCAGGCGCCCGTATACCATTTGCCTTTCAAGGCCAGATTGTGCCGGCAGAACGAAGAAAGAGATCCATTTAAGGATGATAAAATACACAACGATGTAGATTATCAGGTTTACCGATAAGATCAATAAGGCTTGTGGAGTATCTGCTGGAAGGATGCTTACCGGTCGTAAGGTAAGATACTGGATAATTACCTGTAAAACACGTAGAAACACTAGGATTTCAGAGCGGAAAGCAATGACATAAGATAAAAGGAATATCCCCCCGATCAAACGCGGCCAGAAAACAGGTCGTTCATAAAAGCGTTTGCCATCATCCATGATACGTCTCAACCACCTTGCTCAATGAATCTCTTCTATAAATAATAGTGTACAAAAGAGTATATACTTACTCAATCCTGATTGTCAAGACATGTATAATAAAACAATGGTCGACTCTATGAATAATTCTCTTTCTCTTCCCCACTTCGCTTTATCCTCAATCCGCAAGGCTCTGCGTTCTTCCCTGCCAGTTGTCGCCCTCGAATCGACCGTCATCACCCATGGATTACCGCGCCCTCAGAACCTTGAACTGGCACGCGACATGGAACGCGTTGTACGAGAGAATGGTGCCATACCTGCCACCATTGCCATTCTGGATGGGCAGATTCATGTTGGGTTGACCGAATCTGAACTGGAACGACTCGCCAATGAAGACCGCGTCCGCAAGATCAGTCGCCGGGATTTTGCCACGGCCATCCTAAAAAAGGAATGCGGCGGAACCACTGTCGCCGGGACGCTGTTCGCCGCTCACCAGGCTGGGATTAAAGTGTTTGCAACCGGTGGAATAGGCGGGGTTCATTCAGTCGAGTCGTTCGATATCTCCACCGATCTGCAGGCCCTGGCCGACACACCCATGATCGTGGTCTGTGCCGGAGCCAAAGCCATCCTGGATTTACCCGCAACGTTGGAATACCTGGAAACAATGGGAGTCCCTGTGATCGGTTACGGAACGGATGAGTTCCCAGCGTTTTATTCAAGCCACAGCGGTTTGCCCGTCAGCGTTCGGCTGGATTCCCCACAGGAAGTGGTCGAGTACTCAAAAACGCACTGGGATCTGGGCTTGCAGACGGCAGTTCTTGTCTGCAACCCGCTGTCTGCCGAAGAAGAAATTCCTCAGGAAAAAATCACCGGGGCCATCCAACATGCCCGCCGCGAGGCGGAAATAAAAGGGCTGCATGGTCAACCACTGACACCCTTCCTGCTCGCCCGCCTGTCTGAAATTACCGCTGGAGAAAGCCTGAGAGCCAACCTGGAGCTGCTCAAGAATAACGCCAGGCTAGCCGCCCGGATTGCCCAGGCCTGGTCAAATAATCAAGAAAAATCTTTTTGAACCAACCTAAATCTTGTTACTTTGCTGGAGTCATGCTCGGCCAGTGCGTATCAGTTGGGCGGATTGTCAAAGTAGGCACAAGTGTCCGAGTGAATGTGGGGGTACGCGTCGGTAGTGGCGTTGGCGTAGGGCTGGGCGGGTTACCGGTTATACGAAAATCTCCGGATGTTTTCCATTGCGTTCCAACGAAGAATATCACCTGGTACGTTCCAGGCAGCCAGTTTTCTACCGGGAGATCCAATTCGTATTGACCCAAGCCGCCTGTTCCACCTCCCCAGGTGGAGGTGTCATATTTCAATAATTCATCCCCGCGATACCATAGCAGTGTCCATTGGACTCCGTCCGCCATATGATCATACGAGTAGGTCACAAATATTTTTTGCACGGGATTCGGGAAGACCGTTTGTGGATTCACGGCGATGTATTTCTCGACCTCCAGTGAGAAACTCAACCGGCTGAAAACCGCGCTCAGCGTTGGGAGTGACCACTCCGGAAAATTGCGCTTCGATGGCGTCCGGCAGGAACGGGGTGCTGGTTATGGTGGGCGTATAGCTGATCGCCGGAGTGAGCGTGATGGTTGGTGTGAGTGTTATAGTTGGCGTAAGTGTAATAGTTGGGGTTAGGGTAATAGTCGGGGTAAGTGTGATAGTCGGACTGGGAGGAAAATAAATGTAAGCGACCGGTTCGCCAATGAATCCGATCAGGATCGCCAGCAACACCAGTGCTGCAGCTAATACGATCGTCCGCCATCCGTAGGAAATAAGTTGGTGGCGGATACGGTAATAAACTACATTCCGCCCCTTCTGTAAGGATCGTATCGCCCTCCAGACGCTGAAAAGCGCGCCCAGGATGGTGACGATTACCGCCATGACAACTGCACCGTGGATATCCAGGTTCATGCGATTCGATTATACCTTCTTGACGCCAGTGCCGGAACGTGCTACATTTTTGCAATGAGTCTATGCTTCCTCAAACTCGGCGGTTCCCTGATCACCGACAAAACCCGCCCTTATACTGCTCGCTTGGATAAATTGGACGATCTGGCAGCCGAGATTGCCGGCTACGCCACGGAAAACCCGGATATGCAGCTTGTTCTGGGACATGGCTCCGGATCGTTTGGGCATGCCGCCGCAAGCCGGTACGGTACCCGAAAAGGCGTCTCAGGGCACGAGGCCTGGCATGGCTTTGCCGAAGTCTGGTTCCAGGCTTCAACATTAAATCGCCTCGTGGTGGATGCCTTGCATCGGGTTGGCCTCCCGGTTGTGACATTCTCACCTGCTGCCAGTGTGACTGCCAGGGGTGGCAAAGTGTCTGTATGGGATTACCGTCCCATCCAGACTGCCCTTAAGAATGGTTTACTTCCGGTCATCCATGGCGATGTTGTATTTGACGAAATCCTTGGTGGAACGATACTCTCCACCGAAGACCTGTTCGAGCATCTTGCACATCAACTTCACCCACAGCACATCCTACTGGCTGGCATGGAAGCCGGCGTGTGGGCCGATTTTCCAGCCCGCACCCATCTTCTGGACGAGATTACTCCGGCTGGCTTATTACGACAGGCTCCCGGTTTGAGAGGTACAGCCGGGACAGACGTGACGGGCGGGATGCACACAAAGGTCACTGGAATGCTTGCACTTTTGGAACAAATTCCCGATATCGAGATCTTGATATTTTCAGGCGAGCAGGCCGGCAACCTGAGCCGAGCGCTCGCGGGTGAAAACCTTGGCACTCGGCTGTATCGTTGACAGCCATTTCAACCTGGATTAAACTCAACCTTCGTTCTAATCTTGGAGCAGGAATATGTACTCCCGACAGGATCTTGAAGAGATTGAAGACCGCAGTCTGGCGCCTTACGCCATCCGCAGCCGGGACTCAAAAGGCCGCGCTTTTTTGGATTCGGAACCCGATTATCGTACTGCCTTCCAACGCGACCGTGACCGGGTGCTGCATACCACTGCTTTTCGCCGGCTCGAATACAAGACACAAGTCTTTATCAATTTTGAAGGCGATTATTTCCGCACCCGCCTGACACATACGCTGGAAGTAGCCCAGATTGGCCGTACCATTGCACGCGCGCTGGGTGCCAATGAGGATTTAGTGGAGGTCGTTTGTCTCGCTCACGACCTGGGTCACTCCCCTTTTGGCCACGCCGGAGAGTATACGCTGGCCCGCCTGATGAAAGATTACGGCGGATTTGAGCACAACAAACAGTCACTGCGTATCGTCACCGAGCTGGAACAACGCTACCCGGAATTTCCCGGTCTTAACCTTACCTGGGAAGTGCGCGAGGGCATGGTCAAACATGAATTTGAATACGATGTTACGGATGCCAGGGATTATTCTCCCGAATTGCGTGGGAATCTCGAAGCTCAGATCTGCAACGTGGCAGACGAATTGGCCTACACAACCCATGACCTGGATGATGGCCTGCGTTCCGGAATGATTACGCCGCAGGATCTGAACGGGATTGGGCTCTGGGAAATCCTTGTTCAGACTTTCAACTGGCACGCACCCGCCTTGCAGGATCTGGAACGTCACCGCATGATCCGTCATCTGGTTGGATTGATGGTGACAGATATGATACAGGCCACGGATACCCGCCTTAAAGAAAGCCGGGCTAAATCAGCCCTGGAAATCCAGAAATTATCCTATAATGTCATCGGATTTAGTGATGAAATGCAGCAACACAACCGGGAACTGAAGGACTTTCTCTATGCCAGTCTCTACCGCCATTATCGTGTGATGCGTATGTCGGTGAAAGCCGAACATATCCTCACAGACTTGTTCAATGCATATCACACCGAGCCGCTTATCCTCCCCGATCATGTTCAGTCGTGGATTCCAGCCCGCAGTCTCGAGCGAACCATCTGTGATTACATCGCCGGGATGACCGACCGTTACGCGATAGATGAGCACGAGCGGCTCTACGATCCTTACCTTAAACCATAGACTCAGGTGAACGAACTATGCCAGAAAAGCAACCCACTTATCTCACCGCAGAAGGTGCGGCCAAACTCGAAGCCGAACTAAAAGATCTTAAAGGTCCGCAGCGTGAGGCCATTTCCAGGCGCTTGCGCGATGCCATCCAGATGGGCGACCTTTCTGAGAACGCTGATTATCATAAAGCCAAGGAGGATCAGGGTTTTCTGGAAGGACGGATACAGGAATTGGAATTTATGTTCCGCACTGCCATCATTGTCGAACAGACCAGCGGTCCCAAGAGCAGTGTTGGCGTCGGAGTTCATGTGACCGTGCAGGAAGACGGTTCGGATCCCGAGACTTACCATATGGTCGGGCCGAAGGAAGCTGACCCTCGCCTTGGAAAGATATCTCACGAGTTCCCCTATTGGCCTGGCACTTATGGATCATCGTGTCGGAGATGTGATCACCGTTGAAACACCGGGCGGAAAAATCAAACTGAAAATACTGAAGATTGAATAGCAAATGGGCGGACCTGGTGGTCCGCCCATTTATTTCTATCAGCTTCAACCAAATAGGCTATTGTTGTGCAGGTGCAGCCGGCGGTACTGCCAGTTTCGGCCAAACAGCGATCTCGAGTGTCAACCGGTCAAAATAACTCTCTTCAGGTAATGCACCCTGACCATACTCGGCATCCGAAACGGTGGCTACCAGTTGCAGTGCCGCGGTTTCCAGCACAACCTGTTTGCCGCGTTCCACCATGAAAGGTTCGCCCTTGGCTTGCAGGCGCTGGAATGTGGCTACATCGTTGAAGGCGTGTGTGCTCATCAGTACTTTCGTGACGGTCTGGATATCATTCTTATCGAAAAGCCAGACTTCAAAAGCTTGTACTTTTTTCGGATCGCCGACCCCAATGGTTTCCGAAATCCCGATCCCGCATTCGCCCAGGAATTCACCGGAAGGGCTATCGATGCTAAAGGAATCATCGAAAAGATCATCACCCAAAACATAGGTCGTCACGAATTGGGAAATGGGCGGTTCCTGCCCGATCGATTCGTAATCGGTCATCTCGGTCTGGCTGGTAATATCACGCGCGCGCGTGGCGGCAGTTGGCGAAGCGCTGCGTGTATTGCGGAATAAAGGCAGCAAGTATCTCAAAATTCCATATGCGACCAGGGCAAACAAGATTACTGCGCCCAGGATAATTGCGATGCTTGTGAAGTTGCCCGGTTTTGCCTGGCGTTTGCCCACCCACCGGCGTAGGTGTTGCTCCAGGTGTCGGCGGTTGGATTACATTCACAAAAGCGGCAATTGCACCCGGATCCAGGTTACCGGGATTACTCGTGATCGTCGCCAAAACCGTTGGCCCCGCCGCTCCCAGGGACTGGTAACGCTGGAGTGCCATTGCGTCATCTGGATGGACGCTGTATGAATCAATTGCCATTCGCAGGTATTGTTCTTGATAAGCTGCCCCCAACTGCACAGGTGGCACATTCGTCCATTGAACCGGCTGGATGACCCATGCCCAGATCAACCCAATAACAAGGCCTGCGAAAGCGCCAACTGCAGCAGCAACTGATGGTTTCTTAAAAATAGTCAAGTAGTTTCATAATGCATCTCCTCCGGGTGAATCCGCCAATGTCCTTATTATACAGAACCTTGCCAATTATGCATACCCTATTTTTGCTGCATTAAATATAACCAGCGTTGTGAATCACGCACAGCACTCGATTCCTTTATGTTAAAAAATTGTCCGAATGTCTGTTCGAATCCGGCTTGTGTATAATCGTTGAAAATATCAAGACGGCTCCGCAATAATTTCTGTACCTGGCTGTCGCTTTTTGGCACAAATTCAACGATAAGCCACTCACCGCAGGCGGCAAAAAATTCCGCCACGCGCGTAAGTGGGACATTATTCGAGATTGCCATGTGATGGACCAATGCCAGGGCCAATGTGGCATCCACCGGGCCGCGTTGTAGGAATGAATTACGTTCAAGGTTGTTCCAGCCGATGGCCGGGCTGGGATTGGTCAAGTCGAGAACCAAAGGAAGGAGATTTTGTTCTTTATGTTCCTTGACCAGTCGATAGTTTACTTCCACTGCCGCCGGGTCAATATCTGATGAGACCACATAGGCGCCTGCTTCCGCCGCCACCCGGCTGAAAATACCTGTATTCGCTCCTAGATCCCAAACCGTTTTCGCTTCGATTTTGGTTAACCAATCCCCCACCAGTACTTTCTTATGCTCAAAGGCCGCGTCGGTATAATTATTCGCGGCGTAATAATCTGCCCATTCCGTGCCTGCAGGATTCCATTCCAGTTTTCGCACGGTGACCTGTAGGCTCTCGATCAATGCCACCAGCGCATCCTTGCTCAACTTGCGCCCGGCGCGCTTCTCGGATACTGCTACATCCGCATAACGCTTCTGAGCGCTTGCATGCAGATGGATATGCGAAGCAAGCCCAATGATCCATCGCGTACGCCCGGGCAGCAGTTCGCTGGCAAGATCCAATGGAATGCCATCAATATATACCCTCAACAACTGGCTGAGGCGGATGTCACGGTAAGCCATCAGAGCCAGAGGAGCCAGGAAATGCTGGCAGAATTGACGATAAGCCACCCACGGCTCTCCTTCTTTATAGGTCTCGAAGGAAAGCGTGTCGATCAAGGTAGGTTTGCCACCAACCAGCTGGATGTTGTAAGCACTGGCATCCTTGAGCGACATCCCTAGTTTTAAGGCACGCTTCTGGATAGCGAGCGTTGCCAGGGCTGCATCCTTCAATTGTCCAAATGACCACTCATATGGATATGAAATAAATGGAACTCGTTCCGGGCGTAGGACTTTGAAAGCCAGTGTTGGGTCAGCAGCTTCCAACTCAACTTCTGTGTGCGGGATGAGCAGGCCAGCCTTAACCAGTTTGGCATATAGGCCTGAATCCATCAACTTCTTATAATCTTCCGCGTAGATCTGGTTCACTTGACGGTATAAAACTCCGTCACGTGCGAATAGAAAGCCGCTTGGGTCTCTGAATGAGGCGTTATGCGCCCGGGTTTTGTTGGTCGTCGTTTTCTTCATCATCGTCAGCCTCGGGCTTTTTGGTTTTCTTTCGAAGTAGGCGCTTGAGTTTGCTCCAATTGGCTCCAATGGCAATACTCAGGCCGGCGATTGCGGCAATCAATAGTTGGATCAGGAAACTTCCCGACCCTGGATCAAGATATAACGTAATCATGGTTTACTCCTGTACAGTTTCAGGAACAATATTTTCGAGCAGGAAGGTCTGTTCACAGACCGTGCACTGGGCTTCGCGCTTGTTGGCTACCACCAGTAATCCGCCACAATTGGGACAGGGCTGGGCCAGCGGACGCTTCCAGGAAGTGAAGTCACAGGTTGGGTAATTGGCGCAACCAAAGAAAATGCGACCTTTACGCGTCTTGCGTGAAACGATCTCCCCGCCATCTTTCGGGCAGGTGACGCCAATTTTCTCCAGCCAGGCCTCAGTATGCCGGCATTCTGGAAATCCCGAACACGAGATGAATTTCCCATATCGTCCGTAGCGGATGACCAGTTCCTTACCGCACTCTGGGCAAGCCCGCCCGATCGGCTCTGGTCCAGTCTTGGTGACCGGCATTTCCGCCTCGGCTTTCGCCACCGTGACTGCAAAAGGCTTGTAGAACTGGTCCATCACCTTCACCCAATCGACAAGGCCCGCAGCCACTTTATCCAGGTCTTCTTCCATGCGGGCCGTAAATCCCGTATCAATGATTTCCGGAAAATACTGCACCATTAAATCATTGACCAGGATGCCGGTCTCGGTTGGGATAAGTCGCCGGTCCACTCTCTCCACATAACCGCGCGCCTGAATGGTTGACAGTGTGGGAGCATAAGTGGATGGCCGCCCGATACCGTACTCTTCCAGGATCTGGACCAGGGAGGCTTCCGAGTAACGCGGCGGTGGCTGGGTGAAGTGTTGTTCCGGAATTAACCGCACCAACTCTTGTGCCTGGCCTTCCGCGATCGAGGCCGGGATGCGGACATTCATCTCATCGTCTTCTTCGGACTTTTTATCCTCGTTCTTGCCTTCTTCATAGACAACCAGGAAACCAGGGAATTTGACCGCCGAACCGGCTGCCCGCAAGGTGTAGGCATGCTCCGAACCTTGACCGGTCACATCCACCGAAAGGGTTGCATACACTGCGGCTTCCATTTGGCAGGCTACGAAACGCTGCCAGACTAATTGATAAAGTTTGAACATCGCCGGTTCCAGGAACGGCTTGACCTTTTCGGGGTCGCGCAGTACCGATGTAGGCCGGATAGCCTCATGGGCTTCCTGGGCGCCCGCCACTTTCTTCGTATACTCCACCGGCTTTTCAGGAAGGAAATCATTGCCATAGCGTTGAGCGATGTACTTGCGGACCTCGTCACGGGCAACTTCAGCGATATTCGTTGAATCCGTTCGCATGTAAGTGATCAAGCCGGTTGTGCCACCTTCACCCACATCCTGTCCTTCATAAAGTCCTTGCGCCAGGCCCATGGTTCGCTTGGCAGTAAATCCCAGTTTACGGGAAGCGTCTTGCTGGAGCGTGGATGTAATGAACGGTGCCAAAGGCTTTCGCCGCCGTTCTCCGCGCTTGACTTTCGATACAACGTAAGCCGTTTTCTCCATATCCGTCAGGATGGGCTTGACAACCTCTTCCTTGACTAACTCGGGGTCTTTCTCATCAATTTTTGCGAGTTTGGTAATGAAGGTCTGCTTCTGGCCTTCCGGACGAAGTTCCGCTCCGATGGACCAATATTCAACAGGGTTGAACGCGTCAATTTCGCGCTCGCGCTCAACGATCAGTCGTAACGCCACAGACTGCACCCGTCCGGCTGAGAGGCGGCTGCGTACCTTTTCCCACAGGATCGGGCTGATGCTGTAGCCGACCAACCTGTCCAAAACACGGCGGGCTTGCTGTGCATTGACCAGATCCATGTTGATCGCGCGCGGGTTCGAAAAAGCTTCGGTAATTGCCTGCTGGGTGATCTCATGAAAAACTACCCGTTTGGCGAGTTTCTGTTCAATTGCGGCAGCTTCCATCAAATGCCAGGAAATGGCTTCACCCTCCCGGTCAGGGTCGGTGGCCAGATAGATTTCGGCCGCCTCCTTCGCCAGGCTTTTAAGCTCTTTAACGACGGCTTTCTTTTCGTTAGGAACGCGGTATTTTGGCGTAAAATCATTTTCGACATCCACGGATAGTTGTGACCGCAACAGGTCACGCACGTGTCCGACCGAGGCCCGCACAGTGTAACCTTTACCTAGAAAGCGGCCGACCGTTTTGGCCTTCGCCGGGGACTCAACAATCACCAATTTTCCGCTGCGCTTGTCAACTTTTTCCGGCTTGACCATGCCTTCGTGAGCTTCGGTCCTGCCGATGCGGTACAAAGTCGTTCCACATACTCCGCAGGTGCCGCGTGTAACCGGAGCACCCGCCGCATTGAACGAGGCTTGAGGATCAACAATTTCCCGCTTGGTCTTGCACTTCATGCAATAGGCTTCCACGAGATACCTCCTAAAGATAATCTTCTTTCTGCGATCTTTTCAGGTTTTCAATCACCTGACGGACCTGCTGGGCCTGGTCGCGTCGGCAGACCAATAGCGCGTCGTTGGAATCGATAACGATTAAGTCCTCCACCCCGATCGTAACTACCAACTTTTTGTCGGCCGAATAGACAAGCGAATCGCGCGTTTCCAGCCCCATATGTTCGCTGTTGACTACCACATTCCCGTGTTCGTCCGGCAGGAGCACGTTAAAAAGCGAATCCCAGGAACCCACATCGCTCCAATCCAGTCCGCCGGCCGGTAATACGGCAACATTTTTGGCATGCTCCATGATGCCATAGTCGATCGTCTCGGGCTTGAGCTTTGGCCATTCGGATAAAAGAACTGCATGCTGCTCGGTCCCACCCCAGGCTGTCCCGATTCGGTCGAGGGCAGCTTTCAGTTCTGGCATTTGCCTGCCAAACTCTTCCAGGATTCGATCAGTCTGCCAGATGAACATGCCCGAGTTCCACGAATGGTCTCCGCTTGCCAACATGAGGCGTGCATTTGCCTCATCCGGTTTTTCAATGAATTGAAGCACCCGGTAAACCGGATAATCGAATTTCTCAGGAAGAGCCGCATCCCGCTTGATGTAACCATATCCGGTTGCCGGGAAGGTCGGAGTAATCCCAAGGGTGACAAGGTAATCTTTCCGCGCAGCCTGCACCCCCACCCGTATCATGAGGTGGAATAAATCCAGGTTGCGAATGTAATGGTCGGAAGTCAAAACGAGCATAGCCGACTTTGAGTCTGCGTTTTTGTAACACCGTCGCGGCCAGCCCTACCACGGATGCCGTGCCGCGTGGTTGTGGTTCGATCAAAAAATTTTCTGGTAGAAGGTTTGGAGCTTGCTTCTTAAGTTCTTCCGCCTGGTCTTCGGTTGTCACCACCAGCGTTCTGTCGGGCGGGATAAACCCATCCAGACGATCGAGCGTACTCTGGAAAAGCGTGCGCTCTCCCAACAAAGGTAAAACATGTTTGGGATGTTTCCTGCGTGATATGGGCCACAGGCGGGTACCCCCGCCGCCAGCCATAATGACTGCATATGTATGATTCATAAATAATTTTCTAGACCTTGTACTCAGCCTGGTCCTCTCGGACCGCGACGTAATTCACACCACCAACTTGCCGAACCATTCCCTTGAGCTCCATCATTACCAATGTGGCCGATACCCGTTCGATTGGCAGACCGGTCTGGTTTCGAATCTCATCCATGTGTTTGGGCTCGTGGGTTAGGACACTCAATAGTTTAGCTTCTATTTCGTTTCCAGGCAGGATCTTGCGCACTTCACGCTGCTCGGTAACGCGCCCCAGGTTCAAAACGTCCAACAAATCCCGGGCGGAGAGCATCGGATGGGCTCCCTGTGCAATCAGCCGGTTGGTGCCCTTACTTTGCGGAGCAAGTATACTACCCGGAACGGAGAATACTTCCCGTCCCTGATCAACTGCAAATTGCGCCGTGATGAGTGCTCCACTGGTTTCACCAGCTTCTACTACCACCGTTGCCATTGAAAGACCTGAGATAATGCGGTTGCGTGGAGGAAAATTAGCCGCATCCGGGGCTGTCCCTGGTGCGTAATCGCTAAGGATCGCTCCGCTGACGATGATTTTTTCCGCCAATTGCGCATGCTCAGGTGGGTAGATCCGGTCCACGCCGCAGCCAAGTACGGCAATTGTTCGCCCACCCGCTTTTAACGCGGATTGGTGTGCAATTGCATCCACCCCGCGTGCCAGCCCGGAGACGACCGTCACACCACTATTCGCGAGGAACGCACCGACATCTTCTGCCACCTGGCGGCCGTAGGCGCTGACACGGCGTGTCCCAACCACCGCGACCGCCCAAGAATCTTCATCTGATAATGTGCCGCGCTCATATAAAACAGGCGGCGGCTGGTCGATCTCTTTCAATCGCTTTGGGTAGTGCTCATCCTCCCACGTTAGGATGGAAATGCCCTGCGCTGCCACCCTGGCCATATATTTATCCAGGTCTACACTCGTACGGATTTGTACCACCCGTTCGGCCAGTTTTGAACTAAGGCCTGCGGCTTGGAGAGCGTCCAATGGCGCCTGCCAGGCCAAAGCCAGGTCGCCGAAATGATCTCGCAGGCCCTGCAGGCGGACAGCCCCAATACCCTTGACCAGATTAAACCCGACCCAATAACGTTTATCCATTCGTATGATTGACAGGCTGGATCAAGATTCAGGCTCCCCATCCTCCACCAGGCCGGGAAGTAGGTGGACCTTCATGGTTTTTGTGCTCAGATCAATATCCAGGATAACCTCGGCGATGGCCGGCAGCAGGATCTCGCGACCGGCAGTATTTTTTACTACATAGACATCGTTTGCGCCAGTTTCCATGATCTCAGTAACTTCACCGAGAGCTGAACCGGTTTCATCCACCACGGCCAAGCCCAGGAGTTCGTGAAAATAATACTCCCCTTCGGGCAGTTCCGATGCGTCTGCTTTGACAATATAAAGTATCTGGTTTCGGAAACGACCCACCTGTTCGGGGGTGGTAAAACCATCAAAGGCCAAAAGAACGCCGTCATTGTGTAGCCGCTGGCGGCGGATGGTCAGCGGGATGTGTTTTTCACCCGCGTAAACTTTTGCCAATGGCTGCAAGTGTTCCGGGAAGTCGGTGTAGATCTCCACCAACACATCTCCGGCCACACCATGCGGTCGGCGCACCTTACCTACTGCCAAGAAAGCAGGCTCGCCAGCGGCTGGCGAGCCTGCCGGTATTTCAGCACGCCCGGGCATATTAGAGGGCTATGGCTCCACCACATCCATGGTCGCCTGGCAGCCATCCCGCTCGGCAGCTACTCGCAAAAGCGAGCGAATGGCATTCGCCACGCGACCACCCCTGCCGATAACCCGCCCCATATCGTCTTTGGCGACAGTCAGTTCCAGCGTCACACGGTTGCCATGGCGAACTTCATCCACCACAACCTCTTCAGGGTGATCGACCAGGGATTTGGCGATATATTCTGTGAGTGCTTTCATGGCATCTCGATTATGGTTGTGCCTTCAGCCGTTGGAACGGCTGAAGGCTTCTTTTCAGTTTACTTGCCGGTTCTATTGTTAGTAACTTTGCTCGCTTTGGCTTGCGCGGCCTCAGCTAACAAAACCTCTGCGGACTCGCCCTTCTTGAGACGGTCATAACGCTCAGAGGTACCGGATGTCTTGAACAACTGCGCCACCGACTCGGACGGTAGGGCGCCTTTATTCATCCACTCATAAATACGGTCTTCCTTGATTTCCAGGGTTCCCGGTTCGGTGCGCGGGTTATAGAAACCAACGATTTCCAGAAAACGGCCATCGCGGCGGACTTTCCTTGTCCGCTACGACGATGCGATAGGACGGCTGGCCTCTTGAGCCAGTACGACGAAGACGAATACGAACCATCTGAATGTTTCTCCTTCTAGTTATTATTATCGATTATTATGGTATCAACCCGAGGCGTAGGGGTGGCAGAAAGGAGTGCCGCGTCTCGTGTTGGGAACCTGCTAAATAATGATGCTTCTTTCATTTTAACACTAACCGAACAAGCGTGACAGGCCTCTCCCGCCTGTTTTTTGCAGTGTCTTCATTAAACGCTGCATTTCACGGAATTGCTTGACCAGCCGGTTCACATCCTGAACCTCAGTGCCGGAACCTGCAGCGATGCGCCGGCGACGGCTGGCATTCAATACTTCCGGATCACGCCGTTCCCCGGGCGTCATTGAACTGATGATCGCCTCGGTCCGTTTGAGTTGCCGCTCCATATCTTCAGGTGAGACGTTCCGGGCCGCTTTGCCCATATCACCGGGGAGCATATCCACCATCTGGCTCATAGGGCCCATTTTCTTGGATGAGTTCAGCATCTCGGCCAGATCTTCAAGTGTAAATTCACCTTTTGCGAGGCGGTCCGCTTGTCTTTGAGCCTGTTTTTCATCAAAGACTGCCTCGGCCTTTTCGATCAAGCCGATGACGTCGCCCATTCCAAGGATACGCGAGGCCAGGCGTTCGGGCTGAAAGGCTTCCAGTGCATCCAACTTTTCCCCGGTCCCGATGAATTTGATTGGGATGCCAGTCACCGATCGGATCGAGATGGCCGCGCCGCCGTGCGAATCGCCATCCAACTTGGTCATAATGAGGCCGGTCAGCGTAATAGCCTGCCGAAATCCCTCGGCAACATGTAAAGCTTCCTGCCCGATCATGGCATCCACCACCAGCAGCGTCTCGGTGGGAGGCACCTTCTGAACGATCGCCTGCAATTCGCCCATCAGTGTATTATCCAGCTGTGAGCGGCCAGCCGTATCCACAATCACAACCGTGTAACCGCCATTGCGGGCTTTTTCGAAGGCGTGTCTCACCAGTTCCGGTGGTTTAACGTCTGCTTCGAAAAAGACCGGAACATCCACCTGGTGGCCCAAGGTCTGCAACTGGGCTGCGGCCGCCGGACGGTAGGGATCCCCGGCCACCAACATTACACGTTCGCCGCGTGTACGCAGGAAGCTCGCCAGTTTTCCGGCTGCGGTAGTCTTGCCCGACCCTTGCAAGCCCACCAGCATCAGCATGCGTGGTTTTTCTCCCGAGAGGTTCAGCGGAGCCGGCTCGCCGAGCGTGCCAATCAATTCATCGTTGACAATTTTAATGACCTGCTGGCCCGGGTTGAGCGCCTTCGAAACCTCCGCACCCACCGCCCGTTCACGCACACGAGCAATAAATTCTTTGACAACGGTATAATGCACGTCCGCTTCGAGCAGCGCCAGGCGTACTTCCCGCATGGCGACATCTACGTCTGCAGCAGAAAGCTTGCCGCGTTTTCGCAATCCATCAAAAACCTGGTTGAGTCGTCCGGTGAGGGTTTCGAACATCATGTTCCTTCATTAAAAACAACAATTGCCCGAAGGCGAACCGATTTTAGCCTAGAACCGGTCGACGGTCAAGGAAAAGAACGCATTGCGGAAATCGCGCGCGCATGGATGAAAACGACGAGGAACGATGAAGCCTCCGGCATTGAGATAGAATCTCTTCGAACAAAGTCCGTGAAATCGCAGAGAAGTAACTAGAAGCAGATAATACGATCAGACCGCACGAGGCGCTACATGGCTTGTCACCCTATCAGTATGTATTAGATCATGACTGATCTTTCTACCCTTCACATGGCACTAATAAAGGGATGTTGACAGTACTTCAATTATTTTTGGAAAATAAAAACCGCGGCTGTTCTCGCCACGGTTCCAGGTAAATGAGGGGTTGGGATTTGGTACCCATTCTGGGGTGCATGTCTTACCTCTCCGGAATGAAAGAACTAACTAATAACACCTCCAATTATTTCATCGAATTCAAATGGGATTTTCCATTCCCATAACGTTCCAAAAAACGTTCACTGGTCATCCACCCCTCGACACGTTGAAGTTTAAATAACTTGTGTTCGCGCAGGGAGGCTGGATTAAATGTCCACATTAATACCCAGGTATAAAAATTATCTAAAAATAATCCCAATTTATTCAACGGGTGATTGGAAGCAAATAGTGTAAAACCCAGCCGTCTCAGCATCGAACTTCCAGCATGGTTTACGTTATTTATCCATACGTGGGACGTTACACCACCGACGATACAAACATCATGTAGTGTCTCCTCATTCTGCATATACTGCCCTAAGGCTTCCAAAGAGGAACGTATTTGGTAATAAAAACTTCGCGGATAGGCTAAATCGGCGCCGCCAGGTGGCATGGGTAGTAATCGGTCATTCCATAAATGTAATACCAATGCTTTTTGCCCTGCAGGAATAGTACCTTCCGGCAAATTGATCGAATGTGACAACCGGTCAATTTGGATACGGACGATCACTTGAGGGTCGGTTGAAAATACCTGTATTTTATAAACCCGGGTTAAGAGATGATCAAAATGGCGAATAAATGTTCTGGGAAGCTGTGCAATCTTTAAGTTATTCATCATTCTACTGATTCTTCGTTGACGCGAAAGGGAATAGATACAACCCTGAACTTCGTTCTAATCTTGAACGGCTTTTGGAAAAATGTCTGGCAAATGTGCAATCCGCCCATGTTCCGGTAAATCCACTCACCAATCATATATAGCCCCTTCCAGTAAGGATAAGATAATCTTTAAACAATGCGGCTGCTATCGGCGACCGGCATTCAATCTTCGTGGATACCAACAGCACTGACAGGATTGCTTCCCTGTATAATTTGGCAACTCTCTCCATAAAGAAAACAAAGCGACACCAATTCATACGATGTCAGACGATCATAAAAATTGAGCTATAATAGATTAAGGTCGGCTCTATTTTAGGATGTGATAAAAGCGCCAATATTT